>CAVRXX010000045.1:0-24535 GCA_963725195.1 uncultured Alphaproteobacteria bacterium | reverse complement strand
CCCTAAACCGTGATTAGCCTCGAGGGGGCTCAAGCTTGAAGTCCTGACCTCGACGCCGTCCGTAGCAAATTCAAGGCTGCCGTGTCCGCTCGCCTGATGCAAGCGGATTTCTCGCAAAGCCGACCGGGCGCACAAATCCGGCGCAAAAAATCGGCTCTATTGAAAGAGCTTCATCGCGTTGACGAGGGTTCCGTAGATGCCCCACAGCAGCGGGACGCCGACGAAGCCCCAGGCCAGCGCCAGATGGAGCGGAGTGGTGGCGCTGCCGCCGCCGTTGTCCAAGCTCATATCCAAACCTCTCAAGCCACCCCGACCAGGTCGTCGACCGTCTCGAGGTCCATATGGTGGCGATCGTCGACCGCCTTGATCAGGAAATTGGCGATGAAGCCCACCGACCAGAAGCCCGGCCATGATGTACATGGTGACATTATAGGCCTGCGCTTTTGGAACTCCGCTGTCGATCTGGTATTGCCGGATATAATTCACCAGGACCGGACCAACGACGCCGGCTATCGACCAGGCTGTGATGAGCCACCCGTGGATCGCCCCCACATAGCGGGTGCCGAACATATCCGCGAGATAAGCCGGCACGGTCGCAAGCCGCCGCCGTACATGCAGAGGATGACGAGGAAGCACCAATGAACAGCGCGACATTGCCGTGGCCGCCGAACTACGGCACGAGCAGATACAGAACCGAAGCCGAGCACGAAGAAGACGAAGTAGGTGTTCTTGCGGCCGATCCAGTCCGACGCCGAGGCCCAGAAGAAATCGTCCGCCCATGTTGAAGAGCGAGCAGGCCGACGAAACCGGCCGCGGCCGCGGCGGTCACTCTCCCTTGGAACATCTCCTGAATCATCGCCGACGCCTGGCCGAGCACCCCGATGCCCGCCGTCACGTTCAGGAAGAGCACGATCCAGATCAGCCAGAACTGCGGCGTCTTCAACGCCTGATAGACGTAAACGTCCCTGGTGGTGACGAGTTTCTTGGGTTGGGCCGGCGGAACGTACCCTTCCGGCTTCCACCCGGGCGCCGGCACGCGCACGATCGCCGGCCGACCAGCATGAAGATGGCGTAGACGATGCCAAGCACCACGAAGGTCTCGGCGACGCCGACATGGGTCGGCGTTGAAAACAGTGCATCAGCCACACCGAAAGCGGCGCGGCGATCATCGCGCCGCCGCCGAAGCCCATGATCGCCATGCCGGTCGCCATGCCGGGCCGGTCCGGAAACCATTTGATCAAGGTCGACACCGGCGAAATGTAGCCCAGTCCGAGACCAATGCCGCCGAGCACGCCGTAGCCGAGATAGACGATCCAAAGCTGATGGACCGACACCCCGAAGGCGCTGACCAAGAACCCGCCGCCGAAGCAGAGGGCGGCGGTGAACATCGTGCGGCGCGGCCCGCCCTCCTCGACCCAGCGGCCCAGCACCGCGGCGGAAAAGCCGAGGAAGAAGATGGCGATCGAGAAGATCCAGCCGAGCTCGGTGAGCTTCCAGTCGTCCGGCGCGGATTTGGCGATGCCGATCAGCCTCGTCATCGGCAGGTTGAAGACGCTGAACGCGTAAACCTGGCCGATGCACAGATGAATGCAAAGCGCCGCCGGGGGAACCATCCAACGACTGAAGCCGGGCTTGGCGATCGTATGACTACGATCTAAAATCGACAAAAAGCCCATGGAACGCGCTCTTCCCTTGTTTTTTCGCGTGAGAATTGCCTAGCGATGGCGATTTGGCAATGGCCATTGGCCGGTTCGAGCTAAGTAATTCGTCTAACCATCCGCCCCGTCGGCCCGGTGAGCCGAATGCGGCGCGGGCGCGCCATCCGACGTCCTGGCCGACGCCTTCACATTCCTGTCATGTGCCGCCGCGATAGAGGAGTTGGGGAACGGCCGCAGGGGGATCTCATGGCTACCGCATTCGACGCTGAACTCGGCCCTGGCGCCGAAGCGCCGATCAAGCCGCATCTCGACCATCCGGTCGACCCTCGCGTGGCGCTCGGCATCCTCGCCGTCCTCGCGCTGGGCCTGTTCTACATGGCCTATTCGATCCGATCGGACGTGACCGCGGCCGGCGGCGGACCGACGACGATCCTGCCGTTCATCCTGCTCGGCGTCGCCCTGTTGATCGCGCTCGGGTTCGAATTCGTCAACGGCTTCCACGACACCGCCAACGCTGTCGCCACGGTCATCTACACCCACGCCCTGCCGGCGCAGGTTGCCGTCGTGTGGTCGGGCCTTTTCAATCTCCTCGGCGTTTTGGTTTCGAGCGGCGCCGTGGCCTTCAGCGTCGTGTCGCTGCTGCCCGTCGAGCTCATTCTTCAGGTCGGCTCCAGCGCAGGCTACGCAATGGTGTTCGCGCTGCTCATCGCCGCGATCATCTGGAACCTGGGCACCTGGTGGTTTGGCATTCCCGCCTCGAGCTCGCACACCCTGATCGGTTCGATCGTCGGCGTCGGCGTCGCCAATGCGATCATACGCGGCAAGAACGGCACCTCCGGCGTGGATTGGGATCAGGTCACCAAGGTCGGCGAGGCCTTGCTGTTCTCGCCGCTGTTCGGCTTTGCACTCGCGGGGATCTTGCTCTGGGTGATGAAGGCGGTCATCCGGGTGCCGGCGCTTTACAAAGCCCCGACCACCAACCAGCCCCCGACGCCGTGGATCCGCGGCTTGCTCATTTTGACTTGCACGCTGGTGTCGTTCTTTCACGGCTCAAACGACGGTCAGAAGGGCATGGGCCTCATCATGCTGATCCTGATCGGCGTCGTGCCGACGGCCTATGCGCTGAACCGCGCCCCCCCGGAAGGCCACGCCGCCCAGTTCATCGCCGCCGCGGAAAACGCTTCGAAGATCGTTGAAGCCCACGGCGCGGGATACAACATCACTGGCGATCCTCGCCCCGCAATTGAGGATTACATCCACGACCACAAGATCTCCGAGGGCACGTATCCGTCGCTCGCGGTGCTGGTGAAAGACATCACGGACCAGGTCAAGCAGAGCGGCTCCGTCGCCCATACCCCGCTCGACAAGGTCGAGAACCTCCGCAACGACATGTATCTTACCTCTGAGGCTTTCCGCGTCCTGGCGAAGGACAAGGAAAACGAGCTGTCGGCCGCGGAGAAGGGGCAAATCACCACGTTCAAGAAAGAGCTCGATCTATCGACCAAGTTCATTCCGTTGTGGGTCAAGATCTGCGTCGCGATCGCGCTGGGCCTGGGAACGATGGTCGGATGGAAGCGGATCGTCATCACCGTCGGCGAGAAGATCGGCAAGACCCACCTGACCTACGGCCAGGGCGCGGCGGCCGAGCTCGTCGCCGCGGCGACGATCGGCGCGGCCGACGGGTTCGGCCTGCCGGTTTCTACAACCCACGTTCTGTCATCTGGCGTCGCCGGGACGATGGTGGCCAATGGATCGGGAATGCAGTGGTCGACGATCCGCAGCATTGCGCTGGCCTGGGTGCTGACGCTGCCGGCGGCGATGATCCTGGCCGGCGTCCTGTTCGTCATCTTCCGGCAGATTTTCTGATCGCCCTCGGCGCTACCGGCTGAACGCGCAACGCCGCCAATTTTGGCGGCGTTGTTGTTTGGGGCGCGCCCCCGTTTCTTCCTGTACGCTCAATCGCTCTGGCCGCTCCGCCATTGACAGAAGGGATGCGTGACGACGAACTCCGGGCGCTGTGGTAGGAGAGGCAATCCAATCACGGGCGACGAGAGGCGAGGAAGAGGCTGAAGCATGGCCACGATTGACGACATTCTTTCCGCCATCGACTCTGGCCAAAAGGCCGCGCTCGACCGACTCTTCTCGTTTCTGTCGATCCCCTCCATTTCCGCCGTTCCGGCGCATTTCCCCGACTGCGAGCGGGCCGCGGACTGGCTGGTCAAGGAGCTCGGTGATCTCGGATTCGAGGCGGCGAAGCGACCGACCGCCGGCCGGCCGATGGTCGTCGGCCACGTCAAGGCCGCGCGCCGCGAGGCGCCGCATGTCCTGTTCTACGGCCACTATGACGTGCAGCCGGTCGATCCGCTCAATCTCTGGCGCAATCCGCCGTTTGAGCCCAGGATCGAGTCCGGGCCGCATGGCGAAGAGATAGTGGCCCGCGGCGCTTGCGACGACAAGGGCCAGCTCATGACCTTTCTCGAAGCCTGCCGCACCTTCAAGCAATTCGGCGGGCCGCCTTGCCATATCACCGCGCTTTTTGAAGGCGAGGAGGAAACGGGCTCGCCGTCCTTGCCGGCTTTTCTTGCCGACAATTCCAAGGAGCTCAGAGCCGATATCGCGCTCATCTGCGACACGGGGATGTGGGACCGGTCCACGCCCGCGATCACGATTGCGCTGCGCGGCATCGTTGGCCTCGAAGTCATCCTCACCGGCGCCAACCGGGACCTGCACTCCGGTCTCTACGGCGGCTTGGCGGTCAACCCGATCCATGTGCTGTCGAAGATTCTGGGCGAGTTGCACGACGACAACGGAGCCGTCGCCATCCCCGGTTTCTATGACGGGGTCGAAGAGCCTCCGCAGGAAATTGCCGACCAGTGGCAGGAGCTTAACTTTGACGCTGGCTCATTCCTGCGCGACGTCGGGCTGACGACATCGGCGGGCGAGCGCGACCGCTCGCCGCTCGAGATTCTTTGGTCGCGGCCGACGTGCGAAGTCAACGGCATCGTGGGAGGCTACACCGGCGAAGGCACGAAGACCGTCTTGCCGGCCAAGGCCAGCGCCAAGATCACGTGCCGGCTTGTGGGCAAACAAAATCCGGAGCGGGTCGCTGAAGCCTTCCGCGCCTTCGTCACGTCGCGGCTGCCGCCGGACGTGAAGGCTGAATTCATCAGCCATCAGGGCACATCGGCGATTTCGCTGCCCACCAAGAACCAGGCGTTACGGATCGCTCGCCGCGCGCTGGAGACCGAATGGGAGAAGCCGGCGGCGCTGGTCGGCAGCGGCGGGTCGATCCCGGTTGTCGGCCTTTTCAAGCGCGAGCTGAATATGGACAGCCTGCTCGTCGGCTTCGCGCTCGACGACGACCGCGTCCACTCGCCGAACGAGAAATACGACCGGGTGTCGTTCCATAAGGGGGCGCGATCCTGGGCGCGCATCCTGGCGGCCATCGGCGCCTGACCCAAGACGCTACCGGCCTGACCCCAGCACCGGCGCTTTGGGTCACAGCGGACATCAACCAGCGGACGGCGCCGCCTCGCTGAATAGGTCGACTGCCTCAGCCGACCTATTCATGCAGTCTCTCCCACTCTAAGCACCCGAGCTGTCTTACGGCATTCCATAGACACGTATCGCGACAGACATGGACAGCATGCCGATCAGAAAACCTCCGAAGACCTGCAAGATCGAATGGCCGGGCATGCTGTCATAGCGGAAATACCCGATCGTGAAGAGCAATATCGCCGCGACAAGAGCGCCGATCACGTACAAGCTGCCTTGTGGCGTTCCGTGGAGACGCGTCGCAACGTACAAGGACAGCATGCCGAGCAGAACGCCTGGGAAAGCGTGCAAGACCGGACGGCCTGGCGTCGGGCCGTAAAAGAGATACCCGACGCCGAACAGCAATATCCATGTGACAAGGACAGCGATCACGTAATGGCCAAGCCGTGACCCGAAAAAGTGCGGAATGAGGCTCATCGTCAGGTCCTTTCCGATCAGCAGCCACAGCGCCGTCTTCGACGCCGTCGCATCTTCGAGGTCGGCGAAGTTTTGCAGCATCTCCGCGCGATGCCGTTGCAAGAACGCCGTCGGGTAGAGTTCCAGCAGCCGCGCGTAGAGGCGTAGCGACCGGGACTCCTCGCGCGGCGCGGGGCGCGTCATGGCGTCACGCGCTCCCGAGCTGGCGGCGCGCGACGCGGGCCACACGCGACAGCCGCTCCGTTTCCGCGCGCAACGTGGTTTGGCCGAGCGCCGTGAGCCGGTAGTATATTCGGCGCGGGTCTTGGGCGTTGCCCTTGGCGACCAGGCCCGCCTCGATCATGCGGTCGAGCGAGCCGTACAGGGTTCCCGGACCCATTTTCACCCTATCTCCTAAATCCGCCTTGACCTGCTGCATGATGTCGTAGCCGTGGCGTTCCCGGCCGAACAAGGCGAGCAGGATGTGGAAGACGGCGGGCGTCAGCGGCAGCGTCGGTTCCGACTTGACCATACAGCGACTATATATCCGTGACGGATATATAGTCAACGCCACGAAGCGCCTATATGGCGCATGGCATGGGCGGGTCCGGGCCCCCGCCCCGGCGCAAGCCCTGCGCGAACCGGTTGCGGAAGCCGCAAAGAGACGGTAGCGACGCTCATGGGGCCCGACCGCCGCGCACGCCATCGCGACACATTCTTAGGCGCGCTGAAGACGTCGCCCCAGCTCATGGGCATTCTCAACGTGACGCCGGATTCGTTCTCCGACGGCGGGCGCCATTCCGACCTTGCCGCAGCGGTCGCGCGGGCGAAGGCGATGGTCGCCGAGGGGGCGGCGATCGTCGATGTTGGCGGCGAATCGACACGGCCCGGCCACGTTCCGGTTTCCGAAGACGAGGAGCTCCGGCGGGTGGTTCCGGCGCTCGAGGCGCTTGGCGCCGAACTTGACGCGCCGATCTCCATTGACACCAGCAAGGCGAGGGTCGCGCGCGAGGCGGCGCGGCTCGGCGCCTGCGTCATCAACGACGTCTGGGGACTGCAGCGCGATCCCGGCATGGCGGACGCCGTCGCCGAGACCGGCTCGGCGGTCGTCATCATGCACAACCGGGAGGAGAAGGATCCGGCGATCGACATCCTCGATGACGTCGAGCGCTTCTTCGAGCGCTCGCTCAATCTTGCGGCGGGCGCTGGCGTACCTTTTAGCCGGATTCTGCTCGATCCCGGCGTCGGCTTCGGCAAGACGCGGCAGCAGAACCACGCCTGCATCTGGAATCTCGACCGCTTCCGGCGTTTTGGGGCGCCGATCCTGGTCGGGCTCTCGCGCAAGTCGTTCATCGGCGGAATCATTGACGCCGAGATCGATCGGCGTCTCCCCGGCACGCTCGCCGCCGACACGATTGCGCTCATGCGGGGGGCTTCGGTGTTGCGCGTGCATGACGTCACTGAAAACCGCGCGGCGCTCGCCGTCTTCATGGCGCTCGAGGGCGCGGCCGCGCCCCCGCTTGCCGCGACGGCTAAGGACGACGGAAAGGCGCGCGTCGTCATCGCGCTCGGCGGCAATGTCGGCGACAAAGCTCAGAGCCTGCGCCGGGCGCTCAGCGCGATCGCGGCCGAGCCCGGGATCGAACTGACGGCCGTTTCCCGTCTCTACCGCACGCCCCCCTGGGGCAAGACCGACCAGGACTGGTTCGTCAACGCCTGCGCCCTCGGCCGGACGAGCCTCGAGCCCGAGGCGCTTCTCGAGCGCGTCAAGAGGCTCGAGGTCGAGCTCGGCCGCGAGCCTGCGGAACGGTGGGGCCCGCGGGTCATCGACATCGACCTCATCGCCTACGACGAGGTTGCGCTCAACACCGAACGGCTGACCCTGCCCCATCCTGAACTGTTCAATCGCGCCTTCGTGCTCGTGCCGCTCGCCGAGATCGCCCCTGATCTCGTGATCGGGGGCATTCGGATCGGCGAGGCGGCCGCGCGGCTCGGGGCGGAGGCCGAGCAGGTTTTGCCGCTCGACTGAGCCAGGCGGGCTCAATTCGGGCTGGCTCCGGCGTCCCGAAGCCAATTAAAGTGGCGCCACGCTCCGTCTGGCCAATTCCCCCACCCTATGGGATCAAAAAGTAATGCCCGCCTGGTCGCAAACCTTCACCTTCCTCGATGGCGAATGGCTGGAAGGCAATCATCCAATTGTTGGGCCGCGCACGCACGCCTTCTGGCTGGGCTCGAGCGTGTTCGACGGGGCGCGCGCCTTCGATGGGGTTGCGCCCGATCTCGACAAGCATTGCGCGCGGCTCAATCGCTCGGCCAAAGCCATGTGCCTCAAGCCGACGATGAGCGTCGAGGCGATGCTCGAGCTCACGCGCGAGGGGATGAAGAAATTCACGTCCGGCGCCGAGCTCTACATCCGCCCGATGTACTGGGCCGAGCACGGCTCGCTGATGTCGTCCGTCCCGCCCGACCCGGAGTCGACCCGCTTCTGCCTGTGTCTCTACGAGGCGCCTCTGCCTCAGCCGACCGGGGTGTCGATCACGCGCTCGCCATACGCCAAGCCGCTCGCGGTCACCATCCCGATCGAGGCCAAGGCGGGCTGCCTCTATCCCAACAACGGCCGGGCGCTGATCGAGGCGCGGGCGCGCGGATTTGACAATTGTCTCATGTGCGACATGCTAGGCAATGTCGCGGAGCTGGCGACGGCGAATGTGTTCATGGCCAAGGACGGAATCGTGATGACGCCAATGGCGAACGGGACGTTCCTCAACGGAGTCACCCGCCAGCGGGTGCTCAAGCTCCTGCGCGCCGACGGCGTCGACGCGCAGGAGGCGACCCTCAATTTCGCCGATTTCGATTCTGCGGACGAGATCTTCGTCGTCGGCAACTACAGCAAGGTGACGCCGGTCACGCGTATCGACGGACGCGATCTGCAGCCGGGTCCGTTCTTCCAGCGGGCGCGCAAACTCTATTGGGAATTCGCGCATTCGGGCTAAGAGGCGTGCGCCTCAGTGGGCCGAGGTCTCGACCGGTAGTCCGGCGACTTTCCACTCCGGAAAACCGTCCTCCAGCCGGCGCGCCGCGTAGCCGCGGGCTCTCAAGAGCGCGACCGCCTCGAAGGAAAGTACGCAATAGGGCCCGCGACAATAGGCCACGACCTCGGCGCCGGAGGGCAGCTCCGCGAGACGGTGTTCGAGCTCAGAAAACGGAATATTAAGGGCGTGCGGCAGCCGGCCCAACCGGAACTCGTCTTCCGGCCGCACATCGAGCACGATGACAAGATCATCCTTGAGCCGCGCCATCAATTCGCTCCGGGAGATCGGCTCCATCGCGTCGCGGGCGCGAAAATAACTGGCCAGCACGCGCTCGACCTCGGCCGCATTGCGCTCGCCCACAATGGCGAGCGCGCGCATGAGCCCGATCATTTCTGCCTCCCCAGCGAGGCTGTAGATGACGTACTTGCCAGCGCGCCGGGTCTCGACGAGCGACGCCCGCCTCAAAATCCGCAAGTGCCGGGACGCGTTGGCGAAAGTCAGCCCCACGCGCGCCGCAAGCTCCTCGACGCTCCGTTCCCCTTGGCCAAGATGCTCCAGCAGTTCCAGACGGTGCGCATGACCGAGGGCCTGCGCGATTTCGGCAAGGCTTTCGAAAATCGCCTGCTTTGGTCCCATCTTGACACCACACAGATCATTCAGCAGAACAATTGAATATCACCTTGAAGCCAAACCTGAAATGCCTCGCTCGATTGCTCGAAGAAGGCCGATGAGAGAAGAAGCGCCGGCAAGCCGCCAGAGACCGCAGAGCGCAGTCTAGCGGCCTGTCCACGAAGCGCTATAACGCAGGTAAATAGAGGCGTGGGGGGCGATGTCCACTCGTTTGACGATCCGGCTTGATTTCTCGGCTGGCCGCCGCCTCGGCGCCGGCAAAGTCGCGCTCTTGGAAGCGATCGAGAAGACTGGCTCGATATCGGCCGCCGGCCGCGCCCACCAAATGTCGTACCGTCGCGCCTGGCTTCTGGTCGACGAACTGAATCAGCTATTCACCCAGCCCGTGGTCGCCGCGCATCACGGCGGCGCGAAAGGCGGCGGCGCGTCGCTCACCGACGAGGGGCGGCGGGTCGTCGCGCTTTACCGCGACGCGGAAGCCAAGATGCGGTCGGCGGCGCAAGGCGAAATCGACGAGCTCGAGCGCAACCTCGGCGCCGGCAAGCCGGAACACAATGAGCCGCCCGGCGATTGAGCGGCGCGACCGCTTCCCTTTGACAGGGCGGGCGCTTTGACCGAAAGAAGCGCGCGATGAAGCCCACAGTCAAAATTTGCGGCCTTTCCACCGCAGCCACGCTGGACGCCGCGCTCGAGGCCGGCGCCGACATGGTCGGCTTCGTCTTTTTCCCGAAAAGCCCGCGCCACATCGACTGGGCGACCGCGCGCGCTCTCGGCCGCCAGGCGAGGGGACATGCGACGATTGTCGCGCTCAGCGTCGACGCGGATGACGACACGCTGAAGCGCATCGTCGACGCGCTCTCGCCTGACCTCATGCAATTGCATGGGAGCGAGACGCCGGAGCGGGTGAAAGAGATCGGCGAGCTTTGCGCCCGCCCGACAATGAAGGCGATCGGGGTCGCGGCGCGCGCGGACCTCGCCCAAGCCGGGCCTTACGAAGGCGTAGCCGACACCCTGCTGATCGACGCCAAGCCGCCGAGGGGCGCGGCTCTGCCGGGCGGCAACGGCCGTCCGTTCGACTGGAGCCTCACGCGGGACTTTCATGCCCGCGGCCCCTGGCTTTTGTCCGGCGGGCTCGACCCCGATACTGTCGCCGCCGCCATCGCGCTGAGCCAAGCCCGCGGCGTCGACGTCTCCTCCGGCGTCGAGAGCGCGCCCGGCGTCAAGGACCCGGCCAGGATCAGGGCGTTTGTCGCGGCCGCTCGGCGCGCTTTCGCGCGCGACGCCGTGGGAGTGGGCTGACATGAGCAAGCTCGACAAGCCCAATTCCTATCGCGAGGGGCCGAACGAGCGCGGACGCTTCGGCATTTACGGCGGACGCTTCGTCCCCGAGACGTTGATGCCGCTTATTCTGTCGCTTGAGAAGGCCTACGAGGAGGCGAAGGCCGATCCCGCTTTCAAGGCCGAGCTCAACCACCTGCTCAAGCACTACGTCGGGCGCCCAAGCCCGCTCTATTTCGCCGAGCGGCTGACCGAAAAACTCGGCGGCGCCAAGATCTACTTCAAGCGCGAAGAGCTGAACCATACCGGCGCGCACAAGATCAACAACGTGATCGGCCAGATCCTGCTCGCTCGGCGCATGGGCAAGAAGCGCATCATCGCCGAAACCGGCGCAGGCCAGCATGGGGTTGCGACCGCAACCGCCTGCGCGCGCTTCGGCCTCGAATGCATCGTCTATATGGGCGCGCTCGATGTCGAGCGGCAGAAGCCGAACGTGTTTCGCATGAAGATGCTAGGCGCGGAAGTCAGGCCCGTGGAGCAGGGCGCGAAGACCCTCAAGGACGCGATGAACGAGGCCTTGCGCGACTGGGTCACCAACGTCCGCACGACCTATTATTGCATCGGCACCGTCGCCGGTCCGCATCCTTACCCCGCCATGGTGCGCGACTTTCAATGCGTGATCGGCGAAGAGACGCGGGCGCAGATGCTCGAACTCGAGGGCCGTCTGCCCGATAGCCTCGTCGCCTGCATCGGCGGCGGCTCAAACGCCATCGGCCTCTTTCACCCGTTCCTTGACGAGCCGCAGATCGAGATGTTCGGGGTCGAAGCTGCGGGGCATGGGCTCGACGTTCCGGGTGGCCACGCCGCCTCGATCAATGGCGGGCGCCCCGGCGTGCTGCACGGCAACCGCACTTATCTTTTGCAAACCGACGATGGTCAGATCGTCGAGGGCCATTCGATTTCCGCCGGCCTCGACTATCCGGGCGTCGGGCCGGAGCATTCGTGGCTCAATGACGTTGGCCGGGTGACCTATCTCGCGGCGACCGACAGGGAGGCGCTTAACGCTTTCCTGCTCTGTTCCAAGCTCGAGGGCATCATTCCCGCGCTCGAGCCCGCGCACGCCTTGGCCAAGGTGATCGAGCTCGCGCCGGAACGCCCCAAGGACCACCTGATGGTGTTGAACCTGTCCGGTCGCGGCGACAAGGACATCTACTCCGTCGCCGATCATCTTGGCGGGATGTGAGGCCTCTTACTGCGGCGCCGGATGGAGCCCGTGGCGCAGCATGATGGCCTTCATTTTTGCAGGATCCGGCGCGCCTTCGGCCAGTAGCGCCGCGATCTCGCGAAAATAGCCGGGTCCGAGGGCGCCCGGCGTCAGGATGCAGAGACAACGCGCCGCCTCCTGCGCATCGTTGCGAAACGCGTGAACGACCGCGCGCTTTATAAAGAGGGACTGACCGGGCTTGAGAACGACGTCCCGACCGTCGAGGCGCCAGGTCGACTCGCCAGCCAACCCATAAATGGTTTCATCCCAGCTCTCGTGATAGTGCGCGATCGGCATGCGGGCGTTGGGTTGAACCGTCATCTCGAAGGCGTCGAGGCTGCCGGCGGTCTCCTCCTTGGTCTGGAGAAACCGGAGCTCGAGTTCGCCGATCCGAATCGTCTCTGACGCCATGTGACCTCCCATGCGCTGTTCTTCGCGCCCGATCATCGCGGTCGCGACTGAGTCTCGCTTGACGCGTTGCCTGCACCGCTCGCGCGGTGGCTGGCTTTCACCTGCCGCACCGCGGCGAGCTGTCCCTTGAGAATGTCCAGCGCGTCCCGCTCGTCAGATGTCAGATCCTCAAGCTTCACGTGCTTTAGGATGACTTCCAGCGCATCGCCGATGCGGCCAAGCTGTCGCCCATAGCTCCCGACCGTTTTCAGGATTTTGCGTTCCAGGTCGGAGTCGCCCGCGCCGCCGAGATCGATGTTGATGAGGCCGAATTGACCGCCCTGCTGAGAGAAGGTCCAGGGATTGATCGTCTGCAACAGTTGATCCGGCGCGAGGGAAATCTGGAAGGGTGTGGACATGATGTCTCCTGGCTGATCTGACGCAAGCCGCGCAACGCCGCCATTGTCGCCGTTCGACCCCCATTCGTCCACGCGTCGCTCTCTCGGGCCTCCATCCCGGCGTTCAAGCCACCCGCCCGGCGCGGAACGCCTCCACCGTCTGCATCACGCCGCGCAATTCGCCCAAGCCCTTGAGGCGGCCGATGAACGAATAGCCGGGATTGACGCGCTTCCTGCCGTCGTCCCCGAGCAAGTGGCCATGGTCGGGGCGCATCGGGATTTCGGCGTCGGCGCGGCCATGCGAGCGGCGACGATCTTCTTCCGCCATCAGCGCCGCAACCAGGCGGATCATGTCGGTTTCGCCGGCGAGATGATCGGCTTCGAAAAACGAGCCGTCGGGCTCGCGCTTCACATTGCGCAAGTGAGCGAAATGGACCCGCGGGCCAAACTCCTTGGCCATCGCGACCACATCGTTCCGCGCATTCGAGCCGAGCGAGCCGGCGCAAAGCGTCATTCCATTGGCCTGAGACGGCGCGCCCGCAAACAGCTTGCGATAATCATCGGCGGTCGACATGACCCGCGGCAGGCCGAAGAGCGAGAACGCCGGATCGTCCGGGATGGATGGCGAGGCGCACGCCCTCCTCCTCGGCGACGGCGGCGATCTCGCGCACGAATTCGATCAGATTGGCGCGCAAATCCGCCTCCGTCACGTCCTTGTAGGCTGCAAGCGCCCGCCTGAAGCTTTCCCGGTCGTAGGTGAAGTCGCGCGCGGGCAGCCAGTCGATGAGCGTCCGCTCGAGCTCCTCCTTTTCGATGAGTGTCATCTCTTCGAAGCGTTCGCGCGCGGCGGCTACGCGATCGGGAGCATAGTCGCCCTCGGCGTTTTGGCGCCTGAGGATGAAGAGGTCATAAGCGGCGAAATCGACCGCATCGAAGCGCAGCCCCGTTCCGCCGTTCGGGAGCGGCCAGTTGAGATTGGTCCGCGTCCAGTCGGTTAGGGCCATGAAATTGTAGCAGAAGGTCTTCACGCCCGCGCGGGCCGCGTTCCGGATCGATTGCTTGTAATTGTCGATTTTGGCGCGGAAGGCGCCTGAGCGCGTCTTGATCTCCTCGCCGACGCCGATGCTTTCAACCACCGACCAGACGAGGCCGCCCGCTTCGATCTCGGCCCGGCGCTTCGCGACTTCGTCTTCGCTCCAGACCTGGCCCTGGTTCATATGATGGAGCGCGCTGACGACGCCGACCGCGCCGGCCTGACGCACATTGTCGAGGCTGACCGGATCGTCGGGGCCGAACCAGCGCCAGGTTTGCAGCATGCCTCTCCCCGTATTCCCGACGGTCGCGGAGCGAACGATCGGGAATCTAGCCCGCGTCCCGAACGCGCGGCAATCTTGGATTCCCGGTCA
This sequence comes from uncultured Alphaproteobacteria bacterium, assembly GCA_963725195.1. GTDB lineage: Bacteria > Pseudomonadota > Alphaproteobacteria > Rhizobiales > Beijerinckiaceae > Roseiarcus. Next base: position 10,528 of record CAVRXX010000045.1, on the reverse strand, counting down.
GGCCTTTGGCCTGCCGGGAATGACAAATCAGATCTTCCGCCCCATCGCCAGATACTTCTCGGCCCGGGCGTTGCGAAGTTCGTCGGGGCCCAGGTTGTGAAGCGACTTGAGCGCATCGCTGATCGCTCGGCCGGTCGAGGCGATCGCCGCCGCGGGATCGCGGTGCGCCCCGCCGAGCGGCTCGGGAATGATTCCGTCGATAATGCCGAACTTGATCAGGTCCTGGGCGGTGATCTTCATGCCCGTCGCCGCTTCCTGCGCGCGCGAGGAATCGCGCCAAAGAATCGATGCCGCCGCTTCCGGCGAGGCCACGGTGTAGATTGCGTGTTCGAGCATCAGCACGGTGTTGCAGGCGGCGATCGCGAGCGCGCCGCCCGAGCCGCCCTCGCCGATCACCACGCCGACGTTCGGCACGCCGATCGAGAGACAGGTGTCGATCGAACGCGCGATGGCCTCGGCCTGGCCGCGCTCCTCGGCCTCGACGCCGGGGAAAGCGCCGGCGGTGTCGATGAGGGAGATCACCGGCAGGCCGAAGCGGTCGGCGAGTTGCATGAGACGCGTCGCCTTGCGATAGCCCTCCGGGCGCGCCATGCCGAAATTGTGCTTCACCCGGCTCGGCGTGTCGTCGCCCTTCTCCTGGCCGATCACGCACACCGACTCGCCCTCGAACCTTCCCAGGCCCCCGACGATGGCCTCGTCCTCGCCGAAATAGCGGTCGCCGGCGAGGGGCGTGAACTCGGCGATGAGCGCCTTGATGTAGTCGCCAAAATGCGGCCGCCCCTGGGCGCGCGCGACTTGGGTTTTCTGCCAGGGGGTGAGAGCGGCATAGAGATCGGCCAGCGTCTTCTCCGCCTTGGCCTCGAGCTTCGTGAGTTCCTCGGCGAGCGCGGGCGAATCGCCTTTCTCCGCCACGGCGCGCATTTCATCGAGACGGGCCTCGACATCCGCGACCGCCGTTTCAAAGCTGAGATAGGTGCGCATCCGGTCCTTGCGGCGAACCGCACGAGGGGGTGAAGCGCGGCGCGCGGAAACTGGCGACGGGAGAGGGCGAAGTCAAGCGCACGCGCGGGGGCCCCGTGTCCACCCTTGCGCGCTTGCGGCATGAACGGCGTCAGTAGGAGTGTCGCTCAATTGGTTAGGGCGCCCCGCGCGGCCCTGGTCGTCAGGAAGCCGCCCTCGCCGTCGTCCCGCAGACCTCGTTCGACCATGTGCCGACAAGGCCCCCCGTCCAGGGCGGGAAGGCGTCGACGAAATCGGCATAGAAGCGCCCGTCGGGCATATACCGTGTTCCAGGCGCTGGCGTGAAAGTCCAACCGGCCGGCAGATGTGTGATCCAGCCATAAAGAGGCTTGTCGCGCCATCGGCTTCCGTCGGCGCCGTTGCCGCGAACCTCATAGGTCCTTCCAAGCGTGTTAAAGTCTGCGCCTGGCGCGCTCATAGCATCATCTCCGAGTCGACCAGGAAAGCGCCTTTTCGCCTGGCGTCAGCTTCAATTTACTCGTCGGTCTCGCGCCAACGTCACGACCAGGAAAGCAGCGCTTGCCGCTTGTTCTCCGTCATTTCTGCATAGTCGAGCAGAAGGTGCAACCTCCTTACAACCGGGGACCGCGAGCTTCGTAAGTTCCTCGGCGAGCGCCCTCGTCGACCCTTGCTTCCGACCGCGCGTTGCGGCATGAACGGCGTTCGTAGGAGTGTAGCTCAATTGGTTAGAGCACCGGTCTCCAAAACCGGGGGTTGGGGGTTCGAGTCCCTCCTCTCCTGCCATCGGCTCTCGCCGACGGAGACTAAGCGCGGGCGTAGTTCAATGGTAGAACGGAAGCTTCCCAAGCTTCATACGAGGGTTCGATTCCCTTCGCCCGCTCCATCCTTCTTCTGTCGCCGCAGCTAATTGCTTTCGCCAACCTGGACGAGATTGAGCGCGTCGATCGCCGCGATCCGCTCTGACTCGGTCTGCTTCAAAGCGCGCTCCAGCTCCTCGGTGCTGGAGCGGCTCGAGCCTGTGAGCACCATTCCGCCGATGGCGAGGGCGAAAGCGACAATCACACGGGTTGGCGAATAGGCGACGAGGCCAAGAACAAACCCGACGATCAACGCCGGCCCGATCACGGCTGACGCGAGGCCCACGAGCCTCAGCCGGCGGCTGCGCTCGATCGCCTCGCTGAGTTCCTCGATCCGTATCTCGAGCCGCTCGATCTCGTCCATGAGGCGTCCAGCCCGCTCTTAAGTCCCGCAATTCGTCGGCGCCGGCTCGCCCGCAAAGCGCCCGGCCATCCAGGCGACTGCGGCTTGGGCGACGTCGCGCGCGATGAAAGCATGGCCGACACGGGCCATGAGAACAAACTCCACCCGATTGCCGTTCCGGCAGAGGCGCGCGCGGTAGGCCTCCGTGACCGAGGGCCGCACCAGACCGTCGGCCGATCCTTGGGCCAGGAAAACCGGAATGTCCGAGAGCAAGACCCCGGGCGAATTCTCCTCCAGAAGACGCCGCCATGGCTCCTGGTCAGCCGGATTGTTGACCCGTGAGAAAGGTCTTTTCCAGCGCCTGCGTTGGTCCGCGGCGGGTGAGAACGTCGAACCATCGCTCGATGCAGAGGTTCGTCAGCCGGTCGATGACCGGTTCGGCTTGCGGCGCAACCACCTTGTCCATCGGCGCGCCATAGACGCGCGCCCACGACCAGAGCGTCATGGCGGTGATGTTGTTGCCCCCGCCCGTGCCGAGATCGTCGGTCATCAGCGCGGTAAGATCTGTCGCGGGCGCAGCGGCGGCGACGCCGACGAGCTTCAGTTCGGGCGCATAGCGCGCCGCTTCAATGCCAGTGAACAGCGCCGCCTGCCCGCCCTGCGAATGACCCCAGACCGCGAAACGCGCTCCGGCGGCGGCCTCAGGGATCGTCCTTGCTGCCCGGACCGAATTCGAGCACCGCGCGCGCCTCGCTTGTCCCCACCAGATAGGGATGAACCTCGGGCGTTCCGAGCCCGGGATAGTCCGTCGCCGCCACCACATAGCCCCGGTCGAGCATCGCGCGGAGCCCCTGGATCGACGCGAAGACGACGCGCGCCAGCGAGGGCGCGCAGCGGCTGACGACGCCTGTCGTCGGATGCGCCCAGGCGACGACCGGGCGCCCGCCCGGAGGCTGCGGTCCGCGCGGTGCGATCACCACGCCAGACACTTCGATGCGCTTGCCGTCGAGGCCGGTCGACCAATAGAGAATTCGATAGGCCCGAGCGCCCTGGGGCGCGCCGAACATTGGCTGGACGCTGATAAGCTTGCCGGCGGAACCCGCGTCTTGCGCGAGACCTGCACACGCGGACGCCATCAGCGCCAAGGCGGCTGCGAGGAGGCGCGGCGTGAGCCAACGGATCACGCGCCGGCCCCTGGAAAAACGGCGGTTCTGCGATCATAGACATTGCCGACAGCTTGTTGGTTCTCCGAGGCCCGTTTTCGCCCTGACGGCCCCAGCTACGCCGCCGCCACGGCCTCAATCTCTATGAGAAACTCCGGGCGATAAAGCTTCGACACCTCGACGAGCGTGATCGCCGGCGCCGCGGGCGGACTCACGGTTGCGAAGAAGCGATTGCGGGAGTTCTCGATAGGCGCCGAGGTTATCCATGTCGCGCAGGAAGACCGTCAATTTCACCAAATTGGCGGCGGTGCAGCCGACCGCCTCCAGCGCCATGGCGAGGTTGCGGAAAACCTGATCGGCCTGGGCGGCGAAGTCGTCCTCGCCGACCAGCGCGCCCCCTCGGTCGACTGCGGTCTGGCCCGCGATAAAGAAAAAGCGACCCGCGTGGACCTCGACCACTTGGGAATAGCCCGGCGGTGGTCCCAGCTCCGGCGGGTTCAACCGGCTTATGGATGCATCTGCGTCGCGTCTCATGCCGCTTCCCGTGATCTCGAGCAATCGGAGCCATGTGCGGCGAGGTTAGTCGGTGTCTGGCTGCCGCCCAGCAACAATCGGGTCCACAAGTCCGCTCTACGTCCCAGTCTCTTTCCCGTTGGCCTTGCCGAGAATCTCCAGCACGTTGTCGATCCCCTCGGGCGAAAGGCGGATCAGGCCGGTATAGGGATGGCTCAATTCGAGGATGAGAAAGATCGCAATGCCGATCGACACGGCGCCCGCGAGATGCGCCAGCACGCTCACCGTGTTGGTCGCCGCCAGGAGGCCATTGCCGAGAAAGAGCGCGGTCGCCCAGCAGACGACGACGGTTAGGACATGGGGCGGGAACGGATTGGCGAGCTGCCGCGTCATCAGCATCTGCGTGTCGGCGAGCTTTCTCACCTGATCGCGGGCCGTCGCCAAAAGTCCCTTCTGCGCTTCGGTCGCCGGCTTCAGGCTGTCGAAAAAGCTGTTCTGGCTCTGAAATATCCACCGCATCTCCTCGAAGGTGAACGGCTGGGGCCCGCGCTTGGCGTCGCCAAAGAAGCGGGCTCGAGAACGCTCGAGCGCCCTGAGCAAGCCCGCCCGGCCGCCGGCCGCCTCAGGCCCGTAAAGTTCAAGCGCAAGATCGACCTCGGCCACCATGGGCCCGAGCGAATAGGCCTCCGACTGCTGAGTGCTGAAAACCGAGAAGGCGGTGAAGACGAGCAGGCCGAGGACGAGCGCAAGGAGCAGGCTGACGAGCCCGGTCATCGCGCCGACCGGCCCTTTGGCTGCGGTCAACACATCCGCCGGCACTTCCCATTGCAGCGCCATGCCGAGGAGGCTCGCGCCGAAGGTCATAGCCGCGACAAAGATCGCTCGATAGAGAGGATGCATGGGATTCGTCGTCTTGCTCCTAAACGCCCCTTCGCCTCCGGCTCCCCGCCTGTCTTCGCAAGCGGCTCGCCGAGAGGCGTGAGATGACCTCGCGCGTCCTCATAGGGCATGAGCCCAATCGTGCAAGTCTCGTCATGCGCCAGGACTGAGCGCGGCGGGAATCCGATTGGCGAAGGACCGCGATTTCTGCGAATGATGGTGAGGCTGGTCGAGCCGTCTTTTCGTGAAACCTCGAGCCGAGGGCGCCAATCATGACCGAAACGCCGTCTTCGCATCCCGCCGCGCAATGGGCCTATCGCAGCGCTGGAGAGCTCGCGCAGTCGCTCTCGAAGAAGGAGGTCTCGGCGCTCGAGCTGACCGACCAATTCATCGCTCGAATCGAGGCTCTCGACGGGGATCTCAACGCGGTTCCGGTGCGCGATTTCACGCGCGCCCGCGAAGCGGCGAGGGAGGCGGATGCGGCCCTGGCGCGCGGCGAGCGTCAGCCGCTCCTCGGCGTGCCGGTCACGATCAAGGAATCCTACAATGTCGCCGGATTGCCTACGACCTGGGGCATTCCCGCCGCCAAAGGTTTTGTCCCTCAAGAAGACGCGCTCGCGGTCGCGCGTCTGAAGAGCGCCGGCGTCGTCATCCTGGGCAAGACCAACGTGCCCTTGAGCCTCGCCGACTGGCAAAGCTACAACGACATCCACGGCGTAACCAACAATCCCTGGGACAAGACACGGACGCCGGGCGGCTCTTCTGGCGGATCGTCCGCGGCGCTCGCCGCTGGTTTCGGCCCTTTGTCGCTCGGCTCCGACATCGGCGGCTCGTTGCGCGTTCCGGCCCATTTCTGCGGGGTCTGCGCGCACAAGCCGACCTACGGAATCGTGGCCGCCCGCGGTCATCTCCCGCCGGGTCTGCCCGCTTTGCCGGTCGCGGTCGATCTTGTGGTGATCGGCCCGATGGCGCGCTCAGTCGACGACCTCGCCTTGGCGCTCGATATTATCGCCGGTCCCGACGAAGCGGCGGAAGGACGGGGCTACCGCTTGAACCTGCCTCCCGCGCGGCGCGACAAGCTCGCGGAGTTCCGCGTGCTGTTCATCGCCGAACATCCGCTCCTGCCCACATCGCCCGAAGTGGGCGCTTCGCTCGAGCGGCTGGCGAAACAACTGGCCGCCGCAGGCGTCGAGGTCAAACGCGAGACACGGCTCCTGCCGGATCTGGCGGCCTCGGCGCGGCTCTACGCCAAGCTGTTGAACGCCGTCCTGTCGGCGCGACTGCCGGACGAGCAACATCGTGAAATGCAGGCTGTGGCCGAGGCAATTCCCGCCGAGGATCAAAGCTTCTTTGCGGAGTTGGCGCGCGGGTCGGTGATGAGCCATCGCGGGTGGCTCACGGCCGATTTCGCGCGTCAGGGCCTCAAGCACCAATGGCGCGCCTTGTTTCGCGACTTCGACGTCGTCATCTGCCCGCCTGCCGCGACGCCCGCGTTCCCACACGATCCGTCGACGCCGCAGGAAGCGCGGACAATCGCGGTCGGGGGCAAGGACTTCCCCTATCTTTATCAATTGCTATGGGCCGAGCTCGCGACGACCTGCGGACTGCCGGCGACCGTCATTCCGATCGGGGTTACGGACGGCTTGCCGGTCGGCGTCCAGATCATTGGCCCGGAGTTCGAAGACCGGACGCCGCTCGCCTTCGCTCGCCTGATCGAGCGCGAGTTCGGCGGTTTCATAGCCCCGCACGGATACGCATGAGCGCGACGAGGGGCGCCTGAGCCTTGACGGCCTGAAGCGGCCCTAGGCCAGACGCTTCAAGAGCTTCTGCGCCTTGGCGATCACCGGCATCTCCGCCGTCGGCGAAAAGCCTTCGAGTGCGGGCGAAAGGACCGCGTACGCTTCGGCGAGACGGCCGGTCGCTTGATAAAGCTTGGCGAGCGCAAACGACGTGAGCAGCGCGAAGGTCCGGGCGCCCTGTTGTTTCGCGATAGCGAGGGAAGTTTTGAAAGCGTCTTCGGCCTGCGCTGGGTTGGCGGGCTCATGGTTCAAAAGGATATTGCCGCGCAGTCGATGCAGGGTGGAATCGTAAAGCCGATCCCCGCCTTCCTAACTCATCGCCAAAGCTTCGTCGATCAACGCCAAGGCTCGCTCATAATTCTGCGCCGCAGCTTCAAGCCTCGCAAGAACCCCAAGAAAGCCGGGAACGATGACCCGATTGCCTTGATCCCGATAATCCGCCAGCGATTGGCGGAAGTCATCTAAGCCGCGTTGCGTATTGCCCAGCTGGACGCGACCCAAGCTCAGATACAAGCGTGAAAACGCGAGATAATATCCCATACTATGCTGCTGGCTGAGCTTAAGAAAATTCTCGGCATGGACGACAACGCTCGCGAAGTCATTTCGTGCGGCCTCAATCGCGAGTTTGTAAATGAGCACAGCCGCGGTGGTCGGGGGGTGGCTGAGCTCGCCGGCGAGACGTGTCGCCTCCCCGATCAACTCACGTGCGCGCGGGAGATCGCCTGACAGCCACAGCGCGAGCGCGAGGTAAGCTCTGGCGCCCGCTCCAGCGTCAAGGCCGTACTTTTCTCTGATCTCGCTGGCGGGCTCCTCGCAACGACCAAGCGCCAGTTCGAGTTGGGTTCGCGCCTCGCCCAAGTCTCCCAGTTGCATGTAGGCCAGGCCAAGACCTGTGTGAGCCACTCGGGCCTCGGCAATTCGTCCCGCGGCTTCCGCCTCTCGTAGAAAACGTTCGGCAATATCCCGAGCCGCACGGAATTCCCCGCGAAACCAACTCCAGAGAAACCGACCATGAAGCGCAGAAAACCGCTCACCGGGAAGTTCGGCCTGCGCCGCGAGAGCGCTGGTGCGTTCGAACGCGGCCTTGGTCTCATCCGCCGCGTAGCCCTTCGACCAGAGGACGGCCTGAGCATAGTCGTTCTGCAGCTTGACCCGCTGACTCGCCTCCGCCTCTGAAATCGCGGCCGCCGAGGCGGGTCCCGCCGCCTTGTCCTCCATGGCGATCGCCTTGCCGAGATGGGCCATCGCCTCCTGAAAGGCGGAGCGGCGCAGCGCCTGGTCGCCCGCCCTGCCCCACCATTGGATCGCGAGTTCGTCGAGACCGGCCCGGGTGAAATGATGGGCGATGACTTCCGGCTCGGCCGCCGCGATCTCTGGCTGTCCGACCAGGACTTCCGCCGCGCGCCGATGCAGCGCCTGGCGCGTGCTTTTGAGCAGGCTCTCGTAGGCGGCCTCCTGGATGAGCGCGTGCTTGAAGCGATAGCTCCCTTGCGGGCGGGCGCCTTCGGAGATGAGGAGATCCGCGTCGGCGAGCCTGTCGAGCGCCGACTGGAGGTCGGGGTCGTCGATCCGGCCCACGGCGCTGAGCAGCGCGTAAGTGAAATCGCGGCCCAATACGGCGCCGATCTGCGCGACTTCGCGCGCTTCGCCGAGCCGGTCGAGCCGCGCCGCGAGCGAATGCTGAAGGGTGGGCGGAATCGCCTGGAGGCTCGCGGCCGCGCCGCGCTCGAGCAGAAGGCGCGTAACCTCCTCGACGAACAGCGGCACCCCGCCGGTGCGCTCGCTCACGCCCTCGACCACCTCCTGGCTCAGCGCCTGGCGAGAGGCCAGTTCGCCGACCATCCGCGCGATATCGGCGCGATCGAGGGGCTTGAGCGCGATGACGCTGTGGTGCGAGCGCGGGCTCCAGGGCGGCCGGAATTCCGGCCGCGCGGTCGCGAGGATGAGCAACGGCGCCTGGGCGCCCTTTTCGGCCAGAGCCTCGAGGAGGTCGAGCGAGGTCGGATCGGCCCAGAGCAGGTCCTCGAACGCCAGCACGACAGGCTGCGAGCGCGCCCCCGCGAGAATCCATGTCGTCGCCGCCGCCAATTGCCGGCGGCGCAATTCCTCCGGCGCGAGCTTCATCGCGCGCTCTTCGGGCAACGGGATATCCACCAGCGGGGCGAGCAAAGGCGCATATTCGCCTGGGTCGAGGCCGATAAGCCGAAGCGTGTTCTCGAGGTCGGCGAGGCGTCGGCCGGCAGGCTCATCCGCGCCAAAGCGCTGGCGCCCCCATTCGGCGAATGGGTGCAAGGGCGTATTTTGCAGGAGTTGTGACGATAAGAATTCGGACCAGGTGTGCGGGGTCTGACCGAGCGTCGCGCGAAACTCCTCCAGGAGACGCGACTTGCCAATGCCGGCTTCGCCGACAATGAACGTGAACTGGCCCGCGCCGTCGCGAGCCCGATCCCACTGCCGGCGCAGAAGCGCGAGCTCCTTCTCGCGCCCGACCAGGGGGGTGAGAGCGCGCGCGCCGGCGCGCCTGCCACCGCTCGCGCGCACGATCCGAAAGAGCGTCGTCGGCTCGGACGCGCCTTGGAGGATATGCGCGCCGCGATCCTCTGCGACGAACAGGCCGGACACCTGACTCTGCACGCGAGCCGTGACCATGACCGTCCCCGGCTCGGCCAACGCCTGCACGCGCGCGGCGACGTTGGGCGCATCGCCAAAGATTTCTCCGGCCTCATCCACGACCACCGCCCCGCTCTCGATCCCGATGCGGGCGACAAGCTCCGGCTGGTTTGGGCCGGCGTTGTTGCGTCTGAGTTCGGCGAGGGCGCGGTGAATGGCGAGCGCGGCGCGAACCGCGCGCTCGGAATCGTTCTCCTGCGCGATCGGGTGCCCGAACAGAGCCATCAGTCCGTCGCCGAGCGTCTTGGCGACGCGTCCGCCCATTTGCGACACTGCGGCCGAGGCTGCGTCGAGGTAGGCGCCGAGCAAATTGCGCCAATCCTCGACGTCGAGACTGGTCGCAAGGCCAGTCGATCCGACAAGATCGCAGAACATCACGGCGATGGGCCGGCGCTCGGCCGAAGCCACAGGAGTTCTTGGGCCGCACATCGAGACGCGGCTCCATCGAAAGCGACGGGGCGATCAACTCCCCGATCGCGGTGAGCAGCCGGCGCCGATCGCCGACGGCCGAGACGCCGATCTGCCGGAGTTCTTCCGCCGTCAGATGACAGAGAACGTGCTCGTCGATCCCGTTCTCGCGAAAGGTCGACTCATACTCGTCGAGCCCGAGGCTCCGAAGCCACCCCCCCAAGTCCATGGCAGGGCTCCCAATTGGCGCCGGATCATCGCCTAGCGGCGCGGCAGTGTCCAGCGTGCCGTTGATCCCGTGGGTTGAGATCGACTTTGGCCGACAGCCGAGAACAGATGGCGAATCTTGGCGCAGGCGAGCCGACCGCAAGTCACAACGGTCCGCTATCGACGCAGCCCTCGCCTTTAAGCCAAAGTCCGCCTCGCGGCTTATCCCATAAGGCCGTCGAAAGGCCTGGCGCCGTAATCAAAGCCGTCCGTGCCACGCGGTTGGGTCTCTGGCCTTGACAGGTCCGAGCGCCTCGGCGCGCACTCCTCACTCACGCTGAAAGGCGGACGGCAAAATGAGCACGGATCCTGCAAGCGAGCCTCATCCCGATTCTGCAATCGTATTGAGTTCCTCCGCCGAGGCGCCTCATCCGGAAGAGATGCGCGCGACCGTACGGCTTCGGATCGGGAACTTGGTGTCGCTCGATGCGACGGCGCGCGCAACGCCCGCTGGCTTCATAGCCTTAGGGCTGCTCGCCGCAGCGATCGCCGTACCTCTGTTGATCGTCGGCAAAAGGAATCGCGCGGGTGAGGCTGAGCCCGGAAGTCAGCCGACCCTCCGCCACCTCCGCCCTAGGAGTGCGCTTCCTTCGCGTGGAATCGTCATCGCAGGAGGCCGAAGGCCGACGCGGCGATCCAGGGAAACGT
>CAVRXX010000044.1:0-234603 GCA_963725195.1 uncultured Alphaproteobacteria bacterium | reverse complement strand
TACGTAGGTGTGGGCGAGGCGCCGCTATCGAAGTCGGCGGTTTCCAGGTTGTCTCCGAGAACGGCGTTGCGAACTTACGCGCCGAGTCTTAAGCGCTCGCCTCCGCACCTGCAGCCATGCGCACAGACCGGCGATGGCGCCGAGGACGGGAGGGTGCTGGTTCACCCTAGCGCCGCAACACCGCGAGAGAAGAAGCGCCAGCGCCAGCAGCGCGGCGACGCCCTGCCAGAAGCGCGCCGGAGGCCTCCTCCGCGGGCGGCGCGCGGGCGCCGGCGCAAGCGGCGGCCCGCCCTCCATCTCGGCGGCAAATTCCATCGCGTCGCGAAAGCGTCCGTCAGGATCGGGGCGGTCGCCTGCCCGAGAACCGCTCCCAGCCAGGCGGGCAGATCGGGGCGTAATGCGGCGAGGTCCTTCGGCCGGTCGCGTCGCGGCAGGCTTGTGGGCATCCACATTACCATACGGGAACTCGCCGGTGAAGACGCGGAACATGGTCACGCCCAACGCGTAGATATCGGTCGCCTCATTGCCGGCTTCGCCCTTGAACATTTCCCGTCATATAGGCGGGCGTGCCGGGGACGTCCTCTGGGGCGGGAGGTCCTCCCAGCCGGGCACGCGCACGACGCCAAGGTCGACGAGCTTGAGCGAGCCTCCACCTTCGAGAATCACGTTGTCCGGCTTGATGTCGCGATGGATCACGCCCAAGCGATGCAGGGCGGCGACCCCTTTGGCCAGGCCGACGCCGATCGCCCGCCCTTCTTCGAGGCTCAATCGCCGGACGACGCGCAAGAACGCGTCTCGAGAAGCTCCCCCTCGTAGAGCGGCATCACGGTGTAGAGGCAGGTCTGCCGGCCGGGCGGCAGTTGCAGGATCTGCGTGACCCACGGACTGTGCACATGCGCCCCGACCCACGCCTCGCGCACGAACGCTGCGTGATGGGTGGCCACTGCGGCGACCTGAGGCTTTGGGAACTTTAGCGCCGCTTCGCCGCCCTCGACTTCGTCCACGGCGCCGAACAGGCGGCTGTACCGGCTGTCGGAAATGAGGGCCTTGAGCGCAAACCCATCGACCGTCTCGCCGACAATCGGCGTCGGGATCAGCGGCAATTGCATGATCGCGCCACCGACATGGACGAGGCGGCCGTCGGCAACGCGACGACGTCCATGACCAGCGCGGTGCAATTGTCGGCGCTGCCGGAATTGAGCGCCGCCGCTACCAGCGCGCGCCCGGTGTCGTCCGGGGCCGAGCGTTGCCGCAAGACCTCGGCGATAGCGTCATCGCTCAGAAATCCGTGCACGCCGTCGCTGCACAGGAGGAAGCGGTCGTGCAGCGCCATCGGCTCCGCCGCATAGTCGAGCCGGGCGTCCGCTTCGGCGCCGAGCGCGCGGGTTAGCACGCCAGACCTGCCCGGGCCCCCCTCCCGGCGAACAATCTTGGTGAGGCAGGTCAGGCGGTCGCGCCTCAGCCGATACGCGCGCGTGTCGCCAATGTGCAGCAGGTGAGCGACACGAGCGCGCAGCACAAGCGCGGTGAACGTGCAGGCCATCCCCTTGAGCTCGGGATCCTGGCGGCCAAGCGCGTTGATCCATGTGTTGAGCGAACTGATGACCCTCGCCCCGGCTCGGCTGACCTCCATGGTCTCTGGCAGGTCCCAGAAGCCGTCGAGAAAACCACGCACTGCGAGCTCGGCGGCGACCCGGTCCGCCTTGGCGCCGCCGACCCCGTCGGCGATCGCCGCCACAACCTCCCTGCGCGGCTCGGGCAGCTCCGCGCCAATGACCGCAGCGGCGAAATCCTCATTCCGCTTGCGCGGCCCTTTCTCGGTGCAAAATCCGACGCTCGCCCGCACGCCGGCGTCGCCCTCGGCCATCGCATGCAGCTCCCTTCAACCTCATGACGGCGGGCGCAGCCTTGCCTCCGATCGCTGAATTACGGCAACCGGCACTGATCGAAGAGAAAGTTTCCGCCGGTCGCCGAGGCTAGATTGACGGTCAGCGCGCCCGACTTGCGATCGAGCGTATAACGCCAGCCGTCTTTCGCGTCGCGCCACCAAATCTCCGTTTCGTCGATGCTGGCCCGATTCGAGTCGACGGTCTTGAGATCGTAGTCGATCGCAATCCGCCAAGTCGCGCCGCTATACGGATTGGTGCAGACGACGGAAACCGCTTCGGCCTGGACGGCGCTGCCGCAGGCGAGAATAGCGAAGCCCGCCGCCAGCGCGGCGATTGCCGCCGTTCGCGCGCAGGCCGAAAATGAGCATCGCTTCAGCATGGCTTGATCAGACTCCCTCCCGTGCTTGCAAGCCACATCCAAAGCAAAGACTCAGGGAAAGCGCAACTGCAACGGCAAAATAGCCGCCTTAGCCCAATTTTCTTTCGTCATCAGCCTATTAGTTGTTCATGTGGCGTAATAATAAGCAGATAGTGATCAAGACTTATCCATTAGGCCAATGTGATGTCAACAAAAAGGGCTGAATTGCGGCACGATTATTGCTCGCCGTTCAGCGGCGCTTTCCGGCGGCACGGCGCCCAACAGCCGCTCCCCGAGGAGGACGTCAGATCGATCATAAGCGGGGAAACGACCATGGCCCTCGTACCATCGCCACAATGGCTCGACACCGGCGATAACGCCTGGCAGCTGGCGGCAGCAACCTTCGTCGGCCTGCAAAGCATTCCAGGACTGACCGTCCTCTACGGCGGCATCGTCAAGAAGAAATGGGCGATCAATTCCGCCTTCATGTCGATGTACGCCTTCGCTTCGGTGCTCGTCGTCTGGGTCCTGTTCGATTACAACTGGCGTTCGGGCCGCAATGGTTTCCGTTCCTGGGCACGCCGAGTCCAGCGACGTCGGCCCTCTTCACCACCGGCCAGGCGACAATTCCGGCGGCAGCGTCCGGCATGCCGCCGCTCGCCTTTCCGATGGCGACGCTCATCTTCTTCCAGTTCGTGTTCGCCGCCATCACCGTCATCATCCTTGCGGGCTCCGTTCTCGGCCGGATGAACTTCACCGCGTGGATGATCTTTTGCCCGGTGTGGATGACGCTGGTCTACACGGTTGGGGCGTTCAGCCTATGGGGCGGTGGCTGGCTCGCAGGCATGGGCGTGGCGGACTTTTCGGGCGGCTACGTGATCCATCTCGCCGCCGGCACCTCGGGATTTGTCGCCGCGGCGGTCGTGGGCCCGAGGCTCCAGGCCGATCGCGATCATTTCCCGCCCAACAGCTTGCTGGTGACGTTGATCGGCGCCGGGATCCTGTGGCTGGGCTGGAACGGTTTCAACGGGGGCGACCCCTACTTCGCCAACGCTGATGCAGGCGCCGCGGTCCTCAACACGAATACCGCGACCGCGGTCGCGCTTTTGGTCTGGACGGTGCTGGACAAGCTGGCCTATGGCAAGCCGTCGGTGCTCGGCGCCGTCAACGGCATGATCGCGGGCCTAGTGGCGATCACCCCTGGTGCCGGCTATGTCGATGGCTGGGGCGCGATCATCGTCGGTGTCGTCGCCGGTATCATTCCGTGGATGAGCATGAACTGGCTGCAAAAGGCAAGCTTTATGCAGCGGGTGGACGATACGCTGAGCGTGTTCTCGACCCACGGAGTCGCCGGGCTGACCGGCGGCCTCCTGGTCGGCCTCATCGCCAATCCGGGCATGCTGCAATATATCGGCACCGACAAAGAGGCGCCCGGCGTGAACGTAACGGGTCTCTTCTTCGGCAACCCCGGCCGAGCTGCTGCTGCAGGTCTATGGCGCCGCGTTCATTATCGTCTATAACGCGATCGCGACCTACATCATCCTCAAGGTCATTTCGTTCATCGTGCCGCTGCGCATGGATGACGCGATGCTGAAAGTGGGCGACGACGCCGTTCACGGCGAGACCGCGTACGCGATCGGGGTGGAGGGCGAGTAATAGGCTACGTCGAATGACGCGCGTCTCGAGGGAGGCGCCGCCGCGTAATGCGGCGCGCTCCCTTTGTCCTTCGTTCCCCTTGTAACGGCGAGCGCTAGGGACTTTTGGCGACCGAAGCGAAAAACTTCGAAAGCTCCTCGCGAGCCAGGTCGCTCACGCGAGGCGAATTTTTCTCGTTCGGCAGTTTATCCAAACGCGCGCTGATGCGCCCGAACATACCCACGAGATAGTCGTGCCGATTTCTCGCGCGGTCGGCGAGGTCATGAACTATCTCTCCCAGCAAGAAACCGTTCACGCAGCCCAGGGCTTGAGCGTATCTCACTGAGTTGCCGAGAGTCTTGAGTGTCGTTGCGAGTTCCTCGTCATTCATCGCGGCGCTCTCTTTGCCAAAGCGTGCGGTCTCAAGCTAGCAGAATTGGCGATTGGTCCCAACTGCGAGACACGCGGCTGGCGTACTGCCGCTCGCGATCGGAATAGGAACTCTCTCACAACGGACGCTCACGCCCTCGCTCAGAAACGTACGAGCCCTGTTCCCGCATTTGGCTCCGACCTCCGAGGTTGACGGCGAGCCGCTGAGCTGGCGACTCGACGGTGCCGTGACGCTTGTCGGTCGGCCTGCGCCGCGGCGGAACCTTAGACGCGTCTGGATTTGCACGACGCTACGTCCGCATTGGGTCCCCAAAGCGGAACTTCCGACGCCTCCAATAGGCTATCGAATGCGGGTTGGTTCGCGCCGGACTTGGTCGGCCGGCTTCCCGAAGGCCGACGTAAACCGTATGCCGTAAGAGGTTGTCAGCCGTCCAGCCAGATAGGTGATCTCCGCGACAAGCTTCGGCTCGACCCAGTGTACGCGCGAGAGAACGAGCCGCGACCCAAAGCGTGTGCTGTGGGGTGGCGGGACGCTCAGCGGCGATGTCTTGCGGGCCAAGGGGTCCAGGCGGCGCAGGAGGTCGCCGAGTACTTTGACGAGCATCCCCGTGCCCACGCGGTCGGTATAGATGAGCTTGCCGTCGTCGGTGTAGGACCCGAGCAGCAGCGCGCGGAGACGCGGTGGCGATCCTTCCGGGTCGGACCAGCGTACAATGACGAACTCCTGGCGATTGAGCGATTTCGCCTTGCGCCACAGGCCGCGATTTCCCGGCGCATAGGGCGCGTCGATCGTCTTCGAGACGGCACCCTCAAAGCCAAGCTTGCCGGCGTGCTTCAGGGTGAGTTCGCCGTCGCCTGTCAAGTGGCCGTTGAATTGACGTCCGGGCTTGTTTGCAACCAGCGGCTCGAGCGCGCCTTGCGCTCGATGAGCGGCAGGCGCGAGACATCGCGGCCATCAAGGTGCAATAAATCGAAGGCGTAAAGGACGAGTCCAGCGCCGCGCTCTCCATCAGTCGCTGCCTGGATACGCGCGAAGCTTGGCAAACCGGCTTCGTCGACGCCGCAGAGTTCGCCGTCAATGTATGCGGTCTTCACCTTCACATTGGTAAGCGCCTCGATGGCGCTTGGGTATTTGTCGGTCCAGTCGAGGCCGGTCCGGGTTAGCAGCTGCACGCGGCCGTCGTCGACGGGCGCAGCCATGCGAAAGCCGTCGAGCTTGATTTCGTGCACCCATTGTGGCCCCGTGGGAGGCTTCTCGACCGCTTGGGACAGCTGCGGAGGGACGAGAGCGGAAGCGGCGCGTCGCTTAGGCTTTGTCGTCGAGCTTGAGCGGCCTTGACGGTCCGCGGGATTGAGCGACGTGGTGACACCATAGTGACACAGAATTCCGATCTGGTGAGAGGAGAAGATAAATCGTCATTAATTCAATGATTTAATATGGCTGGGGGACCTGGATTCGAACCAAGATTGACGGAGTCAGAGTTCCTGATAGTTAGGATTTCTGATGTTTCCTGTGGATGCACCTATGTTCCCAAGTCATTGATTCTATGCGGCGTGGCCTTAGATAGGCTATCCTTGAGTGGCCCGCAATTTCCTGACGACTGGTAGCCGGGTGGTAGCCAGTGATTGGTAGCCTCATGCCACCTCTGAAACTGACCAAGCGAAACATTGACGCGCTGAAACCGGCCGCGGCGCGATTTACAGCTTGGGATACCGACCTCAAAGGCTTCGGGCTCCGCATCACCCCGGGCGGTGAGCGCGTTTATGTCCTCAAATATCGGATCGCCGGAGAGCAGCGGTGGTTCACGATAGGCCGTCATGGCTCTCCCTGGACCCCGGACGAAGCCCGAGAGGAGGCCAAGCGCCTCATCGGCGACGTCGCCAAGAAGATCGACCCCGCCGCTCAGCGGCGCGCTGATCGGGAGGCCATGACCTTCGGGGCACTGTGTGACCTCTATTTGGCCGAAGGCGTTGCGCACAAGAAACCGTCGACCATCGCGGCGGACAAGGGCCGAATTGAGCATCACTTGAAACCGCTACTTGGAAGGAAGCATGTCCTCGCGATTGGGCGTGACGACATCGAACGTCTCCTCGTCGACGTGAAGTCCGGGAAGACAAAGGCTGCCGCGCCAGAAAAGCGTCGACCTGGAACACTGCCGCGGGGCGGGACCGGGGTCGCGGCCCAATGCGTGACCCTGGCTGCAACAATTTTGAAATTCGCGATCGATCGGAAAATGCGCGATGACAATCCTGCGACCGGCGTCAAAAAACCGCCTGTTCGAAAGCTACAGCGCTTTCTCGCCGAAGCCGAACTCGGCAAACTGGCGGACGCATTGAAGGCTTACGTCGATGGCGGCGGCAACGTCTATCCGGCGGCTGCGATCCGTCTTCTGGCGCTTACCGGCGCGCGCCGATCGGAGATCCTCAATCTGAAGTGGCGCGAGGTTGACTTCGATCGCGGCGTCCTTGTGCTTCCTGACTCAAAGACCGGCGCGAAGCTAATCCATCTGAGCCCGCCAGCGATAGACATTCTGAACAAGTTACCGCGTCTGGACACCCATGAGTTCGTCATCGCGGGCGGCAGGAAGGGCAAGCCATATCAGGGACTGAACGCGATCTGGGAAGATGTGCGGGCGATTGCTGGCCTCCCTGACGTGCGACTCCACGATTTACGGCACACCTTCGCCAGCATCGGCGCCGGGGCGTCCTTGGGGCTACCAATCATCGGAAAACTGCTCGGCCACACTCAGGCGCAAACTACGGCCCGGTACGCGCATCTCGCGGACGATCCTCTTCGCAAGGCATCTGACACGATCGGATCGACGATCGCGGCCGCTATGGGAGGGGACGGGAAGGACAATGCAAGGATCGTTCGCGCTGCTTCCGAAGGCGCGCGGATGAAGAGCCGAGACAAACGCACGCGGCTTGGCTGGGCTAAGTTGGCCAAATAACCGGAAGTGGTCATGGGTAAAAAGCAAATTCCTGTCCAAGAAGAGGTCCGTGAAATTGAACGCGATGGGAGGACAATACAACAACATATTTTTCAACGTGGCAGACTGGCAGCTGCTATCGAAGAGCCAATTGATGGTGGCGGAAAGATAGACCGCAGTACCTCTTCTCGACGTACACTTACTAGATTGCGAGAACGTGCGCAGGCGGTATTTGACTGCGGAACAATCTCCGCACAATCCGATGCCAACAATGCGGGAACACATTATTGAAACTCTCTCGGCAAAGTCGATCGCAGGACGACTATGCGTAATTATTGATAGAATGCTTAAAAAGGAAGACGGAATAGATCTTACTCTCGCGTATACTTTTGCTGTTTCAATGTATGAGTTCCTCAATGTCCTCGGCCCAAATGACATCTTCGCACACGGCGCGGAGATGATGAAAGGGCAGAGGGAAGGGCCTATCGCAAAGTCCAAGAAGAACGCTCGCGACAGGGCAACCGCCCATCATGCTGCGAACGAGTTACGTCGAGTTGCGCCCGTTTTTTTCTCCACTCCATCCAAGGCGGCAGAGGAGATGTTGAGGCGCGGTAGAAAGGGCGAGCCGGGCGGCGTCACGGGAATCGAAAAGAGCACGCTGCGTGGATATATCGGCGATCTGTGCGAGACTGGCCAATCTCGCACATGAGATGACAGCCCGCGATTTATGACAATATTGCCGAGCCGTTCCCCGACAAACCGGGGTGTTCTTCTGAGCGGACGGCAATGGCCAACGATTCCGAATTTATTGACGTCGCCGAGGCTGCGAAGCGCCTAGACGTCTCAGCATCCTTTCTCAATAAGGCGCGGCTCACTGGCGCCGGCCCGCCATATGTAAAGTTGTCCAAGACGGTCCGCTACAACTGGCCGGACGTCGTGGCATGGACCGCCACCAAGACCCAACGCTCGACCTCTGAAACGCGCGAGGTCGCGTGATCGGATGGAGCTACAACGGGAAAGCCCGGCGGCGCTGGCAGGCGCCACCGGGCTCCGGGATTGCTTTGCTCAGCAGCTAGCGATCCCGGAGTTAGAGCATCCGGCTCCAAGGTTCAAGGGGTCCACGCGTCGGCAGAGGCGATTGCCGAGGCCGATGAGTTCATCCTCGTCGAGATCTATCGCGATCTCGACCTGATCAAATCCTATTCGATCAGCGCGATGGAGGCTGCCCACCGCGGCGACCGTGACGAGCTGCGCCTTCGGCTGCGCGGGCAATTACGCGACCTCTTTCGTCATGCGATCGAATTGCACAAATTGCTGTCGACCGAGCGGACGAGGGGCGGCTCATGACGGGGCCGCTCTTTGTCTCGCCCGGCGCCATGCGACCGCTGCGGCCCCATCAGGAGCGCGCGCTGGAGGCGCTGCGGCAGTCCCTCACGACTGGTCACAATCGGCCGATGCTTGCGCTCCCGACCGGCGCCGGCAAGACGGTAATCGCGGCGAACATCATTCGACGCGCGCTCGCAAAGGGCAAGCGCGTCGCCTTTCTGGTTCCGGCGCTGAGCCTGATCGACCAAACCGTTGCCGCCTTCGAGGCCGAGGGAATCCACTGCGTCGGCGTTATGCAGGGCATCCACGAGCGCACGGATCGCGAACAACCAGTCCAGGTCTGCAGCGTCCAGACTGTCGCTCGCCGCAAGCGCCCGGACGTCGATCTCGTCATCGTCGACGAGGCGCATCAGCTCCACAAGGAAACCTTCCGATGGATGGCGGATTGGCCTGACGTCCCATTCGTTGGGCTGTCGGCCACGCCGTGGTCTCGCGGCCTCGGCAAATTCTATGATGATCTGATCGCCGCCGCGACTACGGCGGATCTGATCCGGGACGGTTTCCTTTCGCCATTCGTCACCTTCGCGCCCAGCGAGCCGGACCTCGCAGGCGTCCATACGATGGGCTGCGATTTCCACCAGGGCGAGCTCTCCGATCGGGTCAACACGGCCCAACTCGTTGGCGACGTCATCGACACGTGGCTCAAGCGCGGCGAGAACCGGCCGACGCTCTGTTACGGGGTCAATCGGTCTCACGCCGAACACCTGCAACAGCGTTTCCGCGAGGCGGGCGTCGCGGCTGAGTACATTGATTGCTTCACGGATCGAGCCGAACGCGAGCGCATCTTTCGCCGCTTCCGAAGCGGCGAGGTCCGCGTGATTTGCAATGTGGCGACCCTCGCCGTCGGCATCGACCTCCCAATGGTCGCGTGCATCATCGATGCGCGGCCAACGAAGTCGGAAATCCTGTTCGTCCAGACGCTCGGCCGTGGGCTACGAACGGCCCCGGGCAAGGACAAGCTGCTCGTCCTCGACCACGCGGGAAATCACCTTCGTCTCGGCCTTGTGACGGACATTCACCACGACCGCCTTGACGACGGGGAATCGCGCAAATCCGGCGCCGCCGGCGAGGAGCCATCCAAGCCGTTGCCCAGGCTGTGCGAGGACTGCCAGGCGGTGCTGCCTCGGTCGACCAAGGTCTGCCCCGAGTGCGGCAAGGTGCGCGAGGCGAGAACAGACGTCGAGCATGTCGACGGCGAACTCGTCGAGCTGGGCTCAAACAAAACGTCGCGCGCTGCGCCGACCGTTGCCGATATGGCGCTCTTCCACGGCGAACTGCGATGGATCGCTTCCGTTCGCGGATATGCCCACGGCTGGGCCGCCCACAAATTTCGTGAGCGGTTTGGCGTCTGGCCGAATGATTGGCGAGTCAGGACCGCCGATCCGCGAGAGCCGAGCTTAAAAACGAAGAACTGGCTCCGCTCGCGCCAGATCGCCTTCGCGAAGGCCAAGCGCGCTCATGGCTAAGCGTGGAAATACTATCAGCGGTCAGTTCATCGCTCATCCGCGGTCGATGCTGGAAAGCCCTGCAATGCGGGTGCTAAGCCTTGCTGCTCGCAGGACGCTTGACCGGATCGAGCTTGAGCATTTGGAACATGGCGGCGCGGAGAATGGCAAACTGCCGGTCACTTATAGGCAGCTCGAAGAATGGGGAGAAGGAGGCCCATTCTCAGGCCACCGGGCATAATTTGACGAACGCGCTGAGCCCAGATAAAGGTATTCCGAAGTCAGTTAACATTCTAGCTATTTTTGTTGGTGGTGCACTAATCGTTTGTGGGGCGTATTATTGCCTCAACCAAGCATCTTATATTGAAACTATTCAGATTCATTTCGGTGCACTCATCCTTTGTGTAGGCCTAGCCGTTGTGCTTGCAGCTTTTGGAAGTTTAGCTACCGGAACCTGGAAGAGTTTCACCGTTGCTGGTGGTATTGCTGGTGCAATAATCTTGTACTTATTGCAATACGAAACATTGCCGAAGGTGATGCCCACTTTAAGAGGTGAATTTCGTGGTACTAACCCCTTCTCGCAAGTTACGATGTGGGGATTCGGGCCAATGTTTGTAAGTAGACGTAAATTTAAAGGAGACTTCGAGTTTGCAATATTTCCTGATGACCTAGATCACACCAATGAAGTTTCTGTAAATGTTACCACTGCGAAGGGGAACGAATTCACTATCAACTGCGTCAAACCAGAAGTTTTTGCGAATCATTTCGGCGAGGCGGTACCACTTGCGCTGGCCTTGCGCGCCCAGAACGAAGATGGACCGTGGCTGATTTTCGATACAAAGAACACTTCTTATGGCAGATTTGACAATGATGATTGCGATGCCCAACAAAGCGGAATACACTCCATATATCAATCATCCACGCCAGAGAACTCTCGGTCGATTATAGGCTTATTACTGGAATATGTCGGTGTCGGTTCGGCGATTGCCCAAGTAACAACTCCTCAGCCGTCTGATAAAGACAATGACGGAAACATTGCAGACATAAAAGCTATCTTAGAAGGACTGAATTCGGACGATGCTAACATAAGAATAGGATCGAGAATACAATTATCTCAGAGGACGAGCTGGGCCGATTTAGCTTTTACTGAGTCTAACTGGAATACTGTATCTGGCTCATATCGAGACGATCTTGGGCGCCTTATTGCTTGGAACAGGGCCGTAAAGCGCGATCCAAGCGCTGGCTCTAGGCTTATTAGGACACTCGGAAAAGATAAAATTGAACATGTTATCTATTTGACTGGACACCAAGATATAACGATGCGCACCGAGGCTACGGCGTTCTTGAGCAAATTATTGGCAGACACCGCAGGTGTTGAATGGATCAATGATGGCGGGCAAACATACGGGGATAAAGGTAAACTAAATCCTCAACCTCCCTTACAGACAACTCCGAAGGACGGAGGGACAGAGCAGAATGTCGTTGCCTCATACAACAACGATATAAGTAAAGCTTGGTCAAATGATACTGATAAAGTCAACAGAGATAGTGCAGATAAACTGTGGAGCACCTATCTGGACGTACTTAGTAAGAGTGATGACGTACCGTCGGTGCAAACCAAGCCGGAGTTTGTAAGAAATACTGGAGTCTTGGCCTATAATCAACTAGTGGCATTGGACAGTGTGGCATGCCGAATTCCTTCTGGCGCCGGTGTGAGCAGCGTGGTTCAGGTGCTGGACGAAGTGGATTGGGGGGCGGCTCCGACAGGGGGTGGGTCGCGCTCTACGCGTCAACTGGCCGATCAGGTGAAAAGTAAGATTGGCCGAACATGCGACGGCCGCCCCATTGCGGGAGCGGAATAACAGTAGAGAAAGATCGGGTCGAAGAGCGAGACGTTCTCAAAGCGTTGGCTTACGTTGGCTCCCCGAGCCGCGTTGGATGGCGGTTGATCAGGCAGCAGTCCACCTCGCTGTCTGCGCCGGATGGCAGGTCCTTACCCATTCGCCAACATGGAACGGTTTCCTTGGGGCGTCATTCGCCCGGCGCGCGCCCCTTGGAAAGGACGGCGCCTTTCGGTTGATTTATCATTTCTAGAATGGTAATAGGCCCCGCAGAGCCTCAATTGTGTTGGGCCTAATGGCGAGGGGAGGTTCAGGAGCGTTGCAGCGTCGCGGTGGTATTTTGGTCTGCGCGTCCAGAGGCGACGCGTGAGCTCCTTTCCAAGAACTCTGATTGTAGCCGTGCTGACCTTTGTGAGCGGACTTCTCGGCTTCGTCCTCCAATGGCTGTTGCCGGTTCAAGATGTCGTCGACGCCAAAGGCATGATCGGCTCGATCATCGGGCTCGTCACTCTGCTCTTGGCTTTGGTTCTCGGCCTGCTCGTATGGACGAGCTATGGCGTCTACACCAACCAGAACACGGAGTTGCAGTCGCTCGGGCCGCTGATCCTGAGGCTCGACTTCACCCTTGAGCAATATGGGCCGGAAGCTGCTCACGGACGCGATTTATTGCGAGCGGCGGTCGTGCGCGCGCGCGACCGTTTCTGGGGCGGTCTCGCCAACGGCGTGTCGCCTTATGCCCAACTGCGGGCGGATCTGCATGATATAATGAGCTTTTTCGCCAGCCTTGACCCTGTGACCGAGCAACAGAAGCAGCTCATCATGACCGCCATGCCCAATTTCATGCAAGTGGTGGAGAAGACTTTGCTGATGACCCGGCAATTGGCCAATCCTGTGCCAAAACTTCTCCTTTACGTCGTCATCGGATGGTCGGCCCTCTTGTTCATGAGCTTGGGATTGCTGGGCACGTTCAATGCGCTCAGCGTCGCCATCGCGGCGCTGGGCTCGGCCGCGGTCGCGAGTGCGGTTTTTCTGATTCTTGAATTCAGCCAACCTTATTCGGGCCTGTTCCGCATCTCGCCCGTGGGGGTCGACAGTTTGATCTCGGCGCTCGGCCGTTGAAGCTCGCGCCGATCGCCCGGAACGTTGCTGAGAAGGCTGCGGCGCCCCGCCAACTCGGCGAGACGGTTTACGCCATTCGGGTGCGACGGGCTGGCAAGCTCGCGAGGCCAAGCCCAGCGAAGCCGACGAGAATCATCATCCAGGTCGCAGGCTCGGGGCGCCGCTGGCGGATCAACCGGATCGCTCGGCGTCCCCGTCAGCACGTCGAACGCCAGGTCGGCGGTGAGCGCATTCGCGGCCGCGGTCGGAATTGCCAAACGAGCAGATCGCCGGGTAGGTCGCCGCGTGCGCGGCGCCGCAAGCGAATGACGCGGCCAGAACCGCAAAGCCCACACGCTTGCTCATCGATCGCTCTCCCGCTCGAGGTGCAGCGGGAAGGCGATTGGGCAACAAAAAGTTCCGCGTCCTTGTTCTCGGGTAACGGCGGCGAAAGGGTCAGGCCGCGTCGCGGGGAAACTGCGTCTGCGCGATGTGGCTGTAGGTGTGGCCTCGCGCCAGGAGCTCGCCATGCCGCCCGCGCTCGACGATGCGGCCGCGGTCGAGGACGCAGATTTCGTCGGCTTGCACCACTGTCGACAGCCGGTGGGCGATGACGATTGTCGTGCGCCCTTCGCATAAGGTGCGCAGCGCCTTCTGGATCGCCGCCTCCGATTCGGAATCGAGCGCTGAAGTGGCTTCGTCCAGAAGGATGATCGGCGCGTCCTTGAGGAAGGCGCGCGCGATGGCGATGCGCTGGCGCTGTCCGCCGGAGAGCTGCATGCCGTGCTCGCCGCAGGGCGAGTCATAGCCGCGCTCGAAGCTCATGATGAAATCGTGCGCATAGGCCGCCTTCGCGGCGGCGACGATCTCGTCTTCGCTCGCGCCGGGCCGGCCCATCGCGATATTGTCGCGCACCGAACCCTTGAACAGGAAATTCTCCTGCGCGACATAGCCGATCTGCTGGCGCAGCGACCTCAGGCCGACCGTCGCGATGTCCTGCCCATCGCACAGGATTTGCCCCGCCCCGACCTTGTAGAGGCGCAGGGTGAGGCTCATCACGGTGGACTTGCCTCCGCCGGAGCGACCGACCAGCGCCGTCGTCTTGCCGGCTTCGGCCACGAAGCTGATGCCATGCAGAACGGTCTCGCCGGGCCGATAACCGAACGTTACATCGCGAAACTCGATCCTGCCGTCCGTCACCTGAAGCGCGGGCGCTTCCGGCAGGTCGTCCTCGTAGTCGCGCTCGTCGAGGAAATCATAGAGCATGTTGACGCCGAACAGGTTGGACGACAGGTCGACATGCAGCCGGGCCACGCGCTTCATCGGCTCATAGAGCATGATCACAGAGGTGATGAAGGAGAAGAGGCTCCCGGGCGGGTTGCCGCGGACAATCACGCTGTATCCCGAATAGAGCACCACGGCAGCGATGGCGAAGCCGCCCAGGGTTTCCATGATCGGGCTCGTGCGCGAGCTGACGCGCGCGAGCTTGTTGGCCGCTGTCTGGAAGCTGACGATCGCCTCTTCCTGCCTCCCCCGCATGAAATTCTCGAGCGTGAACGCCTTGACGATGCGGATGCCCTGCGCCGTCTCCTGCAGCGACTCCATCATGTACATCGCGCCCCGGAACTCGCTCGCCATGATCTTGCGCACGCGAACGCCGATCTTGCGCACGCCGAACACGGCGAACGGCACGAACATGAGCGCAAAGAACGACAGCAGCGGGTCCTGCGAAACCATGACGATGACGAGCCCGACGATCGTCAATGCGTCGCGTGAGAGCGTGGTGATGAGGAGATTAAGCACAGCGGTCGCCGACTGGGCGATGAACGCCTGGCGGGCGATGAACTCGGACGAATGGCTGCGACTATAGTAAGCGACCTCCATCTTCAGCATCTGATTGAAGATGCGCCGCTGGACATCGGCGACAATGCTGTTGCCGACCCGGGAGAGGGCGACTTGCTGTCCATAGGTCGCAAGGCCCTTGACCGTGTAAATGACCACGATCGCGACTGTGATCTCCCACACGGCCGCGAGGCGCCGCCCGACGAAGACCTCGTTGATGATTTTGCCGATGATCCACGCTGACAGCGAGGTGGTGAGCGCGATCAGGCCCATCATTGCGAAGCCGAAAAGATAGCCTTTCCAGTGCTTGGCGCCCTGATCGGTCAGCAGCCGGCGCAGGGTCGCGTTCGAGGGCGAGCTGAGGAGAGAGAGCAGTCGCTCACGGGCTTGACGCCAAACCGACAATTGCTTCAGTCCCTCGCCCCAGCCAGTCGCCGACCCGCATTGATAAATCGCTGCCGGCGAAGTCCGCGGCAGGCCCCGCCCTCATATCATCGGCGGCGAAATTAAGGAAATCGGCAGATCCTTGAGGGTAGAGAACCAGCCGGAAACAGCCGCCTCCGCCGGAGAGCATGGCTTACAAATCATTAGTAAGACGTTCACCTCACGAAGACGGCCATCGATGGCTGCGGCTACGGAATCCCCCGTCTTCGGGTGAGCAAAAACTAACACTCGGTTTCTCAGCTGGGGAATCGCGCCTCGCGCGTGATCGCGCGCAAAGCCTCACGAAGCGATGGCGGCTTGCCTCTTCGGCGCGCCGTAGGTGTCCGGGATCTTATCCGCGAAGAACATGACCAATTCATCGTTCTCCGCCTCCTCGATCGAGACCGGGCGCGTCGCGTCGTCGACATAGGTCTTGCTGGCGGGATCCTCGACGACCCGCTTTTTGATCCGGTGATACCGCCACCCGACGGTCAGCCATTGCGCGACCACGGACACGAACTCGACCGCCCGGACGGGATAGAAAATCAGCGGATTGACGATTTGCATCCCGTGCCGGCGGGTCGTCCTCACCTTTCGGCGGACGATGCCGCATTGCAGCGGGTGCACGCCCTCAATCCGCGCGGCGGAGGAGAAGGCCGTCATCACGTCGGCAATCTTGTTCATTCTGAGCCCGGTGGCGGCGGCGCGCTTGAGGACCGTCTCGACATGCTCGTCGGTGTAATAGCGCTTCCAGGCGTCGCGATAGGTTTTGTTCCACTCTTCGCCCGACATCAGAGGATGGCCGGTGCAGACATGCTCGACGTCGTATTTGTTCATGTCCGGGTCCATCGGAACCCCTTTGAGGTAAAGGGTCTTGTGATCCTCGGAACCGGGAAGCGGGGTCAGGCAAAAGAATTCGAGGATATCGAGCGGCAGCTCCTTCTTGATGATGTCGATGTCGCGAGCGACCGATTCGGGCGTGTCGGTCGGAAAACCAATGATGAAGCCCGCCCAGGTCATCACCTTGTGCTTTCGCCAGGCCTGCAGCATGACCCGATATTCCCAGATCTTGTTCTGCCGCTTTTTTGCGCCCTGGAGGGATTGGGGATTGATGCTCTCAAGCCCGATGAAAACCTGGTTGCAGCCGGCCCGCGCCGCCTTCTCGATAAAGCCCGGGATCTTGTGGCAGAGCGTGTCGACCTGAAGGATCAGCTTGATCGGAATGCCCTTGTTGGTTCTCAGATCGATCAGCCGGTCTAGGATCGCCTCCCAGTTGCGGTTCCGGGCGAAATTGTCGTCGGTGACGAAGTAGTGGTTGATGCCCTGGGCGTAATTGGCGCGCACGATCGCTTCGACATCATCGGCGCTCCGATAGCGCGACTTGCGGCCCTGCACATTGATGATGGTGCAGAAGCTGCACTGGAAAGGGCAGCCGCGACCGGCGTCGAAGCAAGCGTGATGGCCGACGATCCGCCCGACCACTTCTTTGGGCAAGACTGGGATCGCGGCCGCCTCCATGCCGGGCATATCGTTCAGGTAATTGTAGATCGGCTTCGCCCGGCCGGCGTCGATGTCGCGGATGAAATCGGCCATCCGACCCTCGCCCTCACCGGCGTAGAGGATGACGCCCAGCGCCTGCGCCTCTTTCAAGTCCGCCGGGAGTTCCGGAAGCATCGATATGCAGCCCGAGACATGAAATCCGCCGATCACGACGGTTAAGCCTTCCGCCCGGAACTCGCGCGCAAGATCAACCGCGCGGGGGAACTGGTTCGACTGAACGCCGACCAGCCCGACAAATCCGCCGCCCGCCGCCTTTATCCGTTGGGCCACCGCCTTGGCCTTGATGACCGTGTTGCACTCGTCGCAGGCTTCGATCTCGATGTCGACGTCAGGGCCGAGCGCCTTCTCCTCAGCGCAGGCGGCCAGGAGACCGTAGACGCTGGCAAGGCTGTTCGAAGGAATGGTGGAGAGGCGCCATTGGATCACGTAGCCGTCGTCGTCGTAGTGCGACGGCTTGATCAGAACAATCCTGAACGTCCGCTTCCCCATGGCGCGCTCTTTGATCCCATGCGCACGACGGCGCCCGATCCCCGGGGCCCCATGCGCGCCTTAAAAGACGGCTCCCTCTTCCGGGGAGCCGGCGCATATTACCTGTTTTCATCGGGCGGTCTAGAAATAGATCCAAAATCGCCATCATTTGTCCCGGATGCTCATAGCCGGCTCAAGCCTTGTTGCGACCGTTTCGTTTTCGGCCGCCCCGACCTTCCTCGACCGCGGCATGGTACTTGCGCCTTATGTCGGCAAGGTTGACCGATGGCGGCGGAAAGGCGAGGTTAAGATCAGCCATGGAATCCGCAATGATCTGCGACACCGCAAGATTACGAAACCACTTGTGGTTTGAAGGGATTATGTACCAGGGTGCCTGATCAGTGCTGGTCGCGCGGATCGCGTCCTCATAGGCGTCGACGTAGTCATCCCACAATTCACGCTCTGAATAGTCGGATTCGCTGATCTTCCAGTTGCGCTCTGGGTCATCCAGGCGTTGGGCGAAACGCGCGAGTTGCTCTTCCTTGCTGATATGGAGGAAGAATTTCAGGATCGTGGTTCCGGATTCGGCGAGCAGGGCCTCGAAATCGCGAATATTCCGGTAGCGCTCCGTCCAGGTCGCCTTGCTGACGAGCTTGTGGACGCGGGTCGACCAGCACGTCCTCATAGTGCGAGCGGTTGAAGATCGCAATCTCCCCATGTGCCGGCGCGTGGGGATGGACCCGCCACAGGAAATCGTGCGCCGATTCGACGGCGGTCGGCTGATTGTATCGGGCGACGCGGACGCCCTGCGGGTTGACGCCGCTGAACACGTGCTTGATCGTGCCGTCCTTGCCGCCGGCGTCCATCGCCTGCAACACGATGAGGACCGAATGTTTGTGCTCCGCGTAGAGCAGGGTCTGCTGCCGGGCGAGCCCCTTGAGATAGCGTTCAGTGTCTTCCTTGGCCGCATCCTCGGATGCGTGCTTGGCCTTATAGGCCGGATCAAGCTTGTTCAGCTTGAGCTTCTCGCCCGGTTTCACCCGGAACGGCTTGCGGTAGTCCAAGCGTTCGAGCCTCCTCACGCCGACGCCGAATTGGCGGCGGGCTCCATTGTGATGGAAAAATGACGGTCGGATCAACTTTGTCGCCCAAAGGTTGGGTTCGGATCGCGCGATGAATGTCACCGTCATCGGAGCCGGCTCGATCGGCGGCCATATCGCGGCCAAGCTCGCCGCGGCGAGCGAGAGCGTGAAGGTCGTTGCGCGCGGGGAGCATCTGAAGGCGATCCGCGAACGTGGGCTCAAGCTCATCGAGAATGGCGAAGAGATCGTTGCGCGCGTCGAGGCGACGGATCGCATTGGCGACGCCGGCGGCGCCGACCTCATCGTGCTCGGGGTCAAGGCCCACCAGCTCGCGCCAATCGCGGCCGAAATCGCCTCGATCGTGACGCCTTCGACCACGCTCATGACGACGCAAAACGGCATGCCCTGGTGGTATTTCTTCAAGCATGGCGGCCCTCACGAAGGCGTTACGCTGGAGAGCGTCGATCCGGGCGGCGTGATCGCTCGCCATCTGCCGATTGACGCGGTCGTCGCCGCCATCAGCTACCAGGCGGCGGAGATCGAAAGCCCGGGCGTCATTCGGCATATCGAGGGACACCGCCTCCCGGTCGCCGAAATCGACGGCCGGAAGACCGAGCGGATCGCGGCGCTCTCCGAGCTTTTCACGAAAGCGGGCTTCAAGTCGCCGCCGCTGAGCGACGTGCGCGCCGAAATCTGGACGAAGCTCTGGGGCAATCTGACGTTCAATCCAGTGAGCGCACTGACTCATGCAACGCTCGAAGACCTTTGCCGCTTCGCGCCTACCCGCGCGCTCGCCGTGGCGATGATGGGCGAAGCGCAAGCCGTCGGCGAAGCGTTGGGCGTTCGTTTTCGGCTCAGCATCGAAAAGCGCATCGCCGGCGCCGAGAGCATCGGGGCGCACAAGACCTCGATGCTGCAGGATATCGAGCACGGCCGCGCGACCGAGATCGACGCGCTTTTGGGCTCGGTCATCGAACTCGGTCGGCTGGTCAATATCCCGACCCCGCATCTTGACGCGGTCTATGCGGTGACGAAACTTTTGGGCGAAACGGTCGCTCGCAGCGGGAGCGGACTGTCGTTTTCGCCGCCAGTAGCGCATTCGGAGTTGAGAAGGACATGAGCGCGGATCGCACCTTGAGAGGGCTCATCGCAGGCGGCCATGACGACGCGGTCGCCATCGCCGCGCACGGGGCGCCGCCGCTGACCTACGCGGCGTTGCGCGCGCTCATCGATTGCTCGGTTCGTTCGCTGAACGAGCTCGGAATCGGCCGCGGCGATCGGGTTGGAATCGTCTTGCCGAACGGACCCGAAATGGCGACGGCGTTTCTCTCCGTAGCCTCCGCAGCGGCCTCTGCGCCGCTCAATCCCGCCTATAAGCAGGACGAGTTCGAGTTCTACCTCGAGGATCTCAAGGCAAAGGCGCTCATCGTCGAAGCGGGGAGCGAAACACCCGCGCTTCGCGCCGCGGAGAAGCTCGGCGTCGCGATCATTATGCTCGCTCCCGAGCCGCAAGCGGGCGCCGGCGCGTTCCGGCTGTCGGGCGCGGCGGCGGGCGCCGCAGCCAGGCCTGGTCCCGCCGAACGGGAGGACATCGCGCTCATCCTGCATACTTCAGGCACCACCTCGCGGCCGAAAATCGTGCCGCTAAGCCATGCCAACATCTGGACCTCGGCCCGCAATATCGCGGCTTCGCTCGAGCTTTCGGCCAACGACCGTGCGCTCAACGTGATGCCTTTGTTCCACATTCACGGGTTGATCGCCGGTCTCTCCGCGCCGCTCTCGCGCGGCGGCTCGGTCTTTTGCACGCCCGGGTTCAACGCGCTGAAATTCTTCGCTGAGATGGAGGAGGCCAAGCCCACCTGGTACACCGCGGTGCCGACCATGCATCAGACGGTTCTTACTCGCGCCGGGCGGCACAAGGATGTCATCGCCCGCAATTCCTTGCGCTTCGTGCGCTCCTCGTCGGCGTCGCTGCCGCCCACCGTCATCGGCGAACTCGAGGCGGCCTTCGAATGCCCCGTTATCGAAGCTTACGGGATGACGGAAGCGACGCACCAGATGGCGTCCAATCCGCTCAACGGAATCCGCAAACCCGGATCGGTCGGGCTCGCCGCCGGTCCCGAGGTCGCGATCATGGACGAGAAGGGGCGGCTCATCGATCGCGGCGAAATAGGCGAGGTCGTCATTCGCGGCAAGAACGTCACCGCCGGCTACGAGAGCAATCCGAAGGCGAACGGCGAGGCTTTCGTCGAAGGCTGGTTCCGCACCGGCGACCAGGGCGTCATCGACGTCGACGGCTATCTCACGCTCACCGGGCGGCTGAAGGAGATCATCAACCGCGGCGGCGAGAAAATCTCGCCGCGCGAGGTCGACGAAGCGCTGATGGATCATCCCGCCGTCCTGCAGGCGGTGGCGTTCGCCGTTCCGCACCCGATGCTCGGCGAGGACGTCGGCGCGGCGGTGGTGTTGCGCGAGGGCCTGACGGCCACCGAGCAGGAGCTTGGCGCATTCCTCTCCGAACGTCTTGCGGCGTTCAAGACGCCGCGGAAAATCCTTTTCCTCGCGGAAATCCCCAAGGGCGCGACCGGCAAGCTCCAGCGCATCGGGCTCGCGCAGAAGCTGGGACTGGCGTAAGGGGGCTCGAACTCCCGGCAGACGCGATCGGACCCTTGCGCGCGGCTCCGTTCTGTTCGATGCTAACATGTTAGTGAGACAGCGACGGAGCGTCCGCGCGAGAGCGGGCGGGCGCGAGGCTTATTCGCGTTGCATGAGGGCGCCGGCGCCCAACTCACGGGAGGAATGGCGATGTTGAGAGTGTCTTTGTGTTGCGCCGCCGCTGCTGGCGCGCTGCTTGCGGCTTCCGCCGGCGCCCGCGCGGCCGACCCCTATACTTTCGCGCTCGTGCCGAAGAGCACCAACAATCCGTTTTACGACCAGGCCCTGGCGGGCTGCAAAAAGGCGGAAGCGGAGCTGAAAGGGGCGATCAAGTGCCTCTACATCGGTCCGAACGAGCACGGCGGCGGCGATGAGCAGGCGCAGATCGTGGGCGATCTCATCACCAAGAAAGTCGACGGGATCGCGGTGTCGCCGGCCAACGCCGCCGCGATCGCCGCGGCGCTGCAAGGCGCCAAGGCCGCCAACATTCCGATCATCACCTGGGACTCGGACCTTCTCGACAAGGACAAGGGCTTGCGCCTGACTTACATCGGCACGCACAATTATGACATCGGCGTCAATCTCGCGAAGCTCGTGATGCAGGTGAAACCGAAGGGGGGAACGATCTGCATCCAGTCGGGCGGCGCCGCGGCGGCGAACCACAACGAACGTATGCAGGGCGTCCGCGACACGCTGGCCGGCAAGAAGAGCGCGGAGGCGCCGGGCGTCCGGCTGACCGGTCAGAATGGCTGGACCGAAGTCGCCGGCTGTCCGCAATACACCAACGACGACTTCCCGCTCGCGATGCAGATGGAGCAGGATCTCCTCAACAAGGATCCGAAGCTCGACGCCTTCGTCGCGACCGGAGGCTTCGGCGAGTTTCTGGTCGACGCCTACAAGAACTCGATGGGCCAATTCAAGGACAGGATCGCGAAGGGCGACATCGCCGTCGCTGTCGCTGACACGCTACCGATGCAGCTCGACGATTTGAGGGCGGGGCTTGCGACCGGCAATGTCGGGCAGCGGCCGTTCGATATGGGCTACAAGGTCATGTACGCGCTGAAGGCCATCAAGGACGGCAAGGCGGCGCCCCCCGATCCGACCTATACCGGACTTGACGTCTGCACACCGAAGAACGTCGACACCTGCATCGGCGGCGGGAAGTGAGCTGACAGAAAAGAGGCCGGCCGCGCGCCGGCCGCTTTTTTGCGGCGCCTCTTTGCGGGAGTCGTCGTCGCGAGGAGGCCGAAGGCCGACGCGGCGATCCAGGGGTGACGTGCGACGCCCTACGATCCCTGGATTGCTTCGTCGCTTCACTCCTCGCAATGACGCATCGACCTGAGACCAACCAGCTCTGTGCGCCAACGCACGCTCCGCCGACCGACTCGGCGTTACGACTGAACCTCTTCCCACCGTCCGGACTTCGCCGATCGAAGCACCGCGTCCGTGACGAAGTCGGTCGCCATCGCTTCGCGGAACGTCGGACTGGCCGGCTCCCCGCGCGCGAGGCCCTCAATAAAGTCGGCGACCTGGTGGATGAAACTGTGCTCATAGCCGATCATGAGACCCGGCACCCACCACTGTTTCATATAGGGGTGGTCGCTGTCCGTGACATGCAGCGAGCGCCAGCCGCGCAGGCGCCCCTCGTCGCTGTGGTCGTAGTAGTGCAGGCGGTGCAGATCGTGCAGATCCCATGCGATCGAAGCGTTCTCGCCATTGATCTCGAACGTGTACTGCGCTTCATGGCCGCGCGCGTAGCGGGTGGCTTCGAACGTCGCGAGGGAGCCGTTGGCGAACCGAGCGAGGAACGCCGCGGCGTCGTCGATCGTCACCTCCTGCTTCTTGCCGGTGAGGCTGTGCGTCCGCTCCTTGACGAATGTCTCGGTCATCGCGGTCACGCTATCGATCTGCCCGTTGAGCCACATTGCCGTATCGATGCAATGGGCGAGCAGGTCTCCGGTGACGCCGCTGCCCGCGACGCTCGCGTCAAGCCGCCACAAGGCCGCGCCGCCTTGCGGCAGGTCGGCGGAGATGGTCCAGTCCTGCAGAAACTTGGCGCGATAGTGGAAGACGCGGCCTAGCCTTCCTTCATCGATCAGCTGCTTGGCGAGCGTGACGGCGGGGACGCGGCGATAATTGTACCAGACCATATTCGGACGGCCCGACGCCTCGACCGCCGCGACCATCCTTTGGCTCTCCGCGACGTTGCGGCCGAGCGGCTTTTCGCACATCACCATCTTGCCCGCTTCCGCGGCGGCGATCGCGATCTCCGCATGCGTGTCGTTGGGGCTCGCGATGTCGATGAGGTCGATGTCCTGTCGACCGACCAAATCGAGCCAGTCAGTCTCGAAGCTTTCATAGCCCCAATTGGCGGCAAACGCCTTGGCGCTCGTCGGATTGCGGGCGCAAACCGCTTTGAGAAAGGGCTGCGCCTGCAGGTCGAAAAACTGACCCGCCTTGGCGAAGGCGTTCGAGTGCGTGCGCCCCATGAAGCCGCAGCCGACCAGACCGATGTTGAGCGGCTCTTTCGTGCTCATCGTAGGTCCTTAGAGCTTCGGGTTAAGTCTCGCGCGCGGCGTCGCCTTTGGCTCGCCAGGCCTACCACCGTGGCCGCTGCCCGGCCAATGTGCGCGGGCGCGGCAAGGAACAAGGTGACCAGCGTCCGGTTGTAGTTCAGACGGGCGCCCTCCCGAGCCCCCTGCCCAAGAAGGCGCTCGTTAGCCCCGCGCTTGAACCTCCAGCGCGGGGTTTTTCCGGCGAGGGAGCCAAGGCGACGAGGAAGCGGCCATGACGGACGACGACTTGCGGCAGAAGAACGCGCGTCTGAGGGACAAAATCAGGGAGATCTCGGACAGGCATCCGGAGCTGCGCGATCTTTCGGACGAAATTGCCCTGGAACAGAGCACGCATGTGCAGGTTGGGACGCCATTCCTTGAGCGGGTCAACGGCAAGCTGCAAGAGCGGGCGCGAGCAATCATCGAGCGCCGTCCAGATCTCGAGCGCTTTTTCGAGGACTGACCGCCGAAGGACTCGGCGTCAACGGCCTGCCGGGAGGTAGCGCCGTCGCCTGAGTTTCGACCCAACGAGAGCGAGCTATCTGGCGTCGCTCAAGGCTCGCGATCCTTGAACGGCGGCTCTTTGTCGGCGGGCACGCCCTGTTCGGCCATCGCGAGCAGCATGGCGACGCCGACATAGGTTCCGGCAACCCCAGTCAGATCGACGACCTGCTGTTCGCCGAGAAGCTTCTTCGCACGGTCGAACAATTCGTCTGACACGGCATGTTTGGTCGTGAGATCGGTGACGAAGTCATAGACCACCTCTTCCTCCGGGCTCATGCCAGCGGGCCGTCTGTTGGCTTTCAAGTCGGCGATGATCGAATCGGCGAGGCCCGCCTTCTTCGCCAACGGGGCATGGGCGTACCATTCCACTTGCGAGCGCCATTGGCGGGAGACGACGAGGATGGCCATCTCATTGAGCTTGGTTGGCACCGACGTATGCCAACGCAGGTAGTCCAAGAGGTCGTACATGCGCTGCGCATAGACCGGGCTGCGCAACATAGCATTGTACGGGCCGCCAAGCCCTACGCTTGAGATCTTCACGATCTTTTCGCCGATTGGGCGCTGCTGGGCGTTGAGCTCCTCCAAAGTCAATTGAGGAAACCTGGGCTCCTTGCCTCTGGCTGGCGAACTGACCGTGTTCGCGGCGATCCAGGCGATAGGGAGAGCGGCCGCTAGGCAGGCGGCGGCGATCAGCATCTGGCGCATAGGCTTCTTCCTTGGTTCGCTTGTCGGTCACGTCAATCTCTCGAAGAAGTGTGGCGCTCAGGCGACAGGCGGCGAGGCGAGGGGTCAAGTCGCCGGGATTGCGCGTTCGATGTCCCGCACGATGGCCATGAAGGCGTTCGCCGGGCAGTGCCGCGGCCGATGTCGAAAATCGACAATCTCTTTAGGAAAAGACGAATCCGCCGGCGCCCAAGACGGGCGCAGCGCCTCACTCCGGCCCGGTCACGACCGGGCAGTCGGCGCGCGAGCCCCATTCGGCCCACGAGCCGTCATAGAGGCCCGCGACCTGCGCCGCCGGCCTCCTCGACCGCGAGCGCCAGGATGGCCGCGGTCACGCCCGATCCGCAGGTGGTGATGATGGGCTTCCTGAGGTCGATCCCATGCTCGGCGAAGGCGGCCTTGAGCGCGTCCGGGGCTTTGAGCGAGCCATGCTCGATGATGTCGACGAAGGGCAGGTTGAGGCTGCCGGGGATGCGGCCGCTTCGGACGCCTGGCCGTGGCTCCGGCACGGCGCCGCGGAAGCGCTCCGCGGCGCGGGCGTCGACCACCTGGGCCGAGCCGCTCGCGAGCGCCGCGCGCACCTCCTCGAGCGAGGCGACGAAGCCGTCCGCCTCCCGGGGCGTGAAGACGCGCGGCTTGGGATGAGCGTCGCCCGCTTCGAGCGGCCGGCCTTCCTTGATCCATCTCGGCAACCCGCCGACGAGGATGCGCACGTCCTCGACGCGATAGGCGCGCAAAGTCCACCACACCCGCGCCGCGGCGTAGAGGCCGAGCGCGTCATAGACGACGAAGCGCATGCCGTCGCCAAGGCCGAGCGCGGTCATCGCCTTGGCCAGCGCCTCGGGCTTCGGCAGCATATGCGGCAGGCCCTGCTCGGCGTCGGCGATGAGGTCGATGTCGAAGAACACGGCGCGGGGAATGTGCTTCACTTTGAACTCGGCCGCGCCGATCCGCCCGGTGTTGGGCAGGTGCCACGACGCATCGATCACGCCGAGATCGGGATCGCCGAGCTCGGCTGCGAGTTCGGCGGTGGTGATGAAGTTGCGGGAAGGCATGGGACTTCGATCCGCTTACGCTGGCCCGAGCGCAATGCGCACGCGGCGGTTGATCTTGCCCTTTTTCTCGATGCCGGTCACCGAGGCGGGGCCGATTTCGCCGGTGCGCGCGACATGCGTTCCCCCGCAGGGCTGAAGGTCGAGACCCTCGATGGCGATCAGGCGAACCCGGCCCGTTCCCATCGGCGGCTTGACCGACATGGTCTTGATCAGGCTGGGATTGGCCTCGAGCTCCGCATCGGCGATCCAGCGATGGCTCACCGCGGCGTCGAGCGCGATCAGTTCGTTGAGCCGGCGCTCGACCTCCGCCTTGTCGAGGACGGCCTCGCCCGAATCGAAATCGAGCCGCCCCTCCGCGTCGCCGACCGATCCTCCCGTCACCGGATAGGGCGCGACGACCGAAAGCAGATGCAGGGCCGTGTGGGCGCGCATGCGTTTCAAGCGCAGGTCCCAGTCGATGCGGGCGACCACGCGCGCGCCCGGGCGGGGGAGGGCGGCCCCTTCGGCGGGGACGTGCAGAATGGTCGCGCGATCCGCGTCATAGACCGTGTTGACGATCGGAATCATCGTCCCGTCTTCAAGCACGAGCGTCCCTCGATCGCCGCACTGTCCTCCGCCTTGCGCGTAAAAGACCGTGCGATCGAGCGCAATGCCGCGCGGTTCCGAGGCGAGCACGGCCGCTTCCGTCTCGGCCCGATAGGCGTCTTCGCGAAAGAGAGCCTCAGTCATTGAACGAACACCTGAGGCGCGCTGCCTTTCGCTTCGAGCCAATCCGGGACGGGGAGATTCTTCGAGCGCAGGAAGGCCGGATTGAACAGCTTGGAGGCGTAGCGAGCGCCGGAATCGCACAAGAGCGTCACGATCGTGTGGCCGGGGCCAAGCTCGCGAGCGAGATGGATGGCGCCGGCGATGTTGACGCCCGAAGAGCCGCCGAGCAAGAGACCCTCTTGCACGACCAGATCGAAGATGATCGGCAGCGCCTCCTCGTCGGGAATTTGATAGGGGAAATCGACCGGCGCGCCTTCCAGATTGGCGGTGATCCGGGCCTGGCCGATGCCCTCGGTGATCGAGGAGCCCGAGCTCTTGAGTTCGCCGGTCGTATAAAACGAGTAGAGCGAGGCTCCCAACGGGTCGGCAAGCGCGATCTTGATGTTCGGGTTGCGCTCTTTCAGCGCCATGCCGACGCCGGCCAGCGTTCCGCCCGTGCCGACCGCGCTGGCGAAGCCATCAAGGTGGCCGTTGAGATCGTCGTAAATCTCCGGGCCGGTCGTTTCATAATGGCCCCGCCGGTTGGCGACATTGTCGAACTGGTTGGCCCAGACGGCGCCGTTGGGCTCGGTCTTGGCGAGCGCCTCGGCGAGACGTCCCGAATAGCGCACGTAATTGTTGGGGTTGGAATAGGGGACGGCGGGAACTTCGATCAATTCCGCGCCGGCAAGGCGCAGCATGTCCTTCTTTTCCTGCGCCTGGGTGTCGGGAATGACGATCACGGCGCGATAGCCGAGCGCGCTCGCCACCATCGCAATGCCGATGCCCGTATTGCCGGCGGTGCCCTCGACGATGACGCCGCCCGGACGCAGCGCGCCGCGCGCGACCGCGTCATTGATGATCGCCATCGCCGCGCGGTCCTTGACGGACCCGCCCGGGTTCATGAACTCCGCCTTGCCGAGGATCGTGCATCCCGTGGCCTCGGAGGCGGCGCGAAGCTTGATGAGGGGCGTGCGGCCAATCGCTGCGACAACATCGCGTACAGGCTTCATCGCGATCCCTTTGGGGTTGAAAGCAGGAAGGGTAGGCGACGGCGCGTCTTGCGACAAGCCTCCGCTCCTTGCCACAAGCGGCCACGATCAGGGGGTCGGCCGCTCGTGTTCTTCTTCGCGTCGAAAATATTCTGGATGATCGCCTCGCCGATCAACCTCCTGTTGTTCGCCGCGCTCATTGGCGTGCTGCTTTGCTTTGGCCGGCGCGCCCGTTTCGGGCGCGGACTGGCGCTCGCCGCGGTCCTCATTCTGCTCGCGGCTGCGACCTTGCCTTTGGGCATGCTTTTGATCGCGCCGTTGGAGGACCGCTTCCCTCTGCCGCCGCCGGATCTTCCTCCGCCGGAAGGCATAATCGTGCTCGGCGGAGCGATCGACGACGGGGTGAGCCGCGCGCGGGGGCAGACCATGTTTCGACGAGGGCGGCGAACGGCTGACGGAGGCCGTGGTCTCTGGCCAAGCGCTTTCCGCAGGCGCGGGTCGTCTATACCAGCGGCAGCTCGTCCTTTACCGGGGCGACGTCCACCGAGGCGTTGCAGGCCCGCAAATTCATGTCGCAAATGGGCATCGCGCCGGAACGGGTGACGATCGAGGACAAGTCCCGCAACACCGACGAGAACGCCCGCTTCACCGCCGCGATCGTCCATCCTCAGCCTTCGCAGCGCTGGATCGTCGTCACCTCCGCCTTTCATATGCCGCGCGCGATGGGCCTCTTCGAAAAAGCCGGATTTCACCCGATCGCCTATCCCGTAGCTTTTCGCACCCGGGGTCAGTGGCCCGACGATCTGAGATTGACCTTCGAACCGGTTCGGAACCTCAGGACCTTCGAGATCGCCATACACGAGTGGATCGGACTTGTGGCCTATTGGGCGAGCGGCCGCATCGACGCATCTGTTTCCCGGACCGGGAGATAGCGCCTGATCCCTATGCTGAAGAACGCTTCGGACTTGCCTTCGCCGTACAACTGACTAGAGTGTAGGCAGAATGAGTGATGCCCAATCTTTAGGCGTCTCCCCCGCGATCACGATAGGACCTATCCGTCTCGAGGGACGGGCGCTGCTTGCCCCGATGTCCGGCGTCAGCGATCTGGCCATGCGGCGGATCGCCCGCCGCTTCGGGGCTGCGCTTGTATTTTCCGAGATGGTCGCGGCCGAGACCTTTCTCCAAGGGGATACCGAAGCTTCGATCCGCGCCGAGGGCGAGGGCTTGGTGCCCCATGCGGTTCAGGTCGTCGGATGCAACGCCAAGGCTTTGGCGGAAACGGCTCGCCGAGTGGTCGACGCGGGCGCAGTCCTCATCGACATCAACATGGGCTGTCCGTCGCGGCGGGTGTCGGGGGCTCTGGCCGGCGCCGCGCTCATGCGGGATCTCGATGACGCCGAACGTCTGATCGCGACCGTGGTCGAGGCGGCACCGGTTCCCGTAACGGTCAAGATGCGCCTGGGCTGGGACGAAACGTCCATGAATGCGCCGGAACTCGCACAGCGGGCCGAACGCGCCGGCGCCCAGATGGCGACCGTCCATGGCCGGACGCGCTCTCAGTTCTACGAGGGCCGGGCCGATTGGGCCGCCGTCCGGGCGGTGGTCAGTCGCTGTCGCAATCCCCATTGTCGTCAACGGCGATTGCGCGACAGCGGAGGACGCGCGGACGATGCTCGCGCTCTCCGGCGCTGCGGGCGTGATGATCGGGCGCGCAGCGGTTGGCGCGCCCTGGCTGGTCGGGGCCCTGTCGCGCGCGCTCGACGAGGGCGGCTCGGCGCGGGAGCCTTCACAAGAAGAGCGCCGCGACGTCGCGCTCGAGCACCTCGATTGGCTGGTCGGCAAGCTCGGGCCGCGCGCAGGACTTCGCCATGCGCGCAAACACTTGGCGGCCTATGCCGATCAGGCCGGAACTGAGGCGACGCTTCGGCGTGCGCTGGTGACCAGCGAGGACGTGATCGAAGCTCGGCGGCTGCTTGCTCGCGCCTTCGATGGCGATTGGGTCAGGCAGGCGGCATGACCGCGCTCGCAGCTCAACGCCGCCTCGACGCCGCAAAGGTTTTGAACGCGCTCGCCCAGCCGTTGCTCACAGTCGACGTGCAGGGGATGGTGATCGACGTCAATGCGGCGGCGGAGACCTTTTTCGACATGGGCCGCGGCGCCCTCTTGCGTTCGCGGCTCACCGATCTCATTCCGTCCGACTCCCCGGTTCTCAATCTCGTCGCCGACGCGCTGAGCAATCGCGCGACCGTCAACGGTTACAAAATCGACATTTCCACGCCTCGGATCGGCAATCGAAACGATGTCGATGTTTTCGTCGCGCCGCTGTCGCAGACGGATGATGCCGTCGCGATCATGCTGCAGGAACGTGCGATTGCCGAAAAAATAGACAGACAACTGACGCATCGCAGCGCCGCGCGCTCAATTAGCGCGCTTGGGCTCATGCTTGCGCATGAGATCAAGAACCCGCTGTCCGGCATTCGCGGCGCAGCCCAATTGCTGGAGGCGGGCGCAAGCGACGAGGATCGGGCGCTGACGCGGTTGATCTGCGAGGAAACCGATCGGATCGTCAAACTCGTCGATCGGATGCAATCGTTCGCGGTTTCCACGCCATCTCAATGGGAAAGCCTCAATATTCACGCCGTGTTGGACCACGTCAAGCGTTTGGCTCAGGCCGGGTTCGCGCGCCACATTCGCTTTGTCGAGGCCTACGACCCCTCGCTGCCTGAACTGCTTGGATCTCGCGATCAACTCATCCAAGTGTTCCTCAATCTGGTGAAGAACGCCGCCGAAGCCATTGGAAACGATAGCGTCGATGGCGAAATATTGCTCACAACCGCGTATCGCCCAGGGGTGCGCCTGCGCACGACGCCGAACGCCGAACCGGTCGCCTTGCCGCTCGAGATCTGCATTCGGGACAACGGCCCAGGCATTGCGCCCGAGATTCTCGCCAATCTGTTCGATCCGTTCGTGACGACGAAAGCGCAGGGCTCTGGTCTGGGTCTTGCACTGGTGGCCAAACTGATTGGCGACCATGGAGGCATTATCGAGTGCGAGTCGCATCCGCGCAGGACCACGTTTCGCGTGCTGATGCCGTTGAGCTCGCCGCGCGCGGCGGCGAGATGATCGGACGAGCGTCGGGCCGAAGGAGCTAATGGTGATGCCGTCAGGGCATATTCTTGTCGCCGACGACGACGCGGGGATTCGCACCGTTCTCAATCAGGCCTTGACCCGCGCAGGTTATGAGGTCCGGGCGACGGGAACGGTTGCGGGGCTTTGGCGGTGGGTCGCGGCGGGCGAGGGCGACCTCGTCATCACCGACGTCGTCATGCCCGACGACAACGCCTTTGACCTCTTGCCGCGCATCAAGCGGATGCGACCTGATCTGCCGATCATCGTGATGAGCGCGCAGAACACCTTCATCACTGCGATCAAAGCGTCCGAGCGCGGCGCCTACGAATATCTGCCCAAGCCCTTCGATCTGCGTGAACTGGTGGCGATCGTCGGCCGCGCGCTCGCCGAACCCAAGCGACGGCGCGAGGAGCCGGAGCCGCCGGCCGAGGTGATGCCGATCGTCGGCCGGTCGCCGGCGATGCAGGACATTTTTCGCGTTCTCGCCCGCCTGATGCAGACCGATCTCACGGTGATGATCTCCGGGGAATCCGGCACCGGCAAGGAACTCGTCGCGAAGGCGCTGCACGACTACGGCAAGCGCAAGGGCGGACCCTTCGTCGCCATCAACATGGCCGCCATTCCGCGAGATCTGATTGAGAGCGAATTGTTCGGCCATGAGAAGGGCGCGTTCACCGGGGCCGCCGCACGCTCCGTCGGCCGCTTTGAACAGGCGGAAAACGGAACGCTGTTCCTCGACGAAATCGGCGACATGCCGATGGAGGCCCAGACCCGCCTGCTTCGCGTGCTGCAGCAGGGCGAATATACGACCGTCGGCGGCCGCACGCCGATCAAGACGAACGTGAGGATCGTCGCCGCGACGAACAAGGACCTGCGCTTCGCGATCCAGCAAGGGACTTTCCGCGAGGATTTGTTCTTCCGCCTCAATGTCGTGCCGATCCGTCTTCCACCGCTGCGCGAACGCCCGGAGGACATTCCCGACCTCGTGCGCGCCTTCTTCCAGCGCAATTCGTCGGAGGGGCTTCCGGTCAAGACATTCGAGCCTGCGGCCATGGATCGGCTTCGTCGCTATCCCTGGCCCGGAAACGTGCGCGAGCTTGAAAATCTGACCCGTCGCCTTGCCGCGCTCTATCCCCAGGATGTGATCGGGGAAGGATTGATCGAAACCGAGCTCAACGCCGGAGCCTTGCCCATGTTTCCGCCGTCGGCGGCGGGAGAGGACGGAAGGAAACGCGTCGCGGCGACGGCGGCTCAGATCTCCGGAGACGGTTTTGACGCCGCGATGGAGCGCGCAGTCGCCGATCTCTTTCACTCGTTCGGCGCCGCGAGCCCTCAGGTCGGGCTTTATCACCGGGTGCTGCACGACCTCGAAGCGCCGCTGATCGCCGCCACCCTGACCTGGACGCGCGGCAACCAGATCAAGGCGGCGGAAATCCTCGGACTGAACCGCAACACTTTGCGCAAGAAGATCCGCGACCTCAACCTTCGCGGGGTTGCGAGCTTCCGTTAAAACGGCGGCTTGAGTGGCTTCTCCGCTCGCAGCCGCCATAGCGCGCGACCGGGATCGGCGCGGCGGTGCTTGGATCAATGGTAATTGCTTTTTAATTGAGTGAATTAGCGAGGCTCGGCGCCGAGCTATGGCGCCGGCCCGAGCCCTCGGTTTGGATTGTCTTGGCCCGGCGCTGTTTCGCTACGAAAACCCCCAATTTTGAGG
This sequence comes from uncultured Alphaproteobacteria bacterium, assembly GCA_963725195.1. Classification (GTDB taxonomy): domain Bacteria; phylum Pseudomonadota; class Alphaproteobacteria; order Rhizobiales; family Beijerinckiaceae; genus Roseiarcus. The sequence continues at coordinate 202,182 of CAVRXX010000044.1, read as the reverse complement.
GTTGGACTTCCTTGGATTTCCTTGGATTCTCTCGTCAGAATCTAGCCTTATCAATGGGTTACGAGGGAGTTTCGGCGAAATTATTTTCGTCGCCCTCCGCCGCCGAGAGGTCCGGCTCGTCGTGGACGGGCGCGAGATTGTCGACGAGGCGATTGACCTTGTCGAGCAGACGCTGCCGCTCCTCCGGCCCATAGGAATGTTTCGCCACGACCGTGTCCTGGTGCTTGTCGAGCCGGTCGATCACCTTGATCAGCGGGCCGACCGCCTTGAGCTCCCCACGCCCGATCGCCTCGCCGACGATCCGCAAGGCGGGCATCAGGCGTTCGAGCGGCAGGTGCGCGTGGTCGACGCCGCGGTCGATCACCCGCTTGCCGAGAACTTCCGCGACGATCTGGCGAACCCGCTCCGCGCTGACACGCTCCTCGCTGGCGATCTCGTCATAGGCCCAGCCTTCTCGGAGCCGCGCGAAAATCCGCTTCCTTCGCGCGGCCTTGCCCAGCACGTTGAGCCGCCGCCCGGGTGTTGGTGTCTGTTCCATGGCTGATGCCTCGCTTCTGACGGAAAAGCGAGATTATAGCACAATTTCTGAAAATGGGAAGATTTGGCTTGCAAAAGTTTCAGGACCAGTCCCGAAGCGGACAAATAGGGCGTTGTCGCGGAAGGCGGCTTCGCGCAAACAGCGGTCACTCATCGACGACCTGGCGAGCTGGTCAATCGACCAATCCGGACCCTCCCGCTCTGCCGCTGGACGGTGAAAGAACTCTCCTACCAGAGTTGCCTAACGGTGAGTTCGCACGGTTTGCGAATAGGGCTCGCTCGCAGGCTTGGCGACAACGCGCTCGTAGTTCAGGCCCATGTCGGCGCTGCGCCATAGGCGCAGTCCCATCTCCGCGCCGATCCTGAGGGTATTCGCCATGTTGTCCTGGTCGATCCCGTCGATGCTCGTTTCTCCGCCGAGATTGTAATAGGCGTCCGCCGAAAGCCACAGGGCGCCGGTGACATTGCGGCTCAAATGCTCCTCGAGACGCAGCAGCGGCCTCTGTGTGAGCGTCTGCGCGCCGTTCACCAGGTAATTGCCGTTGTCGGTGAAAATTCGCCCCGACACATAGGTCTCGATCCAGGTCCAACCTTGATCGGGCGTGTAGCTGAAATTGACGGTCGTAGAGATCATCCAGCGGTTTGCGCTTGGATTGATCGGAGAGGTCGGATTGTATGCCCCGAGCGGCGATGTCATGTCTGGACGACGCCCACTGATCAAGGGCTATTTTCGGCGTTACGCTGGTCGTGGGTGCGGTCATGTCTTCGGCCTTGTTTTGCGGAGAATGAGTTCGCCGGCCTGATGTTGTCCGCTGATCCGTTGCCGCAGATCACGTTAGCGCGCTTGACTGCGCAGACAACGCCTCGGGCTTCAGGATCAATCCGCTTTCCTGCGCATCACCTCTTTGTCACCCTCGATTCCCGTACTGCCTTGGCTCTTGGGGAGCCTTGGCCGCTAACGCTACCGGTGCCCGCTAGGTCGGAATTTCCCGATAGACCGTCTTGCCGCGCAGGATCGCAAACGCGATGCGCGCCATCTTGTTGGCGAGAGCCACGGCGACAAGCTTGAAGGGCTTCTTCTCGAGAAGCCTCTTCGCCCACATCCGCAGTGGGTCGGTGTGCGGCTTGCGGTGAAACAGCACAGCGTGCGCGCCCACGACGAGCAGTTTGCGCAAGTTCCGATTGCCCATCTTTGAGATGCGCCCGAGCTTCTGCTTGCCGCCAGAAGAGTTCTGCTTGGGCGTCAGCCCGAGAAAGGCGGCGAACTCGCGCGGGCCAGCGAAGCTGGATGTATCCTGAATGGTCGCCGCCATCGCGGAGGCGGTGATCGGACCGAAACCGGGAATGCTCATCAGCCGGCGCGCCGTTTCGTCCTTCTGCGCCAGCTTTGCGATCGTCCGGTCGAGCCGTGCAATCGCCTCATCGAGGTTTCGCAATTGCACTACGAGCGGCGCCAGCGCCTCGCACACTTCAAACGGGATTATCTCGTCGCAAGCCTCGATCAGCTCGGCCAGTTCGCGGCCGTGTCTGGGCCCTTGCGCCGCGATGACGCCGACTTCAGTCAAGTGACCGCGCAGCGCGTTGAGCAACTGCGTGCGTTGCGAGACCAGCATCTCCCGCGTCTTGTGACGCATCAACGCCGCCTGGTTCTCCAGCGAGCGCACGCCGACAAATCGCATCGAGGGCCGTGTAACCGCCTCGCAGATCGCCGACGCGTCCGACGCGTCGTTCTTCTGCCGGCGGATATACGGCTTCACATAAGCTGGAGGCATCATGCGCGCGTCATGGCCAAGCTTGATCAGCTCGCGCGCCCAGTGATGCGCCGACCCGCAGGCCTCGAGCCCCACCAGGCAAGGCGGCAGCGAAGGAAAAAACTCCAGCAGCTTGTTGCGCCGGATCGCCTTGGCGAACACAACGCGCCCCGAAGCATCAACGCTATGAACCTGAAACACGTGCTTGGCCAGATCGAGCCCCACGGTCGTGACGGACGACAAATTGGTGATAGACTTTCCCATGGACGGCGCTCCTGCAAACGGTTGCTCTTACGACAACCATTTTGGCACGGCCCTTCATTGAGCCAGATGCCGCGCGGGCGTCGTCCACACCATCACGTTAACGCCGATTGGGTCTCGCTTCCTTCGTCGCGCTGAAAACGTGCTGGCCGCCGTCAACGAAGCCGCCGGGGTCCCCGCGGACACACCCCCCAATGTCGAGGGAACGATAAGGATAGGGATCACCTACACCGTCGCCGGCTATTTCATTCTTTCATTCATCCACCGCGCCGGGAGACTCTTTCCTGGCTTGAAGATCGTGCTGCACGAAGCGGAGCGGCCCGAGATCGAAGAGCGCCTTCTCGAGGAAGAGCTAGACCTCGCGGTCATGCTGACGTCGAACCTCGGCAATCGTGACGAGATCGACTGCGAGACGCTCGTGCGATCGCAAAGGCGCCTGTGGCTTCCTGTCGAGCACCCGCTGTCCCGCCCGGCGAGCGTGTCTCTGGCCGACATCATCGACTATCCCTACATTGCGCTCACGGTCGACGAGGCCATGACGACCCAGCAGAGCTATTGGGCCGTCGCGGAAGTCGCGCCTTCCGTCGTCTTCGAAACGAGCTCGGTCGAGGCGGTGCGAACGATGGTGGCCGCCGGAATGGGAATAACCGTCCTGTCGGACATGGTCTATCGACCGTGGTCGCTCGAGGGACAGTGGATCGAAACGCGCGATCTCGTGGACGACATCCCCACGATGGACGTCGGCGTCGCCTGGAAAGCGTCCCGTCCGCGCTCCGGCGCGGCGCTCGCTGTAGTTCATTTTCTGATGCGGAATGTGGGCTATGACGCTAGGCACTCGAGAAAATCGATATGAAAGCGGGGTTCCGATTGGATGCACACCACCCCGCAGCAGGGGGCCCTATTCCATGCAAAGCGAAAGCTCAAGGCGGCCATGGTTTCTAAGGTCATGCAGCGGGCGCGCTGGATCGCCCATTCGTCGTTCTGCTCGAGCAGGATAGCGCCGAGGAGGCTAACGATGGCCTCGTCGTTGGGAAAGATGCCGACGACATTGGTTCTGCGTTTGACGTCGCCATTGAGCCGTTCGAGACTGTTGGTGGAATTGGGCCTCGACCAATGCTCGGCGGGAAAGCTTATGTAGGCGAGGACGTCGGTCTTGGCCTCGTCCATGAAGGCCGAGAGCTTGGGCCTGAGCTGGTCGGTGACCTTGCGCCATTGGGCCTTAGCGGCGTCGGCGCTGTCCTGCGCGAAGGCGGTGGTCGTGAAGGCCGAGACCACGCGCCGGCTGCTTTTACCGGCATGGGCAAGGGCGTTGCGCATCGTATGAACGCGGCAGCGCTGCCAGATGCTGGACGAAGGTCAGATTCCTCACGTTGGCGACATCATCTCGGCAGCCAAGGAATAGAGAAGGGCGTTTTGCAGCGCTGAACCAGGAGCAAGGCCGGCGACGAGTTTCCACTCCCCGTAGCGCGCCTAGTCTGAACCCAACTCCAGCGCCTAGGATATCGAGCCCGATGTAAGATGTAACCGGAGGAACAAAGCCGAGCGCCGCCTTCGATCGCGGCAGGAGCGCCGACGCTGCTACGGCCGAGGACGGAAATCGTCAAAGCAGCTTGACGCCGGCGCCCATCAGAAACAGTCCAAGGCCAGCAATGTACTCGTGATAAGCGCCATGGCTGGAAAGCCGGAGTCGCGCGTGTAACGGTTCATATTCAGCATCTGCACTGGATGATCGTCGCCGCTTCCCGCTATTCGCCTGACTTCCGCAAAATCGCCGCTGTTACGCTGCAAGTGTAATGGCTCCAACGGCGTGTCAAAGAGTTCCATGCGGCGTTTTTCCAAGCGTTGAGATGGTTGAGTTCATCCGGCGGCGGGAATGCGGTAGAGGCGCCCGGTCGCGTGAAGATCCTCTATTGTCCATGGCGCTCCTACGCCGCTGATCATCCAGCCAAGGATCGCCCAGAGATCCTTGTCGACCGCGCTGTCGTCCAAAGGCTCCAGGGCTTCGACGATCGCATAGACCTCGAGCCCTGACGGGAATGGCTCGCCGCTTCGACCCACGAACACCAATGCGTACGCGGCGCCCGAAGGCGCGCGGAGGAAGCCGGGTTCGGCGAGCCCAACCCGATCAAGATCGAACGTGCGCACGAAGAAATCGCGGAATTCGGGATAGTGGCCGAGCCGGTCTTCCGTCAGCACCAGCGCCTGTCGCGTCCCCTCGGCGGCGGGCTTGGCGATGACTGCGACAGCCGGCATCAAGCCCCTCCCAGCCTGTCGAGGAAATCAATGATCAGTCGAGCGATCTCGGAGCCGGAATCTTCCTGCAGGAAATGACGGCCGGTCACCATGTGCGGCCCCTCGGCATGCGGCAGCAGGCGCTTGAATCGTTTTGCGAAGGTCTGTGCGTCAAACACTTCATCCTCACGTCCCCAGATGATCAGGGCGGGCAGTCGGGATTTCGCCAGCGCCGCTTCGAGCCAAGCGAACCGCGCCCGGGCGCGGGCCGAGTCGTCGAGCGGTATCCATCGTGGCCAGGCCCAGGTCAGAAGACGCGTCTCTGCGATCGGGCAGGACGGCTTCGTAGACGGCCTGCGCCTCCCGACGGAACCGTTCCCGGTCGACGACCGACAGATAGACGCCCCGGCTCGCGAGCACATTGTGCCGGCCCATCAGATAGGGCCCGATCAGGGGCGCGTGCATAGTGCGCCACGGGAACAGACGGGTGTGGAACTCCGCCGGCGGCGTCGGCCACGCCCAGGTGCTCATGACGGCGAGCGCCCTAACGCGTTCCTGGTTGCTCATCGCAAAGCCGAGGCCGGTCGGGCCTCCCCAGTCGTGGCAGACCACTGTCAGGCGGTTCAAGTCCAGTTGGCGGACGAGGCCGGTGAGGTTGGCGATATGCCCGTCGAGGCTATGCGCCTGCTCGCGGGCGGGTTTCTCGGACAGGCCGAAGCCGATCATATCGGGGACGATGACGCGGTGCCCCGCCTCGACGAGCGGCGGGATGACGCGGCGATAGAGGAAGCCCCAGGTCGGATTGCCGTGCAGCAAGACGATGGGATCGCCGTCGCCCTCGTCGACATAGTGCATTCGCCAGCCGTTGACCCGGGCGTGGCGCGGCAGCGAACGGCCATTGCGCGCGAAACACGTCGAGGCTTTCAAGAGAGCCCACAATCATGGCGCAGCGCACGCACAACAAGGAAACAGTCGATTGCTCCAACCGGGCCACCGCTTCTTGATCGCAACGTTTCCTTACGAGCGCTCCTTCAAGGTTCCGGTCGCGCCCGTGCCCGATCCGGAGATACGCGAGCGCCGTCATGGTGACGCCCACTAGAAGAGCCCGTTCCGGGCGCACGCGCGCGAGGACTCGAATGCCCATCAGCGCGCCAAGAAGATTCTGCGCCAAGGTCTCGGCCGGAAGCGTCCGCGCAATCGACCGTCGGCCTGGCCTGCGCTGAGGCACGTCAGAAAAAACCCCTCGATGCCGACCAGCGCTTTCGCGACGACCTTGCGAAACGCCGGGATCGTTGCGGCGCTCCGTCGAGCGCCGCGTTGACAAGCATGCACCCTTTCCGGTCGCGATCGTTGAGCGAGCGTTTCACGATCTCCTCAAAGAATGCCTCTAACGCCCGGAGCGGCGGCAAGGATTGGCAACGTCGAATTCTGTCGGCGATGCTGTCTTCGACGTAGTGATCCAACGCCTTCTTGTAGAGAGCGCGCTTGTCGCCGAACGCGTTGTAGAGGCTGGCCGCCGCAATGCCGGTATGCTCGACGAGGTCCCTGACCGAGGTCGCCTCATAGCCCTGTTTCCAAAAGCATAAGACCGCCGCGTCCAAGACGGCGCTTTCATCGAATTCCCTCGGTCTCGCCATCCCGCCGCCTGCGCTTTGTCAAAGGCGTCTTGCCATCGTGAGCGCCATGTTCCATTATAGAATGATCATACTAAAACTCAACGCTGAGATTGAAGCGCGCTTTCTCGGCGTTCTCGCCTCTCGCGTTGCGCCATCGGCTCACCGACCGACGGCGGAACCGCCCAAAGGAATCCCGATGATCCGTTTCTATTTCCACCCGACGCCGAACCCCGCCAAAGTCGCGCTCTTCCTTGAGGAGGCGGGCCTTGCCTACGAGGTCGTCCCGGTCGACACGAGCAAGGGCGAGCAGCACACGCCGGCGTTCCGGGCGATCAACCCGAATGGCAAAGTGCCGGCGATCGTGGATACCGATGGACCCGGCGGGAAGGAGACGCGCGTCTTCGACTCGACCGCCATTCTTCTCTATCTGGCCGAGAAGACCGGTAAGTTCCTTGGCAAGGCCGAGGACCGGCCGGAGCTCCTCTCCTGGCTTATGTTTGTTGCTTCGGGCCTCGGGCCGTTCTCGGGTCAGTCCGTACATTTCCAGTTCGCCGCGCCCGAGGACCTCGACTACGCCAGGAATCGGTATCGGCGCGAAGCGGAGCGGCATTATCAGGTGCTGAATGACCACCTCAAAGGGCGCAGCTTCATCGTCGGCGACAGCTACACGATCGCCGACATGTCCGCCTGGGGATGGCTTGATCGCGCCTCGCGCGTCCGCAAGGGCGCTGACGATCCGCTCAGTCCGTACCCTGATCTGAAGCGCTTCTTCCAGGCTGTCGACGCTCGCCCGGCAGTCGGGCGGGCGCGCGCTGTCGGCAAGGAACACGACTTCAAGAAGGTCAGCGACGAAGAGACGAAGCGCGCGCTGTTTCCCTCGAACTATCCGCCAGCCGCATAAGGGGCGCCGCCATGAAACTAGAGGGAAAACGCGTCCTCATCACCGGGGGGTCGAGCGGCATCGGCTTGGCGATAGCCCATGCTCTCCTCGCCAAGCGCGCCAAGGTCGCGATCACAGGGCGGCGCCCGGCTGTTCTCTCCGCCGCCGTTGAGGCGCTTCGCAAGAACGGCGGATCGGTCGCGGGGATCGTCGCGGATGTCGGAACGGAGGACGGCCGGGCCGCCACCTTGCAGCAGGCGCTCGAAGCCCTCGGAGGCCTCGACATCCTGATCAACAACGCAGGCGGCGTTCGCGCCGGGCGTCTCGAAGCGACCTCCCAGAAGGAGATCGAGACGATGCTGAACGTCGATCTTCTGGCGCCCATCCTCCTCACGCGGGCGGCGTTGCCGGCGCTCCGCGCGAGCGGGGACGCCATGGTCGTGAACGTCACGTCGGGCATCGCGCTGATCGGCGCGCCGTTCTACGCGACATACGCCGCGGCCAAGGCGGGTCTTGCCCGCTTCGGCGAAGCCCTGCGACGCGAACTCAAGGGCGAAGGCGTTCATGTCCTGACCGTTTATCCAGGCGGGACCGACACGCCGATGATGAAAACCAACCGGGCGGGACCCGAGCTCGGCTTCGGGCGCGAGCCGGCGTCGGCGGTTGCGGACGCGACGATCGAAGGCATCGAGGCCGATGCGTTCGAGGTCATTCGAGGCGGAGAGACCCGCGCCCAGATGATCGCGCTCAACCGCGACAATCCCGCGGCGATCGACGAGCGGATGCTCTCGATGAAACCGGCCCTTGAAGACGCTGTGAAGGATCACTCGGCCCTTTGACGACGAGCCCGACGCTCCAAGACGGATTACGGATCGCGCAATGATCGACCTCTATTATTGGCCAACCCCGAACGGCCACAAGATCACGCTCTTTCTCGAGGAGGCGGGTCTCGATTACACGATTAAGCCGGTCAACATCAGCGCCGGCGATCAATTCGATCCCAAGTTCCTGGCGTTTTCTCCCAACAATCGCATGCCCGCCATCATCGACCACGACCCGGCCGACAAGGGCGAACCTATAACCGTGTTCGAGTCGGGCGCGATTCTTCTCTATCTCGCCGAAAAGACCGGCCTGTTTCTTCCGACCGACCTGCGCGGCCGCAAGACCACGACGGAGTGGCTGTTCTGGCAGATGGGCGGCCTTGGGCCCATGGCCGGTCAGAACCATCACTTCGGCGGCTATGCGCCGGAGAAGAATTCCTTATGCGATTAACCGATACGTCAACGAGACCAATCGGCTCTATGGAGTGATCGACCGCCGTCTCGCCGATCGCCCGTTTCTGGTTGGCGAGGCCTATACGATCGCGGACATGGCCGCCTATCCGTGGATCGTACCCTGGAAACGACAGCAGCAGAAGCTGGACGACTTCGTGAATTTGCGCCGCTGGTTCGAGGCGATCGCGGCGCGTCCGGGAACGCAGCGAGCCTACGCCAGGGCGGAGCCGTTTTCGGCGCAGCCTGCGGTGACGGAAGAAGGCAAAAAGCTGCTCTTCGGTCAGACCGCGGCGAGCGTCGCCAAGAGCTGACTTGGGCAAGCATTGACTTGGGGAAGAGCTCATTCGGCAAGACCAAAGAGGCCGCCTCCCGTGAACTCAACCGAGCAATTGGCTGACCGCCAATGGCGCGACTACCGCGCGCGACAACCGGGAACCTGTTTCGCCGACCCGGATTTCGAGCTGTCCCTCGCCGCGGCCTACGAGCTCCAGGACGCGGTCGCGAAGCTTAGGGTGGCGTCCGGCGACCGCCTCATCGGCTACAAGGTTGGCTGCACGGGGCCGGGCACCACGCAACAGTTCGGGATGGAAGGGCCGATTCGAGGGCGCCTTTTTGAAAGCGAGGTCCGGCGACACGGTGAAGCTTTGAATTTCGACGACTTCGCGCACTTGGCGATCGAGGGCGAAATGGCCGTCCGGATAGGACCGGATCGCACGATCGTGGCCGCGTTTCCGGTCATCGAACTGCATCATTACGTTTTCAGAGGCGTCAAGAAGGACCCTGCCGGAACTCGATCGCGAACAATGGCCTCAACGCGGGCTTTGTGCCGCCGCCGACGATTGGCTCTCGTCGAAGGTCTACATAGACGAACAGGCGCTTGTCCGTCCGCATCAATGATCGTCTTGTCGCGTCGGGCGAGCTGTGGCCGATGTCCGGCGGCGCGAAGTCTTCGCTCCATTGGCTTCGGCGGCAGCTTGCGGCCACGCAGGCCGATCTCTCGCCAGGTGACATCGTCCTTACCGGAACGCCTCTTGGACTCTACCCTGTTCGTAAGGGAGACCAAGTGGCGGTTCTCGTCGATGGCAAACTCGGCGCACGCTGCTCGATCGTGTGAATGCCGACGTCTTGCGGTGCTGGTCCCTGCCACGCTGGAGGTTGGCGGAGGATTTCCGCTTCCGCCTTTCGCGCGAGTTCCAACTCGTATTGGGGATTCTTCTGCGAAAGCAGTCAGCCGGGTGATCGTGATCGCCGCGGCGCGTACGATGCAATGGAACGTGAAGCTGTTGCACTGGGAAGGCCGTTCGCGGCAGCCTCGCCTCCGGCGGCCAAGTCGGAAGTTGTCCTAAACGTAAAAAGGGTTGCGATACCGGTAACATCAGCGAACGGTGTCGCGAATATGGAAGAGTGGCCAAGCTTTGAATGGCCGGTGCGGAGATCCTCTAATGAAACGCCGCTTGCTTGCTTTCGCCCTCTCGTTTCCCATCATAATTGTGCCGTTTGTCGCCAATGCGACCGAGGTCCTTCCCTACACAGCCCACGCTTTCACCGCGGCCCAGAAGGCCGGCAATCCTATCCTCGTCGAGATCACCGCTTCTTGGTGCCCGACATGCAAGGCGCAGAAACCGATCCTGAACAAGCTCGAGTCCGACCCGAGGTTTAAGGATCTTAAAGTTTTCGACGTCGACTTCGATTCGCAGAAGGACGTCGTGCGCTCCTTCAAGGCCACGATGCAAAGCACGCTCATCGCATTCAAGGGCGATCACGAGAGCGCCCGGTCGGTAGGCGACACCAACCAGGATTCCATTGAGGCGCTCTTGGAGAAAGCCATCTAAGCGCCCGCGATGTTCCTGAGCCTGTCGTTAGCTTTTCTCGCAGGGCTCTTGTCGATGCTCTCGCCCTGCGTACTCCCGCTCGTGCCGATCGTTCTTGGCACGGCGCTGTCACAGCACCGGCTAGGCCCGGTAGCCCTCGCAGCGGGATTGACCCTGTCTTTTGTTGCGATCGGCTTGTTCGTCGCCCTCTTCGGCTTCGCAATTGGACTCGATGGCGGCTTCTTTCGCACTGTCGGGGCCGTGATGCTGTTCGCGGTCGGTATGGTGATGGTCGTTCCTGATCTATCGGCTAAGCTTGCGGCTGCGGCCGGCCCTGCCGGCAATTGTGCCGAACAGCAATTCGGAGGATTTTCAGGGGTTGGGCTTTGGGGCCAGTTTGGCGTTGGGCTGCTTCTCGGCATGGTCTGGAGTCCTTGCGTCGGTCCGACGCTTGGGGCCGCCTCCGTCCTGGCTGCGCAGGGCAAGGACTTGGGGCAAGTCGCTGGCACGATGGCGATGTTCGGCATCGGGAGCGCTGTGCCGTTGCTTCTCTTGGGTGTCCTGTCCCGTCAACGGGCACTGCGTTGGCGCGGGGCCCTGGGACGGACCAGTCTCATGCTGAAGACGGCGCTCGGGGTTCTGCTCCTGATGTTATCCGGCTCGATCCTGCTCGGGGTTGATCGGGCGATCGAAGCCAATTTAGTGGCAGCCTCGCCGCAGTGGCTGACCAGCTTGAGCACTCGCTTCTAGTTATGGGGAAACCTATAGTGAGGCCAATCCCGTCATCGAGGGCCTGACCTGCCACTGAACTTTCATCCAGCGGCGCTTAGAGCCTCGGCGGGTCTGGTCCGCTCCCAAACGTTGGACCGCCGGAAGGTAGAGTTTTCCGGCCTTTTGGTCCGCTCCCAAACGTTGGACCGCCGGAAGGTAGAGTTTTCCGGCCTTTGTCACGCCGGCGGGCTGGATGCGCCGACGGGAGTCATGAGGGAAACCGGGGGCTTGTTGCCGATTGCCCCGTGCGGCCGAACCTCGTTGTAGTCCTTGCGCCAATCCTCCAACTTTTTGCGGGCGTCGGCAAGCGTCAGGAACCAGTGGGTGTTCAGACACTCGGCTCGCAGCCGGCCATTGAACGCTTCAATGAACGCGTTGTCGGTTGGCTTGCCAGGCCGTGAGAAGTCCAGGGTCACGCCCCTCGTATAGGCCCAAAGATCGAGGTCGCGGCTGACAAACTCGGAACCTTGGTCGACCCGGATCGTCTTCGGATAGCCCATTGCGTCGCAGACCCGTTCCAGGGTCACGACAACGTCTTCGGCCCGGTAGCTGAACCTCGGATCAATCGCGGGCGAGAACCGGCTGAATGTGTCGACGACGGTGAGGACGCGGATCTTCTGACCGGTAGCCAATTGGTCATGGACGAAGTCCATGGCCCAGACCTCATTGGATGTGGAAGCTGCGCGACGATCGTCGCGCAGCTTCGCCTTCACTCTTCTCTTTCGCGTCTTGTTGCGCAATTGCAGGCCCAATTCATTGTAAATCCGATGGGTCTTCTTCAAATTGATCTCCCATCCCTCGCGTCGCAGGAGAACATGGACACGCCGGTATCCGTAACGGACGCGCGTGGCGCAGATCTCCTTGATCCGGGCTTCGAGGCTGGCCTGCTCGCGGCGACGGGCTTTGTAATGAAAGGTCGAGCGATCAAATTCGAGAAGGCTGCACGCCCGTCTGATCGATACATCCCATTCACCACAAACCGCCGTCGCCAGCTCGCGCTTACGAGCAGGCCTCAGAGTTTTCGGCGGATCACGTCCTGAAGCATCTCACGGTCCAGCGACAGGTCCGCCACGATCTTCTTCAGCTTCGCGTTCTCGTCCTCGAGCTGCTTCAATCGCCGCATCTCAGGCGGCTGCATGCCTTCGTATTTCTTCTTCCAATTGAAATAGGTCGCTTGGCTGATTCCGGCCTTCCGGCAGATGTCGGCAACCGGAACGCCATCGTTCCCCTGCCGGAGAATGAACGCCTTCTGCGCATCCGAGAACTGTGACGCCTTCATTGTCTTCCGCTCCTCCCAGAAATTCGCCACACGGCCTAACTCTGAACGGTCCAGTTTTCGGGGAGCAGATCAATCGTCAATTGCTCGCCGGGGCAACGCCGATAGCCGAAGCCGAACGGCGCGAATCCGGCATAGTCGCAGACCGGCGCCGGCTTCCCGTCTGATACGGCGAACACTGTGCCGAAGCCGCTGTTGGTGATGCCGGTCTTGCGCCCATCGCTAACGGGAAGCGTCGTAATGTCGAAGGGGCAACGCGGCAGTCCGATCTGCTTGCATTTCGCTTCATCGATTTCGGCGCTGGTCGGCACGCTTAGGTAGCGCTGGGGATCGAACCGCTCTGGCTCCAGCCACAGCCGGGTGTCGAAGCTCGTCTCGGTGTGGGGCGTATTCATATACGAGTGCCGCTCGTAAGGCACGCCGAACTGGGCGAAGGGCGAGCCGCCGTAGAAGGACGAGGCCCGCGTGTCCGTAATCGCCGAAATGCTGCCCCCGTTGGGCGAAATGGTGCGAAAGAGCTCCATCACCAGAAGCTCCAACGGCGTATAGGGCGCTCCGTTCGCGTTGTCGAAGTCTCCGCTCATCGTCTTTTGGAAGGCCGCCCGCACCGCCGGATCGCCGCCATTTTCGTTGAGACGATTCATGATGCCGAAGATGGAATTGCCCCATTGGCTGAACGCCACAAAATTGTGGAAGCATTCGAAGACGACGTCCTTCTTGGCGAAATATTTCCCGTCGCCCGCATTCTTGAGCCAATAATAGGCGATGGTCTTGTCGGGATCGGAGATCCGGCCGTTCTCGATATCGTCGAGCCGCGCGTCGATCCATTTGTTCAGGAACGGCCGAAGCGCTCTTACGGTCATATAGTTTTCGTAGACGACCTCCTGCAGCGGATTGCGGTAGGCGAGGACTGTGTTGAAGGCCTCACCGATGGTGCGGACCTGAGGCGGCACCGCGCCGCCCTTCACGCCGAGATGGAGATCCCAGTAGATATCCCAATAATAGTCGAGGTAATGGCGCATGAAAGGCTTGTCGGCAAACTTCGGATCGAGAAGCTGGTCGAAAAAGTCGACAACCTTGGCCTGATATTTCGGAGCGTAAAGGTCGGGCGTGACCCCGGTGAAATAGATGCGCTTGCGCAGATTGTTATCGCCGCGGTTCTCAAGCCCCTCGAGGAAAACGGTCACGCCGTCTGAAGGGGTCGGCTTCCAGTCTTCGTAAAGCATGCCCCAAAAATCCCACGGGATGGCATCCTGTTTCGTAAGCGGCAGATCGATCATCGGCAGGATGGGCCGCTCGCCGGCAAAGATGCTTCCGAGGAAAAACGGCACCACGGCGTTGTTGACGTACTCGCGGTCGAAATGGCTGGGGATGGTGGCGCGAAATCTTTGCAGGGCCGCGGAGAGGTCGGGAGCCTGACGGGCGGCGGTTCCGCCATCCCCGAGGCTTTGGTCCTTGGCGGTGGCTCCTCCCGCGACGGGCAGGAGAGCAGCGACGCCGGCGCCGGTCAGAAACGTGCGTCGTTCCATCCTCGGTTCCTCCCTTGCACTTTCGGGCGGACCGTAGGGAGCGACGCAAGGCGCGTCAACATGTGCCTATCGGGCCGCGCTGCGGTTCCGCACGATAGACAGAAACAGGATGTCGCGCAGCGCAGCGCCGTCGTCCGCTCCGTAGACCGGCAGGCGAAGGCTGTCGAGCATTGCGGCCTCCTCGTCCGAGAGTTCGACCGCGACGTCCTCGAGCTTGATCGGCGTATTGACGAACTCGGCGACATAGGAAGAATCTCGGGTGAGCCTGCGATCCGTTTTGATCGTCGCGTTGCGAAAGTCCTTCGGCGTCCGCTGGCTTTTCAGGATTGGCGTCTTCGGCGCCGCCGCCATATCCGCTTCCGTCGCCTCGAACAGGGTGAGCTTGATCGGCTTCAGCGCGAAATTGCGCGTGCGCATGACGTCGGCGCCGCAACGCTTTGCGGATCAGCGAAACGCGGTCCGGCGCCTCGCCACGCCGGATCGTCCGATCGATGAGTTCGATCCGTTGCTGGTTGAGGCGCACGACGACCGTTCTCCCGCCATCCCCGTCCCCCGCTCATTCGATTCCCGCGGGTCGCGTCATGTCGAGAAAACAGCCGCCAGAAAAGGCGAAATTATAGGCTGGGCAATCCTTCTGCAATCAATCGCGCTTCGCGGAGCGTCTTCGCTGGATTAGGCAGGAACGTACGTCAACCTGACGGCGTCCTCGCCGATCAAATCGCTGGCCACCAGACGGAGCGGCGGACGGGGGCCGGCGAAGAATGGCTTGCCGCGACCAAGCACGAAGGGGCGGAAGTAGAGTCGATACTCATCGATAAGACCAAGGTCGGTTAGGCTTCGCGCCAGGTCTGGGTCCGCCAACTTCAATCTCCCCAACGAGCTGAGCCTTCAGCCCGCGTATTGCCGTCTCGATGTCGCCCTGGACGAGTGTGGCGTTGGGGCCGACCGACTTCAGCGAGCGCGACGCGACCCACTTCGGTTGGCTCCGCCACGCCCCCGCGAAGTCGCGCTCATCCGCGCCCCACTCAGGACGGTCTTCGTCCCAATAACGCATCACCTCGTACATGCGGCGGCCGTACACACTGCCGGCCAGGCCGCGCACTTGCTCGGTGAAGTGACGAAAGAGCGCGGGACCAGGCGTAAATTCCTGGTGGTCGACATAGCCGTCCAGGGACTGGTTCAATCCGAAGACGAGCTTCGCCATGCACCAAAATCTCCACCAAGAGTTCTCAGTTGAGCAACATCGTTGCCAGTTTGCCACGGAAGCGCTAAAGATGCGCGCCATCGCGACATGGGATTCGGAGCCTTCGGTTCATTGAATTGACGGGAACGACGACTATCAACGCGCGGGGGTCGCCGCTTCTGGACGACAGCCCGCCGACAGGCCGCTTTGGAATTGTCGTCGTCGGCGCGGCTTTCGTGCTCGCTCTGGCGACCTTCCTCGTTTTCGCCGGCTTCACGCCGATCATACCAACCGCGACCGTCGTCCTGACGTTGATGGTGGGCGACGGCTTGGTCGTCGTCATCCTCATCGTCCTCATCTCGATGGAGTTGGCGCGCCTTCGAGCCGCGCGTCGGGCGGCGCGGGCGGGCGCCCGGCTGCATAGCCGGTTCGTCGCCCTGTTTTCGCTGGTCGCCGCCATTCCCGCGATCATCACCGCGATCGTGGCTACGGTTTCCGTCGAATGGGCGATCAATCCGCGGTTCATGAGCGACGTCGCAGCCTTTATCAACGAAGCCAACCAGGCGACCCAGCTCTACCGCGAATCCCAGTGTCGCGCGCTCTTGCGCGATGTCGAACTGACCGCCGGCGATATCGGCCGCAGCAGCCTTTTGCTCCAGTCGGATCCCACTCAGTTCAAGGAATACTTCAGCTCGCGCGCCAAGACTCTAGGCTTTACCGCCGCCGCGGTCATGAGGAACGACGGCGCTCCGATCGTTGTCGCGCAGGGGTCGGACGCGAAGCTGATCGCCAGACCTGAGCCGTCCGACTTTCAGGACGCCATAAACGGCGAGGCGCTCTGCGGCTTCCTCGGCGTCGGCAACATCTTCGTCGGCATTCGGCCCATCCCTGGCGCCGACGGGCAATTCCTGTACGCTGCGCGAGGGATTGACCCCTTGGCGGCCAAGGTCGCTGAAGACGCCGCGCTCGTCTCCAACATATGGGGACGCTTCGAGGCCCATCGGCACAGTCTTGAACTGGGCTTCGCCACCGTCTTCGTGCTCCTGGCGCTGACGATGCTGTTTTCCGCCATCTGGCTGGGCCTCGCCTTCGCCAATCGGCTGGTCAGGCCGATCCGAGGCCTGATCCGCGCCGCGGACGAGGTCGCTTCCGGCAACCTTCATGTTCAGGTGCCGACGCGCCGTAAGGATGGAGACCTCGGCCATCTCGGGGACACGTTCAACAAGATGACCTCCGAGATCCTGCGTCAGCAGACTGGCCTCATTGAAGCGAACGCGCTCAACGATGAGCGGCGCGCGTTCATTGAGGCGGTGCTGTCGGGGGTCCCTGCAGGCGTTCTTGGCGTCGACCATGATGGGATCATCACGATTTCGAACGCGGCCGCCGATCGGCTGCTCGGCGGCGACCTCGGCCTCATCGGCCGGCCGCTCAACGCCGTCCAGCCGAGCATTGCAGCCATTTGGGAACAGGCTCGCTCGCTCAGGCTCAGGCTTCATCAGGGGCAGGCGACCGTGCTCAGGGACGGCCGCGAGCGCGTTCTCAACGTTCGCGTCACCGGAAATCCTGGACGCGATGATCGCGCCAGCGTCATCACGCTCGACGACATCAGCGATCTTGTGACCGCTCAACGCACCGCCGCCTGGGCCGACGTCGCTCGCCGCATTGCGCATGAGATCAGGAATCCCCTGACGCCGATCCAGCTTTCGGCCGAGCGGCTGAAGCGACGCTACGGCAAGCACATCGTCGAGGGCAGGGATGTGTTCGACCAGTGCACGGACACCATCATCCGGCAGGTGGACGACATCAAACGCATGGTCGACGAATTTTCGTCCTTTGCGCGAACGCCCAAGGCGCGCCCGGCGCGGGACGACCTGACCGATTGTGTGCGCCAGGCGATCTTCCTGATGAGGGTCGGCCGTGCGGACATCACCTTTGAGGAGCAATTGCCAGATGAACCGATTTCCGCCGATTTCGATCGACGACTGGTGTCGCAAGCGCTCATGAATGTTTTGAAGAATGCGACCGAAGGCATCGACGCGCTGAATGGCGAGCATGGCAAAGGCGTCGTCACAACGACGGTGTCGGTGGATGGCGCGGGCTTTGCCGAGATTGCCGTCAGCGACAATGGCAAAGGCTTCCCGCTCGAGGATCGGCATCGTTTGATCGAGCCCTATGTCACGACTCGAACCGAGGGAACCGGCCTCGGCTTGCCGATCGTCGTCAAGATATTCGAGGACCACGGCGGAAGCGTAGAGCTTCTCGACGGACCCGCGCGTCTCGACGGCGGCCGGGGCGCCAAAGTCTTGATGAGGCTGCCGTTGCATCGCGCCGAACAGAATGCAACGCGCTCCGAGAGTGAGAGGGTCGCTTCGTCCTGATGGCTGCTGACATTCTTATCGTTGATGACGAAGACGACATCCGCGGACTCGTCGCCGGAATCCTGGAGGATGAGGGCTACGGGGCGCGTCTCGCGCGCGACTCGGACGAAGCTATCGCGGCGGTTGAAGCGCGCCGTCCACAACTGATCCTCCTCGACATATGGCTGCAAGGTTCGAAGCTTGACGGGCTTCAGCTGCTCGAAACGATCAAGCGCCAGCATCCGAATGTGCCCGTGGTGATGATTTCGGGACACGGCAACATCGAGACGGCGGTGAGGGCGATCAAACTCGGCGCCTACGACTTCATTGAGAAGCCGTTCAAGGCGGATCGTTTGATTCTGATCGCCGAGCGGGCGTTGGAGACTTCGCGTCTGAAGCGGGAAGTCAGCGATCTGCGCGCGCGTGGCGGCTCCGCCGACCGGATGGTCGGGTCTTCGTCGGCGATCCTCAACCTCAGGCGGATCATCGAAAAGGTCGGGCCCGCCAACTCGCGCATTCTTATCTCGGGCGCCGCCGGATCGGGCAAGGAACTGGCCGCTCGGCTTATCCATGAAAATTCGAACCGCGCCAACGGCCCCTTTGTCGTCATTAACGCGCCGACGATGTCGCCGGAGAGAATGGAAGCGGAACTGTTCGGAGTCGAATCCGGGGTCGAAGGGCAGGCGAGGGTCGGCGCGCTTGAAGAGGCGCACGGCGGCACGCTTTACCTGGACGAAATCGCCGACATGCCGCGCGAGACGCAGGCCAAGATCCTCCGCGTTCTGGTCGATCAGAACTTCCAGCGCGTCGGCGGCGCCTCGCGTGTTTTCGTCGATGTGCGCGTCATTTCCTCGACGAGCCGCGATCTTGCGGAGGCCATCACCGAGGGGCGTTTTCGCGAAGACCTTTTTCATCGGCTGTCCGTGGTGCCGATACGCGTTCCGTCGCTGGCTGAGCGGCGGGAGGACATTCCGGAACTCGTTCAATACTTTTTGAAGAGCGTCGCAGCCAATATGGGAGTTACGCCTCGCCGGGTCGGCTCGGACGCCATGGCGGTGCTTGAATCCCACGACTGGCCGGGAAACATCCGGCAGCTCAGAAACAATGTCGAACGATTGATGATCCTCGCGCTCGGCGATCCCAACGCCGAAATTTCGGCATCGATGCTTCCGGCTGAGGTTGGCGCGCTTGTGCCGGCGGTGCCGAGCGGCATCGGCGGCGAGAAATTGCTGAGCCTCCCGCTTCGCGAGGCGCGCGAAGCCTTCGAGCGCGACTATCTCGTCGCTCAAATCAGTCGCTTCGGCGGCAACATATCCCGAACCGCCGAGTTCATTGGCATGGAGCGCTCGGCTCTGCACCGGAAGCTGAAGTCGCTCGGCGTCGAATAGCGCAGCCCTGGCACTCGAATTGCACAGGACGCTCAGCGTAATCGCTCGAAAGTCATGAAAGCCTCTTTAACATTGTGGTTGGGGTCTATGAGTTCGCTCGCCCTCGTTTCTATGCTATAACGTTAAGGAACCGCGCGTCCGCAAAGCCGCGCGTGACGACGAATAACGCTGGCCGAAAATGGCCCAACGAACGGAAACACGAATGGCAACCGAGAAGGCGCAAAACCTCCAGGACACGTTCCTGAATCACGTGCGAAAGTCGAAGACGTCGGTCACGATTTTTCTCGTTAACGGGGTGAAATTGCAGGGGTTTGTGACTTGGTTCGATAATTTCTGCGTTCTCCTTCGGCGCGACGGACACTCGCAGCTGGTCTATAAGCACGCAATTTCCACCATCATGCCGGCGAGCCCAATCACCATGTTCGAGGCGGTCGACGAAGACGCCCGCTGACATTGCTCCGCCTCGCGAAGCCACCGACGGCCGGGAGCGAAGCGGCGTGACGACGCGCGCGCTGGTCATCTGTCCGAGCCTTGCGCGAGACACGAATGACGCGTTGCGCAGTCCCGAAGCGCGGCGTGAAGAAGCGGTCGGTCTGGCCCAGGCCATCGATCTTAAGGTCGTGGGCGCGGAGAGCGTTTCGCTCGACGCGATCCGGCCGGCGACCTTTATCGGCAAGGGCAAAGTCGAGTCGCTCGTTTCCCGGGTGAAGGCCGAGGAGATCGATCTTGTCGTCATGGACTGCGCTTTGTCTCCGGCGCAGCAGCGCAATCTCGAGCGCGCCTTCGGCTGCAAGGTCATCGACCGCACCGGGCTCATCCTCGAGATCTTCGGCCAAAGGGCCCACACCGCCGAGGGCGCGCTGCAGGTGGAGCTTGCGCATTTGAAATATCAGCGCTCGCGCCTGGTCCGGTCGTGGACCCACCTTGAGCGGCAGCGCGGCGGCTTCGGCTTCCTCGGCGGGCCGGGCGAGACGCAGATCGAGACCGACCGCCGCCTGATCGGCGAGCGCATCGTTCGCATCGAGCGGGAGCTTGAGGCCGTGAAGCGCAGGCGTAGCCCTGCAACGCGCAAGCCGCAGCGCCGTCCCTTATCCAATCGTCGCGCTGGTCGGCTACACCAACGCCGGCAAATCCACCCTGTTCAACCGCCTCACCCGCGCGGAGGTGATGGCGGCCGACATGCTGTTCGCGACGCTCGATCCCACCATGCGCCTCATCAAATTGCCCCATGGCGGCTCGGCGATCCTTTCCGACACGGTCGGCTTCATCTCGGACTTGCCGACGACGCTCATTTCCGCCTTTCGCGCCACGCTCGAGGAGGTGCGCGCGGCCGACGTCATCGTGCACGTGCGCGACATTTCCCACGTGGACAGCGAAGCGCAGGCCCATGACGTCGAGGCGGTCCTGGAGGAGATTGGCGTCGCCGACCACGCCGATCGCGTCATCGAGGTCTGGAACAAGGTGGACCTGCTTGACGCCGACGCGCGCGCGGCTCTGGCTTGCGAGCACGGCGCCAGGGAGACCGCACCGCTCGCCATTTCCGCGGCGACGGGCGAAGGGATCGATCACCTCTTGACCGCGATCGAGAATCGCTTGGCTCGCGGCCGGCCTGAACTCGAACTCATGCTCGACTTGAGCGACGGGCAGGGCCTGCATTGGCTCTACGAACATGCCGAGGTCATGAGCCGCCGCGACGAAGAGGACGGGCTCCACCTTACGGTGCGCGTTCCCCCCGACCAGATCGAGCGGCTGAAGCGCCGCTTCGCCATCGCGCGAGCGCCCGTCCGTTCGAGTCCCAGGCGGGTCGCCGAGCGCTGACGACGGCTACGTCATGCGACTCGGTCCGGCGTCGATACAACCCTGACGCGGAACCGGCGCGCTCGCGTGTCGTCACTTTTCGCCGCGCAACGCGTTTACCTCCTGACCCGAACAGGCGTCCTCCGAGGGTAACGATTTCGCTACCACGCGGCGGGCCGGGGGGAGGAGGAACCATATGGAAGCGCCGCCCCCTCGAGCGAGAGAAGTCGTCGCCATCCTTGCTGCGGATGTCTCGACGCCGTTGCAAGCTGTCGCCCAAGTTGGCATGGAAATTCGACGAAGAAGCGAACATTGAGGGCCACTGTTATTCACGGCCGGTCGTCGAAACCAGCGCGGCGCCGACGACGTCCGGAGAGCCGCTTTCGAGCCTAGTCCCGACGGGCGCATCTCGCGCCTCGAAGTCCAGGCGGCGCTGAAGGGTGACGCAAAAGGAGTTATTTCCATTCGCTATCCCAACAGCACTGATGTCCGTTGGTATGCGGTGCCGAAGCCGACAGTCGGAGAAGACGCGATCTTTATCCTTCACCGCGACGGATCTCGCCTTGGCGGCGCGGAATTAGTGATTTTGCATCCTATGGACGTCGTTGGAGCCAGCCGGGAGGAACTCGAGCGCATCCGACGTCTTCTTGGCGCGTTCGGCAGGATTGGCCGCGGTGACCAATCACGTCAACATCCATTGAATGAACTCGCTCACTCGAACAACGAGATTGAAAAAAATCGCCGGATGCAGTTTCGCATCGGAATCAATGTTGGCGACGTCATGCTGAAGGACGGGGATATTTTCGGCGATGGGGTGAATATCGCGGCGCGTCTGGAAGGGTTGGCGGATCCCGGCGGTATTTGCATCTCCCGCGGCATTCACGATCACGTCATGAAAAAGTTGCCGTTCGAATTCGAAGATCTCGGCGAGCAAAGCGTCAAGAATATAGCGCAGCCCGTCCGCGTCTACCGACTGGTCCTGGGCGGGCGAGGCCGCATCGACACGCGCGCGACGTCCGGCCAGGACGGGCCGCAAGTTCGCCCTGCGATCCATGCGGATGGCACAATCTACGCGGCGTTTTACGGCGGCGCGCCAGTCGGCGAACATCACAACGACGTCGTCGTCGCCGTGACGACGCCGAGGCGGCGGAACTCCCTTTCCGCCTTGGTCGATCCGGCGATGGCAAGCCGGCTTGCGTGTGCCGAAGGCGTGACGATCCTTTTCAACGATTTCCTTGCCCAGCAACGTCAGGCGGGAAACATCGCAATTGCCGTTGACACACATGACAGTTCGAGGGTCTATCTGGCCTGGTGCGATGGCTTGGTGGGATCGGGAACCTATACCCTGCACGTGCGCCGCTCACACGACCGCGGGCTGCACTGGGGGACGGGCGATCTTTTGTCGATCCCGAACGCCACCAATGTGGGTCTGGCGGTCAACGAGGATGGCCATGTGGGCCTCCTTTACCAACAGGCGACCGGCAGCGGACCCCAGCGCTGGAGATCGAGTTCCGGCATTCGCGCGATCAGGCGAACACTGCACCGGTCTCGTGCTCGCCACGACGCCTGCGAATACTCCGCTCAAGACGTTCGACCCCTATCTCGGCGACTACGCAATGCTGCTGCGAGGGAAGGACTTCGTCGCGTCTTCGCGCTAACAACTCGCCGGATCTCGCAAACTTCCCGCACGGGGTTCGGTTCCAGCGCAATGTTGATTTCCCGTCCAAGACGTTGCGGGCGATCAACGGCGTCACATTAGTCAATCCATCGATAGACCCTTTCTTGTTCCGCTACCGTTGGAGCGACGACGAGCATTTCCGCGAATTCGGCGAGCGTGAAGCGCTTGAGGGCCTGATCGTCAAGAACCTGCGTTACGAGCGACTGGAGATCGGGGAACTCTCAATCGGGGACGCAGGCGGCGATCAAGAGACGCCGTTAGCATGCGGGACCCGCACGACCGGGAAATTGAATTGTCGTTTTGGAGTCGTCGCGAGAGCGACAACCCCAAGCTGATCCAGGCGTACCTGGAGAAATATCCCGACGGTGAGTTCAGCGCGCTTGCCCGCATTCGCATCGATGAGTTGACGCCGGACGGTCACGCCGGGTAGCGAATGGAGCGCCGCAAGGTCATTCTCGCGGAGCGGGAATCCAAAGCCTCGATAAGGTGTTGCTGTCATGCCCGCTTTCGCGGGCATGCCACATAAGGGGCGGACTGATTGAGGCCCGCGCTCAAATCCCCGCGTACCATTCGTAGCCGCGGTCTTCCCAGAAGCCGCCGCGGCCGCGGGAGATCTTGGCGAAATCGTCGATCGCCTCGATGCGCATGATGTATTTGGCCATCTTGTAGCCGAGCTGGCGCTCGACCCTGAGCCTTAAGGGGGCGCCGTGCTCGACCTTGAGCGGCGCGTAATTCATCTCGTAAGCAAGAATGGTCTGCGGATGAAACGCGTCGATGAGCCCGATCGTCTCGTAATAGCGGCCGGTGTTGTCGAGCGTCTGTTCGAGTGTATCGGCGCAGAAGAAGGCGATGTAGCGCGCCTGCGGCTTCAAGCCCGCGGCGTTGAGCAGCGCCGACAATTGCACCCCCTTCCACTGGCCGATGCAGCTCCAGCCCTCGACGCAATCATGCCGGGTGATCTGCGAGCGCGAGGGCAAGGCGCGCAGATCGCTAAGCGAGAGCTTCATCGGCCGCTCGACAAGGCCGCCGACTTCCAGTTTCCAGTCCTTGAAGCCGCCCTGGCGCAGCGCGACATAGTCCGGGTCTTCGGGATCGATCGAGCCGTTCGGCTTGAAATAGGCCGAGATGGCGCCAGGCGGGAACTCGCGCGCCATCGCCGTTTCCGGTCCGAGAAGCGCCCGCTGAACGGCCTTGGTCACCGCCTCGGCTTTCTCGAGAATGTTGAGCGCCTGAGGCGAGCCCGTATCGAAGCTGCAGGCCGAAAGAGGCAAAGCCGCGGCGCTCACGCCGAGGCCCGTCAGAAGCTTGCGGCGGCTAAGGCGCATTGGCGCCGGCCGGATCAGACCCTCGCTGCTCATCGCTGAGCCTCCTTGATCCGGTAGCGGCCGGTGATCATGGAGCGCATGTTGTTGATCGGGCCCGAGAGGACCACCATCACGAGATGCACGAGGACGAAGAGAACAAGGTAGGCCGCGAGCAGGAAATGCACGGCGCGCGCCGCCTGCCGCCCATGGAACAGCGTCAGCAGCCAGGGGAAGGCCGCGTCGACCGCCGGCGACATGGTGAGCCCCGCAAGAATGAGGACCGGAAAAGCGATCACGACGCTCAAGTAGGCGAGCTTCTGCAGCACATTATAGTGCAGCGCCTCGTCGCCTGAGGGAAAGCGGAGCCGCAGGTGCTCGACGATCGCGTGCGGGATCGCTCGCAAATCATTGAGACTCGGCCAGAGGTCGCGGATGTGGCGGCTGAACAGGAGGTTCGCGAAATAGACGAGCCCGTTGAGCACCAGGATCCAGGCGAAGAAAAAATGCCAGCGCCGCCCCATCGCCAGATCCTGATAAGGGGGCAAGGTCGCCCAATTGGGAAAGCCGTGCTCTTCCAGCGAGCCGTCGTCCCCGCGCGAGGCGCCGAGCACGCCGGTCGTGTCGAAGGCATGTCCGAAGATCGTGGTCACGCCCGCAGTCGGATCGCCATTGTCGTCGTGGCGCGCCGACAGAGAGAAGAACGGCCGTTCGAAATTGGTCGTCTGCCCCCAGGTCAAGAGCGGGCTCGCGTTGAAGATCTGCATCCCGCTCATGAGCAGCACGACAAAAGCGATCGCGTTGACCCAGTGACAGACGCGCACCAGCGCGGAATGCCTGACGATGAGCCGGCCCTCCGGCGCGGCGCGCGCGGACAGGGCGGAAGAGAGTGACGTCAATCCAGGTCTCCCTACGCAGGTTGAGGGCCCGACCTCCAATACGTTCCCGTTCGCCCCGGCGTTTCGCGCCAATCCATGATTTTTGTTTGGCGCTTTTTTGTTTGCGCCCTGAAACCTCGCGCGGACCCCTCCGTAACCCATCCATGCCGATCGCGCGATCGGTTCGAACGATCAACGGAGACGAACATGAACGCCAAGATTGTGTATTGCGTCGCAGCGCTCGCCGCCGGGATCGGCTTCGCCGCTCCCTCTTTCGTTATGCCTGCGCTGGCCGAAATGACCAAGATGGTCGGCGGCGCGCCGATGTATCCATCGAAGAACATCATCGAAAACGCGGTCAACTCGAAGGATCACACCACGCTTGTCGCCGCGGTCAAGGCGGCGGGCCTCGTCGACACGCTTGAAGGCGCCGGGCCGTTCACGGTCTTTGCGCCGACCAACGAGGCTTTCGCCCGTCTGCCGGCCGGCACGGTCGACACCCTATTGAAGCCCGAAAACAAACAAATGTTGACCACGGTGCTGACCTACCACGTTGTGCCTGGCCGCCTCACGGAGGCCGACATCGACGCCAAGATCAGGCAAGGCGGCGGCAAAGCGATGCTGAAGACCGTTCAGGGCGAAGACCTGACCTTTGCGCGCGGCGCTGGCCATCTTTGGGTCATCGACGCCAAGGGCGACAAGGCGGAAGTCACGATCCCGAACGTGATGCAGTCGAATGGGGTCATCCAGGTGATCAACAAGGTTCTACTCCCGAGCTGAGCCCTCCTCCTACGGGCTCATGGGGTAGCAGTGGGCGGGCGCCATTAGCGTCCGCCCTTTTTCGCACGGCGGTTTGCGCCCGCGCCATCCGCTATTTAGGATGCCGGAATGACGATCCGGGGAGGGGCGCCAGGCGAGCGAGCGGCGGCTGGAGCCGGAGACGATCTCACTCAGCTTTTGGCCCGCATCGCCGCGCGCGACACGACCGCGTTTGCGGCGCTCTATAAGCAGACAAGCGCGAAACTCTATGGAGTTGTCGCTCGTATCCTCAAGCGAAGCGACGTCGCGGCTGACGTGCTTCAGGAGGTTTATGTGCGCGTCTGGGAAAAGGCCGGCGAATTCGATTCCGCCAAGGGCTCGGCGCTGGCCTGGATGGCGACCATCGCCCGCAATCGCGCGCTTGACGAGGTGCGGCGTGTGCGCCCCGTTTCGCTCGAGGATCAGCCGGAGGGCTTCGAACCGGCGGCCGAGGCAGTGGATCCGCTCGGCGCGCGCGAACGCTCCGAGGGACTCGCGAGGCTCATCGACTGCCTTCAAGGCCTGGATGAAGAGAAGCGCGCGATCGTGCTGCTCGCCTATTACCGCGGTCTAAGCCGCGAGGCGCTCGCCAAGCGCTTCGGGCGCCCGGTCCCAACGATCAAGACCTGGCTCCACCGCAGCCTCGCGCAGCTCAGGGACTGCCTCAAGTCATGACGATCTCGCCCGACGACGACTTCGCCGCGGCCGAATATGCGCTCGGCACGCTCGACGCGAGCGAGCGGGCGACGCTCGCGGCGCGCCGGTTGCGCGAGCCCGAACTCGACGAGGCGATCCGCTCCTGGGAGGCGCGGCTGGCGCCGCTCGCGGAAGCCGCGCCGGAGATCGAGCCGCCGGGCGACCTTCTGCCTCAGATCGAGGCGCGCATTCGAGGCGCGGCGCACGAAGCGCCGGGAGGCGGGGCGATTGTGGTGCTTGAGCGCAGCGTCAGGCGCTGGCGCGCCGCGGCGATCGCGGCGTCGCTTGTCGCTGCGCTGTTGGCGATTGGATTTGTGGCGCTCGAGACGAGCAGGCGAGCGATTCCGCGCGAATATGTGGCGATCCTGCAGAAGGACGCGGCTTCGCCGGCTTTCGAGGTGACCGTCAATCTCGACAGGCAGGAGCTCACGGTGCGTCCGGTCGCCGCGCAAGCCCCGCCCGGCAAGGCTTATGAACTCTGGATTATCGACGCGAAGCTCGGCGCTCGCTCGCTCGGCGTGGTGGGCGACAGGTCGCGCGCCGCAAGCCTTTCGGCCTACGACCCCGCGGTGGTTCAGAATGCGACCTTTGCGGTGACGGTCGAGCCGCCGGGCGGGTCGCCGACCGGGCAGCCATCCGGCCCGCCGGTCTTTGTCGGCAAGCTCATTCCGGTCGGGCCTTGAGGCAAACCCCAATCAGTTGGACCGGTCTCGACCCGACCTCCCTCGTCTGTGGCCTGGCTGCTTCGACGCTAGAGCGGCCAGCTCAGTGAACGGGTCCGCGTTATTTCTGCGTCGCATCATCTTTCATCATTGTGTCTTTCTTCATACTGTCTTTGTGCATCATCGCGCCTTTCTTCATATGATGCGCGGGCTTCGACATGTGCGTCGCGTCCGTCTTCATTGAATCTTCCGCTTGAGCGGGTAGAGCGAAGAGAAGGCCGAATGTCAGGAGCGGGACAGAAAACGCAATCATCCTGGTCATGCACAAACCCTCCAATAGGGGAGCGCCGTAGAGCAGCTTCCCGACGTGGCGAAAAGCGCCACGCTCCCTGCTTCGTTTTGCCGAAGGGTCGCGTTACGGCGAAGCCGATATTTTCTAGGATGAGCCGGGTCGCGAGTGCTTTTCGTGAGAAGGGCGAGTGCTTTTCGTGAGAAGGGGAAGCCAAACTTTCTCGACTAAGCCGCCGTGCCTCGCGTCAGACATCCAGCAAGGGTGGAGACGGGAGGGAACTTTTTTGCGCGTACCCGTTGCAGAGTCCCAGTACGTCAAAATAAATGTGAGCAAAGACAAGTAAATTTACTGACGTTGAGTTGCGTTTACTCGCATTTGTTTACATCTATTGGCGCTTGCTCCAGACGAAGCCAAGCGCGAAGCGCTTGGCATTGGCCTTGCAAGGCATGACGCGAGCCGCCATTCTGCGCAGGCCCAAGGGCTCAGATCTTGATGTCCGATCCTTTTCCTCCGCCCTTCCACCGCTCCTTTAGCCAGCGGCTTCGCTCCTGGTTCGTCACCGGGCTCATCGTGTTCGGTCCGATCGCTGTCACCGCCTATATCGCCTGGTGGGTCATCGACACGATCGACAACTGGGTGAGGCCCTGGCTGCCGTACACGCTGTCGCCCGACGCCTATCTGCCGTTCCACGTTCCGGGCTTTGGCGTCGTCATCGCGACTGTCGGGCTCACGCTTCTGGGGTTCCTGACCGCCAATTTCGTCGGCCGTTCGCTGGTCAAGTTCGGCGAAGCGATGCTCGACCGCACGCCGCTCGTCCGCGGCGTCCACAAAGGCCTGAAGCAGGTGTTCGAAACCATCTTCAGCCAGTCCGGCAGCCAATTCCGCAAGGTCGGACTGGTCGAGTTTCCAGTTCCCGGCAGCTGGTCGATCGTGTTCATCTCTTCGGCCCCAGCCGAGATTATCGCCGGCGCCTTGCCGGAGAGGAAGCCGATGATCTCCGCCTTCATGCCCTGCACGCCCAACCCGACAACCGGATTCTTCTTCTACATCCCGGCCGACCAGGTCATCGAATTGCCGATTTCCGCCGACGAGGCTGCGAAACTCGTCATGTCGGCGGGGCTCATCCAGCCGCAAGGCCAAGCGGCGCTCGCCGCACTGGCGGAAGCGGCGAAGCTGGCCAGGCCGACGATGGAGACGCAACCATCCGGCGCCGGGCCATAGAAAGCGAACTTACATCGGCGCGGACTTCGTCCTTTGTCCGGCGCGTTCCCACCGAGCAGCGAAATCGTCGCCCTTCTTTGGACGCTGTTAGTGGGCTAAAGCTATGCTATGACGCGGCGGGCGTGAATCTTGCCGCAAACTCGCTTTTGGCAGCCGCGCTTCCCGGCGCGGACTGGCCTCCGATTCGTGTGACACCTATGGCGCAATTGCCTCAATTCGACCTTGCCGAACTCAAACGCCGCATGCAGGCCGCCCACGCGTTGCTGAAACACGAACTGGGCGGCCTGCGCACCGGGCGGGCCAGCGCGAGCTTGCTTGAGCCGGTGCATGTCGAGGCCTACGGCCAGCGGATGCCGCTCAATCAGGTCGCCACGATCAGCGTTCCCGAGCCGCGTGCGCTCTCGGTCTCCATATGGGACAAGAGCATGGTGCAGGCGGTCGACAAGGCGATCCGGGACGCCAACCTTGGCCTAAGTCCGACGGTAGAGGGTACTGTTCTCCGCATCCGCATTCCCGAATTGAACGAGCAGCGGCGCAAAGAAATGGTCAAGATCGCGCACAAATACAGCGAGGACGCTCGCGTGGCGGTGCGGCACGTGCGCCGGGATGGAATCGATATCCTCAAGAAGCTGTTGAAGGAGCACGCCATCAGCGAGGACGACGAAAAGCGCCACGAGGCGGACGTGCAAAAGGCGACCGACCAAGCCATTCAGGAGATTGACGCCTCTTTGTCCGCGAAGGAAAAGGAGATTATGCAGGTCTAGCCGATCGCCTTCTCTGTCCGAGGCCCATATGCATCATCATCGCTCCACTCCCTGTTCGGCTCGGACGCCAGCCCATGTGGGCATCATCATGGACGGGAACGGCCGCTGGGCGCAGTCGCGCGGCTTGCCGCGCTTCGAGGGTCATCGGCGCGGCGTTGAGGCGGTGCGTCGGGTCGTGCGTTCGGCGCTCGAGCGCGGCGTGCAGTTCCTGACGGTCTATAGCTTCTCGTCGGAGAACTGGAGCCGTCCTCCGGAGGAGGTGGCCATGCTGATGGGCCTCCTCAAGCGCTTCATTCGCGAGGACCTGTCGGAGCTCAACGCCAACGGGGTCAGGGTCAAGGTCATTGGCCAACGCGATAACCTCAAGCCTGACATTATCGCCCTCATCGTCGAGGCCGAAATGCTGACCGAAAGCAATCGCGGGCTCACGCTGACGGTGGCTTTCAATTACGGTGGGCGGCAAGAGATCTTCGACGCGGCGCGTCGATTGGCGCTCGACATTCGCGATGGGCGCCTCGACGCCCGGTCGATCGGTCCGGACGAATTGGCCGAGCGCCTCGACACCGCCGGCCTGCCCGATCCCGATCTCATCATTCGCACTTCCGGAGAAATGCGGCTCTCGAACTTCTTGCTCTGGCAGGCGGCCTACGCCGAGCTTGTATTCCTGCCCGTCCTATGGCCCGATTTTGACGACGCGGCTTTCGTCTCCGCGCTCGACCAGTATGCAGCGCGGGAACGTCGTTTTGGCGCTGTTATCGAACCCGCCGCGGTCAAGTCGGCCTCGTGAGAATGCGTGTGTGGCGTTGAACGGAAGGGGACCGGCGGTCCGAGGGGCGCCGCGCGCGCGATTCGGCGCGGATCTGAAGCCGCGCGTGGCCGCTGCGGTGGCGATGGGAATCATCGCCCTGGCGACAGCGTGGATTGGGGGTTTCATCTTCGCCGCTTTCTGGTGGTTCGCGTCCGTTGTCGTTCTGTGGGAGTGGCAGCGGCTGGTCGGCGGCGGGCGCCTCGCCGAGCGGGTGACGCTCGGCGCCCTTGTCATCGCGCTGGTTGCGCTGTTCGCGCTGCACAATTCCACTCTGGGCGTCATCGCGGGCCTCGTCATCGGCGCGGGCGCCGTGGGTTGGCTGGCTGGAGCGAAAGTCGGGCCGTGGGCCGCCGCCGGCGTCTCCTACGGCGGCGCGCTGGTTGCGAGCGTCTCGCTGTTGAGAATCAGTCCGAGCTACGGCTTGGCCGCGATTTTGTGGCTCTTCGCCGTCGTCTGGGGAGCCGATATTGCGGCCTATTTTGCCGGACGGATGATTGGGGGGCCGAAGCTTTGGCCTAGCGTCTCGCCCGGCAAGACCTGGGCGGGCGCGATCGTCGGCGCGCTCATTGGCGCCCTCCTGGGCCTCATGCTTGCGCTTTGGACGAGCCGCCCTATCGCTTTGTTCTGGCTTGGGCTTGCGACGGCGATCGTGTCTGAGCTTGGGGACTTGTTCGAATCCGCGCTCAAGCGGCGTTTCGGCGTGAAGGATTCGAGCGGCCTGATCCCGGGCCACGGAGGATTGATGGATCGACTTGACGCGTTCGTCGCGGCTTGCCTTTTCGCGGCTGTGGTGGGAGGCCTCAACTCTCGGGGTTCGTTCATCGCCGGCGGATTGTTTCAATGGTGAGTGTTTCTGCCGGCGTTCGGGCTTCGCCGTCGCGTTCGCGGGGGACCCTTTCTCCGCCCAAACGCGTGTCGATTTTGGGCGCGACGGGCTCGATCGGGCGCTCATGCGCGCAGGTCATCGCGGCCGCGCCGGGACGGTTCTCCATTGTTTCGCTGGCCGGCGGACGCGACGGGGCGGCGCTGGCGAAATGCGCAATCGAACTCGGCGCCGAGTTCGCCGCGCTCGCCGATCCCGCGGGCTATCCGGACTTGAAGGCTGGTTTGGCGGGCTACGCCGTCGAAATCGCCGCCGGTCCGAAGGCGATTGAGGAAGCCGCTTTGCGCGAGGCCGATCTGGTCGTCTCGGCCATTGTCGGCGCCGCAGGGTTGCGTCCGACCTTCGCCGCGGTCGCCGCGGGGCGTACCGTCGCTCTCGCCAACAAGGAGACGTTGGTTTGCGCCGGCAGCGTGGTGATGGAGAAGGCGCGCCGTTCGGGTTCCATGATGCTGCCGATGGATTCCGAGCACAACGCCTTGTTTCAGGCCATCGGATCGCGCGACCCGGCGACCATTGAGACAATGACCATAACCGCTTCCGGCGGCCCCTTCCGCGAATGGAGCGCCGAGCGCATTTCCGCCGCCACGCGCGAGGAGGCGCTTGCCCATCCCAATTGGGTGATGGGGCCGAAGGTGACCATCGATTCGGCCGGTCTGATGAACAAAGGCCTCGAACTGATTGAGGCGCATCATCTATTCGGCTTGCCAGCCGACCGGCTTGATGTCGTCGTGCACCCGCAATCGATCGTGCACGGGCTCATCGCCTTCGCTGACGGGTCGCTGATCGCGGGCATGGCGTCGCCGGACATGCGCACCCCGATTGCCCATTGCCTGGCCTATCCGGACCGGATCGCGTCCGGGGTGCGAGCGCCCGACCTTGCCGCGCTTGGCCGGTTGACCTTCGAGCGCGCCGACCTCGAGCGTTTTCCGGCGCTTGGTCTCGCCATCGATGCCTTGCGCTCCGGCGGAGGGGCGCCCACCGCCCTCAACGCCGCCAATGAAATCGCGGTTTCGGCGTTCCTTGATCAGCGAATTGGCTTCGGCGACATCGCGCGCCTTGTGGCGAAGACGCTCGCCGCCATGACCGCGGCCAGCGAATTGAGGGCGCCGGCCGACATTGCGGAAGCGCTGACAATTCACCATATCGCGACAGATAGGACCGCAAGCCTATTGGCGTGAGCGCGGACTTGCGTCACTTTACTAACTGTTCAGTAACCATTGTCCGCCGGCCGCTGGCCAGGGCGGCAGTTCAAATTGGAGGCGCCGCAGATGGCGGGAGTGCACGCGATCGCCGACCTCCTGGCTTGGCTCGGATGGTACGTCGTCCCTTTCATCGTGATCCTGAGCCTGATCGTCGCCGTCCACGAACTCGGGCACTATCTGGTCGGGCGATGGTGCGGCGTCAAAATCGACGCATTCTCCCTCGGCTTCGGCCCTGAGCTTTTCGCCCGGGTGGATTCCCGCGGCACACGTTGGCGGGTTGGGGCATTGCCGCTTGGCGGTTATGTGAAGTTTCACGGCGACGCCAACGCGGCGAGCGTCGGTGTCGGTGAAGGCGCGAACAATGACCTATCGGTCGATCGCTCATTGACGCTGGCTGGTCAGCCGTTGCGAAACCGGGCCGCGATCGTGCTCGCAGGGCCGGTCGCTAATTTCATCCTCGCATTCGTCATTTTCACTGGCATGTTCATGGGCTTCGGCCGGGTTGAGCATGTGCCGCGCATCGGGCGGGTCGAGGCGGGCAGCCCCGCGGCCGCCGCCGGGTTTCAGGCTGGCGACGTGATCAAGTCGATTAACGGGAATCCGATCGACAGCTTTGAGGCGCTTCAGGAATTGACGCTCATGAGCACCGGTCTGCCGATGAACTTCGTTGTTGAGCGCCAAGGCCACGACCTCGACCTCGCGGCCACGCCGCGAATTACGGTCGTCGACCAGGGAGTCTTTGGCAAGCGCCGTATGGGTCATCTCGGGCTCGCCTCGTCGGCGGATCGGAACGACGCGAAGGTCGAACGGTGCGGCCTTGCGACCTGCGCCGCCTGGGGCGCGGCGCAGGAGTGGTTCATCGTCAAGGCGACCGGGACCTATATCGTCGGGATTTTCGCCGGGCGGGAATCAACCGATCAGATGTCGGGGCTGATCGGCGCCGCTCAAATGGCGGGCGAGATGGCGAAAATCAGCCTTTGGGAGTTGTTCAGCCTCGCCGCGTGGTTCTCAGTGTCGGTTGGTCTGATGAATTTGCTGCCGATACCGCTGCTCGACGGCGGCCATCTCGCGTTCTACGCCTTTGAGGCCGCTGCGCGGACGCCCGCTTAGCGAGCGGGCGCAGGAGATTGGCCTGAGAATTGGAATCGCGCTGGTGGGGCTATTGGTGGTTTTCACCACATCACACGACCTTTTCCGCTTGGTTGCGAGCGGGAATTAACCAACGGTCGACCATGTTTGCGTGTCCTCGACGCAACGGTGGCCGGAAATGGTGTAGGCTCCGCCAATAACGGTTTGCAGGGGCGAGCAAAGATTGTAAAACGCCGTTAATCTTCCCGATCGTCACTTGGCGAGCGGGATAGAGCGCCGCGGCGTGTGCGGCGCCGCCCGCGATCGGCGCCGTAAGGCGGGCGTGCGGGAGGCGCAAGCGAGGATCGCACTGAAGCGGCGCCGCAGTGGCGGGTCACATCGGCGCGAACAGGGGCTTTGGTCCATATGGATTGGATTCGCGGGTGTGTTGGCGTCCTTCTAGCGGTGGCCCTTTGTTTGTGTGGGTTGAGTTGGACGACGTCCGCGAGCGCGCAGCAGATCGTCGTCCAAGGCGCGAAGGTCGATCCATCAACCCTGAAGCCGTATTTCACCGGAACCGATCCAGCCTCTGTCCAGCGCGGCGTCGAGGATCTGAGGGCCACTGGCGTTTATTCAAATGTCAGCGCCAGAGTGGAGAATGGCAAGATTGTCGTCAGTCTCACCGGAGGCGCGCAGGTCATCAACAGGGTTGCATTCGAAGGCAACCGTCAGATCGAGACGAAGCAGCTCGAAGTCGAGGTGCAATCGAAGCCCCATACCGAGTACAACGAGGCGACCGCTGAGGCCGACATCGGCAGAATCAAAGACGCTTATAAGAAATACGGCCGCAACGAAGCTGCGGTGACCAAACGGTTGGTTCAATTGCCGAATGGGCGCGTGGACCTCGTTTTCACCATCAATGAAGGCGGTAAGACCGGCATCCGCGATATCAAGTTTGTCGGCAATCACGCGGTTTCGAACTATCGCCTGCGCGGGCTGATGCAGACCACGACAATGAACTGGCTCTCGTGGTTCAAAAGCACCGATGTCTATGATCCCGACCGGTTGGCCTCAGATGAGGAGGCGATCCGCCGCTATTACATGAAGAACGGCTACGCGGATTTCCAAATCACCAATACCGACGTCTCCTACCAGAACAATCCCCCTGGTTATGTCATCACGATCACGGTGGACGAGGGTCCCCAATACCACGTCTCGTCGGTGTCGGTGGTCTCCAATATTCCGAAGGTGGATGGGCCGGCGCTCAATCGATTCGTCGCTATGAGGCCTGGCGACGTCTACGACGCAAGCAGCGTCGACAAGTCAGTGGAGGCGATCACCCGCGACGTTGCCCGGCAAGGTTATGCTTTCTCGGAGGCCCGGCCGCATGGTGAACGCGATGCCGCCAATCATACGATCGCGCTGTCCTTCTCGGTCGACAACGGTCCGAAAGTCTACATCGAGCGGATCGACATTGTCGGAAACACGCGCACCCGCGACTTTGTCATTCGCCGCGAATTCGATATCGGCGAGGGCGACCCCTACAATCACGTCATGATCGAGCGGGCCGAGCGACGCCTCAACAGTCTCGGCTACTTCAAGAAAGTCCACATCTCGAACCGGCCGGGATCCTCGCCGGATCGGGTCATCGTGGTGGTCGACGTCGAGGACCAGCCGACCGGCTCAATCAGCCTGAGCGGCGGCTATTCGACGACCCAAGGCTTCTTGGCTGAGCTCGCCTACACCGAAACGAACTTTCTTGGCCGCGGCCAATATGTGCGCTTGAGCGTTTCCGACGGCCAGTACACCCAGGGGTGGAAGGCCTCGTTCACCGAACCTTACTTCCTCGGCCAGCGTCTGGCCGCTGGCTTTGACCTTTACCATCAGACCAACAGCAACAACCAGTTCGCCCTATACGAGAATTGGACGACGGGCGGGACGCTTCGGCTCGGCATTCCGATTACCGATGACCTGACGCTCCAGCCTAACTATTCGCTCTACGAGTCGAAGATCACCATTCCGAACACGGAGGGTCAGCCCTACGACGATTGCATGTCGGACCCAATCAGACCTTCGTTTCCGGGTGGAACCGGACTCTTGTTCCCGACAGTCCCCACGCCGTTCATTAACTGCTTGACCAATGGCGAAGCGCCGGTCGAAATCAAGCAGGCGGCGGCGGAAGGCAATATTGTCACTTCGATGGCCGGATACTCGATCCTGTTCAACAATATTGACAATCGGAAGAACCCCACGACGGGCTATGCCGTCAACTTCAAGCAGGATGTCGCCGGCCTTGGCGGGCAATCGGAGTTCATCCGCGAGACGTTTGACGCGCGCTGGTACCATCCGATCACCGAGGATTTCATCGGCTTGATTCACCTGCAGGCCGGCCAGATCAACTCCTTCGGCTCGAGAGACGCGCTCATCATCAACAATTTCATGGAGGGTCCGTCACTGGTGCGCGGCTTCGCTCCGGGCGGCATCGGGCCGCGCGACATCTCGGACCCGTTCAACATCGAGGCCAGCGCTCTAGGCGGCACGTCCTATTACGGCGCCTCGGCCGAGGTTGACTTCCCGATCTTCGGCTTGCCGAAGGAAGTCGGGTTGAAAGGGGCGGTGTTCGCCGACGCCGGCAACCTGATCGGATTTTCGGGGCCGACCGACTTCTCGAATTTCCTGGGCTATACCTATTGTCCGCCTCCGAATTCAATCGAGAGGGTGCTGCCCATCACCCAGTTGAGCTGCTCCCAAGTCTGGGACCCGAACCTAGTCCGCGCCTCGGTCGGCGCGAGTCTGATCTGGGATTCGCCGATGGGCCCGATCCGCTTTGACTTGGCGATCCCGATCCATAAAGGCCAATACGACCAAACGCAGTTGTTCAACTTCTCGGGCGGCACGACGTTCTAACGTCGACCAGCCGCTGTCCCCAACAAGCGGGCGCGCCAGGGCTGGCGCGCCCGCCGTCGCTTCTGACGGAACTCCTTATTGGTCAGGATTCGTTTCTTTCCCCCGGGTTCGGCGCCTTCGTTGGCCGAAGTTGCGGGCTGGTGCGGCGCGACGCTGGCCGCCGACGCCGATTCCGACCGCGTAATCCGGGATGTCGCCGCCCTCGATCAAGCGGGCCCAGGCGATCTCACCTTCCTCGACAATCCGCGGTACCTCGACGCGCTCAAGCGGACGCGGGCGGCCGCGGCGCTCGTTGCGCCGCGCCATGCTGGCGCGGCTCCCGCGACTTGCGCCGTCCTCATCGCCGCCGAACCTTACCGGGCCATGGCCCTGGTGATGACCAAGCTCTACCCTTTCGCGGTCAAGCCGGGCTCCGTTTTTGGCGAGACCGGAATTTCGCCGAAGGCGTCCGTTCACCCTACCGCGCGGCTGGAGCCCGGTGTGGTCGTCGACCCTGGCGCGGTGATCGGGCGCGGCGCCGAGGTTGGAGCCGGCACGATCATCGGGCCCAATGCGGTCATCGGGCCGGAGGTGCGCATCGGTCGCGATGGCTCGGTGGGCGCCTCGACGACGATCTTAGCCGCCCTCATCGGCGACCGCGTGATTATTCATCCGGGCGCCCATATCGGACAGGACGGGTTCGGGTTCGCCCTTGGAGCGCGAGGGCATCTCAAGGTACCCCAGATCGGCCGCGTCATCATTCAGAACGACGTCGAGATCGGCGCCGGCGTGACCATCGACCGCGGCGCAAACCGCGACACGGTCATCGGGGAGGGGGCGAAGATCGACAATTTGGTGCAGATCGGCCACAACGTCGTCATCGGCCGCCACGCGGTGCTGGTCGCCCAGTCCGGCGTCTCCGGATCGAGCGCCATCGGCGACTTCGCCGCCCTCGGCGGCCAGGCGGGCATCGCCGGGCATCTGACGATTGGCGCGGGAGCCCAGGTCGCCGCGGCGGCTGGGGTGATGACCGATATTCCGGCCGGCGAGCGATGGGCCGGAGCGCCGGCGAAGCCCGTCCGGAAGTTTTTTCGCGAGGTTGCCGCGATCAAGCGACTGGCCGACGGCGACGCCAATGCCGAATAGCGCTGCCGAGCGGGGCGGTGAGAAAGGAAACGGAATGAGCGAACTGGCCGTCCGGACGCTAGACACCTACGACATCCAGAAACTGCTCGCCTTGTTGCCGCACCGCTATCCGTTTCTCCTGGTCGACCGAATCGTCGAGGCCCGCGGCGACGAATATGGCGTCGGGGTCAAGAATGTGACGGCCAACGAGCCTCATTTCCAGGGTCATTTTCCCGGGCGACCGGTCATGCCTGGCGTCCTGTTGATCGAAGCGATGGCGCAAACGGCTGGCGCCCTGTGCGTTGCTTCGCAAGAGGACGATACGGCCCCGAGCGTCGTCTACATGATGACGGTCGATAAGGCGAAATTCCGCAAGCCCGTCGTGCCCGGCGATCAGGTAAGGTTTCATATGACCCGCATCGCCAAGAAGCGGAACATGTGGTGGTTTCGGGGCGAGGCGAAAGTCGAAGGCGTGCTGGTCTGCGAAGCCGAAGTGTCCGCAATGCTGGTGCGTGAATGAGGGACGCGATTCATCCGAGCGCTGTCGTGGAAGACGGCGCCCGGCTCGGGGCGGGCGTCGAGATCGGGCCGTTCTGCCATATTGGACCGCAGGCCAAGCTTGGCGACGGCGTCCGGCTCATCTCCCACGTGAGCCTGGCTGGCGACACCACGGTCGGGGCCCGCACGGTCATCTATCCGTTCGCCTCGATCGGGCATCCGCCCCAGGACCTCAAATATCGCGGCGAGCCGGTCCGCCTCACAATCGGCGAGAACTGTCTCATTCGCGAAGGCGTGACGATGAACCCCGGCACCGCGGGCGGCGGCTCGGAAACAATCGTTGGCCCGCGCTCCGTGTTCCTGGCCAACGCCCATGTCGCGCATGATTGTCGCATTGGCGAGGGCGTTATTCTGTCCAACAACGTGATGCTGGCCGGCCATTGCCACATCGGTGATTTCGCCATTTTGAGCGGCGGCGCCGCCGCTCACCAATTCGTTCGCATCGGCGCCCACGCATTCGTCGGCGGTCTCGCCGGCGTCGAGCATGACCTGATCCCCTTCGGCCTTGCGCTCGGCAACCGCGCCGGGCTCGCCGGCCTCAATGTCGTCGGCCTGAAGCGCCGGGGTTTTTCCCACGAGACGATCCATGAGCTCAGGCGCGCCTACAAGATGCTGTTCAATGGCGGCGGCGCCCTGGGCGGCACCCTCAAGGAGCGCATTGACGAGGTCGCCGGGGCGTTCGCCGGCCAGGACGCCGTGCACCAGATTGTCGCCTTTCTGCGCCAGGGCGGCGACCGCGCGATCTGCGTCCCGCGCGCCGGAAAGGAAGAGGAGGGGTGAGCCAGGCGAACGGCGGTCCGGGCGCTCCCGCGCCGGGACCTCTGGCGATATTGTGCGGCGCCGGCGCCTTTCCGCTTGAGGTCGCAGGTGAAGCCCGCCGCGCCGGCCGGGACCCGTTTCTGGTCGGAGTCGTCGGCGCGACCGATTCGGCGATTGAAGCCTATCCGCATGTCTGGGTTCGAATGGGCGAAGTCGGCAAGCTGTTCGCAGCTTTGAAAGGACGCGCGATCGCCGAGATGGTCATCATCGGCGCGATGACGAGACCCGAGTTTGCGGATCTCAGGCTCGATTGGGGCGCGGTGAAGCGGGCCGCGGGGCTGGCGCAGCTCTTTCGCCGCGGCGACAACGGGCTGCTTGCCGGCGTCGCTGCGATCTTTGAGCGGGAAGGCGTCCGTGTGGTCGGCGCGCATGAAGTCGCTCCGCGCCTTCTGGCGCCAGTCGGTCCTATCGGCGCGCGCATGGCGTCTGACGAGGACGAGATCGACATTGCGCTTGGCGCGCGCCTCCTTGGCGCGCTGTCGAGTTTCGACGCGGGGCAGGGCGCAATTGTCGCAGCCGGACGGGTGCTGGCGATCGAGGCGGCCGAGGGCACTGACGCAATGCTCGCGCGCGTCGCCGACATGCGCGCCAACGGGCGGCTGCGCCTTGCCGGCCTGGCCGGCGTCTTGGTGAAGGCGCCCAAGCGGGGGCAGGATCTCCGGCTCGACATGCCGGCGATTGGGCCGAAGACGATCGAAGGCGCGGTCAAGGCTCAATTGCGGGGGGTCGCGGCCGCCGCCGGTCATGTGCTGATCCTTGGGCGTGAGCGCTGCGCTCGAGAAGCCGACACGGCAGGCCTGTTCGTCGCCGGATTTGGCCATGCGCCTCCGGCCGGATGATCCATTACGGGTGGCGCTCGTCGCTGGCGAGCACTCGGGCGACCAGCTCGGCTTCAAGCTGATGCGGGCGCTCCGCGAAGCGCGGTCGGGCGACATCTCCTTCTTCGGCGTCGGCGGCGAGGCGATGGAGGCCGAGGGCCTCAAGAGCCTGTTTCCGATCGGCGACATCGCCGTCATGGGCATCCTTCCGGTGCTGGCCCGGCTGCCGACCCTCATCGCGCGCATCCGCGCGACTGCGGCGGCCATAGTCGCCGCCAAGCCCGACGCGCTGGTCATCATCGACAGCCCCGACTTCACCCACCGGGTCGCCCGCCGGGTGCGCGCGGCGCTGCCGGAATTGCCGATCGTCGATTATGTCAGTCCCAGCGTCTGGGCCTGGCGGCCCGGCCGCGCCAAGGCGATGCGGACTTACGTCGATTGCGTGCTGGCGCTGCTGCCGTTCGAGCCGGACGCTTATCGGCGGCTGGATGGGCCCCGCTGCGTCTATGTCGGCCACCCGCTGATCGAACGCCTTGGCGAGCTGCGGCCAAACGCGGACGAGGCGCGTCGTCCGGCCTCCGCGCCGCCGCTCATCGTCGTGCTGCCCGGCTCGCGCCGATCCGAGGTAGCCCGGCTCATGGCGGATTTCGGCGGCGCGCTTGCCGAGCTGCGCCAATCGGTCGGGCCGTTCTCTCTCGTTCTGCCGACCCTGCCGCATATCGAGCGCGAGGTGCGGGCTTTGGCGGCGGACTGGCCTGAGCCGCCGACCATCACGCTCGGCGAAGCGGCGAAATATTCCGCGTTTCGCGCCGCTCATGCAAGCCTTGCCGCCTCCGGCACCGTGACGCTCGAGCTCGCGCTCGCCGGCGTCCCGATGGTCGGCGCCTACAAGGTCTCGCTCGTCGAGGAGCAGCTCAAATACCTGATCAAGGTCCCCTCGATCCTCCTGCCCAACCTCATCCTCGGCGAGCGCGCGATCCCGGAGAAACTGCAGAAGGAGTGCGCGCCCGCGACCCTCAGTGCGGCGCTGGCGGAGATCGTGCGCGACGGCCCGGCGCGCTCGCGCCAGCTCGAGGCGCTGTCACGGCTCGATCGGCTCATGGCGCTGCCTGACGGCGGCGCGCCCAGCGCCCACGCCGCGCGGGCCGTCCTGGAAACGATCGCGGCGCGCGGGGGCCGATGAACCGACGGGCCGCGGACAGGGCATAGCTGACGGTGGCCCGGCCCTCGCGCACTTCTACGCGCGGCAAAGCCTGTTCAAGGACTTAGGCGCCATCTTGCGCAACTCTAGACGCCAGTGCCTTTGGCTTGCCTTGACCTCGGACGCATGGCTCGTGGGGAGGTCTCGCCATTATATCATTTAGAATCAATTGTCTACTGACGTCAGTTAATTCTTTGAGTTAACGTCGACCGGACGCCCCGTTCGGTCTCATGTCCAGACTGGGTGCAAAAGTTCGATCAAGGCGTGCGAGCGAAACAACGCGCCGAAAGCGACCACCTCTAGGTCTTGCGGAGCCGGCTTTTCACGTTGCGAAGCGTGCTTCCTGTCGACGGCGCTCAGCGGTTGCTCATGGGCTTATATTCCCGCAGCGTGTCGCCGGTGTAGAGCTGGCGGGGGCGGCCGATCTTCTGCTCCGGATCCTGGATCATCTCCTTCCACTGGGCGATCCAGCCGACCGTGCGCGCCAGCGCGAACAGAACCGTGAACATGTCGGTCGGGAAGCCCATCGCCTTCAGCGTGATGCCGGAATAGAAGTCGATGTTCGGGTAAAGTTTCTTCTCGATGAAATAATCGTCGTGCAGCGCGATGCGCTCGAGCTCCACCGCAACGTCAAGCAGCGGATCGTCCTTGATCCCGAGTTCGTTGAGCACTTCGTGCGCGGTGCTC
Source organism: uncultured Alphaproteobacteria bacterium (assembly GCA_963725195.1). GTDB lineage: Bacteria > Pseudomonadota > Alphaproteobacteria > Rhizobiales > Beijerinckiaceae > Roseiarcus. Next base: position 161,174 of record CAVRXX010000044.1, on the reverse strand, counting down.
TGCATGATCTTGGCGCGCGGGTCGTAGTTCTTGTAAACGCGATGGCCAAAGCCCATCAGGCGGAACGGATCGTTCTTGTCCTTCGCCTTGGCGATGTATTTGGGAATGTTCTCGACCCGTCCGATCTCGCCCAGCATCTTGAGCGCCGCCTCGTTGGCGCCGCCATGCGCCGGGCCCCAGAGGCAGGCGATGCCGGCCGCGATGCAGGCGAACGGATTGGCCCCCGACGATCCCGCGAGGCGCACAGTCGAGGTCGAGGCGTTCTGCTCGTGGTCGGCGTGGAGGATGAAGATGCGGTCGAGCGCCCGCGCCAGAACCGCGTTGACTTTGTAGTCCTCGCACGGGACCGAGAAACACATGCGCAGGAAATTCGAAGAATAGTCGAGTTCGTTCTTTGGATAGACGAACGGCTGGCCGATTGCGTATTTGAACGCCATCGCTGCGAGCGTCGGCATTTTCGCGATCATGCGGATCGAGGCGACCTCGCGCTGCCAGGGATCGGTGATGTCCGTCGAGTCGTGATAGAAAGCGGCGAGCGCCCCGACGCACGCCACCATCACGGACATCGGATGAGCGTCGCGCCGGAAACCATTGAAGAAGCGGTTCATCTGGTCGTGCACCATGGTATGGCGCGTGACGCGATAGTCGAACTCGGCCTTCTGCGCGGCGGTCGGCAACTCGCCGTAGAGGAGCAGGTAGCAGGTCTCGAGGAAGTCGCCGTGCTCGGCGAGCTGATCGATGGGATAGCCCCGGTAGAGGAGCACGCCCTCGTCGCCGTCGATATAGGTGATCTGCGATTCCGTGCTCGCGGTCGAGGTGAACCCCGGATCGTAGGTGAACATGCCGGTTTGGGCGTAGAGCTTGCCAATATCGATGACCGACGGCCCGACCGTGCCCTTCCGGATGGGCAGTTCGACGGATTTTCCGCCCACGCTTAGCGTGGCGGAGGCTGCGTGGGCCGGCTCGACGGCTTTGTCGTTCTTGGTGAGGGTGGCGGAGGTGGTCATCGAGCGTCTCCCATAACTTCTCAAGCGCTCTTGCACTGCAATATAGTTATTGCGGCGCATCACTCAACGCAAGTCAAAACCAAGCGAGCGGAACCGCGACTCGCTATTGCGGATTCTCGTAGCTGAGCGTCTGGCTGTTTTCGTCGTAGGCGAACAGCTCGCCATAGCGTCCGAGATTGATGATGGCCCGCAAGGTCCGTTCGGCGTAGTCCTCGGACATGTAGTCCTCAAGCTCCTCGCGAAAGCGGGTTGCGGGCGCACGATGGGTCGGGCGCTCGTCGAGAACACGCTTGATATGGGAGGCGAGGGGAATGTGCGCCAGAACCTGGTCGCCGAACACCTTCTTGCGCTGGTCGACGTCCATGTCGACGAAGCGCTGGCCAAGCGGCGTCAGCTTGATGTCGCCCTCCTCGAACTCCGCCAAGCGCAACAATTGCAAGGTCTCGCCAAGCGGGAACAATTCGTCGATCTCGAGCTGCAGCGAGTCGGCGAGATGCGGCAGGTCCGCCTTGCCATTGTAGGGCGGGGCAGCGATCTCCTCGAGCATGCCGGCGAGCGAGTTGGTCGATACGCGGGGAAGGGCGAGCCCAAGGCCGACCGCCGCCGCCGCTTCGCGCGCGGCCGGTTTCGTCGGGTCCGGCCGTTGGGTCATCAGCGCGTAGATCTTCTCGACCAGGTCGCGGAACGCGGGGTCCAGCCGGTCGCGCGGGTGGGGGAGGGTGACCGGGATTTCCGAGGCGATGCGGCCGGGATTGGACGACAGCACGAGAACGCGGTCGGCCATCAGCACCGCTTCCTCGATATTGTGGGTGACCATCAGGATGGCCTTGATCGGTATGCGCCCTTCTTGCCACAAGATCGAGCAGGTCGGTGCGCAAGGTTTCGGCGGTGAGCACGTCGAGCGCCGAGAACGGCTCGTCCATCAGCAGGATCTTCGGCTGCATGACGAGCGCCCGCGCGAAGCCGACGCGCTGGCGCATGCCGCCCGACAGTTCCTTTGGGTAGGCGGATTCAAATCCGTCGAGACCGATGGTGTCGATCGCTTTCAAAGCGCGCTTGCGGGTCTCATCGAGCGGCACGCCATTGGAGCGGGGGCCGATCTCGACATTGTCGAGAACGTCGAGCCAGGGAAAAAGCGCGAAGCTCTGAAACACCATCGCGACTTCCTTGGCCGGCCCATCCACCGGTTCGCCGCCAATCTTCACCGTTCCCTGCGTCGGACGGGTCAGGCCGGAGATGATCCTCAAAAGAGTCGACTTGCCGGAGCCGGAGCGGCCGAGCAGGGCCACGATCTCGCCGGTCTTCATGCGCATGGAAACGTCGTCCAGCACCGGCGCCCGCGCTTCGCCCGAACCGGTCGAGAAGACCTGGCTTACCTTGTCGACGTCCAGGATCGTCGTGATGGCGGTGTCCAACATGGGCCGAACTCCCTAATCAATGATGCGGTCAGAGGCGCAGCCGCCGCTCCGCGAAGGCGTAGAGCCGTCGCCAGAACAGGCGGTTGAACAGCGTCACGAACAGCGACATCATCGCGACGCCCAGCACAATTCTCGGAAAGTCGCCCTTGTCCGTGGCCTCGGCGATGTAGGATCCGACGCCCTGCGCGACAACGGTGTGATCCTTCCACTTGACATATTCGGCGACGATCGAGGCGTTCCAGGAGCCCCCCGACGCGGTGATCGCGCCGGTCAAATAATAGGGAGCGATGGCGGGAATCATCACCTGAGACCACCAGCGCCAGCCACGAATGCGAAAGTTCGCCGACGGCTTCACGCAAGTCGTTGGGAAAGGCAGCCGCGCCGCCGATCGTGTTGAAGACGATATACCATTGCGTGCCGAAGACGATGAGGAAGCTCAGCCAGATGTTCGGGTTGAGATGGAAGGCGAGCACGAGGCTGACCGCCGCGCCGAACAGAAGGTTGACCGGGAAAGCGGCAAGGAACTGGGCGATCGGCTGAATGGCCTCGGCCCAGCGAGGCCTCAGGCCGATCCAGACGCTGATCGGAACCCAGACGAGCGTGGCGAGCGCCATCAAGAGCACGACGCGAATGAGCGTATAGAACGTCAGAACGAAGACACGGCCGACCTCGCCCCAACTCAGTTCGGTCGCAATGTAGGAAATGGTGAGCCACGCTGCCCACGCGGCCACGGCGACGATGATGAGGATCCAGACCGCGTCGAGGAGCCGCGACGGCTCTTTTGACGTTTTCTGCGCCGGCGCAAGGGTCGGGAACCGCACCGGCCACAGGCTGATGCTTCTCAGCGCCGCAACGTATCGGGGCGGAGCCCAGACGCAGCCAGTGCGTGCGCTTGATCAGGTTCAAGACCCACGACGAACTCGACGTCCTGGCTGACCGACAATTCGACGCGGAACTTGGTCGCCCAGGCGACGATCGGGCGGAACAGCAACTGATCGTAGAGCAGGATGACGATTCCCATGGTCAAGACCGCCGCGCCGATCGCCGACCAGTCGCCCGCGTCATTGGCCTTGGCGATGAAGGATCCCACCCCCGGCAGCGTAATCGTCGTATTGCCGACCGTGATCGCTTCGGAGGCGACGACGAAGAACCAGCCGCCCGACATCGACATCATCGTGTTCCAGATGAGGCCGGGCATCGCGAACGGCGCCTCGAGCTGCCAGAACTTCTGCCAGCCGGTCAGGCGGAAGCCCCGCGCCACTTCATCGAGATCGCGCGGAACGGTGCGCAGCGACTGGTAGAAGGAAAAGGCCATGTTCCAGGCCTGGCTGGTGAAGATGGCGAAGATCGCGGCGAGTTCGGCGCCAAGCGTGTTGCCGGGAAAGAGACCGAGGAAAAAGGTCACGGTGAACGAGAGGAAGCCCAGGATCGGCACCGACTGCAGGATGTCGAGCAGCGGGATGAGGATCATCTCGGCGCGCCGGCTCTTGGCCGCGAGCGTGGCGTAGGTGAAGGTGAAAATGAGCGAAGCGGCGAGCGCGGCGAACATCCGCAGCGTCGTTCTCAGCGCATAGTAAGGGAGCTGCCAGTAGTCGAGCGAAACCGGGCTTCTCGCTCGGCGCCGGCAAGGGCGCTGAAATGCCGTGGTAGCTTTTCGCGATCGCGGTGAGAATCGCCAGAATCGCGGCGAACGCGATGAGGTCCCATTGGTTCGGCAGGGCCCGCCGCCCGGCGGAAGCAAGGGAGTTCAGCATGAGCGAATTCCGGCTGGCGCGTGTCGAGAAGTACGGTCAGAAGCGGCCAACCGGACGCTAGGAACCTCAAACACGTTTGCTTCCGCTGAAGCAATCGGAATTTGAGCCGCCCGCCCTGAGCCCCCCGGACTAGCCATGAGCAGCGCTTATGACAGTATGACGACAGGGATCCGCGTCCGTGCCGCAATGGGGTTCCGGCTGTCCGGTTCAGACGGATGTGAAAGCGTCGTCGTCCCCCCGGCTCCGCCGAGCCGACAGGTCGACAACGATCAAGCGTCGGGGTCCTCTTTTCCGGCGGCGGCCTTCACGGGGGACGAACACGCGGGTGGCGTCGGCTCACGCGCGATCGCTGACATTCGAAAGCCTGGCGCCCTGGCGCCGTCCCGCTTGCGTTTCCCGCATCCCTCGCTTATATGCCGCGCCATTCCACAGGCGGATTTTATGCGGCTCCTGATCCAAGGTTCCGCTCCGGTGGCGAGGCCCGCTTCGCTTCACATGATCCGCCGAGGCTCAACCGGACAAGGATAAGCTCCATGGCTTTGCCAGATTTCACTATGCGCCAACTGCTCGAGGCGGGCGCGCATTTCGGCCACCAGTCGCATCGCTGGAACCCGAAAATGGCGCCCTACATCTACGGCTCGCGCAACTCGATCCACATCATCGACCTCGCCCAGACGGTGCCGCTCTTGCATCAGGCGCTGAAGACGGTCTCGGACACCGTCGCCAAGGGCGGACGCGTGCTGTTCGTCGGCACCAAGCGCCAGGCGTCCGATGAGATAGCGGCCGCTGCGAAGCGCTCGGCGCAGTATTTTGTCAATGCGCGCTGGCTCGGCGGCATGCTGACCAACTGGAAGACGATTTCCGCGTCGATCTCGCGCCTGCGCAAGGTCGACGAGCTTCTGGGCGAGGGCGCGAAAGGCCTGACCAAGAAGGAGCGCCTCATGCTGTCGCGCGAACGCGACAAGCTCGAGACCGCGCTCGGCGGCATCAAGGACATGGGCGGCGTTCCCAATCTGGTGTTCGTCATCGACACCAACAAGGAAGCTTTGGCGATCAAGGAGGCCAACCGCCTCAAGATTCCGGTGATCGCGATCCTCGACACCAACAGCGACCCGGACGGGATCACCTATCCCGTGCCCGCCAACGACGACGCCGGCCGCGCCATTCAGCTCTATTGCGATCTCATCGCTCGCGCGGCGATCGATGGCATCTCGCGCAGTCAGGGCGCGCACGGCGTTGATCTGGGCGAAGCCGAGGCTCCGATCGCCGAAGCGTTGCCGGAGACGATCGAGCCTGAGGCCTCTTCGCCCGAGCCGGAAACCTCGACCGACCGATTCGAGCTCCTGGCCGCGCCGCGCGGCGCGCCCGACGATCTGGCCAAGCTCACCGGCGTCGGGCCGCAGATTGTCAAGAAGCTCAACGAACATGGGGTGTTCCATTATTGGCAGCTCGCCGCGATAACGCCGGAAGAGACCGCCAAGCTCGACGCCGACCTCAGATTCAATGGCCGTATCGCCCGCGACAAGTGGAGCGAGCAGGCGCGCGAGCTGATGGCCGCGGAGGTAGAGGTCTAGGCCGCGCGTTCGGCCTTAAAGAAGCGAAAGAGGGACGTGTATGGCGACCATTGCCGCCGGACTGGTCAAGGATCTGCGCGAGAAGACCGGCGCGGGCATGATGGATTGCAAGGCTGCGCTGAGCGAGACCGACGGCGACATCGAGGCGGCGGTCGATTGGCTGCGCAAGAAGGGCCTCGCCAAGGCCGCTAAGAAGAGCGGGCGGGTCGCGGCCGAGGGACTCGTCGGCGCCGCCGTCGAGGACAATCTCGGCGTCCTGGTCGAGGTCAATTCCGAAACCGACTTTGTCGCCCGCAACGACGACTTCCAGGCGCTGGTGCGCGGCGTGCTCGCGGTCGCGCTCGATCACGCGCCCGATGTCGACGCGGCGATCGTGCTCGGCGCTCACTATCCGGGCGGCGGCACGGTGAGCGACGCGATTGGCAACGCGATCGCCACCATTGGCGAGAACATGACATTGCGACGCGCGCAGGGCCTCAGGGTGGATGAAGGCGCGATCGGTCATTATGTGCATGGATCGGTCGCCGACGGGCTTGGCCGCATCGCGGTCATCGTCGGGCTCGAATCCTCCGGCGATCGCGCGAAACTCAGCGCGCTTGGACGGCAGATCGCGATGCATGTGGCCGCCGCAAGTCCGGTCGCGCTCGACGCCGCCGGGGTCGACCCTGCGACGGTGGCGCGCGAGCGCGCGGTGCTGGCGGAAAAGAACGCCGGCAAGCCGGCAAACGTGATCGAGAAGATCGTCGAATCGGGCCTCAAGACCTTCTATAAGGAGGTCTGCCTGCTCGATCAGGCTTACGTCCATGATCCGGCAAAAAGCGTCGCGCAGGCGATCAAGGAGGCCGAAAAGACGGTCGGCGCGCCGATCGTCGTCGCCGGCTTCGTTCGCTATGCGCTGGGCGAAGGCATCGAGAAACCGGCGGAAGACGCCTGAGGCTTGGCGATATGAGCGGCCCTCGAGGGGCCGCTTTTTTTTGCGCGGGACTGCCGGCAGGCGAACGAGCGGCGCGGTTGACAGGGGAACGTCATGTCGAAAGCGCCGCAACCGCTGTTCAAGCGAGTCGTCGTCAAGCTGTCGGGCGAGGCGCTGATGGGCCCGGACACGCATGGTCTGCATGCGCCGACTCTTCAGCGCATCGCCGGCGATCTGAAGTCGGCCGCGGAACTTGGGGTGCAAGTCGCGGTTGTCGTCGGCGGCGGCAATTTCTTTCGCGGACTCCAGGGCGCGGATAAGGGGATCGAGCGCGCTCGCGCCAACTCGATCGGCATGCTGGCGACGGTGATGAACGCGCTCGCGATGGAGGGGGCGCTCGAACAGATCGGGCAGCCGGCGCGCGTGCTCTCCGCCGTCGCCATGCCTTCGCTGTGCCAGCCGTACTCCCGCCAAGCTGCGCTCGCGCATCTGGTCAAGCACCGGGTGATCATCCTTGCTGGCGGGACGGGAAATCCCTTTTTCACCACCGACACGGGGGCGGCGCTCCGAGCCGCCGAACTGTCGTGCGACGCGGTCATGAAGGCCACTCAGGTCGACGGCATCTATTCCGCCGACCCGAAGAAGGATCCAACCGCGACACGCTTCGATCGCTTGACCCACGACGAAGCGATCACCCGCAACTTGCAGGTGATGGACACGGCGGCTTTCGCTCTTGCGCGCGACAACGGGATCCCAATTGTTGTCTTCTCGGTGAACGAGCCGGGCGCCATTCCGTCTGCGCTCCTCGGCAAGGGGCGGGCGACCTACGTCATGCCGTAAAAGCGAGAATCCTGTCGTTTGCGCGGCAACCAGCCAAAGTGCAGCGTTGAGTTTTGCGCGCCGCGGATCGGCCGCCTTATGCTAGACTAGCGATATGTCCGAGACCTATCAGACTGACTTCTACGCCTGGGCGATGGAGCAAGCGGCGCTGCTGCGCGCCGGCCGGCTCTCCTCTGCGGACGTCGCAAATATCGCTGAGGAGATCGAGAGCATGGGGCGAACCGAAAGGCGCGAGCTCGTCAACCGGCTTGCGATCCTCTTGCTTCATCTCTTGAAATGGCGATTTCAGCCCGGATTCCGCAGCCCGAGCTGGAGCTCGACCATCCGCGAGCAACGGATTCGCTTGCGTAGCCATCTCAAGGACAATCCGAGCCTGAGGGCCAAAGTCGACGAGGCCTTGGCCGAAGCCTATGAACTCGCGGTGATCGGAGGGGCGCGCGAGACCGGGCTCCCCGAAGGCGATTTTCCCAAGTCCTCGCCATTCCGCTACGAACAGGCGATCGACGACCAGTTTTGGCCGGATTGAACGGGCGGCTGGCTCTCTGCGCCCCTGACCTACGTCATGCCGTAAGGCGAAACCTTTCGCGGGCTCATCGGTTCAACCCGATGCGTCGTCGGCTGGTCAATTCATCGAGCCTCCGGTCTCTCGGCTATGAAACTCGATCGCAGACGCTTGAGATCGAGTTTCACAGCGGAAGCGTCTACCAATATTTCGGCGTGCCTAGGAGGGTGCTTGAAGAGATGCTCGCGCAGCATTCGCTGGGCACATATTTCAACGCAGAAATTCGTGACGTCTATCAGTGCGTGCGCGTTCGATGAGGCAGCTCCGTCTCGGCCGCCATCAGGCGTGTTTTTCCAAAACCGTCGTGTTCAAGGCAACGCCCGAAAAACTTTCCCGACTTGAGCGCCGCTCGGCATGCGAATAAATTCCTCGGTTCGAGCGTTTCCCTGGGTTCGTCACCTCCAACGGAAAGACCCAATCATGACCGCTTCTCTTTCATCCGCTCACACGGGCCCTGGTCGCCTCGCCTCCCTCGCCTTCTGTGGAGTTTTCGCCATCGGACTGGGATTCGGCGCGCCAGCCGCTATGGCGGCCGGGGGCGATGATAGCAGCGGAGCGAGCGCTGGAAGTGGCGCTGCCGGCGGCACGATGGAAAAGAAAGCCAAAGCCACTAGCATGAAAAAGACCGACCTCACCACATGCGCCCCGGGTCAGGTTTGGGACAGGAAAACGCACAAGTGCCTCGAGAGACACAGCGGCGTTTTGCCCGACCCTGACCTCACCGAATACGCCTATTCGCTCGCCAAGGCCGACCGGTACCAGGAGGCGATCGACGTCCTCGACATGCTCGAGAATCCCAACACGCCCCGCGCCCTCAACTATCGCGGCTACGCGACGCGCAAGCTTGGCCGGACGGACGAGGGGATCGGCTATTATCTCAAGTCTGTCGCTCTCGACCCGAACTATTCGCAGGTGCGCGAGTATCTCGGCGAAGCCTATGTCATTCAGGGCAAATTCGACCTCGCCAAGGACCAATTGGCGACGATCGAGAAGCTCTGCGGATCGAAGGACTGCGAGTATTACGAGGATCTCGCCGACGCTCTGAAGACGGCGCACGCTCTTTAGGGCGGCTCGCGGTTCCGAACCGCACTTGTAGGCGCTTGTAGGCGCGGTCCATAGCCCGTCGAAAGAAGGGCGTCCTCCCGGACGCCCTTTGGACCGCGCCCCTACAGAACGGGCGCAGCCTCCGACCGGCGAGCTCGCCGGGCGATCAATGCCCCCATACGCCTATGAGTTCGGCCTTGGCGAGCGTGTGGAAATGAAGCTGAAACCCGACGACCGCCGCGGACGTGTTTTCATCCCCGTCGAGCTTGGGCGTGTCCACGGCGAAGATCGTGAAGTGATAGTGATGCGGCGCGTCGCCCTTGGGAGGGCAGGGGCCGCCGTAGCCGGGAACGCCCCAATCGGTGCGGCTCTGCACCGCGCCTTTCGGCGCCGCGGGGCCCTTCGGATCGCCGGCGTCCTTCGCAAGGCTCGTCACGTCGGGCGGGATGTTGAAGACGACCCAGTGCCAGAAACCGCTGCCCGTCGGCGCGTCGGGATCGTAAACCGAAAGCGCAAAGCTCTTCGTGTTCTTCGGCGCGCCGGACCATGAGAGCGCAGGCGAGATGTTGCCGCCGCCGCAGCCCTTATAGACCTGCTCGTCGGCGATCTTGGCGCCCGGCGCGATGTCCGGGCTGGTCAGGGTCATCGTTTGGGCGGCGGCCGCTTCAGCGCCGAAGAAGGCGGCGAAAAGCGCAAGTGCAGTCACTTTGAGCATGAATCCTCCGTTTCCAAGTCGACGCGCCGCCCCGCCCGTCACTCACGGGAGCGCGAACGCGCGACGGTTTATTGTGTCCAGCCCTGAATTGTTGGGAGATTGCGCTGACACGGCCCGCGATCCCCCCTTTGTAAACACGCCATGCGCCTCTGATATTCGTTCCGCGGCTCGCCTGGGCGCTACGGCTTGTCGTCCGCTCACCCGTGGTGCGGGTGGGCGAAGCGGATCATATCATAATGTGCGGCGCAATCGTTCTCGCCTTAAGTTGGTAGGAAAATCAGCGTGAGCCGGGCGAGAAGCGCTTGAACTCGCCCGCGTAAGGTTTGGCGAGCGGCGCGGCGTAGGTCATGCGCTTCGATGTCTTCAACCCCAGCCGGATCAGGCTTTCCGCGAGGCTGACCGCGCAGGCGACCCCGTCAAGGACGGGAACGCCCGCCTTGCGCTCGAGGTCGCGGGCAAGATCGGTCATGCCGGCGCAGCCCAGCACGATCGCTTCGGCGCTATCCTCCGTGAGGGCGCGCTCGATCTCCCGCTCGATGAGCAGCCGGGCGTCCGAGCCTGGCTCCTCGAGCGCCAGCACGGGGACCTCGGCGGCGCGCACCCGCGCGCAACGGGATTTAAGCCCGTATTTCGCTAGGTTGTGCTCGATCGGAACAATCGAGCGGGCGAGCGTCGTCACCACGCTGAATTTCGCGGCGACGAGGCTCGCCATGTGAAACGCGGCTTCGCCTATGCCCACGACCGGCGCGTCCGTCGCGCACCGCGCCGCCTCGAGTCCGGTGTCGTCGAAACAGGCGATGACGAACGCGTCGGCGTCGCTTGCCTTGCCGATCTCCTCGATGAGGCCTGGAACCGAGAAGGCCTCGTCGAAATAGCCCTCGATGCTGGCCGGACCGAAATCCGGATTGACGGCGCTGACTTCGACGCCGGGCGAGGCGGCGGCCTTGGCGGCGGCCCCGATCTTCAGCGTCATCGAGCGGGTGGTGTTGGGATTGATGACGTGAATGCGCATCGCTTGGCTCTTCCAGAGGATGGCGCGCTCGAGTGGAATTCGTCATCGCGAGGAGCGAAGCGACGCGGCGATCCAGAGGTCGAAGGGGCCCTACGTTCCCCTGGATCGCTTCGCTTGCGCTCGTGATGACGGACACTTTGCCGTCCAGTCGACGAGCCCGATCAATCTGGTCTGCAAGATAGAAGGGTCCGAGCGGTTCGTGAACTGGCTCGTGAACCGGTTCCGGCCGCATTCGAGGGGCAGCCAGCGGCCGCAGCTTGCGCGTGACGTGGCCGCCTCCTAAAGGCTTTACGAGCGGCGAGGCGACGCCGCTTAAGCCCGCTACGTGGCGAGGGAGGCTGAACATGTCGCACAAGATCCTGGTCGCCCAGGGGGGTGGACCGACGGCGGTCATCAACCAGTCGCTGGCCGGCGTCGCGCTCGAAGCGCGCCGGTTTCCCGACGTCAGCCATGTCTATGGCGCGCTGCAGGGCGTGCGCGGGATCGTCAACGACGATCTCGTCGATCTAGGCCAGGAGACGGTCGCCAATCTCGAGGCGGTCGCGGCGACGCCAGCCGCCGCGCTCGGCTCGACCCGCGACAAGCCGGACCGCAAATATTGCCAGGAGATCTTCAAGGTCCTGAAGGCGCATGCGATCGACACGTTCTTCTACATCGGCGGCAACGATTCCTCCGACACGGTGCGCATCGTCGCCGAGGAGGCGAAGCAATCCGACCATGGCTTGCGCGCCGTTCATATCCCGAAGACCATCGACAATGATCTGGTCGGCTTCGATCACACGCCGGGCTATCCGTCCGCGGCGCGCTTCGTCGGCCAAGCCTTCGCCGGCGCCAATCTCGACAATCTGGCGCTGAAGGGCGTCTATGTCGCGGTGGTCATGGGACGCCACGCCGGCTTCCTCACCGCGGCTTCGGCGCTGGCGCGGAAATATCCCGACGACGGCCCCCATCTCATCTATCTGCCCGAGCGCACGTTTCACGTCGACAAGTTCCTGACCGACGTCAAGGAGACGTTCGAGCGTCACGGGCGCTGCATCGTGGCCGCCTCCGAGGGCATCCATGACGACAAGGGCGAGGCGATCATCACCAAGCTCATGGGCAAAGCAGAGAAGGACGCGCACGGCAACGTCCAGCTCTCCGGCACTGGCGCGCTCGCTGACCTGTTATGCGAGGAGGTGAAGTCCAAGCTCGGCATCAAGAGAGTGCGCGGCGACACATTCGGCTATCTGCAGCGCTCGTTTGTCGGCTGCGTCAGCAAGGTCGACCAGCGCGAGGCGCGCGAGGTCGGCGAGAAGGCGGTGCAATATGCTCTTCAAGGCGCCGGTGACGGATCGGTGGCGATCCGCCGGGTAGGCGACTATGCGGTCGACTATCCGCTCATCCCGCTCGAGACGGTCGCGGGAAAAACGCGCGTGATGGAGGATCATCTCATCAATGCGGCCGGCAACGACGTGACCCCGGCGTTCCATGATTACCTGCGTCCGTTGCTTGGCGCGGACGTGATCGAGGTCGCGCGGCTGCGCGCGGCGAAGGTTGACAAGGTGGCGGTGCTGGCGGGGGATGCGACCTGAGGGCTCCGCGCACAAAGTTGCGCGCGCCAATGCGACGAAAGCAACTTGGCGATTGGCCGAATCTTCGAGGGTCCATCATTTTCGAGGCCGCTCAATGGGCCCGCGATCATCCCTCATGACTATTCGCCTCCCCGGCTTTGGCGTCACTCTCGCCGCCTTCAACGCAAGTGACGCCGTCAGCCCCTTGACGATCACCGAACAGGCGACGACCGCGAAGGCCGAGATGAGAATATCGTCGCGCCGCGGCAGGTAGGCCGGCAAGGCGAGCGCGAGAGCGGAGATCAGGGCATGTGGCTGCCGATGTTCCTCAATTCGCCTTCGATCGCAGCGCGCAGCGGCGGCAGATCGATGCGCACGGTATCCCACACGTGTTGGGCGAGGACGTCCTCGTAGTCGTGCCGATACACGTTGCCGGCTCCAGCGATGTCCTTCCACGCGATCGACGGATGCCGCGCCTTCATCTCAGCCGGCAGTCTCCGCGACGCCTCCGAGATGATCTCGAGGCAGCGGGTCACTGCATAAACTGTGCGCAGGTCAGCGCGAAATCCCACCTCAGTAAAGTCTTCCGTGAAATGCGCGGCAAGATCGATGTGATAGGCCATGTCGCGCAAGGCGGCGAGCGCGGCCTCAGAATGCATAGAGGGCGTCGGTCGTCGCGGCGGGACGTATGTAGGGCTTCAGCGCCTCGCGATTGACGACATCCACCGGGCTGTCGAACAGGCTCGCGATGAAGTCTTTCAGTCCAGCATAGTTGAAGACGGTTACGTGGGCCCCTGGGCTGAATTCGATCATGATGTCGATGTCGCTGCTGAGTTCTGGCGTCGCCCCGTGCTCGCGAGCCAAACAACGCAACGTGGCGGACGCCGCGCGCTCTGAGGGCGGATTCGTTTTCGCGCAGCTTTGCGAGGATTTCCTGTTTGTCCATCGGTTTAAGAAATATCACAACGCGCCGAGTCTGTCAGTTGCTGGCCATGTGAGCCCGCTAATGGACGGCCCTTTTTCTCGGCGTCACTCTCGCGGCCTTCAGCGCAAGCGGCGCCGTGAGCCCCTGGACGATGACGGAAAACGCGACCACCGCGAAGGCGGAGATCAGAATGTCGTCGCGCCGCGGCAGGTCGGCGGGCAGGGCGAGCGCGAGCGCGAGAGCCAGCGCGCCGCGCAGGCCTCCCCACCACATGAGGTGCTGCTGATTGAGCGGGATCGCCCAGCGGGAGCCTAGGAAGGCCAGGCAGACGGGATAGACCGCGACCGCGCGACCTAGGAGAGCGAGCGCGACGATGAGCGCGAGCGCGAGGAACCCCTCGCGGGCGAAATCGATGGTCGCCATCGCCGAGCCGATCAAAAGGAACACCAGCGAATTGGCCAGAAAGGCGGCGAACTCCCAGAATTCGAGCACGAAGGCTCGGCCATGTGGAGTGATCGAGAGGCCGAACCGCTCCTTCGGCGTAAGCACGCCGAGATTTCCCATGGTCATGCCGGCGACGACGCTCGCCAGCACGCCGGAGGCGCCGAAATGCTCGGCGACCAGGAACGAGCCGAAGGCGGCGACCACAGTCAGCGCCGTCTCGACCAGATGGTCCTCCGAGGTTCCCGCGACCATGACCGCAATCATTCCGACGCCGAACCCGGCGGCAAGACCGCCGCCGGCGACCACAAGAAACGTCGTGACGGCGCTGAGCGGATCCTGCGCAGTGGCCGGGTTGTGGGCCGCCCAGACGAGAATGAGGGTGAATAGCACCGCGGCCGCGCCGTCGTTGAACAGGCTCTCGGCCTCGATGAGCAGGCTAAGGCGGCCGGTCACTTTCGATTCCTTGATGAGCGCGATGACCGCGATCGGGTCGGTCGCGCTGATCAGCGCCCCGAAGACGAGGGCGGATTCGATCGGCCAGCCAAGCCCGACGACAAGTCCGCTGGCCACGACAAACGCACAAAGCGCGACCCCGATGGTCGACAGCGCGACCACGGGAAGAAGATCGCGGCTGAGATCGCTCCAGCGGAGGTTCAGCGCCGCCTCGAACAGGAGCGGCGGCAGCACGACGTCGAAGATGAGATCGTGGGTCAGCGCCAGACCCGCATGGCTGCGCGTGGCGGCCAGCGCTGCGCCCGCCAGCACAAGGCCGACCGTATAGGGCAGACGCAGGCGGCGCGCCGCCAGCGCGACCAGAATCGCAAGCCCAAGCAGGCTCAGCGCGCGAAACAGGAGAACGTCCATGCGAGCTCAGTTTAGCGCCGAGCCTCGGAAAGAGAACCGTGGAGCATAGACGCGCGGCAAAGGATCGGGCCGCTTCCCCATCCGACCTCGTCCTGAGCCGGCGGCGCGGCCGCCGTGTCGAAGGGCGCTCCAGTACGCGCGAACGGGGAGCCCACGACAACGTCCTTCGAGACGCGCCTTCGGCGCTCCTCAGGACGAGGTGGTGAGTACACAAGGATGGAGAGCGCTATTCCGTCGCCGCCAGCCCGGCGCCGGCGCGCAAATACCGTTCGGGGTCGACCGGTTCGCCGTCGACGCGCACTTCATAGTGCAAATGCGGCCCGGTCGAGCGGCCCGTCGAACCGAGCCTGCCCAAGACGGCGCCCTTGTCGACTTGCTGACCCTCCTCGACCAGAGCCTCCGACATGTGCGCGTAACGCGTGGCGAGGCCGTTGCCGTGATCGATCTCGACCATGATTCCGTACCCGCCCGCCGGTCCGGCATGGACGACGCGGCCGGCGGCGGCGGCGTGGATTTCGGCGCCCTCGGCCTCGGCGAGATCGACTCCCGGATGCAGCGCAAGACGGCCGAGGAACGGATCGACACGGTAGCCGAACGGCGACGTGACGCTGGGATCGCCGGAAAGCGGCATGCGCAGGGGCACAAAGGACATGAGCGCCTTGAGGCGCTCGGCCGTCGCGACGTCGCGCGCGACGCGTGCAAGCGTCGAGTTCGAGCGGGAGCGTATTCGGGTCAACCGGGATATAGGGGCCGCCGACGCCGCCTTGCTCGTGCGGCGCCGAGAGTTTGGCTGGATCGAGGCCGGTCTCCGCGACGATCGCCGCATCGCGGGACGCGGACCGCTGAGCCACGCGATCGACGGCGGCGAGAGCCTTCGTCTGGGCGCTCTCGATCCGGTCCAGCGAGCGACCGACGAGCCGCAAGACGCGCCGATGGGTCGAGATTGTCTGCCGATCCCGCCACACTCGCTGTCGTAAAGGGAGCGTCCGAGGGCAGCGCGCTCAGGGTGTCCCCGGACTCGTCGATCGGGTGAGGCTTGACGGCCCGAGACTCGAAGTGGGGCTCCGGAAGAGGGGCGTAAGCGCGCGCGGCGTCGTCCACGCTTGCGCCGGCGGACGTCGGCGGACCGAGAGCCTGGATAGCGCCGAGAGCGTCGGCCGGGCTCGGGGTCGTGGGCTTGGCGCCGAGCGGTCGAACTCGGGTTGCGCGCCTCGGTCTCGGCGAGCGCGGCGACGATCGCGCCGCGCTGTTCGAGCCGGGCCTGCCGGGACATGATCTCGTTCACCGCGCCCTTGAAGGAATTCCGCTCAAGCAGTCTGCCGACTCGCGGCTTCATCGAGCCGCGCGCGCGCTTCCGCCAGTCGGTCCTCGTAACCCGCCTTCATTTCCGCCTGCCGCGCGAGGATTGCGCCAATCACATCGTCGTGGAAGGCGAGGTAAAGCGTGACGGAGCCGGTCCAGGCAAACAAGAGCAGCGCGAGGGCGGCAATCGCCCAGACGCCCGCGGGCGGCAGCCGGACCGTGCGAACCGCCTCGCCCCGGGAGAGCGAAAGGCAATAGTGCAGCCCCGGCTGTGGATAGCCCTCTCGCGACGACATGAACCAGCGCTCCTGCCCGGCGAAAGGGGCGTTCTCGAGCAGATTGCAGTTCCGTCGAATCGGACTTGTAGACGGTTGTAGACGCGGTCGTTGACCGCGTCGCCGCGCTCAGCGAGCGCGGCTACAATTGGCGTCGACCCAAATGCAATCTGCTCTAGGCCGCGAGCAAAGCGCATTAAGGTTAATGCACCGCAAATTGACGTTACGCCAAGCGAAGGCCCGATCGCATCTCGCGGGTCAGAGCGCCTTCGTCGCCGCGAGAACCTCGTCCGCGTGGCCCGGCACTTTCACTTTGCGCCAGACCTTGGCGATGCGGCCATTGTGGTCGACAAGAAAAGTTGATCGCTCGACGCCGAAATATTTGCGGCCGTACATGCTCTTTTCCTTCCACACCCCGTAGGCCTCGATCGCTGAGCGCTCGAGATCGGCGGCAAGCGCGATCTTCAGATCGTGCTTGTGCTTGAACTTGTCGTGGCTGGCGGCGCTGTCGGGGGAAACTCCAATGACGGTCGCGCCGGCGGCGGCGAACTTCGCGCGCAAACCATTGAAGGCGATGGCTTCGGCGGTGCAGCCGGAAGTGTCGTCCTTGGGGTAGAAGTAGATTATGACCGCTTTGCCCTGGAGGTCTTTGAGATGCGCCCGGCCGCCGCCGTCGGTCGGCAGCTCGAAATCGGGAGCCGGGTCGCCCTCAACCAGTTCCTTCGTCATATCGCCCTCGTTTTGTCTCATTATCGGACCATGGGCCGCCGACGCTGAACGCGCCGTCGGGGCCGACATTGAGCCGCAGCGCTGCGCGTTTCAACCGTCGGCTGAGGCAAGCGCCAGGGAGGGGCTGCCTCGACGCCTTCGAATCAACGAAGATTGCGCTTAAGCTTGCTCGCGCCACGGAGGGTGATCGGTATTGGTCGTTCGGTATAGCATGACGACACGGGCTCGCGCCCGAGCCGCTATGCGCAACATGGCGGCGGATGCTCAGGGCCCTCGGCTCCGCTCGCGCTGGCTCCGGATTCCCGCGGGTCGGCTTACGCATGTTTGCCTCCGGACCGTGGAGTTCGCCGCAGCCCTGTTCATTGTCGGCGGACTTGCCCTGGCCTCGCTCTTGGCGCGAGGGCCTCTTCGGCTGGTTGGCATGCACGACCAGATCCAAACCTCCCTCCAGGAGCGGGTCGGCGACCGTTACGCGATCGCTCTCGGACCCACCTACCTCATGCACGATTCGTGGGGCGTCGGGCTCGGTTTCAAAGGCTTCACGGTGCGCGACGCCGCCGGCCGAACGGTCCTTTCGGCGCCGAGCGGCAAACTTGGCCTTGATCCGTTCACGCTGCCATTCCTCGACGTCCGGGTGAGCCGGCTTGAACTCGACGGACTCGATATGCGCCTGCGCGTCGCTGCGGACGGCGCGCTCACGCTTGCGGTCGCCAGCGATTCGGGCGCGACCCCAATCCCTCTGGCCGGCGCGACGTCTACGGACGGAAACGGCCCCGGGCTTGCCGCCTTCGTCCGCGCCGCAGCGGAAACCATGGCCGGCGCCACTCAGGCGCTAGACCGGCTGACCCTCGCCAACGGCCATTTCGAGATTGACAACGAAGCGACGCAGCGTTCCGTCGTCTATAAGGATTTCGCCGTCACATTCGATCATTCGGGCTCGAGGGCGTACGCCAGGATCTCGGCGACCGGCCCGGCGGGACCGTGGACAATAGCCGCCCAGGCCTCCGACGAGGGGCGCGCCGACCCTGTCGCTCCAGGGCCACGATCTCAGCCTCGCCGACCTCCAGGCGTTCGACAAGGCGCCTCCGCCCCTGACCGCCGAGGGCCCGATCGCCTTCAAACTTGACGCGAAGCTTACGCCGGAGTCGGCGCTGGGAGCGTTTGCCGGCCGGTTCACGCTCGGCGCAGGACGCGTGCGCATCAATAACCCCGACGCCGTCCCGTTTTTCATCGACGAGGCGAGCGGCGCCATGGCGTGGGACGAGAACGCGCGGCGGTTTCGCGTCGACAGACTTCAGGTCCTGGCCGGACTGACGCATATCGAGGCGCACGGTTGGATCGCTCCGCCGGCCGATGCGGCCAAGGTCTGGAGCGCGCATCTCGAGTCTCGTGGCGCGCAATTCGGTCCGGAACGGCCCGGCGCCAATCCGGTCGCGCTCGAGTCCATGGTCTTCGACGCCCGCTTCCTCGAAACGACGTCGCAGTTCTTCATCGATGGCCTCACGGCGCGCGGACCGACTGTCGACGTGGCGATCAAGGCCGAGACCGCGCCTGACGGCAAAGGAACTTCGCTCAAGCTCAACATCGACGCAGCCCCGAGCGCCACGTCCGATCTCATTCGTCTGTGGCCGCAGTTCATAAATCCCGATGTCCGCGAATGGTGCGCGCAGAATCTGCACGGCGGACGGCTTCAAGGATCGCTGAAAGCCGATTGGACTGCCGCCGATCTCGACGCGATGGCGCACAAACGCGGCCTACCGCGCGAAAGCCTGCACGGCGAGTTCGCCACCCACGACGTCGGCGTCGACCTCTTGCCGGGCTTGCCGATGATGATGACCGACGAGGGGACGGGATCCTTCACCGGCCATGAATTCACTGTCTCCGGCAATCGCGCGACGATGGTCCTGTCGCCGTCGCGGCGCGTGCAGGCGAACGGTATCGCTTTCACCGTCCCAGACATCACGCCGAGGCCGATTGTCGACGCTTCCGCGAAGGCGCACATGACCGGGACGGCGGACGCGCTCGCTGATCTGCTCATGCGCGAACCGTTACGGCGGCAGGCGGGCCTCACGCTTGATCCTGCGACTGTCAAAGGGCAGGCGGAAGGCGATCTTGTGCTTGATCTCAAGCTCGGGAAGACGGCGCGCCCGGAGGACACGCAGTTCCACGCCACCGGCGCGCTCGACAATCTCCAGATCGACAAGTTTCTCGCCGACGAGAAGCTCGACTCGGCGACTGCGGTGTTCGAGGCCGATCGCAATGCGCTGAAGATCGCGGGCGACGGAGAGCTGCTCGGCGCCGCGACCCATGTGGACGTCGCCCGCTCGCTCGGCGAGGAAGGCTCGGCGACCGTGACTTTCGCCCTCGACGCGGCCGGACGCGCCAAGCGCGGCCTCAATTTCGGCTCGTGGCTGACCGGGCCGCTCCCCATCAAGCTCAAGGCGCCATTGACTCGCGCGAGCGCGGAGGTCGAAATCGACCTCACGCCTGCAGGCGTCGAAAGTCCGGTTCCCGGGCTCTCGAAGCCGGCTGGAAAACCGGGCAAGGCGACCTTCGTGGTCAAGCCCACGCCTGAGGGCGCTTTGCTCAGCAACATCGCGATCGAACTGGGCGTGCCGATGTTGCGTGGATCGGCGCAAATGGATCCCGACGGCGCGATTGAGAGCGCCACGATCACTCAGGCGCGCATTGCGCCTGGCGACGATTTCAAGGTCGAGGTCGTGAACAGTCCGGCTTCGCTCAAAGCTTCGGTGCGCGGGGCTTCGCTCGACGCGCGCGCCTTCGTCAAGTCGGTGTTGGATGGGACTTCCTCCGGACAAACTACGACGAAGGATTTCGACATCGATGCCAAGATCGCGAGCGTCATAGGCTCCAATAAGCAGGCGATCACGAACATGGAGCTCACTGCGTCGCGGCGCGCCGGGGAAACTCGGTTCGGAAGCCTACGCGGAAGAATTGGCGCGGGCGTGGTGATGGCGACTGGAAGCGGCGGCGAAACGCGGATCTCGACCTCCGACGCCGGCGCGCTTCTCCGTTTCGCCAATCTCTATTCGCATCTCGAAGGCGGCGACCTCAATCTGCTTCTCCGCTCTCGTGGCGATCTGAGCGCCGGCGAGGCTACGCTCACCGACTTCGTCCTGCGCGACGAACCGGCGTTTCGCCAGCTGATCAGCGCTGCGCCGCAGCGTGCATCGGAAGGGGGAGCCGCCGCTGTCGACGCGTCGCGCGTTCGTTTTGAGAAGATGACGGCGTCCTTTGAGCGCACCCCGGGCAAGCTCACGATTCAGGACGGCGTCATCTACAATCCGAGCGTAGGACTTACGACTCAGGGCGGCATCGATTTCGAACACAACCAGATCGACGTCAGCGGCTCGTTCGTCCCCGCTTACACGGTCAATACGATGTTGACGAAAATTCCGCTCGTTGGCGTCCTCTTGAGCGGCGGGCAGAACGACGGGGTTTTCGGCCTCAGCTATCGTGTGCATGGCTCGATGAGCGCTCCAACGCTGACCGTCAATCCGCTATCCGCGATCGCCCCTGGCATTTTGCGCCGGATGCTCGGCGCAATCGACGGGACGACGTCCCGCGGCGCCAGTGTTCATGAGCCACTCGAGACAGGCGACACGGCGACGCGCCGGCCGGCGCGCTAGGTTAAACCGCCCTGAGCAGCACGTGCTTCTTGCGGCCAAGCGACAGCTTGACGATTCCGCCGGCTTTCAGCTCCTCACGGGTGATGAGCGCCTTCTCGTCGCCAAGCGTCGCGTCGTTGACCCTGAGGCCGCCGCCGCGGATCTGGCGGCGCGCTTCGCCGGTCGAGGCGACGAGGCCGGCGCGGACGAAGGCGCTGAGCGCGCCTAAGCCCGCTTCGAATTCCGCTCCCGGCACATCGACCGTCGGCAGGGTCTCCGCGAGCTCCCGCTCCTCGAAGGTCTTCCGGGCAGTGGCCGAGGCCGCTTCAGCGGCGGAGCGCCCGTGAAGCAGCGCAGTCGCCTCATTGGCCAGCGCTTTCTTCGCTTCGTTGATCTCCGCGCCGGCCAGGCTCTCGAGCCGGCGGATCTCATCGAGCGGCATGAGCGTGAACAGCCGCAAGAACCGGCCGACGTCGGCGTCGTCGGCGTTGCGCCAGAACTGCCAGTACTCGTAAGGCGCGAGCATCGTCTCGTCGAGCCAGATGGCGCCGGCGGCGGTCTTGCCCATTTTGGCGCCCGAAGCCGTGGTGATCAGCGGCGAAGTCAGAGCATAGAACGGCTCGAGCCCCATGCGCCGGCCGAGATCGACGCCAGTGACGATATTGCCCCACTGATCGGATCCGCCCATCTGCAGCGTCACCCCGTAGCGCTTGTTGAGCTCGGTGAAATCGTAAGCCTGCAGACACATGTAGTTGAACTCGAGGAAGGAGAGCTCCTGCTCGCGAGTGAGCCTGAGCTTGACCGAGTCCATGGCCAGCATGCGGTTGACCGAGAAGTGGCGCCCGACCTCGCGCAGGAAATCGATGTAGTTGAGCTTGGCGAGCCAATCGGCGTTGTCGGGCATGATCGCGTCGTGCTTGCCGTCGCCGAAATGGATGAAATGGGAGAAGGCCCTGCGAATGCCCGCCTTGTTCGCCTCGATCTCGGCGATCGTCAGCAGCTTGCGGCTTTCGTCCTTGCCCGACGGGTCGCCGACCATCGTCGTGCCGCCGCCCATCAGCGCGACCGGCTTGCCGCCCGTCTCCTGCAGCCAGTGCAGCATCATGATCTGGACGAGCGAGCCGACGTGCAGCGACGGCGCCGTGCAATCGAAGCCAATATAGGCGACGAGCGACCCGGAGCGCGCCTTCTCGTCCAAACCGGCGAAGTCCGAGCATTGATGGATGAAACCGCGCTCCTGCATCACGCGCAGGAAGTCGGATCGCGGTTGGAACACGTCAGTCAAGCTTTATCCTTCAAGCGTTTTTTGGGGCGACGTTTACGAGCGCGAGCCGGCGAACGCAACCGCGACGTCTGTGCGGGTCGTGGGCCGCCGTCGCGCTTATTTCGGCGGGTTGTAGCGGTAGGCGCCGATGTCGATCCGACTCCCGCGCGGCGCTCCCGTAATGTCGACTGGCGGCGCTTCCGCAGAATTGCCGGCTCCGATCGCTACCGCCCCGGATTTCAGCCGGAGGTCGTAGACGAACTTCGCGGGATCGAAATTGACAAACGTGCCGGCGGCGCCGCGGCGATCGATGATGTTGTGGTTGGCGTATTCGCCTGGCTTGTAGACGCCCCATTTCGGCTTGCCGTTCACATAGGTGAGGATCAGGCATCTCCCGTCAATGCGCGAGGCAGATGTTATGGTCCATCGTCATGTTGGGGTCGAGCGTTATAAATGGAGAGGCCGTTGGCGATATTGTTTCGGATGATCACGTCGTTGGACGACGAGCCTTGATGGGTCTTGTCGCCGACGGCCACGATCGGCTTGCAGTTCCCGGGCTGGGCTATCAAGCCGTCCGCGACAACCGTGTTGTTGATGATCTTGCCGCCATGCACGCTCGCATAGAAGATGCCCCAACAGGCGCTGGTCACGACCACGTTGTTCGTCACCGTGAGGTTCGTCCAATCTCCATCGAAGGCGTCGATCCCTTGCAGATAGGTTGGGAATGGCAGCTTCGGATCGGTCTGCCGGATGACCCGGTTGCTGTCGATGACGACGTTGCTGGACCCGCCAGGATATCCTTGCATGCCATCCATATGCGCGCCATTCCCTAGCATCCAGGTCGTCGTGAATGTAATTCTTTGCTATCAATATGTTGCTCGCCACGTAGTCGATGCCGTCGTCGCCGAAACGGTCGATCTCGTTGCCCGAGAACAGCATATTGTTCGCCATGACCTCCGAACCGAATATGACCTTAGAAATGTGAGAGTTCGTCACCGATACGCAGGTTGTGTTGGCTCCGTGATCGGTGCCCTTGGCGGAAATGCCGACCACACGGACCCGCGCCAACCAGTCCGGCTGGGTCCATCCGTCCGTGTTGTCAGCTGAACTGACCTGCATGTTCTCCAGGATGATGTCGGCGGTCGGGAGCGCGGCTCCCTGGTCCGTGACGGTGACCAGCGCTTGTCTGTTGTTGTTCGTGCCGAACAGGCTCTGCACCTTAATGCCTTTGAATACCCACTTGTTGGTCGAGCGGATGTACAGGGTCGAGAACAACGGCGTCTGTCCCGGCGCGGCTTCGACCGTCACGAAACTCGAGTTGGGGGTTTGGCTGTTGAAGATCCCAACGATGATGTCGCCATAGTCGCCGCTCATGAGCTTGATCGTATCGCCCGGCTTGACGGGCGGGGCGCCGCTCTCGTCCGCGACAAGGGCGCGCTTGCCGTCGACGATGTGGAGGTAAGGAATGCTCGACAGCAGCGGCCGCGTGTAGCCAGAAGTCTTCGGGGCGCCGCTCAACCACCACTGGCTGCTGATCACGGCGTTGAGGCTGTTCCAGGGATGCGCCTGGGAGCCGTCGCCACCGTCGGCCGGCGATTTGCCGTTGATCGAGTCGACCTACCAGACTTTTCCAGTCGCGCCGGGCTCAGCGCAACCCTGGTAAACCTGCGCCGCCCGGGCGCCGCCGCCGAGCGCAGCGGCAAGGCAAAAAAAGCGGCGAAGAGCAGCGCGCGTCGTCGCTTGTCCAAAATCATGGCGCAATCTCCAACTGGATCGCAGGGGAGGGAAGTCAGAACGGGTCGGCGCGCTTTCTACCGGCAACAATCGGTCAAGAGAAAGGCGCCCGGCTCGAATCGCGTCGCGCGCCCCACACATGGCCCATTTGCCGGAGCGCTTCAGGCGACACCGTCCTCCGAATGCGCTAACAGACCGACATTCGCGGCCAGTTATTGGCGCGCCCATCCGGATTGGCCCTATCCATGTCGCCTCGCCTCGGCGAAGCCGATCTCATCGCCCGCTATTTCGCCCCGCTAGCGGGGCCGGCGGGCCTGGACCTCCGCGATGATGCGGCGCTGATGCGTCCGCTGCCTGGCGAAGACCTCGTGCTGACCACGGATGCGCTGGTCGCCGGCGTCCATTTCTTCGCCGACGATCCGCCTGGGGCGATCGCCCGCAAGGCCCTCAGGGTCAACCTCTCCGATCTTGCGGCCAAGGCCGCTCGGCCGCTCGGATTTCTGCTCACCCTCGCGCTGCCCTCCGATTGGCGCGATGAATGGCTTGCGGGCTTCGCTGAGGGTCTCGGCGCCGATGTCCTGGCTTTCAAATGCCCTCTCATTGGCGGCGACACGGTCGCGACGCCCGGGCCGCTGACGCTGAGCGTGACCGCGATCGGCTCGGTTGCGCAAGGGCGGATGCCCAAGCGCACGGGCGTCAGGCCAGGAGACCGCCTCTATGTCACCGGCACGATTGGCGACGCCGCGATTGGTCTCAGAGTCCGCCTCGGCAAAGGGCCAGACATTCCGCAGGCGGAGAAGACGTTCCTGCTCGAGCGGTATCTGACGCCTGAGCCGCGCCTCAAGCTGATCGGCGCGATGGCCGCGCACGCCAACGGCGGCATGGATGTGTCTGACGGTTTTGTCGGCGACCTCGCCAAGATGCTGGACGTCTCCGGCGTCACCGCGCGCGTGCCGATCTATCGTCTGCCGCTGTCACGGGCCGCGCGCGCGGCGATCGCCGCCGATCCCGACCTGTTCGAAGTTGCGGCGACCGGCGGCGACGACTATGAGCTTCTGGCCTCGGCGCCGCGCGACTCCGCGTCCGCCTTCGAGGCGGCGGCGGCGGCTGCGGGCGTGCCGCTGACGTTTGTCGGCGAAGCCGTCGAGGGTCGGAGGCCGCCGAGCTTCATCGGCCCCGATGGCAATCCGGTCGTCTTTGCGCGCGGCGCCTACAGCCATTTTTGACGGAGATGAAGATGACCAACGGCGCTTCCACGCTCATGGACATGCGGTTGCTCGCAGCGCAGGCCGTCGCGCGCGAGGCCGGCGCGATGGCGCGGCGGCGTTTCCTCGACCAGTCGTTCACAATCGGGTTCAAGGGTCCGCACGACTATTTGACGGAAGTCGATGGGGAGACGGAGGCGTTCATCGCTGAGCGGCTGCTTCAGGTTTTTCCGACCGACGGTTTCATTGGCGAAGAGAGCAAGGCTCGGCCCCCGGGAGAGGGCGGCGCGGCATGGGTCGTCGATCCGATCGACGGCACGGCGAACTTCGCTCGCGGCGTGCCGCATTTCTGCGTCTCGATCGCCTGCGTCGCCGCCGACAAGGGTCGAGGTCGGCGTCATTTACGATCCGATGCGCGACGAATTGTTCGCAAGCCGGCGCGGCGGCGGCGCCCGCCTGAACGGCGCGCTGATACGCGCGTCGGGCGTGAGCTCGCTCGCGAGTTCCGCGGTCGAGGTCGGCTGGAATGTCCGCGCAGGCCCCGAGCAGTTCGTCAACCTCCTCCGGCGGGTCGCTTCCGCCGGCGCTTCGCCGTCGCGGACCGGCTCCGGCGCGCTCGCGCTCGCTTATGTCGCGGCCGGCCGGCGCGACGGCTTCGTGGAGCACCACATCAATGCGTGGGATTGTCTCGCCGGGATTCTTTTGGTCGAGGAGGCGGGCGGCTACGTGAGCGATTATTTGCGCGGCGATGGACTTACAAAGGGCAATGCGCTCGTCGCTTGCGCGGCCGGGGTCAAGGATGCCCTTATAGCCGCCGCGGCTTTCGAGGGCGTCACCACATGACCGAAATCACACTGACTCACGGCGACGCACGGGCGACGATCGCGCTTCTCGGCGCCGAGGCGAGGAGCTGGCGCATCGCCGGACGCGATCTCCTGTGGCCTGGCGACCCGGCGATCTGGAGCGACATCAGTCCGATCCTTTATCCGGTCGTTGGCTGGACGCGCGACGGGGAGGAGCGGGTCGACGGCGTCCGTTATCCGCTCGGTCTGCACGGCTTCGCGCGGTTCGAGACTTTCGCGGTCGAAACATCGACGCCTGACTTCGCGCGGCTGACGCTCGGCGACAATTCGAATACGCGCGCGGTCTACCCGTTCGCCTTTGCGCTTGCGGTCGAATACCGGCTCACCGCCGACGCGCTCGCAATCGCCATTGAAGTCGGCAATCCCGGCGAGCGCCGCGCGCCTTACGCCTGCGGGCTGCACCCCGGTTTTCGCTGGCCGCTCGGCTCGGCGGGGCGCGAGGGCGCGCTCGTCCAGTTCGAAAGGAACGAGCGGCCCCAGGTTCCTGAGCTCGCTCCGGGCGGCCTCATCCGCGCGACCACGCGTCCAATTCCGCTTTGCGGCCGCAATCTGCCGCTGTCCGACGCCCTGTTCGAACACGACGCGCTATGCTTCCTCGATTGCGTGAGCCGGTCGCTCGTCTTTCATCGACGCCTCTGGGGCGTCGATCACGATGGAATATGAGAGCTTTCAGCACGTCGGGCTGTGGACAAGGCCCCACGCGCCGTTCCTCTGCCTCGAGCCTTGGACCGGTTACAGCGATCCGGACGGATTTACCGGCGATCTGTTCGAGAAGCCGGACATGCGGGTGTTGGAGCCGGGAGAGCGCGCGCGCCACGAGGCCCGCTTCGTCTTCCGGCCTGAATAGGGGTCCCAGGGACCATGTCTGCGCACGGACGATCGACGGCCGACGCATCCGCCTTCGTGCTGAACGGCGCGGCGATCGCTGACGAAACGCTTGCGCAAGTCGCCGAAGAGGCTCGCGCCCTCGTCGCGCTGGGCGTAACGCCGGGTCTCGCGGTCGTTCTCGTCGGCGACGATCCGGCGAGTCAAACTTACGTCGCCGGGAAGGGCAGGGCGGCCAAGGCCGGCGGCTTCCATTCGATCCAGCACAATCTGTCGGCCGAGACGAGCGAAGCCGAGTTGCTGGCGCTGGTCCACTCGCTCAACGACGATCCCGCGGTGCATGGGATCCTCGTGCAATTGCCGCTGCCGAAGCACATCGATTCGTCGCGGGTGCTGGAGGCGATCGCGCCCCATAAGGACGTCGACGGGTTTCACCCCATCAATGTTGGCCTCTTGTCGATTGGCGACATGCGCCGCGCGCTGATCCCCTGCACGCCGGCCGGCGCAATGATCCTCATCGACAAGGCTTGTGAGCGGCTCGGCTGGAGCTCTTCCCGGCATAGAGGCGGTGATCATCGGCCGTTCGAACATCGTCGGCAAGCCGATGGCGCAGCTCTTGCTCGCGCGCCACTGCACGGTGACCGTCGCCCATTCGCGCACGCTCGATCTGCCTTCCGTCGCGCGTCGCGCCGACATCCTGGTCGCGGCCGTCGGCCAGCCGGAAATGGTGCGCGGCGATTGGGTGAAGCCTGGCGCGATCGTGATCGACGTCGGCATCAATCGCGTGGCCGTTCACGGCCACGACACGCCGGGCAAGTCCAAGACGCGCCTCGTCGGCGACGTCGCCTATGCGGAGGCGGCCGCGGTCGCCGGCGCGATCACGCCCGTGCCCGGCGGCGTCGGCCGGATGACGATCGCCATGCTGATGGCTAACACGGTGCTGGCGGCGAAGAGGGCGGCGGGACTATAACCGCAGTCCCTCAAACAAGACGAGCCGTCGGGCAATATTGCTTCTCCCGAGGGAACCATTTCTCGAGCCCCAGTTTTAACACGGTTAGGCGTTCGCAGGCGCCGGCGCTAGCGCTTCGAGGCAGGACAGTGGACGCGGTGTGCACGGCTTTGCCCTTGTGACTGCCGAGATTGTCCTTGACGATGTGGCCTCTCTTAAGTTCGGGGACCAGAAAGGAACGCCGAGAGAGTGCTGTTCAGTGCGGTCAGCCAATCCCAGTAAGGCATGAGCTAAGTGAAAACACTACTTCTCTTCATGTGCCCCATCGCCGGAATCGCCGGGAATGCTTATGCGACTGAGAGCGAGCCTACGAGCGCCGTCGCCCTGATCAGGGAGTGGAGAGCGCTTGAAGCCGCCTGCCGTGGCGGCAATGACCCTGCGGCCTGCGAGAAGCTCGACAGCGTCGGGCAGGAACTCGGGCAAAAGGGGTGGTGCTTCAACGGCTACGGTTCTGGCCGCCGGTGGGTGAAGTGTTAGGTCGCTACCCCGGCGGCCCTTCGGGCCACCTTCTCCCGGAGGGAGAAGGGAAGGCGCTACGTCGGCGCTTTCACGACGTGATATTCGATGCGGCGGTTCTTGAGCCGTCCCTCGGCCGTGTCGTTGCTGGCGATCGGATCGGCCTCGCCGTAGCCTTTGGCGACCAGCATGTCCGGGTCAGCGCCATACTTGATGAGCGCCTGGCGTACCGCCTCGGCCCGCTTCTGCGACAGCGCGAGATTCAGCGCCGCGTCGCCGGTGTTGTCGGTGTAGCCCGCGATCTCGAGCACATGGCCGGCCTTGAGCTGCTTCAGATGCGCGGCTGCGGTCTTCAGGAACGGCGCCATCGATTCCGGCACCTCCGCGCTATCCGAGGCGAAGTTGACCGCAGAGTCATTGAGCGCGAAGAGGAGGTCCTTGACGCCGAAGCCGGACTGAAGCGACGCAAGCTCGGTCGTCGCTCTGTCGTTGGCGACAGCGACGGCCGCCGCGGTTTTGTCCGAGAGCGCGCCAACAGTGACGCCCGCGCCGACCACGCCTTTCAACGCCGCGATGACCTTGTCGCGGGCGGCGTCGTCCATAGAGGCGCCGCCGACGCTGATCTTGTCGCCTTGGAAGATCGCGTCGACATTCGCGCCTTTGATCGCCTCGAGCGCGGCGCGGAACTTGCCGAGCCACGAGGCGGCGATAGCGCTTGGGTCTACGCTGATGTCGCTCTTCACCTTGTCCGCGCCGAAGACCGCGTTGAGCGCGTCGGTAATCGACGTCTTCGCGCCCTGGTCGCGGACAACGCCTGACGCGCGCACCGACGCCATTGTCGTTGCTGAGCGCGAATCGGGTCGGCGTGGCGGCGGACGCGGGGGCGCCCGGCTCAGCCTTCGCGACGACTGCAGGAGCTGGCGGCGCCGCAGCCTGTTCGGTCGTTGCAGGCGAAGTGGCGGGGGGCGCTGGCGCCGCCGGCTGCGGCGCGGGAGCAGCGGCGGGCGCTGGGGAAGCCGTCCCCTGCGCATCCGTCGAGGGAGCCGGCGTCGGCGGAGGCGAAGCCGGCGGAGCGGTCGCTTGTGCGTCTGTCGAAGCAGCCGGGGCAGGGGCTCCGCTGGGCCGCCGGGGCTGGCGCTGCCGGCGTGGGAGCTGGCGGCGGAGCCGGCGCCTGGGCGACGGCGGCGGGCGCAGGCTCCGGCGCCTTTGCGACGGGCGGCGCGGACGGCATGCGGTTGAAGGTTGACCAGAAATAGGAGAGCAGCCCGATGACGACCAGCGCGGTGAGCGCCGGCCATAGCCAGCGCGCGACGCTGGGCTGGCTCTCGGCGCTTGCCGGGAGAACGTCGATCCGCTTCGGCGCGACCTGCTCAGCTGCCGCCACGGGCCGCGGTTGGGAAAGAAGCTCCTCGACTTCTGCAGGCGCCCCGGCCTTAACGACGCCCCCCGGCGTCAACAGTCCAACGATCTTTGGCAAGGCGTATCCGAGCGCGGTCGAGACCACGGTCGGCCCTAGGCCGAGGCGCCCCGCAATCCCGCTGAGCGCAGTTGGCCCAAGCGCGCGCTCGACTTGCCCGGCCGCGATCGGAGCCGCGTCAGGACGACCGAGCCAGGACGCGACCTCCGAGGTCAGGCCGCCGGATTTGAGTTTGTCAAGGAAACCGCTGAAGCCTCCTGGCGAGGTCGAGATCATCGTCAGGACTTCTTTGACAAGGGTCCTTGCGTTGACGCCAAGCCCGAACCGGCTCGCCAGATCGTCGATCAGATCGTCGAACGCCGCCATGTCTTCCTCCCCAAGGAGTCGCTCGCGGATACTCCCCAAGGAGTTGCTCGCGGATCGAGTTTTGCAGAAGACAGTGACCGCTCGATGGCGCCTTCCGGATGCCCCTTGGACCGCGTGGCCACGCTCCTGCAGATGCGATCCCTGATCACGTCACCGGCGCTCCAAGGGCGTTCGGAAGAACGCCCGTCTCACGACGGGCTAGGGAGCGCGGCGCCAATCGCTCCGGCCTCAGCGCCAGTCGTTCCTGCGGAAACTGTCGTCGATGGCGTAGCCGGCGCCGCGCACGGTGCGGATCGGATCCCGCTCTCTCCCCTTCGATAGTCTCTTGCGCAAGCGTCCGATGTGCACGTCGACGGTGCGTTCGTCGACCTCGGCCGAGCGCCCCCACACCAGATCGAGCAATTGCGCCCGCGAGAACACTCGGCCGGGCTTTTCGAGCAGATATTCGAGCAGCCGAAAATCAGTCGGGCCGAGGCGAATGTCGCGATCGCCGCGCCGGACGCGGCGGGTCAGTCGATCGAGGTCGAGATCTCCGGCGTAAAGTCGTTCGGCGACCCGTTCCGGCCGGCTGCGCCGGAGCAGGGCGCGGACGCGGGCCATCAATTCGATCACCGAGAACGGCTTGACGACGTAATCATCCGCGCCGACCGCGAGACCGCGAACCCGCTCCGATTCTTCCTGCCGGGCGGTGACCATGATGACCGGCAATGTCCGAGTCGCCTCGCGCGCTCGCAAACGCCGGCAGATCTCGATGCCCGAAACGCCTGGCAGCATCCAGTCGAGAATGAGGAGATCGGGCGCGCTTTCGGCCAGCCGCAGCTCGGCCTCGTCGCCGCGCGCAACGCTCTCCGCGACATAGCCCTCGGCCTCGAGATTGTAAGTGATCAGCAAAGCCACATCGATCTCGTCCTCGACCACCAGAATACGGGGCGCGGAGACGAGGATAGGACGGCCGACGGGCTTGCTCGTCTCGTTGTTCAGCGGTCAGCTCCGGCGGTCGGCGTGGTCGTCTCGTCGCGGTTCCTCCATCCGCTGTCGTTGGGCGCGCCCTCTATATTGTGGCCACGACCAGCGTAGCGGCAGGCTCCCGCCCTCGCTCAAACAGTAGATGGTGGAGACACAGTGGCAAGGTAAATGGCAGGTAGCCACCGTGACAAAGCTAGCGCAACTCGCAGAAATGTGGAGGAAGTCGGAGCTTACACTGTTCACAATTGGCTGCGGAGTTGGCGCTAAATCTACAAATGTACATCGAAAGATTAGCCGGAGTAGCGAAGGTTGCCACCCTTCTACTGCGGGAGGGCGTCTTCCGGCGCCCGGGATTTTGAGATTGGCCAAACAGAATCGCGTCAGTGGGAAGAATTCGACCAGTGCGCCGCTCGGCCATTGCCGCCGACAAACGGGTTAGCGCAGGCGAGAATCGGGCTCCGGTCCGCGCGTGGCCAGCTAACTGCGACATTCATCTCCAATTCAGCATGAGAAGCGCAGATAGCGAATGTTCGAGAAACAAGAGTTCGGAAGACTCGCTTTACGAGGAACTGCAATGATCAATAAATATGTCGCGATGGGCCTTGGCGCCCTCATCGCCCTCGCGCCCGTCGCCGCAGTGGCTCAAGAGCAGGTCGCCCAGGCCGCTCCCGCCGCCACCGAAGCGAAGCCTGCGACCACTCACATGACGTAGGGGATCGCACCGACGCCATATCCGGCGCAAGAGCCGCACCGCGGCGCAACGCGCAAGGGCTTCAGCTCACCACATGCACAAGATGAAGACGGCTCCCGCCGCGCCGGCTGAGGCTCCGAAGAGCTGATTGATGAAACTCGCGCCCGATTTGGGGGGCACGAATCAGGATGCGAAGGGGGCCCGGATCATCGCGGCCCCCTTCAGCCTTGTCGAGTTCCGTTGAGCCTGTCGTCGGCGAATCGGCATGACGGATTGCCCCTCCGGCTGGCAAGGCCGGCGAGGGTTCGCCCTAGCCGATCCTATCTCCTTTCACCCCATACCCATCGCCGCGTCCGGCGAGGCGCCCGCGCGGGATCGAATTGCCGCCGCGCCGACCCTTGGCGGTCGAAGCTGGGCGTAGCCGACGCTCGATCCTCGAATTCGCAGCGCCGCGAGCGGGCCGATGCTTCCTTCCCCTGCCAAGGGAACATGATAGCTCTCTGCCCGCGTCAGAAGCGCTGCGGCTAGAGTCTTGAGATGCCGAGCCGCATGAGCGATCAGCATGGCCAGATGCAGGGCTTTGCGGCGCTCGTGCGCGCTGCCGCGCATCGCGTCGATTTGGCGTGTCGGACTGGCCTGTTGAGCGCGTCGGCGGATGTCGCCTCCCCCGGTCTTGCGCGGGCGGCGGCCACGCGGGCGGCGCTGTTCCTCATCTTTTGGCTCATGATTTCCGGATGGGCGCCGGCTGATCTTCCGGTTGGGCTCGCGGCGGTCATGGGCGCGACATGGGTGAGTTTGCGCTTGCTGCCGCCGAAACGATCACGGCTAAGGCTTGCCCCGCTCGCGAGGCTAGTGGCGAGTTTCTTGCGCCAGTCGGTGGTTTCGGGAACGGACGTCGCCTGGCGCGCGCTCGATCCGAGCCTGAAGCTTAAGCCCGGGTTCGTGGCCTGCCCGTTGCGTTTGCCCGAAGGCGGCGAGCGAAGCGCGTTCTGCGCGCTCTCGAGTTTGATGCCGGGAACGCTGCCTACGGGCGCGAACGATGAGGACGAGCTTCTGGTTCACTGCCTCGACATCGGCCAGCCTGTCGCGGCCAATCTCAGCGCGGAAGAGCGGCTGTTCATCCGGGCGATCGGCTTTGACTGACTTTCTTCTCGCGACGGCGGGCGTGATCCTGCTCACCGTGGCCGTCGGCCTCGTGCGCATCCTCGGCGGCCCGGGCGACGCCGACCGCATGATGGCGGCGCAGCTCATTGGCACCGGGGGCATCGGTTCGCTGCTTCTCATTGCTGCGGCGACCGGCGCGCGCGGGGTCGAGGACGTCGCGCTCGGACTTGCGCTGCTTGCGGCCTTCGCCTCCGCCGCCTTCGTCAACAGCGCCGCGCCGGCGGAGGATTCTGACGCCGCGGACGGCCGATGAGTCTCGTCGACCTCTTCAGCATCGTCGCGATCGGCGCCGGCGTCTTCTTCTTCCTTGCCGGCACAGTGGGGTTGATACGCTTTCCTGACGCTCTGAGCCGGCTGCACGCGCTGACCAAGGCCGACAATCTCGGTCTCGGCCTCATCGTGCTGGGCCTCTTGCCGCGCGCGGGAAGTCCGCTCGCCGCATTCAAGCTCGTCGCCATTTGGGCGCTCGTGCAATTGGCCGGTGCGACGACGGCGCAGCTCGTCGGGCGTGCGGTCAGGCGCAAGGGAACGGCCGCATGAGCGTTCTGCAGGCGCTCGACATTGGCCTCGCGTTCCTCGTTTTCGCCGTCGCGGCCTGGACCATTTTCGCTCGCGGAGCCTTCGCGGCGACAGTTGGCTATGTCGTCTATGGACTGTTGCTTTCGCTCGTCTGGATACGCCTGTTTGCGGTCGATGTGGCGCTGACCGAGGCGGCGATCGGCAGCGGCGTGACTGGAGTTCTGCTGATCGGCGCCGCCGCGCGATTACGCGGAGCGGAGACGGTGGATGAGAAGTCGTTGACTGGCCTGCCGCGCGTTGTCACCGCTGGTCTGTGCATCCTCGTCGCGTTGGCGCTCGCGGGCGTCGTGCTGCTGTTTCCCGACCAGGGCCCGTCGCTGGCGCCGCAATCGATGCAGCATCTGCCTGAGACCGGTCTCGGCAATCCGGTGACGGCGGTTCTCATCGCCTATCGCGCGTTCGACACGATGCTGGAAAAGGTCGTGCTGGTTCTGGCCGTGGTCGGCGTATGGTCGCTCGCCGCCGACCATTACTGGGGCGGCGCTCCCGGAGAGCCGCGCGCGGAGCGGCCGGAGCCGACGCTCGCTTTCCTTGCGCAAGTGTTGGCGCCACTCGGCATCCTGGTCGGCGTGCACATCTTTTGGGTCGGCGCCGATGAGCCCGGCGGCGCGTTTCAGGGCGGCGCCATTCTCGCCGCCATGTGGATCATCGTGATGATGGCGAGACTGACCGAGGCGCCCTCGACGAGCGCCTTCTGGTTGCGGCTCGCGCTCGTCGCGGGTCCACTGGTATTCCTCATCGCCGGCGTCGGCGGAGCGATTTTCGCCGGCGGATTTTTCGCCTATCCGCCCGGGTTCGCGAAGCCAGTGATCCTGTTCATCGAGGCGTTCATGGTCCTCTCCATCGCCGCGACCCTGCCCATGCTGGTGGCCGGGCCCGCGCGACGCGAGCCTAGGCGATGACATCGGCGACGCTCGCTGGCTTTGTCGGGGCGGCGCTGGTCGGCCTCGGCCTCTATGGCCTCATCGCCAGCCCAGAGCCGCTGCGCAAGATTCTTGCGTTCAACGTGATGGGCAGCGGCGTCTTCCTGGTGTTCGGCATCGTCGCCCGCAAGGGCGCAGCGGCGGGATTGCCGTCCGATCCCGTGCCGCAAGCGATGGTGATCACCGGGATCGTCGTCGCCTTCGCGGCAAGCGCGCTTGCTGTCGCGCTGGTGCTGCGGCTGTTCGACGAGACCGGCCAGGTGACGCTGAACCCCGACGCCTGGACGAAGCCTCCCGGCGACGGAGCCGAGGCCGAATGACGGCGGATTCCGCCGCCATCGCTGCGACGGCTGGCGGGAGCCTCATGCCGCTGGCGATCCTCTTGCCGGCTCTCGGCGTGCTGCTGTCGCTGCTCCTCGGCGGCCGGCAGGCCGAGCGGATCGCGCTGGTCCTCATGCCGGTGCAATTGGCCGTCGCCGTCGCCATCGCTGCGCTCGTGTGGCGCTCCGGCCAACCGCTCGTCTACACGCTCGCCGGCTATGCGCCCCCACTCGGCATCGCGCTCAGGGCCGACGGGTTTTCGGCCGTCATGCTCGTGACCGCCGCGCTGATCATGCCCGCCGCCGGGCTGTTCGCCCGGGCCAATTTCGCAACGCCTTGGGGAACAGAAAAGCGCGCGCCGCTCGCCTTCTGGACTCTGTTGCAGGGCCTGCAGGCGGCCTTAAGTCTGTTGTTCCTGGGCGGGGATCTGTTCAACCTCTATGTCGGGCTCGAGCTTCTCACCTTCGCCGCAGTCCCGCTCGTTGCTCTCGACGGACGTCCGGAGACGGTGGCGGCAGCGCTGCGCTATCTCCTGTTCGCGCTGTTCGGCTCGGTGCTCTATCTGCTTGGCGTCGCGCTGATGTACGGAGCGTACGGGACACTCGACATCGGGCTCCTCTCGTCGCGTATTCGCGCAGAGCCTGCCGTTTGGCTGGCGGCGGGACTGATGACCGCGGGACTATTGGCGAAGACCGCGCTCTTCCCCTTGCATCTGTGGCTGCCTCCGGCCCACGCCAACGCGCCCGCCGCGGCCAGCGCCGTGCTGTCCGGGCTCGTGGTCAAGGGATCGTTCTTCCTCGTCGTCCGGCTCTGGTTTGACGTGCTGGCGCCACTCCCGACTCTCATTCCGGGCGCCATTCTCGCCACCCTGGGCTCGGCCGCGATACTCTTCGGCAGCGCGCTCGCTCTGCGTCAGGAGCGGCTGAAGCTGCTTGTCGCTTATTCGACGGTAGCGCAGATCGGCTACCTGTTCCTCATGTTCCCACTCGCCGCCGGCCCATGGGCGGCGGATGCTTTCAGCGGCGGAATCATGCAGGCGCTCTCGCACGCCTTCGCCAAGGCGGCGATGTTCCTCTCCGCAGGCCTCATCGCCGAATCCCTCGGCCACGACAAGATCGCCGGTCTTGGCGGCGTTGGACGTGCGATGCCGGTCACGTTCCTGGCTCTCGGTCTCGGCGGATTGTCGCTGATGGGTCTGCCGCCGAGCGGCGGCTTCGCCGCCAAATGGCTCTTGATGAAGGCCTCGATCGCATCCGGCCAGTGGATATGGGCGATCGTCATGGCGGCTGGCGGATTGCTGGCGGGCGGTTATCTCTACCGGGTGCTGGCCCCGGCGCTTTCCGGGAACCGCGCACAATTGAAGAAGGCGCCTCAGCGCAGCCGCGAAAGCGTCGCTCTGGCTCTGGCGCTTATCGCTCTTCTGCTCGCGTTCGCGCCACCCTCGTTCTTCGCTTTTCTGCAGATCGGCCGTCCGGCTGGGGGCGTCGCGCTGCGATGAGCGGGCTCGTTGCACAGTTCGGTCCCGCGCTGCTGGTCACGGCGCTGGCTGCGCCCCTTGTCGTTCTGGCCATCTTCCTGGCGCCGGGCTCGCGCGGTTTCGCGCGGGCGATCACGCCGCTCGCTGCGGCGCCGGCGCTCGCCGCTGCCGTACTGGCGATCGGTGGCGCGCCATTTGGGGTCGAACTGCCCGCTTTGCGCATGAGTCTCTCGCTCGATCAGCCCGGCGGCCTGCTGCTTCTCGTGGCGGCGCTCGTCTGGCTCATCGTCAGCATCTTCGCTCTCATGGAAGGGCAGGGGAGGCCGAACGCCGATCGGTTACGCGGTCTCCTGGCTGCTCACGATGGCCGGCAGTCTCGGCGTGTTCATCGCCGCTGACCTTTTGACCTTCTACCTCGTCTACGCGCTGGTCAGCATCCCCGCCTATTACCTCGTCGCGCATGACGAGGATGCCGGCTCGATCCGCGCCGGCGCCCTCTATCTGGCGTTTGCGCTCATCGGCGAGGCGGTCCTCCTGATCGCCTTCGTCATGCTGGCGGTGGCCGAGCCGAGCGGCAGCCTCTTGATCCGCGACGTCGTCGCCGCGTTGCCCGCTTCGCCCTGGCGCGACGCGGCGCTCGCGCTCATCATCATCGGCTTCGGGATGAAGATCGCGCTCATTCCTTTGCACGGCTGGATGCCGCTCA
Organism: uncultured Alphaproteobacteria bacterium; assembly: GCA_963725195.1. GTDB lineage: Bacteria > Pseudomonadota > Alphaproteobacteria > Rhizobiales > Beijerinckiaceae > Roseiarcus. The sequence continues at coordinate 124,651 of CAVRXX010000044.1, read as the reverse complement.
CGTACACAGCGGCGCCGATTCCGGCTGCGGCCGTGTTGAGCGGCGCCGCGGTCAAGGCGGGGGTCATCGGCCTCATCCGCTTTCTGCCCTTGAGCGCGGCCTTTCCCGGCTGGGGCGAAGCGCTCGCGTGGGCCGGCTTCATCTCCGCCTTCTATGGCGTCGCGATTGGCGTGACTCAGCGCGACCCGAAGACAATGCTCGCCTATTCGAGCGTGAGCCAAATGGGCGTGATCGCCGCGGCGCTTGGCATGGGCTTAGCCAGCGAACAGCAAGGCGCGGCGACAGAGGTCGCCTTCTATGCGGCGAACCACGTGCTGGTGAAGGCCGCTCTGTTCCTGACCGTGGGCGCAGTCGCCGCACTCGACGGCCGCGCCCGAACGTTGGCACTGATTGTCGCGGCGTTGCTCGGCTTGAGCCTCGCCGGATTGCCGCTGACAGGAGGGTCTCTCGCCAAGCTTGCGGTCAAGGACCTGTTTGGCGCGGGCGCCGCTGGCGTGGCGTCGCAGCTGTCGGCCGGCGCCACGACGGCCCTCATGCTGGTATTCGTGATGCGGCTCGCGCGCTCGGCCAGAGAGGCCGGCGCGCTTTCGCCCCGGCGCCGGTGGTCATGGGCAGCGCTCGCGGCTGCCGCATTGCTCGTCCCCTGGCTCCTGTTCCCCGCCGTGGGCGGGCCGGCCGAAGCGCTCGAACCCGCGAAGCTCATCGACGCGACCTGGCCAATGCTGATCGGCGCCGCGCTCGCCGCCGGTCTATGGGCAATCCGGCATCGGCTTCTCCACATTCCCGCCGGCGACATCGTCGTCGCCCAAGAGGCGGCTTTCCGCGCCTCGGCGCGCCTCGGCGAGGCCTTCGAGCGGGCCGACCGCGACATGCGTCAATGGCCGGCGGCGGGCCTCGCCCTCATCGTGATCGCGCTCGCTCTAACAGCCGCCGGATGGGCGAGCCGATAAAGGCCCAGGCCGAGCGGCTCTGAAACGTCCCGGCCGCCCCCCGATTACCGAGCCGGCCATCCCCGTGTTTGGCCCGTTGAGCGGCCGGATCGGGAGAAGCATAAGCGCGCCTGTCGATCGCTCCGACGTCGACGGTCGGACACAAACTTGTGTCTGCGATGGATGCTGGCAGGCAGGAACTCCCTTCATCATCGAGCGTTGGGAGGTCGAACTTCGGGAGGTCGAACTTCGCGAGGATCGGATTATGATAAGATCAACATCTGTCGCCGCGGTCCTTATCGCTATGAGCCTAGGACTTCCGGCCTATGGCCAAGAAACCGGTGGGAATGGAGCGGTGCTCCCGGCGCCGTCCGGCAATGCCCCAGGGCAGCCTATGAACAAGGATCACCTGGCGCCGACCGGCAAAACTCTGCCGCATCCCGGCGTTCCCCAGGCCGAGGGGCCGACGGAGCTCGACCGCTCCGTTCAGAGGCAGGACGACCGCACGGACGAGAGCATTTGCAAGGGCTGCTGACGCGGCTTCGCGACGAGCGCGGAACGCAAGCGTCAGCAATCTGCAGCCGCAGATCCCATCTTCTCGACCATCTGAACGATCGCCGAGCGAACCCCAGGGTCGGCGATCCGCAAGAATGCCCGGACGAGCCGCGCGCCCTCCTGGGGATCGTGGGTTTGTGAAAGACTTATTTCGAGCGCGGAAGATACCGGAAACTTGCGATGAGCTTGCCGCTCTGAGTCCTCTTCCAACATTGTGGACATCCTCCACGGACCGCAAAGAAAATCGTTCGCCGCGCGATGGCGCGCGACGCGAGCCAGCCCCGGAACGCTCGGCGAGATCCATCGCCCGAGCGCTGCAAGACTTGATCGTCGAGGTCTCGATCTTCAACTTTCCAGTGGATTAAATTGCGTTCATCTTGACCGCTCAGCGACGGCCGTCACGGCACGCGAGCAAAAGGGCGGCCGCTCGGCCAACTCCCGCGGGCAAGAGCATGGCGCATTCAGGCGGAAATCGTCATTGCGAGGAGCCATAGGGCGTCCGGAAGGACGCCCGTTTGGCGACGGGCTATGGCGCGCGATGACGGCCACGGCGCCATCTAAACGCGCCATGCCTTAGACGCGCCAGGGGCGACGGCGTCTTGGCGCTGAGGCCATTCGTCTGGGTCGAATTTGAGACTGAGTTCGACCGGCTTGGGTTAGTATCTTGGTGAAAACGAGAAAGTCTAGCATTAGATTGACATTTTCTGAAATCGCAGCTAAGATGTCGCATTCGTCAAGACCACGATCCCAGAGACCGCGATCCGATGTCCAACCCGCTCCGCAACGCCCGTCGCAACGCAATCGCGGCCGGTCCGTCACTCTCGCGCAAGCGGGAATCCAGAGGCGAGCCCGTTTGGGCGCCTTGGATCGGGGGCAGCTTAAAAGCAGCGACCCTGAAACAGTTGCAAAGTTGCGCGAAAGCGCAGCTAAGTCGCTGAAATCATTCGCTCGCGTAAACTTGTGCGCGGGCGCGCCTTAGCGGGTCGCGACCTTCGGGAAACCGAGCGAGCGCTCCTCGCTCGGCGTCCCGCAGAAAAAGACGCTCCGATCGAGCTTGGCGACCCCGTCCCAGCCGCCGAGCGCCAGCGCGCGGTCGATCTCGCGCCGGAAGAGCTCGAGCGCCCAAAAGACGCCATCCTCGCCCGCGCAGGCGACGCCCCAAAGCTGCGGGCGGCCGATCAGAACCGCGCGCGCGCCGAGCGCCAGCGCCTTGACCACATCCACGCCGCGACGAAACCCGCCGTCGACGAGCACCGGCGCTTTGCCGCCGACCGCTTCGACGACGCCGGGCAGCGCGCGGATCGAGGCGACCGCGCCGTCGAGCTGGCGGCCGCCATGATTGGAGACGATGATTCCGTCGGCGCCGCGGTTGATGGCCTCGCGCGCTTCGTTCGCGTGCAACAGGCCCTTGAGGATGAGAGGCCCGCGCCATTGGCCACGCAGACGCTCGACATCGCTCCAGCTGACGTCCGGATCGAGCTGTTCATTCATGAGCGGCCCGAAGGCGCCGATCGAGGTCCGTTCGCCGTAATTGACGAAGATCGGCGAGGGCGTCTCGCGCATGCGCAGGAGCCATCCGGGATGGCTCAGAAAGTCGAGGACGCTGCGCGGGCCCCAGCGCAATGGGAAGGTCATGCCGTTGCGCGCATCGCGGTCGCGCCCCGCCACCACCTGGTTGTCGACGGTGAGGATAAGCCCTTTGTATCCGGCCGTCGCGGCGCGGGCGGCGAACTCCGCCGTGATCCCGCGATCCTTGTAGAGAAAGACCTGCATCCATTTCGGACTCGGCGCAGCGGCGCCGATCTGTTCGATCGTCGCGGTCGAGGCGTGGCTCGTGCAGTAGATCGTTCCGAACCGGGCCGCCGCGCGCGCTGTGGCAAGCTCGGCATGCGGCCACAAGAGCCCCGCGAGGCCGGTCGGGGCGATGATGACGGGCGAGCGCAGCTTGACGCCGAACAATTCGACCGACTGATCGCGCTTCGGCGCGCCGGCGAGCAGGGTCGGGACGAGCTCGAGCGCCGCCAGCGCCGCCTCGTTATTGCGCATGGTGATTTCGTCGCCGGCGGCGCCGTCCACCATGTCGAACAGCATGCGCGGCAGCTCCTTGCGGGCGAGCCCGCGCAACGCGGCGATGCTGTAGCCTTTGCGCTCGAGCGACGCTCTATCCATCAAACATGAAGCCAATAGGCCTTGACCGCATTGTCGCGGAAGAGCTTGCGCTTGTCGGCCGGCGAGAAGCCCGCTGTCGCCCAGTCGAGCGTGGTGAGCCATTGCAGATAGCTTCCGGCAAGCTCGGACACCGGCCAGTCGCCGCCGTAGAGAATGCGGTCCGGGCCGAAGCAGTCGATCACGTGGTCGACGTAGGGCCTGAGCTGCTCGCGGGTCCAGGTCCTGTGCTCGGCCTCGGTGGTGACGCCGGACAGCTTGCACACGACATTGGGCAGCGCCGCCATCTCGCGGATGTGCGTCCGCCACGGGTCGATGAGACCGGCCTTGATGCCGGGCTTGCCGATGTGATCGAGGACGAAGGACACCTCCGGGCATTGCCGCATCATCTTAAGCGTGTTCGCCGCTTGGGCATGGAAAATGCAGGCGTCGAACGAGAGGTTGTACTTCGGCAAGAGCCTGAGCGCTGCGAGAAAGCCGGGCTTCAGCATGAACTCCGGGTCAGGCTGGTTCTGGATCAGGCGGCGAACGCCGCGCGTCGTCTTGAGCCTGGCGACGCGCGCCATCTCAGGCTCGATCGCCGGCCCACGTTCGAGCGGCAGGCAGACGACGGCGCCGAGCACGCGGCGGTCATGCGCGGCGAGACCGTCGACCCACTCGGCTTCATCCAGATATTGCGGCATGTCGACATCGACCTCGACGAAGACGAGGCCTTCGATCTCATAGGGCTTCGCCCGATTGGCGAGGTCGTCCGCGGTCCAGTCGCGCTTGAGCGCCGGCGCGTCCTTCGCCCAGGAATAGGCGAAGCGCTGCTGATCGAGGAGATGGATGTGGGAATCGATGATGGGAAAATCGATCACTTGAAACGCCTCCCCCCGCTGAACTTTATTGCTGCGCTCGTCTCACCCTCTGCCGATCCGCTTGAGCGCGGGAACCTCGACCGGCAGCTCTTTCAATCCGCCGCGCACGCGCTCGAGGGTCTTGGCCTCCATGGCTTTGACGCGCTCGAGGTTCTTGAGCGTCTCGTCGATGCGCGCGCGGGGGACGACCACCACGCCGTCGCGGTCGCCGACCACCACGTCGCCCGAGGCGATCGCCACGCCGCCGCAGACGATCGGCAGGCCGACGGAGCCGGGTCCGCGCCGCTGCGGCGAATTCGGGGTCACGCCCATGGCGAAGGTTGGCAGGCCGACGGTTTCGAGGTCGTCAAGGTCGCGCACCAGGCCGTCGGTGACAAAGCCCGCGGCGCCGCGATTGCGCGCGACATACATCAGAAGATCGCCCGTCACGGCCGCCCCGACATAGCCGTTTGTCGCGACTACGAGCACATCGCCCGGCTCGCATTCGGCGAGCGCGGCCATGAAGGCCAGATTGTCGAGCGGCCCGCAGTCGCAGGTCAGCGCGACGCCGACCATGGAGCGGCCGACAAGCGGCTTGATCCGCCAGTCGAGGGCTCCAGCGCCGTTCATGGCGTCGACGATGAAGCTGGTCGGCGCACGGAAGCGCTCGACGATATCGGCCGGCGGGCGTTCGATCGATGGGGCGAAAACGATCGGCGGCGGTTCCTCGATCATGGGCAGACCTTGCGTCTCGTTGGTTTGGCGGCGGGATCGCGCCGCATAGGCTGGAGAGCCGATAGAAATGCACGTTCGACGCCCTCGGGGCAACCATGGGTGCCCTCTCCCCGCTTGCGGGGAGAGGGCAGGGTGAGGGGCGCGGCGGTTGGCCGCGAACGGCGCCCCGCCCCACATCCCAACCTTCTCCCCGCTTTGCGGGGAGAAGGAGCGAGGCGACAGGCGCCGTATTTGACACCTCCACAAGGGTCGTCAACATAAGCGCCGGCTGACGGACGACCGTTGGGCGCAAGGGCTGGATGGCGCGGAACTTGCTGCTCTAAGCGTCGGGTTCGGACCGGTCAGGAGTGGGAGCTCTGCAATGACGCAATTCGACAAACTCGCCTTCACTCGGCGCGACGCGCTTAAAGTGGGCGCGGCCGGGGCCGTCGCCTCGAGCGCGCTGTTCGGCGCCACGCGCGCCGCCTTCGCCGACGATACGCTGGCGGAGATCAAGAAGCGCGGCGTGCTTACGACCGCGACCGAGATGCAGTTCCCGCCCTTCGATATCTCCGACAACGGAACCTACAAGGGGCTCGACCGCGACCTTATCGACGCCGTCGGCAAGGAGATGAGCGTCAAGGTCTCCTATCTCGATCTGCCGTGGACCAGCGTCCTGCCGGGCTTGGAGGCGAAGAAGTTTGATCTCTGCATCGCGCCGGTGACCATCACAAAGGAGCGCATGAAGCACTACGCCTTCACCGTGCCGATCGCCGACGCCACCGCGGCGCTGATGAAGCGCGCGGACGACAAGAGCATCATCAAGCCCGAGGACATCGCCGGAAAGACGGTCGGCGGCCAGAAGGGCACCTCGCAGGTGGCGCAGCTCAAGGCATTCGCGGCGAAGCTGCCGAAGCCGGTCGAGGTCAAGGAATATGTCGACAACAACCAGGCTTCCGCCGATCTCGCCGCCGGACGCATCGACGCGACGGTCAACTCGCTGCCCAACCTCGCCTACGCCGCGCAGCAGCGCTCCGACACGTTCGCGGTGGTGACGCCGCCGTTCGGCCAGCCGACTTATTTCTCCTGGGTCGGCCGGCTCAACGACAAGACGCTGATCGACGCCATCAACGCCGCGATCCTTAAGGTCACGGCCGACGGGACGATGGCGAAGATCCAGAAGACGTGGTTCGGGCAGACGATGGACCTGCCGAAGACGGTGCCCGAGCCCAGCATCTGACCGCCATTCGACGGAGGAGCACTGAGACTGGGGCGGCCTCCAGTGCCGCCTCGTCCTGAGGAGCGATGCGAAGCATCGCATCTCGAAAGATGCTCGTGACGCGCCGCCGATGGATCGGCCGAAGCCCGATGAAACCTGAGGTCATCCTCCACTCCTTCGGCTATCTGACGCAGGCGGCGGCGACCACGGTCGCCGTGTCCCTGGCCGGCATCGTGTTCGGGTTTGTCATCGGCGCGCTCATCTGCGTCGCCCGCGTTTCGCGGCGTCCCTGGCTCAAGCGCCTGGGCGGGGCTTACATCAGCGTCTTTCGCGGCGTTCCGCTGCTCGTGCAGCTCCTCTTTATCTACTACTTTCTCGCCAAATACGGGCTCGACGTGCCGGCGATCGTGGCGGCGGTCGGCGCACTCGCGCTGTCGTCGGCGGCCTATCAGGCGGAGATCCTGCGCGGCGCGCTCAACGCCGTGCCGCGCGGGCAGGGCGAGGCGGCGACCGCGCTCGGCTTCCACGGCCTCGACATTTGGCGGCGCATTCTTCTACCGCAGGCGCTCAGGATTTCGACGCCGCCGCTCATCAATGAGTTCATCCTGCTCATCAAGGCGTCGTCGCTCGTTTCGGTCGTCGGCATCGCCGAACTGACGCGGGTCAGCATGAACATCGCGAGCCAGACTTATCGGCCGCTCGAGGCCTATGTCGGCGGCGGCCTCTTCTATCTCGCGATCAACCTCTGCCTGGCGGCGCTGGGCGCACTGGCCGAGCGGCGCCTGGCGGAGGCCCGATGAGCCTGGACCTCATCTGGCATTATGCGCCCTCGCTTCTGAGCGGCTTCGGCGTCACCATCCTGTGCTGGGGCGCGGGCAGCGCGCTTGGTCTTCTGCTGGGGTTTGCGCTTGCGCTTATGCGGCGGCTCCGCATAGCGCCGCTCAACTGGCTGATCCGGGCGTTCATCGAGCTGTTTCGCGGCACGCCCTTTTTGGTTCAGCTGTTTCTCCTCTACGCCGGCGGCCCGTCGATCGGGCTCAGGCTGAGCGCGACCGCCGCGGGCGTTCTTGGCCTTGGCCTCTACTCGTCGGCCTATTTCGCCGAGATCTTTCGCGCCGGCTTTGCCGCCGTGCCGGCTGGCCAGATCGAAGCTGCGGTCAGCATCGGCATGGCGCCGTTCGACACGATGATGCGGATCATGCTGCCGGGCGCGCTGATCGCCGCCGTTCCTGCGATCGTCAACATGCTGATCATCCTCTCAAAGGAGACGGTGGTCTTGTCGATCATCACTGTCCCTGAGCTCATGTATCAGGTGCAGACCATGGCGGCAGAGACGTTCACGGCCTTCGACGCGATCTTCGCCATGGCGGTCTTCTACTGGCTTCTGGTCGAAGCAGTGTCGCGGCTGGGCGCGAGGTTCGAGGCCCGGGTGACGGCTTATCTCGCGCAAGAGGGCCTAAGCGCGTGAGCGCGCCAATGATCGAGCTTGCGCGCGTCAGCAAGAGCTTTGGCGCCAATCAGGTGCTGCGCGGCGTCGACCTTTCGGTCGGGCGCTCGGAGGTCGTCTGCCTGATCGGGCCGAGCGGGTCGGGCAAGAGCACGCTGCTCCGATGCGTGAACTTCCTCGAGCCTTACGATTCCGGCGACCTGCGCATCGACGGCCGGCTGATCGGCTACGAGGATGCGCCCGATGGAACGCGCCGGCCAATGCGGCGCGCGAACCCTGCGCGAGATGCGGCGCGAGATTGGCATGGTGTTCCAGCACTTCAACCTCTGGCCGCACATGACGGCGCTCGGCAATGTCGCCGAGCCGCTGCGGCGCGTGCGCGGACTTCAAGCGCGTGAAGCAGCCGATCGCGCAGTGGCGATGCTCACCCGCGTCGGGCTCGCCGCTAAGGCCGACGCCTATCCGTCGCGTCTCTCGGGCGGCCAGCAGCAGCGCGTCGCGATCGCCCGGGCGCTGGCGATGCAGCCGAGGCTCATGCTGTTCGACGAGCCGACGTCGGCGCTCGACCCCGAGTTGGTCGGCGAAGTCTTGGAGGTGATGAAGGGCCTTGCGGCGGAAGGCATGACGATGCTCGTCGTCACCCACGAGATGGGCTTCGCCGCTCATGTCGCGAGCCGCATCGCCTTCATCGACGAGGGGCGCATCATCGAGGACGGCCCACCGCGCCGCGTCTTCCACGAAAGCCCCGAGCCGCGGGTCCGGCAATTCTTGCAGACCTATCACGATCGCAACAGCTTTTGAGGGAGCGCCCTTTATCGCATGCGATTACCCCATATTTCGCCAACGGCGTGTTGAGCCGCGTAGAGTAAACTATCAGATAATACGAATTGTGCAAGTGCTTTTTGTCAAACGGATCTCCGTGGCCTTCAGCTCTGCGCCGCCCTTTCGTTGAGCTGCGGAAGCCGCGCTGGTGCCAGACCGGGTAGGCAGGCTTTGTCGGTCGTCCAGCCCTCACCGTCGCACGACTAAGGACAAATCAATTGTAACCAAAGCCAGTAAATCACAGTATTTGCATGATCTTGGCTTTGTTTCAACTCACTGGTTGTAGTAAGTTGTGGTTTCTAGTTTGCGGTTGTGGTGAACGCGTGTTATGCAAGACTGAGGCGGGACTAGAGTTTTGGTCCGCCGCGACGGGGCCGGGGATTTTCCTGAGCTCTATTAAATCATATTCGACCGCTCAGGGTGATCTGCTGCTTAATTAGCAATTAATAAAGGGATGTTGTCTCATGAGAAACCTTTTCCTTGCCGCCGGCACGGCCCTCATGCTCGCCGGGACGACGAGTGCGTGGGCGGAGACGCTGAAGTTCAGCTATTCGGGAACATCGTTTCCTAATAACGATCCAGCCGCCGCCACCTGGTTCCAGCCGAGCGATCCAGTACCTATTGGGTCGGACCTAGGGCCGATTATCTCGGTGACGGGCGGGTTCGAGACCAATAACGGGGTGCCGAGCACTTTTTCATCTGTTGAATTTGTGAACCAATTTGGCGACGGCGGGTTCGTAACCGGCGGCTTCGGCCTGCAAGTCGTCGGAGGGGGCGGCGGTCAGGTGTACGGTGGCACGGATGAGGCGCCGATATTCACCGTTGGCACGTGGACGTTAACCACGCCTACTACCGGCGATGGCGGCGTCGGAGGGACAAACGCCGGCACGCTCGTCGTCTCGGTCGCCGTCCCCGAACTCTCTACGTGGGTCATGATGGCGCTCGGCTTCGCCGGAATAGGCCTTTTCGCTCACCGTCGCGCAAGGCGCCACCGCGGGCAGCCCAGCTTCGCCTGATCTGCCTCCTGATTGACGTCGTCGCCGCAATAAGGGTGCGCGCTCTCCCGCGCAGGCGCGTGTCTTCGCGCCACTCGCGTCGGCTCCGCGCCTTCAGCTCTGCGCCGCCCTTTCGTTGAGCATCGGAAAGCCGCGCTGGTGCCAGACCGGATAGGCCGGCTCGACGTCGCTCGCCGCGTCGAGCTTCGCCACCTGCTCGGGCGTCAGCTTCCAGCCGACCGCGCCGATGTTCTCGAGCAACTGCTCTTCGTTGCGCGCGCCGATGATGACGTTGGCGACGGTCGGACGGCGAGCAGCCAATTGAGCGCGATCTGCGGAATGGTCTTGCCTGTCTCCTTGGCGACGCGCGTCAAGCGCGTCGACGATGGCGAACAGGCGCTCCTCCGTCGATAGCGCGGCCCGGTCTCCGGAATGGTGTGCGCTCGGGTGCCAGGCTGCGCCGGCTGTCCGCGTCGGATTTTGCCGGTGAGCTTGCCCCAGCCCGAGCGGGCTCCAGACGATCGCGCCGACGCCCTGATCGCGGCCGAGCTGCATGAGCTCCCATTCGTAGTCGCGATTGAGCAGCGAATAGTACGCCTGGTGCGCGACATATCGCGGCGTAGCCGTAGCGGTCCGACGCCGCGAGCGACTTCATCAGATGCCAGCCGGAGAAATTCGAGCAGCCGATGTAACGGACCTTGCCCGACGCGAACGAGCTGATCGAGCGTGGACAGCGTCTCCTCGACTGGCGTGTTGTAATCCTGCCCGTGCAATTGCAGGAGGTCGATCGTCTCGATTCCGAGCCGCTTGAGCGAACCCTCGATCGTCTCCAAGAGATGCTGGCGCGAAGAGCCGTAGTCGTTCGGGCCGTCACCCATCGGGAACGTCGCCTTGGTCGAAATGAGCAGGCGGTTGCGCTTGCCCTTGATCGCTTCGCCCAGGATCTGCTCGGCGAGGCCGTGGGAATAGACGTCGGCGGTGTCGAACAGGCTCACCCCGTGATCGAGGCATACGTCGATCAGTCGAGACGCGCCGGCGGCGTCGGTTGATCCCCATGCCTTGAAGAAGTCATTGCCGCCGCCGAAAGTGCCTGTGCCGAAGCTCAGCGCCGGCACACGCAGGCCGGAATGACCGAGACGATTGTAGTCCATGCGTTACCCCTATTGGCGACATAGTGCTTGGTTGCGGCGTCTTCACGCCGCACGAGCGACGCTGGCGTCGGACAAGCGAACTCATCCTGCGCTTTTGAAGGTTGATTGTCGTATTGGCGAATTGGCGCATGAATGCGCGGGAGGCATCGATATCACGTCCGTTATAGATTTCGAACACCGGACGCGGGGTGGGCGAGAGGGCGCCCTGATTGGGGCTTTTCGCAACTTGGCGTCCTGGCGCCGTCTTCGAGGCGCCGCCTCGCGGAACACAACGCGCACATCCTGCGTTCCGGAGAAAAGTCAGGCGCGCCCAATGCTCGATTCCGAGGTCCGTATTTCCGTCGACGTAGCCATGCCGGCGCCGCCCGGCTTGCGCTATGTGTGCGATGCCGGGCCGGCAATCACCCGCAGGCGCGCAGGCAAGGGCTTCGTTTACCTCGATGCGAAGGGCAGGCGGGTAGGGAACGCCGACACGCTTGAACGCATACGCTCGCTTGTCATCCCGCCGGCCTGGACGAATGTCTGGATCTGTGCAGCGGCGGACGGGCACATTCAGGCCACTGGCAGGGACGCGAAAGGCCGCAAGCAATATAAGTATCACGCCGAATATCGCGAGGCGCGGGAGCAGTCGAAATACGAGCACTTGTTTGAGTTCGCCGCGGCGCTGCCGACGATCCGGGCGAAGGTCGCCGAGCACATGAGCCTGCGCGGGCTGCCGCGCGAGAAGGTCCTGGCGGCAGTCGTGCATCTTTTGGAGACGACCCTGATCCGCATCGGCAACGACGAATATGCGCGAAACAATCAGAGCTACGGCCTCACCACTCTGAGAAGCGACCACGTCGCGGTTGAAGGGTCCGAGGTCCGCTTCCAGTTTACCGGCAAGAGCGGCAAGCAATGGTCGCTTGCGATGCGCGACCGGCGCGTGGCGCGGATCATTCGGGCCTGCCAGGAGCTGCCAGGACAGGACCTCCTGCAATATTTTGACGAGGACAAGGAGTTGCGGGCAGTCTCGTCAGGCGACGTCAATGCCTATCTCAGAGAGATCGCTGGCGGCGACGTCACCGCCAAGGATTTTCGCACCTGGGCCGGGACCGTGCTGATGGCGCGACTTCTTTCGACGTCCGACCCATTCACGAGCCCGACGCAGGGCAAGCGGGTCATGAGCGCCGCGGTCAAGAAGGTCGCGGCCGCTTTGGGGAACACTGCGGCCGTCTGCCGCAAGTCCTACATTCACCCCGCCATTTCGGACGCTTATTTGAGCGGCGCGTTTGCGCTCGAGGTTTTGGGGGAGAACAACGCCTCGCACGCGGTCGGCCTCAGGCCTGAGGAGGTTGCGGTTCTGGCGCTGCTCAAGAGCTCGTGACCCTCACCCAACCCCTCTCTCCGCGAGAGAGGGGAGTTGCTCCTCCTTTACTGCCCCTCGTCACGTGATAGGCTGTCCTGGCGGAAGGAGAAACGCGCGATGGCGAGCTTCGACTCGAAGACAATCTCCCATATTCATCATGAGCTGCATTCGCACCTGCCCTCCGAGCCGGCGCTGCGCACGAAGGCGCTCGAAAGCCTGCTCGCCGAGAAGCACCTCATCGATCCGGCCGCAGTCGACGCCTGGATCGAAATGTATCGCGACGAGATCGGACCCAAGCGCGGCGCCGCCGTCGTCGCGCGCGCATGGCGCGATCCGGCGTTCAAGGCGCGGCTCCTTGCGGATGGGACAGCGGCGATCGACGAATTCGGCTTCGCTGGTCACGCCACCGGCCACCTGCAGGCGGTCGAGAATACCCCGGACGTGCACAATCTTGTCGTCTGCACGCTCTGCTCCTGCTATCCGTTCTCGATTCTGGGCTTGTCGCCATCCTGGTACAAATCGAACGAATATCGCGCCCGTGCTGTGCGAGATCCGCGGGGCGTGCTCGAGGAGTTCGGCGTCAAGCTCGATGACAAGACGCAAGTGCGCGTCTGGGACTCGACCTCCGAGCGACGCTATCTTGTCGTGCCCGAGCGGCCGAAAGGCGTTGAAGACTGGGACGAGCAGGCGCTCGCCGAGCTGGTCACGCGCAACTCGATGATCGGCACGGAGCGAGATCTCGCGCCCAAACGGGTGACAGCCTGATGGACGGCGTTCACGATCTCGGCGGGCGTGAGGGTTTCGGCCCGATTGTAGGCAAGGCGGATGACAAGGTCATCCACGCCGAGTGGGAGATCCAGGACTTCGCCATCAAGCAGGCGTCGGCCGCGGGTCAGAGCTGGACGATCGACTGGTTCCGCCATTGCCGCGAGCTGACCGATCCGGTCGATTATCTGACGCGGCCCTATTATGATCAATGGCTGACGACGGTTGTCGCGCAATTGGTCGACGAAGGCTACCTCACGCTCGACGAAATCAAGCGCGGCGCTCCAGCCTTTGCGGCGAAGCCTGGTCTACCCCCACAGACGGCCGAGGCCGCGCGCGCTGTCGTAAAGCGCCCTCGAAGCTTCGCGGTTAGCGTTAATACGCCGCCGCGCTTCGCGATAGGCGCGGCCGTGCGTTGCCGGCTTGACGGCGCGGCCGGCCATACGCGCTTGCCTCAATATGTTCGCGGCAGGGCCGGGATCATTCATTCCCAGCACGGCGGCCACGTGCTGCCCGATGCGTCGGCGCGTGGCGAAGAGCGGGGCGAGCACCTCTACACGGTGAGCTTCGCCTCTTCGGACCTTTGGCCGGAAGCGAAGGGAAGCGGCGATCGCGTCTTTGTCGATCTCTGGGAGAGCTATCTTGAATCGGCCTGAGTTCGGTCTTCTCAAGGCGAAAGATGGGGAGCCGATGTTCGGCGAGCCGTGGCATGCGCAGACGCTGGCGCTCGCTGACCTGGTTGTGAAACGCGGCGTGATCTCTCCGGCGCAATGGGCGGATACGCTTGGAGCCGAGATCAAAGCTCTCAAGGCCGAGCCCGACGACCGCGAGACTTACTATCGCGCTGCGCTTGCCGCGCTCGAGCGGGTGCTTATGGAGAGCGGCGCCGTAACGCACGCGGAACTCGACGAGCGCGAGCACCAATGGGAGCGCGCCTATCTGCGCACTCCGCACGGAAAGCCGGTCGAACTCGCCGCAGGCATGGAGCCGGAGTAGCGGGCTCTCCCTTTCGGCCGAAGCCCTAGCCGATCAAACGCCACCCCTCGACGTCGCGCTCAAGCACCGTCGCGCGTAGCCCGAACGGCTCCGGGGTGACGCCCCGAATCCAGAGCTCCATGCGCTGGGCGTCTACCTCGACGAAGATCGCACTCGCTCGATCGGCTGGGCTCGGAAAGTAGGCGTCATAAGCCGGCTTCCAACGGTTGCGCGTCTCGGACGCGTCCTCATGCAGCGCGGCCTTGCCGATCAACGAGACGAAAGCGAGGTCGGGGTCGTGCTGAAACAGGATCGTGACCTTGCCGGCGCGCCGCATGTCGGCCGCCTTGCGCGATCGGCCATCGGTGAGGAACCGGATCTTCCACTCGTCCTCGCCTGGGTCGTTCAGCACCCGCCCCATCGGGCGAACCTGCGGCGCGCCAGTTTCCGCCGCTGTCGCAAGCCAACAATAGCGCGCGCTTCGCATTGTCTTAGCGGCGCCGGCCAATAGCCGGCTCACGTCGACGGCAGGCTTGGGCTTCGTTTCCAACATTGGCACATCCTCCGTTTTCGCCCCTGGCCGCCGGTGAGTTTAAACAGATGTAGACGATTTAGTCTAGACGTGATAGTCGACAAACATGGGACGTGCACAATTCGATCAAGCTGGCTTCTTGGCCGCAGCCCGCGAGCTCATCGCCGAACGCGGACCCCAGGCCGTGACCGTCGATTCCATCGCTGAGCGGATGGGAGCGCCCAAGGGCTCGTTCTACTATCGCTTCGCCTCGCGCGACGCGCTCATCGGCGAAGTGTGGCTCGAGACGGTGCTCGCCTATCAGAAGGGCTTCGTCGCCGCCGTCGAGGCGGGCGACGGCTTGCGCGCCGCGCTCCACACGCCGGCCTGGGCGCGCCGCCATTTGGACGACGCGCGGCTGCTCATGCTCTACAGCCGCCACGACTTCGTTCAAGGCGACTGGCCAGCGGCGCTGAGAAGCGGCGTGGCCGATCAAGCCGAGCGCTTCGAGGGCTGCTTACGGGCGTTCGCGCGCGGCGCCTTTGGCCGCGCCGGTCGTGCTGAAATGCGCCGGGCTACGTTTGTGCTGGCGGAAGTCCCGATCGCCGCGGTGAAGCCGCATCTTCAACGCCGCGAGCGCCCTCCGCCGCTGGTCGATGAACTGATCAGCAAGACCTATCGCGCGATTGTCGGGGGCGGCGCTTGAGCCGAACGCGGCCGCAGGAGCGCCTGAGACCGCGTCACACCTCCAAGCTCGGCAGGTCGAGGCCCTTCTCGCGCGCGCATTGAATCGCGATGTCATAACCCGCGTCGGCGTGGCGCATGACGCCGCTCGCCGGATCATTCCACAAGACGCGCTCGACCCGCCGCGCCGCTTCCGGCGTGCCGTCGCAAACCACGACCATGCCGGCGTGCTGCGAAAAGCCCATGCCGACGCCGCCGCCATGATGGATCGACACCCAGGTCGCGCCTGAGGCGCAATTGAGCAGCGCGTTGAGCAGAGGCCAGTCGGAAACGGCGTCGGAGCCGTCAGCCATCGATTCCGTCTCACGGTTTGGCGAGGCGACCGAGCCGGAATCGAGATGGTCACGGCCGATGACGATCGGCGCCTTGAGTTCGCCGGATCCGACCATTTCGTTGAAGGCGAGGCCCAGCCGATGCCGGTCGCCAAGGCCGACCCAGCAGATGCGCGCCGGCAGGCCCTGAAACTTGATCCGCGCTCGCGCCATGTCGAGCCAATTGTGCAGATGCGGGTTGTCCGGCATCAACTCCTTGACCTTGGCGTCGGTCCTGAAAATGTCCTCGGGATCGCCGGATAGCGCAGCCCAGCGGAACGGCCCGACGCCCCGGCAGAACAGCGGCCGGATATAGGCCGGCACGAAGCCTGGGAAGTCGAACGCGTCCTTGACGCCTTCGTCCAGCGCCATCTGGCGGATGTTGTTGCCGTAATCGACGGTGGGAACGCCGGCGTGAGCGTAAGCCAGCATCGCGCGCACATGCTCGCCCATCGACGCCTTGGCCGCGCGCTCGACCCCCTTGGGATCGCTCGCGCGGCGCTCCTCCCATTGCTGCAGGCTCCAACCCTTGGGCAGATAACCGTTGATGGGATCGTGCGCCGAGGTCTGGTCGGTGACGATGTCGGGTCTGACGCCGCGGCGCAGAAGTTCGGGCAAGATCTCGCCCGCATTGCCGAGCAGCGCGACCGAGACGGCTTTGCGCTCCTTCGTCGACCGTTCGATGATCGTGAGCGCGTCGTCGAGGTCCTTGGCCTGGACGTCGACATAGCCGGTGCGCAGTCGGAATTCGATGCTGGATGGCCGGCATTCGACGGCGAGCAGCGAGGCGCCGGCCATTGACGCGGCGAGCGGCTGCGCGCCGCCCATGCCGCCGAGGCCGGCGGTGAGAATCCACCTTCCTTTGAGGTCGCCGCCATAGTGCCTACGCCCCATCTCGACAAAGGTCTCATAGGTGCCCTGCACGATGCCCTGGGAGCCGATATAGATCCACGAGCCCGCGGTCATCTGGCCGTACATCATGAGCCCCTTGCGATCGAGCTCGTTGAAGCAGTCCCAGGTCGCCCAATGCGGCACGAGATTGGAGTTGGCGATGAGCACGCGCGGCGCGTCGGGGTGGGTGCGGAACACGCCGACTGGCTTCCCCGATTGGACGAGCAGGGTCTGGTCGCCTTCTAGGCGGCGCAAGCTTGCGACGATGCGATCGAACGCCTGCCAGTCGCGCGCCGCCCGCCCAATGCCGCCATAAACGACCAGCTCGCCCGGCCGCTCGGCGACGTCGGGATCGAGATTGTTCATCAGCATCCTGAGCGGCGCCTCGGTCAGCCAGCTCTTGGCGCTGAGCTCGGTTCCGCGGGGGCTGCGAACGACGCGCATATTGTCGATGCGGGAGGGCGTGGTCATGGGCTGAACCTTTCATGCAACACGACAAACCGTCATTGCGAAGAGCGCAGCGACGAAGCAATCCAGGAGCCGCTCGGCGCCTTACGATCCCTGGATTGCTTCGCCTCGCTCGCAATGACGATCGGAGATGAGAACATCGGGATCATTGGCTCACGTGCTCGAGAATCGCCTCCAGCGCTCGCAGGAGCGTCGCGCCTGTTGGAGCGACGCGCGTCTCGTCGATTGGAGTTCGGCCAGTTCTCGGGCGCCGGGCGCTCGGGCTCACGCATATAGGCGCGGCAGGCGAGTTCCAGCTGCAAGGCCTCGACGCCTTCGCTGGGTTTGCCGTAGGCCGCGCGTAATCCAGCCGCCCTTGAAGCGCCCGTCGACGACGGAACTTTGCCCACTCGCGGCGAGCAACGCGCCGACCGTTTCGCGCAGTCCAGTGGAGCAGCTCGCGCCGGAGTTCGTGCCGAGGTTGAACGCCGGCAGTTCGCCATCGAACAGGCGCGGGATCACCGAGCGAATCGAGTGGGCGTCGAACAGCGCCACGCGCTTATGCGTCTCGCGCAGGCGTGTGATCTCGGCGCTGAGCGCCGCGTGATAGGGATCGAAGTAGAGGCGGCGCCGCTCGGCGATTTCCGGCGCATCCGGCGCAAGCCCCGGGCGATAGAGCGGCTCGCCGTCGAAACTCGTGGTCGCGGCGAGTTCCGTCGTCGCCTGACCGGGATGAAGTGACGCGCCGCTCGGATCGCGGTTGACGTCGATGATCGAGCGCGAAAGCCGAGTTCGCAGAACAGTCGCGCCGAGCGGCGCGAGAAAATCGTAGAGCTCGCCAAGCCGCCGGTCGGCGTCCTTGCGCGCGAGCCACGGGTCGACGAAGGCCGGCTCGAACTTGAGCAGGTCTGCCCCCGCGTGCGGAATGCTGACGATGAGCGGCGCATCGCGGCACTCGACGATGAGCCAGTCGGGACAGCCGGCGGTCATCGCGGCCTCTCAAGGGAGGGCAGCGCGACGTCGCCGATCGCGTCGATGACGGCGCCGTCGCTGACGAGCTTGGTCGCCGCGGCGATATCGGGGTGAAGGTAGCGGTCGTCCTCGAGACGTGGGACCTCGCGGCGCAGCAGCGCTCGCAGAGCCTCGAGCGGCGCACTCGAGAGGAGGGGATGGTGAAAGTCGCACGCCTGAGCGGCGGCGATGAGTTCAATGCCGATGATCGACAAGGCGTTCTCCGCCATCGACGCGAGCCTCCGTGCGCCATGCGCGGCCATCGAGACGTGATCCTCCTGGTTGGCAGAGGTCGGGATCGAATCGACGCTCGCCGGATAGGCGCGGGTCTTGTTCTCAGCGACAAGCGCCGCCGCGGTCACTTGCGGGATCATGAATCCGGAGTTGAGGCCCGGCTTCGGGGTCAAAAACGCCGGCAGGCCAGAGAGCGCCGGATCAACGAGCATCGCAATCCGGCGCTCGGCGAGCGAGCCGATCTCGCAGACAGCTATCGCGATCGTGTCGGCTGCGAAGGCGACCGGTTGACCATGAAAATTGCCCCCTGACAGCGCTTCGTCCGTCTCCGCGAAGATGAGCGGATTGTCAGAGACTCCGTTAGCCTCGGTAAGGAGGGTCGAGGCGGCCTGGCTCAGGAGATCGAGGCAGGCGCCCATCACCTGCGGCTGGCAGCGCAAGCAATAGGGGTCCTGGACCCGTTCGTCGCCGGTCAAATGCGAAGCCCGAATCGCGCTGCCCGCGAGCAGCGCGCGCAAGGCCGCGGCGACTTCGATTTGGCCCGCATGACGCCTGAGCGCATGGATGCGCGCGTCGAACGGCGTGTCCGATCCGCGCGCGCCGTCCGTCGACAACGCGCCGGTCGCCAAAGCGGAGCCGAACAAAATCTCGGCCTTGAACAGGCCGATGAGCGCATTGGCAGTCGAGAATTGCGTGCCGTTGAGGAGCGCGAGGCCTTCCTTCGGCTGAAGCGCGACCGGCTCGATTCCAACTTCGGCGAGCGCGGTCGCCGCGGAGAGGATTCGCTCGCCGATCCGAGCTTCTCCAACGCCGATCATCGCCGCCGCCATGTGGGCCAGCGGCGCGAGATCGCCCGAAGCGCCGACCGATCCTTGCGATGGCACGACGGGTGTGACCCCGCGCGCGAGCATGGCCTCGATGAGTTCAAGCGTCCGCGGCTGAACGCCTGACGCACCCTGCGCGAGACTGCCGAGCTTGAGCGCCATCATGAGCCGCGTGGTCGCGATGGAGGCTGGCTCGCCGACCCCTGCGGCGTGCGACAGCACGATGTTGCGCTGAAGCTGCGCGAGGTTTTGCGCCGCGATGCGCACGCCCGCCAATTTGCCGAAGCCGGTGTTGATTCCATAGACGAGTTCGCCGCGGGCCAGAATCCGCTCGACCGCGGCCGCGCTTGCGGCCACCCTGCCATGAGACGACGGGTCGACCGTGACCGGCACCCCGCGCCAGATCGCGCGCCAGTCGGCGAGCGTGGCGTCGCCCGGGCGGATGACGACCGTCATCGTCCCCTCCAGACGCGCGCGTGCAGCGGGTTGAAGCCGAGTCGATAGACGAGCTCGGCCGGGCGCTCGATGTCCCAGATCGCGAGATCCGCCCATTTGCCGACTTCGAGGGTCCCAATTTCGGTCGCAAGGCCAAGCGCGCGCGCCGCGTTGCGGGTGGCGCCGGCTAGGCATTCATCGACAGTAAGGCCGAACAAAGTCGCCCCCATGTTGAGCGCGAGCAGGAGCGAGGTCATGGGCGACGTGCCCGGATTGGAGTCGGTGGCGGCGGCGATTGGCACGTGATGCTTGCGCATGAGATCGACCGGAGGCGCCTGCCGTTCTTTCAGCACATAATAGGCGCCCGGCAGCAGCACCGCGACGACGCCCGCATTCGCCATGGCGGCAACGCCCTCCTCGTCCGCATATTCGAGATGATCCGCGGACAGGGCGCCGAAGTTGGCGGCGAGCGCCGCGCCGCCTGAATTCGACAATTGATCCGCGTGCAGCTTGACCGGGAGCCCTGCTTGTCGGGCGGCGGCGAACACGCGCGCGATCTCGTCGCGGGTGAACGCAATCTTCTCGCAAAAGCCGTCAACAGCGTCGATCAGGCCTTCGCTCGCGAGCGTCGGGATCATTGTGTCGGCGACGTAAGCCACATAGGCCTCGCGTCTGCTCGCGAATTCTGGCGGCAGCGCGTGGGCGCCGAGGAATGTCGTGCGGATTGCGACATTGCGCTGTTTGGCGAGCCGGCGCGCGACGGAGAGCGATTTGCGCTCGGCGTCGAGCTCAAGTCCGTAGCCGGATTTGACTTCGACCGTGCCTACGCCCTCGGCGATCAGAGCTTCCAGTCGCTTGAGCGCCGATCGCATGAGCTCGTCTTCGGTCGCGGCGCGGGTCGCGCGGACAGTGGAAAGAATGCCGCCGCCTTCGCGGGCGATTTGTTCATAGCTTGCGCCGACGAGTCTCAGCTCGAATTCGTGCGCCCGATCGCCGCCGTATACCAGATGGGTGTGGCAATCGATCAGCGCGGGCGTGATCCAGCGCCCTTCGCAATCGATGAGCCGCTCAGCGGCGCGGGCCGCGGATGGAAGCTCATTCTCCGGCCCGGCGAAGACTATCCTTCCTTCGCGCGCGGCGATCGCGCCGGATTCGACGATTCCTATGCCCGGGCGCCCTTCGGCGAGGGTCGCAAGACGGGCGTTGAGCCAAACCGCGTCGAGACGGTCGTCGTGGTTTGTTTGAACCATGGCGGCCAACGGCATAGACCTAACCGCCCGAAAGGCAAGCGGCCCGCCTGCGAGGCCGATCGCGAGAAGCGGAGTAGCCGTGTCAGTTCTTCACGCCGCAAGGGCGCTAACCCCCGACGGTTGGAAGTCTGACGTCAGGGTGACGATCGACGACGGCGCGATCGCGTCCGTGCAAACGGGCGCGACAGCGCGAGAGGGGGACGAGCGTCACGCAGTCATGGCGCCCGCGGCGGCGAACCTGCACAGCCACGCCTTCCAGCGAGCCATGGCGGGCCTCGCTGAGGTCAGGGGCAAGGAGGCGGATACGTTCTGGACCTGGCGCGAGACGATGTATCGCTTCGCGTTGATGATGTCGCCGGAGGATGTGGAGGCGGTCGCGGCGCAGCTCTATGTCGAGATGCTCGAGGCGGGGTTCGCCGCGGTCGCGGAGTTTCACTACCTCCACCACGCGCCCGATGGCTCGCCCTACGCCGAGCCTGCAGAGATGGCAGGCCGTATCCTGTCCGCGGCTCGACGGGTCGGCATTGGCATGACGCTGCTTCCGGTGTTCTACGCCCATTCGACGTTTGGCGGCGCTCCGCCAAGACCGGAGCAGAGGCGCTTTATCAGCAATGTCGATTCGTTCGCGCGTCTCCTCGGCGACTGTCGCGCGCTGATCAAAGCCGACGAAGGCGAGACGATCGGCATAGCGCCGCACAGCCTCCGCGCCGTTACGCCAAGCGAACTGAGCGAACTGCTTGCGCTTTCGGGCGACGGTCCGGTTCACATTCATGCCGCCGAACAGATCAAGGAAGTCGAGGACTGCATCGCTTCGCTGGGAGCTCGCCCCGTGCGCTGGCTGCTCGACCATGCCGGCGTCGACCAGCGTTGGTGCCTCGTCCATGCGACCCACATGGACGAAGGAGAGACGCAGGACCTCGCGCGATCGGGCGCGGTCGCCGGACTTTGCCCAGTGACCGAAGCCAATCTTGGTGACGGAATCTTCAACACGGCGGATTACATCCGCGATGGCGGGCGCTACGGGGTCGGCACGGACTCCAATGTCTCGATTGGCGCCGCGGCGGAATTGCGTCAGCTCGAATATGCGCAAAGGTTGCGCGAGCGGGCGCGCAATGTTTGTGCTTCCCGGGGAGGATCGTGCGGGCGGACGATGCTCGAGGCGATCTATGCCGGCGGCGCACAGGCTTTGGGGCGGAACTCGGGCAAGCTCGCGCCCGGCGCCTCGGCGGACATTCTGACCTTTTTCGCCGACCACCCGACGCTCGCCGGCAAGACAGACGATCAGATCCTCGACGCGTGGATCTTCTCGGTCGACAATTCGCTTATCGATTGCGTCTGGAGCGGCGGACTGAAGGTCGTTGTCGGCGGTCGCCACATATTCAAGGACGAGATCGCTGCGCAATTCGTCAAGACCATGCGCGAGCTCGGCTAGACTCCGGCGTGTTTGCTGCAAGCAGCGCCGCCTCACCTGCGTCCACCGAGCTCGTCGATATGGACCAACAGGTCGGCGGGGTCTTCGTATACGCGGAAGGCGGTCGCCTGCTGCAGTTCGCTCGCGCCATAACCGCCGCATAAGAGGCCGACGCCGAGCGCGCGGCAGCGCGCCGCCGCCAGCATGTCCCAGATGCTGTCCCCGACGACGACGGCTCTCTCTATCGGCGCGTTCAAGCGGGCGGCGGCGGCCAGGAAAAGGTCGGGATCGGGCTTGGCGTATTTGACCTGATCGCGCGTCACGACAGGGGATCGATCGGGATCGACGCCGAGAGCCGCGAGATTGACCGCCGCTGTCTCCATTCGGCCGCTGGTGGCGATCGCCCAGGGAAGTCCAGCGTTGGTCAGCCAAGCCAAGAGTTCCCGAGCGCCAGGCAGAGGGCGAATGGAGGCGGACATCCGGCGATAGGCTTCGACGTGCAGACGGCGCAGCCGCTCAAGGCGGTCTTCGCTGAGATCGACTCCGGTTTCGCGACGGAGCTGGTTGGTGAAAAGGCCGCCGCTCATGCCGATCTTGCGATGGATGCGCCAGACGGAGATGTCGACGCCCTCGCTGTCGAGAGCCTCCTTCCACGCCAATACGTGCTGGTAGACGCTGTCGACGAGCGTTCCGTCGAGATCGAACAGAAACACGGGCTCGATGCGCATTGATCTGGCTCCTCGAGCAGGCGTCGCCGTTAAGGGCCAATGAAGCAGAAGGCCGCAATGCGCCAGCCTGCGCGCCGATTGTCAATCGCAATTCGCTTGCCGGTCGCGCCAAAACCTTTAATCATTTTATCGGCAGCTCGGCAATACATCGATAAGTATAGCCTCGGCGGTAAAGGTTAAACTTAAGACGTCCTTTGCGCAGCGGACGATTCGTGCAACAACACATTGACGGCTCTTAAAGGGAGCAAATCGATGTACGGATTGGATCAGATCGTTTCGACCCTCGGCGACTTCATCTACGCCGTGCTTCATCCTTCGGTCGCCAACCTCCCCGCGGGGTTCCTCGTCCTTGTCTTCGCGGTTCTGATGATCGCCGCGCTGCCGGAGGGCGCGCGGGAGAAGATGCGCTTGGCCGGTTTCGCGGCGGTCGGACTGATCGTCAGCCTGTCCCTGACGTGGCCGGTCACCTCGGCGATCCTGCGCTAACCGGCGCTGCGGTCGCCTCAGGGCGGCCGCAGCTTTGTCGGCAAAGCATCGCGCGGTTGTTCTCACTGTCCGCTCAATAGCGTTGGCGGACGCGCGGCGCGGCCACAGGTCCGACGCAGCGAACGCCGAGCCTGCGAAGAATGGCGTCGCTCTTGGCCGAGGGATCAGGCGCGCCGGTCAAGTTGGTCCTCAGCTCGGCCATATCGCCACAAGCCGAATAGGGAAGGTCGACGTCGACGAAAGGCGCCTGGGCGGCCGCGGACCCGACAACGCAGAAGAGGGCGATCGCCGGACAGATGATGCGCATCGGTGTGGTTCCCCCTATTCTCCGCCGTGTTGATCAATATTGTTTTAACCGAGCAGGCTGGATCGAACCTGACGCAGCCCGCGGTCGGAGCAGGAAAGCGAGCGCCGACTCGCACGCCTCCTCGGCTTTGAGCGCAAGGAGCGCATCCGCCCGGGTTCGGCCCAGGTTGACCGCGGCCACCGGCTTTCCGAGGCTCACCGCGCGCTCAACGAAGCGGAAGCCCGAATAGACCATGAGTGACGAGCCGACGATGAGCACAGCGTCGGCCTTGTCCAGATGGCGGAAGGCTGCGTCGACCCGGTCGCGGGGAACATTCTCGCCGAAGAACACGACGTCGGGCTTGAGCACGCCGCCGCAGCGCCCGCAGGGGGCCACGACGAAGGACGAAAAGTCAGCCCTGTCGAGGTCCGCATCGCCATCGGGCGCTTCCGCTGCGTCAAGATCGAGCCAGTCAGCATTGAGGCGGCTGAGTTCGCCCTGCAGCTCGTGGCGCGGCGATCTTCGCCCGCAACCCATGCAGCGGACGAGATCGATCCGCCCGTGCAGGTCGATCACGCGCGCGCTGCCGGCCGCCTGGTGCAGCCGGTCCACGTTCTGGGTGAGAAGGAGCTCGCTCTTGCCGCTCGCCTCGAGTTCGGCCAAAGCGCGATGCGCGTCGTTGGGCTCAGCCTGGCGAAGGAGCCGCCAGCCGACGAGGCTGCGCGCCCAATAGCGCCGCCGCGTCTTCTCTTGGCCCATGAAGGCCTGATAGGTCACGGGCTGCGTCCGCTTCCATTGGCCCTCGGCGTCGCGATAGTCCGGAATCCCTGAAGGCGTGCTGCAGCCGGCGCCGGTCAGAATGAACAGGCGCCGATGCCGATCAATGAACTCTTGCAGGCTGGAATATTCGGTCATCCGCTGCTCTTTTGAACCCATAGCGTCGTCGGATTGAACGCTTCAGGCTCATATAGGGGCCCGATCCAAGACCCACAGCGAGCGCAACCGGACGGTGGAAACCATCCAAATAGACGCGCTTAAACGCCAGTAAATGCATCCTAAACGGGCCTAAACGCTAGTAAAAGGGCTAGCGTTTACTAGCGGTTATTTTTCCGAATCGAGACTTTTCAATGGGTTACGACCCAATTCAAATAAGGAAATCTGTCCCTCTGGCGCTCCGCTCTGCGTTCACGTCGATCTCGTCCTCTTTCTCCAATTCCGATCGGGACGCCTCCGGGCGCGCGCTATCAGTCCGGCGAAGAGAAATGCATAACATAGATTCTGGTTTTCCGCAACAGAATGCGCAAATGAATCGGCAGTCGAATTGTTCCGATGGATCCAGGCGCCTACGCTTGCATCCATGCGCTGAATGAATCGGTTAGCACATTCGAACCGCAGATCACCGTGACCACCCGCTTGCCGCGGTAACGCGCCGGGTCTTCCAGGATTGCCGCGACGCCGAGGGCGGCCGAAGGCTCCACGACGAGGGCGGCGTGCCGATAGAGCATTCGCATGCCCGCTACGATGCTTTCCTCTTCGACCAGCGGGACGTGGTCTGCGATGGCGAGAAGGTCGCCGAGAACCGCGGGAATGGGAAATCGGCCCGCGACGCCGTCAGCGATCGTGTCGGTACGGTCAGTGGTCACGATCGATCGTGCTCGCCAGGACATGGCCATTGCGGGGGCGCCTCTCGGTTGGACGCATACGACTTCCGTCGACGGCGACAAGGTCTTGAACACATGACCCACACCGGTGGCCAGAGCGCCTCCGCCAAGCGCGAGCAGAATTGTGTCAATGCGATCGAACCCGTCGAGAAGCTCGAGGCCGATCGTGCCCGCGCCTTCACAGGTGTCGAGGTTTTCGCTGTCCTCGACGAGAAACGCATCGCCGTGGGCCGCGATCTCTCGGGCGCGCTCGCGGGCGTTCTCGATGTCTCCCTCGACCAGTTCGATCGCCGCGCCTAGGCGTCGAATTCGATCGATCTTTGCGGCATTGGCGCCTGCGCCCGCGACGACCGTGACGGCGATGCCGCGCGCCCGGCCGCTGTAGGCGAGCGCCTGGCCGAGATTCCCGGCGCTGGCGCAGACTGCGGCTTTGGGACCGGGGCTTCTTGCGAGGCGTGACGCGACGACCTCGGTCCCACGACCCTTGAAGCATCCGATCGGGTTCGCGGTCTCGAGCTTGATGACGAGTTCGCAGCCCAGCAAGTTTCCAAGAGCGGGACAGTCGAACTGAGGGGTGTCGCGGAACACTGCGTGAAATCTTTTGTCGCGCCTTCAAAATCCGTCCGAGATCGAGCCTCGTGTCTGGCTGCTTGGCTTTGAAATGTTCCGCCGATTTTTCGCTGACGGGTTGCATAAGACAATCGTCCGGCATGGTGGTAGGGTTGCACACGCGTGCGTCATGGCGCTTTACGGCGACGCGCCAGTTCCGCGCGACGCTCAGACCAGGTGGTCGACCGGAGAGCTGCCCTCAATTAAGTCGGCCTGAGAGCGTTTCAAAGTCTTGGCCCGAGCCACCTCCGCGCGCAAGACCATGTCGCGCCATTTGCCGATCATCTCGCTGAAGCCCGTCTAACCAAACCCGTAGAGCGCCGCGGGATTATCGACCAAAATCCGATTGCGCGTCGTTTCTTCCGGAGCCCAATCGGCGAGGAGATCGAACAGGACCGCGTCGTCGGGCTTGGCGTCGGCTTTCTCGGTCGGATGGGGCCAGTCGCTGCCCCAGACCATGCGCTCCGGGGCCGCCTTCACGTAAGCCTGGGCGACCTTGCTGACGTCGGCGTAAGCCGGCGGGCCGGTCTTCGTGTCCATATAGGCGCCGGAAAGCTTCACCCAGGTCCGCCCCTTGTCGAGGAGGTTCAGCACCAATGCGAAAGCCGGATGATCCACGCCAGCCGGTTCTGGAATGCGCGCCCTATGGTCGAACACGATCGGCGAAGGCAGCCGCTTGAGGAGGTCCGCGATCTCGACGATCTGGTCGCCCAGCATATGGATCTGCACGTGCCAGCCGAGATCGTTGACGCGCTTCGACAATGGCTCGATCATCTCGACGGTCGTGGCGCCGGACTGGACGAGATTGAAGCGTATGCCGCGTATCCCGAGGTCGTTCAGCCGCTTGAGCTCGGCGTCGGCGACGCTCGTATCGACCACCGCCACGCCGCGCGCGGTTCCGCCAAGCTTGGCCATCGCGTCAAGGGTGCAGGCATTGTCCGTGCCGTAGGTCGAAGGCGTGACGACGACGTTGCGCGTCGTGCCGAGCCGCTTCTGAAGCCGGCGATAGTCGTCGACGGTGGCATTGGGCGGCCGCAGCTTGGCGTTGGGCGCGACGGGAAAGCGGCTGTCGTAGATATGCATGTGGCAGTCGCAGGCGTTCGGCGGCGCTTTGAGTTTTGGCGATTCGGTTCCCGCCGACCAGGGGACGGCCTGCTGCGACTGCCCGCGCGAAGCGCTGATCCCACCTGCCACGATGACGGTCGCTCCCATTGCACTAAGAAAGCCTCGGCGGGCTATGGCGCCGCTCATGCTCGTATCCTCCCTGCGGTCGGGCGGAGAACCGCTCGCCGACGCGAGTGAGACTACGTCAGTCGCGGACGGCTTCAAAATCGCCGACGGAAGGCAGAGGCTTATGCACCGTCAGGTTGCTTCCGTGCGCGCCGCCTCTCGCTCCAGGCTGACCTCGGCCTCGAGGCTCTCAAGATCTCGAAAGACCGAGGCGACCGCGAGCGTCCGTCCCGCCCGCCGCATGCGCACGAGGCCGTCCTTGTTAGCGATATCGCCCTCGACGGCGAGGTCGTCCCAGCTCTCGGCATGGCCGACATAGTTGATCGGCACGTCGTAGTGCTGGCTCCAGAAGAATGGAACCGCGTCGAACGGCTCGCGGCGCCCCAGCATGTTGAGGGCGGCCGTCTGTCCCTGCCGTTCCGCCACGACCCAATGCTCGACGCGAATGGCTTCACCGGTGAGCCGATCCGGCCAGCGCGCGATGTCGCCGGCGGCGAAGATTCCGGGCGCGCTCGTTTCCAGAAACGCGTCGACCGCGACGCCTCGGTCGATCTTAAGGCCGGCGGCCTCGGCGAGGCCGAGACGCGGACGCACGCCTAAGCCCGCGACAATGAGATCGGCCTCGAGGACGGTTCCGCTGCTGAGCGTTATGCGCTTGCCCTCGACGCCGCTCGCGGTGTTCTGCAAATGGAAGACGACGCCGTGCTGCTCGTGGATCGCTTGAACGAGGCGGCTGAAATCCGGCCCGATGATTTTCTCCATCGGCCGTTCCTCCGGCGCGACGACATGGACCTCGATGTTGCGCGTGCGCAAAGAGGCCGCGACTTCGAGGCCGATAAAGCTTGCGCCGAGGACAACTGCGCTGCGCGCCGTCTTCGCTCGATCGATGATCGCGCGGCAGTCCTTGAGCGAACGAAGCACGAGCACGTCCGACGGCTTGGCGCCGGGGAGGGACGGGGTCACGGGCTCGGCGCCGGTGGCGAGAAGCAGGCGATCGAAGGGAATCGTCTCGCCGCTCGCAAGCGCGACTTTGCGCTCGCGAACGTCGATCGCCGCGACGGTCGTATTGAGGCGCAGGTCGATGGAATTGTCGGAATAGTAGCTCTGGTCGCGCAGCGGCAGCCATTCCTCCGGCGCGCCGCCGGCGAGATAGTCCTTCGACAGGTTGGGCCGGTCGACCGGCGGCGCGTCGTCGCTGCTCAGCATGACGAGATCGCCCTCATAACCCCGCCGCCGCAGCATCTCGGCCGCGGCGAACCCCGCCGCGCCGCCGCCGACGATCACGATCCGGTTCGGTTCGCCGCTCCTGGGGCGCGGCCTGGCTCGAGCTTGAGCGCGCTTCTCGCCAACGAAGATCTTGCCGTCGCGCTGCTCGACTTGCCACGTGTCGACCGGACTGAGCGCCGGAGCGCGCAGGGCTTCGCCGGTGCGAAGATCGAAGCAGGCGTGATGCCAGGGACAGCGCACCGTATCGTCGACGACGAGCCCATCCGCCAGTGGCCCGCTATAGTGGGTGCAGTGCGCGCCGATCGCGAACACGTCGGGCCCGCGACGCACGAGCAGCGCCGCTTCGTTTCCGACATGGCCGACAAGCTTGCCGCCATCGGGCAGTTCGGCGAGAGCAACGCCTTGCGCCAGATCAGGTCCGGCCGGTTGGCTTGGTCCTCCGCCATTTCGCGTCCTCCCTTGCGACAATCTTCGCCGCCTGCTTCGTTTGGGCGCGCATGGCGTCCATGAGGATTGGATCTATCAAAAAGACGGACATAAGGCAGACGGACTTGATGCAGATCAAAGCGCGCCGAGTGGTGTCGGGCCATTGGCGTCCGACAAATCGCGCGAGGCGCGCCTTTATGGCTATGTGGATAGGCAAGGTTGATCCCGCCCCTCGCCTCGTGTCATGTTGGCTTCATGACCGCAAAGCAATTTGCGGCTTCGGTCGGGGCGACTTGGGGCGATTGGACGAGTCGCGACGGGGGTGTCGGCTCTTCGAGTGACCCCGACGAGAGTGAGACAGGCGGGCGGCGCCATGATCCTCTGGGGTGGGATTCGAAGACTAGCTTTCAGGCTGGCGCCATTGAGCGCCGCTCTGCTCCTTAGCGGTTGCGATTGGGCGGTGCTCAATCCGAAAGGTCCGGTCGGCGACGGCAACGCGACGATCCTCGATCGATTCGGTGGCGATCATGCTCGCGATCGTGATCCCGACGGTCATCGCCACGCTCGCGGCGGCCTGGTGGTATCGATCTTCAAACACCAGGGCGCGCTATCTGCCGGACTTCGAATATTCCGGTGCGCTCGAGTTGATTGTATGGGCGATTCCTCTCCTGACGATCATGCTTTTGGGCGGGGTGGCCTGGATCGGTTCGCATGACCTCGATCCGGCAAGACCGCTCGAGTCGAAGGAAGAACCGCTCAATGTTCAGGTGGTGTCGCTCGATTGGAAGTGGCTGTTCATCTATCCGGACCAGCACGTCGCCAGCGTTAATCGCCTGGTCATTCCCGCGGGGACGCCGATCCACTTTTCGCTGACCTCGGGGAGCGTGATGACCGCCTTCTTCGTCCCCCAGCTCGGCAGCATGATCTACACCATGAACCGCATGAGGACACAGCTTAACCTCTTGGCCGATGAGCCGGGCGTCTTTCGCGGCCTTGCGACTCAGATAAGCGGCGACGGATTCGCCGACATGCATTTCGAAGTCGAGGCGAAGTCGGCGGAGGACTTCTACGCGTGGCTTGGCCAGACGCGCGCCGACCGGAGATGAACTCACGCCGGAACGATATATCGAGCTTTCCAAGCAAAGCGTCGTGCCGGCTCCGTTTACCTTTCGTACGGTGTCGGACGGATTGTTCGAGAAGATTCTCGATCAGACATTGCCGCCTGGTCCCGGCCCCGTCGCCGAGACCGACCTCGGCCTCGTCGCCGCGACCACTCCTCGGCTGTGCGTGGGGAGGCGGAATTAGCATGTTCGGCAAGCTGACCTGGCAAGCCATTCCCTTCGACCAGCCGATCCCTTTGGCCGCTGGCGTCTTTGTCATACTGGTGATGGTCGGCGCGGTCGCCTTCGTCACCATCAAGGGCTGGGTTCCCTATCTGTGGAGCGAATGGATCACCAGCGTCGACCACAAGCGGATCGGGGTCATGTACATGCTCGCTCGCTGCGGTGATGCTGCTGCGCGGCTTCACCGACGCGATCATGATGCGCTCGCAGCAGGCGTTGGCGTTCCAGTCCCAGGGCTATCTGCCGCCGGAGCACTACAACCAGATCTTCTCCGCCCATGGCACGATCATGATCTTCTTCGTCGCCATGCCGTTCGTGATCGGGCTCATGAACTTCGTCGTGCCGCTGCAGCTCGGCGTGCGCGACGTCGCCTTTCCCACCCTCAATTCGGTCAGCTTCTGGCTGACCGCGACCGGCGCGCTCCTCGTCAACATCTCGCTGGTCGTCGGCGAGTTCTCCCGCGTCGGCTGGCTGCCCTTTCCGCCGCTGTCGGAACTCACCTACTCGCCCGGCGTCGGCGTCGACTATTACTTATGGGCGATTCAGATTTCCGGCGTCGGCACGCTGCTGACCGGCGTCAACTTCGTCACCACCATCCTGAAGATGCACGCCCCCGGCATGACCTACATGCGCATGCCGATCTTCTGCTGGACGGCGCTCGCCGCCAATCTGCTGATCGTCGCGGCATTCCCGGTGCTGACCGCGACGCTCGGCGATGCTGACGCTCGACCGTTACCTCGGCTTCCATTTCTTCACCAACGAGGCCGGCGGCAACATGATGATGTTCATGAACCTCATCTGGGTCTGGGGCCACCCGGAGGTCTACATCCTCATCCTGCCGGCGTTCGGCGTGTTCTCCGAGGTGGTGTCGACCTTTTCGCGCAAGCCGCTGTTCGGCTACCGCTCGATGGTCCTGGCGACCATGGCGATCTGCGTCATCTCCTTCATGGTCTGGCTGCATCACTTCTTCACCATGGGCGCCGGCGCCGACGTCAACGCGGTCTTCGGCATCGCGTCGATGATCATCGCGGTGCCGACGGGCGTGAAGATCTTCAACTGGCTGTTCACCATGTACGGCGGCCGGGTCGTCTATGCGACGCCGATGCTGTGGTCGATCGGCTTCATGGTGACCTTCATTATCGGCGGCCTGACCGGCGTGCTGCTGGCGGTGCCGCCCGCCGACTTCATGCTGCACAACAGCCTCTTCCTGGTCGCGCATTTTCATAACGTCATCATCGGCGGCGTGCTGTTCGGCGCCTTCGCCGGCTACACCTACTGGTTCCCCAAGGCGTTCGGCTTCCGGCTGCACGAGGGCTGGGGCAAGGCCGCGTTCTGGTGCTGGCTTATCGGCTTCTATCTGGCCTTCATGCCGCTCTACGTCGTGGGCCTCATGGGCATGACCCGGCGGATGCAGCATTACGACGTGCCCGAATGGCGCCCGTGGCTTTTGGTCGCGGCATGTGGGCGCCGCGGTCATTCTCGCGGGCATCGTGTGTCAGATCGCTCAACTCGTCGTCAGCATCCGCCATCGCGAGGAATTGCGCGACCTGACCGGCGACCCGTGGAACGGCCGCTCGCTCGAATGGTCGACGTCGTCGCCGCCGCCCACGTTCAACTTCGCCGTCCTGCCGGTCGTCGAGGAGCGGGACGACTATTGGCGCAGAGCGCGCCTGCGAGCGAGGGGCGGGCCCGATGGCCGAACCGATCTATAAGCCCATCGAGATGCCGAGAAACAGCGCGACCGGCTTCGTCTGCGCGTTCTTCGCCGACCTTCGCTGGCTTCTCGCATGATCTGGCATATCTGGTGGCTGGTCATCGTCGCCCTGGTCGGCGCCTTCGCCACCTTCGTCGTCTTCGCGTGGCGCGATCGCACCGAATATGAGATCCCGGCCGAGGAAGTCGCTCGCATCGACCGCGCCAACCGCCGCGCGCGCGGCGTGGCGCTCGCCCCAGTGGAGGCCCTCTCATGACGGCCTTTCAGGCAGGCGCGGACTACCGCGACGGGCCGGCGCGAGGGACGCGGGCGCCCTGCTGCATGGCTTTACGATCACTCGGATCCGGCATCGAAGCGCATCATTGTCGGCTACGGCTTCTGGATCTTCCTGCTCAGCGACATCGTGATGTTCTCGGCGTTTTTCGCCACCTACGCGGTCTTGGTGAACGAGACCGCCGGCGGGCCGAGCGGGCGAGATCTGTTCGACCTTCACAACGTCGCGATCGAGACCGCCTGCCTCCTACTGTCGAGCTTCACCTGCGGCGTGGCGGCCATCGGCGCCCGGGCGCATAACGGCCTCATGTACTACGGCGGCATGGCCGTGACCTGCGTGCTCGGCGTGGGTTTCTTGCGATCGAAATTCACGAGTTCGTCGGCATGATCGCCAGGGCGCGGGTCCGCAGCGCAGCGCCTTCCTCTCCGCCTTCTTCACCCTGGTCGGCTGCCACGGCGTGCACGTCACCCTCGGGCTCATGTGGCTGCTGACGATGATGGCGCAGGTGTTCGCCAAGGGCTATCGCGCCGACATCCTGCGTCGCGTTCTCTGCTTCGCCCTCTTCTGGCACACGCTCGACATCATCTGGGTCGCGATCTTCACAGTGGTCTATCTCTTCGGGGCAGGCGCATGAGCTCGACCGACGACTAGCAGCCGCTCCACGGCGGCCGACCATGCGCCCGGCGACGAGCCGCGCGACGGTCACGAGATCGCGGAAGGCGTCGTTGGCTACCTTATCGGCCTGGGCCTCGCGACCCTGATCACCGCGGTGGCGTTCTTCATCGTCGGGACGTCGCTTGTGTGGCGGCCGAGCATTCCGATTGCGCTGGTGGTGCTGGCGATCGCTCAGATCGGCGTCCACCTCGTCTTCTTCCTCCACATCACCACCGGACCGGACAACGTCCAACAACGTGCTGGCGCTCGCCTTCGGCGTCTTGATCGTCGGGCTGATCCTCATTGGGTCGATGTGGATCATGACCAACCTGAACCAGAACATGGCGCCGATGCCCATGCCCATGGATAGTCGGCCCCGGTTTAGGCCGCGCGGCGCCGAGATGGCGGCGCCTACGCGGAAGCGGGCGATCTGAACTCCCGCAGCTCGGTTTCATACAAAGGTATCCGTTTCTGCCGCCCACGGGATCTGTGGAACCGATCTTTTCTTGGGGGCCGCGCCCGCGATGCTCCAGAGGGTTGTGCGGTCGCGACTTGCCGCTCATCTTCAGCGCATAACGCAGAATTCGGGCCTCACGGCCGTGTGCGCATTCTGGCTCGACCCCAGCAGCGTTACCTGCCGCGCTCATGATCGCTCAAGCTGCGCCAAATAGCCGCCGCCCCTCGGATTTTTTAGCGGACCAGCGGAACATTACCTACGCCCGACGCGTTTGGCGTGACGCGGCGATGTAAGCGAAAGGCGCGGGGCGTGCAGGGCGCTTGTCTTGGCGATGGTTGCGACAGCTCCACCGGTGGGGGAGGCCTGCGCGCTTTTCCGCTTGCGCGATTGCTTTGTGGGGGCCCCCCGGACGTGAGCTGGCCTCCGAATAGTAGATTTTGCCTCGACAATCCGTGATCACGCTGCACGATTTGGCGCCGCCAAGCGCTCCACGTCGGTGCGCGATGCTTTGAAGAAAGGCCGGCCAAATGGATGACAGTGAGCCCGGAATTGCGCCGCTGAGGTCGAAGCGAGCTCAAGGCAACGCGGGCGACGGGGAACGGAACAGCAGCCAAAAACATCTGCGCAATCTATTGCAGGCTCTGCAGGCGGTGCGCGGCGGCGACTTTTCCGCCCGACTGCCGACGGAGGAACTCGGGCTCGCGGGCAAGATTGCGGATGCCTTCAATGACATCGTCTCCGCGAACGAGAGAATGGCGCAGCAACTGGAGCAGGTCGGCCAGACCGTTGGACGAGAGGGAAGGACGCGCAAGCGTCTCCGGCTCGGCGTCAGCGCCGGCGCTTGGGGCGAGATGGAAAGCTCCGTCAACGCTCTGATCGACGATCTCTTGTGGCCGACCGCCGCGGTCACCCACGCCATCACGGCAGTGGCGCAAGGCGATTTGCAACAGACCGTTCCGCTCGACGTGGACGGGCGTCCGCTGCAGGGAGAATTTCTGCGCTCCGCCAAAATCGTCAACGCGATGATCAAGCAGCTCAGCGTCTTTACTTCAGAGGTCACGCGTGTCGCTCGCGAAGTTGGCACCGACGGAAAACTGGGCGGTCAGGCGCAGGTTCGCGAAGTGACCGGGGTTTGGAAGGATCTCACCGAAAGCGTGAACTCCATGGCCAGCAACCTGACCGGCCAGGTTCGCAACATCGCCGAAGTCACCATCGCCGTTGCGAACGGCGATCTCTCGAAGAAGATCACGGTCGACGTCCGAGGCGAGATTCTTCAGCTCAAGGAAGCGATCAACACGATGGTTGATCAGCTCCGCTCCTTCGCCTCCGAAGTGACCCGAGTGGCTCGCGAGGTCGGTACCGAGGGAAAGCTGGGCGGCCAGGCGCTTGTGCCGGGCGTCGCGGGGACGTGGAAGGATCTGACCGACAGCGTCAACGCGATGTGCGGCAATCTGACCGACCAGGTTCGCAACATCGCCCAGGTCACCACCGCTGTCGCGCGCGGCGATCTCTCCCGCAAGATCACTGTCGATGTGCGCGGCGAGATCCTCGAGCTCAAAGACACGATCAACACCATGGTCGACCAGCTCAACGGATTCGCTTCCGAAGTGACGCGGGTCGCGCGCGAAGTCGGCACGGAAGGGCGCCTTGGCGGTCAGGCGCAAGTCCTGGGCGTCGCGGGGACGTGGAAGGATCTGACCGATAGCGTCAACTCGATGGCCGGCAATCTGACGGCGCAAGTGCGAAACATCGCCGAGGTGGCGACGGCGATCGCGGGCGGCGACCTGTCGAAGAAAATCACGGTCAACGTGAGCGGAGAGATTCTGCAGCTCAAGGAAACCATCAACACGATGGTCGACCAGCTCAACCGTTTTGCAGGCGAGGTGACGCGCGTCGCGCGCGAAGTCGGCACCGAAGGCCGACTCGGCGGTCAGGCCAACGTCATGGGTGTCGCAGGGACATGGAAGGACCTGACCGAAAGCGTCAACTCGATGGCCTCCAACCTGACCGCGCAGGTTCGCAACATCGCCGAGGTTTCGACGGCTATTGCGGGAGGCGACCTGTCGAAGAAAATCACCGTCAATGTCAGCGGCGAGATTTTGCAGCTCAAGGAGACCATCAACACGATGGTCGATCAGCTCAACGCCTTCGCGGGCGAAGTGACGCGCGTCGCGCGCGAAGTGGGAACGGACGGGCGACTGGGAGGTCAGGCGCAGGTGCCAGGGGTCGCGGGCACGTGGAAGGATCTGACAGACGGCGTCAACTCGATGGCGTCGAACCTCACCGGGCAGGTGCGCAATATTGCGCAGGTGGCGACGGCGGTCGCGCGTGGAGACCTTTCGCGCAAGATCACGGTCGACGTTCGCGGAGAGATCCTTGAGCTGAAGGACACGATCAACACGATGGTCGATCAGCTCAACGCGTTCGCCGGAGAAGTCACGCGCGTCGCCCGCGAAGTCGGCACCGAGGGCCGCCTCGGCGGCCAAGCGCAGGTGCCGGGCGTCGCTGGCACCTGGAAGGACTTGACCGACAGCGTCAATTCGATGGCCGGCAATCTCACCGGTCAGGTGCGCAACATCGCCGAAGTCGCGACGGCGATCGCCAACGGCGACCTTTCGCGCAAGATCACGGTCGACGTGCGCGGCGAGATCCTTCAGCTCAAGGAAACGCTCAACACGATGGTCGACCAGCTCAATCGCTTCGCCGGAGAGGTGACGCGGGTCGCGCGCGAGGTCGGCACCGAGGGGCGCCTTGGCGGCCAGGCGCAGGTGCCGGGGGTTGCGGGAACGTGGAAGGACTTGACTGACAACGTCAATTCGATGGCCGGCAACCTGACCGCTCAGGTCCGGAATATCGCCGAAGTGACGACCGCGGTCGCGCGCGGGGATCTCTCGCGCAAGATCACCGTCGACGTGAAGGGAGAGATTCTGGAGCTCAAGAACACGATCAATACGATGGTGGATCAGCTGAACGCATTCGCTTCGGAAGTCACGCGCGTCGCGCGCGAAGTCGGAACCGAGGGCAAGCTCGGCGGCCAGGCGGCCGTGCCGGGCGTCGCCGGGACGTGGAAGGACCTCACCGACAACGTCAATTTCATGGCGTCCAATCTCACCGGGCAAGTGAGAAACATCGCCGAGGTTGCGACCGCCATCGCCAACGGCGACCTTTCGAAGAAGATCACGGTCGACGTCCGCGGCGAGATTCTGCTGCTCAAGGACACTCTGAACACGATGGTCGAGCAGCTTCGCTCGTTCGCCGCTGAAGTCACGCGAGTCGCGCGCGAGGTCGGCACCGAGGGCAAGCTCGGCGGACAGGCGCTTGTGCCGGGCGTCGGCGGCACGTGGAAGGATCTCACCGACAACGTCAATCTTCTGGCGGCAAATCTGACGACGCAGGTGCGAAACATCGCCGAAGTGACCACTGCGGTCGCTCGCGGCGACCTCTCGCGCAAGATCACCGTCGACGTCAAAGGTGAAATTCTCGAGCTGAAGAACACGATCAACACGATGGTCGATCAGCTGAACGCCTTCGCTTCGGAAGTGACCCGCGTCGCGCGCGAAGTCGGCACGGAAGGGAAATTGGGTGGTCAGGCCGCAGTGCCCGGAGTTGCGGGGACCTGGAAGGATTTGACCGACACCGTGAACGTCATGGCGGCCAATCTCACCGAACAGGTCCGCGGCATCGTGAAGGTGGTGACGGCCGTCGCCGGCGGAGATCTCACGCAGGACCTGGCGGTCAAGTCGAAAGGCGAGGTCGCGGCGCTGGCCGAGACGATCAACTTTATGACGAACACGCTTGCGACCTTCGCCGATCAGGTGACGACCGTCGCCAGAGAGGTGGGCGTCGAAGGCCGGCTTGGCGGTCAAGCGAATGTGCCGGGCGCCGCCGGCACGTGGAAGGATCTCACGGGCAACGTCAATCTGCTCGCGGCAAACCTGACCACCCAGGTGCGGGCGATCGCCGAGGTCGCGACCGCGGTGACCAAAGGCGACCTTACCCGATCGATTCAAGTCAACGCGCGCGGCGAAGTGGCCGAGCTCAAAGACAACATCAATACGATGATCGACAATCTGCGTCTCACGACTGAGCGCAACACGGAACAGGATTGGCTGAAGACCAATCTCGCAAGGTTCACCAACATGTTGCAGGGGCAGCGCGACCTGGCCGCCGTCGGTCGAATGCTGCTTTCGGAACTGGCGCCGCAGGTCGCTGCGCAGAATGGCGTCATTTACCTGGTCGACTCTGAAGGCGCGCCCGTGCTCAAGCTGCTCGCCTCCTATGCGGACGCCGGCGCCGAAGGCCATCCCGAGAAGCTGCAATTGGGCGAGGGCGTCATAGGACAATGCGCGATCGATGCGCGCGCTACGCTCATTTCCGATGTGCCGTCCAACGTTGTTCCGATCCGCACCGGCATCTTCGCGATGAAACCCTCCAACTTGATTGTCCTGCCCGTGCTGTTTGAAGGCCAGGTGAAGGCGGTCATCGAGCTCGCGTCCGTCTCTCCATTCACCGAGCTGCAAAAGACTTTCCTCGATCAGCTGACCGCGGGGATTGGCATCGTCCTCAACAGTATCGAAGCGACCATGCAAACGGAGGGGTTGCTCAAGCAGTCGCAGCAGCTGGCGATCGAGCTGCAGTCCCAACAAAAAGAGCTTCAGTTGACCAATGAGCAGCTCGAGCAGAAGGCGCAGCAACTGGCCGAGCAGAACGCGGAAGTCGAACGCAAGAACGATGAAATCGAGCAGGCCCGGGGAGCGCTCGAGGACAAGGCGACCGAGCTCGCTCTGACCTCGAAATACAAGTCAGAATTTCTGGCGAACATGTCGCATGAGCTGCGCACGCCGCTCAACAGCATCCTGATCCTCGGCCAGCAGCTCGCGGACAATCCGGACACCAACCTCACGCCTCGCCAGGTTGAATTTGCGCGCACGATTCATGGCGCCGGCAGCGATCTGTTGAATCTGATTAGCGACATCCTGGACCTCTCGAAGATTGAATCCGGCACCGTCTCGGTGGAAGCCGAGGACATCACGATGAATTTGCTTAAGGAATCGGTAACCCGTCCCTTCCGCCACGAGGCGGAACGACGGGGCCTGTCATTCGATGTCACGATCGCCCCGGAATTGCGCAGCATGACGACGGACTCGAAGCGTCTCCAGCAGGTCCTCAAGAATCTGCTGTCGAACGCGCTCAAGTTCACCGAGCAGGGTGGAGTGCGGATGCGGGTCGCCAGGGCTACGTCAGGTTGGACGCCGACCCATCCGGTGCTTGCGACCGCATCCACCGTTGTCGCGTTCGAGGTCAGCGACACCGGCATTGGCATTCCTCCCGAGAAACAGCGCATTATCTTCGAGGCGTTCCAGCAAGCCGACGCGAGCACCAACCGGAGATATGGAGGAACGGGTCTCGGGCTCGCAATCAGTCGCGAACTCGCAAACCTTCTCGGGGGCGAAATCCATTTGCGAAGCAGAGCCGGCGAGGGCAGCACATTCACGCTTTATCTGCCCCAGTCCTACGTCGGTCCCGCTCGGGTTGCGGTCAAAGGAGCAAGCGGGACGCGCTTGGAGGCGCGAGCGGACGGAAGCCCGGTGCAGCGGACCGAGGAGGCGCTGACCCGACCATCCGACGACCGCGCGCATCTCGCGCCCGGCGAGGCGGCGCTATTGATCGTGGAGGACGATCCCCACTACTCGCGAATCCTCGTCGATCTCGCGCGCGACATTGGGCTCAAGGTGCTGGTCGCCTCGCGGGGCGTCGACGCCCTTGCTCTCGCGCGCGAATTTTCGCCTCTCGCGATCTCGCTCGATGTTTTTCTGCCGGACATGCTCGGGTGGGCGGTGCTGAGCCAGTTGAAACAGGATCCCCGCACCCGGCACATCCCAGTGCAGATCGTCACGCTCGACGAGGATCGGCAGCATGGGCTGGCAGGGGGCGCTTTTGCGTACCTCAGCAAACCAACCACAATGGACAAGCTCAAGGCCTCGATCGCGCGTCTCTCCGAATACGCCCGCGATTTACGAAAGCGGCTGCTCATCGTTGAGGACAATCCGGCCGAGCTCCTGGGCATAAAGGAGTTGCTCGGCTACCAGGACATCGAAGTCGTCACCGCCGAGAACGGCCGCGAGGCTTTGGCGATGCTTCGGGAGCAGCCAACCGATTGCGTCGTTCTCGATCTCAAGCTGCCGGATATGTCTGGATTCGAGTTGCTTGAGCATATCCGGCAGGATGACGCGCTAACGCAGGTGCCGGTGGTCGTGTTCACCGGACGCGAGTTGTCGCCCGAGGAAGACGCGCAATTGCATTCGATTGCCCGCAGCGTGATCGTGAAGGGGGTCGAGTCGCCGGAGCGGCTTCTCGACGAAACGGCGCTTTTCCTTCATCGCGTGGTTGCGGATCTCCCGCCGGACAAGCAGCGTATGCTGGAGCGTCTGCGCAATTCCGACGAAAATCTGCACGGCCGCAAGGCGCTTCTTGTGGATGATGACGCCAGAAACATCTTCGCGCTCAGCAGCGTGCTTGAGCGGCGAGGAATGCAGGTGCTAACCGCGACGACGGGCCGCGAAGCGATCTCGATTCTCGAGGCCGATCGAGGCATATCGATTGCGCTTATGGACATCATGATGCCGGAAATGGACGGCTATGAGACCATCCAGGCGATTTCGAGCCGATCCCTCGTTGAGGCGGTTGCCGATCATTGCGCTCACCGCAAAAGCAATGAAGGGCGACCGTGAGAGGTGTCTCGAGGTCGGCGCCTCGGATTACTTGGCGAAACCTGTCAATACGGAGCAACTGCTTTCGGCGCTTCGCATTTGGCTCCATCGGTAAGGCATGGGGAATGGCCGTGCAACGCGATCGTGATCCAGTGAATATCCTGGTCGTCGACGATCAGCCGGCAAAGCTTCTCAGCTACGAAGTAATCCTCGAAGAGTTGGGCGAGAATCTCATCAAAGCGACGTCGGGCCGGCAGGCGCTCGAGCAATTGCTGCGCAACGAAGTCGCCGTCATACTTGTGGACGTTGCGATGCCCGAGCTCGACGGTTTTGAGCTCGCGGCAATGATCCGCGACCATCCGCGGTTTGCGCAAATCGCGCTCATCTTCGTTTCCGCGGTCCACATGTCCGAAATCGACAGTTTGCGCGGCTACCAGGCAGGCGCAGTCGACTATTTGCCGGTCCCCATCGTTCCGGCTCTTCTTCGCGCGAAGGTCCGCGTGTTCTGCGACCTTTTTAGGAAGACCCGCCAACTCGAGATCCTGAACGCAGAATTGGAGAGGAGAGTCGAGGCTCGCACCGCCGAGTTGGCCGCCGCAAATGCAGATCTGGAGAGGAGGGTCGAAGCGCGCACGCGAGAGAGGGAAGAGGCTTTGGCGCAGGTCGCGCAGATGCAGAAGCTGGAGAGCCTCGGACAGCTGACGGGCGGCCTGGCTCACGATTTCAACAATCTTCTCATGGTCGTGTTGTCGAACCTCGAGTTGGCGCGCAGCCGCGTCGCAGGAGATGATCGACTGATCCGCTGGCTTGGACGAGCAACCGAAGCCGCGAACAGCGGCGCCTCGTTGACGAAGCGCATGTTGGCTTTCGCCCGCCGGCAGGATCTGAAGCCCGAGTCCGTTCCGCTATCGGATGTTGTCAACGGGATGGTCGAAATGATGTCTCACTCGTTGGATCCCGAAGTGCGTATCGTCGCCGATCTGCCGAGCGACCTTCCCAACATTCGGATCGATCGCAACCAGCTTGAACTTTCGCTTCTCAATCTGGGCTTGAACGCGCGGGACGCGATGCCTACCGGCGGGCAGATTGTCATCAAGGCGAGAATCGCCGACGAGAAGCAACTTCCCGAGGAACTGACGCCGGGTTCCTATGTCAGTCTTTCGATCACGGACACAGGGGTGGGAATGGACGCCGACACGCTGAGGCGCGCCGCGGAGCCCTTTTTCTCGACCAAACGCGGAGGCAAGGGGTTGGGTCTGGGCCTTTCCATGGTTCACGGGCTCGCTCATCAGTCCGGCGGAGCGATGCAGATCGTGAGTCGATTGGGTGAAGGGACGACGGTTTTGCTTTGGCTTCCTGTGACGTCGGATGTCCGCGTGATCGGGCCTGATGCGGCTGTTTCCGCTGTCGCCGTCGAGAACCGCCCGCGTCGGGTCCTTCTGGTCGACGACGATCCGCTCGTTCTCATGGCGACCGCGGACATGTTGCGGGAGCTCGGGCACGAGCCGATCGAGATGACGTCGGCGAAAAAAGCGCTTGAGGCGGTCCGTGGGGGCGAGCGCCCGGACCTGGCCATTCTCGACTACGCGATGCCTGAAATGTCGGGCGTCGCCTTGGCGGAACTGTTGCGCGAGGCCTATCCGGAGCTGCCGCTGGTGCTGGCGACGGGCTATTCGGAGCGAGACAAGTCGGGAGGCTCCTTGCCCAGGCTGGATAAGCCTTACACTCTTGCCCAGTTGAGCCGTCAGATCGGCTTGCTGGCCGCGGGCGCGAGATAGGGGCGAGCGCAGACGAACGAGCGGCGCCCCTTAAATCGATGATCCGTGCAACTGGCGCAGACGAACCTTCAGGAAGTCGAAGTCGACAGGCTTCGTCACAAAATCAGCAGCGCCGGAGGCGGCTGCGCGGCGACGCCGTTCATCGTCATCGTAGGCCGTCAGCATCATCACCGGGAGCTCGGGCCGTCGTTTCTTGACCTCGCGCAAGAGCGACAGGCCGTCCATCCCAGGCATATTGATGTCCGACAGGATGACGACCAGCTGGGGTTCGATCTCGCTGGCGAGACGTTCCAGCGCTTCCGAGGCCAATTCGGCAAAATGCAGGACATAGACGTCCTCCCGCGTTTCGCGTCGAAATTGC
The DNA here is from genome assembly GCA_963725195.1 of uncultured Alphaproteobacteria bacterium. GTDB lineage: Bacteria > Pseudomonadota > Alphaproteobacteria > Rhizobiales > Beijerinckiaceae > Roseiarcus. The sequence continues at coordinate 82,716 of CAVRXX010000044.1, read as the reverse complement.
TGCCGAAACAGGGCGGCGACATCGGGTTCGTCATCGACAATCAAAATGCTGACAGGCATGATTCTCTACTTACGCCGGACGATCCGGAGAGCGGCCCCGCGGCAGACGGACGGTGAATTCTGTGGACTCTCCGGCGAGGCTCGAGACCTCGATCGTCCCGCGATGCTGGTTGGTGACGATTTCATAGCTGATCGACAGTCCGAGCCCGGTGCCCTCTCCAGTCGGCTTCGTGGTGAAAAAAGGCTGGAACAGCTTGTCTCTGACCTCGGCCGGAATCCCGCCGCCATTGTCGCGCACCCGCACTTCAACAGCATCGCCGAGATCGCGGGTGGTCACCGCCAAGGTTGGCCTGAAGTCCGCGCCATTCATCTCCCGCTGCCGCTTATTCGTGGCGTAGAAGGCATTGCCGAACAGATTGAGGAACACTCGCGTCATATCCTGCGGCACAAGGGCGATCGGCGGGATATTCTCGCCATAGGCTCGTTCGATGGTGACGTTGAAGTTCTGATCCTGAGCGCGGGCGCCGTGATAGGCGAGATTGAGCGACTCCTCGACCAGCGCGTTGAGATTGACGCTTTCCACATGACCGCTGCCGCCACGGGAATGCGCAAGCATGCTCTTCACGATATTGTCGGCGCGCTTGCCATGCTCGACAATCCGTTTGAGATTGCCGATCAAGAGATCGCTTGCCTCTGCGAATTCGCGACGCCCTTGATCGTCGAGCGCCGCAAGCGCCGGCGCGGCTGCCTGGTTGAGTTCGTCCAGGAGGCCAACGGAAAGGCTGGCGAAGTTGTTGACGAAGTTGAGCGGGTTTTTGATTTCGTGGGCGATGCCCGCGGTCAATTGACCGAGCGAGGCCATTTTCTCGGCCTGAATGAGGTTGGCTTGGGCCGCCTTCAAATCGTGCAAAGCGGCCTCGGCCGTGTCGCGCGCAGCCCGGGTTTCCATCTCGGCGCGTTGTCGTTCGCTTTCCAGTCGATCGCGCTCAATCAGGCTGTCGCGCAACATGCCGAGCGTTTTGGTCATCGCTGCGATCTCGGGGACGCTTGCTGGCGGCATGGCGACGTTCAGTTCGCCACGCGTGATGGAGGCAATGCTCCGTTCCAGCTGCTTCAGGGGAGCGGTGATCGAGTGAACGGTCAGTGCGGTGAAGCCCAATGCGAGCGCAAGCGCTCCTATTCCCCCGGCTATCGCAAGCTTGACCGCGAATTCTGCCTGCTGGGTGGAGATGTCGCGGCGAGTCACGGCCTGTTGCTCGAGCCTGTCCACGATCTTGTCGATCTGGTCCTCGATGACCAGAATGCGGCTCTTCGCCTGCGCCAGCAGAGCGTTGCCGGCGGCGCTGTCGTCGCTTGAATAGGCGACGCCCGCCTGCCGCGCCAAGTCGGTCATGAGGTGGACTTCGCCTCCGATCTGAGCGACCACCGCAGGATCGACTGCGGAAATCGCCTTCAGATCGGAATCGAGCCCCGACCTGGCGCGTTCCGCAGCTTCCTGAGAGGGGGCGAGCTGCGTGACGGCGGAGTCGATCGCCCAATATTTCAAATCGCCAAAGTGCTTGCTGGCCGAATTGGCGTCCCGGACTGTTGAAACCAGCTTGGCTTCCTCGGTGAGGCTTCGCGAGTCGCGGACCAGCTCTCGGATCAGAAGCGCGGAGGAGCCGGCGAGGATCGATAGAAGCAGGGCTGACAGAAAGATCAGCCTCAGGCGAATCGAGAAGTTTGGCATCAAGCGAGGTTCATAAAGCCATTTCCCGCGCGGACGAAGAGGCGGCCGTTCACGGTCTGGGACCCGCCCTTGACGCCGAACTGAGGTCAAACGTCACGGGTCGACCTGATTTTCGGCGCTCGCCACCATCATCACATAGCTGGTGAACCAGCAAAAGGGTGTCTACAATGACATCAAATTGTGCGATGAAGTGGACCTCTCGATCCCTCTGTCCGTAGAAACAGATTTGGTGTGAGCCAATTGGAGGAAAAGATGAAAGTGTTGAAACGTCTGAGCGCTCTCATTTCTTGTGTTATCCTCCTCGGGTTTGTGCATGCGGGGGCTGTCCTCGCCGCCCCCATTTCCTTCAAAGTCCCGCTGACTGGCGCACAGGGCGTGCCGCCGGTCGACACGACGGGATCGGGAACCGCGGAGCTGACGTACGATCCGGCGACCCGGGTCGTAACCTGGAACATCAGCTACAGTGGGTTGTCGAGCCCGACTACGATGGCTCATTTCCATGGGCCGGCGGCGGAAGGCAAAAATGCGCCGCTCGTGATCTGGCTCAGCAAGCAGGGCAGCCCGCCCACGAATCCGATAAAAGGGAGCGCCACGCTCACTCCGGATCAGGCGAAACAGTTTTCCGCCGGAGAGTGGTATGTCAACGTTCACACTCAATCCCATCCGGCAGGGGAAATCCGCGGTCAGGTCATTCCTCCCAAGAGCTGAGCGCGAAGGGCCGGCGAAGCTCAAACGAGGTTGACCAGCAAGGCTGTGGCGACGGCGCAGCCGAGCAACAGCAAGCCGGCTCGCGCCGGACTGCCGGCTCGCGGCGCGGCGACGCTGGCGGGCAAGACCTTTGTCCCGGTGACCATCGGGCGCAACAGGTTCTGTCCCTTGATCGCCGCAAACCCCGCGATCGCCAGAACATGCAGAACGATGGCCGCCAGCAGCACATCCCAGCCGATCGCGTGAGCGGACGCGATCGCGTTGGCGGCCCACGCGGGCACAATCTCGGTCAGCGGCCCCTCGTCGACGATGTCGTTGGCGACGTAGACTCCAGTCAATGTCTCGACGAGCAGCAGCGCAAGCAGGAGCACGACCATCCAGCCGCCCGCCGGGTTGTGCCCCACTTGGTGGTCCGGCTCTCGCCGAAACGAATGTTTCAGGTGCTGAAAGACGGGTCGCGGCGCGGATAGAAAGCCGGAAAAGCGCGCTGTCTCCCCGCCAAAGAAACCCCATAGCAGCCTGAACAAGACTAGCGTGAGCACGGCGTACCCGATCCATCCGTGCCACACCATCCAGTTTAGTCGCCACGTCGCATAGGCCGCCGCGACAAGCGCCACGATGAGCCAGTGGAAGATGCGGACGGGAAAGTCCCACACAAGAACGATGCGCGGCGCAGTCCTCATCGCCTCACCGTGTCGGCAGATTTGCTCGGAAGACTATCGCAATATCGGCCAGGGCCGTCCATGCTGGCTCTATCGCAACGAGTCGGCGCCGGCTCGCGCAACGCTCGCTTCGAGCAAATACGATCCCCATGATTTCTAGATCTCCGGTCGCAGAACAGTGCGGGCGACGGCCTCGCGCCAGCCGCGATAGCGGGATTCGCGCTCACTTGGCGCCATTGACGGCATGAAGCTCATCTGCCGCCGCCAAGTCTTCGCGAACTGCTCTGGATCGGGGTAGAGGCCCGCTTGCCAGCCTGCCAGATAACCTGCGCCCAGGGCGGTGGTCTCGAAAATCTCGGGGCGGTCGACCCGCGCGTTCAAAATGTCGGCGAGGAACTGCATCGTCCAGTCGCTGGCGCTCATTCCGCCGTCGACGCGAATAACGGAAGCAAAGTCATCGTCCCACCGCCCTTGGGAGTCGGCGCGCATCGCGTCGACGAGATCACGCGTCTGATAGCCGACGCTCTCGAGCGCTGCGCGGACGATCTCTCTCCGTGTGGCGCCGCGCGTCAAGCCAAAGATCGCGGCGCGGGCCTCACTGTCCCAATGGGGAGCGCCGAGGCCTGTGAAGGCCGGCGCCAGATAGACCTGCTGGCGGGAATCGGCGCTCGCCGCCAATTCGCCTGCCTCCGCCGCAGTGGCGAGAATACCAAGGCCGTCGCGCAACCATTGCACTGTCGCGCCAGCCGAGAAGATCGAGCCTTCGAGCGCGAACGTGCGCTTGCCCTCGAACTGGTAGGCGATGGTCGTCAGCAACTTGTGTGTCGACTCGATCGCCTTGTCGCCGGTGTTGGCGAGAAGGAAGCATCCCGTCCCGTAAGTCGACTTCACCATTCCGGTGCGAAAGCATGCCTGCCCAATCAGCGCCGCCTGCTGATCTCCGGCGATCCCGCGGATGGGGATCGCCGCTCCAAAATGCTCGGCCGCCGCCTCGCCGAATTCGGCGGCGCAATCCTTGACCTCGGGCAGCATGGATCGTGGGATCCGGAAGAGAGCCAGAAGGTCGTCGTCCCACGCGCCCGAGTGGATGTTGAACAGAAGAGTCCTTGAGGCGTTGGTGGCGTCGGTAAGGTGAACTTTGCCGTTGGTCAGGCGCCAGACGAGAAAGCTGTCGACGGTGCCGAAGGCCAAGTCTCCCCGTTCTGCTTCAGCGCGAGCGCCGGGAACATTGTCGAGGATCCAGGCGATTTTCGTCGCCGAGAAATAGGGATCGAGCAGCAAGCCGGCGCGCGCGGACACGAGCTTCTCGCATCCGCGATCCTTAAGCTCGGCGCAAAGCGGCGCCGTCCGGCGATCCTGCCAGACGATCGCGTTGTGGATCGGACGGCCCGTCGTCCGGCTCCAGACGAGCGCCGTCTCGCGCTGGTTGGCTATCCCGAGTCCGGCGAGCGCGCTTGGCTCGACGCCAGCCCTTAACAGAGCCTGCCGCGCAGTCGAGAGCGTGGTCCGCCACAGCGAGTCCGGGTCATGCTCGACCCAGCCCGGCTGAGGAAAGATCTGCGGGAACTCCTCCTGCGCCATGGCGACGAGGGCAGCGTCCGGCCCGAAGATGATCGAGCGCGTCGAGGTCGTGCCCTGATCGACGACGAGAACATAGCCGGTCATGGAAGCCATCCTTGCCCAAGTGCTGGGCTACACCGTGACGGACTCGGGCTGGCTGTCGAGGAGATGCGACAGGAACGCCAGCCCGCGCTCGACCTGAATGCGCGTAATCGGCCCGCCCAGTCCGACGCGTACGGCTTCAGGCGGCGGGCCGTTCGCGGCGAAGGCGTCGCTTGGCACGACGCCAAGACTGCTCGGGCGCGCCTGGCTTACGAAGACCGAGCGGGTCCAGCCGTTGCGCATTGGCAGCCAAATGTTGAAGCTTAGCGGATCGGAGAGATACGAACCCGGCTCCAGCGCCTGCGCGGCGATGCGCTCTCGGGCGATGCTTTCCGACCGAATGAAGCGCAGGATCATGTCGGCGGTGCCGTCATTGATCCACCGCGTCGCGACCGCCGCCGAGACTGGCGAGGCCATCACGCAGAGCGCGCGCATCGAACTGTTGAACGACCAAGCGGCTGGCGGCGTCGGCGCGACGACATAGGCGAGACGCAGGCCAGCGCCGATGCACTTGGCGAGGCCCGCGATATGCCAGCAGACGTCCGGCGCGATAGCCGCGAGCGGCGGAGGGCCATGCGTCGGGATGAATCCATAAGCGTCGTCCTCGACAATCGGGACCTGCAGCCGGCGCGCCAGCGAGCAGATGGCGGCGCGTCGGCGTTCGGGGATGGTGATGGTTTTTGGATTCTGTAAGGTGGGGTTCAGATAGATCGCTTTCGGCGCATGCCGGCGCACAGCCTCCTCGAGCGCCTCCGGGATGACGCCGTCGCCGTCCATGTCCACCCCGATCAGCTGCAAACCGAGTTGCGCGCAAATCGCGCGGACTCCGGGATAGGTGATCGCCTCGCACAGAACGGCGTCCCCGGCCCGCGCGAGCAGGGTGAAGATCCCCACCATCGCGCCATGCGCGCCGGGCGCGAGGAATATGCGTTCCTGCGAGGGGACGAGCGCGCGGCGTCCGAGCCAGCTCGCGGCCGCGTCCCGGTCCATCGGCGATCCGCCGAAGCCCTGGTAGCGGAGTAACGAGTCGAGATCGGCCGCGACGCTCGCGAACCCCTCCCGCATCCTCGCGAGCAAGTCCGGATCGTCCGGCTCCGGCGGCATGTTCATCGAGAAGTCCGCGCGCGAGCGCTGCGGGCCGGCGTCGCCTCGAACCGAGGCGTGTCGCCGGATGAAGGTGCCGCGTCCGACGACGGATTCGACGAGACCTCGCTTTCCGGCCTCGACGTAGCCTCGCGCGACCGTCGTGAAGTCGAGCTCGAGGCGCCCCGCCAGATCTCTTTGCGGCGGCAGGCGATCGCCGGGGGCGAGACGCCCGGCCGCGACATCGGCTGCGATCGCATCGGCTATGGCGAGATATTTAGGGCCCTCGCGGCCCTGCAGGACCGGCGCCCAGGACTTCATGGTGTAGCCGGCGCTCCCTGGCGACGGCAATTGACTGGAGATTGTTGAGCGCAGCGTGCCTCCGCTTGGGGCGCCCAAACGCCCGAGAAATCGGCCCCCCTTTTTGCGTATGATCGGATACGGAGCAGATTGACTGTAAACGTCGCCCGATTCATTGGATTTTGACCTCAACATTGACCGCAAACATGATGGCACGGCCCTTGCTGCAAGGCCAATGCCGGCGCGGGGCCGGCTTGCAAGCGAAAGGCCAAGCACAATGCCAGCGGTCACCCATCCGGCCCATAAGAAAGGCGACGCATTCGTCGACTATGAGGAAAAGGTTTTCGAGGACGTCAAGGCGGAGCCCGGGGAAAAAGCCCTTGTGACCTTCCACACGGTGGCCTTCGAGGGGTCGATCGGTCTCGTCAATCTGCTTCAGGCGACCCGCCTTCTGCGCAAGGGCTTCGAAACCTCCATTCTGCTCTATGGGCCCGGCGTGACGCTCGGCGTGCAGCGCGGCTTTCCGAAGATCGGCGACGAAGCCTTCCCGGGCGCTCAGAACTTCAACAATCAGATCACGAAGTTCATCTCCGAGGGCGGCAAGGCCTATGCCTGCCGCTTCGCGCTGCAGGCGCTCTACGGCCATGGCGAACCGTCGCTGATCGAGGGGATCCGGCCGATCAGCCCGCTCGATGTGCTCGACCTCGTGCTCCTGCATCGCCGCGACAACGCCTTCATCCTCGACACCTGGACGCTCTGACGTCTCCGAGGCTGGGCCGGCTCTCGGCCCGCCAATCCGAACGAGGACGCGATGTCACAAACGCGAAAGGTGCGCGCCGCGGCGGTGCAGATCGCCCCCGATCTGACCTCCGGCGCGGCGACGCTCGATCGGGTGATCGCGGCGATCGACGACGCGGGAGGGAAGGGCGCCGAGTTCATCGTTTTTCCCGAGACTTTCGTTCCCTGGTATCCTTACTTCTCCTTCGTCACGCCGCCCGTCCAGAGCGGGGCGGAGCATATCCGTCTCTATGAGCACGCCGTTTCGGCGCCTGGCCCGGAGACAGATCGGGTCGCGGCGGCGGCGCGCAAGCACGGCGCGGTGATCGTGCTCGGTGTCAACGAGCGTGACCACGGTTCGCTCTACAACACGCAGCTCGTGTTCGACGCCGACGGTGCGCTCAAGTTGAAGCGGCGCAAGATCACGCCGACTTTCCATGAGCGGATGATCTGGGGCCAGGGCGACGGCTCAGGGCTGACCGTGGTCGACACCGCCGCGGGCCGGGTGGGCGCGCTCGCTTGCTGGGAGCACTACAACCCCCTCGCGCGCTACGCGCTGATGGCGCAGCATGAGGAGATCCACGCCTCGCAGTTTCCGGGCTCGCTGGTCGGTCCGATCTTCGCCGAACAGATCGAGGTGACGATCCGCCATCATGCGCTCGAGAGCGGCTGCTTTGTCGTCAATTCCACGGGGTGGCTGACCGAGGCGCAGATCGCCTCGATCACGCCGAACGAAGCTCTTCAGCGTGGCCTGCGCGGGGGATGCATGACCGCGATCATCTCGCCCGAGGGTCGCCATCTCGTCCCCCCGCTGACCGAGGGCGAGGGCGTCCTCCTCGCCGACCTCGATCTCTCCCTCATCGTCAAGCGCAAGCGGATGATGGATTCCGTCGGCCATTACGCGCGCCCCGAGCTCATGAGCCTCCGGCTCGATCCGCGCGAGGCCCGTCCTTTGCATCTATCGCCCGAGCCCGCGCTTTCCGCAGAAGGAGACGGCCATGAGCCTGCCGACCGAACGCCTGATCAACGAGTTGCAGAGTTTCGGCGTTCGACTGGCTGACCCGAAAGCCGGCGTTGAAAGTCGGCGCGGCGGCGCCGGCCCGTCCGACCACAAGGCTCTGACGATCGACGGCGTGACGCTGATGGCGCCGGTGCATACCGCGCCGGCTTTCGAGAGCCCCTACGTCGTCGAGAAACCCAGCGCCTCGGGCTTAAGCCGCATCCTGCGCAACGGCGAGGCGGTGGCCGAAGTGCGCTTCCCCGAGCGACCGCGGTTCTATGATCTGAAGACCGAGGACGGCGTCCCCTATTCTCACATTGCGACGCTGCACGGCCGCGACGTTCTTGCGACCACCGTCCTGCAGACCTGCATCCGCTATCAGAGCCGCACGAAGACCTGCCAATTCTGCGCCATCGGCCAGTCGCTTGCGGCGGGGAGGACCGTCGAGCGCAAGACGCCCGCGCAGCTTGCCGAAGTCGCTCGCGCGGCGGTCGAGCTCGACGGCGTCAAGCATATGGTGATGACCACCGGCACCCCGCCTGGCCGCGATCGCGGCGCGGCGATCTTGTGCGAGAGCGCCGCGGCTGTGAAAGCCGCCGTCGATCTCCCGATCCAGGCGCAATGCGAGCCGCCCGACGACAATTCCTGGTTCGAACAACTCGCCCGCGCCGGCGTCGACAGTCTCGGCATGCATCTCGAGGTCGTGACGCCCGAACTCCGGCGCAAGATGATGCCGGGCAAGTCCGAGGTTTCGGTCGAGCGCTACTTCAAAGCCTTCGCCGCGGCGGTCCCCGTCTTCGGTCGCGGCCAGGTCTCGACCTACATTCTCGCGGGCCTGGGCGATCCGGCGGAGTCGATCCTCGAGATCTGCGAGAGGCTCGTTGCGCTCGGCGTCTACCCGTTCGTCGTTCCCTTCGTGCCGATCTCGGGCACGCCGCTCGAAAGCCGCGCGGGACCGGCCCCCGAGTTCATGCACGCGATCCTGGAGCCGCTTGCCGCGATGCTGGCCCAAGGCGGGCTGAGGGCGTCGGACATCAAGGCGGGATGCGGGAAATGCGGCGCCTGCTCGGCGCTGTCGACCTACGAGCGGAGGCTGGCGTCATGATCTTTGAGCCGTTCGAACGTTTCAGCCCGAGCGAGTTCCGCATCAAGTTCGCCGCCTCGCGTTGGGAGCGTGAAGGCGCCTACGCGCTCAGGCGCCAGGTCTTTTGCGAGGAGCAGGGTTTGTTCGAGGACGATCGCGACACCGTCGATGATTACGCGATCACGCTCGTCGCCCTGTCCATGCTCGGGGTCGCGGCCGACCAGGTCGTCGGAACGGTCCGCATTCATGAGGACGAACCGGGACTCTGGCGCGGCTCTCGGCTCGCGGTCGCGCCCGAATGCAGGCGGATCGGCGCGATCGGCGCAACCCTGATCAGGCTCGCCGTCTCGTCAGCGCATGCGATGGGCGCCCGAAGGTTCCTTGCGCATGTGCAGGCCCAGAACATGGCCCTCTTCCAACAAATGCATTGGGAGCCGCTTGAGGAGGTCGAGCTGCACGGACGGCTGCACGTGAAAATGCGGGCCGATCTCGATTTCTATCCGCCCTGCCATGCGCCGGAAGTTGGCTACGTCGCGTTGAGGAAGGCGGCCTGACATGGACGCGGCGGCTCTCGATGCGCTCACCGAGCGTTTGCGCGCGAGCCCGGCGCTTGCCGCAAAAGCGGATATCGGCGCCGTCGCGGCGCGCCTCGGCCTCACGCAGGGCGCAATCCCGGTCGGCGACGATTGCGCGGCAATCCCTGACGACCATGGGCATCTTCTCTTCGCCGCCGAGGGGTTCATCAGCGCGTTTGTCGCCGCCGATCCCTGGTTCGCCGGCTGGTGCGGAATCATGGTCAATCTGAGCGACATCGCGGCGATGGGCGGCCGTCCAGTCGCCATCGTCGACGTCATCTGGGCTGAGGGCGCGGACGGGGCGGAGGCAATTCTCGACGGCTTGCGCGCAGCTGCGGCCGCCTATGGTGTTCCGATCGTCGGCGGCCATACCAACTTGCACAGTCGTGAGAAGCATCTGGCGGTCGCCGTCCTTGGGCGCGCGGGCGCGCAGCTGTTGACGAGCTTCGACGCCAAGCCGGGCGATGAGTTGATCATGGTCGTCGATCGGCGCGGAGCCTATCGCGAGCCATTCGATAATTTTCAGGCGGCGCTCGAGGCGCCGCCCGAGCGCCTTCGCGCCGATCTTGGGCTTCTGCCGGAGGTCGCCGAGAAAGGTCTCGCGCGCGCCGCCAAGGATATCAGCCAGGGCGGAATTCCCGGCACGGCGGCCATGCTGGCTGAAAGCTCCGGCGTGTCGATCGCGCTCGATCTCGACGCGCATCGAGCCGCCGCCGGGCGTGCCGATCGAGCGTTGGCTCAAGACCTTTCCAAGCTACGGCTTTCTCCTGTCCGTCGCGCCTCGAAATGTCGAGCCGGTGCTTGCGACGTTTCGCGCGCGCGGGCTGCACGCGGCTTCGATCGGCGTTGTCAGACCAGGAAGCCAGGTCATGCTCCATTCCGAGGGCCACAGCGCCCTGCTTAGGGACTTCAGCGCCCAACGGCTGATGGGGTTCGGCGCAGGAGCGCGAGCCGCATGAGCCGGCCGCTTCGCGTCGCCATGTTGACGCACTCCACTCTTCCGCGTGGCGGCGTCGTACATGCGATGTGCCTCAGCGAGGCGCTTGACGGGCTCGGCGTCGAGGCCACGCTGCATGCACCCGACGTACTAGGGCGCGGCTTCTTTCGCGAGCCGCGTTGCGCGCCATCGCCTTTCCCGTCGAACCCGCGCCGTCCCAAACCGCCGACATGGTCGAACAGCGCATCGGCGATTACGTCCGGTGGTTTCGGCGGCCCGAGAACCGCGGCTTCGATCTTTATCACGCCCATGACGGGATCGGCGCCAACGCGCTCGCCACGCTCAAGGAGAAGGGCCTGATCCGCGCCTTCATCCGCACGGTGCATCACATCGACGATTTCTCCGACCCGCGTCTCGTCCGCCGGCAGGCGCGGTCGATCCTCACGCCCGACGCCTTGATGGTCGTAAGCCGCCTCTGGCGCGACAACCTCATCGCCCGCTTCGGCCGCGAAGCGGAGGTCGGCGGCAATGGCGTGGACGCTTCCCGATACTCGCCGCGAGCCGACGGAACCGAGGCGGAGCTTAAGGACCGTTTCGGCCTCGGGCCGGGCCCTGTGTTTCTGTCGGTCGGAGGGGTCGAGGCGCGCAAGAACACGGTTCGCATTCTTCAGGCCTTCGCCGAGATTCATCGCGCCAGACCCGACGCGCGCCTGGTCATTGCGGGCGGCGCGAGCCTGCTCGATCATCATACCTATCAGGCGGCGTTCGGCCGACGAACTGACAGCGCTGGGGGAAGACGCCTCGGCAGTGTCGCTGCTCGGCCCGGTCGCCGATCCCGACATGCCGGGGCTCTACCGCCTGGCCTCCGCGCTAGTGTTCGCTTCGGTCAAGGAAGGCTTCGGCCTCTGCGTGCTCGAAGCCATGGCGAGCGGAACGGCGGTCGTCGTCTCGCGGATCGCGCCCTTCGTTGATTATCTCGATCCGTCCGATGCGCTCTGGTGCGATCCGGCGGATTCGTCATCGATCGCAGCCGCGATGCGCCAATCGCTGCGGCCGGACGTTGCGAACTCATTTCGCGCGCGTGGCCCGCTCGTCGCCGCGCGGTTTGGCTGGCGAGACGTCGCTGAGCGGCATCTGCCGGTCTATCGCCGCTTGCGAGAGCCAGTCCATGCCTGAGATGCGCTTCGTCATCCGCTGGCCCGACGGCCGGCGCGAGAGCTGCTACTCCCCGTCGCTCGTCATCAAGGATTTTCTTCGCGAGGGCGACACTTATTCCGTCCCGGACTTCCTGCAACGCAGCCGCAAGGCGCTGCAAATCGCCTCGGAGCGGGTTCAGGCGAAGTACGGCCATCCGTGTTCGCTGGCGCTCGGCCAACTTGCGCGCATCGAAGCGACAGCCAGGCAATTCGCGGGGCAGGATGACGCACGCGTCGCCTGCGAGCGCTTTCTCGACGGAGAGGCAAGATGAGCACGGAGCACAAATCCGAACGGCGTTACGGCGCTATCGTCGTCGGCGGGGGCCAAGCCGGACTGTCGGCGAGCTATTGGCTTTCGCAAGCCGGGGTTGATCATGCGGTGTTCGAGAAGAAGTCGGCCATGCACAAATGGCGCGACGAACGGTGGGATAACTTCTGCCTCGTGACGCCGAACTGGCAATGCCAGCTGCCGGGGCACCCCTATGATGGACCCGATCCTCACGGCTTCATGGTGAAGCAGGAAATCCTCGCCTACCTCGATGGGTTCGCGCGCAAGACGAATGCCGCGGTGAGGGAGGGCGTCGAGGTGCTGGCGGTCGAACGGGAGAGAGACTTCTTTCATGTGACGACCAGCGAGGGACGCTTTTCGGCCGACGCGGTGTTTCTGGCCACGAGCCTCTATGGCGACCCGTATCGGCCGCTGTGCGCCGAGCGCGTTCCCGACTCGATCGCTCAGATTCACTCCGCCGAATATCGCAATGCAGCCGCATTGCCCGCGGGGTCCGTCGTTGTCGTCGGGTCGGGCCAGTCGGGGGCGCAGATCGCCGAGGACCTGCATCTCGCCGGACGCAACGTGCACCTCGTCACCGGCAACGCGCCGCGTTGTGCGCGCTTCTATCGCGGCCGCGATGTGGTCGACTGGCTAACGGACATCGGTCAGTACGAGATCACGGTCGCGGACGAGGGGATGGGTCGCAAGCGACAGGACACCAACCACTATCTCACCGGCCGCGACGGCGGACGCGACATCGATCTGCGGGCTTTTGCGCGAGATGGCATGTCGCTCTATGGGCGCCTCAAAGACGTCGCCAGCGGCCGGATGATGTTCGAGCCGAACCTTGAAGCCAATCTCGATGGGGCCGATCGAGTTTACAACGGCATCAACGGGCTGATCGATCGGCACATCGCCGACAAGGGAATCGAGGCGCCGCCAGGCTCCGTCTATGAGCCGGTCTGGACGCCCCGTAAGGAGCCTGAGGCCCTCGACCTCGTTGCATCCGGGGTCGCGGCGATCGTTTGGGCGACCGGCTTCACGCCCGATTGGTCTTATGTCCGCCTGCCGATCTTCGACGGTTCCGGCTACCCCGTGAATCGGCGCGGGATCACGAGCGTGCCGGGCGTGTTCGTGCTTGGACTCCCGTGGCTCTGGACATGGGGGTCCGGACGTTTCTTAAGCGTAGGACGGGACGCCGGGCACGTTGTTCAGCATTGGCTTCAGGCGGTCGGCCTGGTCTCCGCAGCTTGAGCAATCCGCGTCTGCATGGCGCTTGCGATTGGGGACGCGATTAAGCAAAAAAAGACGATTTCTTGCCAAACGGGCAGGGGCGTCCGCTCAAGCTCTTCCCCAACGCTTGTCTCCTCCGACCGCTGCGGCTCTATAGGGGCGCGGCAGGCAATGGAGGTTTGCCGAGAATCATGTCGGACGCTTTCTCCGCGACCATGATGGTCGGCGCATTGGTGTTGCTCGACGGAACGAACGGCATGACGGAAGCGTCGACGACGCGAATGCCAAGAAGGCCGCGCAGCTTTAGATCGGGCGTCACGACAGCGTTGGCGCCCGAGCCCATGGCGCATGTTCCGGCGGGATGGTGGTCCGTCTTGCAAGAGCGATAGGCGTATTCGGCGAGTTGCTCGTCGGTGCGAACATCGTCGCCCGGCATCCGTTCGGCCATGACGAACGGTTTCAACGCTGGCTGCCGCAAGATTTCCCGCGCCATCCTCAAGCCCTTGATTGAGCAGTCGCGGTCATAAGGATCGGCCCAGTAATTCGGATCGATCAGAGGAGCCGCTGTTGGATCGGGGCTGGCGATCCGCACGGTCCCGCGAGAACGAGGACGCAGGAAGGCGGAATTCAAAGTGACGCCCGGATTCTTCATTGCCGCAACGCCAGCCTCGATGCCGGACCCGAGGCCGAGGTGAAACTGGATGTCAGGCGATCGCGCTTGCTTGTCCGCGTACCAAAATCCGCCGGTTTCAAAGAGCGTCGAGGTCACGGGGCCGGTCTTGAAGGCGAGATACTGGAGACCGGCCCACGCCGTGCGATGCGGACGCGCGACGCGATCGTAGGTGTGCTCCCCCGTGCATTCGGAGATCGCATACAAATCCAGGTGATCCTGCATGTTCGAGCCTACGCCCGGCAGGTCATGCACGACGTTCACTCCGGCTGCCTTCAGGGCGTCTGCGGGCCCGATGCCGGACAGTTGGAGAAGGCGTGGCGAGCCGATCGCGCCGCAGCTGATGATGACCTCCCGGTCCGCGTTCAGGGTCTCTGTCCCGGTTCCCGAGACGACCGTCACCCCGATCGCGCGACCGTTCTGCACTTCGATCTTCAAAGTCTGAGCGTTGAGGCGGACGGTCAGATTCTTCCTGCCCTCGATCGGCTTCACGAAAGCCGACGAGGCTGAAGAGCGTTCGGCGTTGCGGGTGGAAAGCTGGTAATGGCCGATCCCGTCCTGGACCGCGCCGTTGAAGTCGTCGTTGAAGGGAATGCCGAGTTCTTGCGCAGCGAGAAGGAATGCGTAGCTGATCGGAGGCGGATTGATCGGATAGGACACGCCGAGCGGACCGCCATAATCATGATAGGCGTTGTGGAGCTTCTGGTTGTCCTCGCTGCGCTTGAAGTAGGGAAGAACCTCACGATAGCTCCAGCCGATCGCGCCGGCCTCGCTCGCCCATGCGTCGTAATCTTTGGCGTTGCCGCGCGTGTAAAGTTGAGCGTTGATCGACGAGCCGCCGCCGATCACCTTGGCCTGAGTGTACCAAATGACACGGCCGTTGAGATGCTTCTGCGGGACTGTGCTCCATCCCCAGCTCGCGACCCCTTTGGTCATTTTGGCGAAGCCCGCCGGCATTCTGAACAGCGGGTTCCAGTCGGAGCCGCCGGCCTCGAGGAGCAGAACGTTGATTGACGGATCGGCGCTCAAACGGTTGGCCAGGACGCAACCCGCTGAACCGCCGCCGACAATGATGTAGTCGATACGCCATCGTCGAATCCTTAAGCCGTTCCAAGGTCTGTCTTGGCGATGTGATCGGCGACGCGGAGCGCCTGAGCCGCGATCGTCAACGAGGGATTGACCGCCGCCGACGTCGGCAGAAACGAGGCGTCGACCACAAAGAGGTTCGGGTGGTCCCAGGCGCGGCAATAAGGATCGAGCGGCGAGGTCGCGGGGTTCGACCCGATGCGCACGGTGCCGCACTGGTGGGAGGGCGTTCGCCGGTCGAACGACTTCGACAAAACGATCGGATAGCCTGCGGCGCGCAGCCGCTCCTTGAAGGCCTTGACGAGTCCCTCATGAGCGCTCCAGTTGCTGCGGCGCCAGTCGAGCCGTATCTGTCCGCCGTGCATTGTCACGCGGCTTTCCGGGTTCGGCAGATCCTCGCTCATCGCGTACCAGTCGACAGAGCGCCTGCTCATGAGATCGAGAGCCCACTCCGGCGCTCGCGAAATGCTCGACTTCAGGATTGGTGCAGTCACCCGGCCAAGCAACTGAATGTTGCCGAGCGGCGGTCCGCCGCGACCGTCGTCCAAATAGAAATCGTTGACGCCCAGCGTCTTCTGGTAGACGGAGTCGTTGACTGTGCGCGGGTCGATCGCCAGCACCGCCGAGCAATTGTGATTCATGAAATGCCGGCCGACCGCGCCGGAGCGATTGGCGAGGCCGTTTTCGCTAGACGCTAGAAGCAATGCCGCCGAGTTGACTGCCCCCGCAGCAAGGATAACGATCCCGGCCGAAATCGCTTTGCGTTCCCCGGCAATCGATGCCTCTACGCCTGCAATCCGTTTGCCGTCTGGATCCGTAAGCAGCCGCTCGACGCGAGCATTTTCGCGTAGCTCGACATTGCGATAGGCAAGGGCTTTGTCGAGCGCGCAAGTCTCGGCGTCCATCTTGCCAGTCCCGGTGTCGGGGAAGGCGTCCCAGGGCGTTTTCGCGCGCCTGAGCCATTTGTCGATGTCGACGCCGAGCGGAAGAGGGAAGGGGTGCAACCCGACCCGCTTCAAGCGCTCCCGGACCTTGCCGATCGCCGGCTCATCGGGCACGGGGTCAAAAGGGTAGGGGGCCGAATGCTTAGGTTCCGTCGGGTCGAACCCGATCGCGCCGCGGACCTTGTAGAGCTTCTCGGCGAGGCCGTACCAGAGCTCGAGCTCCTCGTACGAAAACGGCCAGCCCGGCGTCGCGCCGTCGCGATAAACAACGGGCTCGAAGTCCTGCGCGCGATAGCGGAGCAGGACGGCGCCGTAGAGCTTGGAGTTGCCGCCGACATAGTAGTAGTTGCCCGGATTGAAGGATCGACCGGCGCCGTCGAGCCAGGTCTCGTCGGGGCGGAAAACGCCTCGCTGGAAGATGGCGCGGGCGTCGCGCGCATCGGCGCTATCGCGAAGGCGCGCGCCGCGCTCGAGGATGAGAATCCGCGCTCCGGTCGGCGCAAGGCCGGCAGCGGTGGTCGCTCCGCCCATGCCCGACCCGATAATCAGGATGTCGACGGTTTCCGAATTCGCCATGGGCCAAGTTGTTTCAGATCCGGCGCGACGTCTGAGGATCGAACAGCACCGCCTTGTCGAGGTTGAAGGCGAAGGTGTGGTTCTCGCCGATGCGCACCTGAGTGTCGGCCCGCATTCGCGCGGTGAGCTCTTTGCCCGCGGCGCGCGTGACCACAAATGTATCGGAGCCGGCCGGCTCGACGATCTCCACCCGGGCGTCGAAGGTGGCGACCGCCTTTGCGCCGCGATCCACGCCTTCCTTGTCGTTGACCGCCTCTGGCCGGATGCCAAAGATAACCTTGGCGCCGTCGGACAGTGTGCTCTCATCCGCGCTTGCCGGGATCGGAAGAACGATCGGCGGATGTTCGTGGCGTTCGAGCACAATTCGGCGTGCGCCGTTTACGCCCTTCACCGTGCCTTCGAGGAGATTCATAGCCGGCGAACCCATGAAGTCGGCGACAAAGAGGTTGGCTGGCGAATTGTAAATCTCGTGAGGCGTCCCGACTTGCTGCAGCTCGCCATCCTTCAGGACCGCAATCTTGGTTGCGAGCGTCATCGCCTCGATCTGATCGTGAGTGACGTAGACGATCGTTGTTCCGGTCTGCTGATGCAGCCGCTTGATCTCGACGCGCATGTCGACGCGCAGCTTGGCGTCGAGATTCGAGAGCGGCTCGTCGAACAGGAACACGCGCGGCTGACGCACGAGCGCCCGGCCCATCGCCACGCGTTGCCGCTGGCCGCCCGAGAGCTGGCTCGGCCTTCGGCTCAGCAAGTGCTCGATCTGCAGCGTCTTGGCGACCGCTGCGACCGCCTTCTCGCGCTCAGGCTTAGGCACGCCGCGCATTTCCATCCCGAACGCAATGTTCTCGGCGACCGACATGTTGGGGTAGAGCGCGTAGGACTGGAACACCATGGCAATGTCGCGCTTCGACGGGTGCAGGTCGTTGACGACCTGGCCGCCGATCAGGATCTCGCCGGAGCTGATCGACTCGAGGCCCGCGATCGTGTTGAGCAGAGTGGACTTGCCGCAGCCGGACGGGCCGACCAGCACGAGAAAGCCGCCCTGTTCCAGCGAGATGTCGATGCCCTTGAGGATCTCCAGGCTGCCGAACCGCTTGCGGAGCGCACGGATTTCGAGAGTGGCCATTGGTCTCATCCTTTCACTGCGCCGGCCATCAGGCCGCGCACGAAATACCGTCCGGCGAAGATGTAAACGAGAAGAGTCGGCGCCGCGGCGATGATCGCTGCCGCCATATTGACGTTGTATTCAATCACGCCGGTCGAAGTGTTCACGATATTGTAGAGCGCGACCGTCATCGGGCTCGAGTTGCCGGCGGCGAAGGTCGAGCCGAACAGGAAGTCGTTCCAGATGTTGGTGAACTGATAGATCACCGTGACAATGAAGATGGGCGCGGAGTTCGGCAGCAGGATGCGGCGAAAGATCTGGAAGAAGCTTGCTCCGTCAATCTGCGCCGCCTTGACGAGCTCGGTCGGAAACGTCTCGTAGTAATTCCGGAAAAAGAGCGTCGTGAAGCCGAGGCCGTAGACCACATGCACGAGCACGAGGTTAACGGTGGGATTGCCGAACCCCCACGAGAAGCCGGTCGCATCGATAAGCGTCTGCCCGAAGGCGCCGAGCCTGCCGAGGATCGTCGCCATCGGAATGAGCACGGACTGGAACGGAATGAAGCAGGCGAACAGCATCATGCCGAACACGAGCTTGTGGCCGGGGAAACGCCATTTGGTCAGCACGTAGCCATTGAGGGCGCCGAGAAAAGTCGAAATGAGCACGGCCGGAACGACCATCTTGACCGAGTTCCAGACGTAGCCCTTGATGCCTTCGCATGTCAGGCCGACACAGGTCGTGCCCCAGGCTTTCTTCCACGGCTCGAAGGTCAGGTCGTGCGGGAAGTAGAACATGTTTCCGCCCGTGACCTCGTCGAGCGGTTTCAGCGACGTCATCACCATGACGACGAGCGGCAGGAGGTAGACGATCGCGAACAGGATGAGCGCGCCGTAGATCACGACGCGAGTCGTCGTTGAATGCCGCGCCGGTTCGCGCGAGGGCGCGGCGGCAAGCGCGTCTGCAGCGGCGGTCATCAGTGTTTCTCCCTCAGCTCGGAATAGAGGTAGGGAACCATGATCGCGGCGATGGTCATGAGCATGATTACGGCGCTCGCGGAGCCGACCGCCATCTGGTTGCGGGTGAACGTGTAGGAATACATGAAGGTCGACGGCAGCTCGGCTGCGCCGCCTGGGTTCTTTCCGGTCACGGAGAGAACGAGGTCATAGGATTTGATCGCCATGTGGGTGAGGATGATCAGAGCCGACATGAAGACAGGCCGTATGATCGGAATGATGATGCGCCGATAAGTCGCGTAAGCGGAGGCGCCGTCGATCTGCGCCGCCTTCAGGATCTCGCCGTCGATCCCGCGCAGGGCGGCGAGAAACATCGCCATCACAAAGCCCGAGGTCTGCCAGATGCCCGCAATGGCGACGCAATAGATCATCATGCGCGGGTTGACGACCCAATCGAAATGGAAGCTCGTCCAGCCGAGATCATGAACAGCCTTCTCAAGACCGATGCGCGGATCGAGAAAAAGCTTCCACGCCGTGCCGGTGACGATGAAGGAGAGCGCGAGCGGGTAGAGATAGAGCGGCCTTAAGATACCTTCGCCGCGAATCTTCTGGTCCAATAGGATCGCGAGCGCCAATCCGAGCACGAGGCAGAAGATGACATAGAGTCCGCCGAACAGGACCATATTGACGAGGGCGGTGTACCAGTTCGACGGCGGATCGGTTTCGAAGGTCCAGGTCCAAAGCTTGGCGTAGTTCGCCCAGCCGATGAAGTTGAAGTTGGTGAAGGCCTTGGAGTTCGTGAAGGAGATCAGAAGCGTCCAAAGGTTGAAGCCATAAACGAAGATGAGGACCAGCGCGAACGACGGCGCGAGAACCAGCCTTGGAATCCAGTCGCGAAGGCGGTCCTTGAGACCGGGGCGTGGTCCCTGGACCGCGTAAGCGATTACGGGGTCGATCGCTGTAGTCATGCTCATCTCCTCCCCGCGAACGGTTCCTCGCCGGCGGCGCAAACCTTCTCCCGCCTGGCGGGAGAAGGTCGCTTGCGGTCATTTCGCGCCGTTGATCGCCATGACGAGCTGCTTCACGGCCTCGTCGGAGGTCTTGATCTCGCCATGAAGGAACTTCGTCACCACGTCGTAATAGGCGGTCGCAATGGCGGGCGGTTGAGCATAATTTTGCGCCATCGAACCAAGAAAGGTTCCCTTCGCGTTCGCCGCCTTGATGTCTGCGATCGCTTTCTTGCCGCACGCGTCGAATTTGGCGTCCGAAACGTCCATGCGCGCCGGGGCAGAGCCCTTGATGACGTTGAAGTCGATCTGCACTTCCGGGTTCATCGTGGTGTCGGCGAGAGCCGTCTGGGCAGCCTGCCGGTCGGCCGAGACCTGGAAGAACGCGAACATGTCAGTGTTGTAAAGCACAGAACCGTCCGTGCCCGGGAAGCGGTAGCAGAGATAGTCCTTACCGGCTTCCTTGTTGGCGTTCTTGAACTCGCCCTTCGCCCAGTCGCCCATCACTTGCAAGAGTGCGTCACCCTTGATGACCATTGCGGTCGCGAGATTCCAGTCACGTCCGGCATAGTTGGGGTCGAGGTAGTCGCGCAGCTTCGCGAGATTGTCGAAGGACTTCTTCATCGTGTCCGACTTGAGCGCGCTCTCGTCGAGATCGATGAAGGCCTTCTTGTAGAAGTCGATGCCGCCGGTCGAGGCAACGATCGAATCGAACATCGTCGCTTCCTGCCACGGCTGGCCGCCGAGCGCGAGCGGGATGACCCCGGCCTTCTTCGCTTTGTCGAGCAAGGCTATGAACTCGTCGAAGGTCTTGGGTTCCGTACCGCCGATCTTTTCCATCAGGGCCTTGTTGACCCAGATCCAGTTCACGGAATGGATGTTGACCGGAACGGCGCCCCACTTGCCGTCGACGGTGGTGAACTTTTGCAGGGCAGTCGGAATAACCTTGGCCCAGCCCCCTTTGGTCGCGAGCGGGGTGATGTCGGCGAGCTTGCCCGCATCTGCATAATCGAGGGCGTAATAGCCGAGAATCTGGGAGGCGGTCGGGGGATTGCCCGCGGCGACCATGGCCTTCAAAGTGGTCATGGCCGCGCCGCCGCCGCCGCCGGCGACGGGCACGTCTTTCCAGCCGTAACCCTGCTTGGCGAGGGCCTGCTTGATGACGTTCAGCGCCGCCGCCTCGCCGCCCGACGTCCACCAATGCAGCATCTGCACTTCCTTGGTGTCCGCGGCGGAAGCTCCGCCGGCGAAGCCGAGCGCGCCAACGGTTATGGCGCCGGCCGTCAACATTGCTCTCAATTTCATTGTGTGCCCTTTCTTCCCACGCGTTGCTCCCGCCGGAAGCGTTCCGGCGCCGGATCCAGAAGCCGTTGATCGGCTCCCGATTACTAATGTCCTTCCTCTCCGCGGCATCCTATCGCCCAGAGAACGTCGGCGAGCGCTTGGTCCGGAACGCGGCGACGCCTTCGGCTAGATCTTGAGTGTATGCCGTGAGCGCTCCGGCCAGGCCCTCGATCGGCGCATCGCGATCCTCGCCTTCCGCGGCGTTGATCATCGCCTTGACCATTTGCACGGCGAGCGGTCCGCGCCGGGCGATATCAGCCGCAAGCGCCTCCGCCCGCGCGAGACCTTCGGCCTTCGCGGCGACCTCGTCGACGAGGCCAAGAGCCAGACCCTCTTCCGCCGAAAACATGACGCCGGCCAGAGCCATGCGGCGCACGACAGAAGCGCCGAAGCGGCGCACCAGTCTCTGCGTCCCCGACCAGCCCGGCGCCATGCCGAGACCTGATTCCGGAAGGCCGAGCTTAATTCCGCTTTCGGCGATCCGAATATCGGCGACGGCCGCGAGTTCGAGGCCGCCGCCAAAGGCGTGTCCGGTCATCGCCGCGATGAGCGGAACACGCAAGCGCGCGAGCGCTTCGAAGGCGCGATGCCCCGCGCGCGTCCAGTCGCGCCACATTTCGAGAGGAGGCAGGCCTCCCCAGGCGCCGATGTCGCCGCCGGCGCAGAACGCTTTGCCCTCGCCAGAGAGGATCGCGGCCCGCGTTTCGGATGAGGCGTCGATGGCGCGCGCCGCCTCCGCGAGGGCGTCAATCATCGCCCGGTCAAGCGCGTTCAGTTTGTCGGCGCGTTTCAGCCTGAGCCGCGCCAGCGGTCCGTCGAAGCGCAGTTCGACAAAGCCGCTCACAGAGCCGTCTCCTCGGCCGGGCGAAGCTGAAGATTGATCGGCGCGGCGTGGAACAAGGCAGGGTCCATCTTGCGAACGCTTTTCGCGACCCGCAGCGGAAACTCGGCCTGGGAGAGGACGTCGCGCTCGAGATCCATGCCCGGGGCGAGCTCGGTGACCGTAACGCCGTCCTTCTCGAGACGCAGCACGCAGCGCTCGGTGATGTAGAGAATTTCCTGCCCCTGATCGACCGCTCGCGGGCCGGAGAACGAGATCTGCTCGACGGATTCGACGAGCTTCTTGACCTTGCCTTCCTTGGCAATCTTCACTGCGCCGTCATGGATTTCGAGCTTTGCGCCGGCGGTGAAATAGCCGGAAAAAACAATCTTCTTGGCGCGCGCGGTGATGTCGACGAAGCCGCCGACGCCTGCGGTGACATGCGGGCGCACGCCGAGCTTCGAGACGTTGACCGAACCGCCACGGTCGATCTGCAAAAACGAAAGCAGCGACATATCGAAGCCCGCGCCCTGGAAATAGGTGAACTGGTGCGGCGACTGAACGATCGCCTCGGCGTTTGAGGCGCAGCCGAACTGGAAGTCGAGCAGCGGCACGCCGCCGACAGCGCCTTGCTCGATCACCCACGTCACCGCGCCGTGCCGGCCTTCCTCGATGAGGATCCGCGGCACGTTGGCCGAGATGCCGAAGCCGATGTTGACTGCATCCCCATCACGCAGCTCTTGGGCAATGCGCCGGGCGATGACCTTGGCGATATCGAACTTCGGCGTCTCAAACGATGACAGCGGTCGAAAGATCTCCCCCGAAATCGCCGGCTCATAGGCCGTGTGGGTCGTCTGAAGCTGGTCCGGCGCGACCACGATGTAGTCGACCAGGATCCCCGGGACGACGACGTCGTGGGGCTTGAGCGTTCCCGCCGCCGCGAGGCGCTTGACCTGCGCGATGACAACGCCGCCGTTGTTGCGCACAGCGAGCGCCTGATCGAGGGGCCCGAGAATGCCGCCCTCGTGTTCGTAGGAGAGGTTTCCGCGCTCGTCGGCGGTTGTCGCGCGAATGATGGCGACCTGCGGAATGATGCTCGGAAAGAAGAGCCACTCATCCCCGTTGAAGCGAACCCGCTCGACGATCGGATCGAGGGCCGCCTTGGGGTTCATCGCGCAGCCGTCGACGATAGGGTCGACGAAAGTGTCCATGCCGACCTTCGTCAGCACGCCCGGCCGCTTGGCTGCGGCCTCGCGATGCATGTCAAACAATATGCCGGTCGGCACGTTATAGGCCGGAATGGCGTCGCTCGTGATCATCTTCCAGATCTCCGGCGGCTCGGCCGAAGAAGGGCCCGACGGATAGGATCCTGCAAGAACGCGCGCGAGGCACCCTGGCTTGGCGAGGTGATCGACGCCCTTGACGCCCCACATATCCCCGGCGGCGATTGGGTGCAGGGTCGTGATATCGCGCGGATGTCCCTCCGCGTCGAAGCGCGCGCCGATCGCCGCGAGCGTCGCGTCAGGACATCCGAGCGCGGACGAGGATGAGACAGTCACGATGGCGCCGTCGGGAATGAGACGGGCGGCGTCGCTCGCGGAAATGACTTTTGGCCTGGCCATCGCGGTTCTCAGACGGTCAGATCGATAGGAGTCTCGGCACCCGTGCGCGCCGAGGCGCCTGCGGAAATCGCTACGCTCAAGGATTTGACGCCGTCCTCGCCGGTCGCTGAAGGCGCGCCGCGCCCTTGAACGGCGTCCTGAAATAAGCGGATCGAGCGCGCGTACAGGTTCTCGTGGTCGAGCTTGAGTTGTTCCTCGCCAGCGTCGGTTCGCAAGAGCACATCCCCCTTCGGTTGCTGGGTCATGCAGTCGCGACCGATCAGCGAGCCCGCCTCTCCGTGCACTTCGAATCCGGTGGTTGCGTATTTGGTGGTGAAGCCGTCGTGAAATTGCGCGAGCGCACCGCTTGAGAAGCGGATGACGCCCATGACGCCGTCTTCCAGCCCCTCTCGGCCCATGCCGCCGTGCGAGGCCATGGCCACAACCGATTTCGGCTCGTCGTCGAGGACGAAACGAAGCGTGTCGGCGTCGTGAACGGTGATGTCGAGAATGACCCCGCCGCCCGCGTCGGGGCGGTCGAGCCGCCAGCCTTGCAGATGGGCGGGCAGGTAGACGGAGTGGAACACCCGCGCGAAAAGCGGCTTGCCAATCCTGCCCTCAATGATCGCCTCCCGCATTGCGCGATGCGTCGCCGCGTTGCGGAGGTGGTGATTGGTCCCCAGGACGACGCCGCGCTTGCGGCACTCCGCGAGCATCGCCCGCGCGTCCTTTAGCGTCAGCGCGAGCGGCTTCTCACACAGCACATGCTTTCCGGCCGCCGCCGCCGCGAAAACCTGGTCCCGGTGCAGCTCGTTGGTCGTGGAGATGTAGACGGCGTCGACGTCCTTGGAGTCGACCAGTTCTTTCAGGCTCGTGGTCGCATGCGCGATTCCATGCTTTTTCGCGTAGCTCGCCGCGCGGTCTGCGTTCGTGCTCATGACGGCGACAGCTTCGCCGCCATTAGCGCGAAACGCGTGGAGCATATGCTCTGCGGCGATCGTGCTAGCGCCGATCAGGCCCCAACGAAGTTTTGTCATCAATGTCCTCGCTCGTGAGGGGCGGCGGCCCGGCAGGAGTTGCGAAGCGCCAAGGTCGTGGGACAGAGCACCGCTTCCGGCTCGAAGTCGCCGCTTGCGATATGGCGCATCAGGAGTTGGGCTGCGCGCGAACCGAGATCGCGAGGATTGACCGCGACGCTGCTCAAGGCGGGAAGCGTGTGCCTGACTTCCTCGATGTCGTCGAAACCGATGACATCGAAGTCGACGCCCACCGAAACGCCCATTTCCATCAGCGCGCGCGTGAGCCCGATCGCGACAACGTCATTGAAACAAAGCGCGGCGGTCGCAGGTTCGCTGAGGTTAAGCAGCTGGGGCGCCGCTGTGCCGCCGCCCGAATAATTGGTCGTCGTTTCGATGACGAGCGACGGGTCGAGCGAAATTCCGGCTTCCTCCAGGGCGAGTCTGTAGCCCGCGAGTCTCTCCTCCCGTACGAGCATCGACGATACGCCGCCGACAAATGCGACACGGTTGTGCCCGACGGCGACAAGATGGGCTGTGGCCTTTCGAGCCCCTTCCTTGTTCTCCGGCGCGACGAGGGACGCCCTCAAGCCCGGAAGGCGACGCATCACCTGGACGACGGGCAATCCCGCAAGAAGGGGCTTAAGCTCGCTCGCCGACGCGCCCATCGCGGGCGCCAGCACAAGCCCCGCCGCCCCATGCTCGCGCATCGAGCGGATCACCTGCTGCTGGCGCACCGCATTTTCGGCGGTGTTGGCGAGAAAGGGGATATAGGCGCCGCCCTGGCACGCCTGCTCGATGCCGATGGCGAGCTCGACATAAAACGGGTTCGACAGGTCGTTGATGACCATGCCGATGACGCCGGATTTTGCGCCGCGCAAGGTCGCAGCCCCGCGATGGTAGATGTAGCCGAGCTCGTTCATTGCGTCGGAGACGCGCTCGCGCGTCGTCTCCGCAACGAGCGAGCTTCCGCCGAGAACGAGGGAGACGGTCGATTTTGAAACGCCCGCGCGCCGGGCGACATCGACGATCGTCGCGCGCCCCTCGCGAACCTCTATCTCCCTGCGCGTCTCGTTGTTCAAGTTTGCATCCATTTGGTACGTTCCAATCATTTTAGCGTCAAATATCCCATTAGAGTCGCGCAAACCGTGCATTCTTGTTGCTTAATTTGGAACGTGCTAATAACCGTAGCTGCTCTTTGCCGCCCGGTCAACCCATCTCAGGACCAGATTTGAGCGTGTCGATTCCCCAAAATATCCTCGACGCCCTGACCGACATCGAGATGCCGCGCCTCGCGACAGAGAGGCCGACGAAGGAGACGGTCGTCGCGCGCGGTTGCTCAATTCCCGTCCTCCGAAGCGAAGCGTTGGTCCTCGGCAGCGGCGCGGCCGGACTGCGGGCGGCGGTCGAAATGAAGCGACGCGACCTCGACGTCCTCATCGTGACCCAAAGCGCCTTCGGCGGCACGTCCGCATGCTCCGGTTCCGACAAGCAGACCTTGCATACGGCCAACAGCGCGGGGCAGGGCGACGATTACCGAGCCATGGCGGAAGCGCTCGGCGCGGGCGGCGCGATGAACGAGGACGCGGCCTATATCGAAGCGGTGGGATCGTCGCGCGCGCTATCGTCGCTGCAGTTCATGGGACTGCCGATCCCGCAGGATCGCCTGGGCGGCGTGCTGCGCTATCAGACCGATCATGACGAGGTGGGCCGGGCGACGAGCTGCGGCCCTCGCACCTCGCGGCTGATGGTGCAAGTGCTGGCGAAAGAGGCGATCCGCCTCAATGTCCCGACCTTCAATCATACGACCGCCGTCCGCCTCCTGATCCAACCCGGCGCATCAGCTCGCTGTGCAGGCGTGGTCGCGATGTCGCCCAAGCGGCGCTCGGACGATAATCCCATGGGGCTCGTCGTTTTCTCAAGCGGTGTGGTCGTCATCGCGACTGGAGGCCCCGGAGAGCTCTATCGCGACAGCGTCTATCCGAGGCATTGCTTTGGATCGCTGGGCCTCGCGATGGAGGCGGGTCTCGAAGCGGTCAACCTTACCGAGAGTCAGTTCGGAATTGGCACGTCGCGCGACAATTTCCCGTGGAACCTCTCGGGCACCTACGTCCAGGCGATGCCCTATATTTTTTCGCGCGATCCGCGCGGGAACGAACGCAATTTTCTCGCCGACTATTACCGGACGACGCAGGAGCTGGCGTCGAACGTGTTTCGCAAGGGCTACCAGTGGCCGTTCCACGCCACGCGTATGCTCGACTTCGGCTCGAGCCTTGTCGACCTCGCCATCATCAAGGAGACGCGCGCGGGGCGCAAAGTGTTCATGGACTTCAACCGCAATCCGCTTTCCGTTCCGGGCGACGCCGAATTCGATCTCGACCGGCTCGACCCGGACGTGCGGGCCTACCTTAGCAAGGCTGGAGCGCTCTTGAAGAAGCCGCTCGACCGGCTTCGCAAGATGAACCCGCTCTCGATCGAGCTTTACAAGCGCTACAAATACGACATCACGCGCGATCCACTCGAATTCGCGGTCTTGAATCAGCACATGAACGGCGGCCTCGCCGTCGACGGCTGGGGCGCTACCAGCGTGGATGGATGCTACGCGGTCGGTGAGGCTGCTGGCACCCATGGCGTGACGAGACCTGGCGGTGCGGCGCTGAACGCGGGCCAGGTGCTGGGCACACGCTGCGCCGAGCACGCGGCCGCGCGCCGCAAGACGCGCGCTCCGAGCACGCCGAGCGCGAGGACTGATCGACGAGGCGGTCGGGCGCATCCTCGACGTCCTCAAGGCTGACAGCCGGTGACCGTCAAATCGATCCGGAAGGATGTCCAGGACCGCATGAGCGATCACGCCGGCGTGCTTTGCAACGCGGCCGACGTGAAACAGGCGTTGGCCGCGTCGCGCGCGCTGAACGAGGCCGTTCGTCAGCAAGGGATCGCGTATTCCAGTGCGACCGAAGCCTTGAAGGCGCTGCAGTGGCGGCAGACCGCGCTCCTGTCGGAAGCGGTGCTGACGGCGCTGGCGTTCTACATCGCGCGTGGCGGAGGAAGCCGTGGAGCCAGAGCGATTTGCGCGTCAGACGGGGATCGGGCTCCGGAAGCCCGCACCGGCGTGCTTGAAGACGTCCGTTTCGTGTCCGAGCGGGCCGAGGACCGCGCAGAACAGATTCATGTGCGACTCGAGGCCGGGGCGTTCGTCTGCGAGGCGCGTCCGGTCCGACGTTTGAGCTTTGACGACAAGCCGTTCTTCGAGCGCGACTGGCCGGATTTTCTCACCGGCGCCATTCATGACCCCGTTCGCTAATTGTATTTGACTCGAACCAGATCGTCGATTGCGACCCCCGGATCAAGTCCGGATCTAGTCCGGGGGGAAGCAATCCAGGGAAACGTAGGGCATCCCGCGTTCCCTGGATTGCTTCGTCGCTGCGCTCCTCGCAATGACGGTTCCGCCGGCCTGACGCCTTCGTGCTCAAACGGGAGCGAGTTTCGTCACCGACGAAGGTTCGATTTCGGCGAGATAAATCTCGCCCGCCCGTCCGAGCGCGATCCCATGAGCCCCGTTTGGGGACGGGCGGGACCGATCGATGCGAGCGCCGTCCGGGGCGAAGGCGGTGACGCTCGGAACCTGATCACTGACCAAAACCGCTCCGTCTTCACGCTCGCACAGGTCCATCGGTCGACATAAGCCCTTCCAGTCGGTCAACCATTGCCCGTCGCGATTGAAAACTTGCACCCGGTCATTCTCGCGATCGCACACCAGGAGCCGCTGCTGACGATCGACGATCACGGAATGCGGCGTCATGAATTGTCGCTGGCCCACTCCGATCTCGCCGAAGCTCGATCGCCAATCGCCCTCCGGCGAGAATTCGTGGATGCGCGCATTGCCGTATCCGTCCGCGACGAAGATCGCGCCGTCCGGGGCCACGGCGGCGCGGGTCGGGTGATTGAAAGGCGCCTCCCAATTTGGACGATGTCGCTCGCCGATGCGCAGAATCGGTTGGCCTGAGAGATCGAAGACGACAATCTGATGGGCGTCGCGATCGGCGATCCAGACGCGATCCTGGGCGTCGATCGAGATCCCGTGGGAATCGAAGATTTCGCCCGCGCCATAAGATCGGACAAAGCCGCCGTCCGGTTCGTACACGATGACAGGGGGCTCTCCGCGGCGCAGGACATGCACTCGCCCAGACGATTCCACGGCAACCTGACTGATGCGGGCTGGCGAAAAATCGGAAGGCGTGCGGCCGAAGTTGCGCTCGACGGCGTACCGCCGCCCGCCCAAGGATACGTGGCCAACGTCTCGGTTCCCGCTCATTGAGCGTGCTCGAGATACGCGGCCAGTTTTGCAGACAATCCCGAGGAAGCCTTTGGCGCAGGGCGCTTGAAGCTTCCGCGCGAGGCTTTCGTCGTCCCGAGCGTGACGAGCGCCTCGGCTTGCTTCACCGCGGCGACGATCGGGTCGATGACCGGAACCTGAATGAGGTGGCGCGCCCGAGACGCGAGCCCGGTCAATGGCGCGCCCGCCAGGATCGCGACATCGGCGTCACGATCAGCGACAGCGGCGTTGGCGAGCGCCATCAGCGCCTCCCAATTCGTCTCGCGAACGTCCTCCAACGAGCCGAAGCCGCGGTCCAGCGCAACGACGCCGGCGCAGCGGTCTTCCAGTCGGTGCATAGCGACGCAGTCGCGAAACCAACCTGAGAGCGCGTCGGCGAAGGTGACGATGAGAAATCGTCCGCCGAGCATGCATGCGGTCAGCATGGCGGCCTCCGATATGCCGATCACGGGAAAGTCAAACAGCTCGCGGGCGCCGAACAGGCCCGGATCGCCGAAGGCGGCGAGGATCGCGGCATCGCATCCGCCTCGCGCCTCCGCCAACATCTCAAGCGCGATCGCTCCGCCGATCTGCGCCTCCGCCCGGCTCGTGATGTATGGCAGACCCCTCGGGGCAGTGATCGCGCGGACCTCGACCCCCGGCGACGCCGCCGCGCGGCCGGCGTCGAGCATAAGCGAGGTGACCTCTTCGGTGGTGTTCGGATTGACGATAAGGATACGCATCGATCACCCTGGGGTGGAATCCGCGGCCGCTCGCATGAGCCAGGCGGCGGCGGACGTGAGTTCGGCGTCGCGACCCGGCGCGCCGACGGCCTGGACGCCGATCGGCAGACCATCGAAGCTCAGAAGCAGCGGCAGGCTATAGGCGGGCGCGCCGATCAGCGTCCACAATGTCGCGAAGATGGGATCACCCGTCCCCTCGGATGCGAGCGGGGCCGGACCGGTCGACGCAAAGGTGAGCACCGCGTCGTATTCCCACATGCGCGCGATGAGTTCGCTGCGAAGGCTGTCGCGACGGGTCCAGGCCGTGACCAGATCCACGGCCGATAGGGCGCGACCTTCCTTAACCAACCGCACGACGAGCTCAGGAACATGGATTCGGGCGGCATCAATGTCGGGTCCCAGCGATTCAGCGACGCCGGCGCACATGAGCGCGCGCAGCGTCGTCTCCGCTACGGCGAATTCCGGGCCAAGCTCGATCGCGTCGATCCGCGAAGGCAAGCGCGCAAGGAAGCCGCGCAGCGCTTCGCGCACAGCCGGCTCGGCGCGCGATTCGAACGGACCCAAGGCGAACGCCAGACGCGGTGTCTTGCCGCGGTCGAGCGCGGCGTCAAGCAACGAAGCCGGCAAGTTCCGCGACAGGGAGTCTTCCACGTCCTCGCCAGCGATCGTGTCGACGACGAGCGCGGCGTCGGCGACGCTTCTCGCGAACACGCCGGGGTGATCGATGAGCGCCGATTGCCGCAAGACGCCTGTGCGCGGCAGGACGCCGAGGCTCGGCTTGAACCCGACAATTCCGCAATAGGAAGCTGGCCGAATGACCGAGCCATTGGTCTGTGTCCCTAGCGCGACGGGAACGAAGCCCGCCGCGACCGCCGCCGCCGATCCGCTTGACGAGCCTCCGGGCGTCCGCGCGAGATCGCGCGGATTGCGCGTGGGCCCCGGGACGAAAAGCGCGTATTGCGAGGTGACGGTCTTGCCGATCACGATCGCGCCGGCGGCGCGCAATCTTTTGACGATCGTCGCGTCGCGCTCCGGCCGCCGGCCGAGGAAGATTTCGCCGCCATGCTCGGTCGGAAAGTCCGCGGTGTCGATGATGTCCTTGACCGCCACCGGCAGGCCGTGCAGCGGCCCCGGCGGATCGCCGGACGCTCGCTCTTGGTCGGCGCGCTCGGCTGCGGCGAGCGCGGCGGCGGCGTCAAAATGTGCGAAGGCCCGGACATCCGGTTCGAGCGCCTTGATCCGCTGAAGAGCGGCGCGCATGACCGCCACGGCGGTCGTGCGCCCGCCGCGCATGCCTTGGACAAGCGAAAGCGCCGATTCCTGGGCGATCTGTCCGCTCATTGGCTGGCGGCTTGCGACGAGGGCGACCAGGCAAGCAGGCGGGTGAACAGACGCTCAATCGCCCAATAGCTCGCGGACGTGTAGAGGATGAACAGGAGCGCGATCAGGAACATCCGGTCCAGAAGACCGAACTGCTGTGCGTAGACGATGATATAGCCGAGGCCCGACTGAGCGCCCAGATATTCGGCCGCGAGAACCGCCCCCCAGCCTGCGCCGAGACTGAGCAAGACGACGGAGCGCATGGCCGGCAGGATCGCGGGCAAGATCACCGTTCGGTAAAGATGGGATCGCGAGGCGCCGAGCACCCGGGCGTTATCGATATAGATCTGCGGGACATTGCGCACCGCGTTGACGACGCCAGCGAAGACGATCATGCCGACGCCGTACGAGACGAACAGGACCTGTCCGAAAGAAATAGGTGCCGAACCAAAGCTGGAACAGCGGCACCATCGCGAGGAGCGGCAAAGCGCGCAGAAACTGCGTCGGGAGTTGAACAAGTCTGCGGCTCCACGGCGACCAGGAAACGGCAAGGCCGAGAGCAAGGCCGAGAACGCCGCCGAGCATGAGCCCGCTCGCAAGCCGAGCGAGCGTCGCCAGCGAATGGAAAATGATGGAGAGCAGCGCCGCGGGATAGCTACGCGGCGCGCCGTCGGCGACCGCGGGCACGCCGAATCCCCCCTGCCAATAGTCGGAAAGGCTGAGAAGAGTGTGAGTGAAAAGCGTGCCCCATCCGGCGACCATCGGCTCGCCCGGCTGCGCCTCGACCGTATAGACGAAGGAGAGGATCTCCCAGACGATCGCGAGGCCTAAGAAGACCGAGAGCGAGACGAGCTGCTGGCGAGAGAGGGCGGTCACGCGGCTCCTCTCTCGCTAACCGTCGTGCGCGCCGCATGGGCGAGGCCGAGGTGTCCAAGCAGCGTGTGCTTGATGGCGACCATCTCGGGCAAAAGCAGGGTGTCCGTGTTCCGTGGACGCGCGGCTTCGACGGGAATGTCGTCGACGATCGCGCCGCTTCGCATCGCGACAATCCGGTCCGCGAGCAGAAGCGCCTCGTCGACGTCATGCGTCACGAACACCACGGTTGGAACGGCGCGACCCGGCTCTTCCCAAAGGTCGAGGAGCACCTCCTGCAACTGTCGTCGCGTCACATAGTCGAGGGCCCCGAACGGCTCATCGAGGAGAAGGACCTCGCCGCCGTTTGCGAACACGGCGGCGATGGCGACCCGCTTGAGCATGCCGCCGGAAAGCTCGCGCGGCCAGGCGCGCTCCACATGCGAAAGGCCGACGCGCTTGAGGTAGTCGCGCGCGATATCCCGGCGCGCGCCGGCGGCGACGCCACGACACTTGAGGCCATATTCGACATTGTCGATCACGCGCATCCATGGAAACACGCTGTCGCGCTGGAAGACCATTCCGCGCTCGCGGCCCGGCCCGTCGATCTCCTTGCCGTCGACGACGATCGCGCCCGACGACGGTCCGACGAGACCGGCGATCATCTGCAAAAGCGTGCTCTTGCCGCAACCGGAAGGGCCAATCAGGCACACGAATTCGCCTTCAGGCACGATCAGCGAGACGTCGGCGACTGCGTTCACACGCGCGCCGTCCGCGCGCGTGTAGTTGCGGCCGAGGTGAACGAGTTCAATCATTCGGCGACCGGGTTCAGTCGGCATCTCGTCCTCCGCACTAAGATCCCGCGAAACGCCAGGCTGCAAACCGCGCGATCAACGTGGCCGCCAAACCATCGGTGACAATAGCCGCGAAGCCGAGCACGAGCAGCGTGGCGAGAATCCCTTGCGGGTCGGTCGCTCCCGCAAGAACTTCGAGCACCTTGCCGATCCCGGATTGTGAGCCGAGCAGTTCCGCAACGGCCTCGAGCCCCCAGGAGCCAGCGAGCGCGATGCGGAAACCGCCAAGGATCTCCGGTACTGTTCCCGGGATCAGTATGTCGCGCAGCATCCGCCCGCGACGGCTGCCGAGCGTGAGCGCATAGTTCTCATAGATCGGGTCGAGGTTCAGAGCCGCGCGCTGGGCGGAGACGTAGAGGATGACGACAATGTAGAACGCGACCAGACTGACCGCACTCGCCCTCCCGACGCCGAACCAGATCAAGAGGAACGGCGCGGCGATGAGGATCGGCACTGTGCCGGCCGTCATCATGATGGGGTCCATCGCCGCGCGCACGAACCAGACACGGGCCGACAAGAGGCCGAGTGTCACGCCGATGACGGCGCCGATCAAGGCGGCGATCGCGACATTCTCCGCCGTATAGGCCAAATTCCCGGCGAGGCTCGGGTCCTCGACGCCGTAGTAGGAGAGCGCAGGCGCGGACCAGAAATCCGTCGCCGCGCGGCCGAGCACCGAGAGCGGCCCCGGCAGGATGATCGGCGAAACGACAAGCGACGCCAGTTCCCAAAGCGCTATGAACAAAACCGCTCCAGCGAGCCGGAACGGATCGAGCGCGGCGAGCGCCTTCGAGACGGCCCGGAGCAGGTCATGCGAGGACCGGGCTTCGCTTCGGCTGGGCGGCGTCGCCACGGCCTCGACGTGTCCGATCACCGCAACCGCTCCATCAGCTCGAAGCGGCCAGCGCGAGCCGGTAAGCGTCGAGGAAGTCGTAGTCGGCGTAGAAGGTCTTCGCCTGATCGACGAGTTTCTGCTTGTCTGGCGACAGAGTCGCGCCTGAGAGCTTCTTCAGGATCTCATCGGTCTTCGTCCGATAGTCCACCATCTGATGCCAGATCGGGCCGCCCCAGACGACGTCGTCGGCGGTAACCTTGCCGGCGGGAATGATGTTGTGCTCTTCGAAGTTCTTGATCACCGCCGTCCAGACGTTGGCGTAGTAGGTCGTGCTCTGCTTGTCGTCGTAATATTGCTTGTTGTTGTCGAACGTCGTGAAGGGATGAAGGATCGCGACCGTGTCGGCGACGCCTTTGCCGTCCAAGCTGGTGCCCGCCATCGAGTTCAGATAGGGGGCCTGCAGGTCGTAGAGCGACGGGTCTTTCTTCGTGGCGTCAATGATGCGCCAGACGACCGACAGAAAGCGCAGAACGGTGTTCTGATGGCTGTTGAGATAGTCGGAGTTGCCGCCAATGCCCACGATTCCGATCAATGGCTCGATCGGCGAATCGACGCCGCCGGGCCCGTGCTTGATGAGATCATCGATGTCGACGAGATTGGTCCAGCCCGCCTGGCGCAGCGTGTAGACGATCGGCGCGCCCTCGGGATTGACGAAGTCCTCCCGTCCCGCCTTGGCCAGCACGAGCGACTTTGCGTCGTCGAGCACCTGAAGCTTGAACCCCGCGTCGCCCGTCTTGATTGACGTATTCTTCGAACGCTCGGTCGCTGAGCTCCGGCGCGCCGACCAGCGTCTTGCCTTTCATCGGCGCGAGCGCCGCCTTCAGCGCTTCGTCAAAGGTCTTGCCCTCGCCGACATAGTCTTTGAAGGTCTTCAGCTTGAGCGCCGGGTTGGCGAGGATGGCGTTCGCCAGAAAATTGTCGGTGAAGGCGATGCACTTGAGCTTGTTGGCGTCCTTGTAGGTCGGCAGCATCAGCGGACAAAACTCCGAGATGATGTCGAGTTGCCCATTGAGCAGCAGCGTCGTCACATTGGAGTCGTTCACCTTCAGGCCATACGGCGCGGGATCGAAGGTGATGCCGACGTCCTGGAACCAGCCCTTCTTCATCCCGATGATGTAGAAGGTGTTGTCGGCGTAAGGACGCATGCCGAATTTGATGGTGGCGGCGGGAATGTCCGTGCCCGGCTCAGGCGGCGTGGGGGCAAAGCGATCCGAGGCCTCTGCGGCCGCCGCGCCCCAGGTGAGCAGCGCCGCGAGCCCGAGTTGGCCGAAAGTCAGTTGCAAATAGGTCCACGGGCGCATGGTTTAATCTCCTGTCGCACTGTTCATTGCGCAACGCCGCAGCCGCACGGGCTTCAAGCGCGGGGATTGCAGCGCCGGGTCAAGCGCCCCGGCCATTGGCGCCTGCTTTGCAATGGCTGTGCCAACCGCAATCCTTCGCGAAGAAGCTGATCCTCTCTTGACGACCCTGCTGATTTTTGCGTCTAGTTTTGCATGCAAAATGCAAAAATGCCGACTTGCTAGGCGCCGGTCCATGCCGTCAGAACCGCGACCGCAACACGGACGGCGACCATGAATGAGCGCGGCGCCGGGGCCCCAATCCCCCAGCCGGAGCGGCGGGCCTTCGCCGCGATCGTCCGGCCAAAACCGCTTCATGAAACTGTGGTCGAGCGTTTGCGGGACATGATCGTCGAAGGGGAGCTCGCATCCGGAGAGCGGCTCCACGACGCCAACCTTGCGAAAATTCTGCAGGTTTCACGCACGCCCATTCGCGAAGCGACCAAGCTGCTCGCGACCGAAGGGCTTGTCGATCTCCTGCCTGGCCGTGGGGCTCGCGTCAGCGAACTGTCGAGCGAGGACATTCTCGATCTGTTTGAGACGATCGCGGGAATCGAGCGCCATGCGTGCGAACTGGCCGCAGAACGCATGAGTGAACGCGACCTCGACAAGCTTCAGCGCGCCCACAAACGCATGGCGCGGCATCACGCAGCGGGCGAACGACAGCCGTACTTCAAGCTCAACCATGAAATTCATCTCGCCATTGTCGAAGCGTCAAAGAACGCGACGCTGCAGGCCATCCACGCGTCGTTGATGTCGCGGGCGCGGCGAGCCCGCTACGCCGCGCTTGCGTCGCACGCCCGCTGGATGGAGGCGATGGGGGAGCACAACCAGATCATGGCCGCCTTGGCGAAGCGAGACTCGCGCCGCGCGGGCGAGATCATGCGCCAGCATGATCTCGGCACCGCCCGCTCCATCGTCGCCGCACTCGAGCCTCGACCAGATGAGGCTGATGCTGCGCCGTCCGGTCCAGACTCTTCGCCGCAAAAAAGGGCTCGTTGAGGCGAAGGATGCGAGACTTAAGGCCACGCGCCAGGATAAGGATTTGGCTCGATGAAGGTTGGCGTCCACAAGCTTCCGATGAACAGCCCCAACGACGTTTCCGCCATGGAACGTCTGATCGACCAGGGAGAGATCAATCCCGCCGAAATCGTCGCTTTGATCGGCAAGACCGAGGGCAATGGCGGCGCCAATGACTTCACGCGCGGCTTCGCCACGCTGTCCTATGCGATTGCTCTCGCCAAGCGCCTTGGCGTCTCTCCGGAAGAGGTCCTGAAGCGCGTTGCTTTCGTCTGGTCCGGCGGGACCGAGGGCGTGCTGAGCCCGCATGCGACGTTGTTCACCCGCGCGGCTTCCGAGAAGGCTCACGGAAAGCGGCTCGCCTTTGGCGTGGCCGTGACCCGCGATCTTGCGCCGGAGGAGGTCGGGACGTTGGCAGAGGTTCGTGAAGTCGCCGCCGCTGTCAGCCGTGCGCAGAAAGAGGCTGCAATCTCGGACCCGAAGGACGTGCACTACGTCCAGGTCAAAGGCCCGCTGCTCACGCCCGCCGCGATTGCCGACGCCGACCGGCGGGGCGCCAAACTCGTGACGCGCGACCCGAACGGCTCGAAGGCTTTCGCCCGGGGCGCAACCGCGCTCGGCGTTGCGCTCGGGCTCGGGGAAATCAAAGAGTCCGAACTGAGCGACGCTGTCATCGCACAGCGAATGGACCTCTTCTCCTCCGTCGCAAACACCTCCGCCGGCGGGGAACTCAAGAATTGCGAGGTCCTCCTGTTTGGCAATTCGGAGATGGCCGGCGGAGATCTGCGGATTGGCCACGCCATTCTCTCCGACGTCGTCGACGCCGATGCGGTGCGCGCCGCGGCGCGCGCCGCGATCGGAGACCCTAAGGCTAAGGTCGAGCCCGAACGCATCATCGCGATTTTCGCCAAGGCTGAGGCGCCTCCGAACGGCATGCTGCGCGGACGCCGCACAACGATGCTGTCCGACGCGGACATCAATTACGAGCGCCACGCGCGCGCCGCGCTCGGCGCGGTCATTACATCGGTGACCGGAGACGCGGCGATCTTCGTGTCGGGCGGGACCGAACACCAGTGCAAGCCGGGGGAGGCGCCGATCGCCGCGATCGTCCGCGTCTAACCCACGAATGGCGCGGCTATTGCATGCGGATGTCCCGCAAGACGACCGGTCCCCGCAAGGGCTGGACGCTTGAGTAAAAGGAGAGGTTCGTTCCATGGAGACTTCACCCCTGCTGCGCCGCGCTGCATCCCTCGCAGCCCTATCGCTGGCCGCTGGCCTGATCGGCGCCTCCGCCGCTCACGCGGAGGACAAGGCGGCGATTCTGCTGCCAGGAAGCGCGAATGATCAAAGCTGGAACGCGCTCGGCTATTCGATCGTGAAGAGCCTGGAGCCGCATGGTTTCAAGACGGCATTTTCGGAAAACGTCGCCGACGCCGATGAAGCTGAAGCCCTGCGCGACTACGCCAACCAGGGCTACGAAATCGTCATGGGGCACTCCGGCCGCTTCGTCTCGGCGATGGAGCAGGTCGCCCCCGATTTCCCCAAGACGCAGTTCATTGCGGTCAGCGGCAACGAGGGCAAGCCGCCGAACGTCATGTCGATCGACTGGAACAACGCGCAATTTGGCTGCCAGCTCGGTCATCTCGCGGCCCGGATGAGCAAAACCGGCAAGGTCGGAGGCGTGTACGGATTGCAGGGCGTTCCCAACATCACCGCGCAGGCGGGCGGATTTCGGATCTGTGCGGAGAAGGCGGGCGCCAAAGTCACGATCCTTTACATCAAGGATATGGAAGACGCCGCGGAGGCGAAGGAAGCCGCGCTTTCGTTGATCGCCGGCGGCGCGGACGTCATCACCGGCAAACTGAACGCAGCTGAGGCGGGGCTCGTTCAGGCGGCGAAGGAGAAGAACGTCTATGCGACCGGACGCGGGCCGGACCAGACCAAGATCGCGCCTGCACTCGTGCTGACCAACATCGTTGAGGACTGGCCAGCGATGTTTGGCTCGACCGCCGATCAAGTGAAGTCGGGCAAGCTCTTCGGAACCTTCGTGCAATATGGCTACGACACGGCGCCCGTCACTGGCGCCTCGCTGCAATACGAGCCCGGGAAGCCGTTCAATCCGATCGTGCCCGCAGCGGTCGTCAAGGAGCTCGACGACATGGCGGCTGAGTTCAAGACGGGGTCGCTGAAGATTGCGCCGACGGAGCACGACGCGCGCAGCGGCGGTTGACGCCGGATCTCCGTGATGTTGCGCCGCCCGTCCGAAAGGGACGAGCCGCCGTCGGGTCGGACTTGATGCCGATGAGCGAGCTTCTCGAAATGCGCGGGATCGCTCGCAGCTTTGGCGCCGTGCGGGCGGTCGACGGCGTCGATCTCGATCTCAACGCAGGGGAAATCCTCGGCCTTTTGGGCGAGAACGGCTCGGGCAAGAGTACGCTGATGAAGGTGCTGTTCGGCCTCATCGCGCCCGACGCCGGGTCGATCGTCCTTCATGGGCAAAAGCTTTTGAGACACCGGCCAGCGGATGCAATGGCCCGCGGCGTCGCGATGATCCATCAGCATTTCATGCTGGTGGACGCGATGACGGTGGTCGAGAACGTCATGCTCGGCTGGCCTGAGGCTGGCCGCATCCTGCGCCGGAGCGAAATGTCCCGGCGGGTGCGAGAGGAGAGCCTTCGCTATCGCCTCGGCCTTGATCCGGACGCGCTTGTCGCGGACCTGCCGCTCGGACGCCGGCAGCGGGTCGAGATCCTCAAGGCGGTGCTCCGCGACGCGCGTCTGTTGATCCTCGATGAGCCGACCTCCAATCTCGCGCCGAGCGAAGTCTCCGAGCTGCTGTCGATCCTCCGGCGACTTCGGGCCGAAGGCAAAGGCATTGTCTTCATCACCCACAAGCTGCCGGAAGTCCTGGATGTCTGCGATCGCGTCGTCGTTTTGCGGCTGGGACGCGTCTCCGGAAGCGCGCGTGTCGGCCACGTCACGCGCGCCGAACTCGCGACGATGATGGTCGGTCGCGACGTCACGACGCCGCATGGGCCGCGTACGACAGGGCAGGGCGCGATACGGCTATCGGTCGATCGCCTCGCCGGCCGGGGCATGGGTCCGCTGTCGTTCGATGTGCGAGCGGGAGAGGTCCTCGGCGTCGCTGGCGTCGACGGCAATGGTCAACTCGAACTTGTCGAGACCCTCGCAGGGTTACGACCTGCAAGCGCAGGCTCGATCCGGCTCGACGGCCGCGAACTCGCGCGGGCCTCGGTCAGCGAACGCGTCGACGCCGGCCTCGCCTATATGCCGGCGGACCGCGGTCAAACGGCGCTGGTGAAGTCCATGTCGGTCGCCGAGAACCTGATGCTGCGCGACAGCCGCCGGCCGCCCTTCGCGTCCGGCGCTTTTCTTTCGTCTACGGGTCTCAACACACAAGCGAACGCGCTCATGCGCGCTTACGACATCCGCGCGCCGTCGCCGGAAACGAGGGCGGCGCGGCTGTCTGGCGGCAACCAGCAAAAGATCGTCGTTGCGCGAGAGCTCGACAGGAAGCCAGCGGCGCTCATCGCGCATCAGCCCGCCTGGGGTCTCGATCCCGGCGCGACCCGCTTCGTTATCGAACAGACGCTCGCCCTTCGGGAGGCAGGCGCAGCGATCCTCTACGTCTCTTCCGAGCTGGAGGAGGTGCTCGACGTCTCCGATCGCGTCGCGGTGATGGCGGACGGTCAGTTCCTTGGGATCATGAAGCGCGAAGCGGTCGATCTTGCGCAGATCGGCCTTTGGATGTCCGGCCGGGCGGCATGACAGAAGCCGCGCCGCCGAACTTGCGGACTGCCACACCGCGCTTTGCTTCGCTCCGGTTTATCGCAGCGGAGGAGATTGGGCTGCGCATTGTCGTGGCGGTCGTCCTCTCGCTTATCTCATCGGCGGCGTTGGTCGCTCTCTCGGGACACAATCCGCTTGCCGCTTTTGCCGCCATTGCGATGGGCGCCGTCGGCTCGCCGCATCAGTTGGGCGTCGCGCTCAATCGGGCGACGCCCTATCTGTTGGCGGGGACAGGAGTGGCGTTCTGCTTCCGCGCGGGCGTCATCAACATCGGCGCCGAAGGTCAGATCGCGCTTGGCGGGCTGGGCGCCGCGGCGGTCGCGCTTCATTGGCCCGCTTATGCGTCCTGGTTCATCGCGCCCGCGTCATTGATCGGAGCAGCGGCGTTCGGCGCGTTGTGGTCGGCGATCGCAACGGCCATCCATCTCGGGCGCCGGGTCCACGAGGTGCTCGTCACGCTCCTCCTGAATTTCGTCGGCGCGCTGCTTGTCCAGCAGGCGCTGGCGGGCCCGCTCGGCCAGACGGGCGCCGGGTTCCTGCAGTCGCCAATCATGCCGCGGAGCGCATGGCTCTGGAAGCTGCCGAGCCTCGACGCTCATATCGGATTCCTGATCGCCCTCGTCGCGGCGGCGGCGCTCTCAATGATCCTATGGCGAACGCCATTCGGCTTCGCCATCCGCGTCGCCGGACGATCCCGCCGCGCCGCGGCCTACGCGGGATTCTCGATGTCGAGGCCTCACCTGGGCGGCCATGCTCTTGTCTGGCGCGCTCGCCGGGCTCGCCGGCGGCGTCGAGGTTCTTGGCATCCATCATCGGCTCATCGAAGGCTTCTCGCTCGGCTTCGGGTTCAAGGCCGTGACGGTGGCGCTGCTCGGCGCCGTCGAGCCATTGGCGGTCGCGCCGGCTGCGCTGTTCGTCGGCCTGCTCGAGGCTGGCTCGCTCTCCATGCAGCGGCAGATCGGCGTTCCCTCCGCCCTTGTCGTGGTGATCGAAGGCCTGACC
This sequence comes from uncultured Alphaproteobacteria bacterium, assembly GCA_963725195.1. Classification (GTDB taxonomy): domain Bacteria; phylum Pseudomonadota; class Alphaproteobacteria; order Rhizobiales; family Beijerinckiaceae; genus Roseiarcus. Next base: position 42,233 of record CAVRXX010000044.1, on the reverse strand, counting down.
ATGCTGTTCATCCTCGCTGCGACGGTGAGACGGGCGTGATCGAGTTCCTGGAAGCCGCCATCCGCATCGCGACGCCGCTCATGCTTGCCGCGTTGGGCGGCATCCTTTCCGAGCGCGCGGGCGTCTTTGCCGTCGGGCTCGAAGGCATGATGCTCATGGGCGCGTTTGGCGGCGCGATCGGCGCCTGGGCGAGCGGCAGCGCGCTGGTCGGCGTCGCGCTTGCGATTCTCTGCGGGGCGGCGATCGGGCTCGTCGTGGCGATTGTCACCGTGGCCTATCGAGCGGACAACATGGTCACCGGCCTCACGGCGAATATTCTTGCGGCCGGGCTGACCAGTTATCTCATGCGCGTGCTCTCTGGCGGCGGCCGTCCCATCGCCATTCACCTGACGCCGCTTCCGCCATGGCCGATTCCGGGCCTGGCCGATATTCCGGTTGTCGGGCCGCTTCTGTTTGCGCTGCCGCCGCTCACCTATCTCGCGATCATCGGCTGCGTCGCCCTCGCGTTGTTTCTAGGCAGGACGCAGGCCGGCTTGACGCTGCGCGCGACCGGCGAAAGTCCCGAGACCGTTTTGGCTTCTGGAGCCGAGCCGTTTCGCGTGCGTATGCTGGCGGTCGTGGCCTGCGGCGCAGTCGCTGGCGTCGGCGGCGCGGTGCTCTCCTTGCAACAGGTCGGAACCTTCACCGACGGCATGACTGGTGGGCGCGGATATCTCGCTCTCGCGTCGCTGATCGTCGCGCGCTGGAATCCGTTTGGCGCGGCGATCGCCTGTCTCGCCTTCGGCGCGGCGGAGGCCTTCGAATTGCGCATGCAAAGCTTTGGCTTGCCGGTCAGCTCCTATGTCGTACAAATGGCGCCCTACTTGATCGCGCTCCTCGTGCTCGCGCTTCTCGGGCGCGCGTCACGGATGCCGGCCGCGATCGGACAGCCGCTTCCGTGGGATCAATGAGGTAAGATTTGGCGGAGACGCTTGAGGGCCTCGCGGCCGAACTTGAGAACGGCCAAGCGACGTCCGTAGGGCTCGTCGAGCGCGCGTTTCAGCGCATCGAGACCTTCGATTCCCGTCTGAATAGCTTCGTCGCCCTTGATCGCTCCGGCGCGCTCGCCGCCGCGAAGGAAAGCGATGAGCGCCGCTCGCGCGGCCATGCTCATTCCCGGCTCGACGGAATTCCGATCTCGGTCAAGGACAATCTCCATGTAGCCGGCTTTCCGACAACATGGGGAAGCCGCGCGCTCCAGGACTATCGGCCTGCGAAGGACGAACTGCCCATAGCGCGGCTCAGGCGGGCGGGAATGATCGTCATCGGCAAGACGAACGTGCCGGAGTTCACGCTCGAGGGCTATACGCGCAACGACCTGTTCGGCGTCACGCGCAATCCATGGAACACGAACCTCACGCCCGGAGGCTCGAGCGGCGGAGCGGCGGCGAGCGTTGCGGCGGGCTTTGTCCCCGCTGCAATCGGCACGGACGGAGGCGGCTCGATCAGACGCCCCGCCTGCCATACGGGCCTTGTCGGCTACAAGCCATCGATCGGCCGTTGGCCGCGCGCTGACGGGTTGCCTGCGATCCTCACCGACTTTGAAACCATCGGATCGCTCGCGCGCACAGTCGAGGACACGCTCCTGCTGGACACGGTCTTGCGCGGACACGATCCGCGCGATTGGCGCTCGTCCACTGTGCCTGCGCCGAGTTGGCGGAACAAGGCGGCGCGCATCCTCTATGTCCCGCGTTTCGGCGCCGCGCCTGTCGACCCTGAGGTCGCCTCCCAAGTCGAGGCGTTCGGCCGCCAGCTCTCCTCGATGGGACATGACGTTCGCGAGGGCGAAGTTTTCTTCGATCTGGAGATCGCGGCGCGTGTCTGGCATGTTGTCTCGCGCGCGGGCGTGGCGTGGCTCATGGCTGAAAATCCGGCTTATGAGAAGGTTGCCGGGGCCTCGGCGCGCGCAATGGCGGAGGATGGAAGGAAAGTGTCAGGCGCAGATTATTTGGGCGCGCTGGAGGCGGTGTCCGCGATCCGCCGGCTTGTCGCCGAACTGTTCGAAGGCGTCGATTTGGTCCTGACGCCGACGGCCGCGGCTTTGCCATGGGTCGCCGACAAGCCCTATCCGGATCGTATCGACGGCAAGCCGGCCGGTCCGCGCGACCATGCGATTTTCACCGGCTGGGTGAATATCGCGGGCGTCCCGGCGGTCAATCTTCCGATTGGCGTATCGCGATCCGGCTTGCCGATCGGCGCGCATCTCGCCGCCGCCTTCGGCGCAGACGAACAGCTTCTCGCTTTCGCTCGCGAGGTCTCGGGCGCCATCCCTCCTCTGGCGTTTCCGCAGTTCGAGGCGGCGCCATGAATACGCGCTCCCCAGGCCGCCACTTCCTGCAAATCCCGGGCCCGACGGATGTGCCGGGCCGGGTCTTGCGCGCGATCTCGGAACCGACGATCGACCATCGCGGCCCCGACTTCGCCGGGCTCGGACGTTCGGTCCTGACTGGTCTCAAGCGCGTCTTCCAGACGAACGACCCTGTGGTCGTCTTTCCCGCTTCCGGCACCGGCGCGTGGGAAGCGGCGCTCGTCAACACGCTCTCGCCGGGCGACGCTGTGGTGATGGCGCGCACGGGCTGGTTCGCATCGCTGTGGAGCGAGATGGCGAAGCGCCTTGGACTGGAGCCGATCCTTCTGGAGACCGACTGGCGACGCGGCGCCGACCCTGCCGCCATCGAGGCCGCGCTGAAAGCCGACAAAGGCGGCCGGATCCGCGCCGTCTGCGTCGTCCATAACGAGACCTCGACCGGGTGCGTCAGTCCTGTCGCCGCTGTTCGGAGAGCGATCGACGCGGCGGGACATCCCGCGCTGCTGCTCGTCGACACGATCTCGTCCCTTGCTTCGATCGACTATCGCCACGACGAGTGGGGCGTGGACGTCACGGTCGCCGGAAGCCAGAAGGGGCTGATGCTCCCGCCGGGACTCTCCTTCAACGCGGTCAGCGCCCGCGCGTTGGAAGCCTCGAAGACGGCGAGGCTCCCGCGCAGCTATTGGGACTGGCGGCCGATGCTCGAGGCCAATGCCGGATTTTATTTCCCGTACACTCCGGCCACGAACCATCTGCGTGGCTTGCAGGAGGCGCTCACGATGCTTGACGAAGAGGGCTTGCCTAACGTCTTCGCGAGGCACCATCGTCACGGCGCGGCGGCCCGAGCCGCCGTGCAGGCTTGGGGCGAGACAGGCGCCGTCGAACTGCAGTGCCTTGCGCCGACGGACTATTCGTCGTCGCTGACGGCTGTTCGTCTCGCGGAGGGCCATAGCGCCGACGCGCTGCGCGCGCTGATCTTGCGGCGGTTCAACATGAGCCTCGGCAACGGTCTCGGGATTCTCAAGGACCGGGTTTTTCGCATCGGCCATCTCGGCGACATCAACGACCTCACGCTGCTCGGCGCCATATCCGGAGTGGAGATGGGACTGAAGCTCGCCGGCGTGCCGATCGGGAACGGCGGCGTCGACGCCGCAATGGCGGTGTTGACGGCGGCGGAAGGGGGCTGACCGCCGGGGCTCGCGTCTGGCGGGCGGGTTACCGTAAGGGCTCAAGGCGAGCGGCTGAGCTTGCAAGGGATAGACGCTGGTTTTCCGTCATCGCGAGGAGCGCGGCGACGCGGCGATCCAGGAGTTGCGGGGCGCACTGCGTTCCCATGGATTGCTTCGCCGTAGCCCCGTCCGGAAGGACGGGCGTGCTCTCGACGCCCTATGGCTCGCAATGACGATCGTGGTTCGAGGCAAATGCAATTGCGCTAGAGGCCGTGCGGCCGCGCGCAAAAGCGCACCTAAGCCGCGGAAATCATTGAGTCGCGTAAACTTGTGCGCGGCGCGCTTTTGGGCGGTCCCGGTTAAGCCCTGTGAAGCGCAATCTCCTCCGCCGCATCGGCGAGAGCTTGGCAGCCGAGAACGATGTCTGCCTCGCTTGTATCCTCTGTCCAGTGGTGGCTCACGCCTTTGATGCTGGGCACGAACAACATCGCCGCAGGAAGCTTTCGCGCCAGGATCTGCGCATCGTGCCCGGCGCCGCTCGGCATCGAGATGAAGGCGCCCGGCGCATGCTTTTCAGCCGCGCGGCTCAACGCATCTTGGAACGCCTGTGACATGAGCACGGGGCTCACTGTCGAAACGGTCTCCACCGTGACCGCGCAGGGGCCCGCTGAATTGGCTTCGGCGACGAGGGCAAGGAGCACGTCCTCGAAGCGCTGCAATTGCGCGGACTCGATGTCGCGCACCTGGAACAACATCTCGGCGCGTCCGGGAACGATGCTGGGCTGGCCAGGCTCGAGGCGGATCGCGCCCGTGGTCCACACGCTGCGGGGTCCGGAAACTTGCGGGAAACGGTCCGCGATCGCCGCGGACAGTTTGACGAGTGCTGCGCCGGCGTCCTTGCGCTGAACCATGCGCGTCGTGCCCGCGTGATTGGCCTCTCCGACGAAGATGATGCGATATAGGCGGATGCCGACAATGCCTGTGACCACGCCGAGGCGCAGTCCCGACTCGTCGAGCGTGTCGCCTTGTTCGATGTGCGCTTCGAGATAGCCGATATAATCCGAGGCCACGATCGTCTCGCGCTTCCGCCCCGCAAGGCCTGCGTTCGCCAGGGCCTCGCGCAAAGGCGTTCCGTGATTGCGGTCGTGGGCTTTGTCGATCTCTTCGTCCGTGACGTCGCCGATGAAGGAGCGGCTTCCAAGGAAGGAGCCGAAGTGCCCTTCCTCGTCCGCCCATGAGGCGACGTCGATCGCGGCGCCGGCCGTGCGGGGATCTTCGCTGAACGCGCGCGCGACTTCCAATCCGTAAATGACGCCGAGCGCGCCATCGAGCCAGCCTGCATGGTTCTGGGATTCGGTGTGCGAGCCGATCAAGAGCCTGGGCCCTGTCACGCGCGAGCGGCCGAACACGTTGCCGATTCCATCGATCGACGCATTAAGCCCGGCCTCCATGAAACGTCCGGCGGCCCAGCGACGCGCCTCGATATCCTGTCGGCGAAAACGTCGGCCGGTGCACGCCGCTCTTGTAAGCGCCGAACTCGGCGAGCCGACGGAGGTCAGCGAGCAACCGGCCGCTGTTGATCTGAGGCATAGGCGCTGGCTCAACTCGGGTTGACAGCGAGGATGAGCTTGCCCGCGACCTGGCGCGAGGCCAAGCGATCCAGCATGGCGCCCGCCTCGTCAAACGGGAAGGTCTCTTCAAGCGGGACTTTGAGGCTCCCGTCCATAATCCCGCCAACGACCGCGTCGATCGATTGGCGCCAGGTTGCGGAAGCAAAGTCGGCGTGGCCAAGGTGAAAGCGGGTGAAGGTGAGCGACTTCGTCACCAGCCTTTCCCACAGATTGGGGAACGGCCGGCCCTCGGCCTCGCCGAAACTCACGACGTGACCAAGCTTGCGGATCACCGAGAAACTGCGGTCGAGGATGCTGGCGCCGGTCGAGTCCAGCACCTTGTCGACGCCTTTGCCTTTAGTGAAGCTTGTCACGGCTTGAACGAAATCTTCGTCCTCCCGGTTGACGACCTTGGTCGCGCCATAGACAAGCGCGCGGGCCTCCTTGCCCTTCGTGCCCACGGTTCCGATCACGGTCGCGCCGGCGCGCACGGCGAGTTGGGTTGCGAACAGGCCCACGCCACCGCCGATGGCGTGGATGAGAATGACGTCGCCCGGCTTGGTTGCGCTCACATTATGCAGGAGATGCCATGCGGTGAGCCCCTGGATGGGAAAGGCCGCCGCAACGTCGAGCCCCATGTCCTCCGGGATCGGGATCAGCCGCTCGACCCGCGCCACGCACTGATCGGCGAAGCCGCCCGCCTCTTCCAGGAAGGCCGCGACGCGGTCGCCGACCTTCGCGCCGACTGACGCCCGGTCCGAGCGCTGCGATCCGCCCGGAGACTTCGAGGCCGCCAACAATCGGGTAGCCCTTCGGGTGAGGATAGGTTCCGCTGACGATCATCGTATCGGCGAAATTGCAGCCGCAATAGGCGACGTCGATCAGGGCCTCTCCGGGACCCGGAATCGGTTGCGGGGCCTCGCCTATCCTCAAATTGTTTTCGACGCCGGGAGCGTCGATGATGAATGCGCGCAAGGAGGCCGTCCGTCGCTATTTCGTCGCAGCTGCGCTTGCCCTAAGCGCGTTGGTCGCCGCCGCGTCCACCGCCTTTCCTCGGATGACGACGCCGTAGTCCGCTTCTGCCTGCTCTACCGAGATATAGCCGTCGAGCATGTCGCTGAGCACCGCCTCGGGCTCCCGTTCGAACGGATTTCCGTAGCCGCCGCCGTTCGGTCCGATCGCTGCAAGCCGGTCGCCGCAGTTCGCTCCTCGATAGGGAACCTTGGACGGGAGAGTGGTTTCGCCACCGGTCGCGGGGAGTACGGACAAGGAGGCGGTCGAGCCATCCTCGCCGCCGGCGAATCCCCACGGGCGATATTTGTGCCCTTCGCCCTCGACCGAGAACGCGCCGTCCGACAGAAAGGCGAACTCGCGGATGGAGCCGATGCCGCCGCGCCACTTGCCTTTCGCCGGAGCCTGATCACGCAACTCGTAGCGGTTGACGCGCAGCGGCAGATGCAACTCGATGTCCTCGATCGGGTTGTTGCGGGTGTTGGCGTAAAGGGTGTCGACAGCGTCCATGCCGTCCATGCCTTCTCTGCCGCCGTAGCTCCCTTCGAGAATTTCCATCTGCACCCAGTGCCGGCCCTCATGCAGGCCGGTGAACGCGACGCAGCGCAGGTTGCCGATGCCGGCGCTCACCTGTCCGGGCACGCATTGCGCAAGCGCCTTCATGACGGTGTCGGCAAGCGCGTTGCCGGGACAGAAGCGCGCGATGACCGGCGCCGGGAAGGTGGGGTTTGCGAGGGTCCCCTTCGGCGCGACAATGTGGATCGGTCGCGTCAGGCCCATGTTCTGCGGCACGTTCCCGTAAACCGCGCTGTCGAGAAGGATGGACCGGAGCGTGAGCCAGATCGCGCAATCGACCGTGCCTTCGAGCGGCATATTGATCGGCCGATCGTCGACCTGCGGCGCGGTGCCCGTCAGATCGACGGTCATCTCATCCCCGCGCACCTTCAGCGTCGCCTTGATCTTGAGATCGCGGCGTTTTGCCTCATCGTCGTCCAGGAAGCCGTCGATTGTCGTCTCGGCCGCATAGTCGCCGTCTGGCAACGCGCCGATCGCCTTTCGCATCAGGCGCTCGGAATAATCCATGATATCCTGGTAGGCGAGCATAATTGTCTCGAGCCCGTATTGCCGCACGAGCGCGAGAAACCGCTCGGCGCCGATCTCCGCCGCCTTGATCTGCGCCTCCATGTCGCCGACGACGAGGTCAGGCGCACGAATATTGTCGCGCAAGAGCTGCCAGACCGCTCGGTTTGGCCGGCCGTCCTCGACGATCTTGATCGCCTTGAACTGAAGGCCTTCGGCATAGGCGTCGACGGCGCTGACAATGCCCGCGCTGCCTGGAGTCGAGGCGCCGATGTCCAAATGATGGGCGGTCGTGACCGAGAAGCCGATCAACTGACCGTCAAAAAAGACCGGCACGCAAAAGGCGACGTCCGGTCCGTGCGAGGCGCCCCCGTAAGGGTCGTTGTGCATGATCACGTCGCCGGGGCCGATCGTCTCGCCACGTTTCTTGAGCTCCTTTCGAATCCCTCGGATATATCCGGGAATCGGACCGGACTGGAGCGGGGTGCTCATCTTGCACTCGCAAAGCTGGCCTCCTTCGGCGTCAGTCAATGCGGCGCCGAAATCCTCGGACTCGCGGATGATGCTCGAATAGGCCATGCGCATGAGCTTGTGGCCCATCTCGATCGCAATGTTTTCGAGTGCGCCATGGATGACGGCCGCCGTCACCGGATTGACGCGTGTCGCAGGCTGGCCTTCCGGGGCGACCGCGGAATGAACCGTCATTGCGGGCCTCCGAGCGTGATGATGATATTCCCGGTCCAGTCGACGCGGGCGGTTGCGGCCGGCGGAACGAGCGTGGTGCTGTCGGTTTGCAAGATCACGGCGGGACCGGGGAAGGTCTCTTCCAATGGGAGGTCGCTGCGCCTGTAGAAGGGCGTGTCGAAGCTCTTGAGCGCACTACCCACCCGAAACAAGCAGGGACTCACGCGCGCCTTCGCTTTTTCGAGCGAACCGCCTTTGGGCGCGTTCATCGCACGCAGCTTCGGGACGCGGCCGACGCCGCTCACCCGCACGTTCACGATTTCGATCGGGCTCGCCTCGAACGCGCGTCCATATTCGGCGGCATGCGCCGCGTGGAACGCCTTCCACGTCTGCGGCAGCGTTTCCTCGGTGATCTCGCCGTCCGGCAAAGGAACACGCAGCTCGTAACCTTGACCGACATAGCGAAGGTCGCCCGCGCGGGAGAAGGTGACTTCGGAAAGCGGAATGTGGTCCGCCGCGAACTGCGTCGCGAGGCCAGCTTGCATATCAGCGAGGCTCTTGTTGAGCTTCTTGAGGTCGATCGCGCCGCTGACCTGAAATTCGGTCTGGATGGCGTCATATTTGAAATCGGTCGTGAGGAGTCCCATGGCGGAGGTGATGCCGGGGTAGGGGGGCGCGATCACCTCGGGAATGCCGAGAATGGCGGCGACCTCGGCGCCCTGCAGCGGACCCGCGCCGCCGAAGGCCACAAGCGAGAAGCCGCGCGGGTCGATGCCCTTCTGGATCGTACGGGAGCGGATGGCGTTCGCCATATTGGCGTTGATGACGGTGATGATTCCCTCCGCCGCCTCGCTGAGGCCGAGCCCGAGCTTGGTCGCAAGCCCGCTCACGGCCCGGCGCGCCGCTTCCGCGTCGAGCTTCATGCCGCCGCCGAGGAAGTCGTCCGCATCGAGCCGACCGAGAACCAGATTGGCGTCTGTCACGGTCGGCTCTTCGCCGCCCATCCCATAAGCCGCGGGTCCGGGCGCTGCGCCCGCGCTGCGCGGCCCAACTCGAAACGCTCCGCCGTGGTCGATGTAAGCGATAGAGCCGCCGCCCGCGCCGATGGTGTGGATGTCAATCATGGGGGTCAGCAGCGGAAAGCCGGCGATCGACGTCGAACGCGCGTCCGTCTCCGCCAGCCGTCCGTCGACGATGATCCCAATGTCCGCGCTCGTGCCGCCGATGTCGAAGGTGATGAGCTTCCTTCGCTCGGCGAGCCCGCCGATCCAGGCCCCGGCGAGCACGCCGGCCGCCAACCCGGAAAGCAGCGTCAGCGTCGGCTTCTCCGACACCATGCTCGCGGTCGCCACGCCCCCGTTCGACGCCATGATCCTGAGATCGGCCACAAGCCCTGCGCTTTTGAGCGACCGGTCGAGGTGGGTGATATACGTCCGGACCTTCGGCCCGATGAAGGCCGCCAACGCAGCCGTCGTGAATCGTTCGAACTCCCGAAACTGCGGGGATATGAAGGAGGACGTGGTGACAAAGGCCTCCGGGAGAATTTCGGAGACGATCGCCTTGGCGCGCTCCTCATGCGTCGGGTTGAGGTAGGAGAAAAGAAAGCAGATCGCGACGGATTCGACCCCGGCGTCGCGGAGGGCGACCGCCGCGTCGCGCACCCGCTCTTCATCCAATGGCTCGAGTTCCTCCCCGTGCGGCGGCGCCAGACGTCCTCCGACCACCATGCGATCGCGGCGTTTGATCAAAGGACGATTCTGCCACGGCAGCTCCTGTCGGATCGAGTAGTGCTCGACCCGCTGATGACGCCCGATATGCAGGACGTCGCGAAAGCCCTCATTGGTGATCATGCCAGCTTTGGCGCCTTTGTCCTCGAGCACCGCATTGGTCGCGGCCGTCGTCGCATGGAAGACGAGATCAATCTCGTTGGGCTTGCGCTGAGCCGACGCAAGGAGGCCCTCGATCCCCTTCATGACTCCGTTCGAGGGATCTTGCGGCGTGGTCGGAACCTTGTGGATGGCCATCGCGCCGGTGTCGAGATCGGAATAAATGAGATCGGTGAACGTGCCGCCAACATCGACGCCAATGACTTTCATGGGAAGAGAACTCCGAAGGTCCGACTAGCCCTGTTTCTAACCGGAAGCCAGATGCCGCGAGCGTCATCGACGGAAACGAAAATCTCCGCCTGCGCCGTGTCGAACCGCATCCACTCCCAAATCTGTTAGCGCTACACGGAGCTGCATCTTCACTTCTGCTCGCAAATAGCTTGCCATCTTCTCCCCCCGACATCGGCTTCCTATTGCGCGAAAGGCCTTCCGATCAGGGGCCTGGGCGTGCTCCCGGCATGACGCTTGCTTCGTTAGCGACGTCGCAGGGCTTCACCATCGCGATCGGCCCTCGATCAACGGCTTCTTTAACGGAGACTTGGAATGGTGAACCGTTCGTCGGTCTGGCGCGCCGCCGCCTTGAGCTTGGCAACCTGGGGAGCCGTGGCGGGCTCGGCGCACGCGGACGATCTTTCGTATTTCGAGAAACAAATTGAGCCGTTCAAGACGAAGCCGGTATTCGTCGCTCCCGGTCCCGCATTCGACGCCCAGGCCTGCATGAAGGGCAAGACGATCCTCAGCATTCCCGTATCGAGCGCGAATCCTTTCACCGCCAATATCGAGAAGGCCATGGCGGCGGCGGCAAAAAAAGTAGGCTTCAAGTTTATCACCTGGGAGAACCAGGGACAAAGTTCGCAATGGGTGCAGGGCATGGACACGGCCGTGAATCAGAAGGTCGATCTCATCGACCTTCTGGCCGGAACCGATCCGCGCGTCCTCGTGCCGCAGGTGCACGCCGCGCAGGCTGCGCACATCCCCGTCATCGCCTCGCATTACAGCGGCGTCGAGCAGACCGCCGAGGTGAAGAAATACGCCGACGGGGACGTCCCGATCGACTATGCGAAGGCCGGAGCTCTGCTTGCCGACTGGGCGGTCGTCAAAACAAAGGGTCACATGAACGCCCTGGTCCTGATCGCGACGGGCCCGCTTTCGACCGACTCGATGATGTCAGGCATCGAAGCGGAGCTTAAGCACTGCGACGACTGTAAGACGAAGGTGATGAACTTTCCCGTCGTCGACTGGGGCACCCGCATCACGCCCGGCGTACAGGCTGCGCTCCTCGCCGATCCGACGGTCAACTACATCATCGTGATCTACGACAGCATGAGCCAATTCGTAACGCCGGCCGTCACGATCACCGGGTCGCAGAAAAAGGTTGGCGTCGACGCCTTCAACGGCACGCCGTTCGTTCTCGGGCTCGTGCAGCAGGGGCAGGTGGAAATGGATATCGGCGAGAATCTCGACTGGATCGGCCACGCGATCATCGACGCCGAGATGCGCCGCGTCTGCGGCCTGCCGCTCGTATCGGATCCGAAGATTCCGTTCTATATCTTCACCCAGGAGAACGCGAAGGACGCGGGGACGCCGCCCCAGCTCTCTCAGGGCTATGGCGACGCCTATGTGAAGGGCTATGCAGACCTGTGGAAGCTTCAGTAGGAGCGGCTCGCCCGCCTGCGGCCGGCGTCGCGGCGCTTCGGCTTTGGGACCTGAGCAAGACCTTCGGGGGCCAGAAGGCCCTCGATAAGGCTTCGCTTGAAGTCGCTCCCGGCGAGGTCCACGGCCTCCTCGGCCAGAACGGTTCTGGCAAGTCGACGCTCATTAAGATTCTGGCGGGGTTTCACGCGCCGGACCCTGGAAGCCGCCTGGAGATCGGCGGCGCCGATATTGCGCTGCCGCTCGCGCCGGGCGAGTTCCGGAAGCACCGCATGAGCTTCGTGCATCAGCATCTTGGGCTGATCCCAAGTCTGACGGTGCTCGAAAACCTCTTGCTTGGGCGGCTCGCGGAGCGCGACGCCTGGGCGATCAACTGGATTGCGGAGCGCCGCGCCGCGCAGCAGCTGTTCTGCGAGCTACGCCATTGATCTCAATCCTGAGGCGCGCGTCGCAGACATCGCGCCCGTCGAGCGAGCGCTGCTCGCCATCGTCCGCGCAATTTCGGAAATGAACGAGGACAGGCGGCGTGGGGCCAGGCCTTCTGGTTCTGGACGAGCCGACCCCGTTTCTGCCAAAGCGCGACGTCGACCGCCTGTTTCAGCTCGTGCGCGCCGTCGTAGCAAAAGGCGCAAGCGTCATCTTCGTTTCTCACGATGTCGACGAGGTGATGGAGATCACCGATCGCGCGACCGTTCTCAGGGATGGCAAGGTCGCGGCGACGATCGATACGCGCGCCGCCACCAAAGCGGATTTCATCGAGGCGATTGTCGGCCGCAAGCTCGCCGTCATGACGCCTCCCGCGCCTCTTGCGGCGCGTGGCCCAAGCCACGCCCTCGTGCACAATTTGTCTGGGGGAACGATCGAGGGGTTCTCGCTTGACTTGGCGGCGGGAGAGGTCGTTGGCGTGACCGGCCTGATCGGATCGGGCTATGACGAAATTCCCTATCTTATCTACGGGGCGCGGGAGGCTCGCGGGGGGACGCTCGACATCGGGGGTCGCGGCGTCGAGCTCAGCAAGATCAAGCCGCGCGACGCTATCCGCCATGGCGTTGTCCTGGTGCCTGCGGACAGGGCCAACGCCGGGGTCATCGGTCCATTGCCGGTCGCCGACAACGTCACCATGCCGACGCTCGCCTCGCGCTTCAGATGGTGGATGCTCAGCCGGCGCGCAATGACCGCCGAAGCGGGAGAAATGGCCCGGCGTTTCGAAGTGCGCCCGGCCGATCCGACGATGAACATTGCTTCGCTGAGCGGCGGCAATCAACAGAAGGTCGTTCTCGCCAAGTGGTTCCAGATGGCGCCGAAGCTGATCCTTCTGGACGAGCCGACGCAGGGCGTCGACATCGGCGCGCGACAGACGGTATTCCGGCACATTGCGAGCGCAGCGTCGGCGGGTGCGGCCGTCCTTTGCGCGAGCTCCGACTACGAGCAGCTCGCCGCGATCTGCAGCCGGGTGCTGATCTTCGCGGCCGGCCGCGTCGTCGCGACCCTCGAAGGGGCCGACATCAGCAAGGACGCCATCGCGGAGCGCAGCCTCGCCGGCGCCCGGAGCTTCGCGTGAGGAACAGCGCACGAGTCAAGCAAGGCGGCAGACCATGACCAACTCGGCCCCCACTCACGCGGCCGCTCCAGCGGAGCGCGCGGCGCATAAGCCGCTCACTTACCGGCTCGAACAGTTCGGCCTCATCATCGTCTGGCTCGCGCTGATCGCCGTATTCGGGTACCTCAAGCCTGACACGTTCCTGACGTGGTCCAATCTCTCCACGATCCTCGGCTCCCAGGCGGTCCTCGTCGTGGTGACGCTCGGCCTCATCATTCCCTTGACCGCCAATGACTTCGACCTCTCGATCGCGTTCATCATGACGCTGTCGTCGATGCTGGTCGCAGTGCTCAACGTCAATTACGGGATCGGCATCGGTTGGGCCGTGATCGCAGCGCTTGCGCTCGGGATCGCAGTCGGCCTCATCAACGGTCTCTTGATCACCATTTTCCGCATCCATTCGCTCATCGTGACCCTCGGCACCGGAACCTTCCTGCATGGCGTCACGCTTTGGCTGAGCGACTCCATGACGATCAGCGGCATTTCGTCCTCTCTCATCAATGCGGTCATCGTCGACCGCCTGTTCGGCGTGCCGCTCGAGTTTTATTACGCGATCGTCCTCGCCGCTCTTGTCTGGTATCTGCTCGAGTACACCGCGCTTGGCCGTCGCATTCTCTTCGTCGGTCGCGGACGCGAAGTGGCGCGCCTTAGCGGCATCAACACCGATCGCATCCGGATAGGGTGTCTCGCGGCGTCTGGATTCCTCGGGGCCTTGGCTGGGGTGCTCTATGCCGGCACTCAAGGCGCGGCGGACCCGGTGTCGGGAGTGACCTATCAGCTTCCCGCTTTCGCCGCCGCCTTTCTTGGCTCGACCTGCATCGCGCCGGGCCGCTTCAATCCCTGGGGCGCGACGGTCGCCGTCTATTTCCTGGTCACCGGGATCACAGGCCTCGTCTTTCTGGGCTTCAGCTCGTTCATCCAGGAGATGTTTTACGGCGGCGCGCTTGTCATAGCCGTGACCCTCTCCCAGCTGGTTCGCGGCCGGCAGGAGCAGCAGTTCTGACCTTAACCTCTGTCAACGGAAACCAAGACGTGATCCCTCGCTCGCTCGAACGCGACTTTGTCGGCTACGGACCGAAACCGCCCCATCCGCGCTGGCCGGGCGGGGCGCGTCTCGCGCTGAATTTCGTTCTGAACTACGAGGAAGGATCCGAATACAGCATGATGGATGGCGACGGCGTCAGCGACGCCGCCCTGGCCGAAATGGCGAGCGTGGCCGTGCCGCGCGGCGAACGCGATCTCGCCGCCGAGAGCATGTTCGAATACGGCAGCCGCGTCGGCTTCTGGCGCTTGCACAGAACCTTCAAAGAGCGCGGACTGCCGATGACGGTCTATGCCTGCGCTCTTGCGCTTGAGCGCAACCCGCCGGCGGCGGCGGCCATCAGGGAGGCAGGGTATGACATCTGCTGTCACGGCTGGCGCTGGGTCGAGCACTTCAAACTCGACGAGGCGACCGAGCGGGAGCATATCCGCCTCGCGGTCGCGAGCCTCGAGCGAACGGTCGGACAACGCCCTCTTGGCTGGTATTGTCGCTACGGGCCGAGCGTCAACACGCGACGCCTCGTCGTGGAGGAAGGCGGCTTTCTCTATGACAGCGACAGCTATGCCGACGAACTCCCCTATTACGTGATGGCCGAAGGCCGCCCCCAACTCGTCGTGCCATACACGCTCACCAACAACGACGTGAAATGGCCCGCGACGAACTTGGCGACGGGGGAGGACTTTTTCACGATCCTGCGAGAAGCGTTTGACTTTCTTTACGAGGAAGGCCGCGAGGCGCCAAAGATGATGAATGTGGGGATGCATATGCGCATCCTCGGCCATCCTAGCCGAGCGTCTGGCCTTGCGCGTTTCCTCGACTATGTGAAAAGCAAGCCGGATGTTTGGGTCTGCCGGCGCTTGGACATCGCCAAGCACTGGCTGAAAGAGCATCCTTGTGAGGTTGGTGGATGAAGCGCTTGAAGATCGAACCGATCGACGCAGACGCGTTTGCGCTGTTCGGACAGCTTCTCCCGCCGGCGCCGCCAGGAAGCGGCCGTCAGGAGCTCATCGACGAATTGCACAACGGTCGCGCCGGCGCCCGTCCGCGCCTGTCCATCGCGACCACGGAGCCTAAAGCCTTGCCTCTCACGGCAGTGCAGATGGAGCGGCACGTCCATTCCTCACAGGCCTTCGCGCCACTCGACTGCGCGAGTTATCTCGTGATGGTCGCGCCGCACGGGGATGGTGGAATGCCGGACCTTGAAAAGGTCCGGGCCTTTCGCGTGCCAGGAGACACCGGCATCAACTACAAAGCCGACACTTGGCATCATCCCCTCACTCCGCTCGAACGCATCGGGCGATTCGCCGTGTTCACCTTTGTCGATGGAACCGCCGACGACGAACAATTCGTCGACCTGCCGCAGTCCGTTCTGATTGAGGAGTGATGCACGATCCGCAGTCGATGAGATCGCGCGCGCTTTTTGGACGGTTCGAGGGCCAGCCACCTTTTTCATCGCGCCGAAGAGGTTTAAGCTGCGCCGATGCTGTTTCGCACCGAGCCCTCGGGCGTTCTCGCCATCAGCCAGCCGACCCATGCGTGGATCTCGGGACAGATTCTGCGCGCCTGGGACGAGGCGCTCGGCAAGCCGCTGCTGCTCGCTGCGGAACAGCACGACATAGGGTGGCTGGATTGGGAGACGGCGCCCTCATTCAATCCTGAGACCGGGCGCCCGCATCTCTTTCGTGAGATCGGCGCGGCGGTGCATTCGCCGATGTGGAGGCAGGGCGTCGAGCGCGCGCTCGGCGCCTGGGGCGCGCATGTCGCGCTTCTTATCTCGCGTCACGGCGGGGTGATCTACCGGCGCTACACCGACCGGCACCGTACAGGCGAAGCGGACGCCGCTGCAGCGCAAGCGTATCTGGAGATGCAGGCGCCGATCGAGTCGGTATGGGCCAAGATGCTGGGCCTCCATGCCGTCACACTTCAGAAAGAGACAATGCTTGTGGCGTTGGTCGACACCCTATCGCTGGCTTTGTGCGGCGAGTTGAAGACGCCGATCGAACTCGAGGCGCCGAACGCGAGCGGAGGGACAAAGACCCTACGCCTGACGGAACGGCCCGGTCACCCTTTTGAGTTTGTCCTCTCGCCATGGCCGCTCAGACAGGATGTGCTTGACGTCGAAGGCGAAGGGCGTCCGCTTCCGGCGGGGGGACGTTTCGCCGATGAGGCTGCAATGCGGAAATGGCTTAAGTCGCCTGAGCGTACGGTGTTTCGCGCGCGGCTGATGAGCAAATCCGCAACGGGCTGAATGGCCAAGGCGCTTTGTGGCCCGATTAGGTTCGGACCGTTGGCCAAGCCAGCATGCGACTATTTCGCGGTATATTTCTTGGCCCACTCGACGCCGTCCCAAGTGAGCATCTTCGTCGGGACGATCTTGATCAGGTAGCGCGGCCGGTCGTAGGTCGGGACCAGATATTCTGGGCCGCGCTCGCCGAGGTAGCGCACTGACGTGCGGTTGGCGACGTCCAGGCACTGTCCTTGCATCGGCGCCGGGCCAGAGACGATCTCGGCCTTTCCTTGCGCTACGATGCGCCTGTAGGTTCCGCTGTCGTGCGCGCACGAAATGCCGACGTTCGGATTCTTCTTGATATGCGCAATCCAAGCCGCCCGCTCCCGCACGACCATCCAGAAGGCCTCGCCGTCCCATTCCTGCCAGACCGGAGCCACGTAAGGCACGCCGTTCTCGTCGATGGTGGCGATCCGCGCGACCACCGGCTCATCCAGAAATTCTTTGATCTCCGCTGGCGTGAGCTTGCGGTTCTTTCCCATCCATTCAGGGGTTTGTTCGTCGGTCACCTCAACCTCTGTTTCTGGGCGCGGAAACTCCACTCCAGCACGAGACCTCAGAGTGCGTCAATGCGGTACAATCGCCGGGCATTGTCATGAAAAAGCGCGGACTGCTCGGCTTCGGTGAAATCGCGGACGATGGCCTTGAAGCCATCGAAGATCGCGTCGAAGCTCGTCCATAAGCCGCCGACCGGGAAGTCGCTGCCGAACATCGATCGGTCGACGCCGAAGCAATCGATGCAATGCAGCGCGACCTCGCGCAAGCTTTCGGGCGTCGGGGCCGGGTCGTAGGCGGTGAGCGCGGAAATCTTGATCTGAACATTGGGCGCCGAGCCGAGTAGTTTCAGGCCGTCCCTCCATCGCGTCATGCCTTCGCGGTCGCGATCAATCGGGCTGCCGCAATGGTTGACGATGAACGTCTGATTGGGGAAGTCGCGCGCCAGCCGGGCGACCTCCTCAGCTTGGTAGGGATAGAGCATGAACTCGAGGAGTTGGTCGTGGCGAGCGAGCAGCGCGACGCCGCGGCGGAACTCGGCCTCGTCGGCGATGCCCGGGCGCGGGGCGAAGCATTTCGCGGGATCGGTCGGGTGCCAGCTCAGCATTTGTCGAACGCCGACGCAACGCTTGACCTCGGACAGGCGGTCAAGCGCAGCGCCCGCGCCCGGAGCGGCGAGGTCGGCGAGGTCGGCGAAGCCGATATAGCGCACGGCGACGCCCGACGACTTGTCGAGCGTCTCCAGCCACTCAATCTCGGCGAGCGGATCATCTGCCCGGTCCCAAGCGGCTTCTATGTGCACCGAGGCGACAACGTTCTGGTTCGCCGCGTCGCGCAGGTAGTCATCGACGAGATAATTTTTTCGTATCGCGTCGAGGTCGCCCAGCGCCTGGATTGCGCCTCCCGCGGGACGAAGCCAGGGATGCCGGTCCATGCCGAGATCCCAAAGATGACAATGCGGGTCGATGATCGGCCCTCGATACAGTCCGGCCACGTTCAAATGCTCCGTGGTTTAAGTGTGGTTCGTATGGCTGCCGCCTCGGTGATCGCGTTGGCGCTCAGAGCTCCGCCCAGTCTCGCCGTAACGCCTCTCCGGCGACCACGCTAGGGCCGTCGACTCTGGGATTGCTGAGTTCTGCGCGAGAAATGTCAGAATTGTTGACTTACTGAAACGCAGACCGGTAACGTCCGCTGTGAAGTCGATCGACTGTTGGGAGACGGTTGGGGGGCTGCGCGACGATCGAGGCCGATTGGTCTTCGTGACGCGGCTCGGATCGGACAGACGAGCTTCGCCGAGGGAGAACAACGACATGAAGACAATCAATTTCGCGCGGCTTGCATTCACGCCCATGGTCGTGGCCGCTCTGGCCGTCTTGCAACTTGCAAGCGCCGGTTCGTCGTTTGCAGCCGCCAACTGCATCAAGGGCGAGCACAAGCCGCCCTTCAAGATCGGCTGGGCGAACATCTATTCGATCCCGACCTGGATGAAGGAGACGACCGGCACGATCGAGGACATGGCGAACACGCTGAAAAAGCAGGGCCTGGTTGATAGCCTGACGATCACGGACGCCCAAGGCAACGCCAACACGCAGATCCAGCAAATTCAATCGATGATCGACGCCAAGCTCGATGCGATCATCGTCGACGCCGGTTCGGCCACCGCGCTCGATCGCGTCATCGCCGACGCCTGTTCGAAAGGGATCGCCGTCACCAATTTCGACAGCCTTGTCGACACCAAGGACCTGACCACGAAGATCGACACCGATCAGGCCCAGTGGGGCAAGCTTGCCGCGGAATGGCTGGTCAAGCAGCTCAACGGCAAAGGCAACATTCTGGTCCTAAATGGCCCGGCCGGCGTCTCGGTCAGCGACGATCGCCGCAAGGGCGCGGAGCCGGTGTTCAAGGCCAATCCGGGCATCAAGATTCTCGGCGGAGACCAACACGCCTTACAACGCCGCGCCCGCTCAGGAAGCCGTCACCAACCTGCTGTTCAGCAATCCGCAGATCGACGGGGTCTGGAGCCAGGGCGGCGCGCTTTCTGCGGGAGCGGTGACCGCGTTCGAGAAGCAGGGGCGCAAGCTCGTACCGATCACGGGCGAGAACTATCGGCCATTCCTCGAGATGTGGAAGCAGAAGAAGCTCACCGCCTGGGCGACGCAGCAGCCGAATTGGCTCGCAGCCTTCGCCGTCTACGCCGCCGTGAAGGCGCTGCAGGGCGCCGACATTCCGGCCTATATCGATGTGCCGCTACCGATCATCGACGAGAGCAATCTCGACAGCTACCTTTCCCGCGCCAAGGACTTCGCCGCCGACGGCTACATCTACTCGCCGTATGACACGAAGCTGTTCGACGAGCTGATCGCCAAGAGCCTGAAGAAATAGCTTCGCTCGGACCGGGCGTGAGCCAGCGCGTCAGCAGCGCGGTGAAATGGGCGTAACCCAGACGATCCTCGGAGCGCGGAATGTCTCGAAGGCGTTCTTCGGCAATCCGGTTCTTCGCGAGGTCTCGATCGAGCTCGTCGGCGGCCGCATCCACGCGCTCCTCGGCGAGAATGGAGCGGGCAAGAGCACGCTGATCAACCTGCTGTCGGGCACGCTGAGGCCCGACAGCGGAGAGATCCTGGTCGACGGGCGCCCCACTGCATCTCTGACGCCGGACGAAGCTCATCAGCTCGGCGTCGCCGTAGTGCAGCAGGAGCTGAGCCTCGCTCCGCATCTTTCCATCGCGGAAAACATTGGCCTCGGCGCCTACCCTCGCCGGGGCGGAGTCGTCGACTATGGGCGATTGGCGACCGCGGTCGCAGACATCGCCAAGGAGCTCGACCTGGCCGAACCGCTGGACATGGCCGTCGGGCGATTGCCCCTCGGCCGCCGGCAGATCGTCGAAATCGCCAAGGCGCTTTTTATCAAGCCGCGCGTTCTTATCCTGGACGAGCCGACGTCATCGCTCGCTGCGCCAGACGTCGCGATATTGATGCGGCTCGTTCGGCGTCTGCGCGACCGGGGCGTCGCGATTCTCTACATCTCACACCGACTGAATGAGATCCTCGATTTCTGCGACTATGTGACCGTTCTGAAAGACGGATCGGTCACCGCCGATCGCCCCCTTGCGGGACTTGATCCGACCGGCCTTGTCCGCCTCATGGTTGGCCGCGACCCCCGGAATTCTGTTTCCGCCTTACGCCGCGCAGTCGACGGGCGATCTCGTCCTCGAGACGAAGGCCTTTCGCGCCGGTGGAGCCGCCGATGTCGGTTTCGAGCTCTACCGCGGCGAAATCCTTGGGATCGGCGGCCTTGTCGGCCATGGGCAGGAAGACTTCATGATGGGCCTTTACGGCGCCATTCGCGCCGAGGCCGAACGGTTCCGCGTGTTCGCCAACAGAGCCGTCTTGCGGAACGCTCCCTTCACGAAGGTCGCCGACGCGAACGCCGTCGGCGTCGCCTACGTTCCGGCGGATCGCCGCAAGGAAGGGCTCATTCTGCCGCACTCGATCGACTTCAATCTGCTGCTGCCATTGTTCGCCAGTCATAGCGCCGAGCGCCGCCGCAGAGCGCAGGAGACCACAATTACCGAACGTCTGGCGCAGCGTCTCAACATTCGCGGCGATCGGGGGCGGCCCGCGCAGGCGCTGTCCGGCGGCAACCAGCAGAAGGTCGCCTTATCGAAATGGCTGACGCTGGAGCCCTCGGTCTTGCTTCTGAATGACCCGACCCGCGGCGTCGACGTCGAGACCAAGCGCGAGATCTATCTTGCCTTGCGCGCAATGGCGGCGGAGGGCAAAGCCGTCGTTTTGCTCAGCAGCGACACGCCCGAGCTCGTCCATCTTTGCGATCGGGTCATGGTGTTCAACAAGGGCAGAGTGGCCGCCACTCTGCCGCACGCTGAGGCGTCCGAGGAGGCGATCGTAGCGGCCGCCATGGGCGTGAGACAAGCGCCGACGCTTGAGGGAGAAGCGGTCTGATGCTGCGTCAGGGCGCGCGACTCTATTGGGCGATCCAGTGGCGGCGCAACGAAGGCCTTGGCGCGCTGTTCCTGGTGCTTGCTGTGTTCGCGGCGATCTATGCGATTCTTGTTTCCCGGCATTTTCGCCGTGGGCGCCATGGCCAAGTTCGTCCAAGGCTGGTTCCCGACGGCGATGGTCGCGGCGGCGGAAACCATCGTCATGCTCACCGGAGGAATTGATCTGTCCGTGGGTCCGATGGTCAGCCTCGGCTCGGTGGTGGCCGCGTCCACCATGCAAGGGCCGCTCGGCGTTTTCGGCGGGGTTCTCGCGCTTCTCGCTCTCGGGACATGCGTGGGCGCGATCGTCGGCGGTTTCGTCGCGATTGGCCGATATCCGGCGATCATTGTGACGCTTGCGCTCTCCTTCGTGCTGCGGGGCGTCGCGCTCCTCATCATGCCGCGGCCCGGCGGATACGTGCCTCCCTCCTTGTCCGAATTTCTCGCCGGCAGCCATCCGACCGCGGCGGTTCTGCTCGTCCTGCTCGTCATTCTCTGGAAACTCTACCAGGCGACGCCTCTGGGAATCGGACTGATCGCTGTCGGCGACAATGCCGAGGGCGCCTACCGGTCCGGAGTCAACGTCACTCGCGTGCGCATGAGCGCCTATATCATCAGCGCCACTCTTCAAGCCTTCACCGGCCTCTATGTGGCGGCGCAAACCGGCTCGGGCGATCCCCTGATCGGCGAGCCGTTGACACTCGCCGCCATCGCCGCCGCGGTGCTCGGCGGGGTCGGATTTCTCGGCGGCCAGGGCGCCATGCGTGGGGCGCTGGCAGGCAGTCTGCTCATGAGCATCCTGATCAATGTCATGTTCTTCATGGGCCTGCCGCTGGTGGCGCAATACGTGGTCCAGGGATTGATCATCGTCGCGACCGTTGCGCTGCCGCTGATCCGCGCCTCCTTACGGAGGGCGTCGTGAACCCAGTCCTATCCTTGAGGCGCTTTGCGGCCGGCTATAGCCGCTCGCTCGTTGCCTATGCGGTTGTCGCGATCCTCTGGATCGGCGCCTCGCTCTTGATCGCCGGCTTCGGCGCCTACGCCCACCTGCGCTATATCGTCGAGCTCGCCGCGGTGATCGGCCTTGTCGGCATCGGCCAGACCGTCGCCGTGATCGGCGGCGGGATCGATCTTTCGGTCAGCGCGATCATCACGGTCACCGCCATCATTCTGCCGCTGGTGTCCTTCGACGCCGACGCCACCGGCCTCGGCGCGATCGCGCTCGCGCTCCTCGTTGCGACCGGAATCGGCGCCGTGAACGGGCTCGGCATCGGATACTTGGGCCTGCCGCCGCTGATCATGACCCTGGCGATGGCGACCATCCTCCAGGGCCTGCTCATTCTCATCGCCGGCGGCAGCGCCATCTCGGTCACCAACCCTTCGCTCGATTGGCTGGGCTCGACGCATGTCCTGACCATTTCCGTCAGCATCATCCTCTGGGCTTTCGTGGCCGCCGGTTGCCTCTTCTGGCTGCATGGAACGCGCAGCGGTTCGCTCATCTTCGCCATCGGCGCCAATCCAGTGGTGAGCCGTCTGTCGGGCGTGCCGATTCGCAGGTTGACGCTCATCACCTACGTCATCTCAGGATTTTGCGCCGGCCTCGCCGGCCTTCTGCTCCTGTCGATGAATGGGCAGGGCTATGTCGGCATCGGCGACCCGTACCTGTTGTCGTCGATCGCGGCGGTTGTGCTTGGCGGCACGTCCATCCTTGGCGGACAAGGTTCTTATCTTGGCACGATCGCCGGAGCCGTCCTGCTCGTAACCATGACGGCGCTGATTACGGTCGTGAACGCCTCGGAGGGCTGGCGCAGCGTGATTCTCGGCTGCCTGATTTTGGCTATGCTGCCATTATCAGGGCGCGACCAGTCCCGCTGAGAACGGGCCCGCGATCGAAGGAGAAACAAGGTGCTCGTCCAGGACTTGGATACGCCATGCGCATTGGTCGATCTCGACGCGATGGAGAACAATCTTCGCCGCTGTCAGACCTATCTCGACCGTCACGGGCTGAGCCTTCGCCCGCATATCAAGACCCATAAGATCCCTGAATTCGCCCATCTGCAGATCAAGCTCGGCGCGAAGGGCGTCAATTGTCAGAAGCTCGGCGAGGCCGAGGTCATGGTCGACGCGGGCATCGCCGACATCCTCCTGACCTACAACCTCATCGGCCAGACCAAGCTCGATCGCCTCGTCGCGCTCGCCCGTCGATCCGACATCAAGGTCGTGGCGAACTCGAAGGAAACGGTCGAAGGCCTGTCGTCCGCCATGTCCCGCGCTGGCCTTGAGCTGCCGGTGCTGGTCGAATGCGATACGGGCGCGCAGCGTTGCGGCGTGACCTCGCCGGCCGACGCCGTCACGCTGGCGCAGGCGGTCGATCGCGCGCCGGGACTCAAATTCAAAGGGCTCATGACCTATCCGCCAAAGAACTCCACCGCGAAGACCAACGCTTGGCTGACCGAGGCGGTCGACCTCTGCAAGCGCTCCGGCCTCGCCGTCGAGACCGTCAGCAACGGCGGAACGCCCGATCTCTACAGCGCCCATGAAGTGACTGTCGCGACGGAGCACCGGCCCGGGACCTACATCTATAGCGACCGCTCCCTCGTCGAGATCCAGGGCTTCGGCTCGCTGGCCGATTGCGCGCTCAGGGTCCACGCGAGGGTCGTGTCGCATGCGGCGCCGGATCGTTGCGTTATCGACGCCGGATCGAAGACCCTGTCGTCCGATCTGCTCGGGCTGAACGGATACGGTCGCATCCTCGAGCACCTCGACTGGGAGATCTATGGCTTGAGCGAAGAGCACGGACATGTGCGCGCGCCGCCGGGCTCCGGAGAGCCAAAGATCGGCGAGCTCGTCACCGTCATTCCCAACCACGCCTGCGTGGTGACGAACTTGTTCGACCGGATCTATGCCGCGCGGCAGGGAAGGGTCGAAACCTTCTACGAAGTCGCGGCGAGAGGGAAAGTACAGTGAGCCTCGCGAACCTCGAGCCCGCGCCCGACGTCGCTCGCCTGGCTAACCTCCTCGAGCGGCTTGTCGCCATCGACACGCAGAACCCGCCGGGCCGAGAAACGGAGGCCGCCGCCCTCCTTGCGTCCGAACTCGACACCATCGGCTTCGCTACAGAGGTTCGCCCCCTTGCGGACGGCCGCGCGAATGTCGTCGGCCGAATCGATAACGGCGACGGCCCCTGTTTCGCTTTCAACTCGCACATGGACACCGTTCCAGCCGGCGGAGGCTGGACCAACGATGCGTTTCGTCTGACGGAGCGAGACGGCAAGCTCTTCGGCCGAGGCGCCTGCGACGCCAAGGGCCCGGTTGTCGCCATGGCCGAGGCCGGCCGTCTCCTGGCATCGCAGCGCGACCTATGGCGCGGGACGCTGGTTTTGATGTTCGTCGCCGACGAGGAGATTGACGGCGGCGGTTCAAGGGCTCTGGCGAAGCAGCAGCCTAGGCCCGACCTCATTGTTATCGGCGAGCCGACCAACAATGCGGTCTATGCGGCTCATAAGGGCTGTCTGCGGCCGCTCATCCGCGCCAAAGGCAAGGCGGCGCATTCCGGCCGCCCGGAGCTTGGCGTGAATGCGATCCTCGCTGCGAGCCATCTCACCTCCATCTTCGACGAACGGGATCGCGAATTGAGGGCGCTGAACCATCCGCTGGTCGGCCACGCGAGTCTGTCGGTGACCCGCATCGCAGGCGGGATTGGTGACAACGTTATCCCGGAGAGTTGCGAGATGGTGCTCGACCGGCGCTTGCTGCCGGGCGAGACGCTCGACGCCGCGATGGACGAGCTGCACGCCATGCTGACGCGCGCGAAACGCAACCACGGCGTCGAAGCGGAGATCGCGGCGATCCGCACGAAAGCCGGGTCGACGGAGACGGCGCTCGACGATCCGCTGGTGCGCAATTCAGTCGCCATCTCCCGAGCGCACGGCGTCACGTTTCCACAGCCGGGGGGACTAACGGGCGGGTGCGACCTCGTTCATTTTCACGACGTTGGCGCCGTGGGCATCGTCCTTGGCCCGGGCTCGCTCGACGTTGCGCACCAGCCTGACGAATATGTCCCGAAGGACGACCTTGCCCGCGCGGCCCTCATCTATCGCGACATCGCGATCGCGATGATGCGGCCCTGATTGGCGCCCGGGAGAGGCCGCGACGTGGGTTCGCTGTACCGGCTACGACCTTTCGGCTCTGATGCGATAAGGGCGCCACGGATGGTTCAAACATTCCCGGCCAGTCTTGCGCCCCATGGCTGAAATAGGGCACGTTTCTTGCGGTCGTCCGATTGTTTGCCGCGTCGATCCCGATCGCGACACGGCCTCGCGTCCAAGACGATCTGATGGAGGGCAATATGAAATCAATGATAAAGAGCTTTGGCATCGCGGCGCTGGCCGTGGCCGCGCTTGGAATGGCGGCGGCGAAGGCTGAGACAGTTGCGCTTGTCACAATCAACCAGCAGGCGCTCTTCTTCAACCAAATTAACGACGGAGCCAAGCAGGCGGCGGACAAGGCGGGCGCGAAGCTTGTCATCTTCAACGCCAACAACAACGCCGCGGCTCAGAACAGCGCGATTGAGGATTATATCGCCCAGAAAGTCGACGGCATCGTGCTGATCGCCATTGACGTGAATGGGGTGAAGCCCGCCGTCACGGCGGCGAAAAAGGCAGGCATTCCTGTCGTCGCGATCGACGCCCGCATTCCCGACGGCGACAATGCGGCTTTCATCGGGGTCGACAACAAAGGGGCAGGCGAGCAGATCGGCAAATATTTCGCCGATTACGTGAAGAACAAGATGGGCGGCTCGGCCAAGGTCGGCATCGTCGGCGCGCTCAATTCGTTCATTCAGAACCAGCGTCTGGACGGCTTCAAGGCGGCGGCTCAAGCGGCTGGGGGCGTCAAGTTCCTCGACACGGTGGATGGCCAGAACATCCAGGACGTGGCGCTGACCGCGTCCGAAAACCTGATGACCGCGAACCCCGACATGAACGCGATCTACGCCACCGGCGAGCCTGCCCTCGTGGGCGCCATTTCCGCCGTGACCAGCCAGCAGCGCACCGACAAGGTCAAGGTGTTCGGTTGGGACCTCACGGCCCAAGCGATCAAGGGCATAGACGAGGGGTGGATCGTCGCTGTCGTTCAGCAGGATCCGTTCCACGAGGGCGTGGCCGGCGTCGAGACCGTGCTCAAGATCAAGAAGGGCGAGAAGGTCAATCCGAGCATCGACATTCCCGTCACAATCGTGACCAAGGACAATGTCGACAAGTTCCGCAGCCTCTTCAAATAAGCCGGCTTGAACCGCCCCAAATGCGGGACGCTTGGACGTCCCGCTTTCTCTTCCTCTTTTCACGAAAGCTGAAGCCAAGCGGATGTTGAGCGCCACCGCGCCGATCCGAGTCCAGATGGAGGACATCAGCAAGTCCTTCGGCGCGATCAAGTCCCTTGATCGCGTCAACCTCGTGCTGCGGGCGGGGGAGGTTCTGGGCCTGGTCGGCGATAACGGCGCGGGAAAGTCGACGCTGAGCAAGATCCTCTCCGGCGCCGTCGTTCCCGATTCCGGCCGCATTCTGCTCGACGGCCGTGAAGTCCGTTTCGCCTCGCCCGCCGACGCGCGCGGTCAGCGCGTCGAGATGGTTTATCAAGACCTGTCGCTCTGCGACACGGTCGATGTCGCCGGCAACCTCCTGCTTGGCCGCGAGCCGCTCAAGCGCATGCTTGGCGTGCCGATCATGGACAAGCGCAAGATGCACGAGGACGCCTCTCGAATGCTCGAGCATCTCGGCATTCGCATGCCGAGCACGCGGCTCAAGGTCGAGAATCTATCCGGCGGCCAGCGCCAGAGCATTGCGATCGGACGCGCGGTGTCGTTCGATCCCCTGGTCCTGATCATGGACGAACCGACGGCCGCCTTGGCGGTGGCGGAGGTCGACGCTGTGCTCGACCTTATCGGCCAGGTGAGCGCCAAAGGCGTGAGCGTCATTCTCATCACCCACCGGCTCCAGGATCTGTTCGTCGTCTGCGACCGGATCATGGTTCTCTACGAGGGGCGCAATGTCGCCGAGCGGCTCATCGGCGAGACGAATATCGAGGAGGTCGTCAACCTCATCGTCGGGAGAAAATTCCGCTCGGTCTCGGCTGGAACGCGGCCCGCAGGGGAGGCGCGGACTTGACCGCAATCGTCATGCCCGCCGCTTTGCGCGACCGCGCCAGACTGATCGTCCACGACAACGGGGGCGTGCTCAGCATCGCGGCGTTCTTCGTTGTGATGACGGTCACGTTCTCGCTGATCACCGACACATTCCTCACTCAGACCAATCTCCTCAACATCTTGCGCCAGAGCGCGCCGCTCATGATCGTGGCGGTCGCGATGACCTTCGTGATCACGACCGCCGGGATTGATCTGTCCGTCGGCTCGGTGCTGGCGCTCGTCAACGCGCTGGCGGCGATTTCGCTGCAAGCCGGCCTCTACTGGCCGCTGGTCGTCGCGCTGATGCTGGGCGTGGGGATCGTCATCGGCCTCATCCAGGGCTTCTTCATCGCCTATGAAGGCATTCCCGCCTTCATCGTCACTCTCGCCGGCCTGAGCTCCATCCGAGGCACGGCGCTGCTGCTGACGAAAGGCTATTCGATTCCGATCGATCCTCAGAGCCCGTTCAACGCGATCGGACGAGGCTGGATTTTTGGCCTGCCCATGCCGGCGATCATCGCCGTCGTCGTGCTGGCTTTGGGCTTTCTCGTCTTCAATGAAACGACCTTTGGCCGCTACGTGACCGGTGTCGGCGCAAACGCCGAGGCCGTCCGCCGCGCGGGCGTCGACACCAAGAAGGTCGTGGCTGCGGTCTACGCGCTGAGCGGCCTCGCTGCCGCAGTTGCGGGGCTCATTATCGCAGCCCGGCTCGGAAGCGGCTCCTCAAACGCCGGCGGCGGCTTCGAACTCGACGTGATCGCGGCGGTCGTGCTCGGCGGAACAAGTCTGTTCGGCGGCCGTGGCACGATGCTCGGCACGATGCTCGGCGCGCTGACTGTCGCAATCATCGGCAACGGCCTCATCCTCTATCATATGTCGCCGTTTATAACCCCGATCGTTGAGGGCTTCATCATTCTGATCGCGATCTGGCTCAACTTCCGCCTGTTCCGGACAGGGCGACACGCGAGCTGAAAAAGGGGCAGGGGCAAACATGGCGAAGCCCACGATCGGCGTGCATTCGGGACTTGTCCGGACCGTGCTTGGCCCTATTCCGGTCGAGGCGATAGGCGTCACGCTGATGCACGAACATGTTCTCCTCGACGCCTCGAGCTGGTGGAAGCGTCCGTGCTGCGGCTCGGAGATCGCGATCGCGGAGCGGGCGCTCGACATATCGATGATCGGCGACTTGCGGATGAACCCGTTTCTCAACCGCGACAATTGCGCTCTTCTCGATGTCAGGGCGGCGATCGAGGAGCTCAATCATTTCGTCGAGTACGGGGGCAAGACGGTCGTCGATCCGACCAATCTCGGAATTGGACGTGATCCGTCTGCGTTGCAGAGGATCAGCCGGCGCACTGGCCTTAACATCGTCATGGGCGCGGGCTTCTACCTCGAACCGTCGCATCCTCCTTATGTGAGGGACATGACCGTCGAGACGATCGCCGAGGCGATCGCTCAGGACTGCGGTCTCTCAGAAGACGAGCCCGAGGTTTGCGCCGGAATCATCGGTGAGATCGGAATCAGCAAGGACTTCACGCCCGCCGAGGAAAAGGTGCTGAGAGGCGCGGCGCGCGCGTCCAAGCTCAGCGGCGCTCCGCTCTCGGTTCATCTTCCGGGCTGGGAGCGCCACGCTCATCGAGTGCTCGACGTCGTTGAGAGCGAAGGCGCAGACCTGCGGCACGTCGTGCTGTGTCATATGAACCCGAGCTTGCACGACCCGAGTTATCAGAAAAGCGTGGCCGACAGAGGCGCGTTCATCGAATACGATATGATCGGGATGGACTTCTTTTACGCCGACCAGCAGGCCCAGTCGCCGTGCGACGAAGAGAACGCCATCGCCATCTGTCGGTTGGTCGACGACGGCTATCTCAACTCGATCCTGATGTCGCAGGACGTGTTTCTGAAGATGATGCTCGTGCGGTACGGCGGTTTCGGCTACGGCTATATCCTCAAGCACTTCGTGCCGCGCCTGAAGCGCCACGGCATGGACCAGCGCACGATCGACCATATCCTGGTCGAGAACCCGCGGCGGGTTTTCTCCGCCGAGCATCGCTCGCGCTGACGGGAAGAGAACGCCGAGCGCTGGTGGCGGACAGCGGGGCAAGATGATCCATGTGATCGGCAACGCCGCGGTCGATAGCGTGATTCGAGTGGAGAGGCTCCCGCGCCCCGGTCAAACGATCGTGGCTCTGGGAGCGTCCGAAGATCTTGGCGGCAAAGGCGCCAATCAGGCGATCGTGGCGGCCCGCTGCGGCGCGCCTGTTCGCCTTGTCGCTCCAATTGGCGATGATGCGCTCGGCGCGCGCATTCGCTCGAATCTCGTTCGCGAAGGCGTGCGGACGGACGGGGTGACGACCTCGCCTTATGGGACGGACTGTTGCATCATTGCGGTCGACGGCCATGGCGAGAATACGATTTTGAGCCTCGTCGAGGCGGCGCGCCATTTCGATCCGATTGCCGAGACGCCGATTGCGGGCTGGGTCATGCCCGGCGACTTCGTCATCATGCAGGGCAATCTGCGGCCGAGCGTCACGCGCGACTGTCTTGCTCTGGCGAGGTCGAGAGGCGCAACGACGGTCCTCAATCCGTCGCCAACCTACGCGGTTCAGGACTATGACTGGACCCTGGTTGATCTGGTTTTGGTCAACCGCGGCGAGGCCATCGAACTTGCCGACGGCGAAGCGGAGGAAGCGGCGCGTGAGCTTTGCAGGAAGGGCGCAGGCGCGGTCGTTCTTACACTCGGCGCCGATGGCGCGGCGTTCTTCTCGCCCAATGAGGTGTTTCGCGTGGCGGCGCCTCATGTCGTCGCCATCGATACGGTCGGGGCGGGCGACGTGTTCTGCGGAGTTTTGATCGCCGCCAACACTCTCGGGCGCAATTGGAGAGACGCGCTCGCCGCCGCGGCCGAAGCGGCGTCGATTTCGGTCACGCGAAAGGGCGTCCTCGCTTCCTTTCCGTCCCGGGAGGAGATCGCCGCTATTCTTGGACACGCCGCGGTCGGACGCCTTGAGGAGACCTAGCAATGACGGAAGGCGAGGATGTCGTCGCGCGTGCGCGGGGGAGCGCGCTCGAGAGCATATTTGGCCGCCCGGACGGCGTGCTGATCGGCGTCGTTCATCTTCTCCCGTTGCCGGCGTCGCCCGACTATTCGGGCGGCGGGGTCGAGGCGATTTATGCGCGGGCGCTCGCGGACGCGAGGGCTTATGCTGACGCTGGCTTTGACGGCCTCATTGTCGAGAACCACGGCGACATTCCCTTCTCGAAGCCTGAAGACATTGGCCCGGAAACCGCGGCGCATATGGCGATCGCCGCGGATCGCGTCCGGGGCGCAACCGGGTTGCCGTTTGGCGTCAACGTGCTGGCCAACGCCGCGCTTCACGCTCTTGCGGTGGCGAGCGCGGCGGGAGCGCGCTTCGTGCGCGTCAATCAGTGGGCCAACGCCTATGTCGCCAACGAGGGCCTGATCGAGGGCGCCGCCGCGAAAGCCATGCGCTATCGGAGCGCGCTTCAGGCGCAAGACGTCGATATTTTTGCCGACGCCCACGTCAAGCACGGGGCGCACGCCATCGTGCAGGATCGGCCGATCGCCGAGCTTGTGCGCGATGTCGAGTTTTTCAACGCCGATGTCGTCATCTTCACAGGCCAGCGCACCGGCCACGCCGCCGATTTCGATTATCTCCGGAAGATCCGGGCCGCCGCTTCGCTTCCGACGCTTGTCGGGAGCGGGGTTGATCCTGGCAATGTCGGCGACATTCTCGCCATCGTCGACGGCGTCATCGTCGCAAGCGCGTTGAAGGTCGATGGGCGCTGGTGGAACCCCGTCGATCGCGAACGGGCGAAGCAATTCGTCGAGCGCGCCAGGAAAGTGTCATGAGCGGCGAGGCCTCGTTCTCGGAACGCATGCGCGCCCGTTCTGATCGAACATGGAACGCAATCCTCGGCCACCGTTTCTTTCGCGAAGTCGCGACTGACGCCATCGACGATCGCGTCTTCGCCCGATACCTCAGGATCGAATACGGCTTCGTTGACACGGCTGCGAGGGCGTTAGGATACGCCGTTGCCAAAGCGCCTTCGTTTCAGGAACGGCGGCGGCTGGCTCTGGGTCTCTATGAACTCGTCACCGATCAGGAGCAGGTCTTTGTCGACGCGTTCGAGCGGATGGGCGCGCCCGACAACGAACGGACCGGGCTCGCGCCGCAGGGGCTCGCTCTCCCGCTGCACGCGCTCTTTCTCAAAGTGGCGGAGACCGAGGGTTATGAGGAGATCCTCGCCTGCACTTTGGCGGCGGAGTGGATGTATCTGACATGGTGCTCGACCGCCAACCAGTCGCCGTCTTCGAGAGGAACCATTCGCGACTGGGTGGCGCTTCACGCCGCCGGCGCCTTTGCCGAGCATGTCGCGTGGCTCCGTTCGGAAATCGACGCAAGAGGACCGACGCTCCCCGACGCCCGGCAAGCGCGGCTGAACGCGCTATTCGAAGAGGCTCTGGAGGCCGAAATCGCCTTCCATGACGCGCCCTACGCTGGGTGATACGGGGTTCGATCCATGAGAGCGCTCGGCGCCGTCTAAACGCGCCAGGCTCAAGGTGCAGCCGCGAAGGGCTGACCAACAGCCAAAGCCAAAGAGCCACGAAATGCGACTTTGGCTCTTATAGCGTAGGTGTTGGCAACAGAAATTCCGCGTGTTGTGGCGGCGGGAGACGGTCCCGGAGCGTCCTGCCCCCGGATCAAAGTCACGCGGAAGAGAGCCTCGCACACATAGATATTGCCCAGGCCCGAAGATCACAGTCCGGGGGCAGGACGGCAAGAGGCTCCGAGGCGAGCCGGAAGCAGCCGACCAACAGCTATCGCCATAAGAGCCACGAATTTACTTGACAAAATCAGAATTCTGCGATATTCATTTGCGCTTGTCGGAATCTCTTTCCCGCTCGCCGAAAGTCGGCGGGATGCTGTGGCTGTTTGAAAGCTTTAATCACAACCTACCGCGCGAGCCGAGGCGGAGGAGCGATTTTCTTCCTTCATCGCCCGCAACCCATTGAAAAGGCTCGATTCGAAAAAATAAGCGCTAGTAAACGCTAGCCGTTTTACTAGCGTTTAGGCTCATTAGCTTCGTTTTGCTAACCGTTATTTCGAAGGAATTCCCGCTTTGGTTGTATCCCTCGCTTGGAGCAGGCTGCGTTCGGATGGCGTCCTCATCGCCAGGAGATACGCCACGACTTGATCGGCGGTCGGCACGGCCGATTGTGCGTGGAAGTCCCGTCGTTGAGATGGCTGCGGCGCAGTTGGCGAAGCGAATGGCCGCCCTCCAGTCCAATCGTGCGGCAAGGCGCGCATGAAGGCAGGCGGCGGCGAAACCGTCGCCCAGGACCAGGATCCTAGCCGAAAGGAGGATCGGAAAGCCAAGTGCGACCGTTGTGTGAGCCGAAGCGGGTTTGAGGATATGCAGGATCTGGACTCCGCCTTTGAGAAGCCTTCACCGTGTCGCGTCGAAAGCGTCGGGCCGCATCAGCTTGTTCGTCAGTGTTGATGTTTCTCCGCGAGCCAGCCGACAAGATTCGTCCAGAGCGCGCCGTAGCCTTTCCAGGCCAAGAAGGGCGGGGGGCCCCAATGGGGTCCGCAATCGGAAGCGAAGATCGCGCCGCGCCCTCGTCCGACGTTGCGCACAGCAATGAACGGATCATCGCCGACGCGCGCGAGCACATCCGCGTCCGGCCGGGCTGTCGAACGGTTGTAGCCGAGGAATTGAGGCCAGTCGTTGAGGCCTTTGAGGACGGGGTGGTCGGGCTTGACAATCGTCGGCGTGACTCCCTGAGGGCATTCAAGGCGATCGTCATAAGGAAACAATTCGATGGGCAGCACGTCCTCGACGGGGCTGCCTTTGTAATTGCCTTTGGCCTGGATCCCCTGAAAGGTCAGATAGCCGCCGACCATCAACAGGCCGCCGCCGTCGTTCACGAAGTCACGAATGAGGTGGAGCCGATTGGGCCAGCTCTCGGATCGGATCGCCACGCGGTCGGGAAGCAAAAGCGAGTTCGCGCCTATATCGCTCAGGATCACGACGTCGAACGCGTCGATCTCCTTCCGCGAAAACGGGAACGACTCCATCGCAATGTGGCTCGGCTGATAGGTCACCTCCACCCCGCCAGCGCGAAGCGCGGCGATCATCTCTGTGCCACCCTCGTGGTAGGAGGACATATCGAAGGAATCGAAGCCCTTGGTGTGGACGCTATGCGTCATCCAGGATTCGCCGGCGAAAAGAACCTGTACTGGATTTGGCATCAGCTCCGATCCCTGAATCGGTTCTAGGATTGCTCAGCCGCCATCATTTCCGGCGGACCCCGGCTAAACGTTTAACTCGCCCGCTTGGGCGGTTGGACGCCGTGACGCGACCAGAAGATCGCGCGAGAGTTCGCGCGCTCGATCCTGCCGAAAGTCCGCGTAGATCACCGGAGCGCCGGCTGGATCGAGCCCGAACTCCGCCAACGCGGCCCGGAAACCATCAAGACGTTCCGTCGTGTTGGAGAGGTGACGCCATCCCGCGACCGCGGCCACACGGGCGTGACCGAGCGACAAGATGTGACGCGTCACGTCCAAAGCCGCTTGACAATTGTCGATGGACACGCCGTCGAAGCGCGACTCTGGGATCACGCGGTCGATCATGACGATCGGGCGGGGGAAGTTCGAAATGGGCGATTCGAAATACATGGACGGCGGACCGGTCGGAGCGAGGATGACGCCCTCCACCCGATGCGCCGCCAAGAGGCGAAGCGCCGACAGCTCCTTTGCTGGGTCGTGATCGGCTTCGCAGAGCAGAACGTTGTAGCCCAGCGTGTCGGCAATCGAGCCTATGCGCCGCACCAGTTCCGAGAAGAAGGAGTTGGTGATGTCGGCGACGATGACGCCTATCAATCGCGTAGAGTGCATGCGCAACCCTTGAGCGACTCTCGACGGCGCGAAGCCCAGCACAGCCACAGCTTCCTGGACCCGCGCCCTGAGCGGCGCGCTGACGAAACTCGTCCCGTTGATGACGTTCGAGACCGTCGCCGTCGACACTCGGGCGAGACGCGCAACGTCCTTGATTGTCGGGTTCGGCAAGGTGCGCCTCGTTGTTCGGAACCGGGAGAGAGCCTTAGGACAATTTATCGATCGGCAAACTCTCTCGCCGCCTTTTCAACGAAGATCAAGTTTGCAACTTCGCCTCTGCAAAACGGCTTGCGCCATGGGCTCGGTCGCAATCGCCTTTGTATTCGTACTTGTCGGCGGTCGCGGTGTCGCCGGCCTTTATCGTGACGATCTCGGCCAGAGTGGCCTTGTCCAACTTATCGCCCTTGATGAGCCTTGCCGCGGATTCCATCGCGACCTCGCCCTCCTGCTTCGGTTCCTGCGCGATCAGGTCCTGGATGGCGCCGTTCTCGAGCTCGGCGACCTCAGCGCTCGCCGCGTCGTAGGCGACGACCTTCACCTTTCCCAGGGCGCTGGCCTGGCGGAGCCAGTCAGCGCTCCGATCATAAGCCTTCTCCCCTTTTTATTGCAGCTCAGCTGGATGTCCAGCAGGGCGGAGGCGACCCGGACGCAGACACGAGAGGAGGCGTCGAGCGTGACGAGGCGAACGTTTCGATCTTGTGGGCTGCATCTCTTGGGGTGTACCCCTCGGCACAGCGACAATCTGCCGCAAACCCATGCGGAACTCTTCCCGATAAGTCGGAGGCGGCGAAGCACCCGTCAGTGCCTCGGCCGACAAGCTTCGGCTCCGCCGTGGCAAAGCAGCTTTCGGCAGCCAGGGCGGTCGCGCGCCGGATGGTAAGATACCGAACCGTCCTCACCGTCCGCATCACATGCGTCTACGCCGAATTGCAACGGGTGGAATGTGGCGGCAGCGCATAGAACAAGCGGGATAACGGCAGCCGGATAACCGGCCCCGAAACCTCCATTTATTTCTTATTTTTGATGTTTCCGGCGATCGGCTTTTTCGACGTGACGTTGCAATATTTGCGCACCTACGCCCTGGCGCACACTACCAACCGCATCGACGTGGAACTAGGACAGCGCCTGTTCCGCCATCTCACACGCTTGCCGGTCTCCTATTTCGAAACCCGGCCGGCGGGCCAGACCGTCGCGCGCGTACGCGAACTGGAAACGATCCGCGCCTTCCTGACCGGACAGGGCCTTTTCTCGGCGCTCGATCTCTTCTTCGCCTTCGTCTTCATCGCAGTCCTCTTCGCCTACTCCTGGAAGCTGACGCTGATCGTGCTGGCGACGATCCCCTTTTACCTCCTGATCGCGGGGATGACGCGCCCGCTTTTGCGCGAGAAACTCCAAGAACGGTTCAACCGCGGCGCGGAAAGCCAGCAGTTCCTGGTGGAATCCATTGTCGGAATGCAGACGATTAAGGCCTCGGCCGTCGAACCGGTGGCGGCCGCTCAATGGGAGGAGCGTCTGGCCGCCTACGTCCGCGCGGCGTTCAAGACGACCATGCTCGCCGCCAAGGGCCAAAACGCCATCCAATACGTCAGCAAGCTGTCGAACGCGCTCCTTTTGCTGTTTGGCGCACAGGCCGTCCTCGACGGCGAAATGACGATCGGCGCACTTGTCGCCTTCAACATGATCGCCGCGCAGGTGGCGCAGCCGGTGTTGCGTCTGTCCCAGTTGTGGCAGGACTTCCAGCAGGTGCAGGTTTCGGTTGAGCGGCTCGGCGACATCCTCAACGCTTCCCAGGAGCCTGCCCCCTCAGTGCGCACCCACCTTCCGCCGCCGCAAGGGAAGATCGAATTCCGCAACGTTTCTTTTCGCTATCGGCCGGGCGCTCCTCTTGCGCTCAAGAGCATTTCAATGTGCATCCATCCCGGGACGGTCGTTGGAATTGTCGGCCCGTCGGGATCCGGCAAATCGACACTAGCTAAGCTCATCCAGCGCTTCTACATTCCCGAAGAGGGTCAAGTCCTCCTCGACGATGCCGACCTCTCCCACGTTGACCCGGCCTGGCTGCGGAGCCACATCGGCGTTGTGCTCCAGGACAACCTTCTCTTCAACCGCACGATCCACGAAAACATCGCGCTGGTGCGTCCCGCTATGCCGCGGACGCAAGTGATGACGGTCGCTAGGCTCGCCGGCGCCGACGAATTCATCGACCGGCTGCCGCAGGGCTATGACACGATGATCGAGGAGCGCGGCGCCAATTTGTCCGGCGGCCAGCGGCAGCGGATCGCGATCGCCCGAGCGCTCGCCACGAATCCGCCGATCCTGATTTTTGACGAGGCCACCTCGGCGCTCGACTACGAAAGCGAACGCATCATCCAGGACAACATGCGCCAGATCGTGCGCAACCGAACCGTCTTCATCATCGCGCATCGGCTCGCGGCGGTGCGCGATTGCGACATCATCGTCGGAATGGTCGACGGCCGCATCGTCGAGGCGGGATCCCACGACGACCTACTTAAGCACGGCAAAGGGCTTTACGCGCGCTTATGGGCGTTGCAGAGCGAACGGGCAGCGGCATGAACTCGCTTAAGGAAGCGCTGCTGACGGCAAAGGCGCGGACCGGCCGGAACGAGGTCGAGGTCAAGGAGGCCCCGGCGACTGACACAGTGATCGCGCCCAGAAAACTGCCCGTCGTCGCTGACCGCAGGTTCCTTCCTGCCGACTTGGAAATCCTTGAAACGCCGGCTTCGCCGGTGCGCCTGGCTCTGATCCTGGTCATCTGCGCCTTTGTCGTCGGCGCCATAGCTTGGGCCTATCTCGGACGCGTCGACATCGTCGCCATCGCGCACGGCAAGATCGAGCCGACTGGCCGAATCAAAGTGATCCAGCCGCTGGCGCCTGGCAAGGTGGCCGCGATCCTCGTCGCCAACGGCCAGCACGTGACGTCCGGTCAGCCCTTGATCGAGATGGACGACGGCGACGCCAAGGCCGAGCAGGCCGAGGCCCAGGACGCCTACGACTCCTTCGTCGCCGAGTCTTCTCGCCGACGCGCCGCGATCACCGCCGCCCAGACGCGCAATCTCAGGCCGCCGGCCGCGACCTGGGAAGAGGAGACCCCACTCCCGCTCCGCGCGCGCGAAGCGCAGGTGCTGGCCGGCGACCTCGACCAGCTCGCCCACACGGTCGCCGACTACGACGCGCAAATCGCGCAAAAGAAGGTCGAACGTGACCGGATTGCGGACACGATGAAGGAGGAGTCGAGCCTCATCGGCACGTTGCAGGAACGGGTGGACATGCGGACAATCCTGGCTCACAGCGGTTCCGGCACCAAGTCGAGCCTCATCGACTCCGACGAGACGCTCAAGTACCAGATCACGCAACTCGCCATTCAGAAGGGGCAGAGGGACGCGGCCGACGCCAACATCGCCGTCCTAATCCGCCAGCGCGACAAGGCCTACGCCAACTTCATAGCTGAAAACGGACAAAAGCTCGCCGAGGCCCAGAAGCAGGCCGACGATTGGCGCGAGAAGCTCGTGAAGGCCAAGCTGAATTCGGCGCGCATGAGCTTGGCCAGTCCCATAGACGGCGTCGTCTACGGCCTATCGGTCACGACGATCGGGCAGGTCGTGGCCGGTGGCGACGAACTGATGCGAATAGTTCCTGAAGGGGACGCTCTAGAAATCCAGGCCTATCTCGCCAACCAGGACATAGGCTTCATCAAGAGTGGGCAAACCGCGGTGGTGAAGGTCGATTCCTTCCCCTTCATTCGCTATGGCGTTCTGCCGGCGACGGTGATGGGTGTTTCGCGCGATGCCATTCCCGAACCGGACGCAAGCCTCAACCAGGTAGATGCGTCAAGATCGCGGTCAGACAAGCCGTTCGCCGGAGCACAGCCCGCGCAAAATCTCGTTTTTCCGCTGACTCTTCACCCCGAGCGCGACTACATGATGATCGATGGCGGACGCACGCCGCTAAGCCCGGGCATGACGGTCACGGTCGAAATCGCCACCGGCAGCCAGCGAATCCTCGAATACGTCTTTTCACCGCTGGTGGAAACCGCCTCCGACGCGCTGAGAGAAAGGTAAGAGATCCCGCCACGTCAACGACGCCCGCGCAGTGGATGCGCTCGTTTCGACTTGCCGATCGCCTGCACTGGAAGGAAACAGCGGCGGTAGACGAGGCTGGCTTCGGGTCTCGCATCGCGAGGAGATCTCGCGCTCACTACCGAGATGCGGCAATTTTTGAAGCGCGACCGCGTCGAGCCGATCGAGCCTGGCCGCGTCTGCGAGCTTCGGATCGAGCTACTGCGGATTTCGGTGCTGGTCCGGGAGGGGGAGCGGCTGCGGCTGGGGATCAGCAATTGGGAATCAGCGATCGCCGAAGCGCCGATGACCCATTGGCATTCAGGACATCGACAGCCATTTGCGCGGCGGCATCCCCGAGCGCGATCTCGACGCCCTCGGCGACTACTGGGGAGTCATGCCTGCGCTGCGCGCCGCGTCTCAACCCGCTGCGCCCTGGCTACTTCCAGCTCAAAACGCCGATCGCCGAGGTCAAGCCAGCCATCCTCGGCCAGCCGGAGTTCGTCGCCTTCAACGACAGCGCGATCAAGCTCTTCGAGGGCTGGAAGGACGCGAACACACCAGGCCTCAAAACCTTCGCGAAGGACGGCCATCCAAAGGCCAAACCCTTTCCGAGAGCCTCCTCTCTGACGTTCGACGGCCCGATCAACGCGCAAGGCGCGATGAGACCGTCCTGCCGCAGCGCGCCGACGAAGGTGGTCGTCTTCCAATGGCCGCAGGGAACCGGCGCGACGAGGCGTTGGCCGCGCGGGCATCGGCCATAGAGCGACGTCATCTTGGTCGAGGCGCCGGTTTCGTCGACAAACACCAGATTGTGCGGTCGCCATTCGCCTGTTGCGCCCGCCATTGCTGGCGAGCTTCCGCTATGTCGGCGCGGTCCTGCGCTGCGGCGCGTTGCGACTTTTTTGAGCGGCAGCCCGAGATGACGGACCCGCGCCCACAGGCAGCCGACGCTGACCTTCACGTGATCGTTGGCAAGCCAGACTGCAACTCGACCAGCGTGACATCGGCCTTCTGCGCCACCTGAGCGCGCAACGCTTCGTCAAGCTTCGGCTTCGGTCCGCCGCCCACTGGTGCGCCGTTACCTCGCCGGTCGCGCGGCGCCGGCCAAGCGTCTTGTAGATGTGCGATACGCTGACCCGAAACAGTGGCGCGGCCGAATACACGCTGAGCCCGCCGTCCACCGCCGCCATCACCCGATCGCGAAGGTCCTGCGAATAAGCCACGCCCATCATGCTCCCCAGGGCCGATTCGATTGGCGCAGAGAACCCATGGCCCCAAGCCAAACGGAATCCCCCTCGATTCCGTCAGACCTGGAAATGCTCTGATCTAGCCGCTGGGAACAGGACCATCAATCGCTTTTTTGGGTTGCAAATTGGGTAGCGGTTTCGGTAGAAAGACGCTCACGTCACCAACCAAGTATTTGATAGATTTGACGATAAACTGACTGGCTGCCCTTCTTGGATACTTATCGAACCATGTGCATCGCCCCGAGTCCTGATTTCCTGCAGGCTCTTGAGGGAGTTTCCGGTGTTCGGCTGGCCACCTAATTTTTCGGTCACGCGCTGCAGACGGCCAGAGTCGTTAAGGGTTTCGGACGCCGGCCCGGCACAGAAGCGGAGGCGAGGGCTGAAGGGCCGGCGTCTGAAAGCCTCCGAGGGAGGAAACCGCGGGCCGCTGAGATGGCGACGGCGAGGGGGCTGGGGCTATGGGGATTTGAGGGCCGGGCGTTCGGTGGAGCGCGGAAGTCGGCCGGCGTGGTCGGCGTGGTTGGGCATGTTCGAGGCGATCTGCGAGGGCGGATCGAGGGAGGAAGCCCACGCGACGGACCGACGGAAAACCGTTTTGGCTGCGGCGGACGACGGGGGCGTAAGCGGAAACATGCCGCCGCGACCTCTTGGCGAATCATGATCGTGAGCGAGGGCGGGGATCGGGGCGGCGGTCATGACGTGTCGATCCTGGCGGCGTCGGCCTTGAAGCTTCGGGGCTGTGCGCCGCGCGCGAATGTTTCGACGACGCTCATGCGTCCGCCGCAACAGGGGCATATCTGGGCGATTGCGAACGCGTCCGCGAGATCGGCGCTGGCGGCGTCTGCGACGCCCATGCCGGCGTCGCCAAACGGTTGCGAGGCATCATCGGCGTTGGCGAGCAGTTCGCGGAGGTGGGCGATGTTGGCGGCGCGTCGGGGGCTGGCGAACAGGCCGTAGTGGCGAATGCGGTGGAAGCCGTTGGGCAGGACGTGCATCAGAAAGCGGCGGATGAATTCGTCTACTGGCAGCGTCATGGCCTTGATCCATGTGCTGCCGGGCGCCTCGCCGCGGGCGCGATAATCCTTCCAGCGGAAGGTGACGCTGTGGTCGTCAGAGGCGATGAGACGGCTGTTTGAGATCGCGACGCGATGGGTGTAGCGAGAGAGATAGGCGAGCACCGCTGCGGGTCCGGCGAATGGCCGCTTGGCGTAGACGACCCATTCGGTCCGTCGCAACGGAGCGAGCGCGGCGGTGAGGGCGCGCCGGTCAGCAAGGGGTACGAGATCGCCGAAGAAGGCCAACCGCCCGGCCTGATGCAACGCCGCGAGGCCTTCGAGAAACAGCCGTCGGAACAGGCGCGACAGCGCCCTGACGGGCAGGAAGAAGCGGGGCTTGCAGGCGATCCAGCGCGAACCGTCCGACGACAGGCCGCCGCCGGGCACAATCATGTGCACGTGCGGGTGGTGAGTCAGAGCCGAGCCCCAGGTGTGCAGCACGGCGGTGAAGCCAACGCGAGCCCCCAAGTGTTTTGGGTTGGCCGCAATGGCGATCAGCGTCTCGGCGGCGGCCCTGAACAGCAGGTCGTAGACGACGGTCTTGTTCTGGAACGCGATTGGCGCGATCGGGGCCGGCAGGGTGAAGACGAGGTGATAGTAGGCGACCGGCAGCAGATCGTCTCGCTGGGCTTCCAGCCATTGTCTCGCCGCCGCGCCTTGGCACTTCGGGCAATGACGGTTCCGGCAAGAGTTGTAGGCGATCTCAACATGGGCGCAGTCGTTGCAGCGCTCGACGTGACCGCCAAGCGCCGCAGTGCGGCAGGTCTCGATCGCCGACATGACCTTCAACTGGCCGAGGCTGACGTGGCCGGCGTTGGCTCTGCACCACGCCGAGCCATGAGTGCGAAAGATGTCGGCGACCTCCAGGCGAGGCCGCGCCACCGTCAGGCGGGCGGCGGTCGCCTCGCCAGGTTCACGCCGAGCCGGTCCAAGGGGCTGGTAACGTCGCGGATCGTGTTGACGGCGACGCGGGTATAGAGCGCCGTCGTCTCGAGCTTGGCGTGCCCGAGCAGAACCTGGATAACGCGGATGTCGACGTTCTGTTCGAGCAGGTGGGTGGCGAAGCTATGCCGCAAAGTGTGCGGCGACACGCGCTTGGTGATTCCCGTCGCCTGCGCCGCCGCATAGACGATGCGTCGGAGTTGGCGAGCCGACATCGGATTGACGGGG
Organism: uncultured Alphaproteobacteria bacterium; assembly: GCA_963725195.1. Taxonomy (GTDB): domain Bacteria; phylum Pseudomonadota; class Alphaproteobacteria; order Rhizobiales; family Beijerinckiaceae; genus Roseiarcus. Next base: position 714 of record CAVRXX010000044.1, on the reverse strand, counting down.
TTCTGGCCTGGAAACAGCCAGGCCCGCGGTCGCGACGCCCACCACCAGTCGCGCAACAGTTCGAGCAGTTGCGGCGAGAGCATCACATAGCGATCCCGCTGCCCTTTGCCCTGCTCGACCCGAAGCGTCATGCGCTGGCTGTCAATGTCGGATACCTTCAGGTTCGCGACCTCGGAGACGCGCAGGCCCGCGCCGTAGGCGACGCTGAGCGCGGCTTTGTACTTCAGGCCGGGCGCGGCTTCGAGCAGACGCGCCACCTCCTCCTGGCTCAGCACGACCGGCGCTCGGCGCGGCTTGTTCACGGTCGTCAGAGGAAGAACGAGGTCGGGCCGTTCGAGCGTCACGGTGAAAAAGAAGCGCAACGCGGCGATGGCGGCGTTGATGGACCCTGCGCTCATCTGCTGCTTCGCCATATGCAGTTGAAAGCGGCGAAGGTCCTCCTTCGTCGCCGTATCTGGCGACCGGCCGAGGAAGGCCGCAAACATTCTCACATTCCGAACGTAGTCCCTCTGGGTGTGCTCATTGAAACGGCGCGCCGTCATGTCATCGATCATGCGCTGGCGCAACGGGCTGATGGGCTTGTCGAGCATCGCGAAAGCTCCTGTCTCGCATGGGGTTCAAAACCCCATGATCTTGAGACAGAGCGACGCCTCGCGTTGCCCCGGCCTCCAAACCCCTCACGCCGACGCTCGCCGCCCACCGCGAGAGCGGTTT
>CAVRXX010000043.1:0-66618 GCA_963725195.1 uncultured Alphaproteobacteria bacterium | reverse complement strand
TATAGACGTCGGCGATGCCACCGTTCGAGATCCAGGTCTTCTCGCCGTCCAGGCGATATCCGTTTCCGTCCTTGCGCGCCGAGCAAGCCATCGCCGCCACATCGGAGCCAGCCTCTTTCTCCGAGAGCGCGAAGGCGGCGAGCCACTCGCCGCGGCGCACCCTTTGCAGCACGAGCCTGCGCTGCTCGTCGGAACCCGCGATTGCAATGGCGCCGGAGCCCAGGCCTTGCATGGCAAAGGCAAAATCGGCGAGCCCGTCGTGGAAGGCGAGCGTCTCGCGGGCGAGGCAGACGCTTCGCGAGTCGATTGACGACGCGTCTCCCTCTGGAGACGCGACCGCTGCGTCGAGCAGGTCCGCTTCGCCGAGCGCCCGCACAAGCTTGCGGCACGATGTATCGACGTCCTCATGGTCGATCGCCGCGAGTGCGCCTGAGGCGGCGAAGCGGTCGAGGGCGGTGGCAAGGGCGCGGTGCGGCTCGCCAAAGAACGGCCATTCGAGCCAGTCGCGTTTAACCTCGGGAGCGCGGGACGCGACGTTCATCAATCGCCCTCGAAGACAGGTTTTCGCTTGGCCGCGAAGGCTTCGTATGCGCGGCGGAAGTCCTGCGTGGTCATGCAGATCGCCTGCGCCTGCGCTTCCGCTTCGATGAGTTCGTCGAGCCCCATCGCCCATTCCTGGTTCAGCATGGTCTTGGTCATGCCGTGCGCGAACCAGGGGCCGTCGGCGAGCGAGCGGGCGAGCGCGAGCGCCTCCAGCTCGAGGTCGGCGCTCGAATGAAGCGCGTTGTAGAAACCCCAGGCCGAGCCTTCGGCGGCGCTCATCGTCCGGCCAGTGAACAGAAGCTCCGCCGCGCGGCCCTGGCCGATGATCCGCGGCAAAATTCCGCACGCGCCCATATCAGCGCCGGCGAGGCCGACGCGGGTGAATAGAAATGCCGTCTTCGCTTCCGGCGTCGCAAGGCGCAAGTCGGACGCCATGGCCAGAATGGCCCCTGCCCCCGCGCAGATTCCGTCGACGGCGGCAATGATCGGCTGTGGGCATTTCCGCATCGCCTTCACGACATCCCCGGTCATGCGGGTGAAGGCGATGAGTTCGGGCATGGCCATACGCGTCAGCGGCTCGATAATCTCGAACACATCGCCGCCCGAGGAAAAGTTGCCGCCCGCGCCGGTGAGCACGATCGCGCGGATGTCCGACCCGTGCGCCAGCTCGCGAAAGAGGTCGCGCAGTTCGGCGTAGCTTTCGAAAGTCAGCGGATTCTTGCGCTCGGGACGGTTGAGCGCGATCGTTCCGACCCGCCCGTCGTCGCTCGCATTGAAGCGAAAGCGCCGCGCGGCATAGTCGCGCAACGGACGTCGCATGGCCTGCATCGCATTCGGCGTGTTCATCCGACCATGACCTCCCCACCGGCGACCACGATCGCCTGCCCGTTTATCGACGCCGCGCCAGGCGACGCCAGCCAAAGCACCGCATCGGCGACTTCCTCCGGCCGCACCAGGCGCCCTTGAGGATTGGACTTGGTGAGCTCAGCCTTGGCCAGCTCCTCCGATCGGCCGGTCTTCGCGACGATGGTTTCAACAGCGCGCTGAACCAGGGGCGTCTCGGTGAAGCCGGGGCAAATGGCGTTGACCGTGATTCCGGTCTTGGCGAGTTCGAGCGCCAGCGCCCGCGTGAGGCCAATGAGGCCGTGCTTCGCCGCGCAATAGGCGGCGATATAGGCGTAGCCGACGAGGCCCGCGGTCGACGCGACGTTGATGAGCCGCGCTCCCGCGCCGCGCGCTTTCAGATCGGAAAGGACGGCGCGAGAGACGAGATAGGCGCCATTGAGATTGACGGCAAGTGTATGGGACCAGAGGCCAGGATCTGTCTTCTCGAACGGCGCGCTCAGCGCTTCGCCCGCATTGTTGACGAGGATCGTTACCGGACCCAATGCGGCGCGCGCTCGTTCGACCCCGCCTGAGACCGCGGCTTCCGAGGTCACATCAAACGAATTGACGACCGCGGTCAAACCTCGCGGCATATTTCGCGCGACGTCTTCGAGCGGAGCCAAGCGCCGTCCCGCAAGACTCACGCGCGCGCCGGCCCGGGCGAGAGCAAGCGCGGTCGCCGCGCCGATGCCGCCGCCTGCGCCGGTCACCAGCGCATGGTGGCCATCGAGCGATATGCCCGTCACGTCGCGCCGGCCTGCGCCGCGGCGGCCCGCGCAAGGTTGGCTTCGTATTGCGCCTTGGCGGAATGATATTGCCTGGGCCACGCAATATCGGCGACGCCGATCTTAGCGGCCTCATGCAGCGTCCAGGCGGGGTCGGCAAGATGCGGACGTGCGATCGCGCAAAGATCGGCTCGACCCGCCGCGACGATCGAATTGACGTGATCGGCCTCGGAAATGGCGCCGACCGCAATGGTGTCGACATGCGCCTCGTTGCGGATCTTGTCGGAAAACGGCGTCTGGAACATGCGGCCGTAGACCGGCCGCTCGGCCTTGGAAACCTGGCCAGACGAACAATCGACAAGGTCTGCGCCGGCTTCCTTGAACAGCTCGGCGAAGAACGTTGCGTCCTCCGGCGTGTTTCCCCCCGGCGTCCAGTCGTGGCACGAGAGACGCACCGACATCGGGCGATCCGCAGGCCAAGCGGCGCGCATCGCGCGAAACACTTCGAGCGGATAGCGCGCGCGGTTGAGGCGTTTTCCTCCATACTCGTCATTACGCCAGTTCGAGAGGGGCGAAAGGAAGCTCGAGAGGAGGTAGCCGTGCGCGCAGTGGAGCTCGAGCCAATCACATCCAGCCGCCGCCGCTCGTCGGGTGGCCGCGACAAAATCGTCGCGCACCCGGTCCATATCGTGTCGCGTCATGGCCTTCGGGATCAGCCCGTTCGGCAGGTAGGACACAGCCGAGGCCGAGATCAGCTCCCAGCCGCCCGTCTCGAGCGGATGATCGATGCCTTCCCATGCGACTTTGGTAGAGCCCTTGCGGCCTGCGTGCCCGAGCTGAATGCCGGCTTTCGCTCCGGCGCCGTGAACGAGATCAACGAGGCGCTTCCACTGCGACTCTTGCTCACCGCTCCATAGGCCGAGACAGCCCGGCGTGATGCGCGCATCTGGCGAGACGCAGGTCATCTCGGCGAAGACCAGCCCCGCCCCGCCCAGAGCGCGCGCGCCGAGATGCGCGAGGTGGAAATCATCGATGAGACCGTTCGTCGCGGAGTACATCGCCATCGGCGAGACGACGACGCGGTTCTTGAGCGTGAGACCGCGCACCTTATAGGGCGTCAGCATCGGCGGCGGCGCGCGTTCATTATCGTTGAGCGGAACGCCCGTCTTGCGGGCGAACCAGCGCTCGTAGCCTTCCAGCCAGACCTTGTCGCGCAGCCTTAAGTTCTCATGGCTGATGCGTTGCGAGCGCGTCAGCATCGAATAGAAGAACTGCGGCGGCTCGAGCGAGTCCGCGTAGCGCCGTCCGACCACTTCAAACCATTCCATCGCGTTGCGCGCCGCGTTCTGGATGCGCGCGACGTCGACGCGACGAACTTCCTCGTAAGCGGCGAGCGTCTCCGGGATGTGCTCCGCCGAATGGCCTCGCGCGTCGAACTGTCGCGCAAGCTCGATCGCGTCATCGAAGGCGAGCTTGGTGCCCGAGCCGATGGCGAAATGCGCCGTATGGGCCGCGTCCCCCATCAACACGACATGCGAACGCCCGTTGAAACAGCTCCATTGGCCGCAGATCAGCCGGTTGAAATTGAGCCAGGCCGAGCCTCGCAAATGGCGCGCGTTGGTCATGAGCTTCGCGCCGTCGAGCGTCTCGGCGAAAATCTTCTCGCAGAAGGCGATCGAGCCGTCCTGGTCGAGCTCGCCAAGCCCATGCGCCTCAAAGGCGTCCTCGCTCGTTTCGACAATGAAGGTCGATGTGCTTTGGTCGAACTTGTAGATGTGAGCCTGGAACCAGCCGTGCTTGGTTTTGCGGAAGTCGAAGGTGAACGCGTCGAACGCCTTGGCGACGCCGAGCCAAATATAGCGGTTGGGGCGGACCAGGAGATCGGGCCGGAACTGATCGACGTATCGGTGTCGGATCTTCGAATTGAAACCGTCGGCCGCCACGATGAGGTCGGCGTCCGGGAATTCAAGGTCGGAATTGACCTCACGCTCGAACGCGAGCTCCACGCCGAGCGCCTCGCAACGTCGCTGCAAGATGTTCAACAGCTGCTTGCGGCCGATGCCGATAAAGCCGTGACCCGTCGTGCGCTGCCGCGAACCCTTGAAGACAAGCTCGATGTCGTCCCAATGATTGAATGCGTCGGCGATCTCCGCGGCGCTCTCGGGGTCCGCGGCGCGCATCGCGCTCATCATCGCGTCGGAGAAGACGACGCCCCAGCCGAACGTGTCGTAGGGCTTGTTCCGCTCGACCACGGTGACAATGTGCTCAGGATGCCGCTTCTTCATGAGGAGCCCGAAATAGAGTCCTGCCGGGCCGCCACCGATAGAGACGATGCGCATGGCTCTTTCTCCGCGTTTCATCGCGCGAGCATCCTCGCCAAAATATAGCCCGACGCAGCGCCCGTCCCGGCGCCCGGCCAAGTCCCGGCGCCGCAAAGGTAAAGACGCGGGGTCGGCGTCGCGTAGCGCGAGTAGCCTGCAACGGGCCTGAAGACAAAATTCTGATCGAGATGGTGGCTTCCGGTCAGGTTGTCGCCGCCGATCAGGCAAGGGTTCTCGCGCTCGAGGTCGAGCGGCGACCAGACCGAGCGCCCCAATATCTTGGCCCGCAGGCCTGGCGCATAGGTCTCAAGAATATCGAGCACGCGCTCGGCATAGGGCTCCCTGGCCTCGTCCCATGCGGTTGCAGGAATGCGGCCGAGCGCATCGCCGGCGATTTTCGCGGGCAAGACCCGAACCTGGACCCACAGCACATGCTTGCCCGGCGGCGCACGCGTCGCGTCAATCGCGGTCGGCTGACCGACCACCAGCACCGGCTTCGCCGGAAGGAGACCCGCCGCCGCTTCGGCGAATGCGCGGCTCATCATCGCGAGATCGGGTGCGACATGAACATAGGCGAAGCGTTTCAGCTCAGCCCCGGCGCGCCAGTCGGGCAAAGAGTCGAGCGCCAGATGAACCATCATCGTGCCAGGGCCCGCGCGGATACGGGCGACTTTCTCGTCGAAGGCCTTGCGTTTCGGATCAGGATCCAAGAGCCGGCCGAACACGATCTGCGGATGAAGGTTTGCGATCACCGCCTTCTTCGCGACGATCCGCGTCCCGTCCTCAAGCTTCACGCCAGTCGCGCCGCTTGCGTCGCTCTCGATCTTCGCGACCGGTGAATTCAGCCTGATCGCCCCGCCCTTCGCCTTGATGAGCCCGGCCATCGCCCGAACGATGACATCCGCGCCGCCCGCGCCGATGACCATGCCGAAGACCTGGTTCGCCATGGATTTGAGATAAGGGAAAAGCGCGCCGCCCGCGGCCTCGGGCGGAAAATCGAGATGCATGCCCCAGGCGGCCATCATCGCCTTGACCTTCGGCTGCTCGAAATGCGCGTCCAGGAAATCGCGTGGGCTCGCGAGCTGGAGACGGCCGAGATCGAGGAGCCCTGATACGCCTTTCGCGCGCCACGCGGACCATAAAGTGCGCGCTGTGGCGAAGGACGGCATCGGCGATCCGAGCAGGCCGAAGATGTGCGGCGCCTCTTCGCCAAAGCGGGCGAGCATCGCCCGCCAGGCCGCGGCGTCCTTCGCCGACAGCGCCGCGATCGCGGCTACGGTCTTCTCCAGATCCTTGCTGACGCCGAGATAGGTGTGGTCGCGGAAGACGCTCGCGAAACAGTCGGAAGCGGGCGCGAAAACAAGCCCCTGCGCCGCAAGCGCGTCTTTATGCGCGGCGAGGAACGGCGATCCCGCAAACAACGAGAGGTTCATCGCGCAGAGGTCGTGGCGGAAGCCGGGCAAGGTGACTTCGCGGGTCTTGACCGCGCCGCCCGGCTCGCCCGCCTGCTCGATCACCGCGACCGACCAGCCGCGGCTCAAGAGGTGGATCGCAGCGGCGAGGCCGTTATGTCCCGCGCCGACGACGACGGCGTCGAAAGCGTCCATCTCGCGTTCTTATCTCCGCTGATTAGCCGCCAGTTGCATATATCCGGAGAGTGGCGCGCGAGGTTACGTCCAATGGCTCGCCCGCGCAACGCTTGAACTCAGCCAAAACAGGCTCGCGACTGCAATCGGCGCACGCGCAGCGATTGCTTGCGTCAGCATATTTCTGGGCTATGTTGGACTTCGCATTCGCGCGCAACAGGTTCGGGGATATGCGAATGCGTGAGGAAACGTTCGAGGAGCGATGGAGATGAGCACGAACAAGGTCCTTTCGGACTTCGCCGCCGCCTTGCTGTCGGGGTCGATCAAGGTTGTCGACCTGACCGCTCCTCTCGGTCCCGACACCCCGGTGCTCTATCTGCCGCCGCAGATCGGCAAGAACACGCCGGAGGTGAAAGTGCACGAGATCTCGCATTATGATCAGAACGGGCCGTTCTGGGCGTGGAGCTGGCTCGAGCTCGGCGAGCACACCGGCACGCATTTCGACGCCCCCGTGCACTGGATCACCGGCAAGGACTACAAGGACGGCACGACCGATCGGATCCCGGTCAAGAACTTCGTCGCTCCGGTCTGCGTCATCGATCGCTCCAAGGAAGCAGCGAAAGATCCGGACTATGTGCTCACCCCCGACAGCGTAAAGGAATGGGAGCGTGAGCATGGCGGCGTCGAGGCCGGCAGCTGGGTTCTGCTGCGCACCGACTGGTACAAGCGCAACGGGTCGACTGAAACCTTCCTCAACGCCGACGACAAGGGTCCGCATTCGCCTGGGCCAACGGCGGAAGCGATCGAATATCTGCTTACGAAAAACATCGTCGGCTGGGGATCGGAGACTGTCGGCACCGACGCAGGCTCGGCCGGCGGCATGAACCCGCCATTCCCGGCGCACAATCTCGTCCACAAGGCCAATCGCTACGGCCTTGCGAGCCTCTGCAATCTCGATCAGCTGCCGCCCAAAGGCGCAATCCTGATCGCCGCCCCGCTCAAGTTCGTGGGCGGCACCGGCTCGCCCGTGCGGGCGCTCGCTCTGGTCCCCTGATTAGACACGGGCGAACGCCAAGGCCATGAAACTCGCTCGCGAGAACGCGGCATGAGCGAATACGACTACGTGTTCGTTGGCGGTGGGATCAATGCTCTCGTCGCCGCCGCCATGCTTGGCAAGAAGCGGCGGACGACGCTGGTGCTCGAACGCAACGCCGCGCTCGGCGGCTGCCTGCGCACTGAAGAAGCGACCGCGCCCGGCTTCTTGCATGATGTCATGGCGACGACGCTCGTCCTCTTCCGGACCTCGCCCGCCTACAAGGCGCTCGGCAAGGACCTCGAGGCGCGCGGCTTCGCCTTCGCCGACACAAACCTGCCAACGGCGGTGCTTCGGCCGGACGGATCGAGCGTCATCTTCTCGATGGACCACGCGCGCAACGTGAAGACCTTCGACGCCCTCGCCGAGGGTGACGGGAGCGCCTTCGCGGCCGAGATGGACGCGCTTGGCGCGGACGCGCCGTTTCTCTTCGCCCTGTTGGGCGGCTCGCTCTGGTCGTCCGGAATCGCCAAGACGCTCGCGCGCGAGGCCTGGCGCCAAGGCCCGCGCCGTCTCGCGGAATGGTTCGGCGAGGCGCTCGCGCCCGCGCGGGGCTATCTCGAGGCGACGTACCGTTCGGACGCGGTCCGCGACCTCTGGGCGCCCTGGGTGTTGCACGCCGGCCTCGGCCCCGAGAGCGCCTATTCGGCGGCGATGGCGAAAGTGATCGCCTTCGCGATTCAAGCGGCGGGCTGTCCGATCGCGGTCGGCGGCGCCAAGACGCTGGTTGCGGCGTTCGAGCGGCTGATGGTCGATCAGGGCGGCGCGGTGCGGACGAATGCAGACGTTGTGCGCATCACGCCCGGAGCGGGGGCGCGCGCGGCTGGCGTCGAGCTTACGAACGGCGAGAAGATCGCGGCGGCGAGGGGCGTGATCTGCTCGACAGGACCCGAGCAGCTTTACAATGGGCTGCTCAAGGACTGGCCCATGCCGGCGCCAACTGAGGTCCGCCGAGGCCTGAAAGCCTTCCGGTACGGCAAAGGCGACATGCAGATCCACTACGCGCTGAAGGGCGCCCCACGCTGGCGCGGCGACCCGGATCTCGCCAAGGTCGCTCTCATCCATCTGACGAGCGGACTGGACGGGGTGTCGCGCGCCGCGAACGAGGCGGAGCGCGGCCTTCTTCCGGCGGAGCCAACAATTTGCGCCGGCCAGCCGACGGCGCTCGATCCGAGCCGTGCGCCGCCGGGCGCCGCGATCCTTTGGCTGCAGATGCCCGAGGCGCCGCGCTTCGTGAAAGGCGACGCGGCGGGCGAGATTGCGGCGGTCGCCGACGGCCGCTGGACGGAGGCGATGCGCGAAGTTCTACGCCGACCGCATCGAGCGGCGGCTCGCTGCGCATATCGAGAACTGGGCCGAGATCAAGCTCGCTCGCCGGGCATATTCGCCGGCCGATCTCGAATCCATGAACATCAATCTCGTCGGCGGCGATCCTTACGGCGGCGCCTGCGCGCTCGACCAGTTCTTCCTCTGGCGCCCGTTCAAGTCGAGCGTCAATCACGGGACCTACGCTCCAAGCGTCTACTACATCGGCGCTTCGACCCATCCGGGCCCGGGCTTGGGCGGCGTCTCGGGCTTCCTGCTCGCGTCGTCGCTTCAGTGATGTTTGGCCGCATAGGATGAACATGGAGCAGCGCTTTTCCGGCCAGATCATGCAGCGCGCCGTCGATCCGACGGCGCGTCAGGCGACGCTTGGCGAGATCGGCATCAACCAGTTCGCGCCCTATCTCATGAACCGCATCATGGAGCGCTGGAACAGCAACCTCGCCGAGGCCTTGAAGCTCCACAACATGTCGACGACCATGATGCGGGCGCTTGCGGTGCTGAGCATTTCGTCGCCGGTGACGATCAACGAGCTCTCCGCCTATGCGGTGACCGAGCAGTCGACGATGAGCCGCACGCTCGACATCCTCGAGGCGCAGGGGCTCGTGCGGCGCCAACGGCGGCCGGAGGACATGCGCATCCGCGACGTCTCCATCACCGAGGACGGGCGAGCGGCGTTCGAGCGGGTGTGGCCGATGATGCACGCGCGGTTCCAGACGCTTTTCGACGGCGTCGAGGAGGAGGAATATCGCGCCTTCACCGCGACCCTGCTCAAGATCCTGCGCAATGTCGCGAAGCTGCCGGAGTAAAGCGCGACCGAGGCGCTCAATCGTACTTTTCCTTGAGCAGCTTCACGATCTGCCGCCTGCGGGCTCGCACGTCTTTTATGTGCTGGTCGATGTGCTGAAGCTTGCTGCGCAACGCTTTGGCCATCGCGGCGTGTGACGGAAGATTTGGCGCCGCTTCGCTTAAGCCCGCGCGAATCTCGCTCAGCGAAAAACCCAATCGTTGCGCATCGTCGATAAGACCGAGGATTTTGGCAGCCGTATCCGGATAGGTCCGATAGCCATTCTCATCCCGGCTCGGCTTCGGAAGCACGTCGTGCTTCTCGTAGAAGCGAATGCGCGAGGTCGCGATCCCAGTCCTTCTCGAGAGCTCCCCGATGCGCATCAAAATCTCCTTGACCTTAAACCTAGGTTTAAGGTGTAGCATCTCTTTTGCCCTTGGGAAAACCTTCGAACGGGCCGCCAAAACGACAGCCGCGGGAATGAAAACGGCCGACGCACCGGCCTTGGCTCGATCGGCCTCGATCATGGGAGAATTATGAATGGCGCGAGTTTTGGTCACCGGGGGGCACGGGATTCGTCGGCGCCCATTGTTTGGTCCAGCTCCTGGCGGCGGGACACGAGACGCGCGCCACGGTCCGCGATCTCAAGCGCGAAAGCGATGTGCGCGCGATGCTGCGTCAGGGCGGAGCCGGCGAAGTCGGCGAAGTCGGCGAGCGCCTGAAACTGTTCCGCGCCGATTTGAGCGCCGACGCGGGTTGGGCCGAGGCGGCGGCCGGTTGCGATTATCTGCTCCATGTCGCCTCGCCCTTTCCGAGCACCGTGCCCAAGGACGAGAACGAACTGATCGCGCCAGCCCGGGACGGAGCGCTGCGCATGCTCAAGGCGGCGCGCGACGCCGGCGTCAAGCGCGTCGTGCTGACCTCGTCCTTCGCGGCCATTGGCTATGGCGCCCCTAAGGATCGGACCGCGGTGTTCACCGAGGAGGACTGGACCAACCTCAACGATCCGACGGTCCAGGCCTACCCGAAATCGAAGACGATTGCCGAACGCGCGGCCTGGGATTTCATCGCGCGCGAAGGCGGCGGGCTTGAACTGGCCGTGGTCAATCCGGTGCTCGTCCTTGGGCCGGTCCTTGGTCCGGACGTGTCGAGCTCGATCGTGCTCGTGAAGCGTCTCCTCAATGGCGCCCTGCCGGGCTGTCCCGATCTTTGGTTCGGCGTGGTCGATGTGCGCGACGTCGCCGATCTGCACCTCAAGGCGATGACCGCCCCCGCCGCGCGCGGCGAGCGGTTTCTCGCCACCGAGGGGGATTTTGTGAGCGTGCGCAAGATCGCCGAGATGCTCAAGGAGGGCCTAGGCCCGGCTGCGCGCAAGGTTCCGACTCGCCAATTGCCCGACTGGCTCATGCGCGTGGTCGGGATGTTCGATGCCGAGGTCAGAGGCATTCTGCCCGAGCTTGGCAAACGCAAGAGCGCCTCCAATGAAAAAGCGCGTCGTCTGCTCGGCTGGGCGCCAAGGACCCCGGACGAAGCGGTCTTGGCCACCGCCCGCAGCCTGTCGGAGCTTAAACTCCTGAAGGCGGCTTAGCCGCCTTCAGAAAGCCTGCGCTCCGTCTCCTCGATCCAAGCTTTCAGCGGCGCAAGCAGCGGACCCTGCGTCAAGCCGCCGCAGCCACGGCCGTGCGCCGCCTGCGCCCAGGCCACGATCGCAATCGCAGCCGATCCGTCCGCGGACCAGACCGGGGCCCCGGAATCGCCGTTGCAGGCGCCGGCCGCCCTTCCAGTTGGATCGGCGGCCCAAATGAGAACCGTGGACGCCGGCTCGCGAACGGCGAGGGTGACGCTGCGCAGCTCCCCGCCCGACGCCCAGTCGCCCTCGCGCGCCGCGCCAAAGCCCGAGACGATCACTGGCGCGCCGATCGGCGGCGGCCCGCCGTCCGCGATCGCCGCCCCAACGAACCGTGGGGCGAGCGGCCGCGCCGTCCTGATGAGGGCGAGATCGATCGATTCTACGCGGGCCTTGATCGCGTCGGCCCGATAAAGCGGATGGGAGACAGCCGCATCGACCGGAATGACGACCGGGGCCCCGGCGGCGTCGCGATAATGGACCGCCATATCCCGCAAGGGTCTTAGACAGTGGGCGGCGGTCAGAAGAACGCGCGGGCTCAACACCAGGCCTGTGCAGAAGCCGGCCTTGTCGCCGCCGCGGATCAGCACCATCGCCACCCGGTCGGCGAAGCGGCCGTCTGGCTCGCCGCCGACGAGCGCGCGCGCCGGCGCCAGCGGCGGCGCCAGCGCCGCGACCAACGCCAGCGATCGAAGGAAGCGGGAGAGAGGCGGCGTCATTAGGCCGGCTTCATGCGCCAGAACGCGCGGCGCATCAATTGCTCGGCCCTTGGATCGCCGCTTTTCTGCCCCCTTTCGCGCGCGTCGTTCGTTTCAGGCATTCCTGGCGCGCCTGACCATTCACATTGCATTCAGCCGCACGCGCCAACATGGGCGTCAAGTATTCGCAACAGAGGCTTTGCGTCATGGCCGGGCTCGCCATGCTTTGCCGCGCCGGGACGTGGTGCGCTCTCATGTGCTCGGCGGCTCGCGCCGTGGGGATCGGGTGCGCCTTCATGGGATGCCCGGCGGCTAAGGCCGCCGAAATCGAGTCGCACGCCGTAACGAAGCCGGTCTGTCTCAACGCCGCCGAGACGCGCGAGATGGTCAAATCGCGCCACCTGCTCGAACCGTTCGCGGCGCTCAAGTTCGCCGCCGGGCAACGCAAGGCTGAGGCGCTGTCCGCCAGGCTCTGCCGCAGCGGCGAGGATTTCGTTTATGAAATCACCCTCTTGCACCGGGACGGGCGCCTCGTGCATGTCGAGATGGAGGCCGGGACAGGGAAAATCGCGCCGCGTCCCGCGCGTGAGCCGCGTGAATTGCACGAGCCTCACGAATCTCACGAGGCCCACGAGCCGCCAGTCAAGAATTGATTTTCGCCGGGAATCAGGGTTAGCAAGCCCCAATGCGGCTTTTGGTTGTCGAGGACGATCGGGATCTCAACCGCCAGGTGTCCGCCGCCCTCGAGGCGGCGGGCTACGCCGTCGACCGCGCGTTCGATGGTGAGGAAGGCTGGTTTCGCGGCGACACCGAGCCATACGACGCGGTCGTGCTCGACATCGGCCTGCCCAAACGTGACGGGATCTCGATCCTCGAAGCCTGGCGCAAGGCCGGACGCACGATGCCGGTCCTGATCCTCACGGCTCGCGACCGATGGAGCGACAAGGTCCAGGGCATTGACGCCGGCGCCGACGATTATGTCGCGAAACCCTTCCATATGGAGGAGGTGCTGGCTCGCCTACGGGCTTTGCTGCGGCGCGCCGCGGGCCACGCCTCGAGCGATCTGACGGTGGGCCCGGTCAGGCTCGACGCCCGCGCGGGGCGCGTCACGGTCAACAACGTGGCGATCAAACTCACCAGTCACGAATATCGCCTGTTGTCCTATCTCATGCACCACACCGGGCGCATCATCTCGCGCAGCGAGATCGTCGAGCATCTTTACGAGCAGGATTTCGACCGCGACTCGAACACGATCGAAGTGTTCATCGGGCGATTGCGCAAGAAGCTCGGCGTGGACATCATCAAGACCGCGCGCGGCCTCGGCTATGCGGTGGGGGTCGAGGAAGAGAGCCCGGCGGCTAAATGAGACGCGTGGCGTGCATGGGCATGTAGCCGCGGTCCATAGCCCGTCGGTAGACGGGCGTCCTTCGGACGCCCTTTGGACCGCGGCCGACGCGATCAGCGATCGCGTCTACAGCGCCATCGCCCGCTCAGTTCTTCCGCAGGGCGACGAAGCGCGCGGTCGCGCGCAACACGTCGCCCTTGGCGCCCACGCCGGCCGCGTCGACCGCGGAGATCGCCTCGTCGACAAGGCGGTCGAGCTCGCGGCGTGCGCCGTCAAGCCCCAGCGCGCCAACCAGCGTGGCTTTGTTCTGGTCGGCGTCCTTGCCGGCGCGTTTGCCGAGCGTCGCCGCGTCGCTTTCCACGTCGAGAATGTCGTCGGCGATCTGAAACGCGGCGCCGATCGCCCGCCCATATTTCGCGAGCGCCGCGCGCGCTGTCGCGCCGGCGCCGGCGAGCCTCGTCCCCGCTTCGACGCTGAATTTGAGCAGCGCGCCGGTCTTCATCGCCTGCAGGCGCGCGATCTCCTCGACCGAAAGCGGCGCCGTCGACTGCTCGGCGTCGATGTCCAGCATCTGCCCGCCCACCATGCCGGCGAGGCCGATGGCTCGCGCCAGGCCCAGGCAGAGCGACGACGCGCACTTCCGCGGTTGTGTCGGTCGCGGGATCGGCGAGAATCTCGAACGCCAGCGCCTGCAGCGCGTCGCCAGCGAGAATCGCCGTCGCCTCGCCGAAGGCGCGGTGGGTCGTCGGGCGCCCGCGCCTGAGGTCGTCGTCGTCCATCGACGGCAGATCGTCGTGGATCAGCGAGTAGGCGTGGATGCATTCGATCGCCGCGCCTGCGCGCCTCGGACCATAGTCCGTTCGCCCTAGCGCCCGCGCCGTCTCCACCGTCAGGAAGGGCCTGAGCCGCTTGCCGCCGCCGAGCGTCGCATAGCGCATCGCCTCGACGAGGCGCTTGGGCCGCGCCGGCTCGCCGGGCCTCGGCTCGAGCTCAAGCAGGATTTCGAGCTCGCGCTCGATTGCCAGCCTGGGATTCGGCGAGCCTGGCCGCAAACGCGCTATCGTCCATCGGCGCCGCTTACGTCCTTACGCGCCGTAATCGGCTGGGTTGAAGGTGCGCTTGGTCGAGCAGAATTCGCAGGTGACGCCGATCATGCCGTCGTCACCCACCATCTCCCTGACCTCCTCCGGCGGAAAGGAGCGCAGCATCGCGTCGACTCCCTCGGCGGAACAGCGGCAGACAGCAGCCAGCGGCGTCGGCGCATAGACGCGCACCCCGCGCTCGTTGAACAAGCGAAACAGGAGCCGCTCGCCTGACAGCGTCGGGTCGATCAGCTCGTGCGCTTCGGTCGTCGCCGCGCGGCTCTTGGCCTCGGTCCACGCGTCGTCCTCGGCGATCGTGTGGGGCTCGACGCCCTCAGGCGCATCGCCCGGAGGGAAGTCCGCCTTCAATCGGCGCCCGCCCGCGTTCGGCAGATATTGGACGACAAGGCCCCCTGCTCTCCAGGCCGCGCCGCCTGCGGTGACGATTTCGCCGACCGCGAGCTTGACCAGCGTCGGGATCTGCTCCGATCGTTCGAAGTAATGATGCGCCGCCGCTTCCAACCCCTGGCCCTCGAGCGCGATCACGCCCTGATAGCGATTCATGTCGCCGCCCGGATCGATGGTGAAAGCCATATGGCCGTGGCCAAGCAGATCGCCGCCCGCCTCGCGCTCGAGCCGCCCTTTGTCGAACCGAGCCAGCGCCCGCAGATTCGACGGCGCGTCGAAATCGACCAGGAGCATCGTGACGGGCCCGTCGCTCTTGGTCTGCAACTGAAAGCGGCCGCTCGTCTTCAAGGTCGAGCCGAGCAGCGCGGCCAGCGTCACCGCTTCCGCGACCAGCTTCGACACGGCTTCCGGATAGTCGTGGCGCTTGAGCAAGCTGATCGATCGCTGGCCCTAAGCGCACAAGACGGCCGCGCGTGCTCAAGGATTCGACGGCGAACGGCAGCACGATATCGTCGACGACCTCGGCGGAGACCGCGCGCTCAAGCAAAGTCATGGCGCTGCTCCCAGACACCAGGCGAGCACGCCTTTCTGAGCGTGCAGGCGGTTTTCCGCCTCGTCGAACACGACCGATTGCGGCCCATCGATCACTTCGTCCGTCACCTCCTCACCGCGATGGGCGGGCAGACAGTGCATGAAGACGGCGTCCGCGGCGGCCTGGCTCATCAGCCCGCGATTGACCTGATAGGGCGCGAGCAGGTTGTGGCGCCGGCCCTCGTCCTCGTCGCCCATCGACACCCAGCAATCCGAGATGACGGCCGCCGCGCCTTGCGCCGCAACGATTGGATCGACGCCGATCGCGATGTTCGCTCCCGCCTTCCGCGCCGCTTCGAGCCGTTGCTTGCTCGGCTGCAATTCGGGCGGACAGGCGATTTCGAGTCGAAAGTCGAACCGGGCCGAAGCATCGATCCAGGACGACAGCACGTTGTTGTAGTCGCCGGACCACGCGATCTTGCGGCCGCGGATGGGGCCGCGCTTCTCCTCGAACGTCATGAGGTCCGCCAGCACCTGGCAAGGGTGCGACTGCTTGGTCAAGCCATTGATCACCGGAACCGTCGCGTGCGCGGCCATCTCCTGCATGTCGTCATGCGCGAGGATGCGAATGACGATCGCATCCACATAGCGCGACAGCACGCGCGCGGTGTCGGCGATCGTCTCGCCGCGGCCGAGTTGCATTTCGGCGCCGGTCAGCATGATCAACTCGCCGCCAAGCTCGCGCATGCCGACATCGAACGAGACGCGGGTGCGGGTCGACGGCCGGTCGAAGATCATCGCCAGCGTCTTGCCGGCGAGCGGACGCGAAGACGCCTCAGCGCCCTTGACCCGCGCCGCCTTGAGCGCCGCGGCGCTATCGAGGATGCCGCGAAGTTGCCCGGCGGAAAGCTCGAGCAGATCGAGGAAATGCCTCGGCTGTGTATGAACCGGAGCGTTCATGGCTCGTTCAGTTGACCGCCACGGCCAGGCGCTCCTTGACCGCCTCGCAAGCCGCATCGAGCCGCCGCACGCCCTCGGCGATCTCCTCGTCGGTGACCACGAGGGGCGGCATGACGCGCACGACATTGTCGCCGGCGGGAATGAGGAGGAGCTTCCGCTCGAGCGCCGCATCGGCGAAAGTCGCCGGAGGGAGTTTCAGCTTAAGGCCGATCATCAGCCCCTCGCCGCGAACCTCCTCGATCACGCCGTCGTGCCGGTCCTTGAGCTCCGCCAGCCGCTGGCGCATGTCCAATCCGAGCCTCGCGACCCGCTCGAGGAAGCCTGGCGCGAGAATGACGTCGAGGGTGGCGTTGCCGACCGCCATCGCCAGCGGATTGCCGCCGAACGTGGTGCCGTGAACGCCGGCGGTCAGACCCCGGGCGGCGTCCGCGGTCGCGAGGCACGCCGACATCGGAAAGCCTGCGCCGATTCCTTTGGCGGACGTCATAATGTCGGGATGGATGCCACAGTGCTCATAGGCGTAGAAGCGCCCCGTGCGGCCGACGCCCGTCTGCACTTCGTCGAAGATCAAGAGGAGGCCGTGGCGGTCGCAGATCTCGCGCAAACCCCGCAGGAACGCTGGCGGAACGACCCGCACCCCGCCCTCGCCCTGGATCGGCTCGATCATGATAGACCCGGTCTCGGGCCCGATCGCGGCCTCGACCGCCTTGAGGTCGGTGAGCGCAATCTGGTCGAAGCCATCGACCTTGGGGCCGAAGCCGTCGAGATATTTGGCCTGGCCGCCGGCGGCGATCATGGCGAGCGTGCGGCCATGGAACGCGCCTTCGAAGGTGAGCGTGCGGTAGCGCTCGGGATGGCCGTCAATCGAATGGCGCCGGCGCGCCATCTTGATCGCCGCCTCGTTGGCCTCGGCGCCGGAATTGGCGAAGAAAACGAGATCGGCGAAGGTCGCGTCGACAAGGCGTCGCGCAAAGCGCTCGCCTTCTGGATTCTGATAGAGGTTCGAAACGTGCCACAGCTTCGAGCCCTGGGTGGTCAGCGCTTCGACGAGATGCGGATGGGCGTGGCCGACCGAGGTCACGGCGATGCCCGCGCCGAAATCGAGATAGCGATCGCCGGTTGTCGACGTGAGCCAGCAGCCCTCGCCTCGCTCGAAAGCGACCTTGGCCCGGGCGTAGGTCGGAACCATGGCGGAAGTCGCGTCGGCGAGGCTCACCGTCAACTCCTTGTGCTGGCTCGAGAAATGGCCTCTCGAGAACGGCCTTGCGGGCGCTTGAAATAAAAACGCCGCCCCGCTGGGGCGGCCGCCAAGTGCGGCTTGGAACTATAGCGGAAGGCGCGGGATGCGGTCAAATCCCGCAACCGAGCGCGCGTGCTCGACCCGTACGGAGTCTCGAAGCGGAGCGCCTTAGGCTCGTCCACGAAGGAAGGCCAACGCGCGGCGGCCCTTCGCCGCCAGGCCGAGGCCCGCAAGGCCGACGAGCAGCATCGTCCAGGTCGACGGCTCGGGAACCGTCGCGGTTGGGGTCGGGGGTGGGGGATCGATTATAGAGGGGCCGGAGGTTCGGGTGATGACGCCGACAGTCGCCAAGGAGGCTTCCCGTCAGATCGCCAAAAACGAGATCACCAAAGAAAATTTGGCCGCTGTCGAAGCCAGTCCACGCGCCCGACTGGGGTGTGGTGAACAGCAGCGTGAGCATATCGTTTGCGCTGTTGGACGCCCGGATTGTGCCGGTGGTCGATGCGCTAAGGATCACGAATGCGGATGGGCCTTCGGTGAAAACGGGACCGCCCCTGCACGCAGATTTCCAAGGATTGGGGCTCATAACTGGTAAAGTCGTCGCTGAAGTCCACAACCATGGACCCGTTGAACGGGACCGGAGCGCCAAAGAAGGAGAAGGTGTTGAGATCGCCGGAAAGTTGAAACGTCTCGACGACGTCCGCTTTCGCGCCCGAGCCGATAAGCAGCAAGAGCGCAGCCCCCGCGCTCGCGCACGCGATTCTGTTCGCCCATGAAGGGAACGACCGTCGCCCGCCAACCTCTGCATCAGTCTGCTTCATGGATGCTCGATCCCAGCCCCCTCGGGGGACCGCTTTGCGACCGCTTCACATATATACCATTAAACATCCGGCGAGAAAATCATTTTGTGACCGGATCACAGATCGATCTCGCGGCGGGCGAGCTGCCCCCCCCGGCCGAACAGCATCATCGCTGAGATCGGCGAAAATGGAGATGGCGGCAAGCATAAGCCGCCGGCGAGGTCAGTGGCCTGCAACCTAGACGGGAGAAGCGGACACGCCACTGAAGATCGCGCTGACGGCGAACATCTTGGGTGACGTCGCCTTGGCGAGCGGCGAATGCGAACGGCGCAGGGGCCGCGATCGCCGGCCTCGCGTTCCGTCCGTCCACGACGAGAACAACCTCGGTCAGCGAATTGTCTGCATCACATGGCTTGATCGGCGCCGCGGTCGCAGCCCCCCGAGGGCCGCTTTACGGCCGCTTTGGGGCGGGCGCCGTCAAAATCACACGACGAAATGATTTTGTGGCGCCGATCACAGACCGATCACGCGCCGGCGAGCAGCCCTGGGCGGCCCGCGAATCGCGGAATTGGAGGCGCGAGCCGACTTAAGGCGACTTTCGCCGAGAAAGCCGTCCGCCCTTAAGGAACGCCAACGCATTGATCCGACTCAGGGCTTCGGAGGATCGAGCCGTGGGCCGAGAAGCCCGGTCGCGAAGAGTTGGGGAAAAGCGGGCCCTGCGATGGTCGAGGACTTTTGCGCGTGATTCAACGAGTAGTGTAGTTTTCTCCCTCAGGCCCACGAGATGTCGTGGGGCGGGTTTCAGAGCGAGTGCTGAGCAGCGTTGCGCTTGGGCGAGTCCGCGCCAGGCGACGGGGTGGGATTTTGAATACGCGGCCGCCTTTGGGCAAGGACTGACGAACGAGGCGACAATGGCTTGGACGGACGAGATAGTCGAGCAGCTCAAGCAGCATTGGATTGACGGCAAAAGCGCGAGCCAGATCGCGAGTTTGCTCGGCAATGGAGTGACCCGCAACGCCGTGATCGGAAAGGTGCATCGGCTGGGCCTGGCGGGACGGGCCAAGGCGCCGAGCGCGACGGTTCCGCGTCCCCGGCGTATGGCGCTTCCGCCAGCGCATCGCGTCGCGGGGCCGCGCCTGAGTTCCCCTGCCCCTCGGACAATGCGTGGCGCGACGGCGCTTGCCTTCGCTCCCCAGGAGCTGACGGAGCTTGAGCAGCAAGAGGAGTTCGAGAGCGTCGTCGTGCCGATGTCGCTCAGGGTGACGATCGTCGAACTGAAGGAATCGATGTGCCGCTGGCCGCTCGGCGACCCGGCGACTGCAGAATTCCGCTATTGCGGTTCGCCCACAGCGTCCAGGCCGTATTGCGCCTACCATGTGGGATTGGCCTACCAGCCGGCCCAGGAACGGCGCCGCGATCGCGATCGGGCTCGCCGGACGCTGCTGCGCTAAGCGGGCGGCGGGGCGGGCGGCTCCATTTCTCCTTAGGAAATGCAACCAGCCGAAGGCGTCAGGAAGGGCGTTCCCGCTATGCGCGAGCCGGATTCGCGAGAGCGTCCGAGATTCGGACCGTTCAGATCACAAGCAATGGTCCTCATAAGCCCCGCTCACACTGGTGAGGTTCCCGGCGGCGTCTGCTCGCCACAGCACACGCGCGATCCTGTCGCATATCAGGCCGTTGAAGATGAACATGCCCGCGTTGGCGCCGTCTTGAGGCCAGTCAGGAACAAAGTTCGCCCCGACGAGGTAACCGATGAGCTTGTCTTGACTGGTTCCGATCGGAAGCGCTCCCGAAACCGGGCGTCGAGTTCGCGCGAGAATTGGGATTCGTCATTGGGCAGCGTCGCGACGATTTCCGGCACGATCCGAGCGCCCAGCGTCATTCGTCCCGCGCCGAACGATAGCGCCATGAGAAAGAGCGTCGCCGCCGCCCACGCCAGCCGGTGCATCCGTTCCCTTCCTCCTCAGGCAAATCCGGGCGAATGACACGGCGGTCGCCAAGCTGCAAGCAGGGCCTTGGGCGGCCGCTCTCCGTGAGGAGATCACGAAGCGACGCAGGAGGACCAGGGTCTCAAGACAAGAGAGGTTAGCCCGCTCCCTCCTTGCAGGACAGCGTCGCCCTCAAGCCTGCGCGAGTCCCGCCGCCAGCGCACATGCGAAGCAATCGATTGAGATTTGCGAGGAGCCTGTGTAAGTCACGGACGCGACTGCCAAACGGCGCGGCGCGCGTGATTCGTCAATTGAGGCTTCCGTGATCGAGGTTTGCCGGAGGGGGAAAGACGTGAGGGACAAGGCGGGCGCTGCGTTTGTGATGACTGCGGTCTTAGCTCTGGCCATGGGCGCCCAAAGCTCAACCGCAGGAGCGGAAGAAGCCAGCAAGAAGGTACAGTCACAGAATGACGCGTCGAAGTTCTCTTATGTCGCGACTCTATTGCAGTCCGGACCACGAGACGCACTTTGCAGACCTGACGGCGGAACTCGCCGAGCAGAATTTTGCGCCTCCTGCAGCGCCAATCTACATCGGCGGGAACCAGCCATCTTCGAGCCTGTTCTTCGCCGGGTTTGGGCCGCACTGGGGCGCAGCCGACCTCGTGAACCACCTCTACCATCCGACGCCTGCAATCCAGTTCCTCACCGTGGCGCAGGGCGTATTCTCCATCACGGCGACGGATGGGGAGACGAGGCAATTGCATCCTGGCGACGTGGTCCATCTGGAGGACGTCGCGCCTTGCAAAGGGCACATCACGGTGGTGGGCGACACTGTCGGATTTTTGGTGTTCGCGCGCTGAGCCCAGCCGGAATGGCGTCGTGGGCATTGTGCGAAACGCATGGCCCACCTCGGCGATGAGGGCGACGCGGCTGGAGACTGAGAGCGCGATGGAAGGCGACCCGCGGAAGGACGAAATGCGGGCCGGTCTGCCGATTTTGGCGTTCGCTGACGCTCGCGCATTCGACACCTGGCTCGGGTCTCAAGGCGCGATCGCGCCTGGGCTTTGGCTCAAGTTGGCGAAGAAGGGCGCGCCCGAGCCGACGCTCACCAAGCTGGAGGCGATCGACGCAGCTCTTTGCCATGGCTGGATCGATGGCCAACTGGACACGTACGATGACCATTACTGGCTCATCCGCTTCACGCCCCGCAAGCCGCGGAGCCGGTGGTCAAAGCTCAACCGGTCGCGCGCAACCGAACTCCTCGCCGAAGGTCGGATGCGTCCCGCCGGCGTTGCTCAGATCGAGATGGCCAAGTCGGACGGCCGCTGGGACGTGGCCTATGCTCCAGCCAGCACCGCCGAGGCGCCGCCCGACCTTGCCGCTGCCCTCGACGCCAATCCCAAAGCGGCCGCCTTCTTCGCCACACTCACGGGAGCCAACCGCTACGCCATCCTCTACCGGATCGGCGCGGTGAAGACGCCGGAGGCGCGCGCTCGCAAGATTGCCCGCTTCGTCGCCATGCTCGAGCGCGGCGAGACCATCCACGGCTGACCTGCGCATCTACTTGCGTAAAAGTAGAAAGCGTGCTATGGATTTTTCTGCTGGTCAGATTAGCGGCGGCCAGCCGGTCGGCGAGCGGCGGCGAGGACGAAGAAGAGAGGAATGCGATTTGTGATATTTGAGCGACAGTGTGACACCAGAAAGGATTTTTTTATTTGGATTCGCTCGTAACCCATTGAAAAGTCCCGATTTCGACCAAAGGAATCCAAGGAAATCCAAGCAATTTTCCTTGGATTTATTTGCGTTTTGCTTGCTTTTATTTGAGCGCCAAAGCCGAGCGCTCGCCCTCAGGGCTTCGTCGTCGGATGCAGCGGCACGGTGGCGACGAATGAGGACCCCTGGTTGACCCGGCTCGTGATGGTCAGCCTGCCCCGGTGGCGCGTGAGGATGTGCTTGACGATGGCGAGGCCGAGGCCGGTGCCGTTCTTGGCGCGGCTCTGGGTCGGGTCGACCCGGTAGAACCGCTCGGTCAGACCGCGGCAGGTGCTCGGGCGCGATGCCATGCCCGTAGTCGCGCACGGTCAAGGCGCCCTCCTTCTCCGTCGTCGAGACGGCGACGTCCACCACGCCGGCGCCCTCGGTATCCATTCGGACGCCATATTTGATCGCGTTCTCGATCAGGTTCTCGGCCACGCGCAGGAGTTCGTCGCGGTCGCCGGCCACCAGCACCGGCTGCTCGGCGGCGAGACGGATCTCGAGGCCGAGATCCCTGGCCATCGGCGTCAGCGCATCGACGACGCTCCGGGTCGTCTGCGCGAGGTCCACGACGTTCTCGGGCCTCAGGTGCTGCTTCTGCTCGATGCGCGAGAGCGACAGCAGGTCTTCGATCAGCCGGGCCATGCGACGGCCCTGTTCGCGCATGATGACCAGGAACCGGTCGCGCGCCTTGGCGTCGTCGTGCGCCGATCCCTGCAAGGTCTCGATGAAGCCGACCAGCGAAGCGAGCGGCGTGCGCAGCTCATGGCTGGCGTTGGCGATGAAATCGACGCGCAGCCGCTCGACCCGCCGCGCTTCGGTCTGATCGCGCAGGGTGATGAGCGTCGCCACGACCGTCCCGTCGGCCGTCGCGAGCGGGGCGACAGTGACGTCGAACAACCGTTCGACCGGCACGCGCTCGCTCCACTGCACCGTCTCGGCTTCGCCGCTCGCCATCACCCGGCGGCGCGCGTCGATGACGTCCGGGGCGCGCAGGCCGAGCACGAACGGATCGCCGATTCGAAGCCCAGGCAACAGATTGAGCGCCGGCTGGTTGGCCGCCGCGGCGCGCTCGTCCGAACTCACGATCACCGCAGGCTCCGGCATGGCGCCGATCAGCTGCGCCGCGAATGGCGAACTCACGAGGTCGGCGAGTTTTTGCGCGTCGTGCAGGCTCATCCGCTTAAGCCGCTAATCGTCCAGCCGGGCGGACGTCGCTTCGCGCAGCGAACGCCAGCGGCGGACCGCCTCGACCCCGCCCAGCATCGCCATCGCGGCGATGAACGGGACGACGTAATAGATGCCGCGGAAGATGAGGAGCGAAGCCAGCACGGCGTCCTGCGAGCCGCCGACGCCCTGGAGGATCGTCGCCTCGAACACCCCGAGGCCGCCGGGCGCGTGACTGGCGATGCCGAACATGGAAGCGAACGAGTAAAGCGTCGCGAAAGTGGGGAAGCCCAAGCTTTTATCCCGCGGCAGAAGGACATAAAGGGCCGCCGCCGCCGAGCAGATGTCGATCACGCCGAGCGCCATTTGCCCGAGCGTCAGCGCCGGGCCCGGGAGCCTCACGCCGAGAACCGTCGCGTCCCGCCAGCGCATGCGGCTGATCCATGCGAGATAGGCGATCACCGCGCCGGTCACAGCCAAGCCGATCAGACGATTGGCCAGCGGATGGAAATGATCGATGTCGGCGATCGGATCGGAGGCCGACAGGAACCCCGCGCCGACCACGAGTCCCATGCCA
The DNA here is from genome assembly GCA_963725195.1 of uncultured Alphaproteobacteria bacterium. Lineage (GTDB taxonomy): Bacteria > Pseudomonadota > Alphaproteobacteria > Rhizobiales > Beijerinckiaceae > Roseiarcus. Next base: position 43,237 of record CAVRXX010000043.1, on the reverse strand, counting down.
AGCCAGAATGTGATCCCGGCCACGGCCGTGAGGCCAGCGACCTTCCCTGCGGAAAGGCCCGCCGGTCCATAAACCCAATACCGGACCGCGGCCCCCGTCACCAATGGAAACCCGAGGGTGAACGAAAAGGCATAGCTGGTGAACGACGCGACCGCCGTCAGCCGGTAAGGAACCTTGATGCCGAGGTGCCGAAGCGCCAGCGCGTCATAGCCGGTGAGCGCGAGGTAGCTCAATGCGGTGAAGGCGAAGGAGAGCATGAACTGATCGCCGCCCGTTCCGGCGATCGCCGCTTTGAACTTCCCCGGATCAATGTGGGCGAGCGTGCGGACAAAAATCGTGAGCGCGCCGGCAATGATGAGGACGCTCGCCGCAAGGCCCAGCCGTCGAAGCGCGGAGCGGTGACGCTGAATGGCGTCGATCAGACGATCGACGAATGTCGGCGGCTTGGAGGGCGCCGCTTCGATCGGCGCCCAGTGTTCATCCGGACGTCGTCGTTTCTGGGCCTGCGCCATACCGTCTTCCCACTAACGCCGCCGCCTATAGGACCATGCCGCTTGAGGCGCAAGCTGCGCGGGCGGCGAACAGCGTCAACCGACCGCGACGCGTTGCTTGGTTTTCCAGGACCGATAGGCCGCGTCTGCGAGCAAGAGCGCCTTGAGGCCGTCCTCGCCGTCGGGATGAGGCTTGTTTCCAGATTTCACGGCATTGATGAACGCATCGAGCTCGTTGCGATAGGCCGCTTCATAGCGCTCAAGGAAGAAGTTGAGCGCCTTGTCGCTGGTGAAGCCGTGCGCGCCGGCGAACTCGATCGTCGTCTCGCGCACGTTCGCGGCATGGACCATGCCCTTCACCCCATGCGCCTCAACTCGCTGATCATAGCCATAAGCGGCGCGCCGCGAATTCGAGATCTGCGCCACTTTGCCGGACGCGGTCTCCATGATCACAACCGCAGTGTCGATATCGCCGGCGTCGCCAATCGCCTTGTCGACCAGCGCCGACCCCATGGCGCTCACCGCCACCGGCTCCTCGCCGAGAATGAACCGCGCAAGGTCGAAGTCGTGGATCATCATGTCACGAAAGAGGCCGCCAGACCGGGTGATATAGGAGATCGGCGGCGGCCCGGGGTCGCGCGAAGTGATCGAGACAATCTCGAGCGCGCCGATCGCGCCCTCGGCGAGGCGCTTGCGCAACACGGAGAAACTGGGATCGAAGCGGCGATTGAAGCCAACCATGAGCGTTGCGCCTGTTTGCTTGACGACTTCAAGACAGGCGCGAACACGGTCGACATCGAGGTCGATCGGCTTCTCGCAAAAAATCGCCTTCTCGGCGCGCGCCGCGCGCTCAATGAGATCCGCGTGGGTGTCGGTGGGGGAGCAGATGGCGACCGCGTCGACGTCTTTGGAGGCGAGGATCGCATCGACTTCGGCGACCTTGCCGCCCGTCGCCTTCGCCAACGCCGCGCCTGCAGCGGGGTCCGCGTCGGCGACGAAAGTCACCTCGCTGTCGGGGCGCGCCGCGACATTGCCGCCATGGATTTTGCCGATCCGACCCGCCCCGATAATCCCGAATCGCATGCGTTCCTCCTCTGCCGGCGCTGATCCGTTCCAACGCGCGCCCAGTCAAAAAAGGAATATACATTCCATATTGACTTGGGAATAGAATTTTTGTTTCATTTGTCGTTCCGCGAACCGGCGCGCTCGCCTTCGCTGCCGAAAGCCCATCTCAGGGAGAAGACGCCCATGGCCAACCCCTCCGCGCCCGAGGCCGGCGCGTCCCAGCGCTCACTCTATCGAGGGCCCGCGAATCTCACCGGCAAGATCGCGATCGTCACCGGCGGCACGCAAGGTTTGGGCGAGGCCATCGCGCGCCTATTTGCCGAACGCGGCGCGGCCGGGATCGTGATCTGCGGTCGCAACGCCAAGGCAGGCGAGCGGGTCGCGAGCGACCTCTCGTCGGCAGGCTGTCCGACCGTGTTCGTCCAGGCGGACCTCGCGAACGTCGCCGATTGCCGAAAAGTGGTCGCCAAGGCGGACGAACGCTTCGGCCACGTCGACGCGCTGGTCAACGCCGCCGCGCTGACCGATCGCGGCAATATTTTCGACACCACCGAGGAGCGCTACAACGAGATCTTCGACGTGAACGTGCGCGCGCCGTTCTTCCTCATCCAAGAGACCGTGCGCATCATGCGGCGGGAGAAGATTGCGGGCTCGATCGTCAACATCCAGTCGATGTCGGCTCACGGCGGCCAGCCTTTCATCACCGCCTATTGCGCGTCGAAGGGGGCGCTCGCCACGCTCACCCGCAACGTCGCCCATTCGCTGCTCAAGTTCCGCATCCGCGTCAACGGGCTCAATATCGGCTGGATGTCGACCATAGGCGAGGACAACATCCAGAAGAAATATCACGGGGCGAAAGACGGCTGGCTCGACGAGGCCGTCAAGAGCAGGCCATTTGGGCGCCTCCTCGACCCCAAGGAAGTGGCGCGCGCCTGCGCCTATCTCTGCTCCGACGAGTCGGGGCTCATGACCGGCGCCAATATTGACTTCGATCAGAACGTCGTCGGAACTGGCGACCCGCCGCTCGAACCGTGAGCCTGGAGTACGCCATGGCGCTTGATCCCCGCCTGGACGTCATCACCATCGGCCGCTCGTCGGTCGACCTCTATGGCGCGCAGGTGGGCGGCCGTCTGGAGGATATGGCGTCGTTCTCCAAGGCCGTCGGCGGCTGCCCGACCAATATCGCGATCGGCACTGCGCGTCTCGGCCTCAAAAGCGGCCTCATCACTCGCGTCGGCGACGAGCACATGGGGCGGTTCATCCGCGAACAATGCGCGCGCGAGGGCGTCGATGTCACGGGCGTCCGAACCGATCCCGTCCGCCTCACCGCGCTCGTGCTGCTTGGCATCCGCGACGAAAAGACCTTCCCGCTGCTTTTCTATCGTGAGAATTGCGCCGACGGCGCGCTGGACGAGAGCGACATCGATCCTGATTATATCGAAAGCGCCAAGGCGGTTTTGGTTAGCGGCACCCATTTCGCCCGCGCCAACACAGCCGCCGCGCAGCGGAAGGCGATGGGAATTGCGCGCGCCGCCGGGCGCAAGGTCGTGTTCGACATCGACTACCGGCCGAACCTGTGGGGGCTCGCCGGCCATGGCGCGGGCGAGGAGCGCTACATCAAGTCGGGCGAGGTCACGAAGAGTCTCAGACGACATCTTAGCCCAATGCGATCTCATCGTCGGCACCGAAGAGGAGATGATGATCGCAGGCGGAGCGGACGACCCGCTCGCCGCGTTGAAAGCGGTGCGCGCGGAAAGCCAGGCGACGCTCGTGCTCAAGCGCGGTCCGATGGGCTGCGTCGTCTTCCCTGACGCCATTCCCGATTCGCTCGAAGAAGGCGTCAAGGGGCCGGGCTTTCCGGTCGAAGTCTATAACGTGTTGGGCGCAGGCGACGCGTTCATGTCCGGCTTTTTGCGCGGCTGGCTGCGCGACGAGCCGCTCGAGACTTGTTGCGCCTACGCCAACGCCAACGGGGCTTTCGCCGTCTCGCGTCTCCTGTGCTCGGCGGAATATCCAACATGGGCTGAGCTTAGCCGCTTCCTCGAGCACGGCTCGCCTCATCGGGCGCTACGCCGCGACGAGGCGCTCAATCACATCCACTGGGCGACGACGCGCCGAAGCGAGCCGTCCACGATCATGGCGTTCGCGATCGACCACCGCGCGCAGTTTGAGAAGATCGCCGACGCTGCCAGTGCGCCTCGCGAGCGCATCAGCGACTTCAAGCTCCTCGCAGTCGAGGCCGCCGCCAAGGTCGCCGCGGGACGCCCCGGCTACGGCATGCTGCTCGACGGCAAATATGGGCGCGAGGCGCTGTTTCGTGCTGTCGATCACGGCTTCTGGATCGGCCGGCCGGTCGAGGAGCCCGGCTCGCGTCCGCTCGAGTTCGAATCCGGCGGCTCGCTCGGCGCCAAGCTCGTCGAATGGCCGGTCGCGCATACGATCAAGTGCCTGTGCTTCTATCATCCCGACGATCCGCCCGAGATGACAGTGCGGCAGGAGCGCGAGCTCCTGCGCCTGCACGACGCCGCGCGCAGGCTCGAGCGCGAATTGTTGATTGAGATCATTGCGAGCAAGCACGGGCCGGTCGACGATCGAACCGTCGCGCGAGTGATCGAACGGCTCTATGAGATTGGCGTTCAGCCGGATTGGTGGAAGCTCGAAGGCCAGGCAACCAAGACGGCGTGGGACAACATCGCCCGGGCGATTGAAACCGGCGATCCTCTTTGCCGCGGCGTGTTGCTGCTCGGCCTCGAGGCGCCGGAAAAGGATCTGGCTCAGGCCTTCGCACTGGCGCACAATTGCGGCATGGTCAAAGGCTTCGCGATCGGGCGCACGATCTTTGCCGAACCGGCGGTCGAGTGGTTCGCGGGCCGCATCGACGATCGCGAAGCGACGGAGCGCATGGCCGCCGCGTTTGCGCGATTGGGCGATCTCTGGCAAGCCGATGGACACGCGATCCGCGAGGCGGAGATTGCAACGTCGCCTCGCGATAAACATTGACCGAAGCGGGGAGGTGTGCGCCATGGCAACGATCCGATTGACCGCCGCGCAGGCGATGGTTCGCTTCCTGAGCGCCCAGCGCGTTGAAATCGACGGGCGCAAGCAGCGCCTGTTCGAGGGCGTGTTCGCGATCTTCGGCCATGGTAATGTGGCGGGCGTCGGCGAGGCTTTGTTCGCCGTTCGCGACGTGCTGCCGACCTATCGCGCCCATAACGAGCAGGCGATGGCGCATGCCGCGATCGCCTTCGCCAAGGCCTCTCGCCGCCGGCGAATGATGGCCTGCACAACCTCGATCGGCCCTGGCGCGACCAACATGGTCACTGCCGCCGCCGTCGCGCATGTAAATCGGCTTCCCGTTCTGTTGATTCCCGGCGACGTGTTCGCCAACCGAAGGCCCGATCCCGTTCTGCAACAGGTCGAGGACTTCGGCGACGGCACGGTGAGCGCCAATGACTGCTTCCGTCCGGTCTCGCGCTACTTCGACCGCATCACCCGTCCCGAGCAGATCGTGCCGGCGCTCAATCGGGCGATCTCGGTCCTGACCGATCCGGCCGAATGCGGGCCGGTGACGCTCGCCTTCTGCCAGGACGTGCAGACCGAGGCCTATGATTATCCAGCGAGCTTCTTCGACGAGCGCGTGCATCGCCTGCGCCGCGTCGCGCCCGATTCCCACGAGATCGAGGAAGCGGCGGCGATCCTGAAACAGGCGAAGAAGCCTTTCGTGATCTCAGGCGGCGGCGTCCTTTATTCCGACGCCGAGCGGGAGCTGATCGACTTCTGCGCGAAGCATGGAATTCCGGTCGGCGAGACGCAGGCGGGCAAGTCGGCGACGCCGGTCGATCATGCCCTAGCGATGGGCGCGGTCGGCGTCACCGGGACGGGCGCGGCCAACGCGCTTGCGGCGCAAGCGGATGTCGTTCTCGGAATTGGCACGCGTTTCGCCGACTTCACCACCGGCTCCTGGGCGTTGTTCAAGAACCCCGGCCGGCGATTGATCAGCGTCAACGTCCAGCCTTTCGATGCGGCCAAGCATCACGCGTTGTCTGTCGTCGGCGACGCCCGGACAGCGCTCGCCGCGCTCGATTCCAAGCTCGACGCCTGGAAGGCGCCGCGCGCCTGGAGCGACGAAGCCGCGAAGGCCAAGGCCGAATGGGAGGCGACCGCCGCCCGCTACACCGCGCCGACCAACGCGCCCGCGCCGACCGACGCGGAAGTGCTCGGCGCGCTCATGCGCGCGGGCGAAAAGTCGGACGTCGTCGTTTGCGCCTCTGGCGGGCTGCCGGGCGAATTGCACAAGCTGTGGCGAGCGGGCGCGCCGCTCGGCTACCATCTCGAATACGGCTATTCGTGCATGGGCTACGAGATCGCCGGCGGAATCGGCGTCAAGATGGCTCTGCCGGACCGAGAAGTTTTGGTGGTCCTCGGCGACGGCTCGTATCTCATGATGAATTCAGAGATCGCCACGTCCGTGATGCTGGGCCAGAAGCTCATCATCGTCGTCAACGACAATCGCGGCTTTGGCTGCATCAACCGGCTGCAGCAGGCGACCGGGGGCGCGCCGTTCAACAACCTTCTGCGTGACGTGCGGCACGAGGCGATGCCGGAGGTCGATTTCGTCGCCCACGCGCGCGCGCTTGGGGCAGAAGCGGTGAAGGTGAAGTCGATCGCCGAGCTTGAAACGGCGTTCAGAAATGCGCGCGCGGCGAAATCGACCCAGGTGATTGTCATCGAAACCGATCCCATGGGATCGACAGACGCGGGCGGCTTCTGGTGGGACGTCGCCGTGCCGGCGGTCTCCGAGCGGAAGGAGGTCGACGCCGCACGCCGCGGCTACGAGGAGGCCAAGAAGTTGCAGCGGGTTGGAGATTAGCCATGAGCATTCGCATCGGCGCCAATCCGATCGGCTGGAGCAACGACGACCTGCAGGAAATCGGCGGCGACACGCCGCTTGAGACCTGTCTCGCTGAGGCGAAAGAGGCGGGCGTCGTCGGCATGGAGAAGGGACACAAGCTGCCCGCCGATGGCGCGGCGCTCAAGGATAAGCTTGGCCAGTTCGGCCTGACCTTCGTCGGCGGCTGGTACTCGGCCGAATTGCTCAAGCGCTCAGCGCGCGACGAATTCAAGGCGGCGAAGTCGCATATCGCCATGACCAAAGGCGCTGGGACCGACATCGTCATCGTGGCCGAGACGTCGAACGCCATCCATGGCGACCGATCCAAGCCGTTGTCCGAGCGCCCGCGTCTGCACAAAGGCGACTGGGTCGGATATGGCGCGAAATTGACCGAATTCGCTGAGCGGCTGGCCGATGAAGGGCTCAAGCTCTGCTATCATCATCACATGGGCACGATCGTCCAGTCGGAACGCGACATCGACGCGCTCATGGCCCACACCAAGCCGCCGATGCATTTGCTGCTCGACACCGGCCACGCGCGCTGGGGCGGCGCCGATCCCGCCGGCTTGGCGCGCGCTTATCGTTCGCGCATCGGTCACGTGCACTGCAAGGACGTGCGTGAAGCGAAGATGCGCGAATCCAACGCCGGCGACTGGAGCTTCCTCGATTCGATCCTAGGCCAAGGCAAGGAGCTCGGCGTCTATACCGTGCCGGGCGACGGCGCGATCGACTATGTCGCGGTGTTCGACGAGCTTAAGGGCTATTCCGGCTGGGTCGTCCTCGAAGCCGAGCAGGACCCGAAAAAAGCCCCCGCCCTGCCCTACGCGAAAAAGGGCGTGGCGCACATCCGCGCCGCGTTGAAGGAAGCGGAGATTGGCGTAGTCTCGGGAGAGGGGTCGGGGATGAGGGACGGTCAAGCCGCGCGCGGCTTGATCGCCTCAAGGTCGGCGCCGATCTCGCGGCGACGAGCCATCAAATCGTGATCGGCCTGCAGGCCAAGGAAGAAGCCCGGCGTGAGGCCGAAATAGCGGGTCAGGCGCAGATCGGTATCCGCCGTGACTGCACGCTTTCCGAGCACGATCTCGTTGATCCGGCGTGGCGGGACGCGCACGGCGACTGCGAGCGCAGTTTGGCTGAGGCCCAGCGGGCGAAGGAAGTCTTCCAACAGAATTTCGCCCGGCGTCGGATTGGGCAACCATTCGACATCAGTGATAGTCGACGATTTGGACATAGGCTGGACCTCCTTCCCGCCAAACAAAGCAAATTCGCCACTGGTCATTGATGCGAATCGAATATTGCCCCGCCCGCTCGCCCTTCAACCCCTCAAGGCGATTGCCGGGCGGCACACGAAGATCGCTAAGCGCCCGAGCCTGGTTGAGAAGACGCAGCTTCCGCAACGCCGTCGCCTGCATGTCGAACGGGAAGCTTGCGACTTCTGCGGCCCGACCAGATCAGAGCGTTTCCTCGTCAGCGAAGCTCTGAATCATATCTCGATATAACGCATAACGTTATGCGGCGCAAGATGCCTTCGTGACGTCGTGAGCATCTGCGCGATGTTTCTGGGTCGCGCCTCTTGCGGTAGGAGTAGCGGCAGACAGACCGCTGTCTCCGGCTAATGGGGCGAAGGTGCAGATCAAGCGGGGTCGCCATGGCGCAATCGAAACTGCTCGTTCATCCAGCGGCTCAAGCCGCCGACGGCGTCGGCCACCGCATCACCCCGGCCAGCGCCGGATGGCGCTATGTCGGCTTCGAGACGCGGACGCTGAAGCAAGGCGCGAAGTCCAAGCTCGACACCGGCGGCGAAGAGGTCTGCGTCGTCATTCTCTCTGGAAGAGCGCGCGTCACCGCGGACGGCTTCGATTCCGGAACGATCGGCGAGCGCGCGAGCGTGTTCGACGGACTGCCCTGGTCGGTCTACCTCCCTCCGCACAGCGCGGCGACCATCGAGGCGGCGTCGGATTGCGAGCTGGCTCTCTGCTCGGCGCCGGCGAGCGGCAAGTTCAAAGCGCGCGTCATCAAGCCGAGCGACGTCGGCACGCTCACCCGCGGAACTGGCTCGAACGCGCGCCATGTCCGCAACGTTCTGCCCGAGGACGCCGAGGCCGAGAGCGTGCTCGTGGTCGAAGTCATCACGCCTGGCGGCCACTGGTCGAGCTACCCGCCGCACAAGCACGACCGCGACGCCCTGCCGGACGAATCCTATCTCGAGGAAACCTACTATCACCGCTTGAAGCCTGCCCAGGGCTTCGCCTTCCAGCGCATTTACACCGACGACCGTTCGCTCGACGAGACGCTGGCGGTCGGCGACGGCGACGTCGTGTTGGTGCCGCGCGGCTATCATCCGGTCGGCGCGCCGCACGGCTATGATCTCTACTATCTCAACGTCATGGCGGGGCCGAAGCGCGTCTGGCGCTTTCACAACGACCCGGCTCACGAGTGGCTGATGGCTTGAGCCTCCCGCGTGATGCTGCAGTCGATTGCTTATGCCCGTCGTTTGCTGATGGCGGCCTTTGTTCTCTCCTTCAGAGAGCCGCGCTTCTTCGCCGTCGAGGCCGGCTTGCCCATCCTGGACGATTTGGGCTTGATCTTCTCGCCGAACCCAGCCGCGCGCAAAGCTTGCTCGACGCGGGCGTTATAACCGCGCCCGCTTGCCTTGATGCTTGCAACGACGTCCGGCGCCAATCGGAACCCAATATGGACTTTCGGCGCCTCGGCCTTCGGGCGACCGAGCTTGCGGCGGAATTCCTTCATCGCTTCGACCATGCCGACATCAACTTCGCGCAATCGGCTTGAAGAGGCGCATATCCTCGCCGTCAGCTCGCGAATCTTCGCCATCCTTGTCAGCCAAAGGTCTTCGCATAGACCTTCTCCTCTCGTTTGTTCGCCTTGCGAAAACTGATGATCCGACGCGCGTCGCTGCGAATACAGTAACAAACCGCGTAGAGCCTTCCGGACATCGGAACGCAGAGCGAAATATCGCTCTTCGCCATAGTCGCGCCGGTCATCGGGTCGAACACGCGCCGCGTCCCAATCCAACTCCGCAGTCAACTCGAACGGCAACCCGCGCTCTTTGGCGTTCCTCGCGCTTTTCGCCGGATCAAACTCAATCTTCACACATAATTGTAGCAACAAAAACTATGCTGATCAATCGGCAAGAGCAACCCCGACTCGACTGGGACCGCTTGGGTGGATAGCGAGGGAACCCATCTTGGTTGACCAAACGGAGGGCGCGTTGAGCGAGACCAATAGCCAAACCGGCCAGAGCCAGCGCGTGCTGGTCGTCGGGCTCGGCACGATGGGCATGAGCCACGCCCGCGCCTATCAGGCGATCGACGGCTTCGAGCTCGTGGGCCTCTGCACCCGCAACGCCGCGGCGCGCGCCGATCTCGACAAGGCGTTCCCCGGCCTTCCGCGCTTTGACGGCCTGGCACAAGCGCTTCAAGCGCTCAAACCCGACGCGGTCTCGATCAACACCTACACCGAACATCATGCGCCGATGGCGCTCGAAGCGCTCGCCGCGGGCGCGCATGTGTTCTGCGAGAAGCCGCTCGCGGAATCGCTCGAGGCGGCGGAAAAAGTCGTCGCCGCGGCGCGCAAAGCGAACAAGGCGCTGCTGGTCGGCTACATCCTGCGCGTCCATCCCTCATGGACCCGCTTCGTCGAGATCGGCCGCACGCTCGGCAAGCCGCTCGTCATGCGCATGAACCTCAATCAGCAATCGTCCGGCTCATTCTGGCAGGTGCACAAGAACCTGATGCGCTCGACCTCGCCGATCGTCGACTGCGGGGTGCATTATGTCGACATCATGTGCCAGGTGACGCGGGCGAAGCCGGTCGCGGTGCATGCGGTCGGCGCGCGGCTCACCGACGAGATCGCTTCGACAATGGTCAATTACGGCCATCTCCACCTTTCCTTCGATGATGGCTCGGTCGGATGGTACGAGTGCGGCTGGGGCCCGATGATCAGCGAGACCGCCTTCTTCGTGAAGGACATGATTGGCCCCAAAGGCTGCGTCTCGATCGTCGCCAAGGAGCAGCCTGACACGGCGGTCAAATCCTCCGACCATGACAATCACGTCCGGACCAATGCGCTGCGCATCCATCATGCCGGTCTCAAATCCGACGGCTCCTTCGCGCATCCCGACGAGATCGAATCGACCAAGGACGAACCCGGCCACGACGACCTATGCGAGCGCGAGCAGCGCCTGTTCCTCAAGGCGATCCGCGGCGAGGTCGATCTCAGCGAGCATCTTGAAGACGCGATCAACTCGCTGCGCATCGTCTTCGCCGCCGACGAAAGCATGCGCACCGGGCAGGTGGTGAAGCTTTAGAACATGATTCGATTTGGTCGGATCCAACATCGTCATTGCGACCCGGACAAGCGAAGCAATCCAGGGAACGGAGCGGGCTCTGCAACTCCTGGATCGCCACGTCGCCGTAGCCCGACGTCCGTACCTTCGGCCCTGGATTGCTTCGTCGCTGCGCTCCTCGCAATGACGGCGCGAAGATCCCGTGAAACCTGACCCTACGCCGCGCTCTTGCCTTTGCGGCCTTCGACTTCCGCGATGAAGGCGGCGACCTCCCGTCCGATCGTTTCCGGATGATCCTCCTGAAGAAAATGAATCCCGTCCCCGAGCTTGACGAGACGGCAATCCTTGAGCTTGCGGGCAAATTCCTCCGCAAGCGCCGGCGGGACAAGCGCGCCGGGGTCAGCCGAGAAAAGAAGCTTCGGATAGGTCGAGACCGCTAGCGCCGCGTGGGCGCGCTCCATCATCGCATAGACATCCGAAGGCTCTCCGGCGATCGGGATCTCGTTCGGGAAGCGCCACGTCGGCCGCCGCGACTCGGGCGTCGGAAACGGCGCGCGATAGACAGTCATCTCTTCGTCCGTCAGCTTGTGCCGCATCCCGCCCGGCAGCACCCGCTCGACGAAGACATTGTCTTCCAGAATCAGTTTCTCCCCTTCGCCGGGCGTCCGAAACTTGCGGAAGATCTCTCGCCCTTGCGAGCCCCTTGCAAACGCCTCCCAGGTCGGAAACGGCCGGATGAACTCCATGAACGCAAGGCCGCGCACGAAATCCGGGCGACGCTCGGCTAGGCGAAAGGCGAGCGCCGTTCCCCAATCCTGAACGACGAGGTACGCAGAGCTTATCCCCACCTCGGCGATGAACGCGTCGAGGTAGCGCGCATGATCCTCGATGCGATAGGCGATGTCCGGCTTGCCCGATTGGCCGAAGCCGATAAGGTCCGGCGCGATGCAATGCGCGACCGGCGCGACGAGCGGGATGATCTTGCGCCAGATGAAGGACGAGGTCGGATTGCCGTGCAGAAAGAGCGCGACCGGCGCGTCGCGCGAGCCCGCCTCCCGGTAGGCCATCTCGGAATCGAGCACGGACAGCTTGGGCAGGGCGATGTCGTTCATGGGCGTGGCTCCTTGAACACAGTTGCGAAAACGATGCGTTTGAAGCGCTCGAGCGGCTCGGCGTTGCGCTCGACTTTCATGCGCAGGATGGCGCCCTCCCATGAGGAAAGCAGGAAGTCCGCGAGGTCATGCGGAGCGAAGGTCGTGGCGATCTCGCCCGCCCCCTGCCCTTCCGCGATGCATGCGGCGAAAGGCGCGCGCCATTCGGCGAAGATCTCGGCGAGCCGCGTCCGCAACATCTCGCTTTGCGGCGCGGCCTCCAGACTGAAATCGCCGATGAGACAGCCACGGCTGAACTCGGCGCCGCGACGAGTCGGTCGGTGATGATGTCGAGATAGCGCCTCAGGCGTTCGCGGGGCGAGCGCGTCGCGTCCCCAAGCGTCTCCGCAACGAGGCGCTTCAGCTCCTCGAAATAAAGGTCGAGCACCTCGCGCGCGAATTCTTCCTTGGAGCGGAAGTGGTTGGTGAACGAGCCCTGCGGCGCCGGCGCCTCGGCGACGATGTCGCGCACCCCTGCCCCGACATAGCCTTTGCGGAACATGACCTTGAGGCCAGCTTCGAGGATGCGGTCGCGGTTCGAGGGCTTGGGCATCGACGATCAATACGTACGTACGTATTGATCTGTCAAGTGGCTTTTCGCAACATCTTCTTTCCGGTAGACAGAATCTGGTGTATGGTGTTCTGCTCGATGGAATCAGGAGCCGGGCCGAGCGCCGACGCGAAGTCACACAAGCCAGGATCGTCGAAATGACCTCCGATTTGCCGACCGCCCGAGCCCAGCGCCGAGATTGGTCTCACGCCGGTAGGCCCATATCGCGGGCAAACCAATGCGGAGGAAAATTTTTTTGTAGCTCCTATCGTAGCGGCTTCCGAGCGGCGCCGAACCCACGACCTCATGCCTCAGGTGCGATGCGGGCATCGGCTCGAAGAGCCGCCCGACTCGCCGAGGGACGGTCCAGCTCGTCCCCTCGGTTGCGGCTCCGGAGCGTCCTTCGACGCCGCTTCGCGGCACGAGGCGGCTGGGAGGGAATCCTTATTTGAATCGGCCGTAACCCATTGAAAAGTCCCGATTCGCAAAAATAAGCGCTAGTAAACGCCAGCACTTTTACTAGCGTTTAGGCGCGTTTATGGCCCGTTTATTGGCGTTTACTCGCAGTTATTCCCCACCTGGAAACGCGGGGTCGACGACGAGAGCGGCCCTTGATCGCGCTTGCCGGCCGCGCCCTTTGCGCGTCATATCAGGCCGGCCAATTCGAGGGAGGAACACGTGGATCTCGGCCAAACCGACAAAGTCCGTCCGCTCATCGCCGCCGTCCGGGCGATGGTGCGCGACGAGATCATGCCGCTCGAGGAGGAATACGAGGCCGAGGTCGGCCGCGAGGGCGACCGCTTCAAGCCGACCAAGCGCATGATCGAGATCCGCGAATCTCTCAAAACCAAGGCGCGGGCCAAGGGCCTGTGGAACTTTTGGCTCACCGCCTCCGACAAAGGCTATGGCCTCACCACGGTCGAATACGCCTATCTCGCCGAAGAGATGGGCTGGTCGCCCCTCGCCTCCGAGGTGTTCAATTGCTCCGCCCCGGACACCGGCAACATGGAGGTGATCGAGCGCTTCGGCTCGCCCGAACAGAAGGCGCGCTGGCTTCCAGATCTCCTCGAGGGTCGCGCTCGTTCGGCCTATCTCATGACCGAGCCCGGCGTCGCCTCGTCGGATGCGACCAACATCGCCATGGACGCGCGGCTCGAGGGCGATGAATGGGTGCTCAACGGCGAGAAATGGTGGTCGTCGGGGGCGGGCGACCCGCGTTGCTCGCTTTATATCACCATGACGCTGACCGACCCCGACGCGGCGCCGCATGCGCGTCATTCGATGCTGTTCGTGCCAGCTGCGACGAAGGGCATCGAGATCCTGAGGGCGATGAAAGTCTATGGCGATGACGACGCGCCGCACGGGCATATGCACATCCGCTTTCGCGATGTCAGGGTCCCCAAGGACGCCATGATCCTCGGCCGCGGACGCGGCTTCGAGATCGCGCAGGGGCGGCTGGGGCCGGGGCGCATCCATCATTGCATGCGCGCGATCGGCCAGGCCGAACGGGCGCTCGAGGCGATGTGCCGGCGCTCCGCCACGCGCACGGCCTTCGGCCAGAAGCTCTCGCGGCTCGGCGCCAATCCCGACATCATCGCCGAAGCGCGCATGAGCATCGAAATGGCCCGGCTGCTGTGCCTGAAAGCGGCCTGGGCGATGGACACGCAAGGGGTGCGCGCCGCGGCGCCGCTGATCTCGCAGATCAAGGTGATCGCGCCGCGGATCGCGCTCGAAGTGATCGATCAGGCGGTGCAGATGCACGGCGGGGCTGGCGTCAGCCAGGATTTCCCGCTCGCCCGCATGTGGACCCACGTGCGCACGTTGCGCCTCGCCGACGGGCCGGACGCCGTGCACCGGCGGGTGATCGCGAAGGCCGAGATGAAGCGATACAGCAATGAGGCGAGCGCGCAGTGAGCGGCGTTTTCCCCGAGGATACGAGCGCGCTCGACGCGTGGGCCAGCGCCCATATCGAGGGCTGGCATGGGCCCAGCGCGGCCAAGAAGTTCCCGACCGGACAGTCGAACCCGACCTATCAGATCGAGACTGCGAGCGGCCGCTACGTGCTGCGCCGCAAGCCGCCGGGCAAGCTCTTAAAAAGCGCGCACTTGATCGAGCGCGAGTTTCGGGTGTTGAAGGCGCTGGAAAGAGTGGAATATCCCGCGCCGCGCCCGCTTGCGTTCTGCGAAGACGAGAGCGTGATCGGCACGACCTTCTATCTCATGACGTTCGTTGAGGGCCGCGTGCTCTGGAACCCGGCGCTTCCGGAACTCGAGCGCGAGCAGCGGGGGCTGATCTACGACGCCATGAACGAGGGCCTTGCTCGGCTGCACTCGATCGACGTCGCAGCGGCGGGTCTCGCGGACTACGGCAAGCCGGGCAGCTATTTCGCCCGTCAATATCAGCGCTGGACCGACCAGTACCGCGCCAGCGAAACGGCGCGGATCGAGGACATGGAGCGCCTCATCGCCTGGCTCGCGGACAGGATCCCGGTGGACGATGGCCGCGTCGCGCTGGTGCACGGCGACTGGCGCATCGACAACATGATCTTCGACTTGAACTCGCCGCACCTGCTCGCGGTGCTCGACTGGGAGCTGTCGACGCTCGGCCACCCGTTCGCTGATCTCGCCTACCAGTGCATGCAGTGGCGGCTGCCGGAGGGCAAAAATCGCGGGTTGGGCGGCGTCGACCGTGCCGCGAACGGCATCCCGACCGAGGCCGAATATGTCGAGGCCTACTGCAGGCGAATGGGGCTCGAAGCCATTCCAGACTGGACCTTCCTCATCGCCTTCAGCTTCTTCCGCAGCATTGCGATCCACCAGGGCGTGTATAAACGTGCGCTGGATGGCAACGCCTCGAACCCGGAACTTGCCCGGCAAGTGGGCGAGTTCGTTCCGCTGGTGGCGCATATCGCCTGGGAAGGAGTCGAAGCCGCCGCTTAACCTCGCTTTCATCCTCGCCGATGGCGCGAGCGCCGCCTTGCCGTCGATGCCCGCTCATGCTAAGCGGCCCGCCGACCCTACGGCGCGTGTTTTGAGGCGTCGCCGCCGGCCCCGGAGAGGTGGCAGAGTGGTCGATCGCACCGCACTCGAAATGCGGAGTACGCGCAAGTGTACCGGGGGTTCGAATCCCTCCCTCTCCGCCAACAGGCTGATTGTCCGGACCGGACACAAAGATGACAGACCGTACCTAAGACATGGGTGACAACCTCGGGCCGAACGGGTTGTCGGACGGCGCGTCGAGATTGTAACTGGGGACGGCCAAGAAGAAGCAACCCAAGTCACGCCCGGCAGACAAAGCGTCGCCGGGTGCGTAAGCCGCGCCGCGCGCTGTGGGGATAAAATCGAACGTCATGCGGAATTTTGAGCTTCCCGGTCGATCGTTAACCGTCGCCAGAAAGGGCATGGCGGCGACATCCCACGCCGCGGCGACTCTGGCGGCCGTCGACGCGCTGCGCGACGGCGGCAATGCGATCGACGCCGCCGTGACGGCGTGCGCGGTCCAGTGCGTCGTCGAAGCGGGTTCGACCGGCATTGGCGGCGATTGCTTCGTGCTGTTGTCGCGCAGCGGCTCCGCCGACGTCATCGCCTACAATGGCTCAGGACGTGCGCCCATGGCGGCGACGCCGGAATGGTACGAACGCCACGGCATAACGACAATTGAGCGCCATTCGCCGCACTCCGTCACCGTGCCTGGCGCCGTGGAGGCTTGGTCACGGCTCATCAAGGATCACGGTCGGCGGCCGCTTCATGCGGCGCTCGAACCCGCGATCGCATTGGCGCGTGACGGCTACGCGATTTCGCCGCGCGTCGCGCATGACATCGGCAAGCAGCGCGACCTCCTCCGCCGCGATCCGACGGCAAGACGAACCTTCTTGACCAACGGCGAAGCGCCAAGCGTAGGCTCAGTCCAGCGTCAGCCTGAGCTTGCCGAGACGCTGGAAGCCATTGGCCGCGAAGGGCCGGCCGCCTTCTATCGCGGGCCGATCGCCGAAGACATGGCCGCCTATCTCCAGAGCGTTGGCGGCCTGCACACAGCGGACGATTTCGCGCGCGTCAAGGGCGAGTACGTGAAGCCGATTACGACGGAATATCGGGGACGGACGATCTACGAATGCCCGCCGAACGGTCAGGGCGTCGTCGCTTTGATAATTCTCAACATCCTGGCGCGCTTCAAGGCGAAGCCCGATCCGCTCGACATCGACAACCTCCACGTCGAGATCGAAGCGACGCGCCTCGCTTACGCCGCGCGCGACGCATTCCTCGGCGATCCGGGGCTCGCCGAGGTTCCGGTCGATTATCTTCTGTCCGATCGCCTGGCCGATGAACTGGCGGCGAAGATTGACCTGTCGCACGCCATCGAGAACCTGCCGTCATTCGCCAGCGTCGAGCACACGGACACCGTCTACATCGCCGTCGTCGATGAGGAGCGCAACGCCGTCAGCTTTATCAATTCGCTCTTCAACACGTACGGCAGCGGGCTGATGAGCCCGAAAACGGGCGTGGTGTTCCAGAACCGAGGGCAAGGCTTTGTCTTAACGCCCGGCCATCCGAACCAGATCGCGCCGGGAAAGCGCCCGATGCACACCATCATCCCGGGCATGGCGGCCGAGAACGGCCGCGCCTTCATGCCGTTCGGCGTTATGGGCGGCCAATATCAGGCGATGGGCCACGCGCATCTGCTCGCCAAGCTCTTCGACTATGGGCTCGACGTGCAAAGCGCAATCGACCTGCCGCGGCTGTTCCCCTTGCCGGGCACGAACGTCGTCGAAATGGAGGAGCGCCTGCGCGACCTCCACGGGGACGCGCTCGAAGCGCGCGGCTTCGTGGTTCGCCCGCCCGGCTGGGCGATCGGCGGCGCGCAGGCGATCGCGATCGATTGGGAGCGCGGGACGCTGCTTGGCGGCTCGGACCCGCGCAAAGACGGTTGCGCGCTCGGCTTCTGACCCGGCCTCTGGCAGAATCGAACGCCTCATGGCGGATCCGTCCATTGACTGAGCCCTTGGCGTCGATATGATCAATAGAGCACATTCATCATATGATTGGTCTTTGGCCATGACGGTGCCGACGAGCACTGGTCCCTTCCCTCGGCGAGGAGATGCCAGGACGGCTTGATGGAAAAATCGCGGTGGTGACGGGAGCGGGCCAAGGAATTGGGGCTGCGATCGCACGTTGTTTTGCCGCGGAAAACGCAAAGGTTGTCGTAGCCGAGATCAGCGCCGAAACGGGAGCCGCTGTCGCGAGCGAACTGAACGGGGCCGGGGCGTAAAGATCACCAACATTCGCTCCGTCATCGTGCATGCGGAGATGCGCAACTGGATCTTCGTGCGCGTCGAGACCGATCAGGATGGCTTGTTCGGATGGGGCGAGGCGACGCTCGAGTGGAAGACGCGCTCGGTCGCGGGGGCGATCGAGGATCTCGCTCCGCTCGTGATCGGACGCGATCCGCGCGACATCGAGAAGCTCGTCCGGATCATGAAGAAGCACAGCTTCTGGCGCCTTGGCGTCATCGGCATGAGCGCCGTCTCGGGAATCGAAATCGCACTTTGGGATGTTTTGGGCAAGTCGCTCTCGGTTCCAGTGTGGAGGCTGCTCGGCGGGCGGGTGCGCGACCGCGTGCGGGTGTACACTCATCTTGGCCTTGGCGACATGCGCGCGGTCTATGAAACCGAGTCGGCGAAGCAGCTCGTCGAGCGCGCGCACGAAGTTCTCGCGCGCGGCTATCGCGCGATGAAAGTCGTCATTATTCCCTACACGCATTACAGCGCTCTATTGCCTCAGGTGGATCGCACGGCGCGCATGATGAGCGCGTTGCGCGACGCGGTCGGGCCGGACATCGAGATCATGGTGGACTTCCATGGACGTCCCGCGTCCGCGAGTACGGCGCTGGCTTATATCGACGCGATCGAGCCCGCGCGGCCGATGTTCGTGGAAGAGGTGTTGCCGCCTGGCGATTCTCTAGGGCTTCGCGAAGTCGCGTCGAAAACCAACGTTCCGATCGCCACCGGCGAGCGTCTCATCGATCTGGCCGAATTCGACGAATTGTTTCGCTGCCGCGCAATCAGCATTGCCCAGCCCGATATCTGCCATTGCGGGGGCTTGTGGGAGACCAAGAAAATCGCCGGCATGGCTGAAGCCGCGGGCATTGGCGTGGCTCCGCACAATCCGATCGGCCCGATCGCCGGGGTCGCCGCGCTGCACTTCGCGGTGTCAACGTCAAATCATGTGATCCAGGAAGAAATGGTCGGGGCCGTTCCCTGGTACTTTGACGTCGTGCACGGACCGATCGAGATGGTCGAGGGCTTCTGGCAGGTTCCGACGGCGCCGGGGCTTGGGATTGAAGTCGACATGAAGGCGTGTGCGCGCCATCCCTTCGAGCCGGAAGCGCCGCATACCGTCAACGCCGTCCTCGACGACGGCACGATCGTGGATTGGTAGCGGCATGGCGGCGGCAAGGTCGAGGGCTAATCACGCGCACGAAGAAAAAGCGCTCGCGGCAAAGCTTCGTGTCATGGGCGGCTCGGCCAGAACTCACGAGGGCAAAATCCATGGCTCTGTCGTAGACGCGATCGGGAGATCGATTCTTGGCGGAACTTATGCCCCCGACGCCCTGCTGCCCCGCGAAGACGATCTCGCCGTTGAGCTCGGCGTCAGCCGCACGTCCATTCGCGAAGCCGTCAAGGTCCTTTCCGCGAAGGGGCTCTTGCAAGCACGTCGGCGTGCGGGTCCGCGGCCGGGACGATTGGAATCTCCTCGATCCGCAGGTTCTCTCCTGGCACCCCGACGTCGGACGCGACGAAGCGTTGATCACAAGCCTGATCGAGGCGCGGCGGATCATTGAGCCCGCGGCCGCGGCGCTCGCGGCCAAACGCGCGACGGCGGCGGATCTCGCCCGAATCGAGCAGGCCTATTCTGGAATGGAGCGCAATCTTCAGACGAACCTGGAAGCGTGCTGCGAAGCCGATCTCAAGTTCCACGTCAGCGTCGTCGCCGCCAGCCACAACCTCGTCCTCAAAGGGCTGACCGGGACGATAGAGGCTGCGCTGCGCGCGACCTTCGCGATCACCAACCGACTAGCCACGGCCCAATCTCGCGCGCTCTCGGCGCACCGGGCGGTGTTCGAGTGCGTCCGGATGCGTGACGGTGAAGGAGCCCGCCTGGCGACCATCGAATTGCTTGAGATTGCCGCGCGCGATCTGGACAGCAAGTTGATGGGGGTCAAAGAAAAGCTCTCAAGTTTGTGTGAAGCGCCGGACACGCCGAGATAGAGCCTGATCGCATCGCGGTGGTTGCTTGCCCAACCAACTCTATGCCCACGCACACCTCATCGGCCCACGCGGCGAGGCGTGTAAAGGCAGGCAATCGACAGAGATTCCTGCGGCGCAAGAACCGAAAGACTATTCGCCTCGGGGCCGCGGGATATGTTGTGCGCGTCGACCGCGTGCGTAACCGGCTCGAAGCAGAAGAAGTCCGCCTCATGCGACGGCGAATAGATGATGTAGACCGTAAGCGGGGGCTCGGCTGCGACCTCGAGCGCAAATTCCCGGTCTGGCCAATGGACCGACGCGCGTCCGTCCCAATCGAGAAAGGCGTTATTGATCCAGCCGTCAGGCAGGCTCCGGGGTTCAGCGAAATTCCAATCGGGGCGCAGGGAGACCTCGGCCGCGGTCGAAGGCAGGTGGTCGCTCGTTTCCGACACAAATCTCTTTGCTCTCGCCTGCAGGAGCGTTTCGGGCGTCCTGACGATCCAGGGGTGAAAGCCAAGGCCGAAAGGAAGCGGCGCCGCCGCATGATTGACGACGCTGAGCCGCATCGTCAGCGCGCCCGCGCTCAACGCGTATGACGCGCGCGCCCCATAGCGGAAGGGCCCAGGGCCTTCCGACATCAGAGACAGTTCGGCCGTGGTCGCCGTTGCAGCTTCGACGGTCCACGTGCTCGAAAAGCCGTTGCCATGAATCGGATAGCGCTCTCCAGGCAAGTTGGGTTCAAGCGGGTGGAATTTGCCGGCGAACGTGAAGCCGCCGCCGGAAATCCGGTTCGACCAAGGAACGAGCAAGATGCTCGCAAGATCGAAGGGACGCGCTCCTAATACCTTGCGGCAGGGACGGAAGACAGGACGTCGATCGCCCGCGCCGATGAGATCGTAGGAAGCGAGGCCCGCTCCGAGCTCAGGAACGATGACGGTCTCAGCGGCGCCGTCGGTGAGAGTGAGGATGCGTGACGCTGTCACCGCCGCCAGCCGCCGTCGACTACAACGTTCTGACGCATGATCATGTAAGACGCCGGCGAGACGGGGAAAAGAGCCAGATCCGCGTCCATTCGAGTTCAGACCCGGAGATATCGTACTCCATCGCTTCTCGCGCTTCCAACCCGTTCATAGCGCCGATCTTCGGGGGCCCACTTGGGTCGGGAACAATCGCACACTGAGCGAGCTAAGAATTTTCGCTTTGGGCAACGATGGCTATGGATTAGAGTTTCTCTGGCAGTCCTGCTGCGACTTCGATGACCGGTGACGCCACGACCCCTTTCGAATGAGTGCGGCGTTCAGCGGAACGGGCGACAACGACATATCCGATCAACGCGAGCAGCGAACACGCGGCGATCACCGCCGCCATCGAAAGCGCCGAGCGCCCATCAAACAGCACAGCGACCAGGCCGCTCGCCGCCGCGCCAGCCGTCATCTGAATGCTCCCGGCCGCGGCGCTTACGGCGCCGGCGATATCCGGCAGGGGCTCCATCGTTGCGTTCATGATGTTGGGCATGGTCATGCCGAAAGCGAGCGCCACCGCCATCAACAGCATGGCGACGACGGCCGGTTGCGCCCAGCCGGCCAAGGTTACGGCAAGCAGACCGGCGCCGGCTGCTGCCGAGAGCGCGAGACCGATCGCCAGTACGGAGGCGGCCGATACGCCGAGGCGGCCAAGCCGGCCGTCGAGCAGCGCGCCGCCCATGACCGCCGCCGAACAGGCGCTGAAAATCAGGCCATACTGGTCCGGCCGCAATCCCACGACGCCAATGAAGAACAGCGAGGATCCCGTAACATACGCAAACACTGTCGCTCCGCCTGCAGCGCCAACCAGGATGTATGCGAGCGAAACGGGATGCGTGAGGACACGAACATAGCTGTCGGATCACAACCTCCGGCGCGAGCCGTTTGGCAGGATCGAGCCTGGCGCTCTCGGCAAATCCAAACATCACCGCCAGCAAGAGAAGGGCGCCGATCCCAGCCTGGATCGCATAGATCGACCTCCAGCCGCCGATCGTCAGCAGCGCGGCCCCGGCGGTCGGCGCGATCACTGTCACGACATTGATGGCGACCACCACGTTGGCGATCTTGGCGCGCGCGGTCGCTTCGTTGAACAAGTCGCGAATGATGGCGAAGGTCATCATGGTGCTGGCGGCGCCGATCCCCTGAACGAAGCGGGAAATCAATAGCGCGGGCAACGACTGAGCGACCGCGCAGGCGAGGCTCGCGAGCCACAAACAGCGCGACGCCGAACGCGATGACAGGTTTGCGGCCAAATCGGTCGGAGACGGGCCCATAGACGAGCGGCGCCACAGCGAGGCTGAGCATGAAGGCGCTCATCGTCAGGCCGACTTCCGAGGGGCTCACGCCAAGCGTCGCGCCAGTGGCCGCTAGCGCTGGCAAATTGATGTCGATGCCCGAATACGGCACCGCGGCCAGAAAGCCGAGCATGAGCATGAAGGCGAAGGAGGATGGTCGAATTTGCATGGCGCGCAAATCTTCGAAGTTCTGGGATCTTGCTGAAGGAGGGGAGATGGACTTCCCCTCCTTCGCTACGGGCTTATGCTCGATTCACCGCTGGCGAACGGCGCGCTGGGCCCCGCTTGTCCCCATCGTCTCCGCCAACAACTCGAGCTTTTGATTGACGACCGCCTGTTTGATGATCGACAGGACCTCGGATCGCGTGTCGATACGGGCGAATTCGTCAGCCATTTGCGACGCGCGCATGCGGTAGGCAGGGCGATCGAGCACGGTGCGGACGGCGGCGCGCAGCGCTTCCTGCGTCGGCTCGTTGGTCGCAAGATTGACGCCCACGCCGGACCACGCCACTCGTGCGTTGACGTCGGCCTTGTCCTCGGTCATCCCGGCAGTGACCAGCGGAACCCCAAAGCTCATGGCCTGGTTGACGCTGCCATAGCCGCCGTTGGTGACGAGCGCGTTCACGCGGGGCAGCAACCATTCGAATGGCAGGAAGCTGGCGACCCGCGCGTTAGACGGGATGGCGCACGGAATGGCCTCGACCGGCCGTCCGCCTGTCGTCGCAACGACCAGCACATCAGGCTCGTTGGCAAGGGCGGCGAGCGTCGGGGCGATCAATAGCCCGAAATTGTGGTTGGCCACCGTCCCTTGCGTCACCAACACGACTTTGCGCGAGCCATCGAGCTCGTGCGCCCAGGGCGGCAGCGGAGCCTGGCCCGGGATGATCGGAGGCGTGCCGACGAAATGCACCGAGGACGGGATCTGGCGCGGATACTCGAAGCGCGGCACCGACAACTGCATATAAGCGTCCGCAAGTTCGACGGCCGAATGGAAAATCGGCCTCGACAGCGGGCCAACGCCCAATGTCTCCAACATCTCGTTCAGGCGAACGAGCGCGGGCTGATCGACGGCTTCGGAGAACTCCTTCGCCATATCCGCATATTGACGACGCTGCTCCTCTGTCGTCGCAGGCGGCAAGCCAAGGAAGTTCGGCGCGCCGTCTTCCCGCTCCAAATGCAGAAACGAGGTGCCGCAGAGAACGATGGGAGGTCGCTTCGACCGCGACCCGAGCAACATCGGCAGCGCGCCAAAGAACATGTCGTCGCCAACGATAACGTCAGCCTGACATTCCTGCACCGCCTGCAGCAGACTTTGGTGCTGCGCCGGCAGGCCATCGAGGAAGAAGCGCTCGATCGCAACTCGGAACCATTCGAGTCCCGGCGGAATGTGCTTCAGTTCGGGAGCCACCGAGAGAATGTTTCGACCGTCGAAATCTGCGCGGCCCTGAAGCGAAACGAATTTCGCTCCATTGCTTTCAATGCGGTCACGGAACGCGCTGCCGGTCAGGAAAGTGATCTCGTGCCCTTCGGCGCGCAGCATATGCACGATCGCAAGCAATGGATTGAGATGGCCCGTCGCGGGCGTCGAAGCGAAAAGAATTTTCATCATTTTGGTCCTCTGTTGCCGGGCGAGGCGCGCATCCGTCGTGTCTTTCACGGACGCGACGCCCTTCGGCGCAATCTCCGGCCGGCGCGGAGCCAACCAGACGGTCCGCACGTTGAGGGGGCCCGGCTACGGGAGAGTTTCAGAGATCGGATATTGCGTTACGTCTGTAACGCAGCGCCGGATGGTGGGACGTCGAGCAAGCTTCCGCTCCTTGACCGGCGCTCTCGGCGTCAGCAATCGACTTTCAGCTGGCGACGCCGTGCGCCGCGCCCGATGTCTTCGCCGAGGCGAGGCAGCGAGCCAGCACGGACGCGAGTTCGGCGCCAACCAGAGGCCGGCGGACGAGATCCGCAACGCCTGCCCGAGCGAGGGCGTCGACACCGATGTCGAGCGCAGATCTGGCGAGAAGAATTGGCTGCACCGGACTGATGGCGTGAAGCGTGTGCGCGAGATCGAGCGCGTCCCCAACCGACGCCAGGCAAATCAAAACGGCGTCAAAACGAGCCGGTTCGCCACGGATCGCCGCGACGGCGTCGGCGGGGCGATCGAAGCCGATCGGCTCGTATCCGAGCGCCGCCAGGATCTCCTCGTCGCCGAGAAGACTGTCGCGGTCATCGTGAACGACGGCCACGGTTTCGCCCTGGCCGAGCCGGGGCGGCGCGGCCGGCTTCCCTCTCGCCGTCGTTGATGCGTCACTCCTAGCGGCAGGCAGCCAGACCTCGAAGCGGCTCCCCTTCCCTGGCGCGCTTGCAACATCGACAGCGCCATCGTGATCGCGAACGATCTTGCGGACCGTCGCGAGCCCTAGCCCCGTTCCTGCAGGGCGCGTGGTGAAAAACGGCTCGAACAAGCGCTTCGCGACATCATCGCCAAAGCCAGGGCCTGCATCGCTGACGGCGATGCGAGCATAGGCGCCCGGCTCCAGTTCTCCGCTGCTGAAGACGCGGGCGGCTCTAAGATCTTGCGCATCCGCCGAGACATCGACGCGCCCCGCTTCCCCCATCGCCTGCGCCGCATTCCTGCACAGGTTGACTATGACCTGCTGCAACTGCGCTCGCTCGCCGAACACCGCAAGGTCTTTGGGCGCGTCCGCAACGACCAACTCAACGCTGGACGGCAGCGAGGCTCGTAAGAGCGAGGCTGTCTCGTTGAGCAATTCAATGATCGAAACGAGAGACGAACGCGGCTCAGGCCTCCGTCCGAAAGTGAGGATGCTGTCGACAAGGTCTCGCCCGCGCTCCGCGGCCCTCTCGATCTCAGCAATGCGCCGCGCCGCCTTGCCGCCCCGCTCCACGTCAGAACTGGCCATTTCGGAGTAGCCAAGGATCGCGGAGATGATGTTGTTGAAATTGTGGGCGACGCCGCTCGCAAGCTGGCCGACCATCTGCATGCGCAAAGCTCGCTCGAGCCGCTCGTTCAATTTGGCTTTTTCGCGCTCGCGAATTTCGCGCTCGAGAGCGTCGGCGATGACGTCTCCGGCAAGACGCATCGTTGCGAGCGGGAGATACAGCCCGCGACCGGGGCGAAGCTTATCGAACCCCAGGACGCCTCGATAGCCTGGTCGCTGCAACACGACGCAGGCCCAAGCAAAAACCCCGACGGCAAGAAGCGCCTTCTTAGCGTCGCCGGGCGGGAGCAGCGCGACGTCCGGCGCGGTGATTATGTTGAGGCCGATCTGTTTGAACTCGCTAGGCAGCGAAAAAGCCGCCTCCGGCCACTCGGGGGGGTAGGGCGCGTTGTCCTCGGACCAAGAGTAAATCTGCACAGGGATTTCGCCGAGCACGACGTAGGCGCGATCAGCCCCGACCATTCTTCCAAATTCCGCCAAGGCCTGCTCGAGCCTCGTTTTCGTCTCGTCAGGGCGGGCAGCTGATCAGGCGCGCGGACTGCTCTGCGATCAGATGCTCGAACGCCGCCTGCTTTCGCAGCGCCACCACGCGGCCTCTGAGCCGTCTCCCGAGATCGATGAGCGCAAGCGCAAGGAGAACGGACGTCGCATAGAGAAGCAGGCGAAACCTCTGCGCCGAGGACTCCGAGGCCGCGTGTGAGCGCGCGAACTGCGCGCGCGTCTCTTCCAACGGTTCTCCGGTCTGAACCGCGAGCAGGCCCCTGAGCGTGTCGTCGACCGAGGGAAGAACAATTTCAAGGAGGCGAGCGTGGGAAGCGAGAGCCTGAGCGGTTCCCTGGTCCGCCTCGACCGGCGGCTGCACTGCAAGATCAAGAAGACCCTCTTCGACGGCCTGTTGGGAGCGCGCCGAAGGATCGAGAGCGAGTTGGAGCACGGCCGTGGCCAGCGCGCGGAGATGTGAATCCCGGTCATGCCAGCCAGGACTTGCGCTCAGCAGAGTTACGTAGGAGAGCGAGTTGCGCAAGAGCGCATTGTCGCTTTTGAAACGCTCGGTCAGCGTCTCTTCAATTTTGATTGCGGCGGCAAGGCGATCGACTGGCCCCGCATCCAGCCCTTCTGCCGCAGCCTGCGCGCGAAGCTGCGCGACCGCGGCGTCTCTCTCATCCGACGAGCGCACGAGCGGATCATAGTCCGTGAGCAACCCCGCCCGAGCCTGCAGCACGTCGCGGTCGAGCGACGCCTCGGCGAGCGCGAAATCGTCCAGGATTCGCAGCGTCAGTCGAATATGCGGCCGCGTCGCTTGCTATGCCCCGCACCAACAACCAGGTGAGGAGCGCGAGCAGCAGACACACCACGCCGACGCCAACGGCGATCTCACTTCGGCGCATCGTCTTGCCGCAATCCGGCCGCCGGGGTGACGGGCTTACCGAGATAGGTCCCGGTCAACGTGTTGAGGAAGGCGACGATCGCCTCCGTCTGGTCGTCGGTCAACATGCGGTCAAGCTGCGCATAACCCATTGCCTTGACCGCCTTCGACAGGGTGGCCGCGCTTCCGTCGTGAAAATAGGGCGGCGTGACCGCGACGTTCCGCAAGCTCGGGACACGAACGATCTCGGGCTTGGGAGAGGCAAGCGGATGAAACACCCCATGACGCTGATACATGTTGCCGCCGACATTCACGCCTTGATGGCAAGAGATGCAACCAAACGACTTGAACATCTGATACCCGGCGAACTCCTTGGCGGTGATGGCGTTGACGTCGCCTTTAAGCCACCGATCAAATCGGCTTCCGGGTGTGAGGAGGGTCCGCTCGTAGGCAGCGATGGCGTCGACGAGTCCCGCGTCATCCGGCTCGCGGCCAAAGGCTTCGCGAAACTGACGAGCGACATCCGCGTCGGCCCGCAGTCTTCGCAACGCCTCCTCCTCATTCGACCCCATCATCTGCGGTTTGCTCAGGGTTTGCTCGGCCTGGTCTTCAAGCGTGCGAACATCGCCTTCCCAGTTCAGGCGGAAGTTCAGCGCAGCGTTGAACACGGTCGGGATGTTCAGCGCGCCACCGCCGGGCATTGCGCCCGGGGCGGTCGCGCCGTTTGTCGATGTGTCATGACACGAATTGCAGCTGTGGGTGTTTTCATACGAAAGACGCGGGTCGTGGAACAGGCGATCGCCCAGCGCCACCTGCCGCGGATCCTGGAGTGGCGGAGGTGGGATCGGGGTGATCGGCTCTTGATCGGCGCGGGGCTGAGGGGCCGGCGCTTGCGCGATTGACGGCCCTGACGCCCAAACGGTCAGAACGACGAGGATCAGGCGCCTTATTCTGGCGCCTGTGGGGACCGCCGTCACTCGAGGGTCGCGTTTTGGGGCCGGTGTGACCAATTCACTATTCCGTGACGCCCAGCAATGGGGTGGCGATTGTCAGCAAGAGCCCTCGTCCTCGACCACGATCCATCCTGCAAGCCATGATGCTGGACCTCTTCGTGGACAATAACATCTGAATGATCCGCGCGTCGCCGGCTGGTTCGATCGGCGCATTGACCAGCACAGCGGTTCGCGTCCTGAAGCTTAAGCATAGGTGCGCGGGGGCCTCGCCGAAGCGCAGCCGTGCGTTCGTCACCGCCTGTGAAGTGGATCGCGAAGCGCGGCTGATCCGGCCCTGGGTCAGATAAGCGCCTCGCGGCAAGCGCGGCGGAGACGGCGCCTCTCGAGATGGAGGCTGTGCAGTCCTCTCGCGCCGCTTCCCAGCCGATTGTTGCAAACGTAACTCAATGGCGGCCCGCTGAAATTCTTATGTAGCCCCCGGCGAGCATCCTCCTTTCAGTGACGGTCGTGAGGCTAGGCTTCAACAAGCGAGTCTCCGATAAGTCGTCAACGTTGAAACCTTACGGTTCTCAACGATTTGATCGGAAGGAATTAAACCATGCGCTCGATTGTTGCTGGAGTTATCATGTTATCAGCGTCGACGTCTGTTCCAGCTACTGCTCAGGCCGAGAAACATAATTATGCGCAGGCTCTCATCGGCCATCGTGAGTCTGTACAAGTGAGCCGGGACAAGATTGGCGCTGACCCAGTCCACCTCAACGAAGACGCTCTGACGAAGAGGATCGAGCAAGACAAGATCCGGCTTGATCGTGTGATCGAGATCTGCCCAAGCTGCTGAGCCAACGCGAGCAACGCGGGTTAATGGCGAGCCTCTGGATGAGCTGAGCGTTGCATTGGCGGCGTCTTACGTGCCATCAAGCGCGCAAGATCGACCGATTGTGCGATCGTCCCCTCTCAAACAGTAGAACAGTCAACATGCGAATGTTCTCATGCGCCGGGTCGCGGGATCGGCGATCGGCGAGCGCCATTTCTCGCGCGGATGTTGGATCGGGAAAGCGAGGACTGCCGTGACCGCCTCGTGGTCCGCGCGGTTCTAAGGAGCAATCCTTGCGCAATCGACCGTCTTCCGGCGCAAAGGGTCACTCCGACCCGGAGCAGACGCGATATACTGCGCCAGTGGCTCCTCGGGCGATTGCCGCGAGCGCCGATCTATGGCTTGAGGCCGGCATGGCCAATTCGCCATCGGGCGATCCCCAGCAAAGCGGCGGCGACCGTCAGGCGACGGTCCTCGTCGTCGACGACGATCCAACCCTGCAAACGATGATCGTCGACTACTTCGTCGACAATAACATCCGGACGCTGCTGGCGTCCGGTCGCGACGAGATGCTTCGCCAGCTTGGCTCGCACGAAGTCAACGTCGTGATCCTGGATCTTCGGCTCGGACTCGTGGACGGGCTCGACGTTCTGAGGGAGCTTCGGTCGAGATCTGATATGCCGGTCATTATCGTCACGGGCCACCGCCGGGACGAGATCGACCGCGTCGTCGGGCTTGAGCTCGGCGCCGACGATTATGTGACGAAGCCCTTTAACCTGCGCGAGCTTCTTGCGCGGGTGCGCGCGATCATCCGGAGGCTCGATAGAGCGCGCGCCTCGGCCGCACGCGAGCCAGAACGCGGCGGCTATCGGTTTTCTGGCTGGCGGCTCAATCTGCGCACCCGAAAGCTCACCGATCCGAATGGCGCGGATGTCGCGTTGACCAAAGGCGAGTACGCGCTGCTTGTCGCCTTCCTCGACGCCCCGCAGCGGCCGCTTAGCAGAGAGCACCTTCTGCAAGCGACTCGAGTCCACGAAGACGTGTTCGATCGCAGCATCGATGTGCAGATTCTGCGCCTTCGTCGTAGGCTGGAGCGGGACGCAAGCGCGCCGCAGATCATCCAGACCGAGCGAGGCGTCGGATATGTGTTCGCCGCGCAAGTCGAACGTTACTGAGATGAAATGCTTTTTTCAGAGGAGGCGAGCTGGCAGCGAGAGCTCGCCGGTGCCTAGACGAGTGCATGGTGACCGACTGGTTTCGAGAAAGATCGGCGTTCGGGATTTGTAGAGCGTGGCGACGGTTCCGATGAACTTCTTATGTTTCACGCCGGAAGTAGGTCGACGCAGAACATGCAGTTCCACCGCGGCCGCTCGCAGGAAAAAGAACCGCCCGATTTGGGGCGATTCCTTTTCCCGGCCTTCCGCCTAGCCGACGGCGACGGCTGCGCGCCGGCGGCGCGCGGCGAAGAGCGCAAGCCCGCCAAATCCGATGCAGCGTCATGGCCCAGGTTGACGGTTCGGGAACGGCGGTTATCGACGCCAGGAGGCCGTCCTTTCGCCGTTGAGGCCATCGGTGATGAACAACGTGTCCGGGTTTCCGTCGGCGCCTCCGCCACCGAACGTCAGCGACCAGAGGCCGCCCGGCGATTGGCCGCCGTCGTTGATCGCGATCGTGCCTTCGAGCGCGAAGGTCGTGGGGTTGAGAGCGTCGATGACGCTGTCGCCGAAGGCGAAATTGCCAACCAGCAGGTCGCCGCCGAACTGACCCCAGTTGGAAGGAGCGAGCGCGAGGCCCCAGGGCGAAGCGAGTTGGTCGCCGACAAACGAACTGCTCTCCAGCGTCCCGCCCTCGGTGAAAACCGCCAACGCCCCCATTCCCTTGGCGGCGCCTGGTCTCAGCGGCATGACCGGCCGGCGCATAGGTCACATAGACCTTGCCGTTGATGTCCTTGACGTCGAACGGCACAAGCCCCGCGGTCTTGATCGCCGTCGGAGTCGCGAACGCTCCGGCGGGGAGGGTCGCCGGCGCAAAGGCACTGTTGAAGACGTTGACGCTGCCGCTCCCCGCGTCGTTGGCGGCGTAGAGCATAGTGCTGGCTTGGTTCATGGCGAGCCCGGTGTAGGTCGCGCCCGAGGTGGTCGTTTCGGTGACCGCGTGGTCCCCGCAGAGCCGTTCCAGGCGGAAATCGACCCGTTCAGGTTGGCGAAGATGAAGAGGGCGGATTTGCCGGTGCCGCTGACGTCGAACGCTGAAGTGTTGGTGTTGGCGACCTGGCCGGTCGGGCCGACGCCGACGCCGGATGGCGGAACGGCCACCGTGAGGCTCTCCTTGGTTACGCTCGCGCCGGTCACCCCATAAAGGGTCGCGTTCTGGGTCCCCTGATCCGACACCCAAACCGGGCCGCCGGGTTGGAACGAGAGACCCCAAGAATTCTTCAGATTGGGATCCGTGACTTCAGCGCCGAGCGCGGAGAGATCCGAAACCAGGTCGGTCTGCACATAGGTCGCCGCCCGGGCCGGTCCGGCGCCTGCGCATAGCGCGCCGGAGGCGACGGCGGTCAATAAGACAGCTTGAAATGATTTCGTCATTGCGTGCAACTCCTCTGCGATGTCGACCACGGCAATTTCGGATCGGCCGTGCGCCGAGACGCTGAGCGAGCCCCGCTACGGAAGAATTTCAGGAATTGGCTATTCGGTTACGTCTGTAACGCGGCGGCGGATCACGGCCCGATTGCCACGACGATGACGCCCAGCCAGGTGATGGAGCGGGCGTCCGGGAGCGAAACGGCCAGAGCGGCGGATGCCTCGCTAGGCTTCTCGCGGCTCACTCGGATCGGCGCGCCTTCGTCGGATCAGCCGTCGCGATAGGGCTCTGCCGGTCTGACTATCTCGCTTTCTTCGCTGTGAGGTGCGCGTCGAGCGCGGCTGGATCTGCGAGGAGGTCGGCGCTCGGCGCGGCATGGGCGATCGCGCCACGATCGAGCACGATCGCCTGATCTGTGAAGGGCAAGATCTTCTTCGGCTTCTGTTCGACGATGATCATCGACAGGCCCGTGCGGCTGAGTTCGCGCAAAGCGGCCAGCAATTCGCCGACGATGATCGGCGCCAGTCCCTCGGTCGGCTCGTCGAGCAACAAGAGGCGCGGGTTGAGGACCAGCGCGCGGCCGATGGCCAGCATTTGCTGCTCCCCGCCGGACAATTGCCGGCCCATGGCTTGGCGCCGCTCCTCAAGGCGCGGGAAAAGCCCATAGACGCGCTTGACCGTCCAGGGTCCGGCGATCGCGACCGCGGTCAAGTTCTCTTCGACAGTCAGAGAGCGAAAGATGTTGCGCTCCTGCGGTGTCCAGCCGAGGCCACGCCGTGCGCGGAGATACGGCGGAAGAGCCGCGATGTCCTCGCCGCCAAGCGCAATTCGGCCGCCAAACGCGTGGTGACGCCGATCAGCGAATCGACAAGGGTCGTCTTGCCGACGCCGTTGCGTCCGAGAAGCGCCAGCGACCGGCCGTCCTCGAGGGCGAAACTGACGCCGTGGATAACCCTCGCCTCGCCATAACCCGCACTTAAGCTTTCGACCCGCAGGAGTTCAGCCATGCGCGTCTTCGCCGAGATAGACGGCGCGGACGCGCTCATCCGCGGCGATCGCCTCCGGCGCGCCTTCGGTCAGAAGCTTCCCCGCAACCAGCACCGAAATACGCTCGGCGAAATTGAATACAAGGTCCATGTCGTGCTCGATCAAGAGGATCGCGACGTCGGACGGTAGAGCGGCGAGGGCGGCGAGGATATCCTGCCGCTCCTCCTCCGGCACGCCGGCCGCGGGCTCGTCGAGCAGCAGCACTTGCGGACGCGTCGCCAGCGCGAGGGCGATCTCCAGGAGCCGCTGCTTGCCGTACGGAAGCTTGCGCGTGGGCCGGTCGAAGTCGGACTCGAGGCCGAAGCGCGTGAGCAGGCCTTCGATTTCAGCGACGATTTCCGGCCGGCCGCCTGCAACCCGCCAGAAATCGGCGCCGGATCCGTTGCGCTCCGAGATCGCGAGCGCAAGCGACTCCGCTCGGCGTCAGATCGGGAAAAAGCTGATTGATCTGGAACGTGCGCGACAGGCCCATCCGCACCCGCGCGCTTGACGCGAGATGCGTGACGTCGCGCCCTGCTAGCCAGACCTGGCCGGCGGTCGGCTTGAGGACCCCCGTGAGGAGATTGATCAGCGTCGTCTTGCCGGCGCCGTTCGGTCCGATCAACGCCTGCCTGGCGCCGGGCTGAACCGCGAACGACACGTCGTCGGTCGCGATCAGAGCGCCGAAATGACGTAGTGAGGCCGCGCGCTTCCAGCGCCGGAGCGCTCACGCCACGCCTCGACGCGTTGCGCGCGGCGCGACGAGGGCGATGAGGCGCCGGGGCGCCGCCGCAATTCGCTCGCGGCCGGCCAGCACGAGGATGACCAAAGCGAGCCCGATCCAGAATTCCCAGTATTCGGGCGTCGCTGCGGAAATCACGTCCCTCAGCACGATGAACGCCGCTGCGCCGATGAGTCCCCCGTAGAGATATCCCGCGCCGCCGATAATCAGCATCAGCATGACGTCGGCCGATCGATGGAAGTCGAACAGGTCGAGCGACACGATCTGCGTTGTCTGCGCCAGCAGCGCGCCCGCCGCGCCCGCGTAGGCCGCCGCAACCGTATAAATCGCGACGATCCGTCGGCTGGCGTCGACGCCAAGCGCGCCGGCGCGCAGGCGATTTTCGCGGATCGCGGCCAGCGCCAGTCCAAACGGCGAATGCGCAAGGCGGCGCGCGATCGCGAACAAAATGAACAGGACCGCGAAGCTGTAGAGCGCCGCATTGCGCTGCCCGGTGAAGCCGATCGGGAACAGTCCGAGCACCGGCGCCATCGAGAAATTGAGCCCGTCCGCCCCGCCGGTGAGCCAGCCGTTGCGGTTTGCGAGCTCCCCCAGCATGAGCGAGACGCCGAGCGTCACCATGAGCCGAGTCAAGTCGCCGCCCCGGAGCAAGAGCGGCGCAGTGAGGAGGCCGACCAGGGCGGCGACGCCCGCGCCGAAGGCGAGCCCGAGGAGGGAGTCGGCGAAGCCGTTGCTTGCGAGAATGGCCGCGGCGTAGGCGCCTAGGCCAAGGAACGCCGCGTGTCCAAGCGAGACGATTCCGGCCAATCCGAGAATAAGGTCGAGTGACAAAGCAAACAGGCCGGCGATGAGCGCTTCGTTGATGATCGCCGCGCGCGACGGCAAAGCGAAGATCAAAGCCAGCACCGCCAGCCAGAAGACGAATTCCGGCCACCGCCAGCGCGCGCGCCGATGCAGATGCGCGGCAAGGCGGTCGATCGTCACGGTTTCGGCGGGGGTGGTCATCGCGCGTCGCCGCGCGCAAACAGTCCTTGCGGACGCACGATGAGGGTGATGACCATCACCCCATAGATGATGAAGGCGCCGATTGAGGGCGCGTAATATTTGCCCGCGACGTCGAGCACGCCGAGCAGAAGCGAGCCGAAGAGCGCCCCCATGATCCCATTCGAGCCGCCGATGGTGACGACGATGAGAAAAGTCACCAGGAACTTCACCGGGAACGACGGATCGATGCCGCCGACGACATCGGCGGCCAGCGCTCCGCCTAAGCCCGCGAGCCCGCTTCCGACCGCGAAGGCGATGCAGAAGATGCGATCGACATTGATGCCCAGACCCTGCGCGACGCGCGCGTCGTCCACCGCCGCCCTCAACTGTGCGCCGAAGCGGGTCTTGATCAGGAACATTTGCAACGCCGCAGCGATGGCGCCGCATACGACAATGATGAACAGCCGGTAGACGCCGATGCCGACGCCGTCGATCTCGATGCGGCCGCTGAGCCAGGTCGGCGAGATGAACCTGTTGCGGCTCGTCACCGATAAGATAGGCGGCGATCGGCATCGCCATCAGCACCAGGCCGATCGTGAACAGCACCTGATCGAGCGGGCTTGCGCCGTAAAGCCGCCGATAAAGCGTGCGCTCGAGGACGACGCCGAGAATTGCGGGGACGACGAACGCCGCAGGCAGGGTGGCGAGAAACGGAGCGCCGACGCGATTCATGAGCAGCGCCGTTACGTAGCCGCCGATCATTGCGAAGGCGCCGTGAGCGAGGTTGATGAAGTTCATCAGCCCCAGCGTCACCGACAGCCCGCTCGCCAGCACGAACAGCAGCATGCCATAGGCCAGGCCATCGAGCAGGATGGTCAGCACGGCCCCTTCACACCCTCTCCGGCCTTCATAGGCCGCATCGCGAAGTTTCATCCAGCCGTCAGTCGCGAGAAGCCACAGGACGTCGAAAGACGCCCGTCAGTCGAAGGGCTATGGCGACGCGGCGATCCAGGACCACATTCGCGGCCCTACCGATCCCCTGGATTCGCTTCGCTCCGCTCGCAATGACGAGTTCCGCTCCTCGCGCTACTTCTTCGCGGCCTTGTAGGGATCCTTCACATTGGGGATGGTCTCGAACTCGACGTTGTAAAGCGCGCCGTCCTTCTTCTCGACCTTGCGGACATAGATGTTCTGCACCATGTCGCGCGTTTCCGGATCGATCGACACCGGCCCGCGTGGGCTCATCCAGCTCATCCCTTTCATCGCAGCGATCAGCGCATCGCCGCTTGCGTCGCCCTTGGTCTTCTCGAGCGCCTTGTAGACGAGCGCCATGCCGTCATAGGCGCCGACCGCCATGAAGTTCGGCCGCATGCCATTATTGGCTTTCTCGAATGCGGCCACGAAGGCTTTGTTCTCTGGCGAGTCATGCGCCGCCGAATAGTGATGCGTCGTCACCGCGCCGAGCGCCGAATCGCCGATGTCGGCGAGCAGGTCGTCGTCGGTCACGTCGCCGGTGCCGATCAGCTTGATCCCCGACTTGTCGAGGCCGCGCTCGACGAATTCCTTCATGAAGATCGCGCCCTGACCGGATGGCACGAACACAAACACCGCATCGGGCGCGTCGTCCTTCACCCGTTGCAGGAAGGGCGCGAAGTCCGGGTTCTTGAGCGGCACGCGAATCTTTTGCGTGATCGTTCCGCCGTCCTTCTCGAACGTGTCGGAGAACCATTTCTCAGCGTCGATTCCCGGTCCGTAGTCGGCGACGATGGTGACGACCTTCTTGATCCCGTTCTTGGCCGCCCAGTCGGCCATCGGCGTCGACGCCTGGGGAAGCGTGAACGAGGTGCGGACGATATAGGGCGACTTCTCGGTGATCATGGCCGTCGCGGCGGCGCTGACGATCTCGGGAACCTTCGCTTCCGTGGCCACCGGCGCCGTGGCAAGCGCGAGCGGCGTCAACCCGAAACCCATCAGCACCTTCGCGTGGTCGTTGCCGATCAGCTCCTCGGCGAGGCGCTTGGTGACGTCGGCCGCGCCGGTGTCATCCTTGACCTCGAGCACGATCTTCTTACCGGCGACGGTGTCGCCATGCTGCTGCATGTAAAGCTCAGCGCCGGCGCGCTCCTGCTTCCCGGTCGACGCCTGCTGGCCGGTCATCGGCAGGATCATGCCGATCGTGACAGTATTGTCGTCCGCGTGAGCCGGACACGCGATCAGCACCGCGGCCAACGCGGTCCCGAATGTCGACAATTTCAACATAACCCTCTCCTCCCGCTCGGCTTTGTCGTTGGCCGACCTGCGATCGTCGTATTCCTCGACGCTAGCCTTCCGGTTGCCGAAACGAAAGCGGCATCTTGGGCTCATGCCCAGTCACCATTCACTCCATCAGAACGTCAGGCTCGATTTAAGGGGTCGGGCAGGAATTTTGCCCCTTCGGTGACGGCGAAATCGCGAAAGGCGCGCGCGGTCGGGGAGAGAGCGCGGTCAGTGCGGTTGATCACGAACCAGCGGCGAACGATCGGGTGTCCCTCGACGTCGAGGCACACCAGTCGCCCGTCGACGACCTCGGCCGCAATTGTGTGCGCCGAGATCAGGGCGATGCCGAGCCCCGCCATCACGGCCTGCTTTATCGTTTCGTTCGAACCCAGCTCCATCCTCATCTGAACCGGTCTGATCGCCGTGTCGCCAATGAAGCCGTCGAACAACGAGCGTGTGCCGGACCCGATCTCGCGAAAAAGGAAAGCCTCGCCCGCAAGATCGGCCTTTGTCAGCCCCTTCGCGCCGGCGAGCCGATGGTCCGGCGGGGCGATGAGCACGTAGGGATGCGGGCCAATAGGGAAGGTCTCGACCGGCATGTCGCGCGGCGGGCGCCCGGACAAAGCCACTTCGATCTCGCCGGCGCGAAAAGACTCGACGGTCGCGTCGCGGTTGCCGATCAGGAAGCGCAGGTCGACCTTGGGCCGGGAGGCGACGAAACCGGCGATCAGCCGGGGGGCGAAGTACTTCGCCGTCGACGTTGCGCCGACGGAGAGCCGACCGCCCTCTCCCGTCGCAATCGCATGCATCGCTTCAGCGAAGTCGCGCATCGCCCGCCCGACGCCGCGCGAAGCCTCGAGCGCCGCTTCGCCGGCGGGAGTGAGGCGCATGCCGGTAGGCGCCCGGTCAAACAGCTTCAGCCCCACCGTTTCCTCGAGGCCCTTGACGCGCGCGGTCAGCGCCGCAGGCGTCATGTTCAGCGCCGCGGCCGCCTGGACCAGCGAGCCCGCCTCCGCGATCGCCTGAAGCGTCTCGATGTGGCGAAAGGACACGTTCCGCATGGCCGCCGCCTATTCAATAAAATTGAATGCTTGGCCAAATTTAAATCAGTTTTCTTTTGCTCGCAAAGATTCCTATTGTTCACTGGCGCTCCCCCTGAGGGGCGGCGATGAAAAGCGGGAGGCGCTCGTGTTGGACGTTCCCGGGACAGGCGCGGAACTCGACGCGTTCTTGGACGCCAATGTTCCTCCATCGTTAGCGCGGGTTCTGCGCGCGATCGCGGGCGGGTCTCTCGCGGTCGCCTATCGGATCCGCCGCGGCATCCTCGCCGGAGCTATGGACGCCGAGGTCGGCCCGGCTCACGACGGCGTCGCCCAGACGGCGCTCGACGTCTTTGCCGACGAAGCTTTCGTGAATTGGCTGAAGCGCGCAGGCGTCCGGGCGATGCTGTCGGAAGAGCGGCAGGACCCTGTGATGCTCGATCCGGACGGGACTTTGCTCGTCGCGATCGACCCGCTTGACGGCTCGAACAATATCGACGCCAACGGCTCCATGGGCACGTTCTTCTCCGTGCTCGATGCGCCCTCCGATTCTTTCCGGCCCTCACATTTCCTGCAGCGGGGAGCGAAGCAGCGGGCGGCTGGATTTGTGCTCTACGGTCCGCATGTCGATTTTGTCTTCACCTGCGGCGAAGGCGTTCACATGGCCGCGCTCGAGCCGGACGCGAACCGGTTTCGCATCACGCGGACGGCCGCGGGCATTCCTGCGGAAACGCGCGAATTCGCAATTAACGCGTCGAACTCCCGTCACTGGCCGGGGCCGGTTCGCGCCTACATCGAGGACTGCCTCGAAGGCGAGGAAGGGCCGCGCGGACGCAACTTCAACATGCGCTGGACCGGCGCGGCGGTGGCCGAAGCCTACCGAATCCTCGTTCGCGGCGGCGTCTATCTTTATCCGGAAGATTCGCGCCCCGGCTATGAGCGCGGGCGCTTGCGGCTCCTCTATGAGGCGAGCCCAATCGCCTTCCTCATCGAACAGGCCGGCGGCGCGGCGATCGACGGTTTTGATCGCGTCCTCGACCTGACTCCGGCCTCCCTGCATGCGAGAACGCCGCTCATATTCGGCTCGAAGGACAAGGTCGAGCGGGTCGCGCGCTACTACGCCGAAGGCAGCGACACGCGCATCGCCCCGTTGTTCGCCAGGCGTGGCCTCTTGCGCCACTAAGCGCCGAACTTTCCGGAATTTTGCAGCGCCATGTCGATCAAGCATCCGATCATCGCGATCACCGGCTCTTCGGGGGCCGGCACGACATCGGTCAAGAAGACGTTCGAGCAGATCTTCCGGCGCGAGAAGATCAACGCGGTCTACATCGAGGGCGACGCCTTCCACCGCTGGAATCGCGCCGAAATGCGCGAGCAGATGAAGGAGGCGGCGGCGAGAGGCGACCACCACTACAGCCACTTCGGCGAAGCGGCCAACCTGTTCCACGAGCTCGAAAAGACGTTTCGCGACTATTCCGAGACCGGCGTCTGCCGCGCCCGTACTTACGTCCACGACGCGGACGAGGCCGAGATTCATCGCGCCCCGCCGGGAACGTTCACGCCGTGGCGCGACTTCGAGCCCGGCTCAGACCTGCTCTTCTACGAAGGCCTGCACGGAGCGGTCGTGACGGACACGATCAACCTCGCCCAATATGTCGATCTCAAGATCGGCGTCGTGCCGGTCATCAATCTCGAATGGATTCAGAAGCTGCATCGCGACAAGGCGTCGCGCGGCTACACGACCGAAGCGGTCACCGACACGATCCTGCGCCGCATGCCCGACTACATCAACTACATCTGTCCGCAATTCACGCACACGGACATCAACTTCCAGCGCGTGCCGACCGTCGACACATCCAATCCGTTCATCGCGCGCTGGATCCCGACACCCGACGAATCGATGGTCGTCATCCGCTTCCGCGATCCGCATGGCATCGATTTTCCCTACCTCCTCTCGATGATCCACTCGAGCTTCATGAGCCGCGCCAACTCGATCGTGATCCCAGGGGGAAAGCTCGACATCGCGATGCAGCTCATCCTGACGCCGATGATTCTCAAACTGGTGGAGCGCGGCCGGCGCGCTCTTCGAATCTGAGTCCTGGAACTGAGTCCTGCGAAGGCGGGCCACGAAGTTGCTGAAGCGAGCGAGGAGCCTGAACATGAGCGCGTCCGTAGTCATCGCGCCCTCGATTCTGTCGGCCGACTTCTCCAAGCTCGGCCAGGAAGTGCGCGACGTCGCCGCGGCCGGCGCCGATTGGATCCACCTCGACGTGATGGACGGACATTTCGTGCCGAACATCACCTTCGGGCCGCAGGTCGTCGCGGCGCTGCGCCCGCATGTCGACAAGACCTTCGACTGCCACCTGATGATCGAGCCTTGCGACCCCTACATCGAAGCTTTCGCAAAGGCGGGTTGCGACATCATCACGGTGCACGCCGAGGCGACGAAGCATCTCGACCGATCGCTGCAGGCGATCCGTGCGCTCGGCAAGAAAGCCGGCGTGTCGCTCAATCCCGCAACGCCCGAAAGCGCCATCGAATACGTGTTGGACCGACTCGATCTCATCCTGCTCATGACGGTCAATCCCGGCTTCGGCGGACAGGCGTTCATTCCGGCCGTCGTCGAGAAGGTCAGGCGCGCGAGAAGAATGATCGGCGCCCGCGACATTCGCATCGAGATCGACGGCGGGATCGCGCCCGCAACAGCGCCCTTGGTCGTCGACGCGGGCGCGGACGTGCTCGTCGCAGGCTCGGCCGTGTTCAAGGGCGGCCCTTCGGCCTACGCCGCGAACATCGCGGCGATCCGCGCCCGTCTCACGAACGAAAGCCGCGCAGCATGAATGCGAGCGGACTATCGCCCCCAAATTCTCTCAAGCTCGATCGTGGCGGGCAAAGCCCGACCTCACGGAGGAGACCGCAAATGAATGTTCAACCGTCGCAGACCGTCAAGGGCAAGGACCGCTACAAAGCGGGCGTCATGGAATACAGAAAGATGGGCTATTACGAGCCCGACTACGAGCCCAAGGACACCGACATTATCGCGTGCTTCCGCGTCACGCCTCAAGAGGGCGTCGACCCGATCGAAGCTTCGGCGGCGGTCGCCGGCGAGTCGTCAACCGCGACCTGGACGGTCGTTTGGACCGATCGCCTCACGGCAACCGAAAAATATCGCGGCAAGTGCTTCCGCGTCGACCCGGTTCCCGGAACGGAAGGGCAATATTTCGCCCATATCGCCTACGATCTCGATCTCTTCGAGCCGGGCTCGATCGCCAATCTCTCCGCCTCCATCATCGGCAACGTCTTTGGCTTCAAGCCCTTGAAGGCGCTCAGACTCGAGGACATGCGCCTGCCCGTGGCCTACGTGAAGACGTTCCAGGGGCCGGCGACCGGGATCGTCGTCGAGCGCGAGCGGCTCGACAAGTTTGGCAGGCCGCTGCTCGGCGCGACGGTCAAGCCAAAGCTCGGGCTCTCGGGCCGCAACTATGGACGCGTCGTTTACGAGGCGCTCAAGGGCGGCCTCGACTTCACCAAGGACGACGAGAACATCAACTCGCAGCCCTTCATGCATTGGCGCGACCGCTTTCTCTACTGCATGGAGGCGGTCAACAAGGCGGAGGCCGCGACCGGCGAGATCAAGGGCACCTATCTCAACGTCACTGCGGCGACGATGGAGGATATGTACGAGCGCGCCGAGTTCGCCAAGGAGCTTGGCTCGGTCATCGTCATGATCGACCTCGTGATCGGCTACACCGCCATCCAGTCGATGGCCAAATGGGCGCGCAGGAACGACATGATCCTGCACCTGCACCGCGCCGGGCATTCCACCTACACGCGGCAGAAATCGCACGGCGTGTCGTTCCGGGTGATCGCGAAGTGGATGCGCCTCGCGGGCGTCGACCACATTCACGCGGGCACCGTCGTCGGCAAGCTCGAGGGCGACCCGGCGACGACGAAGGGCTACTACGACATCTGCCGCGAGGACTTCAACCCGATGCGGCTCGAGCATGGCGTCTTCTTCGACCAGCCCTGGGCCTCGCTCAACAAGCTCATGCCGGTCGCCTCCGGCGGCATCCACGCGGGGCAGATGCACCAGCTCCTGAGCCTGCTCGGCGAAGACGTCGTGTTGCAGTTCGGAGGCGGGACGATCGGCCACCCGATGGGCATTCAGGCCGGAGCGACCGCCAACCGCGTCGCGCTCGAAGCCATGATCTTCGCGCGCAATGCGGGCCGCGATTACCTCCACGAGGGCCCGACCATACTTGCCGAGGCGGCCAAGACCTGCACGCCGCTGCGCCAGGCGCTCGACGTCTGGGGCGATGTGACCTTCAACTATGCCTCGACCGATCAGCTCGACTTCGTTCCGACGCCGGCGGTCGCGTGACCTCATTCGGCGCCTCAGCGCGCCGAAGAGCCGGCGTTCTTCTCCACTCTGCGGCGCCGCTTCCTCCCCTGAGGCCGAAAGGCGGGGCGAGGGGACGCCGGCTCAATTGATCTTCAGGAGAATTCCCATGCGCGTCACTCAAGGTTGCTTTTCATTCCTGCCCGATCTCACCGACGACGAGATTCTGACCCAGGTTCAATATTGCCTCGACAACGGGTGGGCGTTGAACATCGAGTTCACCGACGACCCGCATCCCCGCAACACCTACTGGGAGATGTGGGGGCTGCCGATGTTCGATCTCACCGACGCCAAGGGCGTGCTCATGGAGCTCGACGCCTGCCGCAAAATCTACGGCGACCGCTACGTCCGCCTCTCGGCCTTCGATTCCTCGCACGGCTGGGAGTCGGTGCGCATTTCCTTCATCGTCAACCGGCCGAAGAACGAGGACGGATTCCGTCTCGATCGGACGGGCGCCCACGGCCGCGTTCAGCGCTATGCGACGCGCGCCTATGCGACCGATAGGCCCGAAGGGAAGCGCTACGCGTGAGCGTCAACGTCGCCTCGAACGCTCCGGCGACTGTCCGGCTAGCCGACGAGTTCGAAGCGTCGGGGGTGGGCCCCGTTCTCAAGCAGCTCGACGACGAGCTGATCGGCCTCGCCCCCGTCAAGCAGCGCATTCGCGAGATCGCGGCGCTCCTGCTCGTCGACCGTGTGCGCTCGCGGTTCGGCCTCGCCTCGCAGGCGCCGACCCTGCACATGAGCTTCACCGGCAATCCCGGGACGGGCAAGACCACGGTCGCCATGCGCATGGCCGAAATCCTCCATAAACTCGGCTACGTCCGTCGGGGACATCTGATCGCCGTCACGCGCGACGATCTCGTCGGCCAGTACATCGGACACACCGCGCCCAAGACCAAGGAAGTTCTGAAGAAGGCGATGGGCGGCGTCTTGTTCATCGACGAGGCCTATTACCTTTATCGCCAGGAGAACGAGCGCGACTACGGCCAGGAGGCGATCGAAATCCTGCTGCAAGTGATGGAGAACAATCGCGACGACCTCGTCGTCATTCTCGCCGGCTACGCCGACAAAATGGATCGCTTCTTCCGCTCCAACCCCGGCTTCCGCTCGCGCGTCGCCCATCACATCGACTTTCCCGACTATACGGACGCCGACCTCATCGCGATCGGCGAAAGGATGCTGGCCTCGCTCAACTACCGGCTGTCTGAAAGCGCCAGAGAGGCGCTCGCCGAATACATTCCCCTCAGGCGCGCTCAGCCGCTCTTCGCCAACGCGCGTTCGCTCCGCAACGCGCTCGACCGGGCGCGCTTGCGCCAAGCCAATCGGCTGTTCGCCGAGCGCGATCAGGAGTTGACGCTGGAAGCGATCACGACCATCGACGCAGAGGACATCCGCCGAAGCCGCGTTTTTCAGCGCGACAGCGTCTGAGACGGCCTTGTGGTGGATGTCGGGCAGGCTATCGGAGAACCATTCGCCTGCAAGCACGCCCCGCCCAAGTCCCAGGATTCCCTTATGACTCTGAGACGGCAATGAACGATCACGGAAGGAGATTTGGTGCCGGATGAGGGGATTGAACCCCCGACCTTCGGTTTACAAAACCGCTGCTCTACCGCTGAGCTAATCCGGCGCTTGAAAGCGACTTTTGCGCTATCAGCGACCCACCTGGCGCGCAAGGGCGCGTTTCACGCGGACCCGGCCGCGACCGTCGGCGCCCAAGGCCCCTCAACGGGCACAGCCTCGTCCATGCCGGGCCAGGGCGGCATGGCGATCGCCACGAAAGCGAGCGGTGCCCCGGCGGCGGCGCGAAACTGAAACGCGGTTCCGAGCGGAATGGTCAGCGCCGTCCCGGGCGCAAGCGGGTCGATGGATTCGACGCCGGCCTGAAGGCGCCAGATGCTGCCCTTGCCGCTCACCACAAACCAGATCTCCTCGATCGTTCGGTGCGCAACCGCGTGCGACGTCGCGCCGGCGGGCAATTCGAAATGCGCTAGGCTTCCGCCGGCGAGGGTCAGAAGCAGGCGCAATGCCGTCCCGTCCGGCGCGGTCCCGTCGACGCCTTTGCCCAACGTCTTAGTTTCATAAGGCCTGGATGCGGTTGCCGAC
>CAVRXX010000042.1:0-41085 GCA_963725195.1 uncultured Alphaproteobacteria bacterium | reverse complement strand
CGGGGGTTTCGCGCAAATCAAGCCGGCGATTTTGTCTTTCCGGCGCCGCAAATCGGGGGCAGGGTCTCCGTGAACTCAGCGGGACGGAGGACTCCATCTCCAAGGAGCGCGGGTAGCGCCATGCCCCGCCTCTTCACCGGCCTCGAAGTGCCGGAAGCCGTCGTCGGCCAGCTTGCGCTTCTGCGAGGCGGCGTCTTTGGCGCGCGCTGGCTTGAGCCGGACGATTATCACATCACGCTTCGATTCATCGGCGACGTCGATGGCGGCGTGGCGCGCGATATCGCTGAGACGCTGGACGACACCCGCCGGCCGAAGGTCCTCGTGCGCTTCGAGGGACTGAGCTGGTTCGGCGGCGATAGACCGCGCGCGCTTGTCGTTAAGGTCAAGCCGGAGTTCAGCGCTGATGGATCTGCAAGCCGAACAGGAACGCCGCTTGAGGCGGATCGGCGTCGAGCCCGAGACGCGCAAATATACGCCCCATGTGACACTGGCGCGGCTGCGCGGCGTTGGCCAGACGTCGGTCGCCAGCTATCTCGCCGCGCGCGGCGCGCTTTTTGCGGAATTATTCACCGCCGAGCGCTTCGTGCTCTATTCAGCCCGCGAAGGTTCGGGCGGCGGACCCTATGTCGTTGAGGCGGCTTATCCGCTGGGCTAGGCTGGAGTCGTTTGCTGTCGGATGGGGGTTCGTATACCAGGTTGGCTGTGCGATTGAATTCTTTGCGGCTTTGCGCCCTTGACGCTCGCGCCGATCCGATCTTGAAGTGCCGCCGAGTTCAAAGGGCAGCGGGCGGACGATCATTCAAATGAACTTGGGCATGC
Organism: uncultured Alphaproteobacteria bacterium; assembly: GCA_963725195.1. Lineage (GTDB taxonomy): Bacteria > Pseudomonadota > Alphaproteobacteria > Rhizobiales > Beijerinckiaceae > Roseiarcus. The sequence goes on along the minus strand of CAVRXX010000042.1, from coordinate 40,266 downwards.
GCGTTTGGCGAACGCTGCTCGACGCGCTCGATCAGAACCGCACGCCGATCCTGCTCGCTTCTCTGTTCCTTATCCTGCTCGGAACGCGGGCGGCTCTCATCAGCTACGCTGGAAGTCCAACGCCCTTTCTGGACGAATGGGAGGCGGACGGGGCCCATCTCCTGGAGCCCTATATCCAGGGAAAGCTCACGATCTCAGACTTGTTCATACCGATCAACGAGCACCGGATCTTTTTCACCAAGCTGTTGGTCCTGTTGATCTTCAACGTTTCAGGCTACTGGGACGTCGTCTTGCAGATGATTGTCAATTCAGTCCTGGACTTCGCGACGGTCGTTGCAATCGCCTACGCGCTTTCGCGCGTCCTTCGTGGAGGGTTGGCGGTCGCGGCGATCGTTCTCTCGACGCTGATTAACGCTGTGCCTTTCGGGTACGACAACGCGGTCCTCGGCTTCAACACGCATTTCTATTTGCTTCTGACGTTTTCCTTCGGGGCTCTATGGTTTCTGATTGATAGTCCGGCATGGTCGTGGCGGTGGGGGGCGGGGGTTCTCTGCGCGGTCGGGTCGGCTTTATGTCTGGCCTCGGGGAATTTGACATTTGCCGCGGCGGGCGCCGCGCAGCTCGTGCAGATGGCCTGCGGTAGGAGAGCCGGTCTTCGCGAAGCTCTCGGCATCGCGGTCCTCGTCCTCGTCACTCTCTGTGCTGATGACTACGATTCCTCACGTGCCGGAGGCCGAAGGCGCAAAGGCGCATTCCTTCGGGCAATTCCTGTCCGCCTTTGTCGGACTGGTGAGCTGGCCCGCCCACACGGCCCTCGGACTGGTCTTGATATTGCCGACCCTGGTGTTCCTCTCGCGCACCGTCGCCGATCGTCCGACGCTGAGCGATCCGCGCTGGTTCAATGTCGCGATGTTCGGCTGGGTCGTGTGCCAGATCCTGGCGCTCGCCGTCGGGCGGGCTCAGCTTCCGCTTCAGAACCGCTATTTCGATATCCTGCTCATCGGAACGACGATCAACTTTGTGAGCGCCTTTTGGCTCTTTCAACGGTTTGCGCCCAAACGCAACCTTATGACCTGGCGGTCATTCGCTCTCACTGCGTGGCTTTTCGCCCTGGCGCTGTCGCTTACGCATCCGCAGCGGCATTTACCCGATCAGATCGAGGAATGGCGCAAGATGCTCGCGACTGGATCGAGAAATGTGCAGAGCTATCTTGCCACCGGGGACAGTTCCTTTATTTTCCGCGCTCCGGCGGCGGAGGTTCCTTCATTTTACCCGAAGCGATTGCGCGAGATGCTGGACACGCCGGAGATTCGCTCCGCCCTGCCGCCAGCGTTGCTTTCGGCCGAGGCGCCGCACCCGTGGGTCGAAGCGTTCAAGCGCGGCTTTCTCCGGCTCGGCATCGTTTGGATTGCAATCGGGACGCTTCTCCTGACCGCTGTGGTCGTTCGGCTGGCGCGCGCCGCGGCGAAACCGGACACGCACTGCTTGGCCGTCAGCCCGGCTCCGGAGACCGTTGATCTTCACAATGCCTGATCGAGATCCTCATCTATTCACGGGACCAAATCGTCTGGGGCCGGCCGCCCTTCCGCCACTGTCCTACCCGGACCCAGGGTCTTTTGGCGCGCTCAAGACGTCGCCGGTCTTTGCCCCCGCGACGCGATCACGTGGCCTTTTATCCGGATACAGGCGGCGCCTCGGACTTCTCGCCTTTATCCTGATCGCCACGCCGCTCGTGGTCGGCCTGTTCGGGCCGGACGAGGCGGCCAAGGTCCGGGCGGAAGGACGAACCCCGGCCGCCGCGCCGTCGATATGGACCGATGGCGTCGATCTTCCCAGACGAGTCGACGCGTATCTCAAAGACCGATTCGGCCTGCGGAAGGAAATGATACGTCTAGCCTTACAGGTGGACAATCTCTCGTCGGATCACGGGAATGAGAACGGAAGAGTTCTCATAGGCCGCGATGGGCGCATGTACGCTGAGCAGGACGAAGCGGTTCGGCAGAGCGCCGGCATTGTCATGCGCGACCGAATGGTTAGGGGCACCGCTGAATATCTGGCGGCAAAGAAGGACGCCCTGGCGCAACGCGGGATCCGGTTCCTGGTCGCCGTCGCCGCCAAATACGGCGACGATCTATCCGGAAGAGCTTCCGTCATGGGCGCGCAACCAGGGAAAGACGACCGAGTACGACTTGCTTCTCGCGGAGCTTACGAAGCGAGGGGTGCGCGCCATCGACTTGCGGCCTGTGTTGCTCGCGGCCCGGGCGGAGGGAGGAATTTATCTAAGGCATGACTCGCACTGGACGCCTCGCGGAGCCTTGACGGCGTTCAACACGATCGTGGAGGCGGATGGGCATCCTGACTGGCGCATGAGCGCCGCGGCCGTCCTGGGCCCGCCGACCATTCGGCGCAGCGGCGACCTCGCATCGTTTATCGGCCAGACTAGCGTGACGGAGCCGGTTGAAGAGATGACATTGCCTCGGGTCCCGGCAGACAAATGGACCTCCAGACCCTATACATCCTTCGCGGAGACCGGCGACCAACCGACGGGAACCGTGCTGGTCATAGGGAACTCATTCACCGCGTCCCTCTTCCCGCCGATGCTTTTGGCGCATGTCAGGAAGGTCGCTTGGGCGCATCACACCCAATGCGACTTCGACTGGCAGGCGATGATTGAGCGGTACCATCCAGACGAGGTGTGGTGGATGCCGACAGAAAGATTTCTCAACTGCATGCCCAGCGTGCTTGCCGCCGGCTCGGGCAAATAGGCGGGATGCTCCCGCCCGGCTCGGGCGTTCCGCGTCACTTGACGCGCTTGCACACAATCAGATCTTGATGATCCGCTATTCCTTTCTCCTTGAAGACTTCGATCGAGAAATAACGCGACCATTCTCTCTCGATATATTCCCGGCTGTGGTGAGTGTCTCGATAAAACCTCGGCAAACCGTCCGTGCCTTTGCCGCCGTCAATGTAGTAAAACCCTTTACGAAGCGCGGCGTCGCTCAGTTTATTTTTGAGAAGGTCCAGCGAAAGGGTCGAGAAGAGGGCGGATCCACCGATCTTCAAGACGCGGCTGAGTTCAGCCAGCCAGGCGAATTGCATGTCTTCGGGAATGTGCGTGAATACCGATATCGAAAAGATAAAATCGAAGAATTCATCCTGAAAAGGAAGTGGGGGCATGGGCTCGTTGACGACAAATTTTGCGATCGAGCCCAGATTTTTCTGAGCCCATGTAATGGCCTGCCGATCGACGTCCGAGCCGAACCATTCGACGGGCTCACCTGATGTCGAATGCTTTAGGCAAAGCTCATGAAGCGGGACGAGCACCCGGCCGCTACCCGATCCAAAGTCGAGACCGCGAAAGGGAGCGGCGCCGCCGTTCACGTTCAGGCAGCTGAAAACATTGTTCGCGAGGATTCGCCCAACGTTTTCATAGCTCGCTATGTCCTCTGTGCCGTGGACTCTTTTCCTGAGATGGACAGGCGGAACGCCGGGAGAGCCGGTCGTTTCATCGGGATCGCTGGCGCGGGCCTTCGTCCAAAGACTTTTGAGGCGTTTCAACATTTCAAACTCCGAAGGTCTATTGGCCAATCTCGCCAAGTTCAATCGCCGCGCGCATTCCGTTCGCTCCCACAAAGTCGAATGAACCCAAGCGCCTTCAATATCACGGGGCCAACGAACACAAGCCGATGCGGGATCAAATTGCCACGCGACGCCGATCGGGCACTGCGGCATGGGACGTGAGCGCTCAAGGCCGAATGCGATTGAGATTGCAGCTTCCGAATCTGAAAGGCGGCTGATAAAGGTGCGCTCGTGAATTCAACCTCGTTCCGACAGAGCCGGCGCTGCGCCCGCAATCGCCGGAAACGCGCGCGCTCCTGATTTCGCGTGCTGCGCCGATACCGCCGCTATCTCGCGCTCCTCGCGTTCGGACTCCTGGTCACGCCGCTGGTCGTCGGGATCGTAAGGCCGGATGGCCCTGAAGCGATTCTCAAGGAGGGGCGCTACCTTGCGGCTCCCCCGGCGGCGCCGGAGAGCGCAGACGATTGGCTGGGGCTTCCGAAGGAGACGGACGCTTATCTACGAGACCATTTCGGCCTTCGTCAGGTGTTGATCCGCGCGCATAAGGATATCACTCGCCCGCTGCTCGGGGTCGGCAACGATTCGGTGCTGATCGGTCGTGACGGGCGCATGTTCTACCTCGGCGAGGAGACGGTGCGCGAAAGCGCGGGGCTGATCCTTCGGGACCGAAGGGTCGCCGACCAGACTGATATGGTTCAGCGCATGTACGAGGAGCTTCGGGCGCGCAAGATCCGATTCCTGGTCGCTGCGCCGCCCAGCGCGTCAACAATCTACCAGCAAGACTTGCCCCTTTGGGCGCAAAATCACGGCAAGCCGACCGAATACGACCTGTTTCTCGCCGATCTCGCCGCGAAGGGCGTTCCCGCCGTCGATCTGCGGCCGGTGGTCAAGCAAGCCCGGGCGTCGGGTCCGGTCTTCTACATGCATGATACGCATTGGACAGCCCGCGGCGCCTTGGCCGCCTATAACGCCGCGGTCGAGGCGGACGCGCACCCGGACTGGCGCATCGAGCCGGGCGCGGCGCTAAGCCCGCCGACCTTACGCAAAGGCGGCGACTTGGCGCGAATGTTCGGCGACTCCGACAGCGTCTCGGAATATGTGGAAGACCTGACGCTTCCGCATGGAAAGAAAGTCCCGATATCGACCGATATCCTTGGCGACTTCATTGAAACGGGGGACAAGCCAGGCCCAACCGTGTTGATTCTGGGCAATTCCTTCACCGGCTTGTATTTTCCTCCGATGCTGCTGACGCACGTTGGCAGAGTTATTTGGATGCACCACCGGCTATGCGGCTTCGACTGGAGCAAGGTGGTAAACTATCGCCCCGACGAGGTGTGGTGGATGCCGAACGAGCGCTTTCTGGTTTGCGCGCCGGATAAGCGGCCGAACGGTTTGCCCGAAAGCAAACCGGCCTCCGCCGAAGGACGGCCCTCTGCGGGGCTCGCCGCACAGGTTGGCGCGGCCGGGAATCGGGATGGCGCGCGGGAGTAAGGCCCAGGCGATCGTCCGCAGCGCGCTCATTCTCGGCGGCGCGCGCTCAGGGAAAAGCGCCTATGCGCAGAAGCTTGCCGAGGCCCATGGCGCTCAGCGGCTGTATCTCGCGACGGCGGCGGCCGGAGATGAGGAAATGGCGGCGCGCATCGCTCGCCATCGACGCGACCGGGGCCAAGGTTGGACGACGCTGGAGGAGCCGCTCGAAATCGCGGCGGCCCTCGCGACGCACGCGCAAGATGACAGGGCGGTGGTTGTCGATTGCCTGACCCTCTGGCTCAGCAACCTCATGCTGGCTGGCCGGGATCCAGGTCCGGCGGTCGCCGCGCTCGCCGACGCCATCCAGGGACTGGCCGGTCCGGCGATCCTCGTATCCAACGAAGTTGGCATGGGGTTGGTGCCGGACCACAAACTCGGCCGCGAGTTTCGCGACTGGCAGGGTCGGGCGAACCAGGAAATCGCCGCTGCCTGCGACGCGGTGATCTTCGTCGCCGCAGGACTCCCCGTCCAGTTGAAGCCCGCCACAACCCCGAGCGTGCAATTGGGCTGAAGCACCGCATTTTCCTCAAGAAAACCTCTGGCGACTCAGGGCCGGCCTGGACTAGGATTCGCGTCCGTGGACGGGGATTGCCGGCTGCGCGGGCGGCCGGCCTTCACTTCAAGACGTTCGTTGGGGACTTGGCGGGATGTTGCGTCTCTTCCAACGCCGGGCGCCGGAGCAGGCGGCTCATTTCGATATTGCGCATGACGGCGAGACCTATCGCATCGCGCTGAAACGCGTCGCGACGTCGCGCCGTTTCACGTTGAGGGTTCGCACTGCGACGCGCGACGTTGTGCTCACGATGCCGACGCGCTCATCGCTCAAAGCGGCGCGCGAATTCGCCGAGCGTCACGCCGCATGGATCGGCACGCGTCTCGCGCGCTTGCCTGAACCGGTTGCGTTCGAGCCACGCGCGGTCATGCCGTTGCGCGGCCTCGATCATCGCATCGTGCATAGGCCGAGCGAACGCGGCGGTGTCTGGATCGAGTTCGAGCGAGCGCGGACCGCTCATTTGCGTTTCCGGCGAGCGGCCGCATGTGGCGCGCCGCGTCACCGATTTCCTCAAGCGCGAGGCGCGCAAGGATCTCGAGGCTGCGGTCGCCCGGCACTCGAAGCAGCTCGGCGTCAAGCCGCGCCGCATCGTGCTGCGCGATACGGTGAGCCGCTGGGGCTCGTGCTCGTCGACCGGCGGGCTCAATTTCTCGTGGCGCCTGATTCTCGCGCCGCCGTTCGTGCTCGATTACCTCGCCGCGCATGAGGTGGCGCATATCGTGCACATGAATCATTCGCCCCTGTTCTGGAAGCTTGCGCGCCGCCTGCACCCAGGAACCGACCGCGCCGAACTCTGGCTCAAGGTTCACGGCGCGAGCCTGCATCGCTTCGGCGCGACTTGGGAGTAGCGCCGCTTTCTGCTTGCAGGGATTCAGAGGTCGCCCGCGCCGACGCAATTGCCGCCGGTCGACGGGGTCAGCGATGCGAGCGCCGGTCAACCGCCAGTGTAGGCGATCTTGATGAGCGTCGGTGTCTCGACGGTCGTGGTGGCCACTGTTGCGCCGTTCACCACCATGTTTATCGCGGTGTCCGTACCGCCATCGGCGAGAAAGTCCAGCCCATGACCGCCCACAGCCGAGTCGAAGTAGATTTCGCCGAAGTTGGGCATCGGCGGATTGACGCCACCGACTTCCGGCCGTTCGAGTATCCACTCGGCCTGATTTTCCAACGAGGCCGTGCCGGCCGGAGCATCGAAGATGAATCCCGCGTGGATGCCGCTGGTCACGTTGACCAGGCTGAAGAGCGCTTCGGTCGGCGAGTCCAGGCAAATCAGGCCAATCATCGTGTCCCCGAAGCTGACCGGAAGGTTCGTGATCGCGGACCAGGAATTCGGGAACCACTCATAGACCGCATAGCAGCTCTTGCTGACGCTGCCGTTCGCAGCGGTCGATACGGACTGGATGGTTCCGATTTGGGTGACATCTGTATTCCCGTCAATACCAATAAAGGCGAACGTATACTGGCTGCCTTTGCCCCCCGCGGCAGGCGCGACATCCGGGACATTCCACTGACCTAAAACCCAGGTGAAAGTCTGACTTCCCGTGGCATGCACTACGGCCCCGGACCAGGTCGAATTCGGGACGGTCACCAGGTCTTGCCGGAGCCGGCCTCGAGGCTTAACGCCGGGAAGCAGTTCCTCCAACGGCCGGAAGGTCGGAGTGACATAAGTAATCTTGCGCGAGAAAATTTCGTCCCAGCGCGCCGCGAGTTGCGGGCGCATCGCCGGATCGGGTCGCTGCGGAAGGCCGTAGCGCCGCAACTCACGCGCCGATGCCGTGCGCGGGTCGAAATCCCTTGGGCGGCAATGGGTGAGTTCTGACGCTGCCGATAGCTGTCCCACGTTTGCTATGAGACATGGATGCCTCCGCTCTTCGCGCCATTGTGGTCGTCGGTTAGCCGCAAGGGCATAGTGGACTATGACCAAGCCAGCGAAAAAAGCTGTGACGCGGCTCACATACTCGCCTCAGTCAGCAACCGAGTTTGATTTGATCGAGAAGCCTAAGCCGGAAGCAGCCGTTCCAGCGCCGCGAACATGAGCTCCAGATCCTGCGGACGCGACAGGCGGTGATCGCCGTCCTTTATGAGCGTTAGCGTCGCCGGGTCGCCGCCGAAGCGTTGCATCAGCGCGAGCGCGTGCGAAAACGGCACGTCTTCATCCCGCATGCCTTGCAGCACCGCGGTTGGCGCGCCGGTGCGAATCATGCCGCCGAGCAGAAGGTGTTTGCGCCCGTCCTCGATCAGGTTCCGGGTGAAGCAATCGGGTTCGCTCGAATAGGCGGAGGGCCTTCGCCAGACGCCTTCATCCAGGATCGCGCGCCGCGCCTCGTCCGGCGCCTTGGCCCAGACGAGCGCTTCGGTGAAGTCTACCGCAGGCGCGATAAGAACGAGGCCCTTGACGCGCTCCTTCTCCCCGGCCTCGTTGAGCGCCCGGGCCGCGAGCAGCGCCAAATATCCGCCCATGGAGGAACCGACCAGAATCTGCGGTCCTTCGCTCATCCCTTGCATGAGAGCGAGCGTCTCTTCGAGCCAGCGGGAAATTGTCCCCTCTTCGAGGCTTCCGTCGGAGCGGCCATGGCCGGAATAGTCGAACCGCAGGAGGCCGAGACCGCGCCGCTCGGCTTCGGCGTCGAGCGCGGTCGCTTTGGTCGAGTCCATGTCGGAGCGATAGCCGCTGAGCCAAATGACGCCTGGCGCTCCGCTGCGCACTGGCGCACGGCGGCGAAAGGCGATACGCCGTTGATTCGGGGCTTGCCCTACGATGAAAACCTGCGGCTGTGCGTCCGACACATTGAGCTCGCTGCTGATCATTCGACCCGCGGACGGCGCCGGGATGAATCCCAACTTGGACGCGCAGGGCGGAGCGGGCTTGGCGGAGCCTTCGCCGCGAGTCAACCGGCGGCCCTGCGCGCTTTTCCGTTCGAGGCGCGGCGCGCTGTGAGCATCGACGCGCTCTCCCCCTTCGGACGTGGGGCGAACGCGCCGCTCGCCGGCCGCACGATCCTCCAGATCGTCCCGCCGCTCTCCGCAGGCGGCGACGAAGGCGCGGCGCTCGCGGTCACTGCGGCGCTCAAGGAGATGGGCGCTCGCGCCCTGGTGGCGACGGATTCGCGCGAATTGGCCGGCGAATTGCAAGCGATCGGCGGTCTCTTCATTCGTTTCCCGGCGGCGACCAAGAACCCGATCGCAATGGCGTTCAACACGGGCCGCCTGCAGCGCATCATCACGTCGGAGCGGGTCGACCTCGTCCACGCGCGCTCACGCTGGGCCGCCTGGGCGGCGGTCAAGGCCTGCCGCAAGGCGAAGCGCCCGCTCGTCACCTCGCTTCCGGGCGACGGCGGCGCGCGCCCGCGCACCGGCTTCGAGACGGCCGTGGCCGAGGGCGACATCGTCATCGCGTCGTCCGAGTTTGCCGCCGGGCGCGCGGAAACTCTCTTCCCCGCGCCTCCCAAACGGCTCAGGGTCGTCCGTCCGGGAATGGATCTCTCCAAGCTTCAGCCGGAACGGGTGAGCGGGCGGCGCGTGTCCGACGTTCGCTCGAGCTGGGGCGCCGCGGCGCATGAGCGGGTCATATTGATGCCGGCGCGACTTGCGCCCGGCCGGGGCCAGGATATGCTCATCGAGGCGGCCGCGCTGATCAAAGGCCGAGGTCTTGACGACGTCCGTTTCGTGTTGGCGGGCGACGCGGCGAAGCCGGTGTTCGCGGGCGAACTTGACGCGCTCGCAACCAAGTGCGGCGTTCGGTCCATCGTCACGCGCGTCGGCGCAGCGGCCGATCCGCCAGCGGCGTTCATCGGCGCGGCGGTCGTGGTCTTTCCCGCCGCGGACGCCGACGGCGTGACGCGCACTGCGATCGAGGCCGCGGCGATGGGGGCGCTCACCATCATCTCCGACGTCGGACCGGCTCGCGAAATCATCGCCGCGCCGCCGCACGCGGACGCCGAGGCCCGCACCGGCTGGCTCGTTCCGCCTCGCGAACCGGCCGCGCTTGCGGAGGCGATCCACGCCGCGCTCTCGCTTGGCGCGTCGGCGCGCGAGGCCGTCCGGCGCCGTTCGCGAGTGAAGATCGCCGAAGCCTATTCGGTTGAGCGCATGACGCGCGACACGCTCAGCGTCTACGCCGAGGCGCTCGCGCGCTGAGACGACGTGGGCGGCCGCCGGCGGTTCAGGCTGCCGCCGAGCGCTGCGCCTTCTGCAGCGAATAAGCGCGCGCGCTCATCTCGGCGATGCGGTGAATCAACGGAATACGGTTCAGGGGCATGTCGTCGGCAAGATCGCGGCCCACGAGCGCGAGATGTTTCCAGGTCTGGTCGCGCGGGCGGGCGCCGTCCTTGAGCGCGAGCGCCGACCGCGCGCATTGCGCCACCCAGAATTCCCGGCGGCTGGGCAGGTAGCTTTCGATCAGCGCGCCCGCGCCCGCGCTCGCTGACCTAGCCGCGCTCATAACCGCCTCGACCTCTTCGCCAGCCTCGAACCAGTTGTCGGTCAATTCGGTCTTCGCCGCGAATTCATGCGCCGCGCGGATGGTTTCGGCGCGATCGCGGTCCGCGACGTCGGCGAGCGCGGAGGTGATGATCTCGGCCGGCGTCGCGAAATCGGGCGCGATCGAATCGAGGCCGAGCGCCTCGACGACGCCAACGAGCGCGAAGGGCGGCGGCTCGTCGCAGCTGAGATTGCGGCCGAGCGCGAGCCGCAGCAGCTTCTCCCAGGCCGCGAACGAGATCTCGGATGATTGGACCGACGAGCGGAGCGCGCGTTCCAGCATGGTCGCCTCGTTCGACGACAAGTCTTCGTAGGACATGCAGTCATTGACGCCCGTCGGCTTGATCATCACCGAGGCGAGAAGGAAGCGGGAGCCACGCTTGACTGTCGCGAGCAGGAAGCTGACGCCCGATCCGTCGCAGACCGAGGCGATCGTCTTCACAATCTTCGCGCCCGGCCGCTGTGCTTCTCGGCGCGCGCCGGGAAGCCCAGCGTCGAGCGCGCTCCGCCGCGGTGGAGCAAGCCAGGGGCGAATGGCCTCGATCCAGCGGCGACGCTCGTCATCGAGGCCGCTCGGCGCGGCGCCGAGGCCGCGAATGACCGCTTCCGCGGCGGCCTCGTCGCGATGGAGGAGGAAACCAACCGCGCTCCGGCGGATGAGCGCATGGGAATCGACTGCCATCCGCTCGACGAACGCCGACCTGTAAGCGATGGGAAAGATCGAGATGAGAGCCTCGACCTCCTCGTAGAGATCGAACGGATCGGACCCGCTCTGCAGCAGCGCGGGCTGCAAAAGCGCCGCGTAGGCGTCCGCCGTGGAGCCCTTGAGAGGTCCCAGTCAGCGCCCGGCCCAACGCCGCGCGCGCGCACTCGCCGATCTCGATCCGAGCGCTCGCGAACAATCGTCCGAGCATCATCAGCATGGCTGGATGGATGGCGTCGCGCACCGCCGCCTCGTCGATCATCGCGCGGATAGTCTTCAGCGTTTTGCGCGCCTCCATGTCGCCCCCCGCGGCATCGAGCCGCGCCCGGTTCAGCGCCTCGTTGAGTTCGGACAGCATCTCGGCGTCCGGGATGTCGTCGGGGTGATCCGGATCAGCCGACAGGAGGTCGGCGAACATGTCCGCCAGGTCGTCGTCGGGCCGCAATTCTTCGGCCAGGAGCCGTCGAAGTGCAGTCATGTCGACGTCGCGAAAGGAGACGCCCGTCCCGGTCGCGCTGCGTTTCCGGCGCGCCGGCTTCCGCGGTTTGGTCGCGAGCTTCTTCATGCGGATCTCTTTCGTCAGGCGAATCGGAGGCTCCGAGCCTAATTCGCCGACCCACGGGCGCAAGCTGCTGGCGGCAAGCCCGTCCACAACCTTCGCAAGGCCCAACGCACGGGCCTGCGAACCGCCCCATGGATGAGGCGATCCACGACACTGTCGCTTGGCGCTTCGGCGCGCGAGGCCGTCCGGCGCCGTTCGCGAGCGAAGCTCGCCGAAGCCTATTCGGTTGAGCGCATGACGCGCGACACGCTCAGCGTCTACGCCGAGGCGCTCTCGCGCTGACGGGAGACCACGCGGCTCGCCTTCCAACACCGGCGCCGCTTCGGGCGTTTGCACGTGTTCGGGACGGATGCCGACGCCGATCAGCCGCGCCGGAATGCGGCGCAGAATTGGAAAGACGCCGAACAGCTTCAAGAAGAGAGGCGGCTTCGGACGCTCATGACTTGCCAGGACACGGCTGATAACCCGTTGCTGGATCATGAGCTGCAGCCGCTGCGTGAACCGCATGGGCGGAGTGCGCCGCTCCTCGACGGCCTGAAGGTCCTGATCCGTCAATCGTCCGCTGCGGAGCGGCTCGGCGAGCCGGTTCGCGGCGGCGACCGCGTCTTGCACCGCCATGTTGATGCCCAACGCCGCCGACCGGCGACATCGCATGCGCTGCATCGCCGATGCAAAGGAGTCCGGGCCGCCACCATTTCTTGAGCCGATCGACCGTGACGCTGAGCAGCTTCACGTCGTCCCAGCTTTTCAGCTCCTCGATCCGGTCGGACACGAAGGGCGACATCTCGACGACCCGCGCGCGGAAGGCATCGAGGCCTTCGGCTTGCACGCGTTCAATGCCGCCTTTCGGGATGACGTAGGCGCATTGCCAATAGTCGCCGCGGTCCAACATGATCATCATCTTGCCGGCCTCGATATGGCCGAACGTGTCTGGGCTGTCCCCGTCTTTGTGCGACAATCGGAACCAGAGCACATCCATCGGCGCCCCGTAGTCCTCGCTCTCGAAGCCTGCTTTCTCGCGCACGGTCGAATGGCGCCCGTCGCAGCCGACCACGAGGTCCGCGCGGATCGCAATCGTCCCGTCCGGCGTCTTGGCGATCAAGCCGACAACGCGGCCGTTCTCTTCGATGAGATCGGTCGCTTCAGCCTGCATGCGCAGGTCGAATGTCGGGTAACGCTTGCCGTGCTCGGCGAGGAAGTTGAGGAAGTTCCATTGCGGCGTCAGCGCGATGAATTTGCAGTGCGTCGGCAGATGGCGAAAGTCGACCACCTCGACGTGTTCGGCGCCAATCTGCGCGGACAGCGTCTCGACCTTCTGATGCGGCAGCTTCAGGAACTCATCGATCAGGCCAAGTTCGACCATCACTTCGAGGGTCGAGGGATGAACCGTGTCGCCGCGGAAATCGCGGAAGAAATCGGCGTGCTTCTCCAGCACGACCACGTGGACGCCAGCACGAGCCAGCAGGAACCCCAGCATCATTCCGGCGGGGCCGCCGCCGGCGACGCAGCATTGCGTCGAGATCGTCGAGTTGGCCATGTCTGCGTGCTCCGCGGGCTAGCATGCTCCCCGTGCTCACAATAGTAAAACGCGACGATTAAAGCTGGGTTCCGACCGGACCTCGATTTGAAGCGATGTTTGCGGCCTCGGTTCGAGCCGCGCGACCCGAAGCTCGAACCGATTGTCCTAGTTCTTGATGAACGCGCCGCTGCGCAAATCGCTCAGGGCCTGACGGATCTGGTCCTGCGTGTTCATCACGATCGGCCCGTGCCAGGCGATCGGCTCGCGTAAGGGCCGGCCGGAGATGAGAAGGAAGCGCACCCCCTCGTCGCCCGCCTGGACGACGATCTCGTCGCCCGCGCCGAACACGACCAGCGACCGGTTGCCGACCTTGTCGCGCACCAGAACTTCCTCGCCGTTGACCTGCGCTTCGCGCAATACGCCGAACGGTTCGGACGAGTCGGCGAAGGTGGCCGAGCCCTCGAAGACATAAGCGAACGCCTGGCGGAAATCCTCGACCTTGAGGCGCTTCTTCCTCCCCGCGGGCACGGTGACGTCGAGATAGCGCGGCTCGGCGGCGACGCCGTCGACCGGTCCGGTCTTGCCCCAGAACTCGCCGCAGATGACGCGCACGCGCGCGCCATCGTCGTCGATCACTTCGGGGATCGCGCTTGCAGGCACGTCCTGATAGCGCGGCTTCACCATCTTGAGATGCGCGGGCAGGTTCGCCCAGAGCTGGAAGCCATGCATGCGGCCCTTCGTCGTCGCCGGTCGGCATTTCCTGATGCAGGATGCCGCTGCCGGCGGTCATCCATTGCACGTCGCCCGAGCCGAGCTTGCCGCGATTGCCGAGACTATCGCCGTGGTCGACGCTGCCCGCCAGCACATAAGTGATGGTCTCGATGCCGCGATGCGGATGCCACGGGAAGCCGGCCAGATAGTCCTCGGGCCGATCGCCGCGGAAATCATCCATCATGAGGAACGGGTCGAAATCGGACGTGTCGCCGAAGCCGAAGGCGCGCCGCAGCTTGACGCCCGCTCCCTCCATGGTCGGAACGGACTGGCTGACGCGCTTGACGGGACGAATGGACATATGTAGCCCTCCTGATCGCACTTAAGATCGATGGGACTTCCGAAATACTGCCGCTCATCCAGTTTTGAGACTGAAAAAGTTTGGCCGGTTCTTTGTTCGAAAGCCCTGCTGGCGGCGAAGATAGGTATAGGCTTCGAAGATCACAAGATATCATAAGAAACGATTGGATCTATCGGTCGGGCTGCACATCTGCACCGCTCGGGGCAGACCTCGAGCTGTCTTGACCGGCCGCAGTCGAATGAGACCCCGAGACGGCTATCGAGCCTCGCCACTGAATAGACCCGCTACCGAGAATCCGATCTGAAATCAGGTGGATGTCGAGATTTGCTAAACGCCGGTCTATACGCCATGGTGCGGTCGCCCCGTTAGCTGATGTTATTTTTGTTCGGGGCCCCGGGATTCGCCCGAGTTTAGCGGGAAGTCGTGAGACGCGGATTTAACCACGTCCAAGTTGCCGTCGTCATGCCGTCGAGACAGCCCCTTCGCTGTCTCTCCAAGATCAGAACGACTCGACCGAACAACTCGTGCAACGGGAGGCTCACCCATGTATAAACTGGCCTCGAGTTGGGCCTCCACGGCACCGTCGGGTTTATTCCTGGTGGGGAGTTCACTTGCTCGCCGACTGCTGATCCTTCGGGATGCGGATCGGGTGCCTTCGCGTTGAGCGCTGTGGTCGATGATTCCCCCTCTGAGCGGCCACATTTTTTCGATCTTCATCCAAGCCACGTGGCAACCTGGACGCCAGTTTTCCGGCCCGACGGGATCGTTTTCGGCCTTTGTCGATCCCGCATGTTTCCATCGATTGCGCCGACGCCACGTTCGCCGATTGCAGCGACTACAGCCTAGTGGTGGCGCCAAATTCCTTCACCGTGGGGGGGCGGCGTTCCTGAGCCCAGCGTCTGGGCACTGATGCTGATCGGTTTCGCCGGTCTCGGCGTCGCGGGATATCGGAGGACAAAGAGCGGAACGACGAAGATCGGAGTGGCGACGGCCTGCTAATCGCGGGCCGCAATCGGACCGGGTGGCCGTCCGCCCACTCTTGTCAATGCGGCCGCGCCGGCCGCGGCGGCGCGCTCGAGCGCAGGCTGAATGTCCGCGCCGGAAAGCCGCGACGCAAGAAAAGCAGCGACGAAGGCGTCGCCTGCGCCGGTGGTGTCCACCGCCTCGACCTTCGGCGCTTTGATCCGCCAGCGGCGCTCGCCTTCGACGGCCTCGGCGCCGGCCGCGCCGCGCTTGATGACGACCAGCGGATAGTGCTTCGCAAGCCGCGCACATTGGGTTTCGGGATCGGTCGAGCCGGCGAGCACCGCGGCCTCCTCTTCGTTGGGGAAAAGGATTGTCGCGCCTTTCGTCCAGGCGAGAAAATTGTCCGCTCCGACCTCGCGCAGGAATTCCGCCGAAGCCGGATCGACGCTGATGGGCTTGTCCCCCGCGCGCCGCATGACGTCGAGAACGGCCGCGCGCGGGGAGGGGGCAAAGAACGAATAGCCAGAGAGGCTGATGTGAGAGGCGGAGGCGATCAGCGCGTCCGGAATATCGCGCGCTTCGAGCGCTTCGTTGGCGCCGCGATCGGTGAGGAAGCTGCGTTCGCCGTCCGGGTCGATGAGCGCGATCAGCCGCCCGGTCTCACGATCCGGATCGCCGACGAGATGCGGCGTGACGCCGATCGCTTGAAGCGCGCTCGTCTCGCTTTCGACGTCAGCGGCGCCGACGCGGGCGACGAAATCGACGCCCGCGCCGAACCAGGCGAGCCACGCCGCCTGATTGGCCGCCGAGCCGCCGGGCTGAACCGTGATCGACGCGCGCCGGTCCGAGCCGCGCGCGATTGGCCCTTCCGGCCGCACGATGACGTCCGTCATCACGTCGCCGATGACAAGGGCGCGAGCAGCGCGCAAAATCATTTGGATACTCGCGTCGGCCAGAGGCCTTATGGGAGGGACACCCAATGTTACCGAAAGCGAAGACGTTTGTCGCTGGAACCGTGCTCGCACGCGGCCCCGCCAACAATGGTGTTTTTAAAGTCAAATCCATCGCGCTGCGAACCGCGTTGTCCGCCGGGCCCCTCGCCGTGGCGTTGATCCTGGCCGCGCCGAACGCTGAGGCTACGCCCAAGTTTGCCAGGCAGACCGGCCAGAGTTGCAGTTTCTGTCACAGCGGCGTCCCGAGACTGAACGACACCGGCTTGTCATTCAAAAACAACGGTTTCCGGTTCCCGAACGGTAATGAGACCCCTGGCAAGGATCACAAGGAGGCGCCGGCTCAATGATGGTTCGAAAGGCGAGCCTTCGCGGGGCCGACATTGTTAGTCCCCGGCCGCAGCCGCCAGCGCCTGCACGACGGCGATATTCGGCAGGAGGTCCGGGGGCAAGCCGTGCCGCTCTTTCAGGTACTCGGGGCTGTTGTAAGAGATCCACACCTCGCCTTGCGCATCCTCCGCAACCAAGATCTTGAGCGGAAGATCGATGGCGGCGCTTGGAGCCGCAAGCATGAGCGGCGTGCCGGCCTTCGGACTGCCGAAGATCAAAAGCTTGGTGGGAGGCATTTTCATTCCCACCTTTTCAGCTTCGCCGCTGTGGTCGACCACCGCAAAGAGCGTCACGCCTTTGGACTTGAGAATGGTCTTCAGCTTGTCGACCGTCTCGTCCACGGAGTGATGGCTCGGAATTTTGACAATCCCTTCTTCCTTCTGCATGGGCCAAGCCTCCGACGCCAAGAGAATGAAACCGCAAAACGAGGGCAGGGCGCCAATTTCTCACGACGCCCCTCCCGCAGCATGCGCCACCAACCGAGTTTTATGGGAGTAGACAATGGCGGACAAGCAAGCTGTCCCGAGCGACGAAGTTGTGGTGCGCGATGTGATCGAAGCGTGGGCAGATGCCGTGCGGCGGAAGGATTACGACGGAATCCTGCGAAGCCATGCCGCCGATTTCGTGATGTTCGATGTTCCGCCGCCGTTCAAAAGCGTCGGGCTCGACGCGTACAGGAAGACCTGGGATCTCTTCTTTTCCTGGTCGAGCGGGCCGGTTCGCTTTGACATTCAAGAGATGGACGTGACGGCCGGCGCGGATGTCGCCTTCGCTTTTGCGAGCATGCGCTGCGAGGGGCCGGGGCCTGACGGACAGTCCGAGGCGCTCGATTTCCGTCTGACAATGGCCTCAAGAAAGTCGAGGGGCGATGGATGATCGCACACGAGCATCACTCGGTCCCGGCTGTAGATTAAGCCCGGACGGCGGTTGGCTGGGGGTTCGTAGGTTTTCGTCGGCCGATATTCTCGCTACGCCCTCGTCAGTTTGGAAGTCTCTGCGTCCCTAGTTGTCGCGCCGCTTGCGGGCATCAACGCGTTCTTCAATTGCACGTGCAGCTTCTGGTTCGAGCGGCATCCCACTGCGCTCGCCGTTCCACCGATGGTCTGGCGCGACTTGTAGTCTCAGTAACTCATCCCTCGTGATGAGCATTTCGCGCGTCGGGTCGAGGAGCATTTCAAATCTGATCAGAACCGCATAACTCTTTCTCTTCCCTACGATCGCGGAGTGTGCGCCTCTGGCGGCCGATCGACAACTCCGACCCCAAAGATGCCCCGCGGCTCCTTGCCTTGCTTCAGAAGGTAAGCCCTATCGCCGACTCGTATCATCCGGTGAGCGGCGCATTGCCATCCTTCCACGACAGGCTGACCTGCATCGAACTTGTCAACGATTTCCTTCAATTTTTCATGTGATAATCTTTTTCCTTCTTTCCACGTGAAAAGGAAGTCAGCCATCTTAAATTCCTCCACTCGCAATTTTGCTCACAGCTTCGCCAATTCCACCGCCGCCTGAGCCGCGAGCATGGCGTTGTTCTTGATCAGCGCAATATTGGCCTCGAGGCTTTTCCCGCCAGAGAGTTCGACCACGCGCTTGAGCAGAAACGGCGTCGCCTCTTTCTTGCCCACGCCCTGCGTCTTGGCCTCCGCCACTGCTTCGGCGATGCGCTCCTCGATTGCGGCCTCTTCGAGCGCGTGATCCTGTGGAATCGGATTGGCGATGAGAAGGCCGCCGGGGCCGATCTCTCGCTGAAGCCGAATCATTCGCGCAAGATCGTGAAGCCCGTCGCAGCGATGTTCGAGCTTGAACCCGGAGGAGCGGGCGTAGAAGGCCGGGAACTCGTCGGTGCGGTAGCCGACGACCGCGACCCCCTGAGTTTCGAGAAACTCGAGCGTTTTCCCGATGTCGAGAATCGATTTGGCGCCGGCGCACACGACCGCGACGCGGGTGCGCGAAAGCTCGACGAGATCGGCGGAGATGTCGAATGTCTCCTCGGCGCCGCGATGGACGCCGCCGATTCCGCCGGTGGCGAAGATTTCGACGCCCGCGAGGCCAGCGATGAACATCGTCGCCGCGACTGTCGTGCCAGCGGAGCCCTTACGGGCCGCGACCAGCGCCAGATCGCGCCGCGAGGCCTTCACCACGCCGCCGCTGAGCTGGCCGAGCCGGTCGATCTCCTCGTCCTCGAGGCCTATCCGCAAGCGGCCGTCGATGACCGCGATCGTCGCCGGAACAGCCCCCATCTCGCGCGCCGCCTGCTCGACGGCAAGCGCGGTCTCGACGTTTCGGGGATAAGGCATGCCATGGGTGATGATCGTCGATTCGAGCGCGACGAGCGGTTTCCTGGCCGACCGCGCCTCGGCGACCTCGGGGGAAAAATCCATGAGATCCACGGCGCTCATCGCTCGTCACCTTCGTCGCGGGCGGCCGCGAAACGGCCGGCGCGTTGTTATCGGCAATCTCCGTCTCATGATCAATGGCGCCTTCGCTCGCAATGACGAGGCCTTCCAGCTTGCGGTCCGGCGGATTCCCGCTACCTTCGCGCCGAAGGAACGAACAAAATACAGGTCGATGGACGACAAGCCTGAGAACGTTCCGGTCCAGCCGGACCTCGCAGCGTCGATCCGGCAGGCTCGGGTCGAGAACGCCGAACGCGCCGATGCGATCGCGGAGGCGCGCGAGCTCGAGATTGTCCGTCTCAAAGCGCTCGAGAGCGCGTTGGAGCCGGTCGTCGACCAGGCGCCTCAGGGCGTCGACCTGTTCGATATGGCGCTGACGCAGAGCGAGCATCCGCGCCTCTTCCTCGACATGATCGCGTTTGTCGACATGGCGCACGATAAGCGCACCTACCGATTTTTTCAGGATACGCGCAATGGCCGCGTGCTGATGGCCGAAAGCCAATCGCCCGACACGATCGTCGCGGCTGTCGCCGATTATGTCGCGCGCCGTCTGGTCGAGCGCGAGCGCGCGCTGACGGCAGACCCGCGCGTGGCCGAGGAGCCGCGTCCACAACCTGCAGAAGCGAATGGGCCGGCGACCTGGCCGATCGCCAGACCGCGCCCGCTCGCGTTGCACTTTCCCCCTGCCGGCGCGAGCGAGCCGCCTGCCGCCGCCGAGCCGCCGAGGGCGCGACCCAGGCGCGGAATCGCGCGACGGCTTGGCGATGCGTTGAGCCTGTTCCTGATGCTTCTCGGGTCGATCACGCTCGCGCTTCTGCTTGGAATTGGCGGCTACTGGGCGTGGACCGCGCGTCTGCGCGACCTTTGGGCTCACTGGATCGGCGTGCCGCCGTTTTAAGCGGCGCGTCGCAATGATCTCGAAATCGCGAACACGGAATTGATTTGCATCCGCCCCCGCGCGACAATAGGTCCTCGCCCGACCACTGGCCGCGGCTGAGGCCGACGAACAATCATGAGCAACGCCTTCTTCTACGATCTCTTGGCCTCGGTCGCCGAGCGCGGTCGCTCCATGCTCAAGATCAAGCCTTGGCCAAAGGATGCGGACAACCGCGTCGAACAGTTGATCGACGACTGCCGAGCTTTGGTTGAAGGGCGCGGCGAGGCCTCGGGAGTGGCGCTTGCCGCCGAGGTGATTGGGCGCTATCGCGCGCTCGATCCGAGCGACCATGTGGCGTTCTTCACCGCGCTCGCCGACAATTTCGGGCCGGATCGCGATCGGATGCGAGACGCGGTCGCCAAGTTCGAGTCCGATGACGACGAAGCGGCGG
The DNA here is from genome assembly GCA_963725195.1 of uncultured Alphaproteobacteria bacterium. Lineage (GTDB taxonomy): Bacteria > Pseudomonadota > Alphaproteobacteria > Rhizobiales > Beijerinckiaceae > Roseiarcus. The sequence continues at coordinate 20,242 of CAVRXX010000042.1, read as the reverse complement.
CGAGCGAGATCCACTATGCCTCCGAGCCGCGTCGGCACGAGCTGTTCCGGCGGATCAATCGCGCGCCGGGCGGCACCGCCGCGCTGGTCGCGATGCGCGCGGACCTGCTGCAACTCGTGAACCAGAACCCGTTGCTCGCCATTGTCGATCGCGATTTTCTGCATTTGTTCGGTTCGTGGTTCAATCGGGGGTTTCTGGTGTTGCGCCGCATCGACTGGTCCTCGCCCGCGGCCCTTCTGGAAAAGATCATCCGTTATGAGGCGGTGCATGAAATTGGCGACTGGGACGACCTCAGGCGGCGCATCGACCCGGCCGACAGGCGGTGCTACGCGTTCTTTCATCCAAGGCTGATCGACGAGCCGCTGATTTTCGTCGAAGTCGCGCTGACGCTCGCCCTTCCCGCTGCAATCGCGCCATTGCTTGCGGAAAAACGCACGCATATCGCGCCGGAGAAGGCGCGCGTCGCCGCCTTCTACTCGATCTCCAACTGCCAAGAGGGTCTCGCCAGGGTCAATTTCGGCAATTTCCTCATCAAGCAGGTGGTCGAGGAGATGCGCCGCGAGCTGCCGGCGATCGAGACTTTCGTCACGCTCTCGCCAGTTCCCGGATTCCGCGCCTGGCTCGAGACGACCGAAGATCCAGCGATCACGCCGATGAAGAACGCTGCATTGCAATTGGCGGTCGAGGACAATTGGCCGACGCCCGGGGTTGCGGCTAAGCTGCGCGCCGCGCTCGAGCCGCTGGCCGCCTATTACTTTCTGAAAGCGCGCCGGCCCGACGGGCGCGTCCTTGACCCGGTCGCCCGGTTCCATCTCGGCAACGGCGCGCGCCTTGAGCGCATCAACTGGGAGGGGGACCTATCGCCCAAGGGGCTCGCGGAGTCCTTCGGGATCATGGTCAACTATCTTTACGATCTCGACGAGATCGAGCGCAATCATGAGGCGTTCGTCAACCGCGGCCAGATCGCTGCCTCGGCCGCGGTGAAGAAGCTTCTTCCCACCGCGCCTTCACGCCTTCGCGCGGCTTTGCCGGGCGCTTTGGCCTCGAGCGGGTGAGCGAGAGGCGGGACTAAGCAGGCTTGCTCGGACGACCAACGGGCGGCGGGTGGCCAGATCGACACCCCACCACCAAGATCACGAAGATCACCAAGAGTGGCTTCTCCTTCGTGCTCTTCGTGTCCTTGGTGGTGAATTGATGGCCGGCCAAAGAAACTCAACCTAGGGACGCGCCTCGAGCACCATGTTGAACGGCGTCTCGGTTGCCTTGCGCACCTTGCCGAACCCGCCTTGCGTGATTGCCGACGAGAGCTTGGCGAAGCCCGCCTGCGCGCCGAGCGCCGCCCCGACCGGCTGATCGAGCGAGGTCGGCACGCAGATCATTGTCGAGGCGGCGTAGAACATCCGGCTCACCGGATTGAGATTATCCTCCAATCGATCGGCAGCCGCAGGCTCAACGATCATCCAGCTGCCGTCGGGTTTCAGCGTCTGGCGCACATGGCGCGCGGCGCCGACCGGATCGCCCATGTCATGCAGGCAGTCGAAGAACGTCACTAGGTCCAGGTCCTTGCCCGGAAAATCGCTCGCCATGGCGACCTCGAACTTCGTGTTCGCGGTCGCTCCATGCTGGCCGGCATGGATCCGCGCTTGCTCAACCGATGCAGGATGAAAGTCGTAGCCGATGAAAGTCGATTTCGGGAACGCTTTCGCCATGATGATGGTCGAGAAGCCGTGGCCGCAACCGACGTCGGCGACAGTCGCGCCGCGCTCGAGTTTCTCGGCGACGGCGTCCAAAGCCGGTAGCCACGAGCCCACCAGGTTGTTGTGATAGCTCGGGCGGAAGAAGCGTCCCACGGTGCAGAACAGGCACTGCGCCTGCTCGCCCCAGCCGACGCCTTCGCCTGAGCGAAACGCGGCCTCGACTTTCGGCTGGTTTTCGACCATCGCCACCGCGAGATCGAAAGCCCCTTGCAGATAGACAGGGCTGTCGACGTCCGCAAACACCATCGCCTGTTCCGGCGGGAGGGCGAACTTGCCTGTCGCGGAATCGTATTCGAGATAGCCGGACGAGGCCTGGTGCGAAAGCCACTCGCGCGCATAGCGTTCAGCGACTTTCGTCTTCGCGGCCAGCTCCTCAGGCCTCATCGAACCCTGCTCCTTGAGGGCCTTGTAGAGGCCGAGCTTGTCGCCCATGCGCACCATCGGAACGCTGAAGGCGCCGCCGAGATCGCCGAGCATCTTGCCGATGAATGCGTTCAGCTTGGTCTCGTCCACCATCTTTGCCTCCTCGAGCTTCTTGACGACGGGGCGAGACTGCCAGACAGTCAGCATCAAAGTAATGGACGGTTTTGGCGTCAGTTGGCCTGACTGTACCGGTACGGATACCGGGCCAATCGGCAAGAACGAGAGGCCGCTGCAGTGCTCTCACTCGTCGTCAGTCCCACGGGTGAGAGGTCGCTGGTTGACCAGATCGTCGGGGGCGTGAAGCTGCAGATTGACGATCGGCATCTCGCGCCGGGCTCAAAACTGCCGTCGATCCGCGACTTTGCGGGAGCGCTCAACGTCAGCCGCTTCACTGTGGTCGAGGCTTACGACCGTCTGGTCGCGATGGGCTATCTTGAGTCCCGTCGCGGCGCCGGATTCTACGTGGCGGCTTTGGCGGCGTCGGGCGCGGCTCCGGCGCCTCTCGAGAGCTACCAGCGAAACGAGCAACTCCTATGGCTTGTTCGTCAGCTTCTGGAAAGTGACGAGAACGCTCCGCTCGCCGGCGGCCCTTGGCTGCCGAACTCCTGGCTGGACGAGGCCGGCATCCGCCAAAACCTCAACGCGCTCGCTCGCAAGAACGGAGCCCATCTGCTCGAATATGGCCATCCGTTCGGCTATCTGCCCTTGCGCGAGCATCTCGCGCTGATGCTGGCCGGGCTCGGGATCACCGCCCAATCCGACCAAATCCTGCTTACGAATGGAACGAGTCAGGCGCTCGAGCTGGTCATCACTTGTCTGTTGAAGCCAGGCGACGCCGCGCTGGTCGATGACCCCGGCTACTACAACATGTTCGGCAATTTGCGCCTTCACGGGATCGAAATGCTGGCCGTGCCCCGCAACCGCGACGGCCCCGACATCAACATCCTCGAAACCCTGGCTGCGGAGCGGCGTCCGAAAATCTACTTCACGCAGTCCGTGATGCAGAACCCGACCGGAACCGACATGAGCCCGCACGTCGCATTCCGGGTGTTGCAGGCCGCCGAGCGGCATAACTTCGCTATCGTGGAGGACGACATTTTCTCAGACCTCCAGACGCGGCAAACGCCGCGGCTCGCGACGCTCGATCAGCTCAATCGGGTGATCTACGCGCGCAGCTTCTCGAAGACGTTGTCAGGCAGCTTGCGCGTAGGCTTCATCGCCTGCTCGCGGTCGCTGGCGAACCAGCTCGCCGACATCAAGATGCTCACCAGCATCACCAGCTCGCAGTTCACCGAGCGGCTGATCTACCTGATGCTGGTCGACGGTCACTATCGCAAATATCTTGCGCGCTTGCAGGAGCGGCTGGGCGAAGCGCGCATCAATGTCGCACGCGCTTTCGAGCGTATGGGATTCGAGTTGTTCGTTGAGCCTTCCGAGGGCATGTTCGTCTGGGCGCGATTGCCCGATGTCGAGGATTCGGTTGCGCTGGCGAAGGCGTCCGAACGCCGGCTCGTGCTGGCCCCTGGCGTGCTCTTCCGTCCCCATCTTAACCCATCGCCTTGGATGCGGTTCAACGTCGTGATCTGCGACGACAAGCGAGTTCAAGGATTGTTGCAGCAGATTGCGTCCACCGTTGCGCAACGCTAGCGGCCGCGCGTATCGGGCAAGAGTTCCGCCCAGGCGCGGGGCCCTCTAAGATCGGCGCAAGCGGGCTGCGAACGATCGGCCCGAAGGGAGGAACGCGATGTACGCCGCGATTCGTCAGTTCAAGGCCAAGCCGGGGTCGGCCGACGCGCTCGCCGAGACGATCAAGGAGGCGATCTCCATCGTCAGCGACGTCCCCGGCTTCATGGGCTACTATGTGGTCTACGCGCCGGATGACACGGTGACTGCGATCAGCGTCTTCAACACCGTCGCGGAAGCGCAGGAATCCAATCGGCGAGCGCTGGCCTTCATCGAGGAGAATCTGGGCCCGCTTGTCATCGGGCAGGCGAGCGCGACCGCCGGGCCGGTGATCGTACACTCGCTGCCTTGAGGGCGATCCCTCGTTCAGCCCATCAACGGCAAGACAGTCGGGGCGAGAAACCCGAAGGCGAGGAGCGCCGCGCCGATCGCGCCAAGCGCAACGCTGAACCAGACGAGGGCTGTGATCCCGGTGATGATCGCGGCGGACGCGAGCACGATTGCAATCTGCGCGAGCCCGCTTCCGAGCTCGTAGTGTTCGAGGCGCCGATTGGCCAATTCGCGTCGCTCCGCCGCCTCTTTGGCGCGATCCTGGATCTTTTCGAGGCTGTCTTCAGGAGTTTTGGGGTCGTTTTCGAATCGCGCCACCGTCGCCTTGAAGTTCGCGATCTGCTTTTCGAACGCCTCTTGCGCCTTGGGATCGGTCACGGCGGTTTTTTGCGCCTCCAGCATCGCAGCGGCCGTCTCTGCGACGGTCGAGCGGATCCGCTTCGCTTGATAGAAATTGAATAGATCCGAGGTTTCGATGTTGTTCTCGGTCGACATGTGCTGGGCGTTCTTGGCGCCGGCTTCGGCAAGCGCCAACAGCAGCGCAAGAATGGCGATGACGAGCGCGACCGCTTGACTCTTTTCCTTCGCCTCGACTGCGGAATCGGTGGCTTCAGACATGGATTGCCCTTCCTAAGTTTGGGCGCCGCAAATCCGACCGAGGAGGTCGCCACCCGCCCTTTTCGCCCGCAAACAGCATCATATCGACGGACTATGGATAGCGAGCTACCCACAATTCAGCTGGAATGACATATCCGGGGCGCTCCCGGTCCTTCCCCCACCCCTCGTGTCCTTCGGGACGCGTCTTCGGCGCCCCTCGAGGTCGGCGCTTGGGCGGGGTGTGACGCAGGTCACATACCACGCCGCGTCCTTTCTTCATTGTACCTGTGGACTGGTGTTTATTTTATGCGCGGGGTCCAGCCGCATATGTCAGCGGCAAAACAGGAGGGGCAAAATGAATCCGTTGATCGGCGTCGCAGCGGCGGTGCTGCCAAACATCATCAAGCTTGTTGCGGGGGACAAGACAGGTCAGCTCGCGAGCCAGGTCGGAAAGGCGGTTTCCGATACGCTGGGAACGACCAATGCCGCCGAGGCACAGACCAAGCTCGCCGCGGACCCGGCCGCGCAAGCCGCGCTGCAGCAGAGGTTGGCCGAACTCGCGCTTGATGCAACGAAGGCTCAGAACGCGGAAGTCGACCAGCAGAGGCAGGACGCGCTCAACAACACGCAAGGAGCGCGCAGCGCGCTCCAGGCCTTGACGACGACCAACACCACGATCGCCTGGACCGCGCCAGCAGTGTCCTACCTGGTAATCGGTGGGTTCTTCGTTTTTCTGTTCGTGCTGGTCTGGCTGTACAAGACGGCGGACTCAACACTCGATCCAAATAATTTCGTTGTGCAAATCATCAACATAACCGTTGGCGCCTTGACAGCGGCGTTCGCGACGGTCGTCAATTTCTGGCTCGGATCATCGGCCGGGTCGCAAAAGAAGGATGATGCAAACCTTACGTTGCAGACGGCGCAGTCCGCCCGCACGAGCGCGACCATGGACGCGTTGCAGAACAAGATCGCTCCTGCGCCGCAGACGCCGGTTCAGCCGACCGGTCAGCCGGCGACGACGTTGGCGAAGGACGCAACCCAACAAAGCTCGGCAAGGTTCGACGCTTGCATGTCCTATGTTTTCAAGGCCGAGGGCGGCTATGTGAACAACGCGGACGACAAGGGCGGTCCTACCAATTTCGGGATCACGCTCGCGACCTTAGAGAACTATGAAGGCAAAAGCCTGGCTGCCGACGATGTGAAAAATCTCACCCCCGAGATGGCCAAAGAAATCTACCGGACCAACTACTGGAACAGGATGCAGTGCGGGTCTCTGCCTGCCGGCCTCGACCTTGAAGTCTTCGACTTCGGCGTGAACGCAGGTCCGAGTCAGTCAGTGAAGGCGCTGCAAGGAGTTGTCGGCGTGACCCAGGACGGCTCCATAGGCCCGATCACTCTCGCGGCCGTGGGCGCCCTCAGCCCGCGAGATGTGATCGCCCGCTTCACCCAAACAAGGCTCACATTTTATCAAGGCCTAAACAAACCAGAGTTCCTGAAGGGCTGGGAGGCGCGCGTTGCGGTCATCCAGACAGAGGCGCTGAATATGCTCGCCTCCGCTCAAACTGCGCTGGCGTAAGGACGCTCGGCAACCGGCGCTGACCAGGAGGCGCATGCCTTAACGAGGCGCGGGCGTCCCTCTCCCTCTCACACGCCTAGCGCCTCGCGCTCGCCGATCGTCTGGCTTTCCGGACCAAGCCCGCGGGACCGCGCGCTGACCCGCCAGCGCTCGCCCTCGCGAGCGAGCCGCACCAAATGATACGCGGCGCGATAACGCGGGTGACTTGCGGCGGCGGCGGCGGAGGGGGCGCTCAAGACCGGGACCGAGCCATCGATCGTGCGCGCAGAGCGTGACCGAAGAGAGCGGACAGCCTGCCGGTGGATATGGCCGTGCAGGATCGCTTCGGCGCCGAGATTGCGCACGACGCGCTCAAACGCGGGCGCGTCCGAGAGGCCGCGCAATGGCGGGGTGACCCCGGAGAGGGGCGGGTGATGGATGAGCACGACTCGCGCCAGGCCCTTAGCCCCTGTCTCGCGCAATAGTTCAGCGAACGCTTCGACTTGCGGCTTGCCGAGCCTGCCGGTCGCCATCAGAGGAGCGGTCGGCACCGCGGAGCTCAAGCCGATGATCGCGATCTCCCCGCGGACGCGAAGGTAGGGGTAGGTCGCCTTGCCCCTTAGCGCATTGTCGCTCGTGGCCCACGGCGCGAACGTGGTCTCAAGCAATGGCATGGACGCGCGCACATACGCGTCGTGATTCCCGGGCACGAAACTGACGTCGGCCGGCTCGCCCAAGGTCTCCATCCATAACGCCGCCCGCTGGAACTCGGCCGCCATGCCGATATTGACCAGATCCCCCGTGACGGCGACATGGTCAGGGCGTTGCGCGCGCAAATCGTCGACCAGGCGCTTCAGGAGCGCCATGTCGTTCAGCCGTTCGCGGCCGCGCTTCCAATTGATGAACCCCATCACGCGCTTGAGCCGTAAGTCGGCGAAGCCGGGCAGGGGCGCCGGGCTCAAATGCGGATCGGTGATGTGCGCGATGGTGAAGCTCATGCTCAAGCGCCCTCAGCGGCGGCCTGCCAAGGCGAAGAGGCCCCGAGCCATTGACCGAACGGCAATAAGATTGCTTGAACGGAAAGACAACCCCGGGATGGGGTCGGAGAGCATTAGCAACATGGCTGCGTCAGTTGGAGAAAGGCTGAGGCTGCGCCTGCTGCACTGGAGCTTCCTCCTGACGCGGCCGATGTCGCTTGGCGTGCGCGGGATCGTGATCAGCCCGGACGACGAGGTGTTGCTGGTGAGACACGGTTATGTTTCCGGCTGGCATTTTCCCGGCGGTGGGGTGGAGGTCGGAGAGACTACCGTCGAATCGCTGACCCGCGAGCTCGAGGAGGAGGCGCGCATCGCGATCGAAGGGCCGCCAGTCCTGCACGGTGTTTTCTTCAACACTCAGACATCGAAGCGCGATCACGTGGCCGCGTATGTGGTCCGAAACTTCCGCGTCTTAGGCGAACGCGCGCCCAATTGGGAAATCCTCGAAGCACGTTTCTTCCCACGGTCAGCGCTTCCGGAAGGAACGACCCGGGCCACTCGAGCGAGGCTCGCCGAGATCTTCGATTCCGCGCCGCTTTCCGACCGCTGGTGACCGGGACGTGGGACAGGATGGCTCGCCCGCTGGCAATTTAACCTATTGCTTTGATTTTAAGTCACAATTTCGGTCAGGAATACAATTTGTTAACGGCCGGGTAAGCAAAGCGGCTTTTCCTGGCCGGGTGGACTTTTGGCGCCGGCGCGCCTAAGAATCGGATCAAATGCGGGGACATTGATGAGTTCCATCATCCGGCGCGGGACCGCCGTTGGTCTGGCTATCGCAGTGTGTGCAGGGGTCGCTGGCTGCGACGATTCCTATCTCGACCAGGGCCCGGGGCGATCCCAGGAGCCCATTTCCAGCGCCACGCTTGCCAAGATGGAGGCGCTCGACACCACGCCGTCCTCGCCGACGCTCATCCGGACCTACAAGAAGGAGGCTGAGCTCGAAATCTGGAAAATGAAGTCGAACGGCGAATATGCGCTGCTCAAGACCTATCCGATGTGCCGATGGTCGGGACAGCTCGGTCCGAAGAAGCGCGAAGGCGACATGCAGGTGCCGGAGGGCTTCTATTCGATCGCGCCGGGGCAGATGAACCCCAACTCCCACTATTATCTGGCGTTCAACGTCGGCTATCCGAACGCATACGACCGGGCCTATGGGCGCACCGGCGGCAATGTGATGGTGCACGGAGTGTGTTCGTCCGCGGGTTGCTTCTCGATGACCGACGAGCAGGTCGCCGACATTTACGCGATCGCCCGCGACTCGTTCGCAGGCGGCCAGCGCGAGATCCAGCTCCAGTCCTATCCGTTCCACATGACGGCCGAGAACATGGCCAAGTTCCGGCTCGATCCCAACATCGATTTCTGGAAAAACCTGAAAGACGGCTCCGACCATTTCGAGGTCACCAAGGCCGAGCCGTCCGTCCTGGTCTGCGGCAAGCATTATGTCTTCGACGCGACCGCGAAGGACGAGGTTTCCGGCAGCGAACCGTGCCCCGCGCTCAAGCGCGACGACTCTGTCGAGGCGCTGGTTGCGGAAAAGGCCGAAAAGGACGACGCCAAGGTCGCCGAACTGGCCGCTTCCGGCGTCAAGCCTGTGCGCCTGGTTTATGCGGACGGCGGCCAAAATCCGGTTTTCGTCGGCTACAAGGATACGAGCGATCCCGACGCGCTGGCGAGCGGACCGCAAGAGATCGTTCTCAACGATCGGGCGAAGCCGGTCGCCGGCGGTGGTGAAGATCGCCACGGCCTACGCGGACAAGAAGCGCACGGCGACCGCCGCAAGCGTCGCGCCCGCGCCCGTCGAGGCCGCGGCGGCTGAGCCTGCTCCGACGACGGTGGCCGCTGCCGCGGCGCCTGCGAGCCAATCCGGCGGAATGCTCGGCGGGTTGACCGGCGGCGCCAAGAATGTCGGGAAATGGTTGCATTTTGGCAGCCAGGAGCCGGCGCCCCTGCCAGTTGACGCCGCCACGGCCTCTGATTCCGATCAAGCAATTCCCGACGCGCCGCTGCCGCCGCGCCGCGACGATGTGCATCTGGCCTCGCTGCATGCGGCGCCGACGCCGCCGACTCGCCCGAACCTCGCCGATAGTCCGGCCGACGCGTCCGATTCGTCGAAAACGGCGCCCGTCTCCGCGCAATAGCAGCGGGCTAAGCCGGGAGACCGCACGCGCCGCCGCGCCTCTATCTGGCCCGACAGGCGGGAAACGAGGCGCGCCGCTCTCGTCAGCGTCCGCGAGCACGCGCGTCGGCACGACAATTGGGCCGCCTTCGCGCAGCCATACGTAAATGAGGCCGCCGACGTGTTCGGCGTCTTCGCACTCGTCGTAACGGACACGCATCGTGCGGCCGTCGACATCCAGCGACAGGGTTTCGTAGTCGAACCTCGCCGTGAGCGCGCCTGCGGATTGGAGCCGCGCGATCGCGGCCTGGCCGTCGCTGCGCGCGCGGCGAATTCGCCAATGAGTGGCCAGTCGCTGGATCATGAACGCGGCGGCGGCCAGAAGGATCGTCGCCTCGCCTGCGCGGCGGCTGATGAGACCGGTCAACGCCAGCACGGAAGCAAAGGCCATGATCAGCGCGAAGGCGGTCAGCGGGGCGACGTGACTGGCGATGAGGCCGCCCTTAAGCGCCGTGCGCAGGCCTAAGCGAGCGGCGGCGGCTTCGGCTTCGGCGGGTGAAAGCGTGAATGCATAGGGTCCGAACGAACCGGTGGCGACGTCGGCTGTCATGGCTCTCCGGGCGTCTTGGCGACCAACGCGAGGGCATGCAGCCCATCGGCGAATTCGGCCGACAGAAGGCCATAGACAAGACGGTGCCGTTCGACGCGGCTCTTTCGTTCGAACTGGCCCGACACCACCCGGACGCGATAATGCGTGCCCCCGCCTTCGCGCGCGCCGGCATGTCCCGCGTGTCGGTCGGATTCGTCTATGACATCGAGAAGAATGGGATCGAGCGCCGCTGTCAAACGCGCGACGATTCGCTCCTGCATAGTCACCGTTGAAACCTCCCATTAAGCCGATCGGCGCCTACATATCCTATGCTGGGATGGGAGTTCCATATCCCGATCCGCTTGCACCGCCGGCGGCTCCTATCAGCGTCGAACGTTTTGGCGCTTGCCCGATGGCGTCGCCGGTCATAAAGGTCATAGACCATGGATTTGAATTCTCGTCTGTTCGACCGCATCCGGGTCAAGCCCGCCGCGCGCGCGCCGGAAAAAGCGGCGCCGACGACGCCATGCTCTTATCCTGGATGCACGGCCGAGGGCGTGTTCCGCGCTCCGAAGGGTCGCGAGCGCGAGGGCGAGTATTTCAGCTTTTGCCGCGATCACGTGCGTGAATACAACGCTTCTTATGACTATTTTCGCGGCATGGACGACGCCTCAATGGCGAGGTTCCGTCAAGCCGACGCTGTTGGACACCGTCCGACCTGGAAGATGGGCGCCCGAGCTGCCGCCACCGGCCAGCCGATCGACGAATCTGTCTTTGCCGAGGCGCGCGCGGCGCGAAAACGCGGAGCGCGCGGCAAGCCGCCGCAGAACGAACCCCCGCCGCGTTATAACGCCTTGGCGATCAAGGCCTTAATGACGCTTGAGCTCAGCGGCGACGCGACCCCGACGAAGATCAAGGCGCGGTATAAGGATCTGGTCAAACGCCATCATCCGGACGCAAACGGCGGAGATCGTTCGTCGGAAGACCGGCTGCGCGAGATCATCCAGGCCTACAATTATCTGCGGGCGAACAAGCTCGTCTGATATAGGTTTGGCCTTCGCGAAATACGGTTTGGCGTTCGCGAAATAAGGCGCCGTTAAGCCGAAAAAACGGGATCGTAGAGGGGCTCGCTTTTTTGCGCGCGCCCAGAATTCGAGTAAGAGAAGGACGCTCTCTTCCGCGCGCGGAAGAGCGTGGAGGACCTATGAATTCAATACAAGCCCTAGTGGGATCAGAACCTGCGCCCGGTTTGCCTGACACGCGCATATCGGTGCGAAAGACTTTCGGCATCGATTCCGATCTGGAGGTCCCGGCTTATTCGCGGGCCGAAGAGCACGTGCCGGATCTCGATCCGGACTATCTGTTCGACCGGGACACGACGCTCGCGATCCTGGCGGGTTTCGCTTTCAACCGCCGGGTGATGATCACCGGCTATCACGGCACGGGCAAGTCGACGCACATCGAGCAGACCGCCGCTCGTCTGAACTGGCCTTGCGTGCGCATCAACCTCGATAGCCATGTCTCCCGCATCGATCTCGTCGGCAAGGATGCGATCGTGCTCAAGGACGGCAAGCAGGTCACGGAATTCCGCGACGGAATGCTGCCATGGGCGATCCAGAACAACATCGCGCTGTGCTTCGACGAGTATGATGCGGGCCGTCCCGACGTCATGTTCGTCATTCAGCGGGTGCTGGAGGTTTCCGGCCGCCTGACATTGCTGGACCAGCGGCGCGTCATTCGGCCTCACCCCGCGTTCCGTATGTTCGCCACCGCCAACACGGTCGGCCTCGGCGATACGTCCGGCCTCTATCATGGCACGCAGCAGATCAATCAGGGCCAGATGGATCGCTGGTCGATCGTGGCGACGCTCAACTATCTGCCGCACGACAAGGAAGTCGATATCGTGCTCGCCAAGTCGCCGGCGCACAGGGCGCGCAAGGATGGACGCGACACCATCAACAAGATGGTTCGGGTCGCCGATCTCACGCGCAACGCCTTCATCAATGGCGATCTGTCGACCGTGATGAGCCCGCGCACCGTCATCACCTGGGCGGAGAACGCGGAGATCTTCAAGGATATCGGCTTCGCTTTCCGTTTGACCTTTCTCAACAAGTGCGACGAGCTCGAGCGGGCGTTGGTCGCCGAGTTCTACCAGCGGTGCTTTGGCCAGGAGCTGCCGGAGAGCGCGCTGAACGTCGCCCTGAGCTGAGGCCTTTCGAGAGAGGCGAGGCGATGGTCAGGAACGAGGTCCGTGAGGAGACGAAGCGGCCCGCCGCGAAGGAGACCGATCTTTACTCCTGGGCGCGCCGCCAGGCCGAGCTTCTACGCGCCGGCCGGCTCTCGGAGATCGACGCCGCGGCGATCGCGGAGGAGATCGATGACGTGGGCGAGGAGCAATACGACAAGTTGGAGAGTGCGCTGCGCGTGCTCATGCTCCATCTGCTCAAGTGGGACCATCAGCCCTCGATGAGGAGCCGCTCGTGGACGTTGACGGTCCGCGAGCAACGACGACGCGCCGAGCGCCAGCTGCGAAAAAATCCGGGACTCAAGTCGCAAGTCGACGAGGCTCTCGAGGCTGCTTACGAAGATGCGAGGCTCGAAGCGGCAAACGAGACCGGCTTGTCCCTGAGCGTCTTTCCCATTCGGCGTCCGTTCGAATACGCCGAGATCATGGAGCGTTCGATCGTCTGGCCTGGCGACGAGGATTGAACATCGATCGCGCGAACTGAGGGGTGAGGCGAGGGCGGCGACCCGATGAGCGATTTCCCGTCCTCGATGAAGCCCATGCGATTGCTCGCCATCTCTGGAAGCCTGCGCCGCGCGTCAACCAATACGGCGGCGCTGGAGGCGCTGGCAAAGCTCGCGCCAGAGGGCGTCAAGGTTCTTGTCTATCGCGATCTCGCGGCGCTGCCGCCGTTCAATCCTGACGACGACATCGAGGACAAGCCGAAGCCCGAGCTGGTCGCGACGCTTCGCGCGCTCGTCGATGCGAGCGACGCGCTCGTCATCGCCGCCCCGGAATACGCCCATGGCCTTCCGGGCGCGCTGAAGAACGCGCTCGACTGGCTGGTGGCGAGCGAGACCTTCGCCGGCAAGCCGACCGCGCTCATCAATACGTCGCCCCGCGCGTTTCATGCGCAGGCGTCCTTGCGCGAGATCCTGTCCACGATGGCCGCGCGCCTTATCCCTGAAGCGTTCGCATCAATCTCGCTCACAGGAAAGGAAGTGACGGCGGACGATATTCTGGCCGACACGCTTTGCGCGCGGCGGCTTACAGAATCGCTCGAGGCGCTCGTCGCCGCGACGAGAGCCGGTTGACGGCGGCGAGGGCTTTACCCAATCAGAGGTGGACCATGGGTGCATTGGACGGGAAGATTGCGATCGTGACCGGAGGCACGAGCGGCATCGGCGAAGGCATCGCCAAGGCCTTTGTCTCGGAAGGAGCCAAGGTCGTGATCGTCGGGCGGCGCGAGGAGGAAGGCCGCGCGCTCGAGAAAGAGATCGGCGTTCGTTTCGTTCGCGCGGACGTGGCGAATGAGGCGGATGTCAAGGCGATGGTCGACAAGACCGTCGAATGGTTCGGGCGGGTGGATTGCCTCGTCAACAACGCGGGCATTCCGGCGCCGATGGTCAGCATCACGGAAGTCGACGTCGCGACCATCGATCAGGTCCTGGCGGTCAACGTCAAGGGCGTCGTTCTTGGGATCAAGCATGCTGCGCCTCTCATGCTCGCGCAGCAGTCCGGCAGCATCGTCAACATCAGCAGCATGGCTGGACATCGCGGCGGCGTTTCCGGCCACATCTATAGCGCGTCGAAAGGGGCGGTGAGCGCGCTGACGCGCTCGGCCGCCGCCGAACTGGGCGAAAAGGGCGTCCGGGTGAATAGCATCTCGCCCGGCGCCATCGTGACTGGCATCTTCGGCAAGAACGCCGGCCTAGAGGGCTCCAAGGCCGACCGCGTGGCAGGCGTTGTGAAAGAGACCTTCGCGAGGCTCCAGCCAATTCCCCGGGCCGGAATGCCTGACGATATCGCACAGGCGGCGGTCTTTCTCGCCAGCGACGGGTCTGGGTTCGTCAACGGCCAGGATATCGTGGTTGACGGGGGACATACGGCCGTAACCCGTGGGTGGTCATTCGCCGTGACGGGGCGGGCGGAAATGTCGAAGCGCCTCAAGGAGGCGGCCGCGGCGCTTTAGACCGGCGGCCCTCGCTTGCAGGATGCGCCCGGCGCAGGGGCCGGCTTGCGCTAGCGAGGCTCTTCCGCCACATGAGCCGGATAAGTCACAACTCAGTCCTCATCGTCGACTTCGGCTCGCAGGTCACACAGCTGATCGCGCGGCGCGTGCGCGAGGCGGGGGTCTATTGCGAGATCCATCCGTTCTCGAAGGCTGGCGAAGCGTTCGCGCGGCTCAAGCCGAACGCAGCGATCCTGTCCGGCGGACCGGCGTCGGTTCCGGAGCCGAGCAGCCCCCGCGCGCCAGAGGAAATCTTCAAGAGCGGCGTTCCAATCCTCGCCATTTGCTACGGCCAGCAGACCTTGTGCGAGCAGCTTGGCGGCAAGGTCGAGAGCGGCCACGCTGCTGAATTCGGCCGGGCGGATGTCGAGATCCTCGAGGCCTGCGCCCTGTTCGAGGGCGTGTGGCGTACGGGCGGGCGCTACCCGGTATGGATGAGCCATGGCGATCGCGTGACGCGTTTGCCTGAGGGCTTTCGTGTCTACGCCGTGTCGGAGAATGCGCCCTACGCCGTCGCAGCCGACGAAAAACGGCGGTACTACACAACGATGTTCCATCCCGAGGTGGTTCACACGCCGGACGGCGCCAAGCTCCTCGCCAATTTCCTTTTCAAGGTCGCCGGCCTCAAGGGCGATTGGACGATGGCCGCCTTCCGTGCCGAGGAGATCGCCCGCATTCGCGCGCAGGTCGGCAAGTCGCGCGTCATCTGCGGCTTGTCGGGAGGAGTCGATTCGGCGGTCGCGGCGGTGCTGATCCACGAAGCGATCGGCGATCAGCTCGTCTGCGTATTCGTCGATCACGGGCTGATGCGGCAAGGCGAAGCGGACGAAGTGGTCAACCTGTTCCGTGGCCATTTCAACATCCCGCTCGTTCATGTCGACGCGGCGCAAGAGTTCATAGCGGCGCTCGCGGGCGTCGAGGACCCCGAGGCCAAGCGCAAGACGATCGGGAAATTGTTCATCGACACATTCGAGGCGGAGGCGCATCGCATCGCGAGCGACGGCAAGGGGTCGGTCGAGTTTCTGGCGCAAGGCACGCTCTATCCCGACGTGATCGAGAGCGTGTCGTTTTCCGGCGGCCCGTCTGTCACCATCAAGAGCCACCACAATGTCGGCGGCTTGCCCGAGCGCATGCGCATGAAGCTGGTCGAGCCGCTGCGCGAATTGTTCAAGGATGAGGTGCGCGCTCTTGGTCGCGAACTCGGCCTGCCGGAGGCGTTCGTGGGTCGGCATCCCTTTCCGGGCCCAGGGCTCGCTGTCCGCTGCCCTGGCAGCGTCAGCCGCGAGAAGCTCGACATTCTCAGGCAAGCCGACGCGATCTTTCTCGACGAGATCCGCAAAGCAGGCCTTTACGATGAGATCTGGCAGGCGTTCGCTGTATTGCTGCCGGTGCGCACGGTCGGCGTGATGGGCGACGGCCGCACTTATGACTCCGTCGTTGCGCTGCGCGCGGTAACCTCGATCGACGGCATGACCGCCGACTTCTTTCCGTTTGACATGGCCTTCCTCGGCCGCGCCGCGACCCGCATCATCAACGAGGTCAAGGGCGTCAACCGCGTCGTCTACGACGTGACGAGCAAGCCGCCCGGCACGATCGAGTGGGAGTGAGGCGAAGCTCTTATTTCGGCCTATGCTCCAAGCGCGAAACAATCATTGCGCCTCCAGCGCCGGCAAACTGAGGGAGCCCGGACATGCCTGAGACGCGCTCGCGCAAACCCGAAGACTACATGGTCGTCGATGGCTCCGACGGGCCGCGGCGCGATTTTCGGATCAGCGTGGGCTTACGCGAGGGTTGGGACCCGGAGGGCCGTGTGTTTGACGTCTCCGAAGCAGTGCGCACCGCGCGCGCCTGGATGAGGCGTCGGGTCGAAGCTGGCCAGCCGGCCCTTTCGGGCATGTTCACCCGCGCGGAGGTGACGTACGCCTGGCCGCGAGA
Organism: uncultured Alphaproteobacteria bacterium; assembly: GCA_963725195.1. Taxonomy (GTDB): domain Bacteria; phylum Pseudomonadota; class Alphaproteobacteria; order Rhizobiales; family Beijerinckiaceae; genus Roseiarcus. Next base: position 3,982 of record CAVRXX010000042.1, on the reverse strand, counting down.
GGACGGCACGGTCGGGTCGGACCGCGAACCCGTCGCGCTGTTCACCGGCGAGGCGGTGCACGCCTATCTTGGCCACCTGCCGGATGGCGCAATCGAGGCGATGCTCAACGAACTGGCCGCCGAACTCGGCGCTGCGCTGGGCCAGGAGCGCATCTATGTCGCCTTCGCCGACCGGACCTGGATCCTGGACGCCGGCGAGCAGGCTCGCGGGGCGCGACCGGATACAACCAAAGCGGGAATTCCTTCCGAATAAGTGCGAGCAAAACGAAGCTCATGAACCTAAAAGCTAGTAAATCTGCTAGCGTTTGCTAGCGTTTATTTTTCCGAATCCAGCCTTTTCAATGGGTTGTGGGCGATGTAAGTATGAAAATCGCTTCTTCGCTCCGGCTCGCGCGGCAGGTTGTAGGCCAACATTTCAAACAGCCACGTTTTCTCGTTTTCCCTCCCGTCAAGTGGCGAGCGGGAAATGAATTCCGACAAGGTGAACGCATACCGCTAATTTCTGATTTTGTCAAGTAAATTCGCGGCTCTTATAGCGTTAACGCTTGGTTGGGCCCTTCCGACTCGCCTCAGAGCCTTTGCCGTCATGGCCGCGCTCGTCCCGGCTATCCACGCCGCGGCGCTTCAGAGACAAGTCCAGGCAGCGCTGCCGTTGGTCGCAAGGGCTTCTTAAGAAAGACTTTTTGACCCGCAAACTCTTTGCGGTCGTCCCGTGCGCCGAAACGCGTAGATGGCCGGGACAAGCCCTGATCACAGTCCGGGGGCAGGACGCTTCGGGCGCCTCTCGCGCCGCCTATATTCGGAATTCCGTGGTTGCCAACAGCTAACGCTACAAGAGCCAAATTACCGGCTCCTCCATTGATAGCTGTTGACCAGGAGCACTGCCGAGCTGTCCGACCTGGCGGGCGATCCGCGCGCCGAAGATCGTAATGCAAGTGAATTTCGCTCCGAATACGATGGAATTTTGCTGACTCGTACGGTTTTTCATCGAAAAAACTCGGATTCTCTCGCCCCCGGGCCAGGAACCCTAGCCAAGACCCTGGATGTCCTCGCAACAAGCATCCCACACTGTTATGCGGTCAAAACCCAATCGCCTCCCCTAGCGTCGACTGCTCCGGGCGGGAAGCGGACAGCGTACAAATCGGCAACGAAGTCCGGTCTCGACGTAAAGCGCCATTCTGTTGAAGCGGCGTCGCGCCAACGCCTGTTGATGAACAGCACACACAACGATCTCAAAAGCGGACGTACGTATTTTCCGAGCCTTACTTTAGAGGCATTAGACGAGCTTATAGGTTTCCACCACGGCGGTCCCCGCTTACCACGTCCGAATATTCGCGATCCAAAGCCTCGGTTCGCGCGAACGCCAGCAAATAGAACTCTTGCCCGAAGCATGCCGAGGCACGCTTTCAGCGACGCCGGAAGGACTTTCGATCATGGAAACTCACCTGAGTCGGCCCGAGGCCATCAAGTCTAAGACAGCATCGAAGTCTGTTGGCAAAGACGATTTGCAAACCCTGCCTTTGGCGGAGGTGGAGAAAAAACTGGGTTCGTCGCCGGATGGCCTGACCGCGGCCGAGGCGCAAAAGCGGCTGACCCAATATGGGCCGAACGAGATTGGGGAGAAGAAGACCAACGAGATCCTGAAGTTCCTGTCCTATTTCTGGGGTCCGATCCCCTGGATGATCGAAGCGGCGGTGATCCTGTCGGCGGCGGCCCGGCATTGGCCAGACTTCGGAATCATCCTGCTTTTGCTTCTTGCCAACGCAATGGTCGGATTCTGGGAGGAGCATCAGGCGGGCAACGCCATCGCCGCTCTGAAGGCGACGCTGGCGATCAAGGCCAGGGTGAAACGTGACGGACAATGGGTCAATCCGGCGGCGCGCGAACTTGTGCCCGGCGACGCCATCCGCTTGCGCCTCGGCGACATCGTGCCGGCCGACGCGCGCCTGCTGGACGGCGACGAGATATCTGTCGACCAGTCGGCGCTGACCGGGGAATCCATACCCGCCGCGCGTAAATCGGGCGACGCCGTCTTCTCCGGGTCGATCGTTCGTCGCGGCGAAATCGACGCGCTGGTCTATGCGACCGGCGGCAAAACCTATTTCGGCAAGACGGCGGAACTGGTGGAGACGGCGGTCACCGTCAGCCATTTCCAGAAAGCCGTGCTGAAGATCGGCAACTACCTGATTGTCCTCGCGCTGATCCTTGTGGCCGTGATCATCGCACTTGGAATCTACCGCGGCGAGCCGATCCTCACCGTGTTGCAGTTCGCGCTTGTGCTGACGGTGGCGGCCATTCCCGTGGCGATGCCGACGGTCTTGTCGGTGACGATGGCGGTCGGCGCGCGCCTGCTCGCCAAGAAACAGGCGATCGTGAGCAAACTGGTCGCGATCGAGGAATTGGCGGGCGTGGACGTGCTCTGCGCCGACAAGACCGGGACGCTGACTCAGAACAAGCTGACGCTTGGCGATCCGTTCTGCCTGGACGCAATCTCCGCCGATGAACTCATCCTCGCCGGCGCCTTGGCTTCGCAGGCCGCGAACAACGATACGATCGATCTCGCGGTCCTCGGCGGCCTGAAGGACAAGCAGGCGCTGAAGCCCTATCAGGTCACACATTTCACGCCGTTCGATCCCGTGCACAAGCGGACCGAGGCCACGGTCAAGGGCGCGGATGGAAAGACCTTCAAGGTGACCAAGGGCGCGCCGCAAGTCATCCTGGCGCTGTCGGCGAACGCGGCCGCGGTGAAGTCCGCCGTCGACAAGGCGGTCGACGACTTCGCCGCGCGCGGCTTTCGCGCGCTTGGCGTCGCTCGCGCCGACGGCGACGGGGAATGGCGGCTTCTCGGCGTCCTGCCGCTGTTCGATCCGCCGCGCGAAGACGCCAAAACCACCGTCGCGACGGCGGCCGAGATGGGCGTGAAGATCAAGATGGTCACCGGCGATGCTCTGGCGATCGCCCGCGAGATGGCCAAGACGTTGGGAATGGGCGCGAACATCCTCGACGCGAACACGCTCGGCGACGCCAAGACCAAGGAAACCGCAGCGGTCGCGAAGACCATCGAAGATGCGGACGGCTTCGCTCAGGTGTTTCCCGAACATAAGTTTCATATCGTCGACGTACTGCAAAAACACGGCCATATCGTTGGCATGACAGGCGACGGCGTGAACGACGCCCCCGCGTTGAAGAAAGCCGACTGCGGGATCGCCGTCTCGGGCGCCACCGACGCGGCGCGCGCTGCCGCGTCAATCGTGCTGCTGACGCCGGGTCTCTCAGTGATCATCGAAGCGATCAAGGAAAGCCGCCGCATCTTTCAGCGGATGAACAGCTACGCGATCTATCGGATCGCCGAGACGCTGCGCGTTCTCCTGTTCATGACGCTGGCGATCGTCGTCTTCAAATTCTATCCCCTGACCGCAATCATGATCGTCATGCTGGCGCTGCTCAACGACGGGGCCATCCTGTCGATCGCCTATGACAACGTCATCTACCGGAACAAGCCCGAAGCCTGGGACATGCGGACGGTTCTGGGCATATCGACAGTTCTCGGCGTTGTCGGCGTCATCGCCGCATTCGGCCTCTTTTATCTCGGCGAGCGCGTCTTCCATCTCGACCGCGCCCATATCCAAACCCTGATGTATCTCAAACTGTCGGTGGCCGGTCATCTGACGATTTTCCTGACGCGCACGCGCGGTCCTTTCTGGTCCATACGTCCCGCCAAAATCTTACTGCTCGCGGTGGTCGGCACGCAGATCTTGGCGACGCTGATTGCGGTCTACGGGCTGTTCATGACGCCGCTCGGCTGGGGCTGGGCGCTGTTCGTCTGGGGCTACGCCCTGCTCTGGTTCCTCGTGAACGATCGCGTGAAGCTGATCGCTTACTGGGCCCTCGATCGGATCGCGGCCAAATCCGCGCCGAACGTACGAGCGGATACGGCTCCGGCGTCGAAAGTCACGCCGAAGCCCGACGCCGGGCCGCAGAC
>CAVRXX010000041.1:0-97116 GCA_963725195.1 uncultured Alphaproteobacteria bacterium | reverse complement strand
ATCGGTGAGCGCCTCATAGGTTTCGAGCGGGCCGAAAGCCGCGTTGTCTTGGCGCAGCGGTCGGCGGCCTGCTAGATAAGGGCATGACAAGCTCAAGCCTAACCGCGGATCAAGCGCTTGACGAGTTTCGGGCCGCCGGCGCCCTGCTCACCGGCCATTTCATCCTGTCCTCGGGGCTGCACTCGCCGGTCTTTCTGCAAAAGATGTTCGTGTTCCAGGACCCGGCGCGCACCGAGCGCCTCTGCCGGGCGCTGGCCGAGAAAGCCCGCGAAGCGTTCGGAGCGATCGACATCGTCGCCTCGCCTGCGCTCGGCGGCATCGTTCCCGGCTACGAGACCGCGCGCTGGCTCGGCGCCAAGGCGATCTTCGTCGAGCGCGAGGCTGGCGTCTTCAAGTTGCGCCGCGGCTTCACCATCCCTCCCGGCTCGCGCGTGCTGATGGTCGAGGACATCATCACGACCGGCCTCTCCTCGCGCGAGACGCTGGCGGCGCTCGCCGAGCATCCGGGCAGAATCGTCGGCGCCGCCTGCCTGATCGACCGATCGGGCGGCCAAGCGGACATCGGCGTTCCCCGCGTGGCGCTCGCGACGCTCGACATTCCGGCCTACCCGTCCGACGCGCTGCCGCCGGAACTTGCGGCGCTTCCGGCCGTGAAACCAGGGAGTCGCGCGCTCGCCGGCGCGGCGTAAACGACGAAAGAGGGGCGGCGCACATGACAGCGCTTAGGCTTGGCGTCAACGTCGATCATGTCGCGACGGTCCGCAACGCGCGCGGCGGCGCGGTCCCCGATCCCGTTCGCGCGGCGCTGCTTGCGATCGAAGCTGGCGCCGACGGCATCACCGCGCACCTGCGCGAGGATCGCCGGCATATTCAGGACGACGACATGCGCCGCCTCAAGGCCTCGATCTCGAAACCGCTCAATTTCGAGATGGCCGCGACCGAGGCCATGCTCGACATTGCGCTGAACATCCGTCCGCACGCCTGCTGCCTCGTGCCGGAAAAGCGGACGGAACGCACCACCGAAGGCGGCCTCGACGTCGTCAACGGGTTTAAGGACTTGAAGCCGTTCGTCGCCGAGCTCACGCGGGAAGGAATCCGGGTGTCGATGTTCATCGAACCCTCGCCGGAGGCGTTGAAAGCCAGCGCCGACCTCGGGGCGCCAGTCGTCGAGCTGCACACCGGGGCTTGGTGCGATGCGCGGGCGCGGAGCGAAACCGCCAAAGCCGATCACGAGTTCGCTCGCCTCCGCACCGCGGCCGCTCAAACCGCGGCGCTCGGGCTCGAATGTCATGCCGGCCACGGCCTCGACTACGACACGGCCCGGCTCATCGCCGGCCTGCCGCAGATCGTCGAACTCAACATCGGCCATTTCCTCATTGGCGAGGCGATCTTCGTCGGGCTCGCCGAAACCGTGAAGGCGATGCGCATGGCGATGACGCAAGGGCGCGCCTCGGTGGAGCGCGGGCTTTGATCATCGGGATCGGCAGCGACCTCTGCGACATCGAGCGCATCGAGATGACGCTCGCGCGCCATGGAGAGCGCTTCACCGCCCGTTGCTTCACCGAGACCGAACAGCGCCGCTCGGATCGAAAGGCCGGACGCGCGGCCTCTTACGCGAAGAGATTCGCCGCCAAGGAGGCCTGCGCCAAAGCCTTGGGCACCGGCCTCAGGCGGGGCGTGTTCTGGCGAGACATGGGGGTGGTCAATCTTCCCTCCGGGCAGCCGACGATGAAGCTGACCGGCGGCGCCGCCGAACGGCTGAAAGCGATGTTGCCGGCGGGAACCGAGCCGTTCATTCACCTGACCCTCACCGACGAGGGCCCGTACGCCCAGGCGTTCGTGGTCATCGAGGCCCGCCCTCCGCCGTAGGGCGAATGCAACGCGCGGAGCGCCGAAAGCGCGCTGGGTCCACCGTTTCCGTCGAATCGGGCGCTGTAGGCGCGGTCGCTGACCGCGCCGGCCGCGCTCACCGAGCGCGGCTACAACCGACGCGTCGACCAAAACGTAATCTGCCTTAGGCGCTCACGCAGCCGCCTGAGCGAGCGCGCCCCGCGGCGCGAGCAGCGGTTCGAATATGTGCTCAGCCAAGTGACGCACGACCGGCACGGCGACGCCGTCGCCAGTGAGATGATAGGCCTCGTTGTAGTTGGAGGGCAGGTTGTAATCCTCAGGCAGCCCCATCAGGCGCGCTGTCTCGCGCGGTGAGATGAGCCGCGAGCGCACGTTTTTGCCGTCGACCACGACAATCGTTTGGCGGCTCGATCCCCCAGCCGGGGTGCGGAGGCAACCAGCGATGTCATCGAATCGGATTTCCGCGCGTTGCGCTTTGCGCCCCGCCTCGTCCACCCGCGTCCGCTTGTAGACGGCGCCGACCATGCGTCGGCCCGTACCTTGAGCCTTGTCCAATTTTTCGCGATTGATCCCGCTCATCATTCGAAGGAGCTTCGCCGTCTCGCTTGCACTGTGCCATTCGACACCGACGGGATTGTCTTCGATCAAGTCGCTGAGCGCCACGTTGCGCGGCGCCGGCGCTGGCAAGTTCCACCAGATCCACTTCTCTCGAACGTTCGGCGGCAGCTTCTCGAACGCGTTCAACAACCCGCGCGGGCGCCAGAGGCTCGATCGCGTCGGGCCGTCACTGGCGAGGCCCGCTGACAATGCGACGTTGTTGCGAAGGCCAATGATGAACAAACGGGGACGCGACTGCGGGAGGAAATGCACAGCGTCGACGATCAAGGCGCCAAAACGATAACCGGCCTTCACGTATGTTGAGCAGATCGTCGAGAAATCCTTGCCGCCGTGCGAGGTCAAAGTCCCACAGACATTTTCGAGCACGATGATTTGCGGCGCCCTGCCCTCTTCGATCAATCTCTGCATGAGGCGCCAGAACGGCCAAAACGTTCCCGAGCGATCGCCGTTCAGACCAGCCCCTGCGCCCGCCAGCGACAAGTCCTGACAAGGAAATGACGCCCACGCGAGATCGGCCTTGCCGGGTATGTCGGAGCTCGTCAGCTTTCCAATATCCCCAACTCGAAGGACGTCGGGGGCCGGCCAATTCTTCCTGTAAATGTCAGTTTTTTTCGGGTCGAGTTCATTGGCGAACAGGGAAGCCCATTTCTCGCCCAGCCCGGCCCTCGCCATCCCCGCGCCGGCGAAAAACTCATAAAAGCCAGGCACGGTCAGCTCCCGAAGACGAACGTGGCGCTTTCTCCGAATCACGTCCCTTCGGATCGACTTTGGCGCCGTGCTGGCGTCTCGGCAATTATCGCCATTGCGGGATTTTTTACACGGCTTCTCGGCGTTGAAGCCCTGCGGCGCGCCAGCAAACGGGGTTTCCAACAGCTAGCGCTACAAAAGAGCCCATCAGGACTTTACTTAGATCAGAAACCATGCTATAAGACTTTCTATTGTCAGAAATCTATCCTGGCTGCGGTTGGGCGGTAGCGTCATGCGTTTGGTGCATCTCTCATGAAGGTCGAAACGGAGGGGGAGTTTCCTTATTTTTCTCGCCTGTAACCCATTGAAAAGTCTCAATTCGCCAAAATAAACGCTAGTAAATGTTAGCAAATTTACTAGCACTTATGCTCGTTTGTACTCATTTATGCTCGTTTATTCGCGGGTTGTTTGAATCGGCCTATGCAAAATTCGCGGGGCGCACGAGCGCGCTGACCCTGGACGCCTTTGCCTTCGCAAGCCTCGGGGCTTTCGAAACGGCGTCGCGGCGCGAGGTCTTTTGGTGGCGGCCGAGGGCCGCGCAAAAGTTGCGCAAAAGAGCAGCTAAGCCCATGAAATCATTGACCCGCATAAACTTGTGCAGCAGGTCCCGGACGCCTCATTCGCCGGCGTCGATCGGCTTCATCCCCGCGGCGAATCGACGCCAATTGTCGACGTAGTGCGCCGCCGACAGACGCAGCTTCGCCACCGCCTCCTTGTCCAGCGTTCGGATCGCTCTGGCAGGCGACCCCATGATGAGAGAATGATCGTCGAAGGTCTTGCCCTCGGTCACCAGCGCGCCGGCGCCGACCAGGCAACCGCGCCCGATCCTCGCGCCGTTGAGCAGGATCGAGCCCATCCCGATCAGCGAGCCTTCGCCGATGGCGCAGCCGTGCAGAACCACGTTATGCCCGATCGTGCATTCCTCGCCGATCGAGAGCGGCGAGCCCATGTCGGTATGCAGCGTGCAGAATTCCTGGATGTTGGTGCGCGCGCCGATGTTGATCGGCTCATTGTCGCCGCGCAGGACTGCGCCGAACCAAATGCCGACATCGAGGCCGACCACGACATCGCCGATCACGGTGGCGTTGGGCGCAATCCAGAAGAAGCCGTCAGGCGGCAGCGTCGGCCGGCGGCCATTGAGCGAATAAAGCGGCATGGCGCATGGCCTCCACGCGAGTGGGAACGAAGCGGGCGCGCGCTCAGCGCGAGGCGGGCGGAGCTATTCCTCGCCGTCGAGATCGACGTCGAGGATCGCCATTTGCAGCGTGTAGCTCGATCCTGCGGGGTCGTCGGCGGAGATCACGCCGAGAAAGTCGGGCCCGTTATTGAGCTCGACCGAATCCGTTTTCTTGAGCCGTCCAACGACCGTCAATTTGTCGTTCTCGAACAGGCGGCGCAGATAGTCTTGCAGCACGGGACGTCCGACCGGCACTTTCATCGCGAATGCGAACGACCGATCGCCATCCTCGTCGTCGACCGTGATCGTTCCAAGCTTGCGTTCGCCGAGCGACACATCCGCCGCCTCGCCCGATTTCGAATTCGGCGCAACCTGAAGGGTCTCCGCGCCAAACGAACGGCGCAGGAACTCACGCAGTTTTACGATCTCGGCTTTGTCCATGGCCTCTCTCCGGCTCGTGGGGCCGCGGGCGAGGCTTGGCACGAAGAGGCGCGGCGTTGCAATACGAGAAATTGGCGAGAAAGCGCATTTTAACAGCGATGGACGGGCGCGATTTGAGGCACGCCTCGATCAGCGCCGCTTCCGCGGCGTCCGCGCCTTATGCTTCGAACGCCTTTTCGGCGAGGATCTGGTTCATGTCGCGAGCCGGCTCGGCGCACCCCGCTTCCCCGACGATGCGCGCAGGAACGCCGGCGACCGTTTTGTTATGCGGCACCGGATGGAGAACCACCGACCCCGCCGCCACCCGCGCGCAATAGCCGACCTCGATGTTGCCGAGAATCTTCGCTCCCGCGCCGATCAGCACGCCATGGCGGATCTTGGGATGCCGGTCGCCGGTCTCCTTGCCAGTGCCCCCAAGGGTCACGCCTTGCAGGATCGAGACGTTGTCCTCGATCACCGTCGTCTCGCCGACGACGAGACTGGTTGCATGATCGAGGAACACGCCTTTGCCGATGCGCGCGGCGGGATTGATGTCGACGCCAAATATCGCCGATGCGATGCTTTGAAGGCTCAGAGCGAAATCTCGCCTGCCAGCCTTCAGAAGCCAATGGGACAGACGATAGGCCTGCAGCGCCTGGAAGCCTTTGAAGTAGAGGAGCGGCTCCATCATCCTCATGCACGCGGGATCGCGATCCGCGACCGCCATGATGTCTGCATGAAACGCTTCGCCGATCGAGGGGTCCCGCGCAATCGCCTCCTCGAAGGTTTGGCGGATCAGCGCGGCCGGCATGTCGCGATGATCGAGCCGCGAGGCCACCCGATGCGATACGGCGGCTTCCAGCGTGTCATGATTAAGGATGCTGACAGCAAGAAAGAGCCCGAGTTCGGGCTCGCGTCGCGCCGCCTCTTCCGCCTCCTGGCGGATGCGAGCGAACAGCGGATCTGCGCCTGCGAACCCGACGACCCGGGCGGTCAAACCTTGCGCCATGACGAACTCCCAAACTCGACTGGCCGAAGGGGCAGTTTACCACAGCGCTCAGCCGACGCGAAGACCTGGGCTGAGCGCTCGCCAACTGCCCCCATCGCCTAAGTCCAGGAGCCTAATTTATCGAAATGCAGGGCGGCTCAGTCAGGGCAATTCGTCGCCTGATGAGTGACGCTATTGCCGTCGCTGTCCGTCCTCGTGACGCTTCGGCTGCTGCAGGGAGCTGTCCCCGGAGGTGGAGCAACGACCACCGGTCCGGGCCGGGTCCAGAGGCGGCGCCGCCAACAATGCCGCCCGCCGCGCCGCCAACCGCCGCGCCAACCGGGCCGCCTACAACCGCACCAGCTACTGCGCCGCCAGCCGCGCCCGTCACGGCGCCATTGCCATCCGCAAAAGCCAGAGTCGGCAGGCCCGCGAAGGCCAGGGCTGAAAGCCCGATGATCATCCCGCGCATCATGTCCTCCTCGATCTCAGTCAGAGATACTAAGCAAACGCGTGGTGGGAGCGATGGTTCCGAGAGTTGGCCTCGGTCTATTTGTAAGACGACGGCAAGCTGCATCGTGCTAAACTCAGACTCGGCGTCGCCGTCGACGGAACAATGGCAGCCGGTTAGTTGTTAAGTTCGGCTGGGGTCTGCCCTTAGGGACTGGGACATTTAGACATGCGCCTGTTACTGGCTTTGATCATTATCATTTATCTGGTTGGCGTCGGCGTTGTCCTTTCGCCGATCATTCGCTCGACCTGGAACAGCGACCCCGCCTCGGTTTTAGCGGACCGCGTCGTCCAAGCGCTGCCCGACGCCCTCGCCTGGCCGGTCCGGGCAGTCCATTCGTTCGCTGGCTCCTGATCGGCCGATCCGTCTACGAGTTCGAGTATCGCCACCGCGCGCGTCCAACCGGCCGAGGCGCGCTCGATCTTCGTCGGGAAGCAACAGACGGAAAAGCCGGTCGACGGCAGCGCCTCTAGGTTGTGCAATTTCTCGATATGGCAATAGCCGATGTGGCGGCCGGCCTTGTGCCCCTCCCAAATGAGCGAGGGGTCGTGCGTCTCGGCGTAAAGCTTGGCGGTATGGATGAAAGGCGCATCCCAGCTCCAGCCGTCGGTTCCCGTGACCCGGACGCCCTGTCTCAACAGATGCAATGTCGCCTCCGCGCCGACGCCGCAGCCTGAGGCGACATAATCGGCACGTCCGTATTTTAAGCCCGCGCTGGTGTTGACGAGAACGATATCGAGCGGCTTCAGCGCGTGGCCGATGCGCTCGAGTTCCTCGTCGACGTCGGCGGGCGTCGCGACATAGCCATCGGGAAAATGGCGGAAGTCGAGCTTCACCCCCGGTTGAAAGCACCATTCGAGCGGCACTTCGTCGATCGTCCACGCGCGCTCGCCCTCATTCATTGTCGGATGGTAATGCCAGGGCGCGTCGAGATGAGTGCCATTATGAGTCGAGAGCGTCACGCGTTCGACCGCCCATCCTTGCCCATCGGGCAAGTCGTCCCTCTTGAGACCCGGGAAAAACGGCAGGATCTGCGGCAAGCTCTGCTGGTGATCAATGTACTCGATCTTGGGGCCGAAGCCGGGCGGGTCCGCCGGGACATCGTTCTGCAACGGGGCGGAAATATCGATGAAGCGTCGAGCCATGTTGTCCCTCCCTGCCCTCTCCTCACGTCCCAGCCATTATCGGCTCCGCTTCTCCCGCCGCGCGCTACGCCACACGCTCGCCGCGAGCGCCGCAGGCAAAGCGAGCGCCAGCAAGAGGCCGGCGAGCCAAGACGGCGCTCCGCCGAACAGCGTAAGCGCGCTGACGATTCCGACAATGCAAAGGATCGCCGCCGCCAGAAGCTCGTCATCGACGAAGAGGCCGATCAGTTCCTTGACGATGGCGCCGATCATGCGAGCGCGGCTGCTCTCGGCTTGAGAAGCGCGACCAGGCCCAAAGCGACGGCCAGGAACAGGACGATAAACACGAGGATAGCGGCATCACCGCCCGGCCACGGGACGCCCAGACTCTCGCCGGTCCAGAAGAGACCGAAAGCCGAGAGCATGACTCCGACCGCGAATTTGAGCGCGTTCTCCGGCACACGGGCAAGCGGCTGGTGGATCGCCGCGCCGATGGCCGCAACCACAACACAGGCCACCAAAGCGCCCGCGCTCGCCAATCCGAGAAGGCCGCGCCCCGCGCCGACGGCTATGACGATGAATACGACCTCGACCCCCTCCAAGAGCACCGCCTTGAAAGCGGTCATGCCGGCGATCCAGTCCAATCCATGCGGCTGGCGCTCATGAGCTTCGGTCAGTGCGCGCGTCTCGCGTGCGAACGCCGCGTCCTCGTCGTGCAAAGCGATCACGCCAATCGCGCGCAGGATCGCCTTGCGCAGCCAGCGCAACCCGAACAGCAGCAGGAGGACCCCCACCACGAACTGCAAGGCGTGAAGCGGGACGACGCCCACCAGCGGGCCGAGAACGGCCGACAATCAGCGCGAGCGCGGCAAGCGCGGCCGCGGCGCCGGTCAGCGCCGGGCGCCAGCCGCGCGCAAGCCCAACGGCGAGCACGATCGTGAGCGCCTCGACCGCCTCAACGAAGGAGGCGGCGAATGAGGCTCCAGCGACCGAAATGATTGTCGTCAGGTTCGGCATCGCGAGGGCGTCCGATCGGTGAGCGCGGGGCTGTTCGTCAGCTCGTTCGTCGGGCGAGCGACAGCCACAAACCCCCGCCGATGAGGACTGTTCCCGAAAGGCGGCCGAGCAATTTGACGCGCGACGGCTTTATGAACCACGCGCGGCCCATGCCGGCGGCGATCGCCCAGGCGCAATCCGAGGCGCCTGCAATCAGCACCGAAGCGACGCACATCGCGGCAAGCTGCGGCCCCGCCGGCAACCGCGGATCGATGAACTGCGGCAGGAAGGCGGTGAAGAAGACGATCGTCTTCGGATTGGACAGCGCGACGAGCAAGCCGCGCACGAAGCGGGTGCGGCCCGTCTCCAGGACCTCATGGCTTTCCTCTCCCGCGTGCCGCCACGCCTGCACGCCGAGCCAAATGAGGTAAGCCGCGCCGGTCCACCGGAGCGCGCTGAACAACAGGTCCGCATGGGCATGGACCCAGTTCAATCCGAGCGCGATCGCCGCCAGCAACAAGGCGTTGCCAAGCGTCGTGCCCGCCACCGTCGTCAGCGCGGCGCGAACGCCGCGGGTGGCGCCGGTCGAGATGACAAGCGTGACGATCGGTCCCGGCGCGATGATCAGGACGACGGTGATCAACAGAAAGGCCGTGAATAGCTCGAAATTCATGTTTCCATGCTCCGCTCGCGCAAACTTAACCTCAAGGGGCCGTCCAGAACAGTCCGATCGTGAGCGCAAGGCCGATGGCGACGACGCCGAGCTTCAAGAGCTTCTCGTTGACGCGTCTCAGCATCAAGGCGCCCGCCCAGCCGCCGAACGAGGCGCCGATCGCGGTAATGACCGCCTGCAGCCAGTGGACATCCCTGGAAAAGACGAAGATCACAACCGCCGCGGCGTTGACCACGCCCGCCAGGATGTTCTTGGCCGCCCCGGCGTTGCGCACCGCCAAACCCATCATCGTCAGCGCGGCCATCATCAAAAGGCCGATGCCGCCGCCGAAATAACCGCCGTACACGGCGATGAAAAACTGCGCCACGCTCGCGGCGCGAGGCGACAGACGCCTTTCACCCGACGCCGCGGTTTTTTGAAAGAAACTACCCCAGGCGAAGAGCGCGGTGGCGAACAGCACCAGCCATGGCACCAGGCGCGCGAATAAAGCCGCTGGCGTCGCGAGAAGGATGAGCGCTCCAAGGCCGCCGCCGATGAGGCTGATGACGAATAACGTCCGCATCGTGAGCCCGGTCGGGGTCGCGGCGTCCGCCCGGCCGGTAAAGCCGGTGACGAGCTGAGCTGGAAACAGCGCAACGGTCGAGGTGATGTTGGCTGCGCGCGCGTCCATGCCGGTCAGCATGAGCGACGGAAGGGTGATGAACGAGCCGCCGCCAGCCAGCGCGTTCTGCACCCCCGCCCATATCGAGGCGATGAAAAGGATGATGAGGGCGGTCATCGCAAGATTCGTTCTGGCCTCGTCGGGCGCTCGAGGAGAGGGCGGCGAAAGGTTCTACCTCGCGAGTCCGACGAAAAGGAAAACCCGGTCCGGCGCGCTGGATGATGCTGCGCTCAATCGCGCGCGCCGGCGCCAATCAGGCGAAATCCCGCGCCGCGCGCTTGTGCTCGGCGATCAGCGCGGCGAGATCGAGCCCGACCGGCTCCCCGTCGATGACCCGCCATGTCCCGGCGATCATCACCCGGTCGGCGCGGTGAGCCCCGCAAAGAACCAGCGCGGCCAGCGGATCATGCGCGCCCGAGAAGCGCAGCTCGTCGAGCTTGAACAGCGCAAGGTCCGCCTCGTAACTCTCCGCGATCCGGCCGATGTCCGAACGCCCGAGGCAGCGCGCCGAACCCTCAGTCGCCCAGCGCAGCACATCTCGGTGCGTCACCTTGTCGGCGCCGTAGCGCAAGCGCCCGATCATTAGCGCATGGCGAAGCGCCTCCATCATGTTGGAGGCATCGTTGGAGGCTGAGCCGTCGACGCCGAGGCCGAGCGGCGAACCGGCGGCCTCGAGTTCGCAGGTCGGGCAGATTCCGGACGCCAGCACCATGTTCGAAGCGGCACAATGACAGACGCCGACTTTCGCCTTGCCGAGCCGCGCGATCTCGTCAGCGTTGAAATGGACGCCATGCGCGAGCCAGACGCGGCTCGACATCCAGCCCGTCTCCTCAAGAAGATCGACCGGCCTCAGGCCATACATCTTGAGGCAGAAGCGCTCTTCATCCTCGGTCTCGCAGAGATGGGTGTGAAGCTGGCAATCGTAGCGCGCCGCAAGCTTTGCGCTCTCGATCATGAGGTCCTTCGAGATCGTGAACGGCGAGCAGGGCGAGAGCGCGACACGAATGTGAGCGCTTGGGCCTGGATCATGGAACAGCTTCAGCACCCGCTCGCTATCGGCAAGGATCGTCTCTTCGTCCTGCACAACGCTATCCGGCGGCAGTCCACCGTCCTTCTCCGAGAGGTTCATCGATCCGCGCGAGACGGTTAAACGCATGCCCAACGCGCGCGCCTCCTCGACTTCGATGTCGACCGCGTTCTCAAGCCCCGCCGGATAGAGGTAATGATGATCGGCGGCGGCAGTGCAGCCGGAGAGCATGAGCTCAGTCAGCGCGAGCCGAGACGCAAGCCTCAGATGGTTCGGCTTGAGCCGCGCCCAAATCGGGTAGAGCGCGACGAGCCAGGCGAACAGCGGCTTGTTGATGGCGGACGGATGGGCGCGGGTCAGCGTCTGATAGAAGTGGTGGTGGGCGTTGACGAGCCCCGGCAGCACGACATGGCGCGAAGCGTCGAACGATCGCGTCAATACGCTCCGGCGTCTCGCGTTGTCCCAACCCGCTCGAGGCGATTCGCGTCCCCTCCACGACGAGACCGCGCGCCGCGCCGTCGGCGAAGATCGCCAGCGGGTCCTTTATCCATGTCCGCACGCCCGCCCGCCTCTCTCAGCCGCTTCCGCAATTGGGAATCGGCTGAAGCTCCTGTCAACTGCGGGCGGATATCGATCTTAATGCTCACATCGGCGGGTCGACGCCGTTCGTGCCGACGGCGACGAAGCCCGCGGCGAGCGCGCCGTCGTCGCCGCGTTGGGCGGGCACGAAGACGGTTGCGCCGGGTTTCAAGTCCGCCTCCGTCGCGGGGCCGAACGTGACGATCGGGACGCCGTCGGGGATCGCGATTTTCTTCTCCTTGCCGCCGCTATAGGAAAGATCGAGGGTTCGTCCATCGACGCCCTTGACCGCATTGGTGACGGTCGCATTGGTCATCGAGCTTTTCGGCTTCAAGTCCCAGGGATAGCTGCCCTCACCGGTCCCTTTCATCGCAGGCGGAAAGACCAGCACCTCGACCGCCCCGTCTCCTCCCGACGATGTGGGAAGCGAGGCGATGCCGACGAAATCCCCCGGCTTGATGTCGTCCACCGACGCCTTGGCGATGCCCGCAACCTTGAAGCCGGGTTTGAGCGCCACCGTGGCGTTCGGGCCCTCGCGCGTCTTCACCGTCAGCGTGGAGCCATCCAGGCCGACAATCGCGCCGCGCACATGCACCGTCTCCGCCGCTTGCACGGACGATGAGGCCGCGATTCCGAGGAACGCCAGGGCGGCCGTGGCGCCGGCCAGGGCTTGGGGCAACTTCAGATTCATTTTCGACTCTCCGCAGTGGTTTATGAAAATCGCTTGTCGCGACGCCCAGCGCCATCGACCAGGCCTCAGAATCGGGCATCGAGTGATAACGGTCGAAGCGCGCTGCTTATTCGACATCTGCGACGATTTCGTGTTTTTCACAGTGACGATCGAGGAGCGGGGGTCATCTCACCCGCTTCCCAGATGAAGAAGCTACTACCGACGTTTATCCCCTAAGCTTCCACTTGGCGATCCGCCTGCGCTGATCACCTCCGCCTGGCTGTCGCGAAACACCGCCATTTTGGCGACCCCGGTCATCGCCGAACCCGCGTCGAGATTGAGGCGGAATTGCGCGATTTGATCCGCGTGCGAGGGGTCGCGACGGGCGTCGTTCGGCGTGTGGCCGTGGACGACGAAGAACCCACCAAAGCCGTCCATTGGCCGATGCTCGAGAAATGGCCATCGCACCCAGGCCCAGTGACGATCTTCGTCCAGTCTATCGAGCGGCGTGTTCCATGGAACCGCAAGAAAGGTCTCGAGCTCGACTTGCGGATTGACGCCCGCGTGGACGAACAGAACGTGGCCGGAGCGCCAGCTTGGCTTTAAGGACGACAGCCAAGCCAGCACGCGCGGAGGCAGCGAGGCGCGCGCCTGAGTGAGCAGCTCGGCAAGATCTTTGGGCTGCTCCTTGGTCTTGAGAAACTCCGCGACCGTCCGGTCGCCGCCGTTTGCGATCCAGGTCTCGAACGCGTCGATCGCATCGTCTCGAGGGCGTCTCGGGATCGAGCGAGAGCCGCATCATCGTCTCGTGGTTGCCCATGAGCGCGATCGACTCATCGGCGCCGACGCGCGCTTTCGCAGCCATCGCAAGATCGATTGCGCCCACACTGTCTGGTCCGCGGTCAACGAGATCGCCAAGAAAGACGATCGCCCGCTTGTCGCGCAGCTTGGGCTCCCGCGCCGCTTCGTCGATGAGCGCGGCGAGAAGATCGCTCCGCCCGTGAATGTCGCCGACGACGAAAATCTCCACCTCAGGGCTCACGCCCAGCGGCAGCGAAAATCCTCGACGCTCAATGGCCACGGACATGGACACGATACCTGGCGCAACCGGACGCCAAGCCAAGCATTGCACGCCCGCGCCCGCGCACGCTAGGATCGCGCCCATGTTCCTTCAGTTTTTCGCCAACCTGCGTCAGGCGCACGTGCCGGCGACGCCGCGCGAGTATCTCGACCTCATGCGTGGGCTTGAGGGCGATCTGGCTCAGATGTCGGTCGACGAATTCTATCGCCTTGCGCGCGCGCTCCTGGTCAAAGACGAGCGCAACCTCGACAGGTTCGACGTCGTCTTCGCCGCCACGTTCAAAGGCGTTCTCAGCGTCGCCGCCGCGGTCGAGGCCAGGGACCTGCCGGAGGAATGGCTGCGCCGGATGATCGAGCGCTATCTCAGTCCCGAGGAAAGGGCTCAGATCGAGAAGCTGGGTTTCGAGAAGCTCATGGAGACGCTGCGCCAGCGCCTCGCTGAGCAGAAGGGCCGTCATCAGGGCGGCTCGAAATGGATCGGGACAGGCGGGACATCGCCATTCGGCGCCTATGGCGACCATCCCGAAGGCGTGCGCATTGGCCAGCACGAAGGCCGGCGGGGCAGCGCCGTCAAGGTCTGGGACCGACGGGATTTTAAGGACTTCGATGGCGACGCGGAGCTCGGGCCGCGCAATATCAAGGTGGCGCTGCGACGGCTTAGGCGATTCGCCCGCGAGGGCATGGCGGAAGAGCTCGACCTCGACGGCACGATCCGCTCGACCGCCGATAAAGGCTATATCGACGTCCAGCTGAGGCCAGAACGGCGAAACGCCGTCAAGGTGCTCCTGTTTCTCGACGTCGGCGGCTCGATGGATTGGCACGTGGAAGCGGCCGAGCAGCTGTTCTCCGCGGCGAAGAGCCAATTCAAGCGGCTCGACCATTTCTACTTCCACAACTGCCTCTACGAGAGCGTGTGGAAGAACAATCGCCGCCGGCACGACGAGCGGGTGGCGACGCGCGATCTCATCAATTCCTACCGCCGCGATTATCGCGTCGTCTTCGTCGGCGACGCTTCGATGAGCCCGCATGAGATCATGACTCCCGGCGGCTCCGTCGAGCACCTCAATCCGGAGCCCGGCAGGGTGTGGCTCGAGCGCGCAACCCTCGCCTGGCCGCGCATTGTGTGGATCAATCCGACGCCGCCGAGCGCCTGGAATCATTCGCTGTCGACAGCGATGATCGCCGAAATCTTTCAGCATCGCATGTATCCGCTGACCCCGGATGGGGTCGAGGCGGCGATGCGGGCGCTGGCGGCCTGACGCTCAAACTTTTGTGATCCCCGCGCGGCGTCATTCCCTGACCACCAGCACGGAACATTGTGCGTGGCGCACGATCGTCTTGGCGTTCGAGCCGAGCAGGTAGTCCGACATGACAGGACGATGGGAGCCGACAACGATGAGATCGGCGTCCCATTCGGACGCTTCCTGCAAGAGTTCGTGATAGATTCCCCCCGCCCGCGTCGCGGCGCTCTTCCGCTCGGCCGGGAGGTCGACGCCGCCAAGAATCTCGTCGAGCGCCTCCTTGGCCCGCTTCTCCTGCTCGACGTCGAAATCGACTGGCACATATTCCATGAACGTCGCCGGTATGACTGGCTGGACATTGACCAGCCTCAATTCGCCGCCGCCAGCCTTCGCCAGCTCCACCGCCTCCGTCAGACCCTTCGGACTTGGCGTCGGCTCGACGAGATCGACCGCGAGAACGATGCGCTTGTACATGGCGACCCTCCCTTGTCGTCGAACGCCGTCGCTCGGACTCGTCGCAGCGCCTGAACGTGGGACCCTCTTTACCGTCTGGCAAGCCTCGTGCGGCAAACAGCCACAAGCCTCGTCTGAATCGCGCCGATCGCTTGGGCGGCCGCCCGCGGCGCGGATCCGCGAGGATAGTCATTGTTCCTTCGTCCATGGATCGTTATAAGGCCGCGAAATTCCACACGGAATAGGGATCGCCAATGAACGACGTGTCCGTTGAAAGTTATAAACCGTCGGACGACGAACCGTTCATGAACGACCGACAACGAGAGTATTTCCGCCGCAAGCTGATCGCCTGGCGCGAATCGATTCTGGCCGAGAGCCGTGACACGCTCGCCGCGTTGCAGCAGGAAAGCGAAAACCACCCCGACTTCGCGGACCGAGCGTCTTCGGAGACCGACCGGGCGATCGAGCTGCGCGCCCGCGACCGCCAGCGCAAACTGATCGCCAAGATCGAGGCCGCGCTCGCCCGCATCGACGACGGCTCCTACGGCTACTGCGTCGAGACCGGCGATCCCATCTCGCTTCGTCGGCTCGACGCGCGTCCGATCGCGACTCTTTCGGTCGAGGCGCAGGAGCGCCACGAACGGCGCGAGCGGATTTATCGCGACGAATGATTGGCTGTCCCCGGTTAGGGCGACTGCCGGCGCGGCCCGCCTGCGCGGCGTGAGTGAGGCTTACGCAAGGAAAGATCGTCGGCGCGATTGGCGGGACCTAAGGCGCATCTTCGACGATTATCGACCGCCGCAACCCGGGCGACCTTGCGTCAATCTGGCTTTTCGCGGCCGAGCAGGCGCGCCATCTCGGTCTCGAGCGAATCGAGGTCGGCGAAGGGATCGTCGACTTTGGCCGGCGGCTTGCCGTTCTTCGCGGCCGTCTTGTCCGCCGGCGGGCGGGCGTCGGCTGCTTTTTGCGCCCAGTCGGACGGCGTCGCCGACACCGGCGTCTTCGGCGCAGGCCGCGCTTGAGCCGCGGCCGCGCTGGCCAAAGGCGCCGCGGTTCCTGCTGACGCCGTAGGCGGCTCCGTTTTCACCGCCGCGACGGCTTGCTCCGCCTTCGAGCCGGCGACCACCGGCTCCGATTTCTCCGCGCGGCGCGGCGGCGCAGGCGCGACAGGAGACGGGGCCGAGGAATTGCCCGGGCCTCGCGCGGGACCTGTTTCCGTAACGCGAACCGGAGCCCCACGGTTCGGCGAGGCGTTGGCGGGAATGATCGGCGGAGGCATTGCCGCGCGCGGTTGTGCGGGACGAGGCTCCGCCTGACGCGGCGGCGAATTTGCGGGCGCCGGTCGGGCAGGCTCCGCCGCTTGCGTCGTCGGCGCAGCGGCGCCCGAGCGAGCAGGCTCGGACGCAGATGGTCGGGCGGGAATCGATGCTTGGGCGGAAGCCGGAGCGGTTGGCTCCGCGGGCGCCTTCGGGATCGTTGGCGCCGCGATTGGCGCAACTAGGACCGCCGCGATCGGCGCAGCTGGGCCGGCGGGCCGGGACCGGCGCTGGCGGTGAAGCCGGGAGCGGCGCAGCCGGAGGCGGCGCTGGCGGCGACGCCGGGGCCTTGGCGGCGGCCTTCGCCGGCGCCTCCGGGGCCGCCGACACAGCGACCGCGGCGGCTTCGGTTCGCCGCGCCGGCGTGGGTGGCACGAGCAGAGGCGAGACCTGGTTGCTCTCGCGCGCCGGCGCCGCCGCACGATTGATCTGCGACTCAACCAGAACGTCGTTTGGTCCGCCGATCATGACCAGATGTTCGATATTGTCGCGTCGGACAAGCACCAGCTGCCGCTGCCCGTCGAGGCTGAAGGCGTCGACCAGGCCGAGCCGCGGCTGGCGGGTTCGTCCGCCAGGAACACGCAGCCGATGAGCGAAAGCCAGCCTGTAGAAGATCGCGAGCACGATGAGGGCGGCAATGCCGCAAGCCGCAAGGAATCCGATCTGAAGGACCCGATTGTCCGCGAACGGAAGCTCATTCAACCACTGCATGCCCAATCCAAGACTTCCGCCGCCAAGCGCACAACGAACCGCTCTTCAATTCGCCAGCCGAACGATGCTTTAGCCTGCGCCCGAGAAGCAAGACCGGGCGCGGCCCAGTGATTTCGGCCTGGCGCGCCGCCTGCGCGCGCCGAATCTCATCGACGCGCGCGATGTCACATTTCATAACAAAATGCGACCCCGTTGAAAACTGCGGCGTTCACCGCACTTTCGCCCAGTTGAACGGCCTGCCGTCAAGACATGGCGCACGGCCCATGGTAGCACAGGCCTCAACCGCGACTCGGCGCGCTCGGGTTCGTCGATGTCGACGGCCATGTCCTTGGGGGTAATGGTCCTCAAATGAAATCTCCGCCGCCCCCGCCGGTGGACAGAATCGAGCGAACGGTCAATCCGGTCGCACTAGCGATCCTCCTCGTCTGTCTCGCCGGCGCGCTTCTGGCCGTGTGGTTTGCGCCGAACGCCGTCGGGGCGACGCTGATGACCTGGATGATCGTCATCCTCGCGGTCTGCGGCGCTTTTGGGTTGCTGCTTTACGCCTTCGGCTTGTTGCAACTGCCGACCCGGGCGGCGCGCTTCGACACCACCAAGGCGATCGCCAACTCCAATCCGGACGGGGTCCTCGTCACCGACAGTGAATCGCGGATCGTCTACGCCAACGACGCTTATCGCGCGCTTTCGGGCGCCGCCGCGGCAAACGATCTGCGCCCGATCGAAAGGCTGTTCACCGGCTCGCCGGACGTCTCGGAATCCGTCTATCGGCTGTCGCAGGCGGCGAAATCCGGCGGGCGCGCGAGCGAGGAGCTTCGTCTTTCGCCGCCGCCGAGCGGCCAGGGCGAGGTGGCCTGGTACCGCATTCGCGTCCGTCCGCTCGAGGGCCTCGCGAAAAACGGCATGATGGTGTGGACGGTCTCGGACGAGACGCGCGACCACGACCGGCACGAGACCTTTTTCCAGGATCTTCAGCACGCGATCGACTATCTCGACCATGCGCCGGCGGGCTTTTTCTCCGCCGAGCCCGACGGATCGATCGCGCATATGAACGCCACCCTGGCCGGCTGGCTCGATTATGATCTCGCCCAGTTCAGCGCTGGCCGGCTCAAGATCGACGACATTGTCGCCGGAGACGGCGGCGCGATGCTCGCCATAATATCCGGGCCGCCCGGAGAAGTGACGACGCAGCAATTCGACGTTGACCTCAAGCCTCGCCAAGGCCGGCTGCTTCCGGCGCGCATTCTGCACAAGGTCGCCTTCTCTGGCGATGGAACCCCGGGTCCGTCCCGCTCGCTCGTGATCAATCGCGCTCCCGGCGACATCAAAGGCGAAGATCTGCGCGCGGCGGAGGTGCGCTTCGCCCGCATTTTCAATTCGACCCCGGTGGCGATCGCGGCCGTGGACGCCGCGGGCGCAGTGCTGCGTCCCAACGCCGCGTTTGCTCGCCTCGCCCAAGCCGCCGCCAAGAGCGACGCCGCAAAGGGGCGACTGTCGATTTTCGACCTTGTCGCCGAGCGCGATCGCGCCGCCTTGATCGCGTCGATCGAGGCCGCCGCGCAGGGCAAGGGCGAGATCGCGCCCCTCGACGTCTCGCTCGAGGGGACGGGGCCGGCGCGTTCGGCGCGGCTCTTCGTCTCGGCCGCCGATCCGCGCAGCGACGAGAGCGCGAGCGCGACCATCTTCGCCCTCGACACCACCGAGCAGCGCACCCTGCAAGAGAACCTGGTGCAAAGCCAGAAGATGCAGGCCATCGGTCAGCTCGCCGGCGGCGTCGCGCACGACTTCAACAACGTCTTGACCGCGATCATCGGCTATTCCGATCTCCTGCTCGCCAATCACCGACCGACCGACCCGTCCTTCCAGGACATCATGCAGATCAAGCAGAACGCCAATCGGGCGGCTGGGTTGGTCAGGCAATTGCTTGCCTTTTCGCGCCGTCAGACTCTGCGCCCGCAGACGCTGCAGCTCAACGACGTGTTGTCGGAATTGCAGATGCTGCTTCGGCGGCTGGTCGGCGAGCAGATCCAACTCGACGTCGTCTACGGGCGCGACTTGTGGGAGGTCAAAGCGGACCTCAACCAGTTCGAGCAAGTCATCGTCAATCTCGTCGTCAATGCGCGCGACGCCATCCGCGAGGGCGGCAAGATCACGCTGCGCACACGCAACTTTCCTGCCGCCGAATCCGGCGGCCTGAAAGAAGTTGATGTCGCGCCCGCCGATTACGTGCTGGTCGAGGTCGAGGATACGGGTCACGGGATTCCGGCCGAGGTCCGAGCCAAGATCTTCGAGCCGTTCTTCACCACCAAAGAGGTCGGCAAGGGCACCGGCCTCGGCTTGTCGATGGTCTACGGCATCATCAAGCAGACGGGCGGCTACGTGTTCTGCGACAGCGATCCGGGCGCTGGCGCGACATTCCGCATTCTGCTTCCTCGGCGCATGGGCGATGAAGTCGATGAGCCGGTAAAGACGGAGGCCGTGAAGCCGTCGTCGGATCTGACCGGCCGGGGCGCGATCCTGCTGGTCGAGGACGAAGAGGCGGTGCGCGCCTTCGCTTCCCGCGCGCTCGCCTCGCGCGGTTATACGGTGCTGGAGGCGGAGACGGGCCTCGACGCCTTGCGTGTCGCCGAGACAGCAGCCGAGCCGATCGACCTCATCGTTTCGGACGTCATCATGCCGGAAATGGATGGGCCGACCATGCTGACTGAACTGCGCAAGCGCGGCTCGACAGCCAAAGTCGTTTTCGTCTCCGGCTACGCCGACGACGCCTTCGCGCGCAATCTGCCGGAGGGCCAGGACTTCGTCTTCCTGCCTAAGCCCTTCTCGCTCAAGCAGCTGATCGAGACCGTCAAGGGCCTGATGAATTGACGAGACCGTCCAGCCTTGCGAGGCTGAGCTGACCCCTGGAGCCGAAGTCGATGCGTTTTGAAGGAACGGCCAGCTATGTGGCCGGCGACGAACTGAAGACTGCGGTGAATGCCGCAATCGCGCTCGAGCGGCCGCTGCTCGTCAAGGGCGAGCCCGGGACCGGCAAGACATTGCTCGCTCAGGAGATCGCCGCCGCCATCGGGGCGCCGTTTATCGCCTGGCACGTCAAATCGACCACGCGCGCCCAGCAGGGCCTCTATGAGTATGACGCCGTCTCGCGCCTGCGGGATTCGCAGCTCGGCGATCCGCGCGTCTCGGAGATCGCCAACTATATCCGCCGCGGCAAATTGTGGGAGGCGTTCGTCTCGGCCGAACGCCCAGTGCTGCTGATCGACGAGATCGACAAGGCGGACATTGAGTTCCCCAATGACCTTCTGCTCGAGCTCGATCAGATGGAGTTCCATGTCTACGAGACCGGAGAGACGGTCAAGGCGCGCTTGCGGCCCATCGTCATCATCACCTCCAACAATGAGAAGGAGCTGCCGGACGCTTTCCTGCGCCGCTGCTTCTTTCACTACATCCGCTTTCCCGACGCCGAGACGATGCGCAGAATCGTCGAATTGCACTATCCGTCGATCAAGCCGCGGCTGGTGGAAGAGGCCATGCGGTCGTTCTTCACGCTGCGCGAGACGCCTGGACTGAAAAAGAAGCCGACAACGTCCGAGTTGCTCGACTGGCTCAAGCTTCTGCTCAATGAGGACATCGCGCCCGAGGCGTTGCGCGAGCGCGACGCCAAGAAACTGATCCCGCCGCTGCATGGCGCATTGCTCAAGAACGAGCAGGACGTGCATCTGTTCGAAAAGCTCGCATTCTTGAGCCGCCGCGAGCGGTAGAGCGCTCCGGCTTTCACCTTGAACGGATCACAGTTTCGCCGGCCCACTCTGGTACGCGACGGCGATGCGCGCCAAGTCGGTTCTCATCTCCGGCGCCGGGATCGCTGGGCCGACCCTGGCCTTCTGGCTCAACGCTGCCGGTTTCAAGACCACGATTGTCGAACGGGCGCCAGGCTTGCGCGCCGGCGGATACGTGCTCGATTTCTGGGGCCTCGGCTACGACATCGCCGAGCGCATGGGGCTCGCGAACGAGCTTAAGCACGTCGGCTACATCATGCGCGAGATGCGAATTGTCGACGCACGGGGCGAACGCATAACGGGATTCGGGACGCGCGTCTTCCGCGAGCTGACCGGCGGGCGATTCGTCACGCTGGCGCGCGCCGATCTTGCCCGGCTGCTGTTCGAAACGGTCAGAGGCCAGACGGAAATCCTATTTGGCGACGAGATCGTCGGCCTGGAAGAGCGGCCCGACGACGTGTGGACGCAGTTCGAACATGCCGGCGCACGCTCCTTTGACCTTATTGTCGGCGCCGACGGCCTGCATTCGAATGTCCGCAGGCTCGCCTTCGGGCCGCAGCAGAAGTTCGAAAAGGACCTCGGGTAC
This sequence comes from uncultured Alphaproteobacteria bacterium, assembly GCA_963725195.1. Classification (GTDB taxonomy): domain Bacteria; phylum Pseudomonadota; class Alphaproteobacteria; order Rhizobiales; family Beijerinckiaceae; genus Roseiarcus. Next base: position 75,911 of record CAVRXX010000041.1, on the reverse strand, counting down.
GTCGTCGCGGCGTTCGAGACGCAACATTATCGCCCGCGCGACGAGGACGTTTATGTCATTTACAGCGAGCCCGGCCAGATGCTGGCGCGCTTTGCCCTGCATGACGACCGGACGCTCTTCCTGTTCGTCTTCGCCCGCGATCACGATTCGTCGCCGATCATGCCTGACCTGGTGGCGCAGAAGGCGATGCTTCGCCGGCGGTTCGGCGCCCATGGGTGGGAGTGCGAACGAATTCTCGAGCGCCTCGATCGCGCGGACGACCTCTATTTCGATCCGGTCGCGCAAATCAAAATGCCTTCCTGGTCGCGCGGCCGCATTGCGCTCGTCGGAGACGCCGCCTTTTGCGTTTCCCTGATGGCCGGGCAAGGCTCCGCCCTCGCAATGACCGCGGCATACGTGCTGGCGGGCGAGCTTGCCAAAACCGGCGGACAGCACGACGAAGCGTTCAATCGCTACGAGACGCTGCTGCGCGCATTCATCGACTCAAAGCAGAAGGGCGCGGAGCGTTTCTCCGGCGCCTTTGCGCCAAGGACCCGGTTTGGACTGTTCCTGCGCAATTCCGTGATCAGGGCTTGCGCCATTCCGGGACTAGCGAAACTCGCATTGAGCCGCGACATTACGGATAGGCTTCAGCTTCCCGGCTATTCCTGGCCCGCGCTCACGCCAACCGCACAAGTTTGAGGCGATTGACCAGCGCTCGCGCAGCGTAGGGTCCAGTGATATACATAGCGGGGGAACGGATCGCTGTGACACTCGGCCCTGGCATTTTCTATAAGTCACGAAGCAAGCGCGCCCTCGCGTATGAGCGGTACCGTTTGGACGGCGAGTCTGTCGTGTGTGAGCGCGTTACTCCTAATGCGCGTTCGTCCGTCGCCCCGCATGTAAAGTTTCTACAATCTTGGACGGTTGACGACTTCGCGTCCGCCAATGTGCCACCTCCCGCCAAGACGTCGTTTCAGGAATTTTTGCGGGAGAAACACAAGCGCTGAGCGCAAGAAGCGCCCGTGTTGGGCGAAGCCGTCGAGGTCATTTCCCGGAAGAACATCGAGGGTCATGCGCCCCGACGGCCTACCCGGCGCCGCTTGCCAACCCTTGAACGCTCAAGCAATCTTCGCCGATGCGCCGCTTGTTTCTCGTTCGTCACGCCAAGGCTGAGCCTTCCGTCGGGCGCGATGATTACGCACGCAAATTGACCGAGCGCGGCCGCGCCGACGCGAGGCGGGTCGCCAAGGCGCTGGCCGCGCGCCACTTTCTTCCGGATGTTCTCATCCATTCCGGGGCCGCGCGCGCCAAGGAGACGGCGGAGATTTTCGTCGCCGCCTGGCGAGATGAAGTCGAGTTGCAGGAACAGGCCTGGCTCTACGACGCGAGCCTCACGACGCTCATCGACCACACGCGGGCGCTTGGCCATGAGCACAAACGCGTCGGGTTGGTCGGGCACAATCCCGGGCTTGGCGAACTGGGCGCCGCGCTGACCGGCTCCGGCGTCGAGCCGGAAGTGCGACGCCTCATGGCGAAATATCCAACCGGCGCGGTCGCGGTCCTGGACTTCTCCGTTCAGCGGTGGGAGGAGGTCGCGCCCAATTCGGCGATGCTGGCGCTCTACCTGACGCCCTCGGAGGTCCAGGCGGACGCTGATTGAAGGTTAGGGGCTGAGGTAAAGTCGGACCTACACCAGACAGATGGTTAGCTTCAGCAGGTTCACAGCCAAGCGGATAGCTTCCGGGCCATTCTTTCCGTGCGGAAAGACATTCATTTCGACAAAATCTGACCAGCAAATAAGGTCGTCTCGAATTTGCACATAAACGTGGCCCGCTCGCCCAGAGTTCGCCGACAAAGCATTGACGAGTTGAGCGCCCATCCGAAGCGCACATGCCCCGTCCCCTATCGCTCGCGACGCGATATCTTCCTCCACCCAGGTGGAGCACGCGAAAATAAGCTTGACCCTCTGCCAATCTGATCCCTCTGGGTTCAGTCCGCTCAATAGCCAGCCGGCCAGACCGAGGGTCGCCGCTCCATCTTTTCTTGCGGAATAAAGAAGCCCGCTTCAAGTACGTTTGCAAGTCTAACCAGGAGTGCAGTGGCGTCTTGGTAAGCTTGTTTTATCTCCGCAACTTCACTCACGGGTTCGCTTGACCATTCTTGTTTTGGGTTCACTTATTCGGCGGGCCCTGGAATGTGGCCAGCGCTGCCGAATGGACGGCTTCTTGTCTTTCTTTGGAATCGTTCACAGCTCCCTTTTGCTAATAGACCTCGCATCACCTCGTCAATAATCCATGAGCCCGGCGCTGAATGTCGCGGGTCGCCGCCGGCATGGGCTCTGCGGCAAAATGTGCATGGGCCTCATCCGAAGCAAATCACATGCCGAAATCCGCCTGGGCCGTGACGCCGAGCGCAGCGGCTTGACGCGAAGCGCCGCGCGGCCGCCGCCCGTTCGCGGCCAAACGCCCACTGTCCAAACGGGCGGGCGCCGCCTAAATAGGCTTCCCGGTTCGGCGCGGATTTTTCTTGTCAGATTTCAGCGATTTTCTGTTCGAGGCGGAGCTCGTCGCCCGTTCGATCGGCGACTATTTCTCCGGCGCGCCTCTGCGCCTCGGGGTGACCGGACTGTCGCGCTCGGGCAAGACGGTGTTCCTGACCGCCCTCGTGAACAACCTCATCGCCGGGGCGCGCCTGCCGGTGCTGGCCGCCTCCGCCGAGGGCCGCATCATCCGGGCGCGGCTCGAGCCGCAACCGGACGACGCGGTGCCGCGCTTCGCCTACGAGGAGCATCTGAAAAGCTTGTCGGGACCCGATCGCCGCTGGTCGCAGTCGACCAGCCGCATCGCCCAGCTCAGGCTCACGATCGAGTTCGAGAGCGCGTCGGGATGGGGCGCCCGGCGCTCGAGCCTCACCGTCGACATCGTCGACTATCCGGGCGAATGGCTGCTCGACCTGCCGCTCCTGGATAAGAGCTACTCGACATGGTCGCGCGAGACTCTGGCGGCGAGTGAGACATCGGCGCGCGCGCCGCTCGCGGAACAATGGCGCGCCTCGATGATCGGCCTCGACCCCGAGGCCCCCGCTGACGAGGACACGGCCCGACGCATCGCCGAATTGTTCACCGCTTATCTCAAGCGCGCGCGCGACGATGTCTATGCGCTTTCGACTTTGCCGCCCGGCCGGTTCCTGATGCCTGGCGATCTCGCCGGCTCGCCGGCGCTGACCTTCGCGCCGATCCCACTCAATGACGATGGGGCGATTGCGTCCGGTTCGCTGGCGGCGATGATGGCGCGCCGCTACGAGGCCTACAAGGACCACGTAGCGCGACCTTTTTTTCGCGATCATTTCGCCCGGCTCGATCGTCAGATCGTGCTGGTCGACGCGCTTTCCGCGCTCAATTCCGGCCCGGCAGCGCTCAAGGACCTCGAGAATGCGCTAACCGAGGTCATGCGCGCCTTCCGCGCCGGGCGTTCGTCGTATTTCGCGTCGATCTTCCGTCCTCGCATCGACCGGATTCTCTTCGCGGCAACCAAGGCCGACCACCTGCATCATAAAAGCCACGACCGGTTGGAGGCGATCCTGCGCGCGCTCACGGCCAAAGCGATCGCGCGGGCGGAAGGGGTCGGCGCGGAGATCGACGTCATCGCGCTCGCTGCGATCCGCGCCACCCGCGAGGCTGAGATCAGGACTAACGGCGAGACGCTGGACGCCATCATCGGCGTGCCCGAAAAGGGCGAGACGATCGGGGGGCAAACCTTCGACGGCGTGGCGGAAGCCGCCGTCTTTCCCGGCGAATTGCCGGCTGATCCGAATGCAATTTTTGTGGGCGACGCGATCGCCCTGCCCGAAGCCGACAACGACTGGCGGTTCGTGCGCTTCCGCCCACCGTTGACCCAGCGCGGCGAGCCCGCGCCGCAGATCCGGCTCGACCGGGCGCTGCAGTTCCTGATCGGGGATCGCCTCGCGTGAATCAGCGTCCGCCACGCCCCCGCGCTTTTCGCCTCGACGATCGGCGCGTGGCCGTCGACGATCAGCCTGCGTCCCTTCTCCCGGAAGCAATCATCAGCTCGCAGAATGATCCGATTCCTGCCGCCGCGCCTGCGCCGATCGACGAAGCCGAGCTCGAGGTCGAGGCCGCGCAACGATCCGGCCTCATTGCCCGCTCGGGCGTCACGCTCGCGGGCCTTGCCTGGACGGGTCTTGGCGGTCTCGTCTCGCTCGCTGTCGGGCTTTGGGCCACGAACCTCATCGAAGGGCTGTTCGCCAAAGCGGAATCGCTCGGAATCATCGGGGTCGCGTTCGGCCTCGTGTTTCTGGTCGGCCTCATCGGCGTCGCGGCGCGTGAGATCATTGCGGTCGGGCGGCAGACGCGCATCGCCGAAATGCATGTCGCCTTCGCCAACGCGCGCGCGGCGGACGATCGCGCCCAAGCGCGTCGGCTCGTTGGCCAGCTGGTCGCGCTCTATCGCACCCGGCCAGAGACGGCGCGAGCCCGGGCGGATGTCGAGGATGCGGCGCGCGCCATCATCGACGGGCGCGACCTCATCGACGTCGCCGAACGCGCGCTGCTCAGGCCACTCGACCAGAGGGCGGAAAGCGAGATCGCCGCCGCCGCCAAACGCGTGTCGCTCGTGACCGCAATTAGCCCGCGGGCGATCCTCGACGTCGTGTTCGTCATCGCTCAGATCGTGCGGCTCGTGCGGCGCATCGCCGAAATCTATGGCGGTCGGCCGGGCCTCTTGGGCCTCATCAAGCTCGCGCGCTCGATCGGCGCCCATATCGCGATCACCGGCGGCATGGCGGTCGGCGACAGCCTGCTGCAACAGCTCGTCGGCCACGGCATCGCCTCGCGCATCTCCGCCCGCATGGGCGAGGGCGTGCTGAACGGCCTGCTCACGGCGCGCGTCGGCCTCTCCGCGCTCGCCGTCTGCCGGCCGATGCCCTTTTCGGTCGACAAGGCCCCCGGCGTCTCGGACGTCGCGCCGTTTCTTGTTCAGCAAGAGGGACAGCACCCTGCTTCCGATTGGGATAAGCGCGCCAACGCTTTACCTGGTGGCGATGGATGTCGGTCCGTTCCTTCCACGCGCCAGCAGGCCGCGGCGCGGGTCCGGTCGATTTGAGCGTGTTCTCCTGGCCCTGGCCGGTTCGGCTCCGAACACCCCGCTCATGCGAGTTGAGATTACGTCTTGAGATGTTGCCTTGAATCTCTCGGCCGAATCCACACTTTTCATGGGTTACGCTGGAAGTTATGTCGGACAACGTTTGTGAATCCACCCTGCCCTTCTCCAGCAATCAGCCCGGCGATTTCAGGCGCCTGCGTTGAGATGCGACGTAGTGCGGATCATCTGAACTGTCCCAACGCAAAGCTTTGCCCTCACGAATAGATTGTCGTAACTTCCTGATATAACTGGCGAAATTCTCCCAGTCCAACGGGACGCGTCTTTAAGTTGTTTCAAGTCAGGAACGTCCCTAACGTAGTCAATTCCACAATTTCCAGATCGCGAAGCAATTCGCCATATATTGCGTGGAATTCACGCGCAGTGGATAGGTCATTCTCCTTGTGTTTTTGCCGAAGAATTCCAGAATGCTGTGACACGCTGCGCTGACCAGCCACGCGAGCCCAAGCATAATATCAACGACGATACAAATCCAGGAATTCGCCAAGATTGCAGGCTTCGTTCAACATTTATCCTGCCGTTCGCGGCACTCCCATTTGTGTGGACCGAAGCGCCCGCCCTCACTCCACCGGCTCGAGCCCGCTCGCCCCAACGCTCGCCAGGACGCCGGTGTGGACATCGAACCAATAGCCCTGGAGCGCAAGCCGGCTTGCGCCTACCGCCTCGGCGATCCACGGGAATGTCATGAGATTGGCGAGCGAGAGGCGCACGACCTCGGCTTCGATCCGTTCGAGGCGCCCGTCCGGCTTGTCGCCCGCGGCGACCATCGCCGGCTTGCCGATCTCGACCCAAGTGGCGATGAAATCCTGCGCCTGCGGCGGCGGGCCATAGGCCATCGCCTTCACGCCCCCGCACTGCCCGTGCCCCAGCACCACCAGCCGCGGAACCTTGAGCACCTTGACGCCAAATTCGAGCGCCGCGCTCGTTCCATGATGGCCAGGATCGGGGCTGTAGGGCGGGACGAGCGCCGCGACATTGCGCACGACGAAGAGTTCGCCCGGCACCGCCCCGAAGATCGTCTGCGGGTCGACGCGGGAATCCGAGCAGGCGATGACCATCGCCTCCGGGCTCTGTCCCCAATGGGCGAGCGCCTCATAGCGCGCCCGCTCACCCGGCCAGACTTCGGCCCGAAACCGGCGATAGCCTTCGATCAACGGGTCCATTGGATCGGCCTCGCGGGGGACGGCGAAAAATGCTGCACTGCGATAGGGCGCCGCCGCGCATGGCGCAAGGAGCCGGCGGCGCCCGCTTAACCTCAACGGCGGGGCCCAGCACTTTTGGGTTGACGGGAGAAGTCCGGGACGGCAGAGAAGCAGCCGGCCCTCCTGGCGACAAGGAGGGGAAGTGCGCGTCGGCTCTTGCGCGGCGCCCTGTCTCTCGGCGACAAAGGAACGAAATCGTTCCGTCGCACCAATAACATATGAATGACCTGATCTCGCTCCGCAGGGCATGACGCCATGAAACACGCAATGCTTTCGCTGGATTATTTTGCTCTCGCCAAAGAGGCGAAAGCCCTCAACACGTCGGGCGCGGCGAAGGTCATCCGCATCGCCCTCTTGGCGGACTGCGCGACCCAGCATCTGGCCGATATCATGCGCGCCCTCGCCGCCCGAAACAACGTTCAGGCGGAGGTGTACGAGGGCAACTACGACGGCGTCGACCTCGAGATCCTCGATCCGAATTCCGCTTTATACGCATTCAATCCGCAATACGTGGTCATCCTCCTGTCGGGCGAGAAACTGAAGGCGCATCTCTATGCGAGCGGCGACCGGCGCTCGTTCGCCGACGAGACGGTCAACCGACTGGAAAATTTGTGGGGCGCATTCCGCGGGCAGAGCCAGGCGACCATAATTCAGAGCACGTTCGTGCTCCCGAGCGAGCGCGCCTTCGGCAACTATGAACTGAAGGTCGCCGATTCCGTTGGCTCAATCTTCACTGAGATCAACTATCGATTGGCCGTTAAAGCGCGGGAGGCAAAGAACGTCCTTTTGAACGACGTCGATTTCATCGCCGCCTCGGTCGGCCGGACGCTCTGGTTCGACGCCCGGATGTGGAACATGGCGAAGACGCCTTGCCGTCTCGAGCATCTTCCGCTTCTTGCCCAATCGCTGCTCGACACCGTGCTCGCAGCCTCGGGCATGTTCGCGAAATGCGTGGTCCTCGACCTCGACAACACGCTGTGGGGCGGCGTTATCGGCGACGATGGCCTCGAAGGGATTGCGCTTGGCGAGTTCGACGAGGGCGAGGCGTTCGTCGGGTTCCAGACGTTCATTCGCGAACTGAAGCGGCGCGGAATCATTCTGGCGGTGGTGAGCAAGAACGAGCACGCCGCAGCCGTGCTGCCGTTTCGCGAGCATCCGCACATGGTGCTGAAGGAAGAGGATATTTCCGTTTTCGTCGCCAACTGGGACAACAAGGCCGACAATATTCGGCTCGTCCAGAAGACGTTGAATATCGGTTTCGATTCGCTCGTCTTTCTCGATGACAACGCCTTCGAGCGCAACATCGTGCGCCAGTTCCTGCCCGACGTCGTCGTGCCGGACTTGCCCGAAGACCCGTCCTTGTACCTCGAGACCCTCGCCGGCCTCAATCTTTTCGAGACCGCGTCGTTCTCGGAAGCCGACTTGCAGCGGGCGGAGCAATATCGGGAGGAAGCCCAGCGCGAGCTCACCAAGACGCACTTCACCAATATCAACGATTATCTCATCTCGCTCGGCATGGAGATCCGGCTTGAGCGGTTCAACGCCTTCAACCTGCCGCGCATCGCCCAGCTGATCCAGCGCAGCAACCAGTTCAATCTGATGACGCGCCGCTACGGCGAGGCGGCGTGCGAAGCGATGATGAGCGATCCTTCCGTCGCGCCGCTCACGGTGAAGCTCGCCGACAAATTCGGCGATTACGGCCTGATTTCAGTCGTTATCCTTAAAGATGCCGGGAGTGATCTCGAAATCGACGAATATTTGATGAGTTGCCGCGTTTTGCAGCGCGGCGTCGAAAGCTTCACCATGAACAACATTTTTTCCTACGCCGCGCGGCTCGGCGCGAAGCGGGTTACCGGCCATTATCTTCCGACCAAGAAGAACGACATGGTCAAAGGCTTCTTCAAGAGCTTCGGCTTCGAGAAGATCGCCGATGGCGACGGCGGCGCTTCCCAATGGGCGCTCGCAGTCGAGGCTTACCAGCCACGCGAAACATTCATGACGCCGGTCGCCAACGAGCTTTAAGGGGATTGTGAATGGAAACGAATGAAATCGTGTCGCGCTTAACGCCTATATTTCGGGACGTATTCAATGACGACGCGCTGGTGGTCGACAAGAGCATGACCGCGGCCGACGTGCCGTCGTGGGATTCGCTTTCGAACATCAACATGATCATTGCGGTGGAAAAGGCGTTCAGCGCGAAGTTCAGCATCAAGGACGTCAGAAACCTGAAAAACGTCGGCGAACTTGTCGAACTGATCAAGAGAAAGGCGGCATAGGTGAGTTTCACCTCGCCGCTATTTTATCTCGCGCTCGTTCCCGCGGTGACAGCTTTCTATCTCTTGCCCGGCCGCTGGCGGGCGATTTATCTTCTGGCGCTTTCTTACGCATTTTACGCGCTTTCGAGCCGAATTTATCTCGTGTTGCTCGTCCTCGCGTCGGCTGCAGTCTACGCGCTCGGGCTCGCCATCGCGAAGAGCGTCAGCGAACGGGCGAAGCAGGCTTACATGGCGGTCGGCGTGGCTACGGTGGTGGCCGTCATCGTGGTGTTTAAGGCGGCGGGCGCCTGGCAAGGCATGCTGTTGCCGCTCGGGGTCTCCTTTTATTCATTCAAGTTGATCTCGTACCTCATCGAAGTCTATTGGGATGACGAGGCCGTCGAGCGCGATCCAATCGTGTTCTTCCTGTTTCCGGCTTTCTTTCCGCAGATTGTCAGCGGGCCAATTCAACGGCCCGAGCCTTTCTTCGGCCAGATGCGCGACGTCACGGCGAGGACGATTGATGTCGAGCAGGTCGAAACGGGGTTGCGGCTCATCCTGGCCGGACTGATGATGAAGCTGCTCGTCGGAGATCGCCTAGCCGATTTCATCGCGCTAATCGACCAATCGCACTCCGACTATTCCTATTCGGTCCTGCTCATAACCGTCGGCTCTTATCTGTTGCAACTTTTCGCCGACTTCTCTGGCTATACGAACATCGCGCTTGGCGTCGGCAGGCTGTTCGGGATCGAGGGCCCCCCCAATTTCAACGCACCCTTTTCCGCTATCAACATTCAGGAGTTCTGGCGACGCTGGCACATGAGCCTGACGCTCTGGCTCACCGACTATCTGTTCACGCCCTTGTCGCTGACGTTAAGGGATTATGGTCAGGCTGGATTGATCAGCGCCATTTTTATCAACATGATCGTCATTGGGATTTGGCATGGGTTCACGCTCAACTACCTCGTCTTCGGAATCCTTCAGGCTATCTTTCTCAGCGTGACCGTGGTGATCCTCGGCGCGCGCACTCGACGGAAACGCGCGGCCGGAAAGACAAATCAAGTTCAGCGTGCAACCTGGGTGTCGAGGTACGCAGTCCCCTTTCTCGGCCCCGCGCTGACCTTCGCGCTCGTGAGCTTCGCAATGATCTTCTTCCATTTCCGGACCTGGGACCAGTCGATGTCCGTCCTTGCCCAGATCTTCGGCTTGGCGCCCAGCGGGCGGATCGGTTGGTCCGATTTGCCGGCCTATCTGACCGTTCCCGCATGGACCTGCATGGCCGTCGCTCTCTATGTCGGCGCTGGGCGGCCCGGCTCCCGAGCGCTGGCTCAATCCGTCAACGCGGTGGCCCCGCATTGGCTTCAATATGGCGTCTGCCTGTTCCTGCTCACCGTCCTGTCCACTGCAGGAAGCGGACGTTTTATCTATGGTCAATTCTGACGAGACAGACTTGACTAGCCTTAAGGATCAGGCTGTCTCCGCAGCCTCCATTGAAACGGCAAAGAGAGGACAGGATGTCAGCCGGCATACAGAAAGATGACCACGCGGTCGGTCTATACCTTGACTTGCTGAAGAAGACTCTGACCAACACAATATACAAAGCAGAGCCGGGAGAAGAGAGCGAAGCGACCTTTGTCCGCGGATTCATTGATCATTACATTCAGGGGACAGCGATTTCGATGCTCCCTTTGGCGCGGCTCGATAATCTTCAGTTCTGCATTGACGATGTCCTCAAGAATAGCATTCCAGGCGACTTGATCGAGACTGGCGTCTGGCGTGGCGGCGCCACCATTTTCATGCGCGCGATGCTAAAAGCGCGCGGGGTGACCAACCGCACGGTCTGGGTCGCCGACTCCTTCGAAGGTCTGCCCGAACCAGACGCCGAGAAGTTTCCAATCGAGGCGGAGACGCACAGCGGAGCGCTGATGACTAAGGTGTATGACCATTTTGCGGTCGATCTCGAAGCGGTCAAATCAAACTTCCGGGCATACGGCTTGCTCGACGATCAGGTCCGCTTCCTGAAGGGCTGGTTCAAAGACACCCTGCCAACAGCGCCAATGTCGTCTCTCGCGATCATGCGGCTCGACGGCGACTACTACGAGTCGACGACCGACGCTCTAACCAATCTTTACGATAAGCTGTCGGTCGGCGGCTACGCGATCATCGATGACTATGCCGAGGATGCCTGGACCCATTGTCGACGAGCGGTCGATGATTTTCGCCGGCAGCGCAACATCAACGAGCCGCTCATTCAAGTCGATTCAAAGTGCTTCTACTGGAGACGAGATAGCTGAAGCATGGCCACGCCAGCGAACCCGACAGCGATGCGGGCGGAAGCGGACACTCGTGTCCTCAATAGCGCAGCAAGCGTTCCGCAGCGAAAGCCGACCGTAGGTCAGCTCGTTTTCACCATTCTGGCGGCGCTCGCTGTCGCCTTTATCCTTTGCGCGGCGGTCTGCCTTCTGCCGGAAAACGATTATCAAAGATGGCAGCTGCAAGATGCGGACGGCCGGCTGCGCTGGATCTACGAGCGGATCCACTTCGACCCCACGCCGATCGACGTCGCCATCGTCGGTCCTTCCCGCGCGCAGCTCGGCCTCAGCGCCGCCGCGATCGAGCAAGATCTCGCCAAGCAAGGCAAGCACGCCAATGTCGCCAATTTCGCCATGGTCGGCGCTGGGCGCGACCTGCAGTGGGCCATCCTGGACGAGTTGTTTAAAGCGAAATCGCCGAAAGTGGTCGTCCTCGAGGTGGACGAGCAGCCCTACCCGTTCGGCCATTTCCTTTTCAAATATGTCGCCCCTGCGGAGGCGATCGTGTTCCCGCCGTCGCCCTTCCTTCATAACTACTTTTACAACCTAGCCTATCTCCCAATCCGAAAACTCAAGCTGTTCGGCGCCAATCTCTTTCCCGAACTGTTTGGCCTCTCGAAGCAATTCGATCCCGGGCATTACGCGCAGAACCGCACGGACTACAGCACGAACTTCATCGGAGATGGCAAGCTGGTCGACATGGAGGACCGGGTTCCGCGCGCAACCCTCCTCGCTGAGCCGCGGGAGCCAGTGCCGCGAACCCGGGTCGCACGCCTGTTCACCAGGCTAAACGGCGGCGAAGATCACCTCTTCATTCAACAAATCGCTAGCGAGGCGAAAGCGCATGGCGCGCAGCTCGTCTTCGTCCACCTGCCGATGTTCGATGGTCCGCAGACGGTCAGCGATGAGGATTTTCTCAAACAATTCGGTCCCGTCCTCAACTACGGCGATCTCGCGCCGCACGACGAATTGTTCGAGAATTGGTCGCATTTGAACCACGCCGGCGCGATGAACGCGAGCGCCAGGCTCGCGAACGCGATCGCCGGTCTCGACCTCTGACGCGGACGGAATTTGGCCCGCGCCTTTTCGCTGGCGAAAGCGGACCGGGTGAGGTTATGTGCGCGCTGCCGGCCGGGAGCCGAACCAGCAAGAGAGAGTGACAATGATCCGCGTCGTCGCCATCATCACCACCAATCCGGGCCGCCGTGAGGAGCTTCTGGCCGCCTTTCGCGCCAACGTTCCCAATGTGCACGCGGAAAAAGGGTGCATCGAATATGCCGGGCACATCGACGCGGCGACCGTCGGCCCGTTTCAGACTGAATACGGGCCGGATTCACTTGTCGTCCTCGAATTGTGGGAGAGCCCCGAGGCGCTGAGGGCTCATGTCGCGGCGCCCCACATGAAGGCCTACTCGGAAAAGACCAAGGATCTGGTGGCGAAGCGGACGATCCACATCCTGTCCGCGATCGACTAGATCCGCCTCGCCTGAACTGGGGCCCCGATCCAGCTCCTCGCGCCGCTAGCTCCCGCCTGCGACGCCGCTTAGGATCAAAGGCAGGCGCGTCCGCGTTGGGCCCCGTGTGGCGCGACCCGCCGCTCGGCGCCTGAACACGAAGATTTGGATTGCGATCGCGTCGGAATATTGTTGTCTTGTCAGAATAAACAAACGGGCGTCCGTGTTCAGCACCGGGTTCTTGTCGGGGAGAAACTCATGAAGCGCTTTGTGGCTGTGGCGTTGGTTCTGGCTTGCGGCGTCACCGCGGTATTGGCCGACACCGATCCGATCGCCGAGAGGCGCGCGCTCATGAAACACGACGGCCAAGCCGCGAAGAAACTGTTCGACATGTCGAAAGGCAAGATCCCGTTCGATCTGGCGACGGTGAAGGAATCCCTGCAGACGCTCAACGAAGGGGCGACGAAATCGGCGGCTTTGTTTCCGGACAACAGCAAGACCGGCGGCGGCACCGCCGCGTTGCCGGCGATCTGGGAGAACAAGGCGGACTTCCAGGCCCGCTTCGTTCAATTCGCCAAGGATGTCCAGGCCGCCCAGGCCGGAATTACGGACGAGGCGACTTTCAAGCAATTCGCGCCGGCCGTGTTCAAGAATTGCGGCGGGTGCCACGAAATCTACAAGGCCAAAAGCGGCTGAGACTTGAATTCGCCCGCGCGGATATTCAACTTCGCCCGTGCGGATGAAGTGGATCGCCGTCATCCTCGCGGTCGTCGTCGCGGCGGGGGCGGCGCTGGCCTGGGCGCTGACTGCGCCCCGACCGCGCTATTCGGCTGAGGAATGGCAATCGCTGGGCTTGGCCGGCGACCCGGCGGCCGGCCGTCTGGTTTTCTTCGCCGGCGGCTGCGAGTCCTGCCACAAGTCGCCGGGCCAGGACGATCCTTTAAAGCTTGGCGGCGGGCTTGAACTCAAGACGCCGTTCGGATCGTTCTATCCGCCGAATATCTCCGCAGATCCCGTCGACGGGATCGGCGCCTGGCGCCCGGTCGATGTCGCCAACGCGCTTCTGTCGGGCGTCTCCCCGGACGGCCGGCACTTGTACCCGGCCTTCCCGTACGTCTCCTATCAGCGCATGACGCCGAAGGATGTCGCCGATCTCGCGGCGTTCCTGCACACCTTGCCGGCGGTCAAGGGCAAGGCGCCGCCGAACGCGCTCGCCTTTCCCTTTTCCATTCGCCGCGCGGTGGGATTGTGGAAGCTCCTCTATTTCGACAATGCGGGCCTTCGTCCCGACCCCTCTCAAAGCGAACAATGGAACCGCGGCCGCTATCTCGTCGAGGGCCCCGGCCATTGCGGCGAATGCCACACGCCGCGGGGCTTTCTGGGCGAGATGGACTTGAGCCGCGCGCTCGCAGGCGCGCCCTTGCCCGACGGCCATGGCAAGGCGGCGAACTTGAGAGGCGGCGACTTCCTGAACTGGACCGAGGCCGACATTGTCGAGGCCCTGACCAGCGGCTTCACGCCCGGGGGCGACGTCCTTGGCGCCGGGATGACGGCGGTTGTGCGCAACCTTGCCGAATTGCCCGAGTCCGACAGGCAGGCGATCGCTGTCTATCTCAAGAGCCTGCCCCCGCTCGGCCCCGCGCCGGCGAAGCCATAGCCAAACCGAACCTGGGATCGCCGCGGGAGGACCGGAACTGGCGCCAAAGCCGCCATTGTCCTGCGAGCGCCAAAGAGTCCACCGCCCGAGGCCGAACCTAGTAGCATTGAAACTCCGGGCGCGGTCATTGAAATAACGAAGCGACAGAAAGCCAATCTGCGTATTGTTCTTGGCTCGCTTCTTATCTGCAGAGCAATCCAGGAATCAATGCAACTGCGGAAGGACTGTCGTAATCACAGGAGATACTCAAATGAAACGCTTAGTCTTGACGTTCCTGTCGACGGCCGCGGTTTGCGCCGTCGTATTCGCCACTCCAGCCGCCGCCCAAGATACAGTCACGGGCGCGCCTGCGGGCTCCGCGCCGGTAACTGTTGAAGGGTACGCGAACTCTTCTGGATCCACGGGCCCCTCCGCTCCCGCGAGCGGCCCGGCTTCGAGTGGTCCGCTCTCCGCAATCGGCTCGGTTTTGAGCGAGCCGCTCTCCGCGACCGCGACGCCCCAGCGATGCCACGTTATTCGTAGCACTGACAACTCCGAGGGAAGGTACACGGCCGTCTGCGGTCCGTGACCTACCTGCCCGCTATCCAACGCGCGCCGCATTCGGCGAAACGTTCAAGCGCGGCGCGCTGTTGGGCAGGCGGATGAGTACCAGCCGCTCGCTGTCCCTGAACTGGCCGGACTGGTTTATGGCGGTCGACGTTGGAAAGCTGCGTCAGTCTATGGATCCGACGCGATCGGCGGCGCAAGTCTTATTTGGGTGGAAGGGATTACGCCGGCGTGCTCACGCGCTCAGCGTCCGTGTGGCGCGACTTGACGGCGCGCATGACGGAAGAGAGCGTTGTCACACCAACCGTTTTTACTAGTCAGTACTTACCCGTCGCAAAAGGCGGTTCGATGAAATTAATGGGTTTGCAAATCGGTGAGGACCAGAGAGCCTTTACTTGCTAGAGCAGGATGACTTTGGGCAGAATCGGTTTGGATTCCCGAATTGGGCGTATTCTGATTCACCGTGCTGACTGGGCAGGAGGCCAGCATGGATGGGCAAGCCTTATTCGATGGATCTTCGCGAGCGCGCGGTGGGGGCGGTTTTGCGAGAGGGGCTGTCGCGGCATGAGTCGGCGGCGCGCTTTGGGGTCGCGCCGAGCACGGTGATCAATTGGGTGCGGCGGTTTCGGGAGACGGGGAGCGTCGCGCCTGGCCAGATGGGCGGGCATAAGCCCAAGGCGATTGCTGGCGAGCATGCTACGTTTCTGTCGCGGCGGGTCCGGGACGGGGCCTTCACCTTGCGTGGGCTGGTGGCCGAACTGGCTGAGCGCGGGCTCAAAGTCGATTATCGGTCGGTGTGGAATTTCGTTCACGCCGAGAAGCTCAGCTTCAAAAAAAAACCGTGGTCGCCAGCGAGCGCGATCGGCCTGACGTGGCGCGGCGGCGGGCGCAATGGACGAAGCGCCAGAGCGGCATCGACCCCAAGCGCCTGGTGTTCATCGACGAGACATGGACGAAGACCAACATGGAGCCGCTGCGCGGCTGGGCGCCGAAAGGCGAAAGGCTGGTCGCCAAGGTTCCTCACGGCCATTGGCAAACCATGACCTTCGTCGCCTCCCTCCGTCACGACCGCATCGAGGCGCCGTGGTTGATCGACGGTCCGATCGACGGCGAAAGCTTTCGAACCTATGTCGAGAAAGCGCTGGCCCCGACGCTCAAGCCGGGCGATGTGGTGATCATGGACAACCTCGGCAGCCACAAGGGCGAGGCGGTTCGCCAAGCCATCCGCTCAGCCGGGGCGAAGCTGTTCTTCCTCCCCAAATACTCGCCCGATCTCAACCCGATCGAGCAAGTCTTCGCCAAGTTCAAGCATCTCTTGCGCAAAGCGGCGGCGCGAACCCTCGAGACAGTCGTCACCGCCATCGGCGAACTGCTCGACGCCTACTCCGCCAAAGAGTGCGCCAACTACTTCACAAACGCCGGCTACGGACAAACCTGAAAACATCCCGCTCTAGTGGATCGACTCTAACACTTGATGCCCTCGTTTGACGGCGGCGATGATTTTGTCTGGATCGGCGACCCATTCGAAGGGTTTGGAATGGGCGTTGTGATTTTGGAATGGGCGTTGTGATTGTCGAGGAAGCGATTGATCGTGGCTTGGAGGTCGGCGAGGGATCGGAAGACGCCGCGTTTGAGGCGGCGTTTGACGAGGGTTGCGAAGAAACCCTCAACGGCGTTGAGCCAGGAGGCCGAGGTCGGGGTGAAGTGGAAGATCCATCGCGGATTGCGCGCCAACCATTGGCGCACGACAGGATGCTTGTGAGCAGCGTAATTGTCGAGGATGGCGTGGACGGTCTTGCCCGCGGGGACCTCGCGCTCAATTGCGTTGAGAAAGCGAATGAACTCCTGGTGTCGATGGCGCTGCATGTTGCGGCCGATCACGGTTCCATCGAGGACGTTCATCGCCGCAAACAAAGTCGTCGTCCCGTGCCGCTTGTAGTCGTGGGTCATGGTTCCGGCGCGGCCTTTTTTGATCGGCAGGCCGGGCTGGGTGCGGTCGAGGGCTTGGATCTGGCTCTTTTCGTCGACAGAGAAGACGACGGCATGCGCCGGCGGATCGACATAGAGACCGACCACGTCGCGCAGCTTGTCGACGAATTCGGGATCCTTGGAGAGCTTGAACTGCCGGACGCGGTGGGGCTGCAGCCCGTGCGCGCGCCAGATGCGCTGGACCGAACTGACGCTGACGCGGGCCGCCTCGGCCATGGCCACGCCCGTCCAGTGCGTCGTCTCGCCCGGCGGCGCTTGCATCGTCAGGGTGACGACACGTTCAGCGATCGAGGGGTCGAGCTTGGAGATGCGCGAGGGACGCGTCTTGTCGCGCAGAAGGCCCTCGAAGCCCTGGTCGGCGAAGCGTTCCTGCCAGCGCCAGACGCAAGTCTTGGACTTGCCGGTGTCGCGCATGATCGCGCTCGTGCCGACGCCTTCGGCCGTCAGCAGCACGATCTGTGCTCGCCAGACGTGCTTCTGCGACGCGTTGCGGTCTTTGACGAGAGCTCGCAGCCGAGCCCTGTCGGCAAATGTGACAGAAAGGGAAATGCCGGTTCGCATCCGCCAAACTCGCACGCCGCGAGTCCCCGCGGAATCCTAAAACGGATTCAAACGTCAGATTTGATCCACTAGTCCGGTCTCCTTTCCGGCATGCGTCCACGCGCCGCATCCGCGATGAAATCCTCAAGCCGCGCAATGCAGTCCCGATCACGGTATATCGTATGCTTGTTCCGATCGATCTTGCGGCTAATTCGCCTGCGTTCCTCTGAATCCGTAGCCAGCCGAGTCGCGATCCCGACATATTCGTCAGTGGAGTTCGCGACCGTTTCCGAAACTCCAATTCTGTCCATGATGGCGCTGCTGTGACGGCCGCGCATAAGCTGCCCTCTGAAGGTCACGACAGGCAGATTATGGACGAGGCTCTCCATGGTCGAATTGAAACCGGACCACCCAATGCTGTCGAGGAAGATGTCGCAATTGCCCATGGCGGCGACATAGCGATCGGTGGTCAAACTTTCGATAAACAGACAATGGTCTGAAGCCGTCAGACCCAACTCGGAAAAGACGGAGTCCAGGCGCCGCTGAAACAGATCCGTGACCGCCGCTTCTTTGGCGTGCCTTATGAACACGAACTGGCAGTTTCCCACAAACTTCGCGATTCTGGCGAAGGCGAAATCGTACTGCGGAAGAAACTTGTAAAGCGACTGGCCGGACCAGAACACAAGCGCGTCCGGCCTCATACCCAGCTCGCCTCGGTCTATCCTCGCCGGCGACGTTGCGAGGGGCTCGTAATAGATCGAAATGTTCGGCAGGCGCAGCAAGCGCTCGGTATATTGTTCGGCCGCGCCGGCGGGCTCCATCATGTCGCTCGTGAGAAAGTAATCGATCGTTGGAAGACCGCTGGTTTCCGGGTGGCCCAAGGAATTGCACTGAATTGGCGCAAGCCTTTGCGCGGCGAGTTGCAGAGACAGTTCATCCATCAGGAGCCCTGGATAGATGAGGACATGCGGCGCGTCCGCGAGGATTTCATCGCGCCAGGCTTCCAGAGGCATTGGGCCGTGCACAAATCGAAAGCAGAGCTTCGCCGCGACCTCGGTTTCCTGGTCTCGTTGTCGACCCAAATGATAACCGAAGATTTTGAATCGATTGCGATCCAACTGGCTCATCCAGCCTTTGAGCGGAATTTTCCAGTTCGAGTGCGCGTAGAAATGGCTGCTCACGAAGCCCACTCGAACCGGTTCGCCCGCTTCGGGGGGCGCAGGCAGATGAGCTTGACGAAACTGAGCGCCAATCGCGCGACAGGCCAGCGTCCCGTACACGGTCTGCAAATCCCGGTCATTGCGGCCTTGATAGGCCAGATAAAAAGGTTTGCAGTGCGCGATGGCCTCGATCATGTTTGTTCCCAGCCGTCCGGCCACATAATCGCTGCAGATCGCCCGAAGCTTATTTTCGTAAGCTTTGCGATGGGCTTCGACATCGTCCTCGTTTTCATAGACAATTCTCAACTCGCAAACACAGCTTAAAAATCGGCATAGGGCATTATCAGGATCGATATCGATCGCCGCTTGCGCGCTTGTGACAGCCTCGTCATTGCGGTTGCAGGTGAATAAAGTCTCGGCGCGGGAAATCCATGCCTCGACATATCGCGGCTTGATCGCGATCGCCCGGTCGAAGCTCGCGATCGCCTCGTCAAACCGATTGAGGTTTGCGACCGCTGTGCCTCGGCCGCGATGCGCCTCGGCAAAATCTGGCCGGATCGCAATCGCTCTGTCGAAAGCGGCCACCGCGTCGTCGAAGCGCTCCAATTCGAGGAGCGCATTGCCCCGATTGCAGTGCGCCTCCGCTGAATCCGGCCGGACGGCGATCGCTCTGTCCAAACTGGCGATGGCGTCGTCAAAGCGCATCAAGGCGGTGAGCGCATTGCCGCGGTTGTTGTGCGCATCGCCGAAATTCGGTTGGATCGCGAGGGCTCTGTCGTAGCTGGCGAGAGCCTCTGTGAACCGCTTCAACTTCGCAAGCGCCAACCCGCGGTTGTTGAGCGCCATAATGAATTTGGGATTGAGGGCGATTGCCTTTTCGAAGTGAACGAGCGCGTCCTCAAATCGATTCATGAGATGGAGCGCGGTCCCATAACTGAACTCTGCGTCGACAAAGTTTGGCGCGAGCGCGATCGCGCGCTCAAAGTGGACAATTGCCTCGTCGAACCGGCCGAGGTCCTTAAGACCCTTCGCCAAATTGTTGAAAGCGATCGGCGAATTGTCGTTCAGGCTGACCGCCTTTCGGATGATTTCGACTCCGCGCTCGAAGCGGCCCATCTGGAGCGCGATCACGCCAAGCATGTGCAGCGCCTCGAAGTGGTCGGGCTCGCTCCTCAGCGCCGCATTGTAGTGTCGCTCCGCCTCGGGAAGCCTGCCCTGCTGATGGCAAGCAAGGCCCTGACGGAACTCAGCCGCGCTCGCCGATCGGTCGAAGTCGTTATCCCGACCTTTGTCATTGTCGCCTCGGGACAATTCTCGCTCCCGCTTTTCTTCGTGCAGCTCGCGCTGATTGGGAAGTGTCTCAGAAGTAGCCCTGATTGTCATGGGACGGCGGCCGCCTTCCTTTGTTCGCAGTTCCGTGCAAGTCATCGCGGGGTTCAAGGTCTCAGCTGTGAAATGCGCGTGAGGTGATCGCCCATGGACGCGCGTGAGGTGATGACGAGTCCTGTCATCTCGGCGACCGCGGATACGCCGGTCCGGGATATCGCTCAGCTTCTCCTTAAAAGCCACATCAGCGCGATTCCGATCCTCGACAAGAGCGGCGCGCCCATTGGCATGGTCAGCGAGGGCGACCTCATCGGCCGTGACCAAACCGAAAGCAATGAGCGGCGCGAGTGGTGGCTGGCGTTGCTGGCGGAAGGCGAGTCGATTGGCTCCGATTTCCTTTCCAACTTGCGTAGCCCCGAACGCGTCGCAAGCGACGTCATGTCGCGGCCGGTCGTCACCGTCGAGGAGCACACCGATACCGGTGAGATCGCGCGCCTGCTCGCCGCCTACCGGATTAAGCGCGTGCCCGTAGTGCGGAATGGACAAGTCGTCGGAATCGTCAGCCGCGAGAATTTATTGCGAACGCTGGTGAATGAAGACGGTCATCACGACGCCAAGCGCAAGGAGGGCGCTGTGGCGCGCGCTCTGGAGGACGCGCTCGCGCCGCTCAGGTGGCGCTTCGAACGACCCCCCCATGAAACCCAACCGGAGGCCACGACGATGACTGGGCCCGATGAGGCTTCCTCCGAGGCCGCGGATTTTCGTCGATTGGTATTGAACTTCGAGAACAAGGAAGCGCAGCGCCGTGAGGAACAGCGGCACAACGCTGAGGAGCAGCTGCAGCACAAGGCGGCGGAGCTGATCGGCAAGCACATATCGGAGGAAAGCTGGCGCAATCTCATTCACCGAGCGCGCACCGCGGCGGAGCAGGGGCAGAAGGAATTCCAACTCTTGCGCTTCCCAAGCCAATTGTGCAGCGATGGCGGCCGCGCCATCAATGTGCCTGACCCCGATTGGCCGGCGACGTTGCGTGGCGAGGCGGCGGAAGTTTATCTCCGATGGAGCCACGATCTGAAGCCGCATGGTTTCCATCTTGCGGCCCGAATTATGGACTTTCCCGGCGGGATGCCGGGCGACGTCGGCCTGTTTCTCGTCTGGGGATAGCAGCCGCGATCAGCTGACCTTGCAGTCGGTCGCGCTCCGAGCCCTCGCGCAAGCTCGGTCGCTCGCCCGAGCGCCGCCACTCGCACTCTATAACGTTGGTGTCGCGCCCCCACGGGGCAGCAGCGCATCCCCACCTCGCCGGAACAAACGCCTGCCACCGAGCGTGTTGTTGCAGAAAGGGCTCCGGGCAGCGCAGGCTCATTGATCCGGAGTCGAGGTGAGACATGCGAAAACGAACGGGCGGATGCAACTGCGGCCAGGTAAGATTCGAGGTCGCCGGCGAGCCGCTCCGAGTCGGCCTTTGCCACTGTCTGGTGTGTCGAAAGGAGACCGGCTCGCTCGGCAATTTCTTTGCGGTCTGGCCGTCGGACAAAGTATCGGTGACCGGCGAAACTCGAAGCTGGAGGCTCACCACTGACCACCGTCACTTTTGCACGACGTGCGGATCTTCCGTGTTCGGGCTCGTAGACGGAGCCAACGAGGTCGAGGTTCGAGTCGGCGCCTTCGACGATGCGCCGGCGGACTTCACGCCGAGTTACGAATTGTGGACGCCGCGACGCGAGCGCTGGCTCGCTCCGGTCGCCAGCGCAGAGCAGCATGTCGGCAACAGGACCTGTGGATAGGCAATCGCAGTACGCATCGCCAACTGCAGCTCCCCTTACACCGCGCTTAAAGCCTCCGTCGAACGACGGCGCGTCGGAGTTGCGCGGCGGAGCGCCTCGCCTATTGCAATTTCTATGAGTTCGAGGCCTGTTTCTTGCTAACGCAGGCAGGAAGAATGCGCGTCGAGACGTGGTCGATCCCAGATCAACTTTGGGCGCCTCGATGCTCAAGACAAACTGCCGTCAAACTAACGTCACGGAGGGGAACATGGATCTCGGATTGAAGGGCCTGCGCGCGGTCGTGACCGGCGGCACCAAAGGCATCGGCCGCGCTGCTGCGAATATTTTCGCTGAGGAAGGCGCAAGCGTCGCCATCTGCGCCCGCAACGCGGAGGATGTGAAGGCGGCGGTCAAAGAGCTCAAGACCAAAGGCGTGGACGCCTTTGGAGCGGGCATCAACGTGGCCGACAAAGCAGCGCTTCAGAAATTCATCGCCGATAGCGCGCAGGCGCTGGGCGGAATCGACATTCTGGTCGCCAACGTCTCCGCGCTCGCCGCGCAGGATGTCGAGGAATCCTGGAGCCAATCCTTCGACGTCGATATGATGCACACCGTGAACGCGGCCACCGCCGCCCTGCCCTATCTCGAGAAATCAAAACATCCCTCGATCGTCATCGTCTCTTCGGTTTCTGGTCGCGAGGTCGATTTCACCGGCCCGGCCTATGGCGCGATGAAGGCGGCGCTCATTCACTATGCGCAGAGGCTCGCTTATCAGCACGCGCCGAAGATGATCCGGGTCAATGTGGTCTCACCCGGCAACACCTATTTCGACGGCGGCATCTGGCAGAACATCGAAACGAACCTGCCCGATCTTTTCGAGAGCGCCCTTTCGTTGAACCCGACCGGGCGGATGGCGAAACCGGAGGAGATCGGCCGCGGCATCGTCTTTCTCGCCAGCCCCGCCTCGAGCTTCACAACCGGAACGAACCTGGTGATCGACGGCGCTTTGACCAAGGGCGTGCAGCTGTAGGGCAAAGCCCAATGCGCTCGGCAGCCATCAAACCACAGGCAAAGGTGCTGGCGCTCGCTTTTATGGGTGTCAGCCGCTCGAAGACGGCTTGCAAAAGGCATCGGCGACGCATGCTGGATGCCCGCTTTTCGCGAGCATGCGCGGCGATCGCGCCAGCTTGCGTCGAAAGGCAGCCTACTTCGCGGGCGCCTTCGCGTCTTCGTCGTGGTCGACTTGGAACGGGGCTGGCGCGGGAGTTGCTGTCGGAAAACGCAAGTTGCGCAAAACTGAGCACTTAAGTCACGGGGATCGATTAGCGCGCATAAACTTGTGCGCAGACGCAGTCCGGCGCGCCCTCCTTTGCAGAGTTGCGCAAAAGAGCACTTAAGTCACGGGAATCGTTAGCGCGCGTAAACTTGTGCGCAGGCGCTTCCCGGTCGCCCGCGGTCCTCTATGGGCGGCCCGCGGTCATGGCCTTGAGGTGATGAGAACCGGTTCAGCAGGCGTTTTCCGTCGGCGAGAGAACACGCTCGTAAGTCGCGACATATTTGCGCGCCTCATTCTCCCAGACGAAACGCTCCGCCGAAAGCTTGGCCGCCGCCGCCGCGGAGCGCGCGCGCAAGGACTCGTCCTTCATCAGGTTGAGGCAAGCCTCGGCAAGCCCCTTAGGATCAGGCGACGGCGCATAGACGCCCGCGTCGCCAAGGAGCCGCCGCGTCTCTTTGAGGGGGTAGCACGCCGTCGGAATTCCAAGAGCGCAATATTCGAACACCTTGTTCATGCTCATGAGGTCGTTGGCCTCATTGAACGGATCGGGGATGACGCCGATGTCGAAGGCGCTGAGATGGGCGAGCAGCGTCTCGCCTTTGAGATAGCCGGTGAACAAGAGAAAATTTTCGACCTCGAGCGAGCGGGCAAGCGAGCGGACCAGTTCGAGCGCCGGCCCGGAGCCAACGACCACGGCGCGAAAGTCGCGAAACCCAACGTCCTTGACGAGATGAGCGACGGCGCGCACCAGATGGTCGACGCCGTCCTGCTCGTTGATGATTCCGACATAGCCAAGAACGAACTTGCGACCGCCGTGCAGCCCAGGCTCAGGCTCGACACGACGGATGCGCTGGCGATCGGGCACCCCGTAGACGACCTCGACCTGCGACGGCGTCTTGCCGCCGCGGCTGATCGCGATGTCTTTGAATGTCGCGTTGGCGGTGATCACTTGGTCGGCCGTCATGTAGCTCAATCGTTCGAAGACCATCAGCGCTCGATAAAGAAGCCCTTTCTTGCCGAATTTGACGATGAACAATTCCGGCGAGACGTCGTGCTGGTCGTAGATGAACCGTTTGCCGATGAGCTTGAACGGCAGGGCGGCGAGAAAGATGAGGTCTGGCGGGTTGCAGGCCTGAATGATCGAAAAGCCGCGCTCGCGGCGAACCTTGAACAAGAGGCGGAATTCATGGAACAGCGCGGCCGAATATTCGCGTAAGTATGCAAGGCCGCCACGCCCTTCGGGCGGCAGCGGATGCCGGTAGATTGCGATGTCGTCGATGACCTCGAACGGCTTCGGAAAGTCGGCGTTGCTCGGACAGATCACCGACACCGTCCAGCCCGCGCGATTGAGCGCTTGGGCCTCCTGCCAAACGCGTCGATCGAAGGGCACAGGCAAGTTTTCGACGACGATGACACAGGAGCGGGCTTGGCGCGCGGGAGGCATGAGCGGACCTTCGATTGTCAGGGTTCGCGGCTTCCGTCAGGGACGGCTGCTCTGTGCGCTCCGCCGCGGCGCGGCGCTTGCGTTGCACCCCGACTTCAGCCCTCCCCGCCGAACCCGCGGCCGACACAGACGTAACGAAACCCATGCGCCTTCATTGTCTCGATCGGATAAATGTTGCGCAAGTCGATCATGATCGGGGTGGTCAAGCTGCCTTTGACCCGAGCGAGGTCGAGAGCGCGGAACTCGTCCCACTCGGTGACGATGACCGCCGCGTCCGCGCCTTTGACACAAGCATAGGCGTTGTCCGCAAACTCGACGCCGGGAAGCAGCGGCTTTGCGGTTCGTACGCCTTCCGGGTCGTAGGCGACAACGCGTGCCCCCGCCGCTTGCAGCTCGGGCAGGATGACGAGGCTCGGCGCGTCACGCATGTCATCGGTTTTGGGCTTGTAGGTGAGGCCGAGCACGGCGATCCGTTTTCCGGCGACCGAGCCGCCACAGGCGCTGACGATTTTCGCCGCCATCGCTGTTTTTCGCTTGTCGTTGACATCGACCAGCGTCTCGACCAGCCGGATCGGCGCTTTGGCTTCAGCGGCGAGCTTGGTCAAAGCAAGCGTGTCCTTGGGGAAGCAGGACCCACCGAAGCCGGGCCCGGGATTGAGGAATTTGCGGCCGATGCGGTCGTCGAGTCCGATGCCATGGGAGACGTCGAGAACGTCAGCGCCGAGACGCTCGCACAGGTCAGCGATCTCGTTGATGAAGGTCACCTTCATCGCCAGGAACACGTTGGCGGCGTATTTGATCATCTCCGAACTGCGACGCGACGTATAGACGATCCGCCCGCCGTTGCGTTCGATGGGCCGGTAAATCTCGCGCATGACCTCGCGCGCGCGCTCGTCCTCGACCCCGATGACCACGCGATCAGGCCGCTTGAAGTCCTCGATCGCGGCGCCCTCGCGCAGGAATTCCGGGTTCGACACCACGGCGAAAGAGCCTTGAGGCGCGTGCTTGGCGATGATGCGCTCGACCTCGTCGCCCGCGCCGATCGGAACTGTCGACTTGACCACGACCACGGTGAAGCCATCGATGATCTCGCCGATGGAGCGAGCCGCGTCGTGAACGTAACGCATGTCGGCCGAGCCGACCTCGGCCAGCGAAGGCGTGCCGACGGCGATGAAGATCGCCTGCGCCCCGCGCCCGGCCTCTTTCAGGCTCGTCGTGAACGAGAGCCGGCCCGCAGCCTGGTTGGCGAGCACCAGTTCGCTCAAGCCCGGTTCGTAGATCGGAACGCGACCCTCTCGCAAACCCGCAACTTTGGCCTCATCGACCTCGACACAGACGACCTCGTGGCCAAAATCGGAAAGACAGGCCCCTGAAACGAGGCCGACATAACCTGCACCTACCATTACAATGCGCATCGAATGAACCCCCATTCAATTGCGGTTAACACCGCCAAAGCGCACCGGCGGCGCGACTATCGAAACGATTTCCTCCGGATGCCGATATCCAGGGATCCACGCGGCGATCAAACCGTCATGGCCCGCCCGGATCCGCGCCTCGGAGCGCGGATTTGCTGACCGCAGTCGTGTGGCCTCAGGGCCCTCGACCGGCGGCGAGGCTCGGCGATTGACCGGTCTTATACACGCCGCTAAGCGGATCCGCCATCGCTCTCATTCGATGGGCTGCTTCAACGGACGGGACATGGCTGTCTACACCGACGTCTCGGACGATGCGCTACGCGCCTTTCTGGCGCGTTACGACCTCGGGGAGGTGACTTCGTTCAAGGGCATCGCCGAAGGGGTCGAGAATTCCAACTTCCTGCTGCGCACCGAGAGCGGCCAGCATATCCTCACCCTTTACGAGAAGCGGGTCAAAGCCGAGGACCTGCCGTTCTTTATAGGTCTCATGGAACATTTGGCGGAGCGCGGCGTCACTTGTCCTCAGCCCGTCCGCGATCGCGCCGGCTCAGCGCTCGGAGAACTCGCGGGGCGCCCCGCGACCATTGTCACTTTCCTCGACGGAATATGGATACGACGTCCCAACGTCCGCCATTGCGGCGAGGTCGGGGAGGCGCTGGCGCGGATGCACTTGGCCGGCTCCGACTTTCCGCTTAAGCGCGCCAACGCTCTTTCGCTCATGGGCTGGCCAGCCCTGTTTCAGGCGGCGGAAGCCCGCGCCGACGAGGTCGACCCGAATTTGCGAGAAGAGACCGCAGCGGAGCTCAATTTCCTTCAGGCTCATTGGCCAAAGAACTTGCCGGGCGGCGTCATCCATGCGGATCTATTTAACGACAACGTGTTTTTCCTGGGCGAGAAGCTTTCCGGTCTTATCGACTTCTACTTCGCCTGCAACGACGCGCTCGCTTACGATCTGGCGATCTGCCTGAGCGCGTGGTGTTTCGAACCCGATAACGCGTTCAACGTCTCCAAAGGGCGAGCCATGATCGCAGCCTATCAGCGGGTGCGGCCGCTTGGCGAGGCGGAGATCGAAGCGCTGCCGCTCCTCGCTCGAGGCGCTGCGCTCCGTTTCATGCTGACCCGGCTCGTCGACTGGCTCAACGTGCCGCCAGGCGCAAAGGTCGCGCCGAAGAACCCGCTCGAATACCGCGACAAATTGCGCTTCCACCAGCGCGTCAGATCCGCCACTGACTACGGCCTCAATAGGGTGAGCCGAATAGGGTGAGCCTACCTGTCGAGATCTGGACCGACGGCGCCTGCTCCGGCAACCCCGGCCCTGGCGGATGGGGCGCCGTTCTGCGCTACGGCGGCCATGAAAGGGAGCTGAAGGGCGGCGAGGCGCTTACGACCAACAATCGCATGGAGCTGACGGCGGCGATCGAGGCGCTTCAGTCGTTGAAACGCTCATGCGAGGTGATCGTGCACACGGATTCCCAATATTTGCGCGGTGGCGTCACGGGCTGGATCAACGGCTGGAAAAGCAACGGCTGGCGCACCGCGGCCAAAAAGCCGGTCAAGAACGAGGACCTCTGGCGAGCCCTCGATGCGGCCGCCGAGCCGCACAAGGTCGAATGGCGCTGGGTCAAGGGCCACGCGGACGATGAACTGAACCTCCGCGCGGACCAGCTGGCGCGCGATGGTTTGGCGGCGGCGTCTCGCGCGGCCGCTGCAAGCGACGCCCAACGGGGCAATCGAGGAAAGAGCTAAGCACTCGGCATCCCGGCGGCTCGCACCCCTCCCGCATAAAACCGAATTTGAGACAACCCCACAGAAATGTTGATTAGGAGATTGTTACAACCTATGCTTGTCTCTTCACGGATTGTTAATTATTGGGGGTTATCTGTGGCAAATCAGGGTCTTGCGCTCGTAGACCGAGTTTTTCGTCTGCTCGAGCGCGTCGAGTATCGCCGGGCCGACTCCGTAGCGGATAAACGAGCGATCTATCGACTGCGTCACGACGCTTACATGCGCGCAGGCACAGTCGAGCCGCGTCCCTCGGGCCTCTTCCACGATCCGCTCGACGAGGCGCCGAACGTTTGGATAATCGGAATTTACATCGATGGCGACCTCGCGAGTTCGATACGTCTGCACGTTTCGGCGAGTCCCAGCGCACCGCTGCCCGCGATGGGCGCCTTCAGCGATATCGTCGAACCGCATTTGCGGGCCGGGCGGGTGATTATTGACCCGACGCGGCACGTTACCAAGTCCGAGTACGCGCTTGGTTCTCCAATCATGCCGTACATTACGGTTCGAACAACGTCTCTTGCACAAGACTTCTTCGACGCTGACTATACCGTCGTCGCCTGCCTCGTTGAGCACCAAGCCTTCTTTCGTCGCATGTTCGGCTGCGTTCCTTGGTCGGAGCCTCGCGAGTACCCGAACTTCAACAGGTCTATGGCGTTTCTCGGCTATGATTGTCGGGCGCGTAGAGCCGCCACCTACGCCCGCTATCCCTTTTATCAGTCAACCGAAAGCGAGCGGGCGCGCCTGTTCTCGCGATCGTCCACCGGCGCTGAAAACGTCGCGCGCGCGATCTGCGGGAAGGCAGAGGACCAGTTCAGCGGCGCTTAGATCAGGCGTCTTTCGAAGACGGCGTGACTAACTGGCCGCCGGCTCGTCGGCGAATGTGGGCATGCGCGGTCCTTCCGCCCAGAACTCCAGAAGGAGACCGGCATAGGCGTTGAGCAACAAATCCGACGGTCTGTGCTTGAGACAGTCGAGCCATTCCCAATAGGAAGAGGCGTCGACAGGGACATAGAAGCGGCCGTCCGGCGTCCTGCTCGCGCCATTGGATTCGTGCGACAGGCGCGCCGTAAACGCAGGATTCGGATGACGGCGGAAAGACTCAACGAGTTCGACAAACTCGTTCAGCCGTCCAACCGTCGGAGCGACGCCAGCGGCGGCGCTCCATGACAGGAAGTGGTCAAGCGAAACCGGCGTAAATCGCGCGCTATGCCCCGCGCTCGCAAGGCCGATCACCCATCCGTCGCGATCACACTGAAAGTCCTCGTAGGTCGTCCATTCCGCGAATCCATCGACCGCCCATCGCGCCCGCTCGAAATCGGGTCGATCAAGCGTCGCTATAAGAATCTCTCCATCAACAAGGCGCATTACCCAACATCTCTCTGCTCTCTGAAGGCGCTTCGCCTGAATTCATCGTTTTGTATCGCTCCACAAGCTAGTGGTTAAAATCAATCGGAAGAGTCCCGTGCGGTCTCAGGCATGTCAGCGACTTGCATGACAGACCGAGGGTTCGAAGTGTCTGATTCTATCCACTAGATTACGCCGCGTTTCCTAAGCCCAGATTACCGGCTCAGCGATTCCTTTAGCGATCGGGCTACCGCAAGATATAGCACTGGTTGTTAAGATGTATGTGGTGGGCTGTCTTTTAGACCCATCCCCCGATAGCGCGCCGGAATGATTAGACGTTTGCCCGCTTCACGCTCGGACGCCCTTCCGTCCGACGTGCGTCGTGGACTCATTGAGTCTATGTTCGCCGACTTCAAGTCCTTGATCTACGGCGGCGTCATAACCAGCCTGACCGGAATGCTTATCGCCTTCCTTACGAGGGATTGGGGGTCAGCTCTCGCAACCGCTGCGATTATAGGAGTCACCGCTGGCCGGCTTGAACTGACACGGGAATACCATGCGCGTCTCCAAACAGGCGAACTTGTGGATGTCGACACATTGGAGCGCACCTATCTTCTAGGAACCTGTGCCTATCTTCTCTCCATTGGATTTCTAACTTTCACGACCTTAAACACATCGAACGACGCGTTCGTTCTAATCGCTGCTTGTTCCACGGCGATCTTTCACGCGTTGAGCATCGCGGTCCGAAATTTCGCTGTACAATACGGGGTTCGACTGCAAATCGCCGCGATCGCCATTCCGCTCGCGGCGGCGTTCATCGTCAAGGGCGGCCTTTTCCCTCTCCTTGTTGTCATGCTCGTACTGCCGCTTTGCATGTTTATCCATGGCTCCGCCGCGCGTTTGCGTGGCATATTGCTCAGTCAGATCGCTTTTCGAACCGAGTTCGGAGAAGATCGCCGGCCAGTTTGACTTCGCGATCAACAACATGTCTCACGGCATGTGCATGATTTCGGCCGACATGAAAATCGCGGTGTCGAATGCGAAATTCTCGGAATTTTTGGGACTAAGACGGGATAAGCGAATCGTCAACGTCAGGTTCCCGGCGCTGCTGCGGTTCGCCGTGCAGCGCGGCGCGGTCCCCAAGCACGCTGCCGATCGCTTGATGGCGGCGTTCGGCGCGGGAAACAGCGGGCGCATTCCATGCTCGATGCAATTCGAAACCGGCAACGAGAACTTCTACGAGGTGACGATCACGCCAAATTCCAGGGGCGGATGGGTCGTGGTCGTTCAAGACGTAACGGCAAAGAGAAACGCCGACCGCGCAATCGACCGCATGGCTCATTTCGATTCGGTTACAAATCTTCGTAATCGGCGGTCGTTCGAGCTAGCTCTCGCCGAAGCTCTCTCCTCCACTCAATCCGGCGGCGCCGGAATTGACGTGATGTTCCTCGACCTCGACGACTTCAAGCAGGTCAACGATAGCCTAGGACACCGGACCGGCGACAAGCTTCTGGTCGAAATCGCCAGCCGGCTGCACGCGATCATCGGTCCCAGCGACATGGTCGCGCGTTGGGGCGGCGACGAATTCGTCATCCTTCACCACCACGCGCCCGGCCAATTGGAGACCCACGAGCTCGCCAAGCGCATCATCGACGAGATCAACCGCGCGGTGGTCATCGACGGCAGCGAGGTGATCGTCGGCGCCAGCATCGGCAGCGCTTCTGCTCCGGACGACGGGCTCAGTCCCGACGCCCTGCTCTCCAAGGCGGACATCGCCCTTTACGCGGCAAAGGCCGACGGGCGGCGGGTATGGAGGGCGTTCGAGCAGGAGATGGACGCCAAGATCCAAATTCGCCGGCTGATCGAGCTCGAGCTGCGCGCGGCCGTCGCCACCGAAGCGATCGAGGTCTATTTCCAGCCGATCGTCTCCGTCGCGACGAGACGGATCGTCGGCTTCGAGGCGCTGGCGCGTTGGCGGAGCGCCCTGCTCGGCCCGGTGTCGCCGGCCGAATTCATCCCGATCGTCGAGGACATCGGGCTGATGGAGGAGATGGGAGCGGCCATGCTGAGGCGGGCCTGCAAGGCCTGCGCGGGATGGCCGGACGAGATCAACGTATCGGTGAATCTGTCGTCGACGCAGTTCCGCAGCGGCAATCTTGAAAAGACGATCCTCGGGGCGCTTAAGGCCGCGAACCTCGCGCCCGAGCGGCTCGACCTGGAAATCACGGAATCGATCCTGCTCGAGGATCGGGGCGACACGCGTCGCACGCTCCAGGACTTGCGCGCTAAAGGGTTGCGCGTTTCGCTTGACGATTTCGGCACCGGCTATTCGAGCTTGAGCTATCTGCTCAGCTTTCCCCTCGACCGGATCAAGATCGATCGCTCCTTCACCATGGGGCTTGGCCTTCAGGAACGCGCGTCGGTGCTGGTGGAGGGCGTTTCGTCCATGAGCCGCAGGCTCGGCATGAGTGTGCTGATTGAGGGCGTGGAGACGGCGAAGCAACTCAGGATGATCGAAAACCTCGGCACCATCGCCGAAGCGCAGGGCTACCTCTTCAGCCGCCCCGTCCCGGAAAAGGACGTGGCCGGACTTCTGCGGCGAGACTTCCGCGTTCAAGCCGCTTAGGCGCTTTGCCATTGGAGGGGGTCGATTTGGATTTTCTTGGCCCCTTTCGGTTTCGGCTCGAAAACTCCCGTTCAGAGGTGTTGGATTTTCTTGGATTTCCTTGGATTCTCTCGTCCGAATCTAGACTTGTCAATGGGTTACGCGGATTTTTCGCTGAATAGTTTTGCTCGCGCCCTTCTCCGCGGCGGGAAACCGCCGGGACGGGCGCCGGCGGTCTTCGGTCATGCGGAAGCGCAGGATTGTTCATGGGGCAAGCTTAGCCTGGTTTCTGATTATCTGCAATAGATTGTCGTCAGACCCGTTTCGGCCGCCTGCATCCAACGGCAAGTCGCCCTAGAGCGGGCTGCTTTTGGCTAGAGTTGAGGTTGGGATTCCCGAAATCAGCGAGATTTTGATTCAACCTGTTGGCTGGGCGGAGGCCAGCAGGGAATGCCGAAGCCTTATTCGCAAGACTTGCGTGATCGCGTGATTGACGCGGTGGAGAGGGGCGGAATGAGCCGGCGCGCGGCGGCGCGGCGCTACGAGATCAGCGAATCCGTGGCGATCAAATGGCTTGAACGCCTTGAACGGGATGGCTCGCGAGCGCCTGTCGGGCAAGGCGGCCATCGGGCGTCCAAGCTGATGCCGCACCGTGATTTTCTGCAGGCTGCGCGGACCGAGAAGACGGACATCACGCTTTCCGCGCTGTGCGATCGCCTTTTGTGCGAGCGCGGCGTCAAATCCGACACCTCGATGATGAGCCGCTTCTTTCGCCGTCTGGGCGTTACGTTTAAAAAAAGACGCTTGTCGCGCGCGAGCAGGACCGCCCGGACATAAGCCGCCATCGCGCGCGATGGCGAGCCTATCAGGGCCGCATCGATCCCAGGCGATTGGTGTTCATCGACGAGACCTGGACGAAAACCAACATGACCCGGCTGCGCGGCTGGGCGCCGAAGGGACAGCGCCTCGTCGACAAGGTTCCGCATGGCCGCTGGAAGACCGCGACGTTTCTTGCCGCCTTGCGCAATGACCGCATCGACGCGCCCTGCCTGTTCGACGGCCCCATCAACGGCGAACGCTTCCGCGCCTATGTCGAACAGTTTCTCACGCCCACCCTCAAGCCGGGCGACGTCGTCATCCTCGACAATCTCGGCTCCCACAAGGGAAAGGCGGTGCGACAGGCCATCCGAGCCGTCGGGGCGCGCCTCGTGTTCCTGCCCAAATACTCGCCCGACCTCAACCCGATCGAGCAGGTCTTCGCCAAGTTCAAGACTTTGCTGCGAAAGGCCGAAGCCCGAACATACGACGCTGTCGCCAACGCAAGCGCTGCCATTCTCGCTCAATACCCGCCCGAAGAATGCGCCGCCTATGTGAGAAACGCAGGATACGCGTAAACCCAAATGCAGAGCGCTCTAGCCTATCCGCCCTCCTGCGTGGGCGCCTTATTGGCCAGATCGGGTAGTGTTCAGTCCTGGCTCGATCGCGAAGCGTGGCAGCGCGTCGCTCATGGGGAAGCCACAACCTGGCCCAAGGTGCGGCAGCCGGGGCAACGGGACGATTCTGACGAAACAGCGCCCGGCCGATCTTGCGCGGCTGTTCCTCGCGGCTCTGTTGGGCATCCGGGTATTGGCGCGAACGAGTCCGAACAGGGAGCTTCTGACTTGGACTTACCAGGCCCCTTTTCGGCCTCCTGCGAACACCGTAAATGCCCCTCAAAACGCCTTGGCGCCATCCGCAGGTCGACCGCCCCGCCCTACCCGCCCTTCAGCGCCGCGACCAAAGCCTGCGGCTCGGCCAATCCCACTTGGCGCCGCCCTCGACCGCGGCGAGCTCGCAGCCGTCCTTGTCGATGACCAGGGTCACCGGCAGCCCGAGGGCCTTGCCGTCCTTGTGCAGGGTCTCGAAGGCGTCCCCGCTCGAATCCGAGTAGCGCGTGAGCGTCTTGACGCCGACGCCATCCAGAAACGCGTCCCGCTTTTCGAGCCGCGCGGTTTCGAAATGATGGCGCCGCCTGCTATGGCTGGATTTGGACGTATCCCTGCTGAACCAGTTGCACGATGCGGATGATCGCGCCGGTGTCCACTTTCGCGCCCGGCAGCAAATCGGCGTTGCGCCAGTGATTGGCCAGCATGGTCTCGCCGCACTCCTCGACTTGGACGCCGCCGCTAATCAAGGCCGCGATCTGATCCTTATAGGGATTGCCGTGCGAGGAGCCGCGAACGCGGTTATAGGCGTCGTTGTCGAGCAGCATATAGCCGATGTCGCCATGGAAGATCGCCACGATCTGCGCGCTGGTATGGTCGGCGCGAAAACGCGCCAGCATCAGACGCATGAAATCCAAGCCGGTCGGTTCGTCGCCCTCAAAGGCCGGGTGATCCAGGTTGAAGACCACCTTTGCGTCCTTGAGAACGACCGGGACGTCGATCTGTATTCCGTTCGCATCCGCCGAGCCGGCTGCCGACGCCGGCGTCGCAGCCTGCAAGCTGATCGCAGCGCCGATCAGCATGACCATTGATGAGAGCAAACGACGACGACGCGCCATGGTCCCCTCCGAAGCCAAGGGAAGGAGCCTAATGGAAACCGGCGCACACGCCAGCGCCGCCGTCAGCCAACTCGATGCACGACCGCGATATTTGAGAAGTCGGTAAATTGACGCGCGGGACACCGGATTACGGGATTGCCGCGCCGCCCTACCCGCCCTTCAGCGTCGCGACCAAAGCCTGCGCCTCGGCCGAATCCCACTTGGCGCCGCCCTCGACAGCCGCGACTTCGCAGCCGTCCTTGTCGATGACCAGGGTCACCGGCAGCCCGAGGGCCTTGCCGTCTTTATGCAGGGTCTCGAAGGCGTCCCCGCTCGAATCCGAGTAGCGCGTGAGCGACTTCACCCCGACGCTGTCCAGGAAGGCGGCCCGCCGTTCGAGCTTCGCGGTGTCCACGTTCACGGCCACGACCTCAAACCCCGGCCCCCCCTTGGCGGCCTGAAGACGGTCCAGCGCCGGCATCTCGGCGCGACAGGGAATGCACCAGGTCGCCCAGAGGTTCAGCAGGATCGGGCGGCCCTTGAAGTCGGCAAGGGTGAGCTTGCCGCCGTCGTCGCGCTGGAAAGCGATATCGATCGCCCGTCGAGGCTCGCTCTCCACCTGGAGCGCGGCCAACTCGCCCTTGGCCAGGGGCGCGAGCCTCGCCGCAAGCTTGGCCGAGTCGGCGGGGCAATCGCTCGCAGCCTTGCCGGCCGGCGCGACCGTCCCGTATAGGACGGCGCCGGCCGCAACCAATGCCAGCGCGCCCAGAACGGGGATCATAAGACGTCGCCGGCGCGGCGGGTTATCGATATTCGTCATTTTCCTTTTCATCCGAGACGACGCGCATGAGCAACACGATGTGGGGCGGCCGATTTTCCGGGCGCCCGGCGGAGGCGATGGAGGAGATCAACGCCTCGATCGACTTCGACCGCAAGCTTGCCGCCCAGGACATCGCGGGATCGCAAGCCCACCTCGCCATGCTCGCCCATCAGGGCGTCGTCGAAGCCGCCGACGCCGAGGCGATCGCCAAGGGTCTCGCGCAAGTCAAAGGCGAAATCGAGGCAGGGACGTTTTCGTTTAAGCGCGCGCTCGAAGACATCCATATGAACGTGGAAAGCCGCCTTGCCGAAATCGTCGGCCCGGCGGCCGGCCGCCTCCACACCGCGCGCTCGCGCAACGACCAGGTCGCCGTCGACTTCCGCCTCTGGGTGCGCGATGCGATCGACGCGATCCTGGTCCAGATCGCTGGGCTGCAACGCGCGCTCGCCGCCCGCGCGCTCGACAGCGCCGCGATGGTCATGCCCGGCTTCACCCATCTCCAGTCGGCGCAGCCGGTCACCTTCGGCCATCATCTCCTGGCCTATGTCGAGATGCTGGGGCGCGATTCGGGACGCTTCGGCGACGCCCGCAAGCGCCTCAACGAATGTCCGCTCGGCGCGGCCGCGCTGGCGGGAACCTCGTTCCCGATCGACCGCGACATGACCGCGAAGGCGCTGGGCTTCGACCGCCCGACCGCCAATTCGCTCGACAGCGTCGCCGACCGTGACTTCGCGCTCGAGGCGCTTGGCGCCGCGGCGATCACGGCGACCCATCTCTCGCGCTTCGCGGAGGAGATCGTGCTGTGGACAACGCCGCAGTTCGGGTTCGTCAGGCTCTCCGACGCCTTCTCGACCGGCTCGTCGATCATGCCGCAGAAGCGCAACCCCGATGCGGCCGAGCTCGTGCGCGGCAAGACGGGGCGCATTTTCGGCGCGCTCCTCGGGCTGCTCACGGTGATGAAGGGCCTGCCGCTCGCTTATTCCAAGGACATGCAGGAGGACAAGGAAGGCGCATTCGACGCGTTCCATACGCTGGCGCTCTGTCTCGCCGCGATGACCGGCATGGTCGAGGACATGGCGCCTGAGCCCAAGCGCATGAAGGCGGCGGCCGGCGCGGGCTACGCCACCGCCACCGATCTCGCCGACTGGCTGGTGCAGGCGCTCAAGATTCCGTTCCGCGACGCCCATCACATCACCGGCCGCATCGTCGCGCTCGCCGCCAAGCGCGGCGTCGCGCTCGAGAAGCTCACGCTCGACGAGATGCAGAGCGTCGAGCCGCGGATCACCAAGGACGCGTTCGGCGTGCTTGGGGTCGAGCGCTCGGTCAGGAGCCGGACATCCTATGGCGGAACCGCGCCGGCCAACGTGCGCCGCCAGGCGCGTGCCTGGCTGAGGCGGCTCGGCCAGGGCTGACGAGGTTTCTATCGCGGAGCGTTGCGGGCCATGAAGGTGGCGGGCGTGCCGTCTTCGGGGTTGACGAAGATAATGTCGGTCGGCTCGCGACGCGGGGTGTCCACGGAGAGGAACATCACCGGCTCCTCAACAAGGTCCGGCAGCGCGTGCACTGTGCCGCGCTCGAAGAAGAGTAAGTTTCCTGGGGCGAATTCCGCCTTGGTCGTCGGATCTTCCATCCAGAAAGTCCCGCGTCCCGAGAGGACGAAGAGATACTCGTCACAGGTCGCATGATAATGGGGCGGCGTTGGCTTATAGACGCGGAAGATGCGAGCGCTGGCCGCCTCTCGGTTGGTCAGGTAACGGTCGATCAAAAGAGTGGCCGCCGTCGGAGGAAAGCTGGCGGCGATGGCCGTGACATCGAAACGCGCCGACTTTCCCTGCGCCGTCTCGTCTTTGTCGGTTTGATTCGGAGACATTTGGCGCCTCGTTCTGCTGGAGGGGCATTGGCTTCTTCGCGAGCGGTCGGCAAGGAGCTCTCGACAGGGACGGCCGATGTGCCGGCCGTCCTCGGTTCTGCGCATCCAAGACAATCCACCTTTTTCCATCCTCGCAAACAATCGTGTCGGTCCATTGACCGGGTCCGTTCAGGAACGTCCCTGCGTGTGATTGGAGGCCTGCGCGGGCGGCGCGAAATGGCTCCTCGCCAAGTCGAGCGCCTGCTCGCCCAGCACCATGCCCAAAAGTCCGACAAGAGCGATCAGCGGCGGCGCCGGCGAACGGACCTGCACAAGGCCGTAGGCAACGCCGACGGCGAGACCCATGAGAAGAGAGATCAAAAAGCCGAGCATGGCTCGCTCCTCATTCCTGCGGGTGCAGCGCGACCCGCCCGCCGGCGCCGGCGCCCACCTCGCGGTAGGCCTCTTGGCTTTCGCCAAGTCCGAAGACACCGGCGATCGGCGCGGCGCGGTAATCGCCGGCGACGAATCCCGGGGTCAGCGCGTCGAGCACTCTCGCGGACGCAATGAGATCGTACTTCAGCGTGTCGACGCCGATGATCCTCCCTTCATTGTGGTAGAAGTCGACGAGGTCGAAACTCACTTCCCGCTGGCCAGTCGACGCAATCTCGATCAGCCTGCCTGCTCGCGCAAGGCTGTTGATGGCGCCGCGGAACGTGACTCCGCCCACCATATCGAACACGACATCCGCTCCCCTGCCCTTGGTGGCCGCACGGACCTCCGCGGGCAGGTCCTTTGCGTCGATGATCAAAGTCTCGGCGATGCCGAGGATTGGCGCGTCCGGACGAGGGGCGCGTCTCTCAGCTGCGATGACGCGCGCGCCTCGGCGCTGGGCGATTTGCGCAGCGGCGCTCCGCACCCCGCCGCCCGCGCCGATCAGCAGCACGGTTTCGCCGGCCTTGAGACCCGCTGCCTCGATACCGCACGACGCGGCCATATAATTGACGCCGACCGCCGCGGCGTCGTCAAAAGTGAGCCGCTCGGGTTTCCGCCGCAGGCTCGCCACCGGGACGGATATGAGTTCTGCATGCGTTCCGTCGCGGGTGAAGCCTACGTCGCCGCCGGTGCCCCAGACCTCGGCGACGATCCATCCGGCCGGACCTCTCTCCACGACCCCGGCGAAGTCCCGCCCCGGACTCCGCGGCAACGTCGTCTGCTTCATAGCGCCGGCGACGTTCTTGACGTCGCTCGGATTGATCGATGCGGACATGACCCGCACCAACGCCGTGTTTTCGGTAACTGTCGGGTCAGGCACGCTCTCCAAATGAAGAACGGACGGATCGCCGAAGGCCTCAAATCGTATCGCGCGCATTGCAGGCTCCTTTTTACGAGCGTGTTTTCTTTACGAGTGTGTTTTCCGCTACAGAACATGATCGCGCACAGGAGCCCCTGGAAAGAGGCAGAAAAGGATGCTATGTTTCCATCTACCGGAAACATAAGGACGCCACGCTTGGCAGACGTCGTTGGGGACGTCGAGCTCTTTCGCGCGGTCGTGGAGGCCGGCGGCATATCTGCCGGCGCGCTTGCGCTCGGCTCCTCGCCGCCCGCGGTCAGCCGCCGGCTGGCGGCGCTCGAGACGCGCCTGGGCGTTCGCCTCGCGGAGCGGAGCGCCCGACGCTTTCGTCTGACCGAGGAAGGCGTTCTCTATTACGAGCGCGCCCGGACCCTGTTGGCAGACCTGCGCGACGTCGAAGCTGAGGTGTCCGCGCGCGGCTCGGCAGCCCGCGGGCTGCTCAAGGTCGGAGCGCCGATGGAGCTCGGTCGCCGCAAAATCGCCCCGCTGCTCGCCGAATTCGTCGCGGGGCATCCCAGGCTGCAAGCGCACCTCGTGCTCTCTGACGCGGGCCTCGAGGCCGAGCAGGACGCAATCGACGTCGCCCTTCGAATCGACCGTCCCGACGATCCCGCTGTTATCACGCGAAAGGTTGCGTCGACGCGGCGCGTGCTGTGCGCCGCGCCATTCTATCTGGCTGCGCATAGACCGCCGCAACGGCCCGCCGATCTCTCCGGCCACGAGTGTTTGCGGCTTGCCCGCCGCCATCGGCTGCACGACCGATGGCGCTTCCGAACCGATAGCGGCGTCGAGGAGGTCAAGGTCGGCGGCTCGCTATCCAGCAGCAGCGGCGACGTGCTCCACGGGTGGGCGCTCGAAGGCAGGGGTCTTTCGCTGGAGGCGTTTTGGGACGTCGCCGAGGATTTAAAGGCTGGACGCCTCGTCGAATGTCTCGCCGACACCAGCGCCGACGGCATAGAGCTCTTCGCCGCATTCGCGCCGGGCCAGCCGACGCCGCCCCGAATCCGGTTGTTCGTGGACTTCATGGCGGCGGCGCGACTGAGCTAAAATCGCCTAAGCCTCCGGGGGTGGGTAGTGCGCCGCGGTTAGGGGTTATTTTGTAGGATTATTTAGATGTATTGTATGGTGTATTTGTCCTGTCCTTGGTTTTTAGTTTCGTCCACCGAATTACGCCGATCCGCGCGCGAAGGCGTGGGATGCGGCCTTACGAAGCTGTCAGAGGGTTGTTGCGGAAACGGCGGCGGCCCTGTCGCCGCTCTGCGCCGTGCAGTCGCGACATAAGCCTACGAGTTCGACCATCTGCCGATGCGGGGAGAAGCCGGCGCGCGCGGCTGCTTCCTGCAACAGCCCGTCGAGCTTGACGTCTTCGATCTCGTCGCTTCGTCCGCACTTCTCGCACAAGAGCAGAGCGCCGTGGTGCGCGTGGCCGAGGTGCTCGCAGGGCGCGTAGGCGTTGCGGCTCTCGATCTTGTAGACGAACCCATTTTCGAGAAAAAAGTCGAGCGTGCGATAGACGGTCGGCGGCGCGATCGGCTTGCCTTCCCGCCGCGAAAGCTGGTCGATGATCGCATAGGCCCCGAGAGGCGCTGAGCTTTCCGCCAGGATGGCCAGAACCTGATGGCGAAGCGGGGTCAAAAGCAAGCCCTTGCTGCTCGCACGCGCTCTCTACCTCCGCTCGCCATCGCGCTGCGCTGGCGCGCAAGGCCGAATTTCTCGTCGATCGTGTCTTTTTGCTCATTGCGATTTCGATCATATCACGGGTCAGAGCCCCGAAATGATATAAGATTGCGATTTGGGCTTGCCCACCTATAGGATATAACATAACAGTGCCCGCTCGCGCTCAATCTTGCGCTTCAATCGACAGGAGGCCTGTGTCCCATGATCAACAAGCTCCATGTTATCGCGGCGATCGCGATCTGCGGCTTAAGCGCGCCCGCTTTGGCCGATCCGGTGAAAGTCGTCGCAGCGGAAAATTTCTACGGCGACCTCGCGAGCCAAATCGGCGGCGCGAATGTCGCGGTGATCAGCATTCTCAGCGATCCGGACACTGATCCGCACCTGTTCGAGGCGAGCCCGGACACGGCCAAGGCGATGAGCGACGCCAAAATCGTCATCGTCAACGGCGTCGACTACGACCCGTGGATGGAGAAGCTCCTCAGCGCCCACAAAGCGCCGGACCGCAAGGAGATTATCGTGGCAAGGTTGGTCGGCCACAAGGCGGGCGACAATCCGCATTTGTGGTACGATCCGGCTTATATGAAGGCCGCCGCCAAAGCGCTGGTCGCCGATCTCATCGCCGTCGACCCGGCGCATAAGGCGGACTACGCCCAGGGGGAGGCTAAGTTCCTCAATTCGGTCAAACCCCTTGACGACAAGATCGCCACGATGCGCAAGTCCTACGCCGGTCAGCCGGTCACCGCTTCCGAACCGGTGTTCGGCTATCAGGCGGCCCTCATCGGTCTCAAGGTCCATAACGAGAAATACGCGCTCGCCGTCATGAACAACGCCGAGCCGACGCCTTCCGAAGTGGCGGCGTTCGAGAACGACCTCAAGGGCAAGAAAGTGAAGGCGATGCTCTATAACGCCCAAGCGAGCGAGCCGGCGGTCGGCAAGCTGGTGCAGTTGGCCAAGGACAATAACATACCGGTCGTCGGCGTCTCGGAGACCGAACCACCGAATTCAACCTATCAGGATTGGATGATGGGGCAGCTCAACGCGCTCGACAAGGCGCTCTCGGGCGGGGCGTAATTGAGCGCGCTTGAGTTCGACCATGTGACGATCAGGCTCGGCGGCCGGAACGTCCTT
Organism: uncultured Alphaproteobacteria bacterium; assembly: GCA_963725195.1. Classification (GTDB taxonomy): domain Bacteria; phylum Pseudomonadota; class Alphaproteobacteria; order Rhizobiales; family Beijerinckiaceae; genus Roseiarcus. The sequence continues at coordinate 35,328 of CAVRXX010000041.1, read as the reverse complement.
TCGGCCGCCAGCTTTGCAGTCGAGGAGGGGGAATTCGTCGGCGTGCTGGGCGCGAACGGCGCCGGCAAAACGACGCTCATGCGCGCCGCGCTTGGCCTCATTCCTGTCGCCTCGGGCGCGATCAGCGTCTTCGACCGGCCGGTCACCCGCGGCAACGCGGCGATCGGCTACGTTCCGCAACTCCGCGGAACGATCGCGGGCCTGAGGCTGACCGCCTGGGACGTCGTCGCCAGCGCCGCGATCGGCGGCCGCTTCGGCTTCGTCACACTCGACAAAGCGATGCGGCGCGAGATCGACTGGGCGCTCGACGAAGTGGGCGCGCGCGATTTCGCCACGCGCTCGATCGGCGAGTTGTCGGGCGGCGAGCGTCAGCGGGTGCTGTTGAGCCAGGCGCTCATCGGCAGGCCGCGTCTGCTGCTGCTCGACGAGCCGCTGATCTCGCTCGACCCGGCGCATCAGAAGAGCGTCGTTGAAACCGCAAGGGGCGTTTGCGACGATTTGAAGGTTACGATTCTGTTCAGCGCGCATGAGCTCAATCCGCTGGTCAACGCGATCGACCGCGTGCTCTATCTCGGCGCGGGCGAGGCGGTGATCGGGGCGGTCGACGACGTCGTCAACGGGCCGGTGCTGTCGCGCCTCTACGGCGCGCCGATCGAAGTCGTGCGCATCAAAGATCGCTATTTCGTGATGGCCGGCGACGTCGACGTCGAGCGCGACGCGCATCGCCACGATGACCACGCTCACAGCCATGCTTGAATATGATTTTATGCGCACCGCCTTCGCCGCTTCGGGCATGGCGGCGCTTCTCGCCGGAACCGTCGGATTCTTTCTGGTGCTGCGCGGGCAGACCTTCGCCGGGCATGCGCTGTCGCATGTCGGCTTCACCGGCGCGACGGGAGCGGTTCTGTTTGGTCTGTCGCCGCTTGCGGGCCTAGTCGGCTTCACCTTCGTCAGTGGGATCGGAATGGGACTGTTCGGCGAGAAGCTCGCGGAGCGCGACGTGGCGATCGGCATGATGCTGTCGCTCGCGTTGGGCTTGGGGCTCCTGTTCCTGCATTTCTACACCACCGGGGCTACGCAGGCGGCGGCGCTCTTGTTCGGAAACGTGCTCGGCGTCGATAATTCGGCGCTCTTGACCTTGGCCTTGCTCTCGATCGGCAGCCTCATTGGGCTGGCTTACATCGCCCGACCGCTCATCTTCGCCTCGCTGCAACCGGATCTTGCCGAAGCGCGCGGCGTGCCGATTCGCCTCGTCTCGGTGGCGTTTCTGGCGATTGTGGGAATCGCGGTCGCGGAATGCGCCCAAATCGTCGGCGTGCTCCTGGTGTTCACGCTGATGGTCGGTCCGGCCGCGGCGGCGCAGAATTTTTCGCGCCGGCTCATCGGCGGTGTGGCGCTAGCGGCGGGTCTCGCATTGGCTGAGGCATGGGGCGGCCTGACGCTGGCCTATTACACCGACTGGCCAACCTCATTCTGGATCACGGCGCTTTCCGGTCTTGTGTATCTTGCGAGCGTCGGCGCCCGCTTCCGGGCACAGTGAAGAGTTTCGCTTTTTCCCTCAGCCTTTATCGCGCAAACTGGCGGAAAGGCCGGCCTTCAGCCGCCCTCGGCCTCGAGCCGCCCTTCCATCTTCCGTCATCGAGTCGGCTTAGGGGAATCGAACGGGAAATCCCAGCCGAATTCGACAGGCCAGGGTTTCTGCGCCTGCGTCGTCTCGCTGGCGGTCTTGGCGCCATCGCGATGCGCCGTTCCATTTGCCCCTGCGTTGCCGCTCGAGGCTTCGTCGACGCGGGGATGAACGACGACAACCCTGCGATTTTGGACATTCGCCATGACATAACTCCCATGTTTGGTCGAATGTGCTTGGGTAGCTCATTCACAGCTCCTGCGCTGTGATCCAGCTCACATACCCCAACCTCGCGGCGTTTCAATCGCAAATCATTTCACTTTTGTCGTCATTTCCGTCATTGTGTTGAACAGCGTCTTAATACGAACTCTGCGTCACCAATCACCGCTTGCTCATGCTTGACATTGCCATTTGGGTCATCGTCGTTTTGCTCGGCGCCGTGGTCTATATCGTCTGGCACGGACTTCAGATCACTCGGGCTCAACACCAGACCGCGATGGCTGCGCTGTCGAGCCTCGGCGACACCCATAAACTCGGTTACGAGGGATTGACCATGGCTGTGCAGCGCCTTGAGCAGCGGGTTAGGCAGCTCGAGGAACGGCGCTAAGCGCTCGTTAGCCCGCAGGCCCTGTGGCGCCTGGCTTCGCTCGGCCTCGCGATTATGTGATCGAGCGGCCGGACGCTCACCCGCCCGGCCCGGCGGGACAAAGGTCGGCGCTCGCCAGATCGGCGTCGGCTGGATAGAGCGCCATCAGCTTCAGCATCACGCCGTTGGTCCACCCAAAGCCGTCCTGGGTTGGATATTCGCCGCCGCCGCCCGGCTGGTCGGTTGCGATCACGTCGTATTTTTCCACCAGTTTGCCGGTTGAGCGATAGACGCGCGAGACCGTGGCCATCCACCGGCACGCGATCGTCTCGGCGAGCTGCTTCTGCCCGTAAGCGGTCAGTCCTTCGACGGCGATCCACTGCAACGGCGCCCATCCGTTCGGCCAATCCCACTGCTGTCCGGTATCGAGCGTCGTCGTTACGATCCCGCCGGGCTTCAAGAGTTCCGCCTCGACGGTTTTCGCCACTGACGCCGCCTGCGCGTCGCTGGCTGCGCGCGTGAACAGCGGATAAAGCGTGGCGGCGGTGACGTGCTCGATGCGCTCCTTAAGCGTCCAGCGATAATCGAGATAGACGCCGCGGGACGGATCCCAGAGATAGCGATCGATCGCGGTTCGCCGCGCGGCGGCGCGCTTGGCGTAACTCCTCGGCGCAATCGTGATCGCCGTCTCGTTCGCAACCGGCCTGGATCGCATTCTCCAGCCCTAACATGACGGCGTTGAGGTCGACGGGGATGATTTCGGTCGTGTCGATCGACGCCATTGTTCCCGCATCGGCGAACCATCGCGAGCTGAAATCCCAGCCGCTCTCGGCGCCGGCGCGAATATCGCGATAAATCTCCTCGGGCGGCCGATGGGTCGCGGCGGCCAGCTCGACATCCTCGCGATAAGCTTCATCGCGCGGCGCGTCGCTGTCGTCCCAATAGCGGTTGAGGATCGACCCGTCCTCGAGCGCGACCGCGTGGCGGTGGGCGCTGCCTGCTTTTAGCTCGTTCGCGCCCTCCATCCAGTACGCGTATTCCGTCTTGAGTTCCGGCAGATAGCGGGCGAAGGCCGCCGCTGGATCTGAAGGAGACAAGAGCCCGACCATTTCAAAAAAGAACGGCGGCTGCGAGCGGCTGAGGTAGTAGGTGCGCGTTCCGTTCGGCGCATGGCCGTATGTGTCCATGAGATCGGCGAAGTTCGTCACCATGTCTTCGAGGAGATCCCGCCGGCCGCTTTCCGCCAAGCCAAGCATGGTGAAATACGAGTCCCAGTAATAGAGCTCGCTGAAATCGGCCGCCCGGTACGACATATGGCCGCGGCAGCGGCAGCAGCGAAGAATAGGGCGCGACAGTCGGCTCGTCCCGGGTCAACAGCGTCCAGAGCGCGTCGATGTGGCGGCGGATGGGGACCCGTTCAGACACCGCCGCTGGCGTGGCGGCTTGGGCCGGCGAGTCGAAATGCGTAGCCACGAAGCGCTTCAGCCCTTCGAGCGAATTCGGCTTCTGCGCATGGTAGAGCGCCAGGATCTCGGGCGGCGGGGACTTCGCCGTCGCGTCGGCGAACTCCTTGCTGTCGGGAAAGACTTGTCCAAGCTCGACGTCCGCGTAGAGGTCGCCGAACAAAACTTGCGGCGGAGGCGGCCGCTCGAACGCAAGCGCCGGATGGACGAGGAAGAGAACGAGGCCGATGAGCGGCGCACGGATGCCTTTCATGCCGGACGCACCGATTGGTTAGGCCGCGGGCGGTTCGGTCGCCCCGGGGCCGAGCGATCGCTGCATCATGATCGAATCCGTCCAGCGACCGAATTTATAGCCGACCGCGGGCAGGTAGCCGACCTGGCGGAAGCCGAACCTTTCATGCAGCTTGATCGAGGCGACATTGGCGCCGTCGATATAGCCGATCATCTGACGAAAGCCCGCCGCGGCGCAGGCGTCGATCAGCGCGGTCATGAGCTGACGCCCGATCCCCGCATGCAACCGGTCGCTGCGCACGTAGATCGAATGCTTGACCGTATAGCGATAAGCTGGCCGCTTGCGGAACGGCACGGCATAGGCGTAGCCGACAACCGTTCCCGCCTGCTCCGCCACCAGATGCGGCATCTTGCGGTTGTTCATCGAGCGGCGGCGCCGCTTGAGATCATCGGCGTCAGGGGTCTCGAAATCGCCGTCAACGCCAGGATCCACCCCGCGCCGGATATGGTGCAGGTAAATCGCGAGCATCGCCGGGACGTCGGTGTCGCGCGAGTCGCGCACCCGGACAGGCGTTACGTCTTCGCGCGCAGCCTCATGGGCGTCGGAAGAACCGTTCAGCTTGGCGTCCATCGTCGCTTCTTTTCATCCGTCATTCGCGCACCACGTAGGTATAGAATCGGATCGCTCCCGATTCGTCGACCTCGCGGTATAGCCCCTGGACTTCCGCTTCGAAGCCCGGGAACACGTTGGCGCTCTTCTCGAACATCTTGAGGTACTCGATCATCGGGCGCGCGCGCTCGGTCAGCCGCTCGCCCGGAACGATCGTCGCGATGCCGGGCGGATAGACCACCCACAGCGTCGTCGCGATCCGGTCATCGAGTTCATGAAGCGGCAGATAGTCGACATTGTTGCGCACCAGATGGCGCGAGGCTTCGCGCGGCGTCATCGCCGCCTCCGGCAGATGCTTGGCGGCGAATTGTGCCATCTGCAATTGGCTCACGCCAGAATCGCGGAAGAAGGCGTGCATTTCCCCGCACAGGTCCTTGAGTTTTTTGCCGCGATAGCGCGTCGGCCGTTTCGCCACAAATTCTGGCATCGCGTCGTCGAGCAGGACGTTGTCGTCATGCAGCCGCTTGAAGGCGACCAGCGACGAAACGAGCGTTCCCGCCTTGCTCGACTCGACGCCCGGCGTCAACAGGAAGAGCAGCGAGTTGAGATCATTCTTCTCCGACACCACCCGGTTCTCGCGCAAATATTGGGCGACGACCGGGGCCGGCACGCCATGGGCTTCATAGGCGCCGGTCGCGCGGTCGAAGCCCGGCGTGAGCAAGGTGAGCTTGGCCGGATCGGTGATCGCGAAACCCGCCTCGAGCGCCTGAAAGCCGTGCCAGGCCTCGCCGGGTACAAGCGCCCAGTAGCGCGGATCACGAGAGAGCAGTTCCGTCGACACGTTCTCCCACGGCACATCGTGGGTCGCGCCCTCGAGCGCAGCGTCGCGGATCGAGACGCGCTGCGGCACGAAGGGGTCGAAGAACCAGCGCCGCGCCGGGTCCCGCTCCTTCTCCTCGAACTCGCGTCGAACGGCGCGCAGTTTCTTGCGCAATTCAATTCCAAGACGGATCGCGTCGTCCCATAGGACTTCCCCCGATCGGCCCTTCATCATCTGCGCGCCAACGTCGAGCGAAGCGAACAGCGGATAGAATGGCGAGGTCGAGGCGAATTGCATGAAGCCTTCGTTGAAGCGGCGGTGCTCGACCCGCCGGCGCTGGCCTTTGATGTGCCGGTCGCGCACATGGATCTGAGACGCCTGCGAGAAGCTCGCGAGCTGCTTATGCGCCGACTGGGTGGCGACAATGCCGGGCGAGGCTTCGCCCAAATTGCGCAAGCCCATCGCGAACCGGCGCTCATAGAGCGGATGAAACTTCATGAAGCCCGCCCAGGCCTCGTCGAACATGATGTAGTCGCAAAGGCGGCCAACGCGCTCGACAATGCGTTCGGCGTCGTAAATCGTGCCGTCATAGGTGCATTGTTCGATCACCGCGGCGCGGAACGGACGCTCGCGTTTCCACGCCTCCCTGTCCGTCACCAGCGGGTTGTCACGAATGCGCTCGCGGATCCTGGTCTCGTCGAGATCATCAGGACGAATGGGGCCGATGAGCCCATAGGCGTTGCGATCGGTCGAGAGATAGATCGGGATCGCGCCGCCCATCAGGAGCGCGCCCTGGTGCGCCGCCTTGTGGTTGTTGCGGTCGAACAGCACGAGGTCGCCCTCGGCGATCAGATTGGTGAGCACGATCTTGTTCGACGATGAGGTGCCGTTGAGCACGAAATAGGTCTTCTCGGCGCCAAAGATGACGGCCGCCTCTTTCTGCGCCTGAAGCGCCGGGCCTTCGTGGGTCAGGAGGTCGCCGAGTTCGAGGATCGAATTGTCGAGGTCGTCGCGAAACACCGCCTCGCCCAGATGCTCGACGAAGATGCGGCCGATTGGGCTGCGGCTATAGAAGACGCCGCCGTTGTGGCCTGGGCATGTCCACAACTGGTTGCCTTCTTCCTGGAAGTCGACGAGAGCGCCAAAGAACGGCGTCTTCAGCGTGTCGGCATATTGCTTGAGGCGCGAGACGAGGTTCCGGGCGATGAATTCGGGCGTCTCCTCGGCCAGGAACACATAGCCGTCGATGAAGTCGAGCACTTCGACCGGAATATCCTCGAAGCGCTTGCGCCGGACCAGAACGACGATCGGCATATCGAGGCCGCGCTTGCGCATCAGGTTGATGAGCGAGGCCGCCTTGCCCTCGATCCCCTTCTTGCCCCAGTCGACGACCATGCAGCCGATCGCGGCGTCGGTCTGCACCGCGATTTCAGCGTCCTCGACGCGCCGCGCCTTGATGATCTGGAATCCCATCCGCTCGATGGCGGTTATGATCTGGTTGACCCTGAGGCCCTCGAGGTCGTCGGCGTCGAACATCGGCGCCGAGAACAGAAAGGTCAGACGCTGGGAAAAGTTCATCGTGTGTGACCCGTCTTCAGCTGGGCGCCGTCTCGACGCCCTATGGGTCCCGGCGCTTCGGGCGCGGGGCGGCGACCCGTGGGCCGCAGCTTAAGACAGCATAGTCGCGGCAGAATCAAGTCGGGTCTGGAGGTCCTGAACCGTGCCCGTGCGAGGCGTGGCCTTCCGGATGTGCGCACGACTCAGGCGCCTGCGACGGCGCTTCGTTCCGCTGTCATTGGGTTCAATTGATCGTGTGCCTCGCGCAATCGAGGCCGGGCGCCAATTTGTCGCCTCGCTGGCCCTCTACTCTGCCAATGTGCTAGTGCTCCCTGCCTTCGTCGCGCGGGCGGAAGCGGCGGGACTGGCGCCAGGGGCCAAAGCGCCAGTCATGTTGACGAGCCGAGCCGATAACGATCGCGCTCGGCTCGTCTCACGCGCGCTGGCGTAAATTTACGAATGCTGGTGCCAGGAAGGGCCGCGCGTTCGGCGATGAACCGACGGTCGCCAAGGCGGCGGAGTGACGCATCTTGGATTCGGTGATCCTGACGCTCAACGCGGGTTCGTCGTCGCTTAAATTCGCAGCGTTCCGCCTCGTCGATGGAGGCGAGCCGAACCTGCTCGCCTCCGGGCAGATCGAGGGCATCGGCGCGACCGCGAAAGGCGCGGTCAACACAGCCTCGGGCGAAACCGCCGAGCTCACTTTCGAGTGCTCGGGCGCCCGCGTCGATCATGTGGCGGCGATGGGCTCCATTCTCCACTGGCTCAAGAAGGCGGGCTACGATTCTTCGATCGCGGCGGTTGGCCATCGCATCGTGCACGGAGGCCCGCAATACGCCGAGCCGGTCCTGATCGACGACCCGACGCTCGCGAAACTGCGAGCGCTTATTCCGCTCGCGCCGCTCCACCAGCCGCACAACGTCGCCGGCGTCGAAGCGGCGATGAAGGCCTTCCCGTCGACGCCGCAAGTCGCCTGCTTCGACACCGCTTTCCATCGCAACCATCCCTTCATCGACGACACATACGCTTTGCCGCGCTCCTATTACGATGAGGGCGTTCGCCGCTACGGCTTTCACGGCCTTTCTTATGAATTCATCACTCGAAAGCTGCGCACGATGGCGCCGCAGATCGCGCGCGAGGACGTCATCATCGCCCATCTCGGCAATGGCGCCTCGATGTGCGCGGTCCGCGACGGCCGCGCCGTCGCGTCGACCATGGGGTTCACCGCGCTCGACGGTCTCGCGATGGGCACCCGCTGCGGACAGCTCGATCCTGGCGTGGTGCTCTATCTTATGGCCGAAAAGAAGATGAGCGCGGACGAGATATCCGACCTCTTGTGGAAGAACTCCGGCCTCAAGGGCATGTCGGGCTTGTCGCAGGACATGCGCGAGCTCGAGGCGTCAACCAGCCCGGCCGCGCGCGACGCCATCGCCTATTTCGTCTCGCGCATCCGGCGCGAGCTTGCCGGGCTTGCCGCGACGGTCGGCGGCGCTGAAGCGATCGTATTTACGGCCGGAATCGGCGAGCACTCGTGGAAAGTGCGCGAAGCCGTGCTCTCCGACATGAAATGGATGGGCATCCATATCGACGCCGAAGCGAACCGCGTCAACGCCCAGATCATCAGCGCCAAGAATTCGCCGACGATTGTCTTTGTCATCCCGACCAACGAAGAGCTCATGATCGCCGAGCATACTCTGCGGACGGCGCGCGTCGGGAAACCCTGACGGCGACATTCGAGAGAATCCCAGGGCCGCTGCCGGCTCCGATCTTCCTAGAAGCCCAACGCTGCGCGGGCCGCGCGCCACCGAGCCTGCAGCGCGGCAATGTCCGCATCGTCCAGCGGCGCCAGGCGCTCGAACACCACCGCATTCACGCCATTCTCCAGGTGGAAGACTTCGCCGGTGCGGCGGAACTTGGCGCCGATCCCTTGGCCCCTCAGCATTTCGCGCGACGGCACGACGACCGTCTGCTGATAGTTGGGATCGAGGTGGGTCTGGATCGGATCGCCGACGATGATAATCGCGCAATTTTTGAGATCCGCTGATGGCGGTCCCTCGACCGTATCGACATCCGGCATCGTGACCCCGAGGTCGCGCCTGCTGGCGCCTTGCTCCGGGCGAAGCTGCCACAATTCGCCGATGAGCTGACCGCTGAACGTGTAGCTCGAGCCGAGCCCGCAAACCTTGGCGTCTGGCCGCGTCCGCTGATCGACCCAATCCTTGAGACGCCCAAGTTCGTCGAGGTCGGCGCGCGGAGCCCGCGGCAGTCCGGCGATCGGCGCAAGGCCAAGCGGGTTGAGCGCTCTGGCCAACGGCGAAAGCGTGACCAAGCCGAGCGCGGCAACGGCCAGAAGCGCCAGGCGCGGCGCGTTTGCAAAGAGCAGCATCAGCGAAGCCGCGATGGGCACGACAAGCGCCGGCGCGATCAGATCCAGATGATGGATGTAAGGCGTCTGGATGCGCAGGAACAACGCGGCGGCGATGGCCGAGGCGCCGAGGGTCAGACGCATGAGGCGCTTGTTGCGGGAGCGCGCGCAAAGGAACGCCGCGCCGACCAGCGCGGCAAGCGCGGGAAGAAGCCCGATCCAATCGCCGAGCTCACGCAGGAACACGTCCGGAGGCTTGCGATAGCCGGCGTAGGTTTGGGCGTAGTCATGCGCGCCGAAATTCGGCGCCCAATCGACCAGCACCGGGCTCAGGAGCGCGAGCAGGGCGAGGGTGCCGAGAGCAGCCGCTGCGACGGCGTCGCGCCAGCGAAAGCGCGCGCCTCTCCTCAGCGCGGTCAATCCGACTTCGAGCGCCAGCATGACGACGATTCCCGTCGCGGCGAAGGCATACCAGCGCCGGAACGCGAACATCGCGTACAGGGTCAGCGCGAGCGCGATGGCGACGCGCCGCGTCATGGATCCAACGCGCGCGCCGCCTTGCCGCAAGGCGAGCAGGCGGGCGAGGCGTTCGGCCAGCTTGAGCGCGCACACCACCAGCACGAGACCGCCGACATCGGGCATGCCGCGTGCAGCGACCGCGAACGCCGCGGGGTAAGCGACAAACACGACGGCGACGCCGAAAGCCAGCTGTGCGTCATGCACCGTCAGGCTGACCCGCAGCCTCGTCCTGAGGAGCCTGCGCAGCAGGCGTCTCGAAGGATGGTCCCGGCGTTCATCCGAACTGACGCGTCCTTCGAGGCCGCTTCGCGGCGCCTCAGGACGAGGTTGGTGGATAGCGCCTGGCTTCGTCTGGACGCAACCAGCTCGCCGCGCGCAATCGCGCGCCAGCACCGCCAGCGCCAAAGCGGCCGGCGCGGCATAGAGGGCGAGGATCGCGAAAGTATAGATGGCGCGCGACATCGGCTCAGTCAGCGCCAGGAGAAAGCCCGGAATCAGTCCCGGCGCCCAGGAATAGTCTTGTGTGATCGATTGAACGGAGGCGGTGAGCAGCAGCGGCCAGTTTCGCGCGTCGACCAAGCTCGCGACCATCATCGCGATGCCGCGATAGGTCATGAAGTCGGCGATCATCAGATCGCGCGAGACAAGCACGAGATAGGCGGCGTAGGCGGTGAGGCACGCGAGCGTAGCGGCGAACAGCGCCGCTGAAGGCAGGGTTACGCTCGGCCTCGTCCGCGCCGTGCGGATGAGCCATAGACCAAGTCCAACGCCGAACGCAGCGGAAGCGAAACTTGCGAGACCGAGCCTCACCTCCGCACTGAGGAGCGCGCAGAGACCGACAATCGTCGCGCCAGCGACGACGGCGCTTGCGAACTTGGACCGCGCCTCATCATCGAGCGCAAAGGCGAGCGCGAGGGCGGCGAGACCGGAGAGACCGGCGAAGCTTATCGGAAGGATCGCCGGCGCGCCGGGCGCAGCGCGATGAAGGAGAAGGGCGAGCGACGCCATCAGCGCCAGGCTGGCGAGCGCCGCGAAGCTTCGCTTGGCGGACCGGGGCGGCAGGGAGAAGGAGCGCGGGACGACGATGGTCACGCGTTATATTTTACGCCGTCACGGTTAAGGCTTTTTCGGCTATCGCGGATCCTGCACTGATCCCAACTGCAGCGGCAAGGAAGCTCAAGCCTTCTTGCCGCTCAAGCCTACCTTCCCGCCAGCCGGTCGGCGAACAGCGCGACTGTCTTTGCGTAAATCTCCGCCGAGTTCCATTGCAGAATGGCGGCGAAGTTGGGCTCGCCTTCGTTCCAGCCTGCGCCGGGTTGCCAGCCATGCGCCTTGAGGAAGGCCGCGGTGGAGGCGAGCGCATCCGCGGAATTGTGGATGAGGTCAGGCGTGCCCGCGCCGTCTGGCGTGGTTGCGAACATGAGATAGGCGGATGGCATGAGCTGCGTCTGGCCGACTTCGCCCGCCCAGGCGCCGTGCAGCGCGCGCGGCTGCGTCACAATGCCGCGGTCAACGAGGGTGATGGCGTCGATAAGCTCGGCGCGGAAACGTTGCGGGCGCCGACAGTCCCAGGCCAGTGTCGCAAGCGCGCTATAGGTCGGGAACGACCCAACATCGCCGCCGAAGCTGGTCTCCTGGCCCCAGATCGCCACCAGCACGGGGCCGGGCACGCCGAAGCGCTGCTCGATCGTCGCCAGCGGTCCGGCGTAGCGCTTGAGCTCCGCCCTGCCCCGCGCGACCATTCCCGGCGTCACATGGCTCGCCGCGAACCCTTCGAAGTTATGTCCAAACATCGCCGCGCCGCCATCGTGCCGCTTGACCGCAGGGTCGTAAGACACGCCGTCGAGCGCCGCGTCGACCGCTCTTCGGGACAGCCCGTCCATCACCGCGACTTGCTTGAAGGAGGCGAGCCAGGCGCTGAAACCCTCGCCGCTTCTGCCGCAATCCTCAGCATAAGCGGGCGCGCACGCGAGGAAGGCCGCCGTCGCAACGAATGCCAATGCTCTCAATTCTCTCCCCCCATCATCCGGCCTCCATCCTAGATCGATTCGGCGCTGTCCGTCCGAGAATCCAGGTGGACGCTGCCGGGCCAATCGGACGAGTTTGGCAGAATTGACACCTGATCAAGCGCCCGGCGGCTCCGGCCAGGGCCTCGCCTCGAACGCCCGAATGGCCTCGAAGGCGCGAGCGACCTTGAGCACGCCAAGGTCGTCGAACCGACGGCCGATGATCTGCAGCCCGATCGGCAAGCCTTCGTCATCGTAGCCGCAATTGACGGACGCCGCCGGTTGCTCGGACATATTGAAGGCGACGGTGAAACCGACTTGCGGAAACGGTTTGAGCGGGTCGCGGCTCGGTGACGGCCATTCGGCGGGAAAGGCGGTCATCGGCGCCGTCGGCGACAGCACATAGTCGAACGGAGCGGTGGCCGCGACCGCCCTCTTGCGCATCTCCGGTATTTGGTCGAAGCCGCGGAACACCTCGACGCCAGAAAATCCTTCCGCCGACTCCGCCCAGTCGCGGATGAACGGCAGCACGAGCGCGCGCCGCTCGGGCGTGAGCGCGCGAATGTCGTTGAGCGCGCGGGCCCGCCAGAACCTGTCGAGCCCGTCGAGTATGTCCTGGGTGAGGAACGGCTCGAGCGGCTCGACATGCGCCCCGGCGGCTTCGAAATCCTTCGCCGCGCGCTGAACCGCGGCTGCAACCTCGGGCTTCGGCCGCTCGCCGCAGCCGGCCTCCAGCAAAAGGCCAACACGCAGGCCCTTGAGCGGCGCGGGCTCGACGATCCAGTCAAGCTCCTCGTATTTGAGGCTCGTATAGTCGCGGGCGTCGGGCAGCGACAGCGTCGCCATCATCAACGCGGCGTCGTCGACGTCGCGCGTCATGGGGCCAGCGACGCGGCCGACATAGGGCGGATCGATCGGGATGCGTCCCGCGCTCGGTTTGAGGCCGAAGATTCCGCACCAGCCTGCGGGCAAGCGCACGGATCCACCGATGTCGGTGCCGAGGTGCAGCGGGCCATAAAGCGCCGCCGCCGCCGCGCCCGCGCCCGCGGACGAGCCGCCCGGATTGCGGTCGAGCTTCCACGGGTTGCGCGCGAGCGGATGGAAGCTCGACAATCCCGACGACAACATGCCGTAGTCCGGCATCGTCGTCTTGGTGAAGATGATGGCGCCCGCCTCGCGCAGCCGCGCCGCCGGCGGCGCGTCCTCCTTCTGCGGCGTCAAGTCTTCCGCCGCGGTGCCGACCGGCTTCGGGTCGCCGCGCGTCGCGATATTGTCCTTGATCGTGACCGGCACGCCGTCCAGCGGACCGATCGGCTCTGCCCTGGCCCAGCGCGCTTCGGAGGCGCGCGCCTCGCTCAAAGCTCGCTCAGGCGCATAAAGATAGGTCGCATGAATATGGGGTTCGTAGGCCTCGACCCGCTCGATCACCGACCTCATGGCTTCGACCGGGGACAACTCACGCGCCCGGTACGCGCGCAACATCTCCACCGCCGACATCCGGAACGGCTGCGTGGTCCGCGCCTTTGAGGCCCCAGCGTGTTGGGTCATTGCCATGACAGGCCTGAGAGATCGTTGACGAAGATCGGCGCATTCTTCCACAAGCCCTTGAGCTTCGCGTCGGCGACCGTCACGTTCGGCAACTGGAAGAGGAAGGCGTTGACGCTGTCTTCCGCGATCTTCCTCTGCGCTTCGCCGAGCGCCGCCTTGTAAGCTTCGAGATTGGGCGCCGACGTCACCTTGGCGTAGATCGCCTGGAACGCCGGGCTATCGTACTGGAAGTAATAGTTCGGATTGGCGTAGATGCCGATGTCGAGCGGCTCGACATGGCTAATGATGGTCAGATCGTAGTTCTTGTCCTTGTAGACGCCGCTCAGCCATTGCGCCCATTCCACGTCCTGGATCTTCGCGTTGATCCCAATATCAGCGAGCTCAGCGGCGATGATCTCGCCGCCCTGACGCGCGTAAGGCGGCGGCGGCAGGATGAGGCTGAGTTCGAGCGGCGTCGTGACGCCTGCTTCCTTCAAGAGCGCCTTCGCCTTCCCGGGATCGTGCGGATACATGCCCGTCAGGTCGATGTAGCCCGGATCGTTGGGCGTCATATGACTGCCGATTGGCGTTCCGAGGCCGTTCATCGCGCCGTCGATGATCGCCTTGCGGTCGAGCGCATAAGCGATCGCCCGGCGCACGCGCACATCGTCGAGCGGCTTCTTCTTGTTGTTGATAGCGAGGATGGTCTTGCCCTCGGTGCCGCCAACCAGCACCTGGAAGCGCGGATCGCTCTTGAACTGGCCGAGCGCCTGCACATTGGCGAAGCGCGGGAACGCGTCGACGTCGCCTGCGAGCATCGCCGCGACTGCCGCCGAGGGATCGGAGATGAAACGGAAGGTCGCGTGGGCGATCGGGATATGCGCCGCGTCGCGATAGCCGTCCCATTTGTCGAGGGTGATCGACGAGCCCTTCTCCCAAGAGGAGAGCTTGTAAGGTCCGGTGCCGACAGGGTTGATGGCTTCGTTCGTCGCGCTCTTCTCGTCGAGGATGACCGCGGTGTCCAGGCCCAAGTGATAGAGCGCCTCGAAGCTCGGCTGCTTGAACTTGAGCGCGACCGTCATCGGATCGGGCGTCTCGATCGACTCAATCGAGGCGAAGAAGGGCTTGTCCTTGTTGGTCGATTCCGCGCCGGCAAAGCGCTCGAAGGAATATTTGACGTCCTTCGAGGAGAACGGTTCGTCGTCCTGGAACTTGACGTTCGGCTTGAGCGTGAAGGTCAGCGTCTTGAGATCAGGCGAGAACTTCCATTTCTCGGCCAGAAGCGGCGTGACCGAGAAGTCCTCGTTGATCTTCGTCAGCCCCTCGAAGATGTTGTAATGCGTGACTTCCCCGATCGCCGCCGCCGGCGCACTGGTCGGATCGAGCCCCGGCGGCTCGAGCACCATGCCGATCGTCACGCTGTCCTTGGCGAAGGCGAGACCTGTCGAAGCCATGAAGGCGAGGCCAAGCGTGGCGAAAAATCGGTGGGCGCGGTGCATGAAACGCTCCGAGGCTGGCGAGAAGCCTGAGCATAGCACCGCGAGACGCGAGAGCGTCAAGCTGTAGCCGCGGTCGCCGACCGCGGCCGACGCGATCAGCGATCGCGTCTACAAATCAGCAGCTGTAGCCAGCCGCGCGCATAGCCGTCAGTCGAAAGGGCGTTCTTCCGAACGCCCTTTGGACCGCGGCTGACGCGATCAGCGATCGCGTCAGCAAAAGACCGGAGCGATCAGTTCGCAGTCGGCCCGCCAGCGGGACGAGCCCGCCGTTCGGCCATGAACCGATCGAACTCCTCGCGGTCTTTGGCGCGGCGAATCGCATCCACGTATTCGGCGAACTCGCGCTGCGCCTCATCAAGCTTGCGGCGCTCTTCGTCGAGCCGAGACAGTTCGGCGGTCCGCCATTCGTTGAAAGCGGCGTTGCCGGTCGAAGCGCCGTAGTAACCGCGCGCGCGGTTCGCGGCGCCGCAGCCCCACGAGGAAGAATTGCTCGACATCATGGTGCGGGCATCCTGCCATTTGCTGGTCGCCAGCGTCTGCAGATCGGGGCCGCCGTTCCGGCTCTGCCAGAACTTGTAGCCGAGGACTGCAAGCCCGATGGGCCAAAAGACGATGAAGCCGAGAACCATCGCGACGATTTCAAACACGGTCCAGCGCGAACCGCCGCGCCGCCAACGGGCGTTCGTCCAATCGCTCGGGCCAAATTGTCGCGCGCCGTATGAACCACCCATCGCATTCTCCGCAGTGCTCATGACGAGCCTCCATCTCCACACGTGATCCGAAGCCTGCCAGGGCGACCGCTCACGCACGTCATGAGATTGGAAGCCGCCAAGTGGCGTGCAAGAGCCGTCGAATGTAAAAAAGCATTACATTAATGTCAATGTCGCTGACCTAATCGAGCGGATACCAGCAAGCGACCTTGCGGCTGCCGTCGCCCTTCGCCTCGAAGTCTTGGCGCCTCCTCAACGCAGCGCGGACGGGCGAAGGCGCAGCGCGCGGCATAGGGGCAGCCGTCGGTCGTTTCGACGTCGCCGGTCAAAGAGGGATTCGATGGGGTTGAATCCCGCTTGTAGACGCGGTCGTTGACCGCGTCGCCGCGCTCAGCGAGCGCGGCTACAATTGACCGCGCCGGCTGGTCGAGGCGCGGGGTGGCGTCGACCAATTCGCGCGTATAGGGGTGCGCCGGATTACTGAACAAGGCGTCGGTTTCGCCGATCTCGACGATGCGCCCGCGGTACATGACCGCGGTCGTCACGCAGATATGGGCAACGACGGCGAGATCATGGCTGATCAAGAGAAAGGTGACGCCCGCCTCGCGCTCGAGATCGCTCATCAGGTTCAGGGTCTGCGCCTGCACCGAGACGTCGAGCGCCGACACGGGCTCGTCGGCGACGACTAGCCTCGGCCGGGTGATGAGCGCCCGGGCGATCGCGATGCGCTGGCGCTGGCCGCCGGAAAACTCATGCGGATACTTCGACGCGTCAGACGCGCTAAGGCCGACGGCCTCGAGCGACGCTCGTACGCGAGCCCGGCGGTCTGCCCGGCTCACATGGCCAATCGCCGCCAGGGGCTCGGCCACGATCTTTTCCACCCGCTGGCGCGGGTCGAGCGAACCATAGGGGTCCTGGAAGACCATTTGCATATGCGCTCGCGTTGCGCGCAATTCCCCTCGCGGCAGGTCGAACAGCGAGCGTCCCTCGAGGCGCACCGCGCCCGAGTCGGGCTCGTCGAGCGCAAGCGCAATGCGCGCGAGCGTCGACTTGCCTGAGCCCGATTCGCCGACCACGCCGAACGAGCGCCCATGCTCTATCAAGAAGCTCACCCCCGCCAGAGCCGGGCGGGCGTTCTTCCGCGCAAACCGGCCGGCGCCCGGCAAGCGGTAAGTCTTGACGAGCGACGAGACCTCGAGCAGCGGCGCGTCGCTCATGGCGCCGCTCCCAATTCGTGAGCTCGATGACAGCGCGAAACATGGGCCCCCTCGAAGGCGACCACCGGCGGCGTCACGGAACGGCAGATGGGAACCGTGAGCGGGCACCGTCCGGCGAAAGGGCAGCCAACGTTATGTTCGTGCTGAGCCGGCGGCGCGCCTGGAATGGTCTTAAGCCTTGCGCCGCGCGGCGCGCCGGGCCGCGGACGCGCCTCGAGCAGCGCCAGCGTGTAAGGGTTCCTCGGCTGACGCAGCACCGCTTCGACCGGACCGCTCTCCATGATCATGCCGGCGTACATGACGATGACGCGATCGCAATGTCCGGCGATCACCGCGAGATCGTGGCTCACGAGCAGGATCGCCATTTTCGATTCCGACCTGAGGCCGTCGATGAGGGCGAGAATGCGCGCCTGCACCGTGACGTCGAGCGCCGTGGTCGGCTCGTCGGCAATGACCAGGCGGGGCGTGCAGCCGATCGCCATGGCGATCATCGCGCGCTGCCGCTCGCCGCCGGAGAGCTGGAACGGATAGGACCGAGCCGCGCGTTCCGGCTCGGCCAGTCGCACACGCTCAAGCAAGCCAACCGCTCGCGCGTGCGCCTCACGCTTGCTCAAGTCCCGATGCAGCATCAGCGGTTCGGCGACTTGCGCGCCGACGCGGCGCAGCGGATTGAGAGCCGTCATCGGCTCCTGGAAGATCATGGCGATGCGATCGCCGCGCAATTGCAGCATTTCCTCTTCGGTGAGGCCGACGAGCTCCCTGCCCTCGAAGCGGATCGAACCGGAGACGCGCGCCCCTTCCGGCGTCAGAGCCATGAGCGCAAGCGCCGTCATCGTCTTGCCGGAGCCGGATTCGCCGACCACTCCGAGACTCTCGCCCTCGACGAGCGAAAACGACGTCCGGTCGACGACGCGCTGAAAGCCTCCGCGCGTCGCGACGTCGACAGCGAGCTCGGAGACCTCGAGCAGCATCTCAGCCCCGAGCCTTCAGTTTCGGATCGAGCGCGTCGCGCAACCCGTCGCCGAGCAGATTGAGGCCGAGGACGCTGAGCGCGATCGCGACCCCCGGATAGAGCGCGAGCCTCGGCGCGTTGTAGAGCACGTTCTGGGCGTCGGCGAGCATCTTGCCCCATGACGTCTGCGGCGGCTGCGCGCCGAGGCCGAGGTAGGACAGCGCCGCCTCGGCCAGGATGGCGACGGCGAATTGGATCGTCGCCTGAACGATCAGCGCAGGCGCGATATTGGGCAGCACGTGATCGATCGCGATGGCGACCGGCCCGCGGCCCGCCGCGCGGGCGGCGAGCGCATATTCGCGGGAGAGAACGCCGTTGGCGGTCGCTCGCGTCAGCTTCGCGATGATCGGCACGTTGTAGACGCCGATGGCGATGATGGCGTTGACGACGCCCGGACCGAAGGTCGAAGTCAGCATGATCGCCAAGAGGAGCGCCGGGAACGCGAAGACGAAGTCGCTGAGCTTCATGATCCCGTCTTCGACGAGGCCCTTGGAAAAGGCCGCGATGAGGCCGAGAACGATTCCGAACGCGAGCCCGATGCCGACCGCGATCACGCCGACCAGAATCGAGATGCGCGAGCCCGCAAGGATCTGCGAGGCGACGTCGCGTCCGAGATTGTCGGTCCCGAACCAATGCGCCGCGGACGGGGGCGCAAGCTTGTGGGGGATGTCGATCGCGGTCGGCGGATAGGGCGTCCAGATGAGCGACAATGCGGCCGCGGCGATCAGCGTCGCGACAAGCGCGGCGCCGAGCCACAGGCTCAAGCCCCCGCGCGGGCGAAACCGGGCGGACAAGGTCACGCCGCGGAGGACCTCAGCCTCGGATCGATCGCGGCGCAGGCGATGTCTACGACGAAGTTTACCCCGATCACGATCACAGCCAGCAGCATCACCCCGTTCTCGACCACCAATGTGTCGCGGTTGGAGATCGACTGCAGCATGAGGCGGCCAAGGCCCGGCAAGACGAACACGTTCTCGACCACGATCGCGCTTGCGATAAGGTTAGCGAATTGCAACCCCATGATGGTGAGGATGGGGTTAAGCGCGTTCGGCAGCGCATGGCGCCAGAGCGCGGCGCGGCGCGACACGCCCTTGGCGCGCGCGGTGCGCATGAAATCCTCGTTCAAGGCCTCGATGACCGCCGATCGTGTGACGCGGGTCACGATCGCCGCCTGCACGACGCCAAGCGCGATCGCCGGCAGGATGAGCGCGCCGAGCGCCCGCGCCGGGTTTTGCCAGCCTGGAAATCCGCCGGCTGGGACGAGCCTCAGCGTCACCGCGAAGACGAGGACGAGCAGGATCGCGAGCCAGAAGTTCGGCACGGCTATGCCGATTTGGCTTGCCCCCATGACCATCGCATCGCCCGCGCGGCCGCGCCGATCCGCGGCGTAGACGCCCGCGCCGAGCCCGACGACGGCGGCAAGCACCATCGCCATCAGCGCGAGCGGTGCGCTGACCGCGAGGCTCGAGGCGATCAAGGGAGCGATCGGCGAGCCATAGGCGTAGGAGAGGCCGAGATCGCCGCGCAGAGCGCCGCCGATCCAGTGGGCGTAGCGGATCGGCGCCGGCAGATCGAGGCCGAGCTTGTGCGAGAGCGCGGCGACCGCCTCGGGCGTCGCGGTCGGCCCCAGCATGGTCTCAGCCGCGTCGCCCGGCAGGATCTGCATAACCGCGAAGACGACCAGCGAGGCGACGAGGAGCGTCGCGACGAACAGAACGATCCGTTGTCCGACGTAAAGCAGCATCGCGCTTAAGCGGCGCGCCCGTTTCGAAATCGTCATCGCGACGAAGCGACGGCGATCCAGGAGCCGCAGGCGCCCGACGACTCCTGGATTCTTCGCCATCCCGTCCGTCTATCGACGCCCTATGCTCGCAATGACGATCCCGGGCGCGGCTCTCATGAGATTTTCCCGGCCAGCTGCGCGGAGAGGCGCAGAGAGATATCCTGCGACAGCGAGCGCGCCAGACGAATCTCGGCGTCTCGCGCGGCGCGCAGATCGTTGTAGCGCTGCTGAGAACGATCGTAGGACGCATTCGCGTCGGCGACGCCAGTGAGCACCTGCGCGCCTCCATCGACCTTGGTGAGCGTAAAATGCGCTTGGGCCGTCATGGTCGCCGAAGTCGCGACGTTTGTTAGCGAGCTCACTGTCGGCGTCGACGAGGCGGTCGTGACGGTCACGGTGAGCCGATACTTTGGCGGCGGAGTCTGGCCGGTCCCGTTCAGATCGGTCGTCAGATTGTCGGCCAGATAATGGCCGATGCGGTCCTTGATCGGCTGGACTTCGATCGCGCGAAGATCCTCGACCAGGCCTGGATGCGCGGACTCGCTGTAGAGCGGCTGGAAGCAGCCCGAAAGCCCGCACGCGAGCGTGAGCGCCGCGAGGACGACGAGGCCCCTAGACCTTGGACCCCTAGACCACGACATTGACGATCCTGTGCGGCACGATGATCACCCTCCGGGGACGCTTATTATCCATTGCCCGCACGACGCCGTCGAGAGCAAGCGCCTCGCGCTCGACCCGCTCCTGCGCGGCATCCCGCTCAATCGTAAGCTCGCCCCGCTTCTTGCCGTTGACCTGCACGACATAGGTGACATCGGCTGAAGCGATCAGGCTGCGGTCGGCGACCGGCCACGGGCTCTGGGCGACGAACGTCTTGTGGCCGAGCGCCTCCCAGCATTCTTCCGCCAGATGAGGCATCATGGGCGCGAAGCAATGGACAAGAATGTCGCCTGCCTCGGCGAAAGCGGCGCGCAAATCGTCGGCGACCGGCGCATCGCTTATCGCGCCCACCGCGGCGCTCAGTTCATTGGCCAATTCGTAGATGGCGGCGATGCAGACATTGAACCGCAGCCGCTCGATCTCGTCCTCAATCCTTGCCAGCGTCGTGTGCGCCATGCGGCGGATGCGCTTGGCCTCATCGCCGTAATGCGCAGGCGGCGCCGGACGCTCGCTCCCCACGACGCGCTCGATGTCGCAAATCAAGCGCCAGAGGCGTTGGGTCTGCTTGAAGGCGCCCTGGACGCCGGCCTCGGTCCAGATGACGTCGCGCTCGGGCGGCGAATCCGACAGCATGAACCATCGCGCCGTATCCGCGCCATAGGTCGAGATGATCTCGTCCGGATCGATGGTGTTGCGCTTGGACTTCGACATCTTCTCGTTCGGGCCGATCTCGACCGGCTCGTCGCCGACGAGGAGAAAGGCGCGGCGATTGTTCGCCGTCCGCTTCGACGCGCACTTCCGACGGCGCGAGCCACTGGCCGTCCTTGCCGCGATAGGTCTCGTGCACCACCATGCCCTGGGTGAAGAGGCCGGCGAAAGGCTCGTCGAGATCGAGATAGCCGCACTTGCGCATGGCGCGGGTGAAGAAGCGCGAATAGAGAAGATGCAGGATCGCGTGCTCGATGCCGCCGATATACTGGTCGACCGCCAGCCAATGGTCGGCCATCGCCGGATCGTCGGGCGCCGAGGCGTTGTGGGGATCGGTGAAGCGCACGAAATACCACGACGAATCGACGAAGGTGTCCATCGTGTCGGTTTCGCGCGTCGCTGGCCCGCCGCACTTCGGGCAGGCGACGTGTTTCCACGTCGGATGGCGATCGAGCGGATTGCCCGGCTGATCGAAGCTCACGTCGTCCGGCAGCTTGACCGGCAAATCCTCGGCTGGAACCGGCACGACGCCGTCAGTCGGGCAATGGATGACCGGGATCGGGCAGCCCCAATAGCGCTGGCGGGAAATCCCCCAGTCCCTGAGCTTGTAGTTGATCTGCCGCTTCGCCTGCGGCTTCTCTCGAATCGTGATCTGCTCGAGCCGGCGCGAAACCTCTTCCTTGGCTTGTTCGACCGTCATGCCCGTCGAGGAAGCGCGAATTGATCATCACCCCGTTGCCGTCATAGGCCTCCGCGTCGATGGTGAAGCTTGCAGGGTCGAGTTCGGGCGGGCACACGACCGGGGTCACGCCAAGGCCATAGGCGCGGACAAAATCGAGGTCGCGCTGATCGTGCGCGGGGCAGCCGAAAATCGCGCCCGTGCCGTATTCCATGAGCACGAAATTGGCGACATAGACGGGCAAGCGCCACTCGGGGTCGAACGGGTGCAGCACTTTGAGGCCGGTGTCGTAGCCCTTCTTCTCCGCAGTCTCGATCGCCGCGACCGAGGTCCCCATCCTGCGGGTCTCCTCGATGAATGCATGAAGCGCCGGATCATGGCGAGCCGCCGCGGCCGCCAGCGGATGGTCGGGGGCAATCGCCATGAATTTCGCGCCGAACAACGTGTCCGGGCGGGTCGTGTAGATCTTGAGCTCGCGCGCCTCAGTTTGGCCCTTGAGCGCCCCGAGCGTCGCCGGATCGACGACGAACCGGATCGAAAGGCCCTCCGAGCGCCCGATCCAGTTCTTCTGCATGAGCCGAACTTTTTCCGGCCAGCGCTCAAGATGATCGAGGCTTGCGAGCAGATCGTCGGAATAATCGGTGATCCGGAAGAACCATTGGGTGAGCTCGCGCTGCTCGACGACTGCGCCCGACCGCCAGCCGCGCCCGTCGATCACCTGCTCGTTGGCGAGCACCGTCTGGTCGACCGGGTCCCAATTGACCTTGGATTGCTTGCGCGTGACCAGGCCAGCGGCGAGGAAATCGAGGAACAGCTTCTGCTGGTGCTTGTAATAGCTCGGATCGCAGGTCGCGATCTCGCGCGACCAGTCGAGCGAAAGCCCCATCGACTGCAATTGCGCCCGCATGGCGTCGATATTGGCGTAGGTCCATTTCGCCGGATGGGTGTTGTTCTGCATGGCCGCGTTCTCGGCCGGCATGCCGAACGCGTCCCAGCCCATCGGATGGAGCACATTGAACCCCCGCGCGCGGCGGTAGCGCGCCACCACATCGCCCATGGCGTAGTTGCGCACATGGCCCATATGGATGCGCCCCGACGGATAGGGGAACATCTCGAGCACGTAATATTTCGGGCGCGGATCGTCGTTCTCGGTCTTGAAGATTTGCGCGTCCGCCCAGGCCTTGCGCCATTTGGCCTCGGATTCGCGCACGTTATATCGTTCAGGCCGCATTACGGGGGGCGTTACTCGGAAAAAAGCGGGTTTGTGCATCTCATGCACATTTAGTGCGTGCGGCGCACAAATCACGATTTCAGGGGAGGGTCAAATGACGTCCGGCGCTTGCGGCTTCGCGCTGACGCTGCCGGCGAGATCGGGCGTTAGCGAGGACATGTCGCCTTTGAACAGATAGCCGTCACCCCCGGTCGCGCGCCACGCCTGCGAAGCCGATTTGGAAACCCTCAGTTCGATAACGCCATCGGTCAGAGGCGAACCCACCGGGTGGAATCAGCGAAGACGATGGGCGAATCGAGCGAGGCGGCGCCACAATTAAGACGACTTTTTGCCCTACTTTAAATTTTCTTTTAATTTGGCGCCGACAGCTGAAAATTTGTCGCCGCAACATTTGAGTACGAATGTTCGGCTGCCAAAGCCGGTTTTAGCCGACCGTTTTTTCCCCGGAGCGGGTGAGCAGCGGTTGAGCCCAAGAGAGGGAGGTTGCGATGGTCCAGAGACCAAGGGGCGGCGGGCCTCGTCGTGAAGACGACGACGGCGACCGAGGCGACCGCGACCGGGAACGACATCGCGAACACGAACGCCGGCGCGAAGAGCCGTACGACGATCCCGACGAACACCATAGGATTGAGAAGCATCGGTTTGCTGGCGGTCTGCCGGCAACGCCGGAACGTTACGCGCTCGCCCGCGAGCAATGGAATCGTTTGCCTGGCGCCATCGTCAGGCCATCCATGAATCCGGGGCTTGGCGGCCCGGCTCCCGAGCCGCAGTCGCCGGAGCAGACCTTTCCGGGCGGGAAGGGGCCCGAACAATGAGCCTGAACGGCACGGTTTGGGCGCCAATCGGTCCAAGCCCGATCGACCAGGGCGCGATCAGCGCCAATGGCCAGGTCACCGCGATCGCCATCAACCCGAACAACCCGAAAATCATTTATATCGGCACAGCCTGGGGCGGCGTCTGGCTCACGCGCGACGGGGGTAACACCTGGACGCCGATCTTCGATCGAGCGCCTTCGCTCGGCGTGGGCGACCCGGGCGCGCTGGCGATCGATCCGGTCAACACAAACATTGTGTATGTTGGCACCAGCAGCCGCGAGGGCTCGCAGTTCTCCGGCGAAGCCACGCAGCCGCCGGCCGGCCTCTTCAAGTCGACCGACGGCGGCGCGAGTTGGATCCGCCTCGGCTCCGGCTATCCATCGGGCCCGCCGAGCAACGCGAGCATCCTCTTCAATCAGCGCATCACCGTCGTCATCGTCGATCCGGCCAACACTCAGACCCTCTACCTCGCCTCCAGCGCCGGCCTCTTTGTTTCGACCGATGGCGGCTTCAACTGGACCCAGGGCGTGGCTCCTGCCGGGGACGTACGCTCCCTGGCGCTGGACGCGACTTCGCCGGCCGGCGCTCGCATCTTGTACGCAGGCGTCAGCGGGGTTGGCGTCGTTCAGTCCACCGACGGGGGACGGAACTGGCATGTGATCCTCAATGCGGCGACCCCAGCGGTCGCCGCCGCCCTCGCCGGCGGAGGATTCGGCAAAGTTGTCGTGGCGCTCGCGCCCCCCGCCTCGCCCGCAAGCCCCGCCGGCATTCAGGTGCTCTACGTCACGATGGTCGGAACCGGGAGCCGCGCCGCCTACCGTCGGCCTCTTCCAGAGCACGGATCAGGGCAATACCTGGAACGCTCGAGCCGCCACGGGACTGGCGGGAATAATCGCCTCGCCCCAGGGCGGCTACAGCTTCCTCATGGCCGTCGATCCGCAATCGCCCGGCGACGGGACTGGGCGACATCATCTATTTCGGCAACCAATTCCAGGCGAGGTCCACTGACGCGGGCGCCAGCTTCGCAGCCTTGAGCGGTCTCCACGCCGACACGCATGCATGGGCGTTTTCTCCTCAGCCGGGTCCCTTCTCCGTCGCCTATTGCGGCAATGACGGAGGATTCTTCAAATGCCCCAGCGGCACGACCTTCACGTCTCTCAATGCTGGCGGGATTCAGACGGCGCTGTTCTACAACCTCGACGTCAAGAAGGACGCGACGGCGAGCGTGACCCTTGGCGCTCTCCAGGACAACGGCATCGTCAGCACGGCGGGCGAACCAGCTCCGACCTGGAAGATGGGCGCCGGCGGCGACGGCTTCGCCGTCGCGCACGACTGGCAGAACCCGACGGACGTTTACGGCAGGTTCAACGCGACGATCGTCGGTTCGACGGACGACGGAGATTCATACGGGAACATCACGCCGCCATTCTCGGCTGCGGAAGGGGGAACGTACCTTGCAGCCGTCGCGACCGATCCAAACGCGGCCGGCGGCGTGTACGTAAGCAGCAAGCTCAATCTTTGGCAAAGCACCGACGGTGGGTCGACCTGGCCGAACAAAGTTCCGATTCCGGGAACCGCCAATGACGTGCATGTCGCGCCGGCCAACAGCAACAATCTGGTCGTCGCTGTCCGGGGCAAAGGTGCTGGTCTCGACGAATGCGCTCGGAGCTTTCACCCTAAAGGACATCACGCGCAATCTGCCTGGCCGTTTCGTCGCGCGCGTCGAGTTCGATCCCAACGATCCGGCAACCATCTATGCCGTGCTCGGCGGGTTCAACGGCTCCCCGGGCGGGCACGTGTTCCGCACCACGCTCTCCGCAACGACGTGGACCGACATTTCTCCGCCGCTCGACCTCCCATTCAATGCGCTTGCCCTTGATGGCAGCGGGATTGCCACCGCCATCTACGCGGGAACCGACTTCGGCGTGCTGCGCTCCGTCGACGGCGGCGCGAGCTGGAGCGTGCTCGACGATATCCATTTTCCGGGAGCGCCGGTGTTCGACCTGGCGTTTCACAACGGCGAATTGAGGGCCGCCACGTTCGGCCGGGGCATGTTTTCTTTCGTGAAGCCAGCCGGCCCGTCAATTGCTGTCGGTCTTCAAGACGGCCTCGCCTTCGGAACTGTTTGCGCGGGATCGACGCATTTTCTCACAATCGAGGTTTCCAACGTCGGCGCCGCGGATCTCGTTATTTCCAGCGTGCAGCGCCTCATGGGATCGACCGACTTCACGGTGCTCGCAAACCCCGCGACGCCGCTCAGTCTCGCTCCCGGCGAGAATATCGATTTCACGGTCGCCTTTACGCCGACCGGGCTAACGCCTGAGATCGCAACCATTCGGATCATCACGAACGACCCGAACGCTCCGTTTGTCGACCTCACGACAACAGCCGTTCTGGGAACAGCCAAGATCGCGACCGCGATCGCCAATTCCGGCAGCTTCGGAAACGTCTGTCTGGGCTCATTCGCCGACGAATTGCTCACCATCAACAACACCGGGACTTGTCCGCTCCGGATCCTCAACATCACCGGGTCCCCGGACTTCCTCGCGCCGAGCGTGCTGTCCTACCCCCTGCTTGTCGACCCCGGCGATTCGATCGATGTGGTCATCCGCTTCCAGCCTTCGGCGCCCTATGGTCGCGAAGGCCGGGCGCGATCACCATCGCCAGCAACGACCCGGCGGGGCCCCACGTGGTCCCCGTCTCCGGGGTCCTGGCGGCGCCCAAGGCGAATTTGATCATCGCGAACGCGGGAAGCTTCGGAGCCGTCTGCGTCGGCTCGTTTGCTGACGAACCGCTTGATCGTAACCAACAGCGGCAAGTGCGACGCTTTCCATTACCGGGATTTCGTCCAGCGCGGCCGACTTCCTCGCGCCAGAAGTGTTGTCCTACCCGATCACCGTCGGACCAGGCGACGCGCTGCCCGTGCCGATCCGGTTCAAGCCCCTCAGCTTCGGCTCCAAGGCCGCGACGATCACGGTCACGAGCGACGACCCCGCGAGTCCCATCAGCGTCAATGTTTCCGGCGAGGCGCCTCCCGGCAAGCTCACGGTCGCCGGCTCAACGACGTTTGGCGGCGTGAACGCCGGGTGCTGCGCGGATCGCACTCTATGGATCTGCAATACAGGCGATTGCGCGCTCGAAGTGACCAAGGTGCACTTCAGGCGGAGGAACCGGCGCTGGCGGTTGCTCAACAATCCGTTCCCAGCCAAGCTGCGCCCCGGCTCAAGCCTTCCGGTCGTCATTCAATACCGGGCCGGCGAGAAATGCCCGCGCCCGTGCGAGCTGGTGATCGAGAGCGACGATCCTGTGACGCCGGTCAAGTTCGTCGAGGTGCTGGCCTACACGATTTGGGACGCTTGCTGCAAAGAGGGCTGTGACTGACGGCCGCAAGGAGGATTGACGACGATTGCCGCAAGAATTGTTGCGACAAGCGTCCTTCCTGCCGGCAAGGCTATCCGTGCTGTGACGACGACGATGACGACTACGAGGACGAGGATCGCGGATAGAGTTGAGGGCGAGGGTCTGAAGGCGCGACCGGGATCGTGGGGAGCTTCAAATGCGGCGGAATTTTAGGCCTGTGTTTTGGATCGAAGTCGGCTTGGCCGCGATAACCGGTGTGTTGGCGCTCATCACTCCAATCTTTCCGGATTGGATCGAGTTCGTCTCCGGTTGGGATCCCGATCAGCATGACGGATCCGTGGAGCGGATGATCGTCGTCGGCCTGTTCGTCGTCACCATCGCGATGGTCGCTGCGGCGACTGTTGAATGGCGGCGAACGACGGCCACGGCGTCGCTATAGACTTCTGCAGATACGTCTGGGCCCGGCAGAGGGTCGAGCGTCGCAGCCGAGAAGGCAATACCGTCGCAAGAACGGCGCACGGCGCCGGCGGAATCTCGAACAATTTGGCTCTTATAGGGTTAGCGGTTGATCGGCTGCTTCCGGCTTGCCTCGGAGCCTCAGCCATCATGCCCCCGGATGAGAGTCCGGGGGCATGACGCTTCAGGTCCCTCTCGCGCCGCGCCAATATTCGGAATTCCCTAGTTTCCAATAGCTAACGCTATAAGAGCCAACAATTTGTTTCCGCTAATCGGAATCCGTGCTACTGTTCATCTGATGTCGGAAAGGAACGGCGCCGGCGACGCGCCTGAGCTTATGCGAGAGTATGGAACGGACCTGGAGACGTCGGCGCACAACCTGCGAGACGAGCCGAGACGGGTTGGAGAAATTTTATTTTTTTCGCGCGTAACCCTTTGAAAAGTCTAGATTGGCAAAAATTTATGAAAGGAAATGAAAGCAAAATCGCTTTCATTTCCTTTCACTTGCTTGAATTTATTTGCATGGAATTCGCGCCTTGGTTGTATTCCTAGCCCGCTGGAGGATCGCCGTTGACGGCACGCTACCCCTCAAGCAGCAGGCGGCGCGCCTCGTCGTAGACGCCTCGATCGCCGGCGGCGATGATTCGGCCTCCTTGAGCGGCGTTCTCTCCGTCCCAGGTGGTCACCACGCCGCCCGCTCCCTCGATGATCGGGCACGAGCGCGACGACATCGTGAGGCTTGAGATTGGTCTCGATCACGAGATCGACGAAGCCAGCCGCGAGCGCGCAATAGGCGTAACAGTCGCCGCCGTAGCGCGCGAGCCGGACTTGGCCCTCGACCCGCATATAGGCCGCCCGGTCGGCATCGTCCCGAATCAGGAGCGGGCTCGTCGTCGCCAGCGTCGCTTGGCCAAGCGAGGCGCAGGGGCGCGTGCGCATGGCCCGCGTCGCCCATTCCGAGGGTGGGGCGTCGCCGAGCGAGGGCGCGAGCGTGCGCGTGGCTGCCCGCTTGCCGTCCCCGTAGAACCGCTCGCGCGTGAACGGCTGGGCCATCATGCCATAGACCGGCCGGCCGCGGTGCATGAGCCCGATCAACGTGCCCCACGTCGGCAGGCCGGAAACGAAGCTTTTGGTCCCGTCGATCGGATCGAGGACCCAGACATATTCCGCCTCGGGCCGGTCGCGCCCGTATTCCTCTCCGATCACCCCGTGGGCGGGAAAAGTCTGCGCGATCAGCCGCCGCATGGCGGCCTCGGCGCCCCGGTCCGCCTCGGTGACGGGATCGAACACGCCGCCCAGCGACTTGTCCTCGGCGCGAATCGCACTGCGAAAAAAGGGGAGAATCACCTCGCCCGACACCTGTGCAAGTCGCTCAACAAAGGCGGCAAAGTCGACCGCGGTCATTCAAAAGCCTCACAAACGGGTGAAATGTCATGATGAACGCGCATATCTGCTATCCCAGCCAGCGATAGCTATGGACTGATCGGTCTCATCTATATCGTTCTATGTCACTGACAAGAAAGATCGATTTGTCTCTAAGTTGCAAGAATCACGTCCCGACCGAATTGCAACAGTGCCTCGAATTCGGTGGGCGGCGGCCTGCGGGATGAAGAAAACGCTTGCAAGGGCGGCGAGGAGGACCGATATTGTTGCGGTGCGGCATGACCTGCCGCATATGCCCTCCTTGGGCGTTTCCTCCCTAAACTCAAGGCCGCCGTGGCAACATGGCGGCCTCCTTTTTTCTCCAATTGCCCGCCTCTGCGATTTGTGCGACGCGCTCGTTTGCGCTGCGGTGCAGCATTCGCTCGGCGTTTTCCGGCGTCGCCTTGGCCGCCTCCCCTTCATTCGGCCGCCAGACGGCCTGCCTCGGGATTGCCGCCGAGAGCCAGCGCCAGCGCCTTCACAGCCGAGAACAGGTCTTCCTGGAGCGCGGACCATCGTTCGGTTCGGACAATCCTGCGCTCGTCGAGGTAGAGAGCCCGGGCGATCTCGATTTGAACCGCGTGGACGCCGTCTGCGGGCGCGCCGAAATGCTCGGTGATATACCCGCCGGCGAACGGCTTGTTGCGGCGAACGCGATAACCCGCGCGCTTGAGGCTCGATTCCAGAATGTCGACGATATTGGGCGCCGCGCTTGCGCCATACCGGTCGCCCAGCACGATATCGAGTCCGCTAACGTCCGCAGCGTTCGAGGGCATCGAGTGGCAGTCGAGCAGGACCGCCACCCCGAACCAGCCGCGCGCGCGCTCAAGCAAGGCCTTCAATTGCGCATGATAGGGCTGGTACAGCGTCTCGATCCGGCGGAGACCGTCGGCGACCGGGATCGGCTTCCTGTAGATCGGCTGGGCGTCGCCAACCACCCTGGGAATCGTGCCGAGGCCAACGGCAACCCTGAGCGAGCGGGTGTTGGCGAACTCAGGCAGGCGGCCATCGAAAATCTGCGGGTCGAGTTCGTAGGGCTCTCGGTTCACATCGAGGTAAGCGCGAGGGAACAACGCCCGCAAGAGCGGCGCTCCGAGCCCCACGCAAGGCAAAAACAGTTCGTCGACGAAGGCGTCCTCCGAGCGACGCAGGGTCAGGGGATCCAGGCGGGAGGCGGCCAGAAAGCGCTGAGGATAGGTCGAACCGGAATGGGGCGAACTGAAAACGAGGGGAGACGCCAAATGCGCCGGCTCGATCGTCTCGAATGCAGGATCGAAGTCCTGGACTGCAGTCCCTTCGACCTGTTCCATCACCCCTCCGACCAGCGCTTGCGCGAAGCGCGCCGTTCAGTTTTAGCATATCGTCTAAACCCGGCGGGATGCGAGACTTGTCGGCGGGTTCAATAAATTTTTACTGGGGCGCCGCAAAGTTGCAAGCCTTGCCAGGGGAGAGTGATGCAGACGCCAGTCGAGATTTCCGCCAAAATCTTGCTTGCGGAGGACGATAACGACATGCGTCGCTTCCTCGTCAAGGCGCTGCAGAACGCCGGCTACGACGTAACCTCTTATGATAATGGGCTGTCTGCCTACAATCGGCTGCGCGAGGAACCGTTCGAGCTCCTCCTGACCGATATCGTCATGCCGGAGATGGATGGCATCGAGCTTGCGCGCCGCGCCACCGAACTCGACCCGGAAATCAAGGTCATGTTCATCACGGGCTTTGCCGCCGTCGCGCTCAACTCCGCCAACGCCGCGCCGAAAGACGCCCGCATCCTCTCCAAGCCCTTCCATCTTCGGGACTTGGTTAACGAAGTGGAGCGGCTGCTCAAAGCGGCCTAACACTTTCGTCCCGGCCCTTCAGGCTTCCGGGCTTCGAAGGCACCTCGGCCGAAACCCTCGGAGCCGAGTTTCGCTTTCCTTGCCCCCTCAGAGCCGCGCCAGCGCGGACCATTTCTCATTGGATCAGCTCTTGGCGGTTCGTCGGCTCGCCAAGAGCTTCGAGACTGCCCGTTAGGCGCCCTGACTTCAATACCGATAGGGCACGCGGACCCGACAGGAACCATAGTTCGGGAAGCAGTAGAATGGATAGGCGGCGACCGAGCCCAGATCGGCGGCGCCGCCGGCTACGCCCATGGCGACCTGTCCGACAGGGTTGTCGCTGTAGTAACGATGCCCGTCACGATATGCGTAGTGGCGATGGGCATAGTGTCGGACGGCGGGATGCTGAGCGACCGTCGTTCCAGCCGGTCCGGCTTCCGCCCAACCTGGCGTGGGCGCCGGCTCATTGAGCGAAGGCTGAGCCGCGCTTGCGGTGGATGCAGGCCTCGCTGGAGGCGTCGGGGCCGGCGAGGTTGCCGCGGCGGTCGAGGCCGGCGCAGAGTTCGGCGCCGGCGCAGACGAATCCGCGCGCGCGGCGGAAAGAGTCGACAAGGACATCAAAGCGGCCGCGCCGAGCGCGATGGCCGAGATTCGAGGAATGCTGTAGGTCATCACGACCTCCTTCGTTTGATCGTTTGTAGGGGCCGAGAAGGCCCTTCCTGCTCTAAGAAACACGCGCGCCGACCAAACAGTTCCCCCGCGCTGGTAACAAGCCGAGCATGGCGCCGCTTCACTGCAAGTCTGGTTTCGACCCAGGGCGGTTTGGCCAAAAAAATCGGGCGGCCCGAAGACCGCCCGAAACGAAAAAGTCAAGCAAGCCGAGGGCTTAGCGGAAGTGCGCGCCGCCGCCGCCGAAATGGCCCCGCCGCCGAAGTGACCGCCGCCGAAGCCGCCCATGTGGCCGAAGTTGCCGCCGGCGAAGTGGGCGCCGTACCGCGGATGACCGCCATATCCGCCGCCATAGCCGCCGTAGCCGCCATACCCCGCGCCGTAGCCGTAGCCGGGATATCCATAGCCGAAGCCGCCGTAATACGGCCCGTAGCCGTAGCCGTAGTCGTCACAGGATCCATAGCCATAGCCGTAGCCGTAGCCGCCGCAGTCATAGGCGCCGGCCAAGCCCGCTCCAAGGATGCCGCCAATCACCCCGACAGCGGCCGCGGCGCCAGGGTTGTAGCCATTGCCGTAAGCGTAGCGATGCCCGCGAACGTAGTGGTGGGCATAATGGTGGACCGTGTGGCGTCCGTGGGCGTACGTGACGCGCCCGTGAATAGCGTGCGCGGGGTGATGAACGACGGTCGCCGCGCTCGCCGCGGAGAGCGGCGAAGAGCAACACAAAAGCCGCCGCGCCGAGCGCGAGGGCCGAAACTCGAAGAGCGCCAAGAGTCATGGCGAAATTCCTTTCAGGCTGGCGACGCAGCAGCGCCGCGGAAACGTCTTCGTTTTATTTCAGATAGATCGGCGTTACTGACAGACAAGATCCAAGCCAATCACGATTTCGCGCGTTCTTCGTTTCGAAGTCTGTCAACGCCGCAAATGGCCAAGAGATCCGATTAAATTAAAGTTTAGGGTGAAGGAGCTTTCAACCCTAATACTTGAGGCGTGCGCTTTCCTAGCGCTGAGGCAATCCTGCACTGTTTTCGCCAGAGCTCACGAGCGGCGCTTATGCACGCGCGACTTCGCCCTGGCTGACATGACGTGCACGAGCGCCGCCAGTTCCAACGGCGTTAATTTGGTCGCAAAAACAAGCACTCATGGGCCCTTGACGGCGGCCTGCTCGGCCCCTAAGTGAGCGCCGTTAGCACTCACTCATGATTGAGTGCCAACCTGATCCGCGCCCCGCTGCGGGCGATTTCGAAAGAGGAAACATTCATGAAATTCCGTCCCCTGCATGACCGCGTCGTCGTCCGTCGCATCGAAGGCGAGGAAAAGACGAAGGGCGGCATCATCATCCCGGACACCGCCAAGGAGAAGCCGCAAGAGGGCGAGATCATCGCCGCGGGCCCGGGCGCCCGTGATGAAAGCGGCAAGCTTGTCCCCTTGGACGTGAAGGCCGGCGACAGAGTGCTGTTCGGCAAATGGAGCGGCACCGAGGTCAAGATCGACGGCGAGGAGCTCCTCATCATGAAGGAGTCCGACATCATGGGCGTGGTCGAGGGCACCGCCTCCTCCTCCAAGAAAGCCGCCTGAAATCAAC
This sequence comes from uncultured Alphaproteobacteria bacterium, assembly GCA_963725195.1. Taxonomy (GTDB): domain Bacteria; phylum Pseudomonadota; class Alphaproteobacteria; order Rhizobiales; family Beijerinckiaceae; genus Roseiarcus. The sequence continues at coordinate 2,397 of CAVRXX010000041.1, read as the reverse complement.
GTTATCTCTCGAATTTCTGAGGACTGAAAGCAATGGCTGCTAAAGACGTACGTTTTTCCGCCGACGCGCGCGACAAGATGCTCCGCGGCGTCGACATTCTCGCCAACGCCGTCAGAGTGACGCTGGGCCCCAAGGGCCGCAACGTCATTATTGACAAGTCGTTCGGCGCGCCCCGCATCACCAAGGACGGCGTCACCGTCGCCAAGGAGATCGAGCTCGACGACAAGTTCGAGAACATGGGCGCCCAGATGGTCCGCGAGGTCGCCTCGAAGACCAACGACACCGCCGGTGACGGCACCACCACCGCGACCGTTCTGGCCGCGGCGATCGTGCGCGAAGGCGCGAAATTGGTCGCGGCCGGCATGAACCCGATGGATCTCAAGCGCGGCGTCGATCAGGCTGTCGCCGAGGCGGTCAAGGACATCGCCAAGCGCTCGAAGAAGATCAAGGAATCGGCCGAAGTCGCGCAGGTCGGCTCGATCGCCGCCAATGGCGACAAGTCGATCGGCAAGATGATCGCCGACGCGATGCAGAAGGTCGGCAACGAGGGCGTCATCACGGTCGAGGAGGCCAAGAGCCTCGAGACTGAGCTCGACGTCGTCGAGGGCATGCAGTTCGACCGCGGCTATCTCTCGCCCTATTTCATCACCAACGCCGAGAAGATGCTGGCCGAGCTCGAGGATCCCTACATCCTCATCCACGAGAAGAAGCTCTCCTCGCTGCAGCCCATGCTCCCCGTCCTTGAGGCGGTGGTGCAGACCGGCAAGCCGCTCCTCATCATTGCCGAGGACATCGAGGGCGAGGCGCTCGCGACCCTGGTCGTCAACAAGCTGCGCGGCGGCCTCAAGGTCGCAGCCGTCAAGGCGCCTGGCTTCGGTGATCGCCGCAAGGCGATGCTCGAGGACATCGCGATCCTCACCGGCGGCACGATGATCGCTGAGGACCTCGGCATCAAGCTCGAGAACGTCACGCTGCAGATGCTCGGCAGGGCGAAGCGCGTCCGGATCGAGAAGGAGAACACCACGATCATCAACGGCGCGGGCGCCAAGAAGGACATCGAGGGCCGCATCGCCCAGATCAAGGCGCAGATCGAGGAGACGACCTCCGACTACGACAAGGAGAAGCTGCAGGAGCGGCTGGCGAAGCTCGCCGGCGGTGTCGCGGTGATCCGGGTCGGCGGCGCGACCGAGGTCGAGGTCAAGGAGAAGAAGGACCGCGTCGACGACGCGCTCAACGCCACCCGCGCGGCGGTTGAAGAGGGCATCGTTCCCGGCGGCGGCGTCGCGCTTCTGCGCGCCAAGGCCGCGGTCTCCAAGCTCAAGAGCGAGAACGCCGATGAGCAGGCCGGCATCAGCATCGTGCTCAAGGCTCTCGAAGTCGCCGATCCGTCAGATCGCTGAAAACGCGGGCAACGAAGGCTCGATTGTTGTCGGCAAGATCAGCGACAACAAGTCGCAGACCTACGGCTTCAACGCCCAGACCGAAGAGTATGTCGACATGATCGAGGCCGGCATTGTCGATCCGGCCAAGGTCGTGCGCACGGCGCTGCAGGACGCCGCCTCCGTGGCCGGCCTCCTCATCACCACCGAGGCGATGATCGGCGACAAGCCTAAGAAGGAAGCGCCCGCGATGCCGATGGGCGGCGGCGGTGGCGGCATGGGCGGCATGGACTTCTAAGTCTCGCGCCACTCGACATTGACAACGAAAGGGCGGCCGAAAGGTCGCCCTTTTTGTTTGCTTGCGCGCCTGCGTCCCTTCCATCACGCCCCGGGAGGCGCCGCAATTCTATACGCCGGCGCCCAATTTAGCGGCGTAGGCTTGACCAGAGTTCGCCGTAACGGGCGGAAAGCGCCCTCCTGACAATCAGTTGGACCCCGCCCGGGCGCAATCGACGCTGCTGGCACGGGCGTTGCACAACGGATCCCAAAGACCGACCGTCAATCCGTGAGGTGGTGTTGGAGCCGGCCGACCTCGAATTGATTCATCTCACTAAACGATATGGCGCCACGACTGCGGTCAATTCGATCGATCTCAAGGTTCCCGCCGGCGCCTATTGCTGTCTGCTCGGACCGTCCGGCTGCGGCAAGACGTCGACGCTCAGAATGATCGCAGGCCACGAGAGCGCGACGGAAGGCGATATCCTCATCGGCGCGACCAACGTCACCGAACTGCCGCCGGCCAAGCGCGGCACGGCCATGATGTTCCAGAGCTACGCGCTCTTCCCCCATCTCTCCTGCGTCGACAACGTCGCCTTTTCGCTCAAGATGAAAGGGGTCGACAAGGCGACGCGGCGCAGACGAGCGATGGAGTTCCTCGAGCTCGTCGCCATGACCCAATATTCCGAGCGCGTGCCGGCGCAATTGTCCGGCGGCCAGCAGCAGCGCGTCGCGCTCGCGA
>CAVRXX010000040.1:0-106385 GCA_963725195.1 uncultured Alphaproteobacteria bacterium | reverse complement strand
TTGCGCGGCTTTTCATTTATCTGCGAGCGCCGTGACGCGAGTCTCGACGGTAAATCGCTTGACAAGATCCGGGGCGAGTTCGACGCCATGCCCCGGCTGGCGACCCACGGAGATCTGACCATCGCTGACTTCCGGCAGGCCGGTCACAAGGTCGCGATACCAGGTGCGGTAAAAGGCGCGCACGATTTCCTGGACCAGCGCGTTCGGCGCGTTCAGCGACAGATGCAGCGAGGCGACCAGTACAACCGGACCGGTGCAGTCGTGCGGCGCGATCGGCAATTGGTGCGCCTCGGCCATCGTGGCGATCTTCTTGGCCTCGGAGATGCCGCCGAACCAGCCCAGGTCCAGCATGACGACGCCGCTGCCTCGCGCTCCATCAGATCGCGAAACGCCCACCGGGTGGCAAGCGTCTCGCTGGCGGTGACGGGTACGCGGGTGGCGCGGCGAAGTCAGCCAGCGCCTGCAGACTGTCCATCTTGATCGGATCTTCGTACCAGTACGGAGAATACTGCTCCAGCGCCTGGGCGATGCGTTTGGCGGTCGGCAGCTTCCACAGCGAGTGCATCTCCACCATGATGTCGATCCGGTCGCCGACCGCCTTGCGGATTTTTTCGAACGGCTCCAGGCCTTTGCGCAGGTCGGCGCTCGAGATGTACAGCCCGTCGGTCTTTTCGGCGGCCGGATCGAACGGCCAGATCTTCATCGCCGTGATGCCCTGCGCGAGCAGGCTCTCCGCCAGTTCGTCGGCGCGGTGCATGAACGCGTCGAGGTCCTCGTACGGGCCGACGGCGCCGGTGCCCCAGTTGCCGGTGGTGTTGTGCGCCCGGTTGCCGCGGCCATACAGGTAGCCGGCGCAGGTGTTGTAGATGCGGATGCGGTCGCGCGAGAGGCCGCCGAGCAGCTGGTGGATCGGCTGGTTGGTGGCCTGGCCGAACAGGTCCCACAACGCGATGTCGATCGCCGAGGTGCCGCGGATTTCGACGCCACTGCTGGAATAGCCGAGGATCGGGTTGAGCAGCCTGCGGCTGTGGCGGTCGATCAGCAGCGGATCCTTGCCCAGCAGGTGGCCGCAGCGCTTTCGTGGATGTAGCTGCTGACGGCGCCGCGCCGAAGAAGGTTTCGCCGAGGCCGACAATCCCTTCCGAGGTGTGCACCTGCACCCATAGCAGGTTGGCGAATTCGGCGACGCGGATCGTTTCGAGAGCGGTGATCTTCATCGCCGCCTCGAATCACGCCCGCTGAGAGAAGGGCTTTGACAGAATTGTCGAAATGCTCCGCCATCGCCGCCTCAGCCACGCGCGGCTCGCGGCCTCGATCGCCGCGGCGATGCGCGCGTGGCACTCGACATTGGCGAGTCGTTCCGCGTCCGTAGAGCGGCTGTCCCAACCAATGCGCCAGGTCTGACGGGTAGACGTTGAACGAGCCGACGATGAGGGCGAAGAGCGGGTTGCGCGAGGCGACGGCGATCGCTGTGTGAAAGGCGATGTCGTGTTCCATTGCATCGTCCGGGCGCGAAAACGCCTGGCGCATCGCGACGGCGTGGGCGTTGATCGCCTCAACCTCGGGCTCTGATCGGCGCAGCGCCGCGAGGACGACGGTGCGCATTTCGATGGTGCGGCGAACATCATAGATCTGCTGGATCGACACCTGGTCGGTATGGACCGCGTGATCAATGACAAGCCCCAGCACGTCCTTGTCGATCGTCCCGACCCGGGCCCGGCGCCCGTTCCCAAGACTGATGATTCCAAGCGCTGCAAGGGCCCTGAACGCTTCGCGCACGACGGTTCGCGAAACCCCGAACTCTACTGCGAGACCCGCTTCTGACGGAACGGGATCGCCGACGCGGAGGCGCTCCCTGCGGATGCGCCGGTTGATCGCGCGCATGGCATTGTCGACCAGCCCTTCCGCCTCCGGACCCGATCGGGCGGAGGGTAGGTTCATCCATTGACCATTATGATAGCTTTGCACGGTTTGTATGCAATCAGTGGCTGAAATGATTGTCAATAGCCGGTTTTCGTAGGATAGCAGGCGCGACTTGGAAGCGCGCCGGTGTGGGCGGCGGGCGGTTGGAGAGCGCAGAGATGGCGCCAAGACTGGTCTTCGACGCAGGAGACATCATCGGCGAGAGCGCCGTCTACGACGAACGGCGCGACGCACTCGTCTGGGTCGATATCGGCGGCAAACGCATCCATCGCCTTCGGCTTGCTGACCGCCGCCACGAGGTCTGGCCGGCGCCGGACTTTCCACCTCGATCGGCCTGCGGACCGACGGCGGAGCGATCGTCGGCCTGCGCGATCGGGTGGCGCTGTGGGACTACGGCGGCGACTTCCGCACCCTAGCGATCATTGAACCCGACATGCCGGACAATCGGCTCAACGAGGGCCGCGTCGGCTCGGATGGCGCCTTTTGGGTCGGCACGATGCAGAACAATCTTCATCCCGATGGCGCGCCGAAAAGTATGACCCGCGATAGCGGAGCTATCTACCGCATCGACGGTGACGGTCGGGTAAGCCAGCTGACGCCGTGCGAATTCGGCATCACTAACACGATGGCGTGGACGGACGACGGGCGCTTCCTCACCGCGGATACGACGCGCAACGCGATCTACGCTTACGATCTTCGCGCCGCCGTGCTCTCGAACAAGCGCGTCTTCGCCCCGCCTATCGATCGTGGCGCTCCCGACGGGTCGTGCCTCGACGTCAAGGGACGCCTCTGGAATTGTCGAGTCGCTGGCGGGGCCTGTGTTGCTTGTATCCGGCCAGACGGCGCGGTCGATCAATTCGTCGACCTGCCCTGCACGTGGCCGACCAGCTGCGCTTTCGGTGGGCCCGATTTCGCAACGCTCTATGTGACCTCGGCGCGCTTCACGATGACGGCGGAGCACATCGGAACCCATCCCGAGGAAGGTGCCCTATTCGCGCTCGAGGTTGGCGCTCGGGGCCGAGCCGAGCATCGTTTCAAATAACACCCAGGCACTCATCGTCACGGCCGGCGGCTTGTGGGCGCTTGGAATGCGCGGTTGCCCGCGGGCATGACGAAAATCAGCTACGCTGGCTACCGCTTCCCACCAAAGATCATCCAGCAGGGGATCTGGCTGTATCTTCGGTTCGTACTCAGCTTTCGCGATGTGGAAGACCTATTGCCGGAACGTGGGATTATGGTCTCTTACGCCCCGCCATCGCCGCGCATCATGGGCAGATCGTCAAACACACGGGGATGGGTATTCTTTGCTGCACCCGCCGGATTCTTTTCATGTAATCCGCGGCTGCAGCAGTAAGCTGCGCCGCAGGCGCGGTCGTGAACGCTCTCGCTAGGGTCGGAACGATTGTCTGGCGAAGCGTTTTTCGCTCAGTTGCGCATGAACCGACGCTGGCGCTATCGACAGAAGCTCGGATGCATCGGCGACAAAGGTGCTGGCCCGGGGAGTTTGGAGGTAAATTACCCGGCGGCCCACTGTTGCCATATTTCAACGTGTGACCGCGAAACTTTAGCAGCCTTCCTGCGCCGCGACAGCGGCGGTCACTCAATTGCCGGATGCTCCGCACTGGCCCAGCTTGTACTGGCCCTCGTGGGGCGGGCGCCGATAGCGCGCGATATGTTCGTCCACATCGGTCATGGCGTGCCGCCGTTTCTTGTTGCTCGAGCGTAGCAAAGTCGGCGCAGTTCTCGGCATGGATCGGGGCGCGCGCCGGCCATGCGCTGCCAGCAGCGGATCGCGATGTCTACATAAAGCGGGTCAATCTCGATGCCGCGGCAGATGCGGCCGGTGCGCTCCGCCGCCATCAAGGTCGACCCGCTGCCCAAAACGGATCAAGCACAATGTCGCCGCGGCTCGAGCAATCAAGCAGCGCATCGGTAATCAGCCCGATCGGCTTGACCGTCGGATGCAGCTCGTTGAGGCGCCCCTCCTCGGTCGCCTTGGAGAAGGTCGCCGCGCAAAGGTATTCCCAGACGTTGGTCCGATTGCGGCCATGCTTGCCCAGTTCGACGTTGTTGCGATGAGAGGCGCCCGGAACCTTAAACACGCCGATGAACTCGTGTCGCGACGGATAAAGGCCGCCCATGCCGCCATTGTCTTTTACCCAGCGCAGCAATTGAGCTGCTCGAGGCCAACGGCACGTGCGGCGTTGAGAAGCTCGTGTTGATGGCGCCAGTCCTGGTGAGATCGATCACCGGCATTTCGAAGCCAGTCGCCGTTACATCGAAATGGACAACGACGTCCGTCACGTATTGCAGTTCGATCGCGAGGATGTCGTCGTCCCAGCCTGCCAACGTGGCGAGCTGGTTGTCCGCCAGACGTAGGCGCGTTTCTCATCTTGGCTGAGATGCTCGATGCGGAGAGCAGGGACCTCCGTCATGCAGAGCCGCTTGGCCGCGATGATCTTTCCGTGGCCGGCGATAGTCATGCCGCTCTTGTTGATCAGGATCGGGTTGACGAATCCGAACGTCTGAACACCGTCGGCGATCAGCTTGATCTGGCGCTTGGAGTGAGTGCGAGCGTTGCTCGGGTTAGGCTTGACGTCTTCGAGGGGGCGCGGTCTCGATGCGACCGATGGGAATTTTCGGCGGACTAACCATGACGATCTCCGTTTGATGGAGGATCGTCGCGGATTCTTTGGGGCGATCAGATGCGCAGGTCTGATCGCGCGGCTATGGACCTCTGAATAGACGTCACAATTATGCTTCAGCGCGGCGATTATCGAGCCGGAAAGTCGACGGGAATTGCTTAATCGCCGCGCGGGCGTTTTTCGCGCTGTGGCGATTGGAGCGCAGGAAAAGAGGCTAGAACGCACCCGATTTCCCGACTTGCCTGTGATAAGAGTAAGTCGAATGCGCGTCCTAAGACCTCAGGGAAGTGCTGCCGCAACCTTTCTTTTGACACAGGAACATTGGGCCCGCGCGCATCCGTTTCCATCAACGCTTTCAGACCTACGCGCTCACTTTCTTGTTTGTCGCGCGCCCGCTTTACCGCTGGCGTCTCTGCCAAAGGCCGCTCCCTGACAGGGCGTGCTCGTCTCTTCCACAAGCCGCGGCTCGGCCGCCTAAGCGAGAGCGCCCGGCTCGGGCGACTTCATGCTAACCTTGCCGCGCTGCAGCCCCTATATAGAAGCATAGCGCCATACGTGACGGATCGTGTAGAAACCGTATAGTCACGGCGCCATCGCCAATCCTCTCCAAAGGGAGACCGATATGCCCGCCTCTGAAATTGTCATCGCCAGCGCAAAACGCACCCCGGTGGGGTCGTTCAACGGCGCCTTCGGCTCGACTCCGGCGCACGACCTGGGCGCCGTCGCCATCAAGAGCGCTCTCGAAGCCGCGAAGGTCGAGGCGGGCGAGGTGGATGAGGTGATCCTCGGGCAGATCCTCTCGGCTGCTCAGGGGCAGAATCCGGCGCGGCAGGCGGCGATGAAGGCTGGCCTTCCGCAGGAAAAGACCGCTTTCGGCGTCAATCAGCTGTGCGGCAGCGGGTTGCGGGCGGTTGCGCTGGGCCTCCAGCAGATCACAAACGGCGACGCCAACATCATCGTCGCGGGCGGCCAGGAATCGATGTCGCTCGCCCCCCACGCCGCCTATCTGCGCAGCGGCGTCAAGATGGGGGAAATGAAGCTCGTCGACACCATGCTGCAGGATGGGCTCATCGACGCATTTCACGGCTACCATATGGGCAATACGGCGGAAAACATCGCCAAGAAGTGGCAGATTACCCGCGAGGAGCAGGATCGTTTCGCCGTCGGCTCGCAGAACAAGGCCGAGGCGGCGCAAAAGGCCGGGCGGTTCAAGGATGAGATTTCGCCCGTGACCGTGCCGACGCGCAAGGGCGACATCGTCGTCGACGCCGACGAATATCCCCGCGCGGGCTCGACTTACGATGCGATGGCGAAACTCAAGCCCGCCTTTTCCAAGGACGGGACGGTCACGGCCGGCAACGCCTCGGGCATCAACGACGGGGCGGCCGCTTTGGTCATCATGAGCGCCGCCGAGGCCAAGCGCAGGGGGCTGACGCCGATCGCGCGCATCGTCTCCTGGGCGACAGCGGGCGTTGATCCGGCGATCATGGGCACGGGGCCAATCCCGGCAACCCGCAGAGCGTTGGAGAAGGCGGGCTGGTCGGTCAAGGACCTCGAGCTCGTGGAGGCGAACGAAGCCTTCGCCGCCCAGGCGCTCGCGGTCAACAAGGACCTGGGCTGGGATCCGTCGATCGTCAATGTTAACGGCGGGGCGATTGCGCTCGGCCATCCGATCGGCGCTTCGGGCGCGCGGGTTCTGACGACGTTGTTGCACGAAATGGCGCGCCGTAACGCCAAAAAAGGCTTGGCGACGCTCTGCATCGGCGGCGGCATGGGGATAGCGATGGCGGTCGAACGGTAGTCCCGCGCGCACCGGTTCAACGGCGCGCGCTGAAAAATCTTGGGAGGAAACATGGCGAGAGTCGCAGTGGTGACAGGCGGCACGCGCGGTATTGGGGCCGCCGTATCCAAGGCGCTGAAGGCCGCCGGATGCCAAGTCGCCGCGACATACCATTCCAACGACGAAGCCGCCGCCAAGTTCAAGGCGGAGACGGGAGTTCACGCTTATAAGTGGAACGTTGCGAAATACGAAGACTGCGCAGCTGGGCTCGCCAAGGTCGCGACCGACCTGGGTCCGGTCGATATTCTCGTCAACAACGCCGGGATCACCAGGGACGGAATGTTCCACAAGATGACCCCGGACCAGTGGTGCGACGTCATCAACACCAACCTCAATTCCCTATTCAATATGTGCCGCCCAGTGATCGAAGGCATGCGCGAGCGCGGCTTCGGCCGCATCATCAACATCTCGTCGATCAACGGCCAGAAGGGGCAAATGGGACAGGTCAACTATTCGGCCGCGAAGGCCGGCGACATCGGCTTCACCAAGGCGCTGGCGCAGGAGAACGCCAACAAGGGCGTTACCGTCAACGCCATTTGTCCCGGCTATATCGCGACTGAAATGGTGATGGCGGTGCCAAAGGACGTGCTCGAAAAATCGATTATTCCCCAAATTCCGGTTCGTCGCCTCGGCCAGCCGGAGGAGATCGCTCGCTGCGTCGTGTTCCTCGCTTCCGACGACGCGGGTTTCATCACCGGCTCGACACTGACCGCCAACGGCGGCCAGTACATGGCGTAAGGCCCTCGGCCCAAACGATCGAGGCGCCGCTTGCTCTCCGGCCCAGCGATTGCATCGGCCGCGGAACAGACGGGGACATGAGCGCGCCAGCTTCAAAGCGATGACTGATGTCGTTTGGACGGCGCCGAGGGAGCCGGTTTTTTCAGCATGAACAACTGGCGCCAGAGCGGCATCAACATCCGCGAGGCTCGCCCTCGCGATCTCGAAGCGATTGCCAGGCTCGAGAACGAATCGTTCGAGAGCGACCGGGTTTCGCGGCGCTCCTTGCGCGAATTTTTGAGGGCGTCCCATCGGCCGGTGATCGCAGCGACCATCGACGATGAACTGGCGGGCTACGTCTTGGTCTCGCTGCGCAAGGGCGCGCGGGCCTTGCGGATCTACTCGCTTGCGGTCGACGCGCGATTCGCTCGGCGCGGCGTCGGCCGGGCTTTGTTGCAAGCCTGCGAGGCTTATGCGCGCCGTCGCCACCGCGAGGCGCTCACCCTCGAAGTCCGCTACGACAACGCCGCGGCGATCGCGCTCTACGAGAGCTGCGGCTTTCGCCACTTCGGGGAACACGCGCATTACTACGCGGACGGGGCGACCGCATTGCGCTACGAGAAGCCGCTGCTTCCGGCTCCACAACGGGAAGCGGGGAACAATCCCCTGCCCGAGCGCGTTCGACCGTTGCGCCGCGCATCGCGCCTGCGCTAGGGGGAGGCGAGAGAAGCGCGGAACTGAGTCGCGCCGGTCACCGTTCAACCTTTTGCGCCGAAACTCAGGGACGCTTCCGCCCGTCATCATGCAAAAGCTGTCGCGACTTTCGGCACGGCCCAACTGGCGCGCGACATGAACGGCTGGGTCATACTGGTCGATCAGGCGCGCGACTTTCCCAACGCCGACACGCCGCATAAAGTCATAACCACGGACGATTATCTGGCGCGCCCGAAATTGTTTGCGGGTCTTGGGCGGGCGAAAATCATCAACCTGTCGCGCTCCTATAATTATCAATCCAGAGGGTATTACGCCTCTTTGCTCGCCGAAGCGCGGGGACATCGGGTGATTCCGACCGTGGAGACGATGCTCGACTTGCGCGAACTCAAACTCTACGAGCAGTCGCTGCCGGAATTGCAGGAGGCGCTGACCGCGGCGGCGACGAAAGCGCACGCGACGGAGGATACAACCTTCGACCTTCTGTTCTGCTTCGGCTTCGCCCAGGATCAGCGTTTCGAGGCCTTCGGCCGGCTCCTGTTCGACTGGTACCGCTGCCCGGCGATCGAGGTCACCATCACGCCCGGCAAGTACTGGAAGATCGATCGGCTGCGCGCCCGGCCGCTTGCCAAGCTCGGGCCGGAAGAGACGGAATTCTTCCGCACGAGTCTGCATCGGCACACCCAGCGCGACTGGCGCAATCCGCGCGGTCGCCCGATCGCCCGCTATTCGCTGGCCGTTCTGCACGACCCGCAGGAAGAGCTGCCCCCGTCCTCCCCCGAGACGCTGAGACACTTTCAGCGGATCGCCGAAAAGCAGTCGGTGGAGGTCGAGCTCATCACTCGCAGGCAGCTCGCGGAACTGGCGGAATTCGACGCTCTCTTCATCCGCGCCACCACCTCGATCGACAATTTCACCTATCGCTTCGCCCAGCGCGCCCGCACCGAAGGCATGCCGGTCATCGACGACCCGCAAGCGATGATCCGCTGCACCAACAAGGTCTACCTGAACGAGCTTCTGGAGGCGCATGGCGTGCCCACGCCACCGACCGTGATGCTGGCCGACGACCCGGACCTCATCAAGGCCGAACGCCAGCTTGGTTGGCCGATGGTGGTCAAGATTCCGGACGGCTCGTTCTCGCGCGGCGTGCACAAGGTGGAGAATGCCGAAGAGCTGAAGAGGCTGTCCGACAAACTGTTCGAGGACACCGACCTCTTGCTGGCGCAGAAGTTCATGCCGACCAAGTTCGATTGGCGGGTCGGCGTGCTCGACGGCGAGCCGCTGTTTGTCTGCCAGTACCAGATGGCGCGCGGACACTGGCAGATCATCAAGCATGGACCGAACGGGGCGCGGGAGGGCGGATCGAAGACGCTTCCCATCGACCGCGCGCCGCCGCCTGTCATCGACACGGCGCTGAAGGCGGCGAGCGCGGTCGGCTCGGCCCTTTATGGCGTCGACATCAAGGAAACTGACGGGGAAATCGTCGTCATCGAGGTCAACGACAACCCGAACCTCGAACACGGGGTCGAGGACCTGACCGGCAAGGACGAGATCTGGGCGCGAATTCTCAATTGGTTCATCAAGCGGATCGGTGCATAAGGTGTCCCTTATGTCGTAGCGATGCGCTGGAGGCGATGCGCCAACGCCAACAGTGAGACGTTTCAAGCGTAGTTCTACCCAGAGCGCCGGATCGGCGTCTCGGCTATAAGTCGCCGTCCAACGGGGAATCCGTCACCAAACAAGATCGCGGCTGGGAGGAACCTTATGAATCCGAACAAAGCGCTTTGGGAAAAGGGCGACTTCACGCGCATTGCCGAAAGCATGAGAGAAAGCGGAGAGCAGCTCGTTCGGAAAATCCACGTTGCGAAGGGCATGAAGGTCGTCGATCTCGGCTGCGGCGACGGAACGACCGCGTTGCCGGAGGCTCGATTGGGCGCCGATGTGCTCGGGGTCGATATCGCCGCGAACCTCGTTGAGGCTGGGAATCGGCGCGCCAAGGCCGAAGGCCTTGCTAATTGCCGTTTTCAGGAAGGCGACGCTACCGACCTCAGCGATCTCAAGGACGGCTCGTTCGATCTCGTCGTCAGCATCTTCGGCGCCATGTTTGCGCCGAAGCCGTTCGACGTCGCCAAGGAATTGACCCGCGTGACCCGCCCCGGCGGCCGGATCGTCATGGGGAACTGGATTCCGAACGATCCGACGCTGGTCGCGCAAATCCTGAAGATCAGCTCCGCTTATTCGCCACCGCCGCCCGAGGGATTCGTGAGCCCCATGACTTGGGGGATTGAGAGCAACGTGATCGAGCGGTTCGGAGCCGCGGGCGTTGCGAAGGACAGCATATCGTTTGTCCGGGACACCTATATTTTCCGCTTCGCTTCGCCGCCGGCTCAGCTCGTTGACGCCTTCAGAAAATACTATGGGCCGACGATGAACGCCTTCGAGGCCGCCGAGAAGAACGGCCGCAGCGAAGAGCTGAAGAAGGAACTGGACGAACTCTTCAATAGAGAGAACAAGAGCGCCGTCGCCGGCGCGACTGTAATTCCCGCTACCTACCTGCGCGTAACCGTCATTCGTTGAGGCGAGGCGACGCGGCTCCGGCCTGCGATTGTGTGTGGGCCCAAAGCCTGTTAACGGTCGCGGTCGCGAAAGCGCCCGCCATAGGGCCAGATTCGGGGGACCGTAATCTCGCGGGGAGCCAAAATGCCGGATATCGCCACGCGTCGACGATTTCTGCTTTTTCTTGTCAAGCCGTCGCATTACGACGAAGAGGGCTACGTCATCCAGTGGTGGAAGTCGGCGCTGCCCTCCAATTCGCTCGCCTGTCTGTTCGGAATCGCGCAGAAATGCATGGAAGAACAGGTCCTTGGCGAGGACGTGGACATCGAGATCTTCCCCGTCGACGAGACCAACACCCGCGTCCGTCCCGACCGCATCGCCCGCCAGATCCAGGACAACGGCGGGTTCGGCATGGTCGGCTTTGTCGGCGTCCAGTCGAAATCAGTTCCCTCGCGTGATGGACTGCGCGAAGCCGCTGCGGGCGGCCGGCGTGCCGGTGGTCATCGGCGGGTTCCATGTCTCGGGCTGCCTCTCCATGCTGCCGGAGACGCCTGATTCGCTCAAGGAAGCACTCGACCTCGGCATCACGCTCTATGCGGGCGAAGCGGAGGGGCGGTTCGACGGAGTGCTGCGCGACGCCGCGGCGGGCGCCCTCAAGCCGATCTACAACTACCTCCACGATCTGCCGGGGCTCGAAGGCGCGACCGGCCCCTATATGCCGCCCGAGCGCGTGGGGCGCACGCTCGGCATGATCTCGAGCTTCGACGCGGGGCGCGGCTGCCCGTTCCTCTGCTCGTTCTGCACCATCATCAACGTGCAGGGACGCAAGTCCCGCTATCGCACCGCCGACGACATCGAAGCGCTGGTGCGGATCAATGTCGCCAACGGCGTCCGCTACTTTTTCATCACCGACGACAATCTCGCCCGCAATCGCAACTGGGAATCGATCTTCGACCGGCTGATCGAGCTGCGCCAGCAGGGCATCCACTCGCGCTTCATCATCCAGGTCGACACGGCCTGCCACAAGATTCCCCGCTTCATCGAGAAGGCGGTGGCCGCCGGGGTCAAGCGCGTGTTCATCGGGCTTGAGAACATCGACCCCGACAACCTGAGCGCCGCGAAGAAGAAGCAGAACCACATTTCCGACTATCGCGAGCTCCTTCTCGAGTGGCGCAAGCGCCGCTGCATCACCTATTGCGGCTATATCATCGGCTTCCCCAACGACACGCAGGAGTCGCTGGTCAAGCGCATTCAGATCATCCAGCGCGAGCTGCCGCTCGACATCCTCGAATTCTCCATCCTGACGCCCTTGCCCGGCAGCGAGGATCACGCCAAGGCGGTGGCGAAGGGGGTCGACATCGACTCCGACCTCAACAAGTTCGACCTCGAGCACGTCACGACCGACCATCCGCGCATGTCGCGCGAGGAATGGCAGGAGGCCTATCGGCTCGCGTGGCGCACCTATTACACGCCCGAGCACATCAAGACGGTCATCCGCCGCGCCGTGGCCGGCGGCCCGCGCCCCGACACGGTCGCCTATCTGCTCACCTGGTTCTGGGCGAGCTTCCACTTCTACAACATCTATCCGCTCGAGACCGGCATGATCCGGCGGCGCTACCGCCGCGACCGCCGGCCCGGAATGCCGCTCGAGAACCCGCTTCTCTTCTATACGCGCCACTGGGGCGGACAGGTCGTCACTTACGCCCGGATCCTCACGATGTTCACCAAGATCCACCTCTGGACGCGCCGCCTCGAGCGCGATCCCGAGGCCAAGAACTACACCGACGAGGCGCTCCGGGCTTCGGACGACTACGATCATCAGGAGATGTACCAGCTGACCGAAGCCGCGCGGCAGGCGGGCGAAAAGGCGAAGCGCCTCGAGGAGCACAAGCACGCCCGGGCCCACGCCGCCGAGCCGGTGGTCGAGGCGGTGAAGTAGGGGACCCTTCTTAAGCCGCGGATGCGACCGGAGCGGGAATTCCTTTCAAATAAGTGCAAGCAAAACGAACCTAATGGGCCTAAACGCTAGGCCGTGTGGACGAATTTGATCAGGCATAGGCCGGCGGCGAAGCTGACGATGGATCTGAAGTTTCGTTCGGTCTTTTCGCAGCGGAGCGCGACGCGCTTGAAGCGCTTGAGCCGTCCGCCGCCCTGCTCGATGCGCCCGCGAGCCTTGTAGAGGGTGCGTGCGAAGAAGGCTGGCTTGTTCTTTTCGTTGGCCTTGTGGGGAATGACGGGAGCGATGCCGCGCGCTCTCGCGGCGTCCCGATTGACCTTGCTGGCGTAGCCTTTGTCGCAGATGACGGCGCGGGGCTGAATGTCGGGGCCGATATCGAGCAGGGTTTCGAAGTGACGCCCGTCGAAGGCTTCGCCGCCGGTCAGGTCGAAGGCGATGATGTCGCCGGAGGCGTCCGATTTTGCGTGGATTTTCGTGGTGAAGCCGCCGCGCGAGCGGCCGAGCGCCTGGCCTTCCTGCCCCCCTTTGCTCCGGCCGCCGACACATGAGCGCGCACGACGGTGGAGTCGAACATCTGAAGGAGATGCGCCGTAGAACTCATGGACGCGAGCGTGTCGAAAAAGGCCTCGAAGACGCCAGCCTTGCTCAAACGATCGAAGCGCTTCCACACGCTGTTCCAAGGACCGAAGCGCTCCGGTAGCGCGCGCCAGCGAACGTTCTCGACGGTGAAGAAATGAAGCGCCTCGAGGAAGCGGCGATCGTCCTTGGCTTTCCGGCCGCGACGGGGCAGGCAGGCCCGGAACACCGCAAGCGTGTGCGCCCAATCGTTCTCATCCATCTTTGTCGACATGGACCCCGGCCCCTGATTCGGTCGGAGTCCTATGAATCATGTCCGATTCCCCTCAGGAATCCCAAAAACGTCATCTCTCCAAAATTCGTCCACACGGCCTAATATTGGATAGAGGGAAGTTCGTGGCGCAATACTAACTCGCAAACGCGCGCGAGGTGGGGCTGCCGGAAAGCAAAATCCGGATCAAAGCTTCGCGCGGATAGTAGTGTGCTGAAGGTTGTACAAAATCGCTGAAGGGCGAGAGGCGGTCATGGCAGGCTGGCGATGTCCAGTCACCTGATTCTCGTGGGAGAACCAGCGCCATGACCAAGACCGAAGCTAAGCCTGCGATCGTCGCCGTCAATGAGCTTTTCGCCAAGAGTGCGGATGGACTTCGCGAGATCGTTCGCGCGGTGATGCAGGAGATGCTGGAAGCCGAGATGACGGACGCGCTCGCAGCCGGGAAGGGCGAACGCACCGCCGCTCGGCTCGGCTACCGATCCGGCTATTATGCGCACCCTCGTCACCCGAGTGGGCAAGCTCGAGCTGCGCGTGCCGCAGGATCGGGACGGACGGTTCTCGACCGAACTGTTCGAACGCTATCAGCGCTCCGAGCAGGCGTTGGTCGCGACGCTGGCCGAGATGTCCGTGCAGGGCGTCTCGACCCGGAAGGTCAAGGCGATCACCGAGGAGCTGTGCGGCCATTCCTTCTCGGCCTCCGCCATCTCCGCCATCAACAAGCGGCTGGACGCGAGCCTCGACGCCTTCGCCAACCGCCCCCTTGCCGAACCCTTTCCCTATCTCATCCTCGACGCCCGTTACGAGAAGGTGCGCGAGGGCGGCGTGGTCATGGGGCAGGCCGTTCTGATCGCCATCGGGATCGACTGGGACGGGCGCCGCCAGATCCTGGCCGTCGACATGGCCAACCGGGAAAGCCGCTCCTCGTGGAAGGATTTCCTTGTCGGGCTGCGCCGGCGCGGCCTTCATGGCGTCGAGTTCGTCGTCGCCGACGATCATGCCGGTCTTCGCTCCGCCGTCCGCGAGGTTCTAACCGAAGCCGCCTTCCAGCGCTGCTACGTCCACTTCCTCCCCAACGCCCTCGACCCCCTGCCCCGCAAGGCCGACGACGACTGCCTGCAGGAGCTGCGCTGGCTCTACGACCGCCGTTCGATCGAGGAGGCCCGCCAGGACCCCGCCGCATGGATCGCCAAATGGGGCGCCCGCTATCCCAAACTCGTCGGATGGGTCGAAGAAACCATCGAAGAGACGCTCACCTTCTACAGGCTCCCGCGCCAGCATCATAAGCATCTCAAGAGCACCAACATGCTCGAACGCCTCAACGAGGAGATCAAACGCCGGACCCACGTTGTCCGCATCGTCCCCAATGCCGAGGCCTGCCTGCGCCTCGTCCGAGCCTTAGCCGTCGAGACCCACGAAAACTGGCTCGAGGCCCACCCCTACCTCAACATGAGCCATCTCAGCGAGCACAAGAAAACCCACCATCGCGCCGATGGAGGAACAGAATCACGCCCAGAGCCGCCATTCAATTTGCAAGAAATCAAGCCGATCGGCCCGTCGTTCTTGCAAAAGCAAATACTTGTCCACCCGCGCGAACGCCCATCAAACAGGGGCGCTCACGATACTTCACGGCCTTAGATGGTGGAGCTGACGGGATTCGAACTGATGGCCATCGCGGGCACAGCGAGATCTTGTGCTATTCCTCTGTTCGCCCGTTAATGCGCTGCTCCGGCCCGCGCCTTCTCGATCGCGATCAACGCCCTCGGCCTCGTGTCGCCGCGGCTGTCATGCCGCTCCTGGGGTCTGCGTAGGTACGCCAGAACTGAACCAGCTCCTTGCCCGCACTGTCGACCAACCTTTTTGTCTGTCAGGCCCGGAAACATCGGTTTGGCGCTTGTTGTCCTTGAAGTTGGGCCTGGGCGAAGGTCGGACGATCAACGACAGCCAGTTTCACCCGTAGGGGTCGACATAGCGCCGCATCCATGGCCTCCGAATCCTCGAGGCGGCGAGCGCCTCGGGCGATATCAGCATCGGGAGCCCACAATTGTCGTCGCTGAGCGCTTGGCTTACGGAATCGCACTGATCGTCGTGCCGGCTTCCTGGGAACGCGAAGAGCTCCGCCTCGAAGTCCGCGAGCCATGAGCCACGCTCGGGAAGGAAAACCAGACCCGAACTCGAACTTTGCGGAGACGACGGACATGCGGGTGGTCTTGTCGCGATCCGGTTTCACCGCGAGAATACCGCTGACCTCGCCGAGCAACTCTTGGACGAACGAAATCCCGGCGCCGGCGTCCTCGACGAGCACGCGTTTTGCGGCGTGTCGGAAGGCAAGGGCGCGCACAGTGGCCTTGAGCTCGGGATACTCGACCCGTTTCCGCCAGACGTCGATGAGATACCATCGCCTGTCGCGGCTTATGAACCAGGTCGTGCAGACTGAGAAGTCGTTCTGTGGTCCTCCTTTGCTGGCAGTGTCCCAGCTCTGGATGATGAGAGAGCGCTCGCGCGGCGGCACTTCCACATACCGCTTGATCCAATGGCGCTTGATCATGGCGCCCCGGGTGGGACCGGCATTTGCTGATACTGGGCTGAGAACTTGTCGCTGCCGAGTTGAGCCCTCAAATCTTCGAGAACCGAAAGCGGCTCGCGAACCGGTGAAAGCGCCTCGCCGACGCGACGCCGATGGACTTTCGTGTCCGATATCGGAATGACTTCGTCGACCTCGGCGATGGCGGGAAGGTTGAGGACCTTCCAGTCACCAGACTGACCGGTCACGAAGCCGGTGAGATCGTCCATGTGGACGCGCTGCATGACGATGACGATCGCGACGGTGCGTTTGTCGTCGAGGCGGGACAACAAGGTGTTCTTGTACCATTCGTTGCAGGTATTGCGTTTGGTCTCGGAATAGGCGTCGTCGGGCTTAAGGGGGTCGTCGATAATGATCAGGTCGCCGCCGCGCCCGGTAAGCGTGCCGCCGACCGAGGTCGCCAGCCGGAACCCCCGCTTGGTGAGTTCGATCTCGGTTTCGGAGTTCTTGTATGGCCCGATCTGCGCGCTTGGGAAGACTGACCGATACCAGGGCGCCTCGAGGACGGCGCGGAAGTCGTTTGAGTGCTTTTTGGCGAGTTCGGCGGAATAACTGACGCAGATGATGCGGCGGGATGGGTCGCGTCCGAGAAGGAACGCGGGGAAAGCGACCGACGCGGATATCGATTTGAGCGACCGCGGGGGCATATTGATGATCAATCGCGTGATCTCGCCGCGGCGAACCCGCTCGAGTTGATAAGCGATCGCCTCAATGTGCCACGACCTCTCATAGTCCTGGGCGGGACAGAGGGTCGTGAACACCTTGTGGATGAAGGCGCGGAAGTCGTTGCGCAACAGGCCCTCGAACTTGCGGGCGTCAGTCGGCATCGCCTTCCTCCTCATTATTGACTTGTTCGCCGAGTTCTCCCGCGGGCGCTTTGGGCTCGAGCAGATATTGCGCTAGGATCGCCTGATCCTCGGCCAACAGCTCGCCGAGTTGAACCTTGGCTTCCGTCGTTTCCGCGTAACGGTCGACGAGGGCGAGTAAGAGTTTCATCGCCTTCGCATCGCGTCGTTGACCAGACGACGCAGCATCACTTCAAGCGCGGCCAGGCGACGTGTCTTACCGTTTTCGGTTACCGCGATTTTTTGTCTCAGTATGTCCTGCAGGATGGCGCCGACGGTCCGGCTTCCTTTCGGGCGGCCTCTCGGATTGCCGCTTTTGCCTGGGGCGAACTGCGTCGCTCTGGGCGGCCTGCCGTATCCGACAGGGTAATCGACGGCGCGAGAGCCTCTCCGACTCGTCATGGCCGAGCTCCCTGTTGGAGCTGGTTGCGCTGCGCTTCCTCGGCGCCGGAGACAGTCGCCCTCGGATCATCCGCCGCGCCATCGGGCGGCGATTGGCCGTCGGTGGGTTTCCAACGCCGGGCGTTGGGCTTTTCGACGTCTGTCGCCCGAGCCGAGGCTATGTCATCGAAGCTGCGCCCGTCGCCAGCAAGGACCGCCTCCAGCTTCGTCATGCGCTGCCACCTTAGGATGGCGACATCGACGTAGCGGGGTTCGTATTCGATGCCGGCGGCGACTCGCGCGACTTTTTCCGCCGCCAGAATGGTCGTTCCTGAACCCACGAATTGATCGAGCACCACGTCGCCCCGAGCGGTGCAATCGATGAGCGCATCAGCGACCAGCGCCACTGGCTTTACCGTGGGATGAGCGGCGAGCGCCTCATTTCGCCCTTTGCCGAACGTGTTAACGCCCGCGTAGGTCCAGACGTTCGACCTGTTGCGCCCGAATCGGCCCAATTCGACATTATTGCGGTGCGGCTCGTCGCCGACCCGGAAGACGCCAATGAATTCATGCTGAGACCGATAGAAAGAACCCCGGCCGGCGTTGGATTTGACCCACGCGACGATGTTCAGCATGTCGCCGTAAAGCTCGCGGCCGACCTCGATCAATGCGCCGATGTGGCGCCAATCCATGCAGACAAAATGGACCGCGCCTTCAACCGAAACACGCACGCCATTGCCCAGCGTTTGCGAGAGGAAGTTTCGAAACTGCGCCTCGGACATCTCTCCCGAGGCGAAGCCGAATTCCGAATGTTGAACGCGCCCGCGCCCGCCAATCGCGCGCACGCGCAAGTTATAGGGCGGATCGCAAAAGACGGCCGTCGCCAACGCGCCGCTCATCGTCCGGTCGAGGTCTTTAGGCTCGCGCGCGTCGCCGCAGAGCAGCCGGTGCTTCCCAGGAGCCACAAATCGCCGCGCCGCGTTATCGCCGTCTTCGGGAAGGGCGGAATGACATCTTCCGGGCCGGGCTGCGCACTCGCCATGTCCGCGAACAGCAAATCGATCTCGCCCGTTTCGAATCCTGTGATCGAAACGTCGAGCCCCTCGATTGGCAACAGATCGATCAGCTCGCCAAGTTCGATCGAGAGAAGTTCTCGGTCCCAGCCGGCCTGTTCCGCGATCTTGTTATCGGCGATCACATAGGCCCGCTTCTGGGCTTCGCTGAGATGGACGAATCGGACAATCGGCACATGAGCCATGCCCTCTAGGCGCGCTCCTTCCAATCGCCCATGACCCGCAAGAATCATGTTCTCGTCGTCGACGATGAGCGGGTTCAAGAACCCGAACTTCCGCATGCTGGCGGCGATCTGGCGAATCTGCTTTCGCGAATGCGTTCGGGCGTTTTTGGGATTGGGCCGATTGTCGCGATCGGTGCCCATTCGATTCGTGGTGCGTCCGCCGCGTCTGCTCTCTTCAAATCGTGGCTAAGCTGCTCGTTCATTTGATCTTTCCCTTGTTTGTCGCCTTGCGGTCCGAGTACCCCGGCCTTGCGGTCCATCCACATCAACTGTACATTTGCACTTCTATAGTATCTAATGCAAGGATGCAGTTGCATTTTCATGGGGGGAGGGAATACCTGTGAGTCAATTCCGCGGGGCGCAATTGTGACGGAGCCTGAGACGACATTTCGATATGCCGCTGTCGAGCACGCGCTGATGGCCGTCTACGGCTTCGCCGAACAAAAGAAGGGCGCCTTCCGGGCGCGTCTAATCCATTTTCAAAGATTGAAGGTCGTTCCGGCATCACCTGGAAAGGGCCGTCGAATTGCCTACCGAAGGGAAGACATTTTTCGCTGGGCAATCGCGTTGGAGTTCGCCGAGTTTGGCATGGCTCCAACCGAGATAAAAAAAATACTGGATATGAGCTGGATCAGCATTGCCCCCGCCCTCCTCGAGGCTAGAGCCGACGTCGGCAAGTACCTATTCTTTCATCCAAAGCTGTTAGGAAGTTTATCCCCAGAAGAACAGCGCGAGATTTCTCCGAAGCCGGGTACGCCGTACAGCGTTGCCATCGCGATCATTTCGGATCTCACCGAACTGGATAAACAAGCCAAGACCGACCAGGCGCGGACCTCCCTCGATCGGCTCCGGGCGAGGTACGGAATGATCAACCTGAGCCGCCTGCGCCAGAAGCTCGAAGAGAACCTCGTCGCGTTTTCGCAGGTTCGCAGCTAAACATTCTTCGAGTTTGAGACTCTTCAGTCTCCCCGCGTCGCGTTGTCTCGGATCCATTAAATCCCCTATCAATGCAAGTGGCGCAAGGTCGCCCCGACGGCGGCACGATTCCTTGTTCACGAGGACATCTTCCTCTGTTTTGGAGAATTAGTTCCCTGTTCCGATTCTTAGGGAATTCAATCGTAACAGACTGAAAATGCGTCCGTTTCCGCAGGCAATTCTCGCGAAAATGGCCTAAAAACAAAATATTCCCAGTTATTTTCCCTGTTAGCAGGGTAGTTGACCGAGCAGACCGGTTTGGCCGGACTGCGTCCACCACCAGGACGTCTGCGCAAATTGACCTCCTTTCCTCGGTTCCAAATTGGCGGGAGATTTCCGTGGCCCGCGGGGGGCTAAGCGCCGCTCTTGGCCTGGTGCTGGCCTTCGCAACGCCGGCGGTGATTCAAGCCCAAACTCGTGCCGCTCAGAGCGCAGCCGCAAGCGATGGCCCCGGCGGCGCAGCGTCATGGACAACGGGAAACAAGCTTGCCGTTGGGACCGCTGCAGGCCTCAACAGCAAGGTCTGGTTCACAGTGGCGAAAGGGGTCACAAGCGAAGTTTTCTATCCGCGGCTCGATGTCCCCAACATGGAGGACATGCAGTACGTCATTACGGACGGCTCGACCTTCGTCGACCTCGAACGCGACGCGACGGCCATGCGATCTCCATGCCGACGGAAACGGCGCTCGAGTACACCGTAACGAATACGGATCTAAGGCCGTCGCCCAAATATCGGATTACCAACACTTACATCGCTGACCCGAGCCGCGATACCGTGCTGATCCGGACGCGTTTCGAATCATTGGATGGCGGCGTCTACCGACTTTACGTGCTTGCCAACCCGAGCATCGCAGGCGGTGGGGCGAACAACTCGGCCCGGTGGGACGGAACGAACTCAGCGCTCGTGGCAAGCGGGACGCGATCCCTGTTTGGCTCGCCCATGACGGTCGTTTCTGCGCTGAAGGTCGGAAGTTCGAACAGCTTCGTCGCGAACGATAACGGCTTCGCGACGATGGCGAGCGACTGCAATGTCGAATTGCACAAGAACATGGCCCTCGTCAGCCGTTTCGACATCGCCAGGAACGGCAATGTTGTCCAGTGCGGCGAGATCGGCGGCGTTGGCGCAGACACGACCTTCACGCTCGCGCTTGGGTATGGCGGCGATGCGGCAACAGCCCTCGCCGCGGCGGCGGGCTCGCTCGCGGCAGGATTTCCGGATCGGGAGGCGGCCTATCGCAAAGGCTGGAGCGATTATGTCGACGGCCTCCTTCCCGCCCCGACCAGCGTCTCGACGAATGAACGATGCCGCCGCGTCTACTACGTTGCCGCGATGGCGCTGCACGCCGCCGAGGACAAGACGTTTCGCGGCGGCAGCGTTGCCGGGTTCAGCACGCCTTGGGGCGATTTTGTCAACGGAGATGAGCTCAATGACGGTTACCATCGCGTCTGGGGACGCGATCTTTACCAGCAGGCAATGGGACTGATCGCCGCCGGCGATTCCAATCAGGCCCTGCGCATGGCGCAGTTCCTATGGAACTCGCAGTTCATCGGAACGACGACGCCCGGGGACGGGACCACCTACCAGCCGGGTTCGTTCCCGCGCTACACGCCCGTTAGCGGGATTGGTGCAGCGAGTGCGAAGGACCTCGGCTGCTGCGAGCAACTCGACGAAGAGGCGTTCGCGATCCTTCTCGCGTGCATGACAGGGCTGACCGACAGCGCCACCTACCAAAAGATCAAGACCACCGCTGATCATATTGCGGAAGTAGGCCCAGCGACGACGGAGCGCTGGGAGGAGCAATTTGGCCAATCCCCTTCTTCGATCGCAGCGATCATTGCCGGGTTGGTTGCGGCTGCAGATATCGCGCGGCAGAACGGAGACGCTGCGAGTGCTGGACGCTGGGAGACGACGGCTGATTCCTGGCGTTCAAGCCTCGCCGATCGGACGTACACCACCAACGGATACTGGGACGGCCATCATTACTTCGAACGCATCGATCCGACCCAAGACCCGAACGGCTCTCAGACAATCCACTTTGACGAAGGCGATTTCTTCGCCCACGACGTCGCGGACTTCGGCTTTCTTGATCTCGTGCGGCTTGGGGTCGTCGCTCCGGATGACCCCAATGTGGCGACGTCGCTCTCGCCGTCTGCTTCCGCATCGGACGGCAACTCGCCGGTGCAGGTTACGATGCCGAACGGCGACATCTACTTCCATCGCTACAATCACGACAATTACGGCGAGAGCAACCACGACTGCACAGGGTGGCCAGCCGTTGGACCCAATCGTTACGGGCGGTTCTGGCCAGTTCTTTCCGGGGAACGCGGGGAATACGAGATCGCGAACGGCCGCTCGGCGAATGTCGACCTGCAGTCGATGGCTGATGCGGCTAACGATGGCTATTTCCTTCCCGAGCAGGTTTGGGACCGTCCCGACATCGCCTGCTATACGGTTGGCCGGCCGACCGGCAGCGCGGCTCCTCTTAACTGGGCTGAAGGCCAATACCTCCGCCTCGCCCAGTCGATCGACGCCGGGTACAACCTCGACACACCGTCCGTCGTTAAAGCCAAGTATCGCGGCGCAGGCCCGATCCTTGGCGGAGCCGGCAAATGCATCGAGGTCGCCGGCGCGAGCATGGACGACGGCGCCGCGATCCAGATTTCCACCTGCAACGGAGCGGGGGCGCAGATCTGGGCCTGGAGCAGCGGCGCGGGCACATTCAGCGCGCTCAACAAGTGCATGGACGTCAGCGGCGGCGGGACGGCCAGCGGGACCCTAGTCCAGCTCTGGGACTGCAACGGCACAGGCGCTCAGGAGTGGCGCTGGAGGCGACAGAACCGCCTCGTGAACCCACAGTCTGGCCGCTGCCTGGATGTGGCCGCCGACGGCGCTCGGCTTCAGATATCGGACTGTGACGACTCTTCCGGTCGGCTGTGGCGCTTGCCCTGAGCGATCGGGCTTGGCGCGGAACGAGGAGGTTTCCCGCTTCCGCCTCAATTCTAGGCGGATTGCTCAGGACTCCGGCAATACCCGGATTGGCTGGTGGTCCGATTTCAGCCCCCGCAGTTCCGAGACAAGATTTGGGGGCAGGGAAGACTACGGCCATTCGCCCCGTTTGAAGGGCGCGGGGGCCAGTTCAAGCCTTGGTTGCTCAACGTGGCACGCCAGTTGCTTAGCCGACCGCGTCTGATACATTTTCGGACAGCTCTGAATTTCGAGCTTGGCAGGCGGGGGCAATGCGGCCCCAGATCGGGCCTGTCAGCTGAAAACTTCATGAACCACCGGCAACGGCGCCCTTCAGCAGCGATGGTTCCATCATGCCCGGGAGCCGCCTAGCGTGGCCAGATTACGCGTACCTCTTGGCATACTGATTTCGTCGGACGGACCTTACAGCGTCGTCTCGAAGAGCATGCTTTGCGGCGCCCTGCTCGGTATCGACGAGGCGCAGGCGGAGCATCGGGATCTCGAGATTGATCCGATCATCGCCAATCCCGGTGGAGACAACACGTGCTATTCCGCGATGGCGGCGGAGATGCTCGCGAGCGGCATCCTGCACGTCGTCGGATGCTACACCTCTTCGAGCCGCAAGGAGATCATTCCGCTGTTCGAGAAAGCGGACGCGCTTCTGTGGTATCCCTCGCACTACGAGGGCTTCGAGAGCTCAAGTAATGTCGTCTACACGGGCGCAGTCGCGAACCAGCACCTGCTGCCGCTGGTCGAATATCTGCTGAGCTACGTCGGCCCGAAGGCCTTTTGCGTCGGCTCGAACTATATCTGGGCGTGGGAGAACAACCGCATCCTGCGGGAGGCGATCGGTCCCAATGGCGGGACGGTGGTCGCCGAGCGCTATTTTCCCGTCGGCTGCACCGAGTTCGGCCAGGTCATCGACGCGATCCTCGCTGCCCGGCCGTCGTTCGTCTTTAACACCTTGATCGGGGAGTCCTCCTACCAGTTTCTGCGCGACCTCCGCGCCGCCTGCATGAGCAGGGGCATCGATCAGGCTCGCGTGATTCCGGTGGCCAGTTGCACATTGTCCGAGCCGGAACTCGCCGCGATAGGGCCGGCGGCTGTGGACGGCCATATCACGTCGAGCGTCTATTTTGCGTCGCTCGATACGCCCGAGAACGAGCGTTTCGTAGCGGCGTATCGCGCGAGGTTCCCCGACGGTCCGGTCGTCTCGGCCGATGCCGAGGCAACCTACCTCGCGGTGCGCCTGCTTGTGCGCGCAGTGGCGGAAGCTGGCACGGTCGAGGCCGCCGCCGTCAAGCGCGCCGTCTCCTTACGCCCGATCATGGCGCCGCAAGGAGAAGTCCGCATCGACCCGGAAACCATGCACGCTTCGCTCACGCCGCGCATCGCCCGTTCGAACAAGGATGGCGGCTTCACCATCCTGCGCGAGGCGACCCGGCCGGCGCCCGCCGATCCTTATCTCATCCGCAACTCGTCCCGCTTCGGCGCCGTGGCCATCCGGCCAGTCCTGCGGGTGGCGTCATGACGACGCATCGCCTGATCCAGAACTTTCGGCGTAGTCAGGGCTTGCTGTGGGCCAGCGGCGATTTCAACGCCGACGTGCTCGAACGAACGCTGCTTAAACTCGGAGTGTCGCTTAGGCGCGTCGATCTGGTGAAAGCCTCGGACCTCGATCCCGACCGCGACATCGTTTTCCTCGACGCGGATCAGCCGATCAATCCCGCGCCGCTCCTGCAGCCGGGCGCGCATCTCTCGGCGGCGCCGGTGATCGGAATTGTCGGCGTCGAGGCGCCGAGCCGGCTGAAGCTTCTCGCGGAGGCCGGCGCAACCGCGATCCTACGCAAGCCCATTCAGGCGTCGACCGTGTATTCGGCACTTTTCTTGGGCGTGAACAACCATCGGCGCCTCAATTCTGCTGAAGCCCGGCTCGCCATCGTTGACCGCAAGCGCCGCGGACGGCGTTTCCTGATCAAAGCCGTGCTTGCACTCGTGCAGTCGCGGGGCATGACCGACGATGACGCCTATGCGGAACTCCGCCGCGAAAGCATGCGGCGGCGCCTTGATCTCGAAGAATTCTGCGAAGCCCTGCTTCAGCCCGACAGTAATTTTCCGGCGGCGTGGCCCCAGGGCCTCGCGCTTTCAAGCTCACATGACCAAGGAGGGTCTGCACATGCGCAAGATGCTGATGTTGGGCGCCGCGACCGTGGCGATGATGTTGACGCAGGCGGCGCAAGCCGCCGACCCTATCAAGATCGGCGTGCTTGAGGATCAATCGGGCGACTTCGCGCTTGCGACGATCGGCAAGGTCCACGGCATCCAGCTCGCGACCGACGAGATCAACAAAGCCGGCGGCATCGCGGGACGGCAGATTGAGCTCGTGATCTACGATACGCAATCCGACAACACCCGCTTCCAGGAGTTCATGCGCCGTGTGCTTCAACGCGACAAGGTCGATGTGGTTTTCGCTGGCTTTTCTAGCGCCTCGCGCGAAGCCTACCGGCCGATCGTCGATCAGCTCAACGGCTTCGCCTTCTACAACAACCAGTACGAAGGCGGCGTATGCGACGCCCACATGATCGTGACGGGTGCGGTGCCCGAGCAGCAGTTCTCGACGCTGATCCCATGGATGATGGAGAAATTCGGCAAGCAGCGTCTACACCATCGCCGCCGACTATAACTTCGGTCAGATCTCGGCTGAATGGGTCCGCAACATTGTCAAGCAAAACGGCGGCCAGATGGTCGGCGAGGAATTCATCCCGCTCGGCGTGTCGCAATTCGCGTCGACCATCCAGAACATCCAGAAGGCGAAGCCCGATATCCTCATCACGCTGCTCGTGGGCACGGCGCAGTCGTCCTATTACGAGCAGGCGGCCGCGGCGAACCTGCACATTCCGATGGGGAGCTCGGTCAATGTCGGCCAGGCCTACGAGCACAAGCGCTTCAAGCCGCCGAGCCTCGCCAATATGTATGTGACGACCAACTGGATCGAAGAGGTCGACGATCAGAAGAGCAAGGACTTCGTCGCCAAATGGCACGTGATGTTCCCAAAGGAGCCGTACATCAACCAGGAGGCCGAGAACTCCTATCTCGCGGTCTATCTCTACAAGGAGATGGTCGAGCGGGCGAACGGATCGACGAAGCGCGACGATCTGCGCAAGATCGTCGCGCAGGGCGACGTCTGCTTCGACGCGCCGGAAGGTCATGTGTGCCTCGACCCGAAGAGCCAGCACATGTCGCACACGATCTACCTCGCCAAGGTCAATGAGCGACCATTCGATCTCGTTCCCCAAGGTGTGGCAGGACATCAAACCGTACTGGCTTGGCGAAGTAGGCTGCGATCTGACCAAGAAGAACCCGAACGCCCAGTACACGCCGAGCAATCCGCCGCCCAAGAGCTGAGGGTTCGCAGCGTCGGTCCTTAGGGTCCGACGCTGCGCCTGAGCGCTCGCGGGACGAAAGTCCCGTCGGCTCCCTTGTTTGTTGCGTTTGGCGGACCCCTTTATGTTCGACGCAGTCGTCGGGTTCCTCTATCAGTTCGGCGACGCAAGCGCCTTTCTGGTGCTGTGCGCGAGCGGCCTTGCGATCATTTTCGGCATGATGGGCGTCATTAACCTCGCCCACGGCGAGTTCATCATGGCCGGCGCCTACATGACCGTAACCGTCGCCAAGCTCGGCGCGCCTTTGCCGCTCGCGATCATTTGTGGCGCGCTCTTCGCCGGCTTCATCGGGATCCTGCTTGAGCGTCTTGTCATTCGCCACCTTTACGGACGACCGTTAGACACAATCGTCGCAACCTGGGGAATTAGTCTCATCGCTTCGCAGGGCACACTAATCCTGCTCGGGCCCAGTCTCGCCGACATCTCAACCCCGCTTGGCAGCGTGCAAATCGGCTCGCTTTCCTACTCGGTTTATCGCTTTGTTCTAATGGCGACGGCGGCGGCGATCCTGATCGCCCTCTATCTCGTCTTCAACTTCACGCGGTTCGGCGTGCTGGCCCGCGCCACGATCCAGGTCCCGAACATGGCTGAGGCGCTGGGCGTCAACACGCGGCTCATCTACAGCGTAACATTCGGGATCGGCGCCGCGCTCGCCGGCGCAACGGGCGGACTCTATGCCCCGACCATGACGCTTGTGCCGACAATGGGGAGCCAATTCATCACCGAGGCCTTCGTGACCGTCGTCACCGGCGGAAGCGATGTCTTCTTGGGCACTGCCCCGGCGGGCGTCATCCTAGGCTTCATCCGCTCGGTGATGACCACTTGGCAAGGACAGCTTGCCGGGCAGATCGGCCTTCTCATCGCCGTCATCATCGTCATTCGCGTGCTGCCGCGCGGCGTCTCTGGCCTCATCCTGCGCGAACGGGCTTAGGGCTTGCGATGAAACGACGCCCGTTTGTTTTTCGACTGATCTCGCGGCTCGAAGGTCCGCAGACGCTCGGGCGCGGATGGCGGTTCTGGGCCGGCGCGGCGGTCGTTCTCGCGCTTGCTGCCATTTACCCGCTCCTGACCGATTCCTACACGGTCGGCAATACGGTCTATTTCTTCAACTGGGTGTTCATGGCGCTGGGCCTCTGTCTCATCTGGGGCTACGGGGGCGCGCTGAGCTTTGGGCAAACAGCCTTCTTTGGCATTGCTGGGTATGCCTACGGCGTCATCACCCTCAATTACGGCGCCGACTACGGGTTGACCCTTTGGGCAACCCTCGTCGCGATCGCGCTCGCGGGGCTTGTCGCGGCCGTGCTGGGCTATTTCCTGTTCTTCGGCCGCATCAGCGGCGTCTTTCTTGGCATCGTGACGCTGGCGGTGACGCTTGTGCTTGAGCGCTTCATGGCGCAAACCGCTGGTCCCGAATGGCACATTGGAAGCGCGCGCCTTAACGGCTTCAACGGCATGAATGGGATGCCCAATCTCACCATTCCCTGGCCAGGGGAGGGTGGTCCGCTCGTCCTCGCGCCCGACTTGCCGCTTTACTATGTCGTGCTCGTGCTTCTGGTCATCGCCTATCTCGCGCTGCGCATTCTGGTGAATTCATCTTTTGGCAACGTGCTGGTCGCCATCCGCGAGAACCCGCAGCGCGCGACGATGCTCGGCTATGACGTGCGCAAATACCTCCTTGCGTCCTTCGTGATCGGAAGTTGCCTCGCGGGATTAAGCGGCGTTCTCTATACGACATGGGGCCAGTACATCACGCCGTCGAGCATGGGGATTACAGCGGCGGCGCTGCCAATCGTATGGGTCGCTGTTGGCGGCCGCAGCGACCTCACGACGACTCTCCTGGGCACGATCCTGCTGATCGGCGGCTTTCAGGCGCTAACGATCTACGGCAGCCAATATGCGTTAGTGGTGATGGGCTTGCTCCTCGTTGTCACCGTGCTGCTCGCGCCCGAAGGACTCGTCTTGGCGCTCGCCTTATTGCCGCAGCGGCTGCTCAAGCGCAGCGCTGGAGACGCTCTATGACGCCACTGCTCGAAACGCGCAGGCTCAACAAGCGGTTCGGCGGTCTGCAAGTCATCGCCGATGTCGATTTTGTTCTATCTCCGGGTGAGCTTCACTGCTTGATCGGTCCGAACGGCGCTGGCAAGAGCACGCTTTTCCGCCTCATTCTCGGCGAGCATGAGCCCACGAGCGGCCAGGTGTTCTACGACGGGCGCGAGATCACCTCGCTAGAGCCACACGATCGAGTTCGCCGCGGCATCAGCGTCAAGTTCCAGGTGCCAGGCATTTTCAAGGCATTGAGCGTCGCGCAGAATCTCGAGATCGCACTCCAGCACCACCTTGAAGGCCTGAGCCTGCGTGACGAGGTCGACCGGCGCCTCGATTTCCTCAATCTGACGAGCGAAGCCGACCAGGCCGCCGGCAACCTCAGCCACGGACAGAAACAGTGGTTGGAGATCGGGATGGCGACGAGTTTAAAGCCGAAGCTCTTGCTGCTTGACGAGCCGACCGCAGGCATGTCGCCGGAGGAAACGCACGCCACCGGCGAAATGGTTCGCGCCTTGCAAGCCGAGGGCATGACAGTGCTCGCGGTCGAGCACGACATGGCTTTCGTGCGGCAAATCGCGACTCGGGTCACCGTCCTTCATTTCGGCAGGATCTTCGCACAGGGCTCGATCGACGAGATTATGGCCGACGATCGCGTGGCGGAGATCTATCTCGGGCAAGGCCATGGAACGCCACACCATGCCTAACCCGGACGCGATCCTGTCCATCGAGGGGTTGCGTAGCGGCTACGGCGGCAAGCCGGTGCTACAGGGCGTCGATCTCGCCGTCCGTGATCGTCAGATCACCGCCGTCATCGGCCGCAACGGCGTCGGCAAATCGACGCTGATGAAGACAGTGATCGGGCTCTTGCCCGCGACTGATGGCGCGGTCCGCTTCAATGGCGAGGAAATGGGCGGGGAAAGCCCGCATGTCCGAGCTCGACGCGGGATCGGCTACGTGCCGCAGGGACGCGACGTGTTCCCACGCATGAGCGTCGAAGAAAACTTGCTCGTCGGGCTCAGCATCAGCGGCAGACGCACGGACGATTTTGAGCCGGTGTACAAGTATTTCCCCATCCTGAGGGAGCGGCGGCGACAGGCTGCCGGGACACTTTCAGGCGGCCAGCAGCAGCAGCTCGCCATCGGCCGCGTGCTGGCTGGCAAGCCGATCCTTTTGCTGCTCGACGAACCTTCGGAAGGCATCCAGCCATCGATCGTGCAGGACATTGCGCGGATTGTCGTGGAATTGAATCGAACGACCGGCCTGACCGTTGTGCTCGTTGAGCAAAACATCGACATGATCCGGGCCATGGCGCAGCGCTGCTACGTCATGGACAAGGGGAGGATCGTCGCGGAGCTGACGCCGGCCATGCTCGACGATCACGACGTCGTCCGCCGCCATCTCGCCGTCTAACAACTTGGGAGAAGTCTCGTGTCGTGGTTCGAACAATCCATCATGGCCCAGAAGGGCGTCGCCAAGGGCAAGCCAGGCGCCAAGCACGCCATCACGGAGGCCGTGCAGGGCAAGTATCACTACACCTACGGTCCCTTCGCCAAGCCGGTCCTTACCGTCGATCCCGGCGCCGTTGTCTCGTGCGAGACGCATGACGCATTCGAGGGCGCAATCAAACTCGCGACCGACAAGCCGAGCGAGAAGCTCAACTTCCCGTTCCTCAACCCGCAGAACGGCCCGATCTTCGTCAACGGAGCGGAAAAGGGGGATTGCCTCGCCGTCCATATCAAGTCGATCGTTCCTCGCGGGCCCCAGCCGGTCGGCACGACCGCGCTGCTTCCGGAGTTTGGCGGCCTCGTCGGCACGACCGTGACCGCGCTCCTCAACAAGCCGCTCCCCGAACATGTGAAGAAGATCGAGGTGACCGTCGAAGGCGGCGTGAAGTGGAGCGACAAGATCACCCTGCCCTACGAGCCGTTCATCGGCACGATCGGCACCGCTCCGCAAATCGAGGCGATCTCGTCGCTCGTGCCCGACTATTACGGCGGCAACCTGGACCTGCCGGACGTCGCGCCTGACGCCGTGATCTACCTGCCGGTGAACGCTCCGGGCGGCCTGCTCTATCTCGGCGACTGCCACGCGATCCAGGGCGACGGCGAATTGTGCGGCGTCGCGCTCGAACACCCGACCGTCACGACCGTGCAGATCGATCTCATCAAGAAGTGGACGATCGCCTGGCCGCGTCTCGAGACGAAAGACTTCTACATGACCATCGGCTCGGCGCGGCCGATGGAGGACGCTTCCCGCATCGCCTATCGCGAGCTCATCCGCTGGATGGAGGCTGAATTCGGTTTCGACGAGACGGACGCCTATCTGCTGCTCACCATGTGCGGCAAGGTGCGGCTCGGCAATATGGTCGATCCGAAATACACCCTGGGGGCTTCGATCGCGAAGTCGATCGTCGAGGCGCACCGCAAATGAGCGCCGATAAAGCCTCCGCGAGCGCCGCGGGGATCGACGTTGTCGAGATGACGGTCGAGCAGGCGCAAGCTGGCTTCGCCAGCGGCGCGTTCACGAGCGAAAGCCTGACGAAGGCATTCCTCGACCGCATCGCCATCTACAATCCGTCCTACAATGCGATCGTCTTCATGAATCCCGAGGCGCTCGCCATGGCGAAGGCGGCCGACAAGCGCCGGGCGGAAAATAAAAGCCTCGGGCCGCTCGACGGCGTGCCGGTGGTCGTCAAGGACGCCATGGACATGGTCGGATTCCCGACCACCGGCGGCTGGCGGCTCCTGAACAGCAAGACCGGCGGCGTTGATCTTCTTCCTGCGACCGACGCGCCGGTCGTCGCGCGGATGCGGGAAGCGGGTGCTGTGATCCTTGGCAAAACGAACATCCCTGTCCTCAGCGCCACAGGCAGCCACGCTAACGACAGTTGGGCGGGCCCGACCTACAACGCCGCCGGACGAGAGTTCATGCCGGGCGGATCGAGCGCGGGGACGGCGACCTCGGTCGCCGCGAGCCTCGCCGTGCTGGGACTCGCCGAGGAGACCGGCGGCTCGATCCAGAACCCCGCTTCCGCGCAGGGGCTCGTCGGCATCAAGCCCACCCACGCGCTCGTGCCGAACGCGGGCGTCCTGCCGCTCTCGAGTCTTCGCGACGTGGTCGGCCCGATCGCGCGCTGCGTGCGCGACGCCGCGCTGACGCTCGACGTGCTGGCCGGCTTCACCATGGCCGATCCCAAGACGGTCGCGGGCGTCGGCAGGAAGCCGCCGGGCGGCTACGCCGCGAAGCTCAGGCCGGACGCGCTCAACGGCAAGCGCATCGGCACATATGGCCCCGGCTGGCGCAACCTGCCGCTGTCCGAAGAGGCGGCGAAACTCTATGCGCGGGCGCTGGCCGAGATCAAGGCGCAGGGCGCGATCGTCGTGGAGGATCCGTTCGCGGGCTCGGGCTTTGCGGACCTCCGGGCGCCGACCGTGCCGGGCACGGAATATGACGCGCGCGGCCTCGAATCGCTGCCTTACGATCTCACCAAATATCTCGAGCGGCTGGGACCGAACGCGGCGATCAAGACCTTCGCCGAATTCGCAGCGGCGACCAGGGAAGAGGACGCGTTCGGGCCGAAGGGCGTGCTCTCCTACATGCCGCGCCTGCCCGCCTTCAACGCCTGCCTCGCCGATCCCACCAAGCCGCCGGACATGTCGGCCTTCATCGCGCTGCGCGAAAAGCACCTTGCGATCTTCAACGAAGTGTTCGCGAAGGCAGGGCTGGACGCCGCGGTGTTTCCGCAGATGCGCGAGCAGCTCGCAGCGCGCGAAGTCGGACGACATCATCCACGAGACGACGGTGAGCGAGATCAATCTCGCCGGCCTGCCGGGCGTCACGTTCCCCGCCGGCTTCTATGCCTCGGGCTCGCCGTTCAACCTGATCGCCGTCGGCCCGCAATGGAGCGAGCCCGAGCTTCTCGGCATCGCTTTTGCTTACGAACAGGCGACCCAGCATCGAAAGCCGCCGGTCCTGGCCGGCGCATGATCTAAACCTGGAGGGAGAAGCTCAAGATGAAAGCCAAACTTCTCATGGCCGGCGCCGCCGGTCTCTTCGCCGCGACCGCGGCCTACGCGGCCGATTCCGGCCCGATCGTCATCGGCGTGCCGGTCGGCCTGTCGGGGGCGAACAGCGTCGTCGCCCCGTCTGTCGTGCAGGAAGCGCAACTCGCAGTCGACGAGATCAACGCCGCCGGCGGCGTGCTCGGCCGCAAGCTCCAGCTCGAGGTCGCCGATGACGCCTCAGGCGCTGCGGGCGCGCAGAAGGCGTTCGACGCCCTCATCTACCAGAAGAAGGTCGACGCGCTGATCTCCATGGAGACCAGTGCGGCGCGCAACGCCGGTCTGCCCGCCGTGAGCAAGGGCCGCGTCCCCTTCATCTACACGTCCTTCTACGAGGGGCATTCCTGCAACAAATATCTCTTCGTCGACGCCTGGGTGCCGGAGCAACAAGTTCCACCGATCGTCGACAATTTCGCCAAGGAGAAGAGCGCCAAGACCTATTTCCTGATCGGCAGCGACTACGCCTTCGGTCGCGGCATGCTCGGCTTCACCCGCAGCTATATCGAAAAGACGGGCGGCAAGGTCGTCGGCGAGGAATACCTGCCGATGGATGGCACCGACTGGACGCCCATCTTATCGAAGCTCAAGGACGCCAAGCCCGATGCGGTCATCACCTCGACCGCCGGCGGCGCGCCGAACGTGACACTCACCAAGCAGATGCGCGCGGCTGGCATCAATCTTCCTTACGCCAATCTCGCGGTCGACGAGGGCACGGCGAAGAGCATGGGCGCCGATGCGACCGGTATCTACCTCTCGGCGTCCTATGTCACCGGCATCAACTCGCCCGAGAACAAGAAGTTTCTTGACGCCGCGAGGAAGAAGTTCGGCGCTGACCTCAAGACGCCGAACGACTTGTCCGTGCCCGAATACGAGGCCGTCTACCTCTACAAGGCCGCAGTCGAGAAGGCCGGCACCACCGACCCGGCCAAGGTGATCGAGGCTCTGCCGACCGTGTCCTTCACCGGCCCGCGCGGGGCAATCACGATGAACAAGCAGCACCATGCCCCGCTCACTATGTATCTTGGACAGGTGCAGAGCGATGGCACGGTCAAAGTCGCAGCGACTTTCAAGGACGTCGACCCGGGCGATCAGTGCCCCAAGTTGAAGTAAGGGGCGAGGGGAAGCGGCTGAGTCGCTTCCCGTTTCGTCGCGGGCCATGCTGCTTATTCTCGACATTCTGACCACGGCGGCGATCCTGTTCGTCGTCGCGGTCGGCCTCCTGGCCATTTTCGGCGTGCTCAAGATCATCAATTTCGCGCACGGAGCGTGGCTGACGATCGGCGCGTATTGCGCCGTCGTCGCTGCGAAGGTCGGTTTGAACCCATGGGCTGGCCTGCCGATCGCCTTTGTCGCCGGGGCGCTGCTCGGCGGTGTGGCGGAGCTCTTGATCATCCGTCCGCTCTACCGACGTCCGCTCGACGCGATCCTCGCGACTTGGGGGCTTGGCATCGTCATCGGCCAGCTCATCACCCTGGCGTTCGGCCGTGACGTCCAGCTCATTCCGAGCCTCATGTCGGGCACGGTTAGGGTGCTGTCGGTCGACTATTCGGTGTACCGGCTGTTCATGCTGTTTGCGGCGCTGGCGATCGGCCTCCTCTTCGCCCTGACGCTCGAGGGCACGCGGCTCGGCCTCTCGGCCCGCGCCGTAATTATGAACGAGACGCTGGCGCGCTCGCTGGGCATCGACACCGACCGCGTCCGACTTTGGACCTTCATGATAGGAGCTGGCCTCGCCGCGCTTGCCGGCGTCCTGCTGACCCCGCTGACGAGCGTCGATCCGAACATGGGAGTGGCGTGGCTCATCGGCGCGTTCATGCTCGTGATGGTCGCGGACACGTCCTACGTTGCGCTGGCTATCGCCTGCCTGGTGTTCGGCGGCGCACAGGTCCTGGTCAGCACGTTCATCAGCCCGGTGCTCGGCGGGATCTCGGTCGCAGTCTTGGCGGCGCTCGTGCTGCGCATCAACCCACGGGGCTTCTCGCGTGCCTGAGGATGCGGCCGTCCTCGCCTCCGGTCCCGCTCGGGCGGGCGCCCCTGAGTGGGCCTGGCCCGCAGCGGGAGCCGTCGCCGGCGCGCTGATCGTCTGGTTCGCGCCGCTTGTGCTCGGCGCCTTCGCGGTGAACGTCCTCACCCGGTCGATGCTCTACGCCACCCTCGCCGTTACGGTCGACTTGCTGTGGGGGTTTACGGGAATCCTCACGTTCGGACAGGCCGCGTTCTTCGGGGTCGGCGCCTATGCGACCGCGATGACGATGACAAGCCTCGGGTCGACCCCCGTGTGGATAGCGGCGGCGCTCGGGCTCGCGATCGTTCTGCCAGTCATTCTCGGCGTCCTGGTCGGCTGGCTCTCCTTCTATCACGGCTCGACGCCGCTCTATGCGTCCGTGATCTCGCTCGTCTTCCCAATCGTCGTCACGCAGCTCGTCTATTCCGGCGGAGCGCTGACCGGATCAAGCAGCGGCCTCGTTGGCTACGACACGCTGCCGCTCGACCTCGAAGGCTTCTTTCGCCTCAGCGGGCTCGTCATGGTCGTGGCGACCGTGGCGGCCTGGATCTTCGTCCGCTCGGATGCCGGCAAGCTGCTCGTCGCCGTGCGCGACAACGATCTGCGCTGCGCCTATCTCGGCGTCAGCCCAAAGCGCGTCCAGATCGCTCTGACGGCGGTGCTGGCGGGCGTTGCCGGCGCAGTGGGTTTCCTGTTCGCTCACGCCTCGGGCGTCGTCGCGCCGGAGAACACCGGCTTTCTGTTCGGGACGCAGCTCGTGATCTGGGTCGCCCTCGGAGGCCGCGCGTCGCTGCTCGGTCCAGTTATCGGGACGCTTGCGATCGACTATCTCAGCGCGAGCCTCTCAGGCGACTTGCCGTTTCTATGGCAGCTCGTGCTTGGCGCGACGTTCGTCATCATTATCATCCTCTTGCCGGACGGGCTTGCCGGTCTCGCGCGCCGGGCCCTCGCCGCCGCGTTTGGCGCTCCGAACGAGGCGCGCAGTCCCTCCGTCGCAGTCGCCGCGAACGCCCCGCGCGCCGCACTCGGACAGGCGCCTTTGTTGAGCGTGTCCAGTCTCGCGCGCTCGTTCGGCAGTTTGTCGGTGTTGACCGACATCAACTTCGAGATCCGTCCCGGCGAGTTGGTCAGCATCGTCGGCCCTAACGGCGCCGGCAAGACGACATTGATCCGATGCCTAAGCGACGGCTCTGAGCCGTTCAAAGGAACGGTCGAGATCGAGGGCAGGCCGATTATGGGACTGACGCCAGACCGCATCGTAGCGCTCGGGGTCGGCCGCAAGTTCCAAGTTGCGAGCATTTTCGAGAGCCTCACCGTAGCCGACTGCCTGCGGCTCGCGCGTACGACTTCCGAGACGCCAAGCGGAATTCATTCCGCCGCCGCATTGACGCTCCCGGCCTCCAGCGTCGAAATTCTGCGGCTCACCGGCCTCGCCGACCTTATGGCTTCGCCGGCCCGGCTCCTGTCTCATGGCATGAAACAGGCGCTCGAGCTTGCCATGGTGCTTGCGCTAGAGCCGAAGCTCATCCTGCTCGACGAGCCGACCGCTGGTCTCAGCAAGACCGAGCGAGCGACCATCGGAGCGGTGCTCAAGCAGCTCGTCGAAAGTGGATTCGCGATCATACTCGTAGAACACGACCTCGACTTCGTCCGAGAGATCTCATCGCGCATCGTGGTTTTGCACCAGGGCCGGTTGGTGCTGGACGGCGATGTGGACGAAGTCGTCAATTCGGAGACGGTCAGGACCATCTATGCCGGCGGGGGCCATGTCTGAAGCAGTGGCGACTGAGGTTTTGAGCCTGAGGGACGTCGCGAGCGGTTATGGGGCGATCTCAGTGGTCAACTCAGTCACGCTCTCTATCCGCCCGGGCGAGATTGTCGCCGTGCTTGGCAAGAACGGCATGGGCAAGTCCACGCTTCTGAAGACAATCCTCGGCCTCGTCCCTCTGCGCGGCGGCGCCATCTACGTCGGGGGAGTCGACCGCGCGACGCTAACGCCGGCGCGCATGATTGCCTGGGGCCTGAGCTATATCCCGCAAGAGCAAACGCTTTTCCAAGACTTGACGATCCGCGACAACCTGAGGCTTGCCGTGCGCCACGACTCCGAACTTGGTCCGGCGCTCGAACGAGCCTTCGATT
Organism: uncultured Alphaproteobacteria bacterium; assembly: GCA_963725195.1. Classification (GTDB taxonomy): domain Bacteria; phylum Pseudomonadota; class Alphaproteobacteria; order Rhizobiales; family Beijerinckiaceae; genus Roseiarcus. Next base: position 70,448 of record CAVRXX010000040.1, on the reverse strand, counting down.
ATTTTCCATTCCTCAGAGAAAGGCTGAAGCAGCGCGCCGGCACGCTATCGGGCGGGGAGCAGAAGATGCTGATCCTCGCCCGCGCCCTGATGCTCCGCCCGCGCCTGCTGCTTGTCGACGAAATCTCGGAGGGCCTGCAGCCTTCCGTTGTCGATCGCATCGGCGCGGTCCTCCGCGAGGAAAGGACGCGAGACGGCACGGCGATGCTCGTAATCGAGCAGAACCTGGACTTTGCCCTGCGCATCGCCGACCGCTGGGCCGTCCTCAAGATGGGGGAGATTGACGACGAAGGTCCAAGCGGGCGCGAGGCGCGCGATCGCGTGCTCCACCACTTGAGTTTGTAGTGGGTGATTTCGCTGTTGAGATCGGTGGCGTCTCCACGGACGATTCGATGCGCCCCAAGTTGAAAGACGTCTCCCGCCCTGGCGATTGGCGCAGCGGCGTTCCGATCCCGCTCAGCGACCCGTCATCCACCCCTCGGCCACGTCGCCTAAGCTCCTCGCAGTTCACGTAACAGTGCCTCCGAGAGGCCGGCGATCCGCCACCCAGAGGCAAGCCGACATGGCGTCACGAGGCAAGCGCTGCTTGCGTGTCGGGATATCTTTTGAATGCTGCCGCTTAAGTTCGGCTAGCAAGCCCTTCAGGCCGGCGCATCCTTGTGCAAAGGAAGGATCTCTCGATGTCTTTGGATTTGGCATACAAATCGCTCACGACCATCTCCGACCTCATTCGCCGGAGGCAGTTGTCGTCAGTTGAGGTCACCGATGCAATTCTGCAACGAATTGCAGAGCTGGACGGACAATATCACTCCTACGCTACGGTATTGGCTGAGCGCGCGCTGGATCGGGCGAAGGGCGCCGACGCGGAAAGCGCGCGCGGTTTATGGCGCGGACCGCTCCATGGCGTGCCGATCGCCGTCAAAGATCTCTGTTATACGAGCTTCGCCCCAACTCGGGCCGGAACCACGATTTTCAAGAGTTTCGTTCCATCCTTCAACGCCACCGTCGTCGAGCGCCTCGAGGATGCCGGCGCAGTCCTCCTCGGAAAGCTGCAAATGACGGAGGGGGCGTATACGTCGCATCATCCGGACGTCTCGCCGCCTCTCAATCCGTGGAATACGGGGTACTGGGTTGGCTCTTCCTCGACCGGGTCTGGAGTCGCTACGTCGCTGGGGCTCTGCTACGGCAGTCTTGGCAGCGACACGGGAGGTTCGATCCGCTTTCCCTCCGCCACTTGCGGTCTGACGGGCATTAAGCCGACATGGGGCCGGGTGAGCCGGTACGGTGTCTTCCCGCTGGCGGACACGCTGGACCATGTCGGTCCGATGACGCGATCGGCTGCGGACGCCGCCGCTATTCTCGGCGTCATCGCCGGCGCGGACAGAAATGATCCGACAACCTACAAGGCGCCCGTTCCAGACTATCTCGAGGCCATCGGCGATGGCGTTCGTGGCGTGCGGGTCGGCATCGACAGAGGATACGCGACGGACGGCGTCGACGAGCAAGTCGCCGCGGCGCTCACGGAAGCGGAGCGGGTGTTAAGAGGCCTCGGCGCCACGATCCGCGAGGTCCGGTTTCCAGCCTACCAGAAGCTAGTCAGTCGATGGATCACTATGTGCTCGGTCGAGACGGCGGCCGCTCATGTCGAGACCTATCCGGCCAGAAAGTCCGAATACGGGCCCGATCTTGCGAAGCTGATCGAACAGGGGATCGCGACAAAGGGAACTGAGGTCGCAAACATTGCGCTCGAACGAATGCGGTTTTCTCGCGAGTTGTCCGAATTGTTCCAGGCGGTCGACGTCTTGCTCATTCCGACCATGCCTGTTCCGACGCCTAGTCTGGACCTGATGAAGGCTTACGGCGAGGATCCCGACGTGCTGCTTGGCATTCTGCGCTTCACGGCGCCGTTTGACTTCAGTGGGAGCCCGACGCTCACGTTGCCAAACGGCCTCAACTCTGCGGGCATGCCGCTCAGCATGCAGCTTGTCGGTCCCCATCTTTCCGAAGACGTGCTGGTCCGCGCCGGCAATGCGTTTCAGGGGGTCACGAGCTGGCACCAGCGCCGGCCACCCGTCGCCTGACGCAACCTTCTAGGTTCGGCTCTGGGGGCCAAACCGGAATGGAGAGGCAAGCGATGTGGCCGCGGCAGGCAAGCAGGCCCTACGAAGAGGCGTTAGACTATGACAGTATGACAGGGGCAGATCAGGTTGGCGCGGATCCTGCTTGTCTCGACCGAAAGCCGAGGGCGCGGAGTTCGCACAAGGCAAGGGTTCTGGCTCCGCGTCGACTTCAGGCTGGGGCGCCACGGCGCCGAAGATCGCGGCTAAGAGCATGGGAGTTCGGACATGATCAATCGCAGACAATTCCTCGGGACCGCCGCGGCGCTGGCCGGCGCAAGCGCTATCGCCACGCCAAGCTCTCGCGGCCGACCCGATCAAGGTCGGCAGCCTGCACGACCTTTCGGGCGGGCTCGACATCTATGGCAAGCCGATGGTCGACGCCCTTACGTTTGCGATCGAGGAAGCCAACGCTGCGGGCGGATTGCTGGGCCGTCAGCTCCAACTGATCAGCTACGACACCCAGTCGAGCATGCAGCTCTACACCCAGTTCGCCCAGCAGGCGGCGCTCAAAGACAAGGTCGCGGTCGTGCATGGCGGCATCACCTCCGCCTCGCGCGAGGTCATCCGCCCGGTGCTCGACAAGTTCAAGACTCTATATTTCTACAACACGCAATATGAAGGCGGCGTCTGTGACCGCAATCAGTTCGACACCGGCGTGACGCCGGCGCAGACGGTCGAGAAGCTCGTGCCCTACGCCATGAAGAAATGGGGCAAGAAGGTCTACGTCATCGCAGCTGACTATAACTATGGCCAAATCACCTCGCAGTGGGTGAAGAAATACACGATCGATAATGGAGGCGAAGTCCTCTCGATCGACTTCTTCCCACTCGACGTGACCAATTTCTCCTCGACCATCTCGAAGATTGAGGCCGCCAAGCCGGATTTCGTCTGGTCAGCTCTGGTTGGCGGCGCTCACATCTCCTTCTACCGCCAGTGGGCGGCGGCGGGCATGAACAAGAGCATCCCGATGGCCTCAACGACCTTCGGCGTCGGCAACGAGCAGATCGTGCTGTCGCCCGAAGAGGCGAACGGCATGCTGGTCTGCTACAACTATTTCGAGGGTGTCAAAAACCCAGTCAACGCCGCTTTTCTCGACGCATTCCACAAGCGCTTCGGCGCGGACTACCCCAATGTCACCGAGCTCGCGATGGGGACCTACCAAGGCTTCAAGCTTTGGGCCGAGGGCGTCAAGAAGGCCGAAAGCATCGACCGCATGAAAGTGATCGAGGCGCTCGAAACCGGAATCAGCATCGACGCGCCCTCGGGTAAGGTGACGATCGATCCTCCGACCCATCACTGCATCCTCGACGTTCACATTGCTGAGGTGAAAGACAAGAAGTTCATCTTGCTGGAAGACTTCTCGCAACAGAAGCCGACGGACACGGCCGCGGTCTGCGACCTCAAGAAGAACCCGAACGACAACCAGCAATACGTGATCAAGTTCTGAGCGCGGTTCACGGACAGAGCAGTCGGACGTTCTCGTGGATCTCGTAGCGCTCCTTGCGATTCAGGTCCTCTACGCGATCGCCAGCCTCGCGCTCATGAGCGTGGGGCTGGCGATCATTTTCGGAATGATGAAGGTCATCAATCTCGCCCACGGCGAGTTTCTGATGCTTGGCGGCTATGCGGCGATCCAGGCGAACCGCCTCGGCCTTAGCATCTGGATCGCAATGCTGATCGTCGCGCCGGTCGTCGTCGGCGCGATCGGCATCATTGTTGAACGCGCCATTATCCGTTGGCTCTACGGCCGCATGATCGACACGATGCTCGCCACCTGGGGCTTGAGCCTATTTCTCGTGGGCTTGACCACGGCGATCTTCGGCAACACAACCGTCGGCCTGTCAGCGCCGCTTGGCAGCTTCGAAATCGGCCAGTATCGGACAAGCGTCTACACGCTTTTCGTCATCGGCGTCGCGATCGTCGTGCTCGGCGGAGTTCTCGCAACTCTGCGGTTCACCCGGCTCGGGTTGATCGCACGGGGGACAATGCAGAACGCAAATATGGCGGCGGCGCTCGGCGTCAATCCGAGCCGCGTCTATTCCATCACGTTTGGCGCCGGCGCCGCTCTCACCGGTCTCGCCGGGGCCGTCATTGCGCCCGTGTCCGGGGTCTTCCCGACGATCGGCGCCGCCTATGTCGCGAAGTCCTTCATTACGGTGATCGGCGGCGGCGCTTCGATGGTGACCGGCACCGCGGCGGCTTCGACACTGTTTGGCGCCGTCAACCAGATCGCGACCTATGTGACGACGCCGGTCTTCGGCGAGGTCGCGCTCCTGGCGGCCGCGATCGTGCTGATCCGCGTACTTCCTCAAGGGATAACCGGCCGGTTCTTCCGAGGAAGCCTTTGACCGCGCGGCCCCTCAACCTTCTTGGGCTTGGCCTAGCCGCCGTCGTTGGGATCGCGGTGCTTGTCCTTACGCCTCGACTGTTCGATCTCGACCTCGTCCTCAACATCACCGTCTATATGATTATGGCGGTGCTGGCGTTGTCCCTCGCGCTGGTCTGGGGATTCGGGGGCATCCTCTGTTTCGGACAGTCGGCCTTTTTCGGGCTTGGCGCCTACACCTATGCGATCGCGATGTTCAACATCGGCGAGAGCACCGCGCCGCTCGTTCTCGCCATCCTGGTTCCGGCGGCGTTTGCGGCGTTGCTCGGCTATTTCATGTTTTACGGCCGCATCAGTGACGTCTACCTCGGCGTCATCACGCTGACCGTAACGCTGATCCTGTTCAATTCCATCAATTCAACCGCCGGCCCCGAGTTTCATATCGGCTCCGCGAGGCTTGGCGGCTTCAACGGCATTCCGGGCATTCCCTCGCTGAACGTGCCCTTCTTCAAGGATTGGCAGGTCGATCTCGAAGGCATGTTCTATCTTTCGACCGCCTCGCTGATCCTGACGTATTTCGGGCTTAGGGCGCTGCTCGCCAGTCATTTTGGCCGCACAATTATCGGCATCCGAGAGAACGAGCAGCGAGCGCAACTGCTTGGCTATGATCCGCGCTTCTACAAGCTCGCGACCTTCACGATCGGCGCGGCGCTCGCAGGCTATGCGGGCTGCCTGTTCGCCAACTGGGGCAGCTTCGTAAGCCCGACCATCTTTGGCTTGGCGCAGTCGGCGCAGATCATCATCTGGGTGATCGTCGGTGGGCGCGGCACGTTGATCGGACCGATCCTCGGATGTATTGGCATTCAATGGCTGACCGCCGCCCTGGGCGCGAACGCGCCGAGCGGAACCGCGGGCTGGCAGGCGCTGCTTGGCAACGTTCCGTTGATCCTCGGCGCGATCCTGGTCGCCTTCGTCCTCCTCGTGCCCAAGGGCCTTGTGCCGACGATCGCAGACCTCGGGGCTGCGCTCGGAAGGCCGCGGGCGCGCGCCGTTGTTGGCCGGCCGCAGGAAGCGGCTCCGAGATGAGCGAGCCGCTGCTCGAAACCCGCGGCCTTGGCATGCGCTTCGGCGGCGTGCACGCAGTCCGGGATGTCGACTTCACGCTCGGCGAGCGCGAGCTCCGTTGCCTGATCGGTCCCAACGGCGCAGGCAAGAGCACTTTCTTCAAGATGCTGACCGGCCAGCTCAAACCGACATCCGGCGCCGTGCTGCTGCGCGGAGAGGATGTGACGGACGCCGAGCCGCACGAAATCGCGAGGCGCGGCGTCGGCATCAAGACGCAGGTGCCAAGCGTCTTTGACGGTCTCACAGTGCGCGAGAACCTTTGGCTCGCTGTCACGCGGACGCATCGCGGAGCGCAGGCGCGCGCTGCGGTCGACGCCATGCTTGAGCGCCTCAGTCTGTCGGCTATTGCTTCGCGCCTGGTTGGCCAGCTCGCGCATGGACAGCGTCAGTGGGTCGAACTCGGCGTGGTGCTCTCGACCGATCCCGATCTCGTGCTGCTTGACGAGCCGGCGGCGGGCATGACCGACCAGGAGGTGCTGCGCACCGTCGAGCTTGTGCGCGACATCAATAAGACGAAGGCGCTCATCGTAGTCGAGCACGACATGCAGTTCATTCGGATGATCGCCAGCAAGGTTACGGTCTTCAATCAGGGCGCGATTTTGATGGAGGACGACGTCGACGTCATCATGCATAGCCCGATCGTCCGCGACATCTATCTCGGAAAGCAGGCGGCGGCATGATGCTGGAGGTCAGCGACCTCGCCGCCGGCTATGGCCGCATCCCGATCCTGGGCGGCGTGAGCTTCGCGGTTGCGCAAGGAGAGTTCATCGGCGTTCTCGGCCACAACGGGATGGGCAAGACAACGCTGCTCCGAACGCTGATGGGCTATGTTCCCGCAACCGCCGGACGCGTTGTGTTGGAAGGCGCCGACATCACCCGAGCTGAGCCCTATCGGCGGGCGCGGGCCGGGATGGGCTATGTGCCTCAGGGACGCGAGATCTTTCCTGGTCTTAGCTGTGCGCGACAACCTGCGGATGGGCGCTGTGGCGCGGCCAAAAGATGAAGCTGCCGCGATCGAGTCCGTGCTGGAAATCTTCCCTCGTCTGAAGCGGTTGATCGATCGCTCTGGCGGAGCGCTTTCGGGTGGCGAGCAGCAATTGCTCGCGATGGCTCGCTGCCTGGTCGGCGGTCCGAAGCTCATCCTGCTGGATGAACCGACAGAAGGCATTCAGCCGTCGATCATCGACGAAATCGTGGAGACGCTTTTAGGCCTTCGTTCGAAAGGCGGACTGACGATGATCCTCGTCGAGCAGAATCTCGACTTCATTGCGGCGCTGTCTGAGCGAGTCTTGATCATACAGAAAGGCGCGATCGTGCATTCCGCCAAGCCGGACGAATTGCACGGGCACGGCCTCGTCAACGAATTCATTGGCGTCAGCGAATGACGTCGTCCGCATTGAACCCCGATGTCGCCCAGAAGCCAGAGGAAACAGGAGGCGTATCATGAGCGTGAAGCGTCCAACACTCGAACAGATGTCGGATATCGTCGAAAGCCTCGGCATGACGATGACGAAGGAGCGCGTCGGCGAGTTCCTTTCGCTCATGGAAGGCAACTTTGCCGCCTATGATCTCGTCGATCAGATGCCGGACGAAATTCCTGTCGTCAAATACCCGCGCACCCCCGGATACCGACCGAGCCCGGAAGAAAATCCGCTCAACGCCTGGTACGTGAAGACCGACATTCAGGGCGCCCCGAGCGGCAAACTGAAGGGTAAGACGGTTGCGGTGAAGGACAATGTCTGTGTCGCCGGCGTGCCGATGATGAATGGCTCCTCCACGCTGGAAGGCTATATTCCCAATATTGACGCGACGGTCGTCACCCGCCTGCTCGACGCCGGCGCAACGATCAAAGGCAAGGCGCATTGCGAGTGTTTCTGCCTCTCGGGCGGGAGTCACACGGGCGCGCTGGGCCCCGTCCATAACCCGCACAAGCGCGGCTATTCCGCGGGCGGATCATCGTCCGGAAGCGGCGCGCTGGTCGCGGTGGGCGAAGTGGATCTTGCGATCGGCGGCGACCAGGGGGGCTCGATCCGCATGCCCGCTTCGTTCTGCGGCGTCTATGGAATGAAGCCGACCCATGGTCTCGTGCCCTACACCGGGGTCATGCCGATCGAATCCACGATCGACCACACCGGTCCGATTACCGGGACGGTCGCCGACAACGCGCTGATGTTGGAAGTTTTGGCTGGGCCGGACGGCCTCGACCCGCGTCAATATGCGCCCAAGGTCGGAGACTATCCGGCGGCGGCCAAGCGCGGCGCGAAGGGGCTCAAGATCGGCGTCGTCAAGGAAGGATTCGGCCACGCCAATAGCGAAAAGGACGTCGACGCCAGCGTGCGCGAGGCGGCCAAGCGCTTCAAGTCGCTCGGCGCGAGCGTCGAGGAGGTGTCGATCCCCGAGCACCTGATCGCGCCGGCGATTTGGACTCCGATCGCCCTCGAAGGTCTTCAGGCCCAGATGATGCTGGGCAACGGCATGGGCTTCAACTGGAAAGGCCTCTACACGGTCAGTCTCCTCGACGCCCACGCCAACTGGCGCGAGAAGGCCGACGATCTCTCCGACAGCCTCAAGATCTCGATGATGGTGGGCCAGTTTTTCCTGACCCACTATCGCGGACGCTTTTACGCGAAGGCGCAAAATCTGGCGCGCAATGTCCGCGGGTCTTACGACAAGGCGCTCGGAACCTATGACCTTTTGCTGATGCCGACCCTCCCGGTGAAAGCCACTCCGCTGCCCCCCAGCTGACGCGCCGCTCGGCCTCTACCTCCAGCGCGCGTTCGAAATGATCGGCAACACCGCGCCGTTCGACGTGACGGGCCATCCCGCGATGACGATACCCTGCGGACTTGGCGATGGGCTACCGATCGGCGCCATGCTGATTGGCAAGCATTTCGATGAGGAGGCGATCTACGCAGCCGCAGGCGCGTTCGAAGGGGCTGGGGACTGGAAGACGTTCTGACGCCCCTTCTGGAGCGGCGTACCCCGCTCCAGAAGGCGCCCAATCGAATGTCACTCGAGGCAGGTGTCTGCTTCGCAGCAAACCACTCCCGCTAAGAGTTGATATAACGGACTGATCTTGCTTGATTGACGGAATTACGCTTGACGCATTGGGCGTACGGCATAGGCCTTGCTTGTCTCCTAGCGTGCGGGATGTTCGTTGCGGAGCGTCGCAGGATCTAAGGCGTGCCCGGAGTGAAGCAGAGCTTAACGACTTCCGACAAAAAGCCGTCCGAACGTATGGAGTTCTGGCAAGAGATCGTCTGCAAAAAATACGTTTTCGCGTCGGCTGAGACCGAAGTCCTGCAAGATGAATTTTCGGGGACGCTGACGAGCGGGCAGCTGGGCTCCCTCACCATTGCCGAGCTGGACGCCCCCCTTCACTTCTGGTCGCGGAAGCCCTGCCACGTCCGAAATGACGGTCAGGAGGTCTTTATCGTCAGCCTTATCCAAGAGGGCGCGGGCGAGTTGACGCAGTTCGGCCGCTCCGCCCGGGTCGGCCCGGGTGATCTTGTGATCTATGACGCGGGCGCCACATTCGATTACGCGTTGCGGGCCAAAACTCGTCTGGTGAAAATTCCGAGGCGACTTCTTGAATCGAAACTAGACCGACCCGATGACTTTCTGGCGTTCAAGATCGACCGCAGCAACCCACTGTCGCCTATCTTGAGCGAACTCCTCGCGCGTTCTCTGAACATCGATCTCTCGCTAGATCTTGGCCCGCGGATTGCAAAAAGATTGTCGAACGCGATCGTAGACTTGGTGGCGTCCATTTGTGATCTTGAGCGCGGCATTTTGCCAGGCGCGCAAATCTCTGGGCCGCTCGATCGGATCCTGCAGTTCGCGCGTGCGAATCTAGATGACCCTGAACTTGGACCTGAAGAGCTTGCAGCTGCAGGCGCGATGTCTGTGCGAAGCCTAAACCGTCTGTTCAGTGTGCTCGGCGCAACTCCAATGCGCTGGGTGTGGTCGGAGCGGCTTGAAGCGAGCCGTGTCGCTCTTATGCAGGGCGAGGTTCGTTCCGTCACAGACGCGGCCTTTGCACACGGCTTCAGCGACCTCGGCCATTTCAGCCGAAGCTTTAAGCGGGCGTTCGGAACGTCGCCCCAAACCGTGTTAAGGAAATGATGTTCCTCGGGCCGAGGGGAACGGCTCGGACGAAAATCTACGTTGACAATCTCTTGCAGAAAATCAGAAATTGAGTTAAGCTTGCCCCATGAACAATCCTGCCCTTCCGCAAGGCCAAGACCATAAGGCGCGCCTCGTCCCTGTTCCGGCGCCTCTCAACGCCACGGAAAGGCGCCGCGAAAAATCGTTCTCGCTTAATTCCGTGTAACCCATTGATAAGTCACGATTCTGACGAGAGAATCCAAGGAAATCCAAGGAAATCCAACCCTCAAAACCGGGGGCCTTCGCAGCGCAATCGTCACGAGCGAAGAAAACCCAAACGGGATCGACCGGCCTACGCCGCGGCCTCGTCGCCGAGAAGGAGCTAAGCCAACTCCGTCCAAATGCAAAGCCCCTAGTGCGCAGGAGGTTATAGAATTGGTTGAAAAAAGCAAATGTAGGGTCTCTTCTCGGTCAGCCTCTGTAAGTATAGCGCAAGCTCAGCATGATTTTCGACTGCAGCAGAAAATTGGTAAAAGAACATGATTGTGACGTACGTTTACTCGCGTGCGCTTTCTCGAGATGGCCGGTACCTTAGTCACTGAGCGCCGCTGCGGCGAACAAGATCGGATTGAGTTGGAGCGATGCGCGATCACACCGACATAAGCAAGAGAAAAGCTTGAGGCGATGACCGAGGTCAAGATGATTTCGATCACGCGGACGCATTAAGAAGGACGAGCTATGGCGTCCGAACTCCAGACCACGCCCGACGTCGCTGACGGGATTACGCCAGCGGCAAGCTGCGCGCTGCTAGCCGATCTCATCGACGTTCTGCTGCCCGGCGACGAATTGTGGCCCTCGGCGCGAGCCGTCGGCGTGCAGGCTATTGTTGCCGTCCGACTCCTCGAAGAGCGCGGCAAAGCGGCGTTTCCGAAGCTTACGTCGGCTTTGCTTGCTGCGGGCGGGCCTTTCGACGCGCTCGATGAAGCGGCGCGGATCAACGTGGTCAAGAAATTCGAGCAACGCGAACCGGAGCTATTCGGGTGGCTGCGCGACGCTGCCTATGTCGCCTACTACGAAAATCCATTTGTCGCGGAAGTGATCAACGCGAAGGGGCATCGCTACGAGCTGCGCCCGCACGTGAAGGGCTACCCGCTCCCGCGGTTCGACCCCGCGCGCCAGACGCCTCACCATGGAAGAGGGCGCTATACGCCGACGGAGCAGGTACGGCCAGTCGACACCTCCAAACTCGACCTTAAGAGCAATCGAACCCAGCGTTGGGGCCTGGACCGATGAAAAGCCATGACGAATGCGACGTTCTGATCATCGGCGCGGGAGCGACTGGCGCGCTGGCCGCCGTGGTGCTCGCGGAAGCGGGGCTGGATGTGGTCTGCCTCGAGCAGGGTGGCTGGGTCGAGCCAAGCGATCACCCGCACTACAGCTCCGACTGGACTTGGCAGTGCAAGACGAATTGGAGCCCGGACGTCAATAAGCGCCATCACCCGGATGACTACCCCATCGAGACCAACTCTTCGCAGGTCCTGATGTGGAATGGCGTCGGCGGCTCGACCAACGTCTACGGCGCCATCTGGCCTCGATACCGGCCCTCCGATTTCCGCAAGGGCGATGAGCACGGCCTGCAGCCGAACTGGCCAATCACCTATGAGGAGCTCGCGCCGTTCTATGAGCAGGCGGATCGCCTGATTGGCACGAGCGGGCTCGCCGGCGATCCGGCGATGCCGCCGCGCGAGCCGTGCCCGACCGGGCCCTTGCCGTTCACCAAGGCCGCTGAGCGGCTGGCCATGAGCTTCGATCGTCTCGGCTGGCACTGGTGGCCGGCCGAAGCCGCCGTGATTTCCGAGAACTACGACGGCTGGCCTGGCTGCAACGGCTGCGGGATTTGCAATGGCTGTCCGCGCGGTTCGATGAGCAAGTTCTCGCTGTCGGTCTGGCCGAAGGCGCTTATGGCGGGCGCGACGCTGCACCCCTATGCGCGGGTCACGAGGATTGAAAAGGGACGCGACGGGCGTGCAACGGGCGCCATCTACGTCGATCGCAACACCAACGAGACGGCTTTTCAGGCTGCCCGCATCGTGGTCGTGGCGGCGAACGGCGTCGGCACACCCCGCCTATTGCTGGCGTCGGATAATCTCGCCAACAGCTCTGACCAGGTCGGGCGCAATCTCTTGCACCATACGCTCGTCGCTCTCGAAATGTGGGTCGACGAGCAGATCGAAAGCCACATGGGCTACGTGGCTTCGCTCATCAGCCGCCAGTTCGCCGAAACCGATGTGGGCCGTGGGTTCATCAACGGTTTCCAGTTCAATTGCCTCACCGGCGCGGCCGCCGCGGGCGAGGCGGCATCCGGCTGGATCTCCGATACGAAGGCCCCTTGGGGGCGTGGCCATCACACGTGGTTCGAGAAGCATTTTGGCCACATGATTGGGGTGTTTGCGATTGGCGACGACCTGCCCAACCCAAACAACCGGATCATCCTCGATCCCGCGCACACCGACTCAAGCGGACTTCCGGCCGCCAAGCTGTTCTATGCGCCCGGCGAGAACGACCGGCGCATGATGAATTTCATGCTGGATCGCCTCGAGGACATCGCCGGGGCGGCTGGCGCCTTTGAGTCCAAGCTGACCGATTATCGCGACGCTGCCGGCGTTTATCGCACGCCCGCCTGGCACATGATCGGAACCTGCCGCATGGGCGCGAGCCCAGAGATGTCCGTCGTGAACAAATGGCAGCAGAGCTGGGATGTTCCGAATCTCTTCATTGTCGACGGCAGCGTTCTTACGACCGGTGGAATGGTCAATCCGACCCCCACCATCTCGGCGCTCGCCCTCCGCGCCTCGACCTACATACGCGACAACTTTCGCGACCTCAGCAGAACAACCCGGGCCGCGGCGTAGCCATGCTCCAGCCGTCTCCCGCCGAGCCCGGCATGTCGGTCGATGACATCGACACCCCGGCGCTCGTTCTCGACCTCGACGCTTTCCACGCCAACCTTGAGCTCATGGCTGACTTTGCCGCGCGGACGGGCGTGAAAGTGCGTCCCCACGCCAAAACGCATAAATCGCCGGTCATCGCGAAGTTGCAGATCGCCCGCGGCGCCGTCGGCCAGTGCGTCCAGAAGGTCGCGGAAGCCGAAATCCTCACCTGGGGCGGTGTCGCGGACATTCTCGTGAGCAACGAGGTTGTCTCGCCGAGGAAACTGGCGCGTCTCGCGGCGCTGAACCGGATCGCCGAAGTCGCCATCTGCGTCGACGCCGCCGAAGGCGTTCGGCTGCTCCAAGCAGCGGCCGAGTTGGCCGGACATCGATTGACCGCGCTCGTCGAGATTGACGTTGGGTCCGCGCGCTGTGGCGTGGCCACGAACCCCGAAGCAGTCGCGCTGGCTCGAATGATCGCCGCCAGCCGGCATCTCCGCTTTGGCGGCCTTCAGGCCTACCACGGCGCCGCGCAGCATAAGCGCAGCACAGAGGAACGGCGCGCGGGCATTGCGCAAGCGACCAGCGCGGTCGCCGCTCTCGTTGAGGACTTGAAAAAGGTTGGGCTCGATTGCCCAATTGTCGGCGGGGCTGGCACGGGGACTTTCGAGCTCGAAGCCAAAAGCGGCGTTTTCACCGAGCTGCAAGTCGGCTCGTATGTTTTCATGGACGCCGACTACGGTCGCAATCAGCCGGCGCCGCCATTTCGCCAAGCCTTGTTCGTGTTGAGCTCTGTGATGAGCGCGGCTCGGCCCGGCGTCGCCGTGATCGACGCCGGACATAAGGCGGTCGCCGTCGACAGTGGCCTTCCCCTGGTCTGGAATCATCCGGGCGCGACCTATGTTGGCGCTTCCGACGAACACGGGACACTGGCGCTCGCGCCTGGATCGGAGGCGATGCGCCTCGGTGACCGCGTCTGGCTCGTCCCCGGCCACTGCGACCCGACCGTCGATCGCTATGACTGGTACGTCGGCGTTCGAGGGACGCGTGTCGAGTGCTTGTGGCCAGTAGCGGCGCGTGGGGCGATGGCTTAGGGCCGACCGGATTGAGGGTCGGGTTCGTGGGGCTGTGGCGGCGTGATCACGCAAGCAAGAGGGCGGGGCTGCGGCAGGGCGTTGCGACGGGCATCGTCGGAAGGAATCCACGCCGCCGGCGATGCGAACGGCGCGGGACAACAATCCCTTGCAGAAAATCCGAAAATCGGTAAGCTTGCCCCATGAACAATCCTTCGCTTCCGCGTGGCCCAAGACCGCAAGCTCCCGTCCCGGCATCCTCTGAACGCCAGGGAAAGGCGCGAGAAAAATTCTTCCCGCTAAAACCCGCGTAACCCATTGGAAAGTCTCAATTCGGACGAGAGAATCCAAGGAAATCCAAGAGAATCCAACCCTTATTGGCGGGGGCCTTCGCTGCGAAATGGCCACGCCCCAAGAAAACCCAAACGAATCGACCGACCAACGTCGCGGCCCGCTGCCGAGAAGGAGCGGGCGTAGCTCCACGGAAGCCCTTGGGCGGCGGCGCATGGGACTTGGTCCCAAATCTGGGCTCGGGCTATTTCGCGATGCAGAACACCGGCATCTAGGCGATCGCGCAGTTGCGTGAAGGCGCGCCCGATTTCAAGTACGGCGTCTTCAAGCTGCCCACCCCTCCGGGCGGGAAATATCTCGCCATCGGCGGCGGCTGGGCGTTTGTCGCCAACGCCAAGGGATGGAATCCGAAGGCCGCCGACCAAATCGGCGCTCGACGCCGGCAAAGCCGCGTTCGAGAACGGCTTCCTCAAGATCTTCACCGACGAGATCTGCCCCGGCGCCCGGGCGGAGCCGCGCATGCCTCCGCCCGTCTACAAGGCGATCTCGGACGCGATCCAGGCCTGCCAGCTAAACGGCCAGATCCCGCCCAAGCGGACAAAGCCGCGTCCGATCAGATCGACGCGTTTCTCTCGGACTATAAGGACGCGCCGACCCTCTGATGCATGATCACACAGTCGGAAACTCCGCAGGGAGCCCGGCTCGAGGCGCCCCCGACCGACCGCGGTCCGCGGCTGTCCAATCGCACGCGCGAAAGCATCGCGGGTTATCTCTTCATTGCGCCCGACGCCATCGGCCTCATGATCGTTGTCGGCGGGCCAATGATCTTGTCGCTGAGTCTCGGCTTCTTCTCAGTCAGTGGCTTTGGCCTGTACACGTTTGTTGGACTGGACAATCATCGGCGGATGCTGGGCGATCCGCTGTTCTGGCGCAGCCTCCAGGTGACGATCCTCTATGTCGTCGCTCTCGTGCCCTTGCTCTATGTTGTCGGGCTCGGACTCGCCTTGCTTGTGCAAACAAACTCGCGCTTCAACGGCGTCATCCGCACGCTCCTCTTCATGCCTCAGACGATGAGTCTCGTCGTCGTCGCCCTCGTCTGGCAGGTTCTCGTCGTCGACAAGATCGGGCTCTTCAACCAATTGGGCGCGATGATCGGAATCGGGTCGATTTCATGGCTCGGCGATCCCCGCTTTGCGCTGGGGACCGTCATCGCAATCAGCGTCTTGTTCCTGATGGGCTTCTACATGCTGATCTTTCTCGGCGGCCTGTAGGACATTCCCAAGGAATATTGCGAAGCGGCCCGCATCGGTGGAGCAGGCCCCGTCCAGTCCTTCTTTCAAATCACGCTGCCGCTCTTGCAGCCAACGAGCTTCTTCGTCCTGCTCGTCTCCACCGTGATAGCGGTGTGCGGCTCGCAGGACGTTCGACCTTGGATACATCATGACGAAGGGCGGTCCGGAGAACTCAGCGTCGCTCGCGATCTTCTACATCTACCAGCAGGCTTTCCTGTTCAACGAGTACGGTTATGCCGCGGCGATGCCGTCGGTCCTTGTCGTCGTGCTGATGGCGATCACCGTTCTCATGTTCCTGCTGACCCCGGGCGGGCGCTTCACCTATGACTGAGGCGACCCCCGCGCAGACACCGACGGAGGAGGACGTTACGCCGCGGGCGATGCTGCAGTCTGTTCAGGTTGCGCTCTATCTTGCGGGCGTCATCCTCTCCTTCATGGCGATCGCGCCCCTCTTCTGGATGTCGTCGATGTCGCTGAAGCCGTCGAACGAAGTGTTCGACACCAATCTTATTCCGCGCCGGCCGACGCTGGCCAGTTTCGCCTACGTGTTCACCCAGGTCGATTTCGCCCGCTATCTTCTCGACACGCTCTTCGTTTCGGCCGCGGTGACGGTTGTCGCGCTCATCTTCCACTCCATGGGGGGTTGTGCGCTCGCGCGTCTGCGTTTTCCGGGGCGGGACGCGATCTTTCTCGCGATGTTTGCTACCTTTCTGATCTCGCAGCTGGTCATCATTGTGCCGCTCTTCATCCTTGCGCGCGCTCGCTCCATATGCTCGACAGCTACGCGGGCTTGATCATTCCTTCGATCTTCAACGCCTTCGGCATCTTCCTTCTGCGCCAGTTTTATCTCGCTATTCCCCGCGAACTTGAGGAAGCGGCGCTGATCGACGGCGTCGGATACTTCCGCATTTGGTTGTCGATCATCCTGCCTTTGAGCCGGCTCATCATGTCGGCGCTCGCCATCCTCTTTTTCCTCGCCAACTGGAACTCTTTCCTTTGGCCGCTGACCATCACCTCGAATCAGGATCTCTGGATGGTGCAGGTCGCGATCGCAAGCTTCCGTCAGCAGTACAACGGCTCGTGGAACTACGTGATGGCCGCTTCCACCGTCGTTGCGCCCCCAACGATCGTCATGTTCGTTATCTTCCAGAAGCGCATCATTCGAGTCGATCAAGACGACGGGCATCAACTAAGTCGAGCGGAATGGAAAGAGGCTATCTGCATGGGGCGGGGTTCTCGAGTCTCGGATTGCACCTTGGCAATCTGTCGCGCCTGTCTTCGGCGAAGACGCGCTCGATTAGCCCGGAAAATCCAACCGGTGAAAAAGGCAAAGGCGGCATGGCCGAAGAGGGTGCCGGCGCGATCCACGCTCGCGGGCTTGGACGCGGCTGGAAGATCTCGCCCTCGAAGCGCGTGGCGCCGGGCGAGACGCTGTTGCTTGGCGACATCGAAGGGCAGGGCGCGATCCAAACAGATATGGATCACGCCGGCCCACGTTCGCTGGCGTGATCTCATCCTGCGCATTCACTGGGACGACCAAAGCCGCCCGTCTGTCGAGGCGCCGCTCGGAGACTTTTTCGCCTGCGGTTGGGGGCGCTACGCTCCCGTGAGCTCGATCGCCGTTTGCGTCAATCCGGGGCGCGCCTTCAACTGCTATTGGGAGATGCCGTTCCGTCGCCGCGCCAGCCTTACGCTCGAGAATCGTGACCCGGATGCGGAGGCCGTCATCTACTGGCAGATCAATTATGCGTTGACGGAGGTTCCCGAGGGACGCGGCCTATTTCCATGCCAGTTTCCGGCGCACAAACCCTCTGCCGTTCAAGCAGGACTGTGTCGTGCTCGACGGCGCGCGGGGGCGTGGTCATTACGTCGGAACCTACGTCGCCCGGGGGCGTCAACAATTCGGGTTGGAGGGGCGAGGGCGAGATCAAGTTCTTTCTGGACGGCGACGAATGGCCGACGATCTGCGGGACAGGAACCGAGGGCTACTTCTGCGGCGCGTATAACTTCGACGCCGGCGCGGTCGACCCTACATTCCCGCGGGCCCACACCGAATTCACAACCCCCTATGCGGGACTGCCCCAGGTCATCCGGCCCGACGGGACCTATCAGTCGCAAGAACGGTTCGGACTCTACCGCTGGCACATCATGGACCCGATCCGATTCGAGACGGACCTCAAGGTGATGCTGCAAGCGATCGGCTGGCGAACGGAGAAAGAGAACCGTCGCTACTTGCCGCTGCAGGATGACATCGCTTCTGTCGCCTACTGGTATCAAACGTTGCCGACGAGGCCGTTTGCGGCGCTCCCGGACCGCGACTACCTCGAGATCATCTAGGCGCGCGATGACGGCTCTGCCTCCAGACTATTCAGAGCGCGCTTACGCCGCCGTGCTCGGCAAGCTCATCGGCGTCTATCTCGGGCGGCCGTTCGAGGGTGGGACATATCAGCGGATCATGCATGAACTCGGCCAGATCGAGGACTATGTCCACGAGAGGCTGAACTGTCCGTTGGTCGTCACCGACGATGACGTCGCGGGAACTTTCACATTCGTCCGCGCGCTCGAGGATCACGGGGCGCGCGCCGATCTCACGTCGCGCGAGATCGGCGAGACATGGCTCAATTACATTGTCGAGGCCGTTCGATCCTTTGGTGGGGCTGGAACGGCAATTCCGCGGAACAAACAGCTTGGCTTAATCTGAAGCGCGGGATCACGGCGCCCGCCAGCGGCTCGATCGCGATCAACGGCCAAGCCGTCGCCGAGCAGATCGGCGCAGATCTTCATCGACGGATGGGCTATCGTGACCCCCGGAAATCCGGCGCTCGCCGCCCGGCTCGCAGAGCAGGCTGCCCGGGTGAGTCACGACGGCGCCGCGGTGGACGCGGCAAAACTCTGGGCGGCGATGGAAGCCAAGGCGTTCGTCTGCCGCGACGTCGAACGCCTGATCGAAGTCGGCCTTGCGCAGGTGGCGCCGGACGGTCCGATCGCGAGAACTCATCGCCGACATTCGGGACTGGCGAAAAAGCTACCCGGATTGGCGCGAGGCTCGGGAAGCAATCGAGGCGCGCTACGGATACGACCAGCATCCCGGCCACTGCCACGTCATTCCCAATCACGCGCTCATGATCATGGCGCTGCTCTACGCTTCGGACGACTTTGCGCAAGCACAGACCATCGTCTGCACTTCGGGCTGGGATACGGACTGCAATGCCGGCAACGTGGGCTGCGGCCTCATGGGCGCCATGCTCAGCGTTGAAGGGATTGACGTTCAGGGCAAATGGCGCAGGCCGCTTGCCGACCGCATGCTGATCTCTTCCGCGGACGAAGGGGATGCGATCAACGACGCGGTCCGCGTCAGCGCGCGGCTTGTCGATCTTGGACGGAAACTCGCGGACGCTCCACCCCTCGTCGCGCCAAAGGCTGGGGCTCAGTTCCACTTTTCGCAGCCGGGCCGCGTACAGGGATTTGCCCCTGTTGAAGGCGCGCGCCAAAACGTTCAACTTGCGAACATCGCGTTTGAAGCTGGCCGCGCGCTTGAACTCCGTTTTACCGGCCTTGGGCCTGATCCGGCCTTCGTCGTGACCCCCACTTTCACCCCGCCCGAAGTCACGCGCTTGCCCACCTACGAACTGGCCGCGACTCCGCTTGTGTATCCCGGGCAGCGGGTGCGGGAGCGTGTCATCGCCGACTCCCAGAGTACGGGCGACGTCATCGTGAGCTTGAGCGCACTCGTCTAGGGCGCGGGCGACCGCCTTGTTCCATGGGAATCGGAGGCCGTGGCGTTGGCGCCGAACGAAGGGGCGATCATCGACTGGCGTCCACCCGACACCAGCGGACAGCCGATCCAATCGCTCGACGTCGCGTCGCGGTCGCCAGGCGGAGCGAATGACGGAGCGATCGTTCTCGACTGGCTCCGCTGGGACGGGTCTCCGGAAGTGCGATTGCAGCGGCCGCGCGAACCGAGCGACTTCTGGCGTGCCTGGGTCAACGCGGTCGACAATTTCTCGACCACCTTCTCGCAGGCTTTCCGGATCTGACAGGATCGCGGCGAAGGCATGACCATTCATGGCGGCCGTCAATGGCGCGATTACAGGGTCGAGACGGCGCTCACTGCTCATCTCGCCGAACATATGGGTGGGGGCGTCCGCGTCCAAGGCTTGCGGCGTTTCTACGCGGTTCTTTTAGAGCGCCCGGACAAGCTGCTTTTGGCCCGCGTTCGGGATGGCGAGACCACCCTTCTCGCTGAAACTGCTTTCCATTGGTCGTTCGAGAAGCCGCACCAGTTCGTCGTCGAGGCCGACGGGCGAAGGATCTTAGCAGCTGTTGACGGCGTACGGCTTGCGGCGCGCGATGACAGCGACGAGGCATTGACCGACGGCGGCGCCGCAATCATTATTCAGGGGGGAGCCGTCTCCACGGATGAGGTGGTCATTGCCCCGACCCAGGGGTCGCCGCTCGACCAGACGAGAAGAGCGTGACCGCGGTGAGTTGCTAAGTCGTAAACTCATAAACGCTGAGGTCAGGATTCTCGAATCGCTCTGGGTGTGATTCAAGCTCCCAAACGGGAGCTGTTTAATGGGGCGCTATGAGCTGACCGATCGAGAATGGAAGGCAATTGAGCCCCACCTTCCGAACAAGCCGCGCGGGGTGCCGCGGGTTGACGACCGGCGAGTTCTGAACGGCATTTTCTGGGTGTTGCGCTCAGGGGCGCCATGGGCGGATTTGCCTGAGCGCTATGGGCCGCGCACCACAGTCTACAACCGCTTCAATCGGTGGCGAAAGGCTGGCGTCTGGGACCGCCTAATGGACGCCATCGTCGAGGCTCACGACGGCGAGGTTCAGATGATCGACACCTCGATCGTGCGCGTCCACCAGCAGGGCGCGACGGCAAAAAGGGGGGTCAAGATCGATGTCTGGGTCGTTCCCGAGGCGGACTCACCACCAAAATCCACGCGCTCGTCGACAAGAATGGACGCCCGATCAAGCTCAAATTGACCGCCGGCCAAGCCAGCGACGTCGCCAGCGCCTCCGAGTTGATCGCCGATCTGCCTGAAGACGCGATGCTGATCGCCGACAAAGGCTACGACGCCAACGCTTTGCGCGAGGCGGTGGCCGAACGCGGCGCGTGGGCGAACATCCCGCCCAAAGCCAATCGCAAGGACCCGATCTGCTTCAGCAAATATCTCTACAAAGCGCGCAATCTCATCGAGCGCTTCTTCAACAAGATCAAACATTTTCGCCGGATCGCGACCCGCTACGACAAGCTCGCTGAAAACTTCCTCGCCGCCCTCAAGCTCGCCGCCGTGCGCATATGGTTGCGTTAATGAGTCTACGTCCTAGATCGAAGCGAACGCGTGGGGTGGCGTTAGCTCTCGGGTACGCAGCAGTGCGCGTCGGTTCTCCGAGCCCCAGCTTTGACTTAGAAACCTTCGATATTACCGAGCGCCGGCGCGATCCCGTAGCAGAAGGTAAGAAAATCGTCCTCTCGGTCTTTGGCTCGGTCGCCGACGAGAAAGCTCTCGACTTGGCGGCATGTGAAAGAGATCCGGCCCCATCCGGAGGGTGGCGACCGGTCGCCGAGTTCGACAATGTCGGCGATTGCAAACGATGGAAAACGTGCATCGGCGTTTGGATTTAGACATGCGGGCTGTCACGCCGCCTGCCGGGAGAGGCGTTTGACTTCCTGCGTCACGAGTGTTCGGTATGGGCCATCCACCTGCAGCAGGCGTTCAGGCTCGCCGTCTTGCACAATCTTTCCGTTCTGCAGGACGACGATCCGGTCAAAATTCCGCAGCGTCGATAGCCGATGCGCGACGGCAATAACGGTCCGCCCCCGCATGAGTTCGCGAAAGCGCATCGCGGATCGCCTCCTCGGCCTCGATGTCGAGAGCCGAGGTTGCCTCGTCCAACAGAAGAATGGGTGAGTTCTTCAAGAACGCTCGCGCAATCGCGACGCGTTGACGCTGACCGCCGGACAATTGAGCGCCGCGGTCGCCGACGATCGTGTCGAGGCCGGCCGGCAGGTTTTCGATGAACTCGCCGCATCGAGCCACGAGCGCCGCTTCCCACACCTCCGCGTCGGTCGCTTCAGGACGGCCGTAGCGGATGTTCTCCGTCAGCGAACGGTTGAGTAGCGGCGCGTCTTGGGGTACGACGGCGATGGCTTGTCTGAGGCTCTCCTGCGTCGCTCGCGAGATGTCGTGTCCGTCGATCAGTATGTGTCCGCGCGGCAAATCGTAAAGCCTCTGCAGCAGCGCAAGGAGGGTGGACTTCCCCCCTCCCGATGGCCCGACCAGACCGACCTTCTGACCGGGTTCGACGGCCAGAATGAACTCATCGAACACCTGCCGATTCCCGGGATAGGCGAAGCTGATCCGCTCGAAAACGATGCGGGCCCCGCCCTTCGGTGCGAGCGCGGCCGCTTGCGGATGATCCGTCAGTTCGTGCGGAGACAGTAGCGTGACGAGCGCCTCCGAAAGACGGGCGAAGTGTTGCGTGACGTCGACCAGCGCGACAGCGAAATCGCGCGTCGCGCTGAGGACCGATATGCCCAGCGTGCAGACCAGCACGACGTCGCCAACGGTCGCCTCATGACGTTGCCAGAGACGAATCGCCCAGGCCAGCAAACCGAGAATCAAAATGACGGTGACGAGGGCATGAGTAACCCTCAGCTTCTCGAGATAAAGCAGGCTCCGGCGGCGAGCATTCAGTTCCTGCGCCACGGTCGCGTCGAAGCGATGATGCTCGCGCAAGAGACCACCGAACGCTTTCACCAGCGAGATATTGCCGATGACGTCCACCATTTCGCCGTCGACGGCCGCGGCTTTGTCGGCGAAATCATGGTGCAACGGTTTGCCGGCGGCGGCGATGCGGAAAATTGCGACGATCATGCCGCAGGAGACCACAGCAAGTAGGCCAGCCATCCATCCGTTGACCATGGCGAGAAATCCAATCGCGCCGATGGTCGCCAGGCACGGCGGCGCGACGTTCCAGACGAACATGTTCTCGATGGTGAAGACGGCGTTCGACGTCGCGGTGACTCGGCTCGTCAGCATGCCGGGCATCCGCTTGGCGAAGTAGCCCGGCGCGTGGCCGGTCAAATGCCTGAATAGATCCGCGCGGATGTCGCCGGTGACGCGTACGAATGTGTAGCTGCCGATGAGCCCCGCCACGCGCCAGAATAAGTTGTCCGCCGCTATGAAGAACAACAAGACGCAAAAGGCGAACCAGGGACTTCCGTTCTTCGATGGCGCTGACAGCGCGTCGACCAGCTTCTTGACGCCGTATTGCGTGCTGACCGAACATCCTACCGCCGTAAGCACGGCAAGCGCGATCGCTGCATGAGTCGCCGCGCGCGCCCGGACATAGCGGCCGAGAAACGCGAGCGTTCGATGTCCATATTTGGTGAGGTCGTCGCCTGCAGTCATCTGGAAACAAATGTTTGGGCAAAAATGGGTCAAAGTTTGGCGAAGCACGCCGCTGTCCAAAGTCTCACATCAACGCCACACTCGCAAAAAGGATTTATCGCGGGAACTTGTTCCGTCATAAAGCGTTTGTGATCGTTTGGCGCGCTTGTGCCAACTCCTAAAACCAACGTTGTCACAGAGGCGCCGGTGTTGTTGCGCCGACTGGAGGAAGATTTGCGGATTGCACAGGTATCGCCGCTAACTGAAGCCGTGCCGCCAAAACTTTATGGCGGAACCGAACGGGTGATCTCATGGCTGACCGAGGAGCTTGTCGCGCTCGGACACGAGGTTACGCTATTTGCAAGCGGCGATTCCGTCACGAGCGCAAGGCTTGAGCCGATGTGGCCGACTGCCTTACGGCTCGACGGCTCGGTGCGGGATCCAAACGCTCTTCACGTGAGCATGATCGAACAAGTTGCGAGGCGCGCCAAGGAATTCGACCTATTGCATTTCCATCTCGACTATTACCCTTTTTCGGTGATGTCTCGCCAGTCGACGCCCTTTCTCACGACGCTGCACGGCCGTCTCGACTTGCCCGAACATGAGCCGGTCTTTTCGACCTTTCCAGCAGTTCCTGTCGTGTCGATTTCAAACGCGCAACGGCGGCCCGTGCCGAACGCACATTGGATCGGCACGGTTCACCATGGAATGCCTGACGGCCTCCTCGAGCCCGTGCCGACGGAGCCGTCCTATCTCGCCTTCTTAGGCCGCATTTCGCCGGAGAAGCGCGTTGATCGCGCCATCCACATCGCCGAGCGCTGCGGACTGCCGCTCAAGATCGCGGCCAAAGTCGACGCGGTCGATCACGATTATTTCGAGGAGATGATCAAGCCGCTTCTCAACAAACCGAATGTCGAATTCATCGGGGAGATCTCCGATGCACAGAAGTCCGAGTTTCTGAGCAGCGCTTTAGCGCTGATCGTGCCAATCGACTGGCCGGAGCCTTTCGGACTGGTCATGATCGAAGCCATGGCTTGTGGCGCTCCGGTCATCGCGTTCAATCGCGGCGCGGTTTCGGAATTGATCGAAGACGGCGTGACGGGGTTCGTTGTCGAGGACGAAACCAGCGCGGTCGGGGCCGTCCGCCATCTCTCGCGATTGTCGCGCACCGCGATCAGAAAGCGCTTTGAGGAGCGCTTCACCGCGCGCCGCATGGCGAAAGACTATTTGGCGGTTTACCGGGATTTGCTCAGCCCGGTGGCGCTTCGCCCAAGAATCGCTTCGACCTCCGGATGATGCGTTCAGCTCCCTTCCTCATTCGGGCGCGTTTCCGGCATCGCGAGCCACACTGCGGCCAGACCAAGAAGCCCGAATCCGGCCATCATCAGAAAGGCTGTTGAGCTGTCAAAGCGATCGCTGACATATCCCACGAGGGTGGTGCTGATCGACGCGCCGATCCCAACTGCACAACCGACGGCGCCTTGCGCGAGATTGAAATGACCCGTGGCGCCGGCAACATCTGCGATGATCAGTGGAACCAGCACCGCCAGCGCTGCGCCTGAGACGCCGTCGAGGAGTTGCGCGGCCATCAGCAGATACGGATTGTTCAGGAATGCAAACAACAGACCGCGGATCGCCAAGGCGGCGAAGCAAAGAACCAGCAATGGGCGCCGTCCCCATTGCTCGGCCTTGCGGCCCACCCAGGGTGAAAGCAGAGCGACGATGAGCTGAGGCGCGACGATCGAGGTGGCGACGAGGATGGTCGCGAACTTGCTCGAGCGCAAGGTCATCATGCTCGCCGCCAAGGGCAGCATGGCGGCGTTGGCGAGTTGGAATAACGCGATGCAACCCGCGAAGACCAGGAGCGGACGGATTTCGAATAGGGTAAGCAGACCGGCTATGGCGTTCGCTTGCCCGGATTTTGCGACGCCGCCATGCGCCCTTGCAGGATCGATTTCGTGCGTTCGCATTTGAAAGAGGGCGAGCAGCGCTGGCACGGTCATGCTCGCAGCCAGAATGAAGGCGGCGCGATTTGAAATGTAATATGCGAAGGCGCCCATGCCCGCCGCCGCGACGCCCGACCCGAGTGAAGCGAAGGCCGCATTGCGGCCCAGGCGCATGCTAATCCCTTTGTGGCCAACAAGGCCGAGGCTGATCGCCGCGATCGCAGGGCCCAGCACGCAACTCGCGCCCGCTTGCAAAATCCGAGAGGCGAAGACGATGACAAAGATCGGCGACACGGCTAGCGCGAACGCGCTGATCCCCACAGCGGCGACGGCCGCGGCAGCCACCCAGCGCTCCGAGCGCGCGGCGTCGACAATCGCGCCGCCCGGGATCTGACCGATCAGGCCGACGATAGCGCCAGCCGTCAAGACAAGGCCGATATCGGTCTGGGTCCATTTTTCAGTGGTCAAATAGACCGATACAAAGGCGCCAAATCCGGTCTGCACGTCCGCCAAAAAAAAGACGAACCAGTCGAGGGCGCGGCGGCTCGTAAGGGACGGAACAGGAGAGCCCGTCGGTTGGCGATTGCCGGGCGAAGGCGCCGTCGACGGTCTGACGGTGTCGCGACGCGATTTCCTTCTCGGCAGTCTGGCTCCTAAGAAATCGGACATGCGTTCTCTGGAGCATCGGTCCGAAAGATGATCATGCGTCGAAAAGAACGATCGAACGCAGCTTCTTTAAGGCTTCATTAAGGCTTTGCGTCTGGGCCGCCAATCATCACGACCGGCTCGGCCTCCTTGTAAACTGGCGCGACCCGCAATTGATCCTTCGTCAGATTCACGATCACCGAACCAGCCTTCTTGGGGTTGAAATGCAACGACCGCCAGTCGACGGCGATCTTGCGAGAACCGACCCCCAGAAAGCCGCCAAAGTCGATGATAGCGGCTCTGACCTGGCCGCTGCGATCGACGATGATGTCAGTGATGCGCCCCATGTCGTCGCCGGCCGAGCTCAGCGCTTCGATGCCGAGAACGCTCTCAAGCTGCTCTCCATCGACGACCGTTGCGGGAACGCTTGTCTTCTCATCCTTGGTCTTATCGTCGTTCTGCGGGGAGGACGCGGCGGCGCTCGGCTGCGGCGACTTCGAGGCTGCGTTCGGTTGCGTGGACGGCGCGGCGGGGGCCGGCTGCGGCGAAGGCGCCGCCTGAGCCAAGCGCCAAGATGGCAATTCAAGATTGTGAGTCGCGGCTATGGCTATCGTCGGGTGTTGCGTTGCGAGCAATGCAAGAGCAACGAGGACAGTCAGCTCCTCCTTCACACGGCGCCAGCCGCAAAGGCAGCGCCGCGCCGAGGCGGCAAACGTAGGCATGGCCTTGCCTCCCTTCCGTTGATCCCCGCGGCGATGACGGACAAGCTTCGGCGACGCCGACTCCGGGCCCCGCTGCTTCGGTCGACCTCTCCTCAATCTTCTGATCGCGTAATGTCAATATTGGGGCCTAGAAGAATGGACGCCATCACATCGGATCCTCCGGTTTCATGTCGTGTGTAATTGCCTCTATTTGGCGCGTGGACGGCGTTCGATACTCTTCGCAAATCGCGCAATGATCACCTTAAGGTTCTCACATGAATGGACGTTTCAACGGCAAGGTCGCGATCGTCACGGGAGCGGCTTCGGGCATCGGTCGCGCCGTAGCCGACCGCTTCTTCAACGAAGGGGCGTCGGTCTTCGCGATTGACCGCAATCTGGAGACCCTGGCGAAGCTGCCGGTCGTCGCGGAGCGCTGGCAGCCGCACCTCTGCGACGTCGCGGCGAAAGAAGCGTCAGCGCCCCTCATCGAAGCTTGCGTGGCGAGGTTCGGCGGTCTCGATGTGCTTGCCAACATTGCCGGCATCGGCAATTCGAAGTCGGCGCACGACACGTCGGACGAGGACTTCGAGTACTGGATCAACGCCAATCTCTCGAGCACATTCCGGTTATGCAGGGACGCCCTGCCGGAGTTGCGCAAGCGGCGCGGCAATATCCTCAACATGGCTTCCGGCCTGGCGATCGTCGGCATGGCGAAGCAAGCTGCGTACACGTCCGCTAAGGCCGGTATCGCCGGGCTTACTCGCCAGATGGCGGCCGAGTACGGGCCGGAAGGCATCCGAGTGAACGCGGTCGCGCCCGGGCTCATCGAGACGCCTGCGACGGCCGACCGGCTCGCCAACGACGCCGACTATCGCAACAGCAATATCGGCTCCATGCCGCTCATGCGGGCGGGCCAGCCGGCGGAGGTCGCCGGCGCCGCGGCGTTTCTCTGCAGCGAGGACGCGAGCTTCGTGACCGGCCACATCCTACTGGTCGACGGCGGCCTGACGTCGACCCGAGTGCGCCTCACCTGAAACCAAGCATCCCGCGGCTCGCCATTCGCGAGCCGGTTTTGAGCGATTTCAATGGCTTGCGGCGCCATTTCCGAGTTATTTCCCCGTCCTTGGCGCCGAAGCCCCTGGTCGCGCGTCGCCCGGAGGAAGCGCCAGCCGAGTTTATCGACCTTTCTGAAAAACAATGCTGGCTCTCAGCCGGTTTGGCAAGAAATTTTCGATTTTTTTGGCCGCTGGGGAGAGGGAACTGTGGCGGCTCCGAAGCCTCATGGCCGGGCTTGTCGCACGGCTGTCCGGCACAGGAAGTGCTTGCTTAGGCGCACGGCGTTGATTTACTCGGATCCTGAGTTTGGCGACTTATCTGGACACGAAAGGATTAAAGTCGTGCGACACAGGAATAGCGTCTTCATCGGAGAACGCGGCGCGCATCCAGATCGCCGTAGCTCTCATCGCCTTTCTCCTCCTGTGCGCCCTGCACCAGATCGCCAAAGAAACCCGCGGCCTCCGCGAACTCGTTCGACTCGTGCGCGCCAATCTCATGCACCGAAAAGGCGCCGCTCGACTCCGAATCCGCCGCCGCCCCCGCCGCTCCACTCGCGCCAACTCGAACTCTCCTTCCCCGCAACTTGAACCGGACAGCCGTTGGTTTGTCCCGGCCATCTGTTTGTGCCAGCCGCTGCCTGACGTACCGTCGCCTCAGTGCGCGGCGGCTGGGTCTACCTCATGACGAACCGTCCTAAGGGGACGCTCTACACCGGCGTCACCGCCAACATCGCACGCCGCGCCTATGAACATCGCGAAGGTCTCTGCAAGGGATTCACCAAGCGGTACGCGCTGACGCGGCTGGTGTGGTACGAGTTCCATGAGGAGATGACAGCGGCGATCCAGCGCGAGAGCAACATGAAGCATTGGCCACGCGCGTGGAATGTTCGCTTGATCCTTGCCGTGAATCCGGATTGGCGGGATGTGTATCTCGATCTAAACAATTGACGCGCCTCGCTCCCGTGGATGGAATGAACAACAAGCCCGGCCATGACGTTGGCTCACGTCATCGACAACCGTCATAAAGCCATGAGAAACGACCCGCTCTCGCACGGCCTTTGGGAAATCACCGCTCCCCCGGCGCCGCCGACTTCGCCGCTCAACGGCGCGGTTCGGGCCGACGCAGCCATTATCGGCTGCGGCTATACCGGGCTCTCCACGGCCCTCAATCTCGCGGAGGCGGGGGCGAAGGTAGTCGCCCTCGAGGCGGTCGAGATCGGCTTCGGCGGTGCGGGGCGCAACGTCGGCCTGGTCAACGCGGGCATGTGGCTTGCCCCCGACGAGATCGTGAAGCGCCTCGGCGCCGACTATGGCGAGCGGCTACTCAAGCTGCTCGGCAATGGGCCGTCCGAGGTCGAGGCGCGCGTCAACAAGCATGGAATCGACTGCGAATTCGTGCGCAACGGTACGCTGCATTGCGCGACCGGGCCCTCTGGCCTCGCCAAGATCGAAGAGCGCTGCGCACAATGGGCCGCCCGCGGCGCGCCGGTGAAACTTCTCAGCCGCGAAGAGACAGCGCGGCGCATCGGCATCGACCTTTACGCGGGCTCCTTGCTCGACCTGCGCGCCGGCACCATCCAGCCTCTGGCTTACGCGCGCGGGCTCGCGAGCGCAGCGCTCGCGGCGGGCGCAATCATTCATACGCAAAGCCTGGTGCGTTCGGCCGAGCGGACGGGCAAGGTCTGGCGTCTCAAGACCGACGCCGGAACCGTGGCGGCGGACTGGATCGTCGTCTCCACCGACGCCTATGCCGAAGGCGGCCTCTGGCCGCAGGGGAAGCGGGAACAGATCCGCGTGCCCTATTTCAATTTCGCAACAAAGCCGCTCGCGCCTGAACTCAAGGCCTCGATCCTGCCCGGCCGCGAGGGCTGCTGGGACACGCAGTTCATCATGAACTCATTCCGCTTCGACAAAGCCGGGCGGCTTCTGTTCGGCAGCATCGGCGCCCTTCGCCTCGCGGGCCTCGAGGTCCACCGCGCCTGGGCGAAGCGCGCGCTCAAGAAGACGTTTCCGCAAATCGGCGCGGTCGAGTTCGAGGCGCAATGGTATGGAATGATGGGCATGACCGGAAACGCGCTGCCGCGGTTCCATCGCCTTAGCCCCAATGTCGTGACCTTCTGCGGCTACAATGGCCGCGGCATCGGCACGGGCGCGGTGTTCGGGCGCCTGCTTGCCGATCACGTTCTGGGAAACTTGCGCGAGCAAGACCTGCCGCTCCCGGTGACCGAGCCCGACGCCCCGGCCCTGCCGGCCCTGAGGGAGGCGTATTACGAAGCTGGAGCCCAAATCGCCCATGCCGTTGACGCTTGGGTCTAGCGCTTTCGCACCGGCTAGGCGGCCGGCGGAACTAAGGCGGCTGTCTTGATTTCAACACCTTGTCTGGCTATGGGCGTCCATCGATGTTCGACTGACGACTCGACATCGCGTCTTGCGGCGCGACGAGGAAGCCTTCCGCACCGATAGCGGACTGGCGACATCAGGCCGCTCCACTCAACTTGATCTACAGGACTTCTTCTATGGCTACGGGAACCGTCAAATGGTTCAACGCAACGAAAGGCTTTGGCTTCATCCAGCCTGACGACGGCGGCAAGGACGTATTTGTTCATATCAGCGCCGTCGAGCGCGCGGGACTCCGCGACCTCAACGAAGGGCAGAAGGTCGCCTACGAGATTGTCGCCGACAAGCGCACTGGACGCTCGTCAGCAGGCAACTTGAAGGTCGCCTGATTTCTAATCTGACGCGCTAGATGCTTAAGCCCCGGCGACAAGGCCGGGGCTTTTTGTTTATGGTGGCCGCCTCAAGGGAGGGGGGCGATGGCTGAGCGAGCAAGAGAGACATTTCTGGGGCTCGACATCGGCACCTCGTCGGTCAAGGCGCTGCTCGTCGATGCCGGACAGCGGGTCATCGCCGAAGGTTCGGCCTCGCTTGACGTTTCACGCCCTCATGCCCTGTGGAGCGAGCAGGACCCTTCCGATTGGGTCGAGGGGGTCGAGGCCGCGGTCGCCGCGATCCGCCGCGACGCGCCATCTGACTTCGCAGGATTGTCCGGAATCGGCCTCTCGGGCCAGATGCATGGCGCGACGCTGCTCGACGCGCAGGACAAACCGCTGAGACCCGCAATTCTTTGGAACGACGGGCGGTCGTTCGCCGAATGCGCCGAGCTCAAGCGGCGCGTGCCCGATCTCGAAGAGCGCACCGGCAATCTCGCCATGCCAGGATTCACCGCGCCGAAAATGCTTTGGGTCGCCGCGCATGAGCCCGAAATCGCCAAGGCGACGAAGCGCGTGCTGCTGCCCAAGGACTATCTCCGTCTTCGGCTCTCGGGCGAGGCAGTGTCCGAGATGTCCGACGCCTCCGGCACGCTCTGGCTCGATGTCGGGCGGCGGTGGTGGGACGACACCCTGCTTCAAGCGACGGGTCTCACCGAGAAGGCCATGCCGAGCCTGGTCGAGGGTTCGGAGGTTTCGGCTCATCTTAAGCCGGACGTCGCCGCCGCCTGGGGGCTCGAGGGGCGCAAGGTTCCGATCGCGGGCGGAGGCGGCGACAACGCCGCTTCCGCAATCGGCGTCGGCGCAACGGCGCCGGGCGCGGGCTTCGTTTCGCTCGGCACGTCGGGCGTGGTCTTTTCGGTCACCGACAGTTTCGTTCGGCTGCCGGAGCGGACGCTGCACGCGTTCTGCCATGCGATGCCGCATCGCTGGCACGGCATGGCGGTGATGCTCTCGGCCGCTTCCTCGCTCGCCTGGATCGCCGCCATCCTTGGACGCGAACGCGATATCAGCGGACTGATCGCCGCCGCGGATTCCTTCGCCCGCTCGGGGAGCGCCGTCGCATCCGCGCCCGTCTTCCTGCCCTACCTTAGCGGCGAGCGCACACCCCACAACGACGCCGAGGCGACGGGCATGTTCGCGGGCCTCCGCGCCGCGCATGGGCCCGACGCGCTGGTCTTTGCGGTCATGGAGGGGGTGGCCTTTTCATTCGCCGACGGCGTCGACGTTCTGGACGCGGCCGGCGCGCGGCCGGTCCGGCCGCTCCTGGTCGGCGGCGGCGCGCGATCGGAATTCTGGGGGCAGATGATCGCCGACGTCACCGGCCTGACGATCGATCTTGCTTCCGGCGCGGAAGCTGGCGCGGCGCTCGGCGCGGCGAGGCTCGGCATGCTTGCCGCAGGCGCAGGAAGCGTCGAGGCGATCTGCCTCCGCCCGCCGGTCCAGCGCGAGTTCAAGCCCGATCCAGATAGCGCCGCGGCCTACGCCCAGCGCCTGAAGCGCTATCGCGCCCTCTACCAGGCCGAAAAGGCGGCGCGGACCGCCCAGAAAATTCCCGGCAGCCCGTAACCAGAACGGTCGTCGAGGCGAACAACGGACTATGGAGTTCACCTCCCTTTTTCGCAGATTCGCCATCTCGCCGCTTCCCGTTCCGGCGAACTGGTTCGCCTTGCCGCTTCGGCTGATTCTAGGTTTCGGCTTCGTCGAACATGGCTACGCAAAGCTTTCCCGCGGCGCCGACGGGTTCATCGCGATTCTACACGCCATCGGAATGCCCTTTGCCGACCTTCTCGGGTGGGCGACCATCGTCGTTGAGATCGTCGGCGGACTGCTGATCCTCGGAGGCGCCTTTATACCCATGGCTGTGGCGCCGATGATCGTGGTGCTCCTGGTTGCGATCTTCACCGTCCATCTTCCCAACGGGTTCAGCTCGATCAAACTCATGTCATACGATGCGGCGGGCGCGCACTTCGGCCAGCCGGGTTATGAAACCGACTTGCTTTACATCGCAGGGCTCCTCGCGCTCTGTATCGGCGGCCCGGGGCCGCTCTCGGTGGATGGCTATTTGAAGGGTCGCGGCGGCTCGGATTTGGTGGAGCCGACCGGAGGGCGGGACGACCGTCCCCTGCAACTCGGCGCCAAACGGATCGGGCCTGCCGCGGCGGCGCGGCTCTAGGCCACGCGCCACCTCACGACGAGGTCGCCGATCGCGGTCACCAAAATTTGCACGCCGATGCACATGAGAAGGAACGCCGTCAGCCGCACAATGACCTGCCGGGCCGTGGGTCCGATGAGACCGGTCAGGCGGTCGGCGAAGCGATAGGCGATCCACACGATCGCGGCGTTGGCAAGCGCAGCGATGCTCGCGCCGAGGAAGAACGCAACGAAGCCAACGCCGTTCGACGGCCGCTCCGCGCCGATCGTGATTGCGACGGCAATGGTGCCGGGCCCGGTGGTGAACGGCAAGGTGAGCGGAAAGAATGCGACTTGCATCGGGTCGTCGTCGCCGGTCGGCGCCGCTTCCCGCTCGTGGCGCTTCTGGTCCGGATGCGAATCGCTCGTCGTCAGGAGCTGGAAACCGCTAAGCGCGATCACCATCCCACCCGCGATGCGCAAGGCGTCGATCGAGACGCCGAAGAAGGCGAGGATATAGGTCCCGGTCCATAACGCCCCGAACATGATCAGGAGCGAATAGAAGCCGACGCGCGCCGCAACCTTCACCCGGTCCAGGGAGCTGAAGTCCTTGGTGAAGCCATAAAAGATGAGCGCCCCGCCGATCGGGTTGATGATCGAGAACAGGGAGGAGAAAGCGAGGAGAAAGGCCGAATTCGCCGTCGTGGCGAAGCTGCGCCAGTCCGCCACGCTTAAGGCTTGTTCCATGCCCGCCCCCCAATGAACGAGAATTGCGTGAACAGCGCGCTCTCATTTCGCGCTTCCCCTCTAACCATTTGAGAAGCGTCTGGCGCTAGCCTTTTCATATCCACCCGCGATCCGAGGAGATCCGTGCCCGGCCCCGTCGCCATCTGGGAAGCGTTTGAGAGCGCTCTCCGAAATACTTTCAGCCCGGCGTCAGCCTATGGCGCGCCCGCGCTCGTCGGCGCGCTCGCGTTCTGCGCGCTCTATTATGTCGGCCGCCGCCGGGCGCGCGGCCGGCGCGTCAACGCGCGGGCTTTCCTCCGCTCGATCTTCCCGAGGCGCGTTCTCCTCCATCCGTCATCGCTGATCGACATGCGCCTGTGGGCGCTGAATGCGATCGTGTTCGCCTCCGCCTACGGTATGCTGGGCTTTGGCCTGTTCTTCTGGCGCGACGCGATCGTCGCCTGGCTGACGCGTGAATTTGGCCCGCACGCGGCTCTTCCGTGGCCAGGCTGGATCATCCTCGCGCTTGCGACCTTGCTCCAAATCCTGGCCTACGAGCTCGCCTATTGGTCCGCCCACTACGCCTTTCACAAGATCCCTGCATTGTGGGAGTTCCACAAGGTCCACCATTCCGCCGAGGTGATGACGACGCTCACCGAATTGCGCCAGCACCCGGTCGAGATCATCGCGTTCATGAACTGGATCGGGCTCGCGACCGGAATCGTGTTTGGCGTCATGACCTACAGCTTCGGCCCGGGCGTGCGCCCGTTCACCCTGCTGAACGGCAACGTCCTCACGATGATGTTCCTCCTGACCTACGGGCATCTCAGGCACAGCAACCTGTGGATCGCGTTCACCGGCGTCGCCGGCCGGATCCTCCAGAGTCCGGCTCATCACCAGCTGCATCACTCCGCCAACCCTGCGCATTTCGACAAGAACCTTGGCTTTGCGCTCGCCCTTTGGGATTGGGCGTTCGGCACGCTCGCCATTCCCGCCAAGACGCGCGAACCCATCGTCTTCGGCGTCGGTGACGAGGGGGTGCCGTTCCGCTCGACCCTTGCCGCCCTCGCCGCGCCCTGTGCGCGCTTCATGGGCCACGCGCTGAGGCTCGTCCAAAGAGCCTCGGGCATGCGTGAGGTCGGCAGCGCCGCCCAAACGCCGCGGCCCTGACGGCGGGTTCCCCTTCGGCCCGAATCCTCCTATTCTCCGGCGCGACCCTGATCGATGAGGAGAGTTTTCCGTGCCGGGCGACACGTCCGCGCGCCGGCGCGGCGTGCTGCTGGTCCTCGTCGCCACAGTCTTGTGGAGTCTCGCGGGCTTGTTCGCCCGTCTTCTCGCCCATCTCGACGTCTGGACGGTGATGGGCTGGCGGGCGCTGCTCGGCGCGGCCTCGATCGCGGTTGTGGGCCTCATCGAATGGCGAAACGGGCGCCTCGATAACCCGCTGGGCTTCGGCGCGCTCTCGCCGCTTGTCGCCCTGCTCGCGATGATCGCGATCTCCGCCTACACCGCCTCGGTGATGACGACGACCATCGCCGACGTCATGGTGATCTACGCCACGATGCCTTTCGTCGCGGCGGCGATGGGCTTCCTCATCAATGGTGAGCGCGTCGCCGCCCGCACGCTCTTCGCCTCGGGCTTGGCGCTCGTCGGCATCGTCATCATGGTGGCGAGCGGCCTCGGCTCGGGGCGTCTGCTGGGCCAAGCCTTGTCCATGCTGATGACGCTCGCCTTTGCGGGCATGATCGTTTTGCAGCGCCGCCAGCCGGGCGCATCGATCATCATCGTCAATTGCCTCGGCGCCGTCGGCTCCGGAATCTTCGGCCTGGCCAATTCGCCGCTCGAGCCGATCAGCCTTCAAAATTTCGCGATCCTGTTCGTGTTCGGGCTGACGACCATCGGCCTTGCCTTCGTCCTCTTCATGGAGGGGGCCAAGTTCATTCCTTCCGCCGAAGCCGGCCTCATCAGCCTTCTCGATGTTGTGCTCGGGCCGCTCTGGGTGTTTATCGCCTTTGGCGAGAACCCGGGCCTGGCGACCATCATCGGTGGCGCGATCGTGCTTGGCGCCGCTCTATGGCGCATGGCGCCGGAGCTAAGGCAGGAACGGGTTTTGTAAGGGTAAGGGAGGAATCATGGACGGCGAGCGTTTTGCCCTGGTGACGGGCGCGGGTTCGGGAATCGGAAAGGCGTCGGCTTTGGCTTTGGCGCGCACCGGCTGGCATGTGGCGCTGGCAGGCCGGCGCGCGGAAGCGCTCGAGGAGACAGCGCGCGAGATCAAGGCGCTCGGCCGCCGCGCCCTCGCCGCTCCGACCAATGTGAGCGACCCCGAGGCGGTCAAGGCTCTGTTCGGCAGAATTGAGCGCGAGTTCGGCCGGCTTGATCTCCTGTTCAACAACGCTGGCCAGAACGCGCCCCCGGTTCCGATCGACGAACTGACCTTCGACCAGTGGAAGGCTGTGGTCGACGTCAATCTGAACGGCATGTTCCTCTGCGCCCAGGGCGCCTTCGGGCTCATGAAGCGCCAGACGCCGCAGGGCGGGCGGATCATCAACAATGGCTCGATCTCAGCCCATACGCCCCGGCCCCTCTCCATCCCCTATAACGCGACCAAGCACGCGGTGAGCGGGATGACCAAGTCGATCGCCCTCGACGGGCGCGCCCACGACATCGCCTGCGGCCAGATCGACGTTGGCAACGCCTTGACCGAGATGGCCCGCAAACAGACCCAAGGGGTGCGCCAGGCCGACGGCCGCATCGCGCCCGAGCCGATGATGGACGTGAACGAGGTGGGCGAAGCGGTCGCGCATATGGCCAGCCTCCCGCTCTCGACCAACATCCTGACCATGACCATCATGGCGACCAAGATGCCCTATGTCGGCCGGGGGTAGCGCAACCTGAGGGCGAGTCGCCGTCAAGAAAAACCAAGGAATTCCAAGGAAAAAGGCTTGGATTTCCTTGGATTTATTTGGCCGATTTGGGGCTTTTCAATGGGTTACGGCCGAAAAAATAAAAAAGTTTGCCCGTGTCTCGACTCGCGCTTGGGGTTGTGGGCGGAACATGCGTTTGTTTTGTCGCCCTTCACCTCGTTCTCTCCGTCTCATCATATGGCCCTGCCGAACGCTGCTGATATTCTGGCCATGGACGAAGAATAGCATAGCTTTCTGTTTTATCAAAGCGATTGTTCAAGAGCGGCGCCGAGGTTGTCGCCGGCGTTAGCCGCGTCGTTAACTCTGTTTCACCGTCGTGTTTTTGACCAATTTGCCTCGCGCCATTGATTAACCAATCCTTAGGGAACGGCCCAATAACCATGGGCGCAATTGGGTCAGATACACGTTGTGTGACCGCGATCACTGCGCATTTGAACGGCGTGCGCTATGGTAGAGCCTTGACATAGACGCGGGTCAGGCGCTTTTGGCGGGCGCAGAGTCGGCAGGGGACGGCCGGTTGGGGACGATGCAATATCTTCTGATTCTTCTTGTCGCCGTCACCATGGCTTGTGGGGCGGCGGCCACCGTGACCATCGCGCTCGCGCCCGCTTATGCGGACGGCGGCGCCAAGGGCTACTATAGCGAGGCCAATCCTTAGGGGGTTGCCCCCGGCGGGACGGCTCGCGCGTCCCCCTCTCCTAACGGGAGAGGGGTCGGGGGTGAGGGTTCGCGCGGAGCGCGGCTTCGCCTATTGCAAGAGCCCTCATCCGGCGCCATAGCCCGTCGAAAGACGGGCGTCTTTGGACGCCCTATTGCGCCACCTTCTCCCGGATGGAGAAGGAAGGGGCGCGTTACGCTGGCGCCGCTCCCTTCGCGATCCCGTCCAGCTCGGCCACCATGTCGTCCGGCAGGTCGAGGCTGGCGGCGGCCAGGTTCTCGCGCAGATGTGCGAGGGACGAGGTGCCTGGGATGAGGAGGATGTTGGGCGCGCGCCGGATGAGCCAGGCCAGCGCAATCTGCATCGGCGTCGCGCCGAGCCGCATCGCCACGCCGTTGAGCGCCGACGACTGCAGCGGCGTGAAGCCGCCGAGCGGGAAGAACGGCACATAGGCGACGCCGCTTCGCGCAAGATCGTCGATCAGCGCGTCGTCGCCGCGATGGGCGACATTATACAGGTTCTGCACGCAGACGATGTCGCAGATCCGTCGCGCCTCCTCGACCTGCTTCGAGGTGACGTTGCTGAGCCCGATGTGGCGCACGAGACCCTGGCGCTGAAGGTCGGCGAGGACCGTGAGCGGCGCTTCGATGGGGCCCTCGGCCGGCCCGTGGGCGGAGCCCATGATCCGCAGATTGACCACCTCCAGCACGTCGAGCCGGAGGTTGCGCAGATTGTCGTGGACCGCGCGCGTGAGGTCGTCCGGGCTCATGGCCGGGTTCCATGACGCGTCTGGCCCACGCCGGGCGCCGATCTTGGTAACGATGACAAGGTCGTCGGGATAGGGATGTAGCGCCTCGCGGATGATCTGGTTGGTCACGTGAGGGCCGTAGTAATCGCTGGTGTCGATGTGATTGACGCCGCTGCCGACCGCCTCGCGCAGGACCGCAATCGCGACGTCGCGGTCCTTGGGCGGCCCGAACACGCCCGGTCCGGCGAGCTGCATGGCGCCGTAGCCGAGGCGCTTCACAACCCGGTCGCCGACCGGAAACGTTCGCGCGTCGCTGATGTCGTTCATCGGCTTAATCTCCCCTGGCGCCGGCTTATCAATATAGGGCGCGCCGACGGAGGCGACAGGGGCTTCGAAATTCGAGGGACGACTTAGGCGCAAAGCCAAACGCCGGCATGACAACGGCGAGAATGCGGTTGCATTCGGTAAAAATGGGATTTAGTGAATAAAAACTGCAAGCTGGGGTCTGCCTGATGCAGAACGGCTCCGAAGTGAGTCGATCCAATGGCACATATGCGCCAGGCGAATGCCGGCGTAAGTCGGCGCGCCGCGCGCGGCGCTTTGGGGGCGCGCTTGCGGCGGTGATCGGGGTCGCCGCTTTGGCCCATTCCCCCGCCGCTTTTGCGCAAGTCGCCAGCTCTTCGTCGCCAGCTCCGGCGCCAGCCGTCGGCGCTTTGGCGTCAGGGCAAGCGGCCGCGGCTTCGACGCCAGTCGCTTCCCCGCCGCCGGCCGCGCCCATGAACGATGCGGAGAAGCGCATCGCCGCCGACCTTCTGTTCAAGCGCCTCTTGCTCAAACCCGACGACCTCGACGCCGGATTCCGCTACGCCCAACTTGAGACCGAACTCGGCGACTACGAGGCGGCGATCGGCGCGCTCGAGCGCATCCTCTACTACAACCCGAATCTTCCCCGGGTGAAGCTCCAGCTCGGCGTGCTCTATTTTCATCTGCGTTCCTATGAGATGGCGCGCAACTATTTCGACGCGGTGCTCAACGCCCCCGATACCCCCGACGACGTTCGCACCGAGGTACAGACCTATATCGTCGCGGTCGACAAGGCGGTCGCGGTCAATCAATTATCGATCTACGGGCAGTTCGGCCTCGCTTATCAGACCAATGCGAACGCCGGCCCCAACAGCCCGAACGTTCTCGCGCTCGGCCAGAATGCGCTGCTCTCGCCCCAGTTTCAGAAGACGCCGG
Source organism: uncultured Alphaproteobacteria bacterium (assembly GCA_963725195.1). Classification (GTDB taxonomy): domain Bacteria; phylum Pseudomonadota; class Alphaproteobacteria; order Rhizobiales; family Beijerinckiaceae; genus Roseiarcus. The sequence goes on along the minus strand of CAVRXX010000040.1, from coordinate 32,233 downwards.
ACTGGAACGCGTTCGGACTGGTCACCGTGCATGATTTCTATGATTTCCAGGACCAGCACGGCAGCGGATGGGAAACCGATCTGATCGCCTATTATTCGCAGCAGTTCAAAGTCACGCGCCTCGATCTGGGCCTGGCCGAATTGCGCACCGGGCCGCGGATCGGGATCGGCGATTATGGCGGGCCGAGCATCCATCCTTATGCAATTGGGAATGAGCTGACGCTCGCGGGCGTGAACTATCTCAACACGCTTGGCGGCGGCGTTTCGTTGAACTGGCCTGTCAACGAGAACCTGACGATCACGCCCGGAGTCGAGTTTCGCAACCGCTACTTCTACAATTCCGCGAATTATCCGACCGCCGCCGGCCAGAGCGGCGGGCAGTGGCTCGGCTACGTCTTCGGCTCGGGACTGCTTTCGGCCGGACTAGGCTTAGGGTGGCAAGGCCGCGTCTCCTACACCGAATCGAACGCGACCTATGGGCCGTACGCTTTTCACGATTTTTCGATCGATGTCGGGGTGCCCTATTCTTTCGCGGCGCCTGCGTTCGCGCACACGGCTTCGGTCTGGACGTTCACGCCCTCCGCCGGCTTTTCCTACACCCCGTATGCGATACCGGATGAGATCGTCTCGCCTTTCACCACGCGCATGGACAAACAATGGCGGGTGGCGGGCACCTTGGACACGACCTTTTACCGCAACCTCGGCTTCACGCTGCAAGTCCAGTATCTTCGCACCTACTCGACCATTCCGAACTACAGCCTGCAGGATTTCATCGTCGCGGCGGGGCCGACCTTCCGCTTCTGATCCGGGAAACTCGAATGCGCTCGCCACGATCGCTTCCGCTGCTGTTCGCCGCCGCCTCGCTCGGCGCGCTTCTCGCGCTATCGGCCGGGGCCAACGCCGATACGGTCGGCACGGCTGGCGCGGTCAACACGGCCACCTCGGGCACGGCGCCGGGAGCGCCCACTCGAGTGATCGAGATCGGGACGCAGGTCGTCGCGAACGAGAAGATCCAGACCACCGCGACCGGCAGCGTCCAGGTGCTTTTCATCGATAAGACGACGCTCAACGTCGGCCCCAACTCGACGCTGGTGATCGACCGATTCGTCTTCAATCCAGCCACCACGAGGGGCGAGCTCGCGCTTTCGCTGGGCAAGGGCGTCGTGCGCGTCGTCGGAGGCATCGCGACGCATTCCGAAGGGGCGACGATCCGAACGCCGGTCGCGGCGATCGGCTTGCGCGGCGGCATCGCCATCATCTCGCATAGCCGGGCCAAGGGCACGCAAGCGATTCTCGGCTTCGGCCACATGTCGGTCACGTCGCTCTGCGCCGCCGGGACAAGTTGCACGCCGACCACGACTGTGGTGTCGCGTCCGGGCTTCGGCGTGACCGTCGCCGGGTTGAGCCGGTCTCCCTCTTCCCCTGGACGGGCCAGCAGCCAGGAGATCGCCCAGGCCAATGCTCAATTGACGAGTCAGAAGGGGCAAAGCGGAGGCGGAAGCCAGCAGCCGACAGACAGTCTGGCTCGGAGCTATAACGTCGGCACGCCGAATTCGCCTGGCGCGCAGATGATCCAGACCGCCTCCCAGGGACGCGCCGCCGCGCTTACGATCGCTAGCACCGTTCAACAAACTGTGCAGCAAGGGGCGCAGAACACCGCGTCCGTCACGACCACCACGCAAGCGGTCCAACAGGCTTTGTTCAAAGCACTGACCCCGAGCGGCGGCGGCGGGAACAGCGGCGGCGGGGGAAACAGTGGCGGTGGCGGGAGCGGCGGCGGTGGAGGCGGAAGCGGCGGTGGGGGCGGAGGCGGCGGCGGAGGCGGCGGCGGAGGCGGCGGCGGAGGTGGAGGCGGCCACACGCCGGCGCCCACCGTAACCTACGCCATGGTCACCCCCGGGCCTTTCAGCACCAGCACAGGTCGAAGCCCTGTGCCCTACCTTACCGGCGCGTTCGCCGGAAGAGGCTCGTTCTTGGTCTCGCCGACAACGGGCACGCCATTCCCGATCCTTGGCTATCAGGCCGGGGGCCTCAATTCGGACGGAACGCCGAACACCACATCAAGACAGTTTCAGGCTGGCCTCCGCGTGACCGGACAGGGCGCGTCGCAGAGCGCGACGCTTTTCGTCATGACATCGGCGATCGCCAACGCGCCCAACATCGGCTTCACTCAGGGCGGCGGGTTTACCGCTACGACGATGCGCAACCCGGGCGGATGGTACGGATTGGCCAGCGGCGCCTTGTCTTCGGCGACGTCGGCGTCGCAAGTGAACACCGTGCCGACCCAGAATGGCGTACCCATCGCGAGCTACATTTTAAACAATGCGACGACAAATCTGAACACAGGAACGGTGTCGCCCGCCACGTCCTACAATTTTGTCCGAAGCGGTCCGGCGAACTACACGTTCAATCCAGTCACGGTCGGAACGGCGACGACTTCGGCGAACAACCATCCGACGCTCACGCTGAACGGCTATGTCGGCGGTGTGATGGTGACCGCGTCCGGCGGCGCATCGCCGCCGTTTACCCACTACACGACGCCCTATGTCATAACCAACCTCACCGGGAGTCCCGGCGACATCAGCATCCTTCTGCCCGGCAGTTCAAGCGAGATGCTCGCTATCTTCAATGTCGGGAGCGTCAACCCGCCGAACGGCGGCATGACGAGCTCCAATTATATCTTCGGAAGCCTGAACGGGAACGGCCTGAGCGGGCTGAACAGCGCGCGCGGCACCTATGTCAATCCGTCGAATTTTGCAGCGCGGGACTCGGCGGTGTTCGACAACGGGGCCAATATTCCTGTCTCGTTTCGCAACGGCCAGTCCCTGGCGTCGATCGGGGGCTACGCCAATCAGCTGATGGTTACGTCCGACAGCGTTGGCGCAAATACGTCCGCATTTCTGACCTCGATTTCCTCTGTCAACGTTACGCCTTGCGCGTGCGACTCGACCAAATGGGGTTTCTGGAGCGCCTACAACGGCGCATACAACGGCAACGGTCAACTCGCGTTCGAGGATCAAGGCGCTCTGCTGCTCTGGGTCGGCGGGGTTCCGACAACGGTTGGGGCTCTCTCTCAGGCGACCGGCACGGCGACTTACACCGGCCATGCAATCGCCAACATCGCTAACGGCGCGGGGGGCCTCACCTATCTCGCGGCGGGCACGTTCTCAGCCGCGGTCAACTTCGGCGCCCGCAACGGCGCGATCACGGTCAATGGCCTCGATGGCACGAACTATGCCGGCACTGCCTCATGGGTCCAGGGGACGACTACGTTCGCGACAGCCGCAAACTCGCCGCTGATAGGCAGTAATTTGGGTCGCACCGCAGCGCTGAACGGCTCGTTCTTCCAGGGCGGCGCGACCAACGTCACCCCGCTCTACGGCGAGATGGGTGGTTCGCTCATCCTGAATGGAACCGGCGGCTACCTCGGCAGCGGCATCTTCGCTGCGCGGAGGTAATAAGGTCCAGGCGGGGCGCTCGCGGGCCGCCGCGGCTACTCCGGCGCGGCTGTCAGCGGCTCAAGCGGCGCAGCGATCGCGCCATGCGCGAGGTCGGCGGAGAAAAGCGTCAGCCCCTTGGGTTCGTTGCCGTTCGGGTGGACCAGCACGATCGAGCCGCGCCCGGGCCTCTCGCCCAGCGCGAGCCACGCGTCGGCGCCGAGCGTCACCAGGTGGAACTGGCTCACCGCCTGCATCAGCGGATCGCTGGAGATGAGACCGGGGAAGCGGAAGAATAGCGACGGAGTCTCGCCGTTGGCGATGAGAAGCCGCTCCGTGTCGAGGATTTCCTCCTCCGGGTCGACGCCCTTTGACAGCAGGAAGTTGGCGGCTTCCGGCAGCTTGCGATGGTAGGGATGGTGATAGGTGTGATTGGTCCAAAGGATGTCGAGCGCGCCGGAATTGCGCTGATCGACGAGCCAGCGGAAATCGTCGAAATGATGGATAAGCCAGAGGCCTGAAATCGAGAGCGCGACCGGGGCGCGCGGGCTCGCATCCTCGAGGCGGGTGAAAAACGTGCGATCGAGCGGCTTCCGGCTTGGGCAGAGGTCGCCGGTGACGAAATCGCCTTGGCCGCCGCCATGGGTGAGCCCCGCATTCTGGAGAAAGCCGCGATGGATGAGGCCCGGCGCCTGCGCGGATTCGCGGATCGCGCGCCCCATGCGGGTCGCACTCAGTTCGGATTTGCTCTCTTCGCGGCAGGTCCAACACGCCGCGCGCTCGAGGCGCGTGGTCAGCGCCTCGGGATCGGCGAGAAGCGCCAGCTTCTGGCCTCCGACTGTCATCTCCCGGATCGCGACCGCTTTGCGTCCGTCAGCAGCGACGCACGCCTTCAGGACCGGCTCGTAATCGCTGACCGCAGTCATGCTTTGAAGCCGGGTAGCCGGCGCGGGCGTGAAGGCGCAATCAGACGCCTGCGCCGCGCCGACAAGGCCGGCCCCGGCGGCAAGCGTGATCAGGAGAGGGCGCAACAACGCGGACAAGGACGGTTTCTCGGATTGAAGGCGGCTTTCTAGCCAAACAAGGCGTCCGCGGCTAGGGCCAGACCTAGGCATGATGAAGGCGGGTTTAGCGAGGGCCCTGCCTCGCTTGATTGAAATGATCTCCTTCTCATAGAAGGACGGTTCCGCGGCGTTCCGGGAGGCGGCCGTGCTCCGTAAAGCAACCCCAGAGCGACTTAGCGCGCTTTCCGACGGCGTGTTCGCCGTCCTGATCACAGTCCTGGTCCTGGAGCTGCGGCCGCCTGAGCTTCCGACGTTTCACGCGCTCCTCATGCTTTGGCCGAGCTGGCTGAGTTACGCGGTGAGCTATCTGTTCATCGCCATTGTCTGGACCAATCATCACTATCTGATGCGTTACGCGGGCGAGGCGACCCCCCGACTGTTGTGGTTCAACTTCGCGCATCTCTTTTCGATGTCGCTGCTTCCGCTTTCCACCGCGTGGATGGCGGTCAGCGAACTCGCGCCTCAACCCGTCGCGTTCTATGCCGCCGTCTTCTTCTTCGTGAACGCGACATACATCTGCTTGATCTGGGAGCTTATGGAGAGGAGCGCGCCGGGTCGCGTTTCGACAGGCGTGCGCAGGATCATGCGCATCCGGGCGATCGTCACCCTCTGCCTGTTCGGGATCGCCGCATTCGTGGCGCTGAAATACCCGTGGGTCGGCCTCGGCATTTGTATCTGTTGCTTGATCGTTTATCTTCGGCCGCATCCCTCGACCGATGCTGACGGTGTTTGACGTCCAGTCACCCTCGTCGCGGGCCGCGTGTCGAGCAGGGCCGCTCGGGCGCACCGGCGACGGCGAGGATCTTGCGATACTCGTCCCGCTTTTCGTGGATCGAGGCGATGACCAGGCCCATCGGCACGCCGAGATCGACCAGCACCGCCTCCGAGAGCTGCAGGCACGCCTCGATGGTCTCGGGCACCGCGTCCGTCACGCCAAGCCTATAAGCGCGCGGGCGTGATCAGCGTCGCGGGCGCGGGCGACAGCGTCATGTTCGGACGCAGGCTGCGCGTCGTCTCGACCACCGCTTCGTTGGCCTTGGGCACGTCCATGGTGACGACCACCGCGCGCGCCGTCTCGAGCCCGCATAGCCGCAGGTATTCAGGGCGCGCGGCGTCGCCGTAATAGACCGGCTTGCCGTCGGCCCGCGCCCGCGCGGTCACCCCTGCGTTTGCATCGACAGCTATGAACGGAATCGCGTGCCGATCAAGCATATCGCCGATCAACGCGCCGACGCGGCCGTAGCCAACGATAATAACGCGGCACTGCTCGCTGTCCGGCGGGACCTCGGGCGCCCTTTCCTCCCCTCTCGGGATTGAGCCGATGCGCGCTCCGAGCTTCGCGAGCGCGGGAATCGCAAGCATCGATATCGCCACCGCGCTGATCAGCGTCGTCGCAAGAGGGCGATCGATGAGACCCCCCGCCAGAGCGACGCTGATCATCACAAAGCCGAACTCGCCGCCCGGCCCGAGCAACAGCGCCGTTTCATGAGCGATGGGGGAGGGCAGACGGAATGCGCGTCCGAGCGCGAAAAGCGTCAGACACTTCGCCGCCACGAGCGCCGCGACGAGGCCGATGATGAGCCCCGGCCGCGCGATGATGAAGGCCGGATTGATCCCCGCGCCGATCGACACGAAATAAAGCCCGAGCAAGAGGCCCCGGAATGGCTCGATGGTGAGCTCGATCTCGCGGCGATATTCGGTTTCCGCGAGAAGCAGCCCGGCGACAAAGGCGCCGAGCGCCATCGACAGATGGCTGGCCGCCGCGGCGAGCCCATCGCCCAGCACGACCAGCAAGCACGCCGCCATGAAGAACTCGCGGCTCTTCGTTTCGGCGACAAAATGGAAGAAGGGGCGCAAGGCGAGGCGTCCGAAGACGACGAGGGCAGTCAGCCCGATCGCGGCCGGCGCGAGAGTCGTGAGGAGCTCCCAGGCCAGTCCGCTTTCGCCTCTCGCGGTGAACGCGCCGATCATCACCGAAAAGAGGCGCGACTGCGAGATCCTGAAAGAGCAGCACGGCCAAACTCGCGCGCCCGGCGCCGGAATGAAGGCGTTTGCTCTCGACCAGCATCGGAATGACAATTGCGGTCGAGGACATCGACAGAGCCGCGCCGATCGCGAGCGCCGCGGGAGGGCTAAGTCCGAGACGCCAGGCGGCGGCCGCGAGAAGGAGGGTCGTCACGACGACCTGCGCGAGCCCGAGCCCGAACACCAGAGCGCGCATGCGCTTGAGCCGCTCGAACGAGAGCTCGAGCCCCATGGTGAACATGAGCGTGACGACGCCAAAGCCGCGATCCGGTCGATCGCCTCGACATTGATCGCAAGCGCGTTGAGCCACGGCGCTTTGAGGTCGATCGAGCCTAGACCGTAAGGTCCAAGCGCAACGCCCGCGAGCAGATAACCGAGCACGGGGCTCACGCGCAGCCGGAAGAACAGCGGCGCGATCACGCCCGCCGTCACCAGGAAGAGCAGCGTCTCTTTGTAGACTGAAAGGTCGAACGGCTCGTTCACCTGGGGCTCGGTCAAGGGGCGAAGCGCTTGTGGGACGACCCTAGTCGATTTGCACGCGATCGCGAGCCTCGCGCCGGGTCCGGCGCCATGCTAAGGGCGCGTCTCGAACTCCTGGAGAGCGCCATGCCGCTTTATCGTCACGACGCCGAAACGGCCGCGATCATGGCGCTCGCGCCGGTGATCCCGGTGCTGACGGTCGCAAGCGTCGAGGATGGGCTCGCCCAGGCCAAGGCGCTGGTCGCCGGCGGGCTCAGAGCGATCGAAGTGACGCTGCGCACCGCCCCGGCGCTCGCGGCGATCGAGGCGATCGCCAAACATGTGCCCGGCGCGATCGTTGGCGCGGGCACCATCGTCTCGGTCGAGCAGATTGATCAGGCGGTTAAGGCGGGCGCCAAGTTCCTGGTCAGCCCCGGCGCGCCCGCGGCGCTCGCCAAGGCCGCTGCTCAATCGCCGGTTCCGTTTCTGCCTGGCTGCGCCACGGCATCGGAAGCCATGGCCTTGCGCGAGCTTGGCTTCCGGGCGCTCAAGCTCTTTCCGGCCGAAGCGGTCGGGGGCGCGAAACTGATCGCCTCGCTCGCCGCGCCCTTGCCGGACCTGCGCTTCTGCCCGACCGGCGGCGTCGATCTTCAGAAAGCGCCGGAATACCTCAAGCTGCCGAACGTGCCCTGTGTCGGCGGCTCGTGGATGCTGCAAAAAGCGGCGCTTGCGGCGGGCGACTATCTCGCGGTCGAAGCGCTGGCGCGCGACGCGGCGGAACTCAAGCGCGCGGCCGTTTAATTAAGGAGCGAATGCCGCTTTAAGCGGCTTCGGCTTCGGTCTTCGACTCGGCGCGCTTCTTGGCGATTTCGCGCTTGAGCTTGACCGCGTCCTCGGAAAGCTCCGACTCGTGGGCCTTGGTGAGGAAATCGTCGAGGCCGCCGCGATGCTCGACCGAACGCAAAGCCGCCGCGCTGACGCGTAAGCGGACTGGGCGCTCCAGCATGTCCGAGACGAGCGTGACCTGGACGAGGTTGGGCAAAAAGCGCGTGCGCGTCTTGCGGTTGGAATGGCTGACCTTGTTGCCGGATTGAACGGCCTTGCCCGTCAGCTCGCAGCGGCGTGACATCGAATGTCCTTCAGACGAAAAAGCTCGAGCTCGACCGCCAAATAGGAAAGAGGGCCGCTCCAAATCAAGAAGCGTCCCGCCGCCGCATGGCCTGGCTCATGGGATCGCGGCTCTATAGGGGAAGGGGTTTTCGGCGTCAAGCTTGCCGCGCTCGACAGCCCGTCCCGCCGCCCCTATCCTCGCGCCCCATGCAACACGGAAAGGCGAGCGTGACCGCGCTTGGCGCGGCGGGACACCGGGCGGCGCACCAGGTCCTGGAGCGCGGCTTCGTGTTCGCCGACCCGCTCGCGCTTGCGATCCTCGGGCAAGACGCCGACGAACGCCATCGCGCTCGCCAAGGAGCGCCCGGAGCGGCGGTCCTTGCGTCTGTTCGTCGCGATGCGCAGCCGTTTGGCAGAGGATTCGGCGCGCGCGGCCATTGAAAAAGGCGTGCGGCAGATCCTGGTCATGGGCGCGGGTCTCGACACGTTCGCCTATCGACTCGAGCCCGCCCAGGACATGCGCGTCTTCGAGCTCGATCATCCGGCGACGCAGGCCGAGAAGCGACGCCGGCTCGCCGATGCGCGGATCGCCGAACCTCCGCACGTCACCTATGTCGCGCACGATTTCGAGCGAGGCAGCATGATCGGCGCGCTTAAGGCCGGAGGATTCGATCCGGGCAACCGCACTTTCGTTTTGTGGCTCGGCGTCACGCCCTATCTGACCGAAGAAGCGGTGTTCGCGACGCTTCGCCGAGCTCGCCCGCTTACCGGGCGGGACGGAAGTCGTGTTCGACTATACCAACCCGCCGATGCCGTTGCCGAGGCGACCACGCGCAACTTCCATCGCGAGATGGCTGAGAGGGTGGCGGCGAGCGGCGAGCCGTTCCGCGGCTATTTCGATTCAGGCGAGCTGCATGCTCGCGCGCGCCAGCTCGGGATCGCGAAATCGAGGATCTCGATCGAGCGGCGCTCGTCGCCCGCTATCTGCCGGACGCGTCGGTCGCGCCCCGGCCCGGGCCGGGCGGACACGTCGTCCGGATGGCGACGGCGTAGGGCAAATTGCATCGGGTCGAACCGCGATCGTCATTGCGAGCCATAGGGCGTCGAAAGACGCCCGTCCTTCCGGACGGGCTATGGCGAAGCAATCCAGGGGAACGTAGGGCGCCAAGCACTCCTGGATCGCCACGTCGCTTCGCTCCTCGCGATGACGATTTTATTCCCCTCAAGCGCGCGGGGGAAGGCTCAGGTCTGCGGCTGCGGCTCGAGGCCGCCGGCCTCAGGACCGATCGGCCGGGGCTTGCCGGACGAAGGCACGGCGGCGCGCGGGGACGCGGGCGGCTCCCGGTCGGTCGCCGATTCGCGCACCGGCCGCACTCCCTGCAACAGGCCAACGATCTCGTCGCCGGTCAGCGTCTCGAACTCCATTAGTCCGTCCGCGAGCGTCTGGAGGTCGGCGCGCCGCTCGGTGAGAACGCGGGTCGCCGTGTCATGGGCTTCCTGCACCAGCCGGCGCACTTCCTGGTCGATCGTCTCGGCGGTCGCTTCCGAGATGTTCTGCTGCCGGCCGAGCGAATAGCCGAGGAACACCTCGTCCTGGTTCTCGCCATACATGACCGTGCCAAGCTTGGGGGAGAAGCCGAGCCGGGTCACCATGGCGCGGGCGATCTTGGTCACCTGCTGAATGTCTCCGGCGGCGCCGGACGTCACCTTGTCCTTGCCGAACACGAGTTCCTCGGCGACGCGGCCGCCCATCGACATCGCGAGCATCGAGATGAGTTCCTCGAAGCTCTGCGAGATCTGATCGCGCTCGGGCAGCGACTGCACCATGCCGAGCGCGCGGCCGCGCGGAATGATCGTCGCCTTGTGGATCGGCGTCGAGGCCGGCATCGACACGGAGACGAGCGCGTGGCCCGCTTCGTGATAGGCGGTGAGCCGCTTTTCATCTTCGGTCATGATGAGGGTGCGCCGCTCGGCGCCCATCATGATCTTGTCGCGCGAATCCTCGAATTCCTGACGTGTCACGACGCGCTTTCCGCGCCGCGCGGCGAGCAGCGCCGATTCGTTCGACCAGATTCATCAGATCCGCGCCAGAGAAGCCCGGCGTTCCGCGCGCGACAACCTTGAGGTCGACGTCGCGGCCCGAGCGGCACCTTGCGCACATGGACGCGCAGGATCTTCTCGCGGCCGATGAAGTCCGGATTCGAGATCACGATCTGGCGGTCGAAGCGGCCGGGCCGGAGCAGCGCAGGATCGAGCACGTCGGGCCGGTTGGTGGCCGCGATGATGATGATGCCTTCGTTCTGCTCGAAGCCGTCCATCTCGACGAGCAACTGGTTGAGTGTCTGCTCGCGCTCGTCATTGCCGCCGCCGAGGCCCGCGCCGCGATGGCGCCCGACGGCGTCGATTTCGTCGATGAAGATGATGCAGGGCGCGTTCTTCTTCGCCTGCTCGAACATGTCGCGCACGCGGCTTGCGCCGACGCCCACGAACATTTCGACGAAGTCGGAGCCCGAAATCGTGAAGAAGGGCACGTTGGCTTCGCCGGCGACCGCCCGGGCGGTCAAAGTCTTGCCGGTGCCCGGAGGGCCAACGAGCAGCACGCCGCGCGGGATGCGCCCGCCGAGCTTCTGGAATTTCTGCGGGTCGCGCAGGAACTCGACAATCTCCTGCAGGTCCTCCTTGGCTTCGTCGACGCCGGCGACGTCCTCGAACGTCACCCGCCCCTGCGCTTCGGTCAGTAGCTTGGCCTTCGACTTGCCAAATCCCATCGCCTTGCCGGCGCCGCCCTGCATCTGCCGGGTCATGTAGATCCATAAGCCTAAGAACAGCAGCACGGGCAGAACGCTGGAGACGATCGTCAGCAGCCAATTGTTGCCGTCCGACGGCGGCTTGGCGGTGATCGTCACGTCCTTCTTGTAAAGCGTCTGGACGAGACCGGGGTCATTCGGCGAATAAGTCTGGAACGTTCGCCCGTCCTTCATGTGGCCGGTGATCTCGGGACCCGCGATCGTGACGTCGCGCACATTGCCGGCGTCCGCGTCGGTCAAGAGCTGGCTGAAGGTGACCTCGCTCGACGGCGCCTTCTGGCCCGGACTCTGGAACAGGGTCACCAGCGCCAGAACGAGCAAGAAAATGATCACCCAGAGGGCGAAATTCCGGTAGTTTGCGTTCATCATCTTCCCGTCACAGAGTGGCCGCCTGAGATTTCTCGGACCCTCCCGACCTCACTCCTGCCATTTAAGCGCGCCCAACCGAATTGCCAAGTGAACTCATATTGTCTCAAAATCCAGTGAAGGCCGAAATTGTTGCTTTTTAGCGGCATGCGGACATGTCCGCGGACGCCTGCCGGCCGCCCGACGGTTTCGGAAAGGTTAAAATTCTATTGAAATCGCTCGGATGTTGGAGCGCTGAGGCCTCAGGCCGTCCGTTCTTCGGCCAGGGCCAAGCTCCTCCATCATGGCCTTGCGCATCAAATATTTTTGCGCCTTTCCGGTGACCGTCATCGGGAACGAATCGACGAAGCGCACGTAGCGCGGAACCTTGTAATGGGCGATTCGCTCCCGGCAAAAGGCGATGACCTCGGCCTCGTTCAAGGCGAAACCCTCGCGGCGGCGAATCCAGGCGCAAAGCTCCTCGCCATAGCGATGGTCGGGAACGCCGAAGGCCTGGACCTCGGCGATTGCCGGATGGGTAAACAGGAATTCCTCGACTTCGCGCGGGTAGATGTTCTCGCCGCCGCGAATGACCATGTCCTTCAGCCGGCCAACAATATTGCAGTAACCTTCCTCATCGATGGTCGCGAGATCCCCGGTATGCATGAATTGGGCCTCGTCGATCGAAGCTGACGTCGCCGCGGGATCATCCCAGTAGCCGCGCATGACGCTATAGCCGCGGGTGAGCAACTCGCCCGGAACCCCAGGCGGGACGATTTCGGCCCTCGCCATCGACAATCTTGACTTCAAGATGCGGCTGGATGCGCCCGACCGTCGAGACGCGCCGCTCGAGCGGGTCATTGTAGGCGCTCTGGAAGCTGACCGGGCTCGTTTCCGTCATGCCATAGGCGATGGTCACTTCGCTCATGTGCATCGCACTGACCACTTTTCGCATCACTTCGACCGGGCAGGGCGAGCCGGCCATGATCCCGGTGCGCAAGCTCTTGAGGTCGAAGCGCGCGAATTCGGGATGTTCGAGCATGGCGATGAACATGGTCGGCACGCCGTGCAGAGCGGTGCAGCGCTCGGCCTGCACCGCTTCCAGCGTCGCGAGGGGATCGAATCCTTCGGACGGGCTCACCATGCAGGCGCCGTGGGTGACGCAGGCGAGATTGCCGAGCACCATGCCGAAGCAATGATAGTAGGGCACCGGAATGCACAGGCGGTCGTCGGGCGTGAGACGCATGGCCTCGCCGATGAAATAGCCGTTGTTGAGGATATTGTGATGGGTCAGCGTCGCGCCCTTGGGCGCGCCGGTCGTTCCCGACGTGAACTGGATGTTGATCGGGTCGTCGAACTGAAGCGACGCTTCAAAGGCCATGAGCTCGGCGCGCTCGCTCGTGCTCGCGGGGCTTTGCGACCTCATCGAAGTTGAGCATGCCCGGCGACGTGTCCGTCCTCAAGCGGATGACGAACTCGAGCTTGGGCAGCCGCTCGGATCGCAGCTTGCCGGGCTCGGCGGCGTCGATCTCGGGAGCGCAAGTCCTGAGCGAAGCGAAATAGTCGTTGTTCTTGTGGCCGGCGCTCAGGATCAACGCCCGGCAACCGGATTTCTTCATCGCGTAGTCGAATTCATGGGCCCGGTAGGCGGGATTGATGTTGACGAGAATGAGCCCGGCGAGCGCTGTGCCGAATTGCGCCAGAACCCATTCGCTGACATTGGCCGACCAGATGCCGACCCGATCGCCCTTTTCGAGGCCCAGCTTGCGTAAGCCGACGCCTAAATCTTCCGACCGGCGCAAGAGGTCGGCATAGGTCCACCGGACGCCCTGATGGCGCGTGATTTGCGCCAATCGCCCCGGACTTTCCGCCGTGACGCGCCGCAGGTTCTGGCCGATTGTTTCGCCGATAAGTAGGGTCGAGGAGGCGCCGTGGACGTAAGATTGCGTGATCAGCGCCATTTTCTCTCCCTTGCTTGGCGTTTTGCCTTTGTTTCGGACCGTTGCATTAACACGCCGCCGTCGACTGTGATCCAGATCACAATTCGCGCAAATAGGCCGCCGGCTTCTGGCTTAATATGCGCCATGCCCCGATCATGCCAAGCCCGACGGTGATCGCAAGGCCTCCTGCGGCCGCGGCGAGCGCCGCGGGCCAATCGAAGACGAAATCGAGCTCCATGATGCGCGCGGCGACCCAATAAGCGGCGATTGTCCCCGCCGCGACGCCGAACGCGGCGGTCGCCACTCCGAGAAGCGCGTATTCGATCAGGAACATCATTGTCAGCCGGCCGCGCGTCGCGCCGAGGATCTTGAGAATCGTCGCGTCGGCAAGGCGGGCGCGCCGATTGGCGGCGAGCGCGCCGGCGAGCACCAGGACCGAGGTCGTGAGCGCCACCCCGGTCGCGGCGCGAATGGCGAGCGCGAGCTTCATGACCAGCGTTTCGACATTCTCCATGGCCTCCCGCACCCTAACGCTCGCGACGTTCGGGGAAATCGTGCGCCACGCCGCGCATGAGCTTAAGCTCGGCGTCCGCCGCGGCCGAGGGGAGCGAAGCCGAGACGAGTTCGGTATAGGGCGCGCCCTTGAGCGCATTGGGCGAATAGACCAGCACGAAATTGATGGCGAAGCTACGCCAATTCACTTTGCGCAGGTTCATGAGTTTCGCCGAGATGTCGCGACCGAGCACGTTGACCACGACCGTGTCGCCGAGATGGAGACCGAGGCCCTCCGCGACCTCCTTCTCCATCGACACGAGCGGCGGCCCGGAATAGTCGCTTGGCCACCATGTCCCCGCCACGACTTCGGAACCCTCCGGTGGCTTTTCGGCGAAGGTGACGCCGCGATCGCCTTCCAGCGCCCAGGCGACCTTGTCGCTGGGCTTGACCTGTTCGACGGGTCGGTCGCCAAGCCGCACGAAACGACCGCGCATCATGGGCGTCTCGCTGATCTTGACGCCCGGCGCCTCGCGTTTCACGAAATCGACGAACGCGCCCGCGTCGGCGCCGCGCACATCGAGGAAGAAGAAGCTCGGCGTCACGCCGGGCTCGGAGTGACGCAATTCAGCGCGCATGTTGGCGTCGATGAGCGTGAGCGCGACGAGGGCCGTGAGACCGAGGCCAAGCGACAACACGACGGAGGGCGTGAGCGCGCCTGGCCTATGGATCGCAGCGAGCGCCATCCGCCATTCAACGAAGCGCGACCGAGGCGTCCGGCGCGCGAGATAAGCGACGCCAAAGGCGACCAATCTCAGCGCGAGAAACGCCGCGACGGTGGAGCCGGCCACCATGGCGGCGACCGATCGCTGCGGGCTGGTCAGGACGGCGAGCGCGACCAGCGCCGCGCCCGCGAGCGTCGCGCCGGCAAGGTAGCGCTTGCGAGGCCAGCCTCGCCGTTCCTCGATCATGTCGCGGATGAGGGTCGTCACGGGCAGATCGTGCGCTCGCCCGAGCGGCGCGATCGAGAAGGCGAGCGCGGTCAAGAGGCCATAGATCAATCCGAGGCCAATGACGCTCGGTGAAATCGAGGGCGCGAGCGGGATCGGCAGCAAGGATCCGAACAGCCAATTGACGGCGAACGGGATCGCCGAGCCGAGAGCCGCGCCGGCCAGCGCGCCGATCAACGCGACGATCGCGAACTCGATGAGCGCGAGGCCGACGACGCTCGATCCGGTCGCCCCGATCGCCTTGAGAATGGCGAGCGTCGCGCGCTTGCGCTCGACGAAACCCTGCGCCGCGTTGGCCACACCGACGCCGCCGACGACCAGCGACAACAAACCGGCCAGCGCCAGGAACTCGGCGAACCGATCGAGATCGCGACTGAAGTCCGGGGAAATGGCGAGACGCGAGCGAGCGTCCCATCCGGCTTGCGGGAACGTCCGCTTCGCCTCGTCCATGAAAGCCTGAACTGCGGCATTGTCCGGCTCGTCGCCCGGGCGCCCCATGACGACGCGGGTCGTCCATCTGACCAACGAGCCGGGCTGCACCAGTTTCGTTGCGTCAAGGGCGGCTTGCGACATGAGCACGCGCGGGCCGAGGCCCACGCCGGTCGCCAGCCGATCGGGCTCGCTGACGAGGAGCGTCCGGATGGCGAAATTCGCTTCGCCGATGCGAATGACGTCGCCAAGCTTCAGGTTGAGACGCGCCAGCAGCGCCTCTTCCACCGCGGCGCCGAACACGCCGTCTTTTTCGCCGAGCGCGTCCTCGAGCGACATCGGCGGCGCGAAGACCGCGGCGCCAAGGGTCGGCCAGGACGACTCGACAGCCTTGATTTCGATGAGCGCGGCGTCGCCGTTCGCCGGTCTCGCCATGCCGCGCACTGTCGCAATCGTCGAACAGCGAGCCATGCGCTTCGAGGAAGCGCTGCTCGTCGGCGGACAAGTCGACGATGGATGAGCGAGAAAGACGCGTCGCCGCCGAGGATCACGCGCCCTTCGCGCCCCATGCCGTCGTTGAGCGCGCGCGCCAGGCTTTCCACGCCGACGATCGCCGCCACGCCAAGCGCGATGCAGAGAAGAAAGATCCATAGACCCGAGAGTCCGCCGCGCAAATCGCGCAAGGCGAAGCGCAACGTCGGCGCGCGGCTTGGCCGTGGAATGAGCGCTGTCGCAGGCGCGTTCACGGCGATTGCCCTTCTCCCATCGGGGAGAAGGTGGCGGGCCGTAGGGCGTCCGGAAGGACGCCCGTCCTTCCGGACGGGCTATGGGCCCGCCGGATGAGGGCGCCGCGTCAGCGGCGCGGGCACAGCTTGGGCGAGAACCCTCACCCCCGCCCCCTCTCCCCATAGGGCGTTCGGAAGGACGCCCGTCTCTCGACGGGCTACGGAGAGGGGAGCCGCGCGCCCGCTCATGCCGGAAGTGTCGCCGCGCGAACGGGCTCGTCCTCGATCCTGCCCGAGCGCATGCGGATCACCCGGTCGCAGCGCGAGGCGAACGCCGCGTCATGCGTGACGAGCGCCAGCGTCGCGCCGCGTCGCGCGGGCAGATCGAACATCATATCGATGATGGCGCGCCCGGTCGTCTCGTCGAGATTGCCGGTCGGCTCGTCAGCGATCAGCAACGAGGGGCGGGGCACAAGCGCGCGGGCCAGCGCCACGCGCTGCTGCTCGCCTCCGGACAGCTGCGCCGGATAGTGAGCAAGGCGGTCGCCGAGACCCACCTGCTCGAGTTCGGCCCGCGCACGTTCGCTCGCGTCGCTTGCGCCGGCAAGCTCGAGCGGCGCCGCAACGTTTTCGAGCGCGGTCATGGTCGGGATCAGGTGGAAGGACTGGAACACGATGCCGATGCGTTGCCCGCGAAACCGGGCCAAGGCGTCTTCGTTCAGGGCGCCGAGCTTGACGCCGTCGATCTCGACCTCGCCCTTATTCGGCCGCTCGAGGCCGGCCATGATCATGAGCAACGTCGATTTGCCGGAGCCCGAAGCCCCGACTATGCCCACCGCCTCGCCTTTGCCGATTGCCAGATCGACGTCGCGCAAGATATGCACGCGAGCCGCCCCGCGGCCGAGACTGAGGTCCACGCCGCGCATCGCGACCGCAGGAAAGACCATTGCTTGAACACCTTAAAACCGGGTCGCCCTCATATGGGCATTTGCGCCTCCTCGTCCAGGCGCTGGCCTTCGCAGCGGCCCTGACGTTGATTCCGCACGCCGTCGCGGCGCGCACGCTTCGGCTTGTGGCGTTAGGCGACAGCCTGACCGCTGGATATGGCTTGCCGCCCGGCAAGGCGTTTCCCGACCAGCTCGAGGAGGCGCTTCGCGCCAAGGGGTGGGACGTCAAGGTCATCAACGCCGGCGTATCCGGCGATACGGCCGCCGACGGTCTCGCGCGCTACGATTGGGCGGTGCCGAAGGACGCCGACGCGCTGATCGTCGAGCTCGGGGCCAACGATATGCTGCGGGGCATGAAGCCCGAGACGACCAAGACGACGCTGGCGGCGATTCTGGACAAGGCCCGAGCCGCCCATTTGCCTGTGCTCCTCGCCGGCATGCGCGCTGCTCCCAACCTCGGCGGTGAATACTCGGCCGAGTTCTCCCCCATCTATTCGGCCTTGGCGAAAAGTTACGATGTTTTGCTCTATCCGTTCTTCCTTGACGGCGTAGCGGGTGATCCGAAGCTCGACCAGCCGGACGGTCTGCACCCGAACGCCCAAGGGGTCGAAGTCATCGTTCAGAAGATTCTGCCCTCGGTCGAGGCGCTCTTGAAGCAGGCGAACCGGTAGCCAACCCGCTGTCACTGCCGGTCACCTCACGGAGGACACATTGTCGAGCGGCCGCCACATTCTCACCTTGTCGTGCATCAACCGCCCCGGGATCGTCGCGAAAGTCTCAGCCGCGCTGTTCGACGGGGGCTTCAACGTTCTCGACGCTCAGCAGTTCGACGATGTCGAGACGGGCGACTTTTTCATGCGGGTCGTGTTCAACCCCGCCGCGCGGGAGGCGAATGTCGAAGAGCTGCGCGAGACCTTCAAGGCGATCGCGATGGCCTTTGCAATGACGTGGTCCATGCGGCCTCTAGATCAGCTGAAGCGGGTCGTACTCATGGTCTCGCGCTTCGACCACTGCCTGGTCGATCTCCTCTATCGCTGGCGCAGCGACGAACTCCGGATGGATCCGGTCGCGATCGTCGGCAACTATCCGCGCGACACCTACGCCCACATCGATTTCGGCGACATTCCGTTTCCACCACCTGCCGATCAGCAGGCAAACCAAGATGGAGCAGGAAGCTCAGGCCTGGGAGATCATCAAGTCCGCAAAAGCCGATCTCGTCGTTCTCGCGCGCTACATGCAGATCTTGTCGGACGGCTTCGCCGCCAAGCTCCAAGGGCGATGCGTCAACATCCATCATTCGTTCCTACCCGGTTTCAAGGGGGCGAAGCCTTATCACCAGGCGCATGTGCGCGGCGTGAAGCTGATCGGAGCGACGGCGCATTTCGTCACCTCCGACCTCGACGAGGGCCCGATCATCGAGCAGGACGTCGAGCGTATCAGCCACCGCGACACGCCCGAGGACCTGGTGCGCAAGGGGCGCGACATCGAGCGCCGCGTGCTCGCCCGCGCCGTCGCCAATGTGCTCGAGGACCGGGTGCTCTTGAACCACGGGAAGACCGTGGTCTTTGAGGGGTAAGTAACTTAGGGCCGCCCCTGAACGTATATGACGTGCCGCCAACGCCGAAGGCGCCTATATTAGGGTTCGGCAAGGAGGATCTCATGAAACAGGACCGCTTCCCCGTCACCCACACCGACGCCGAATGGCGCAAGATTTTGACCCCCGAGCAATATGAGGTCATGCGCGGCCACGGCACCGAGCGTCCGGGCAGCTGCGCCCTCCTTTACGAGAAGCGTCCGGGCGCGTTCGCTTGCGCCGGCTGCGGGCAGTCTTTGTTTGAGAGCACGACCAAGTTCGAGAGCGGCACCGGCTGGCCGAGCTTCACCGTTCCGGTCGAGGGCGCGATCGAAACGAGCGTCGACAACAGCTATGGAATGGCTCGCACCGAAGTCCACTGCTCGCGCTGCGGCTCGCATCTCGGCCATGTCTTTCCGGACGGGCCGCCGCCGACCGGCTTGCGCTACTGCATCAACGGGGTCGCGACAACTTTCACCCCGGCCGATGCGCACTGACAAGCGGGGCCCGCGGCCGGACGCGGCGCGCGCTTGATCTAAGCCGCCTGGCCCCATGAACATCTCGAAACTGCCGAAGGAAGCCCGAGCCGCTCGCCCGGCGGCCCATCCGCCGGCGCCGAGGGGCAGGGTCGGGGTGCTGATCGTCAACCTCGGCACCCCCGAGGGGACCGACTATTGGTCGATCCGGCGCTATTTGCAGGAGTTCCTGTCCGACCGCCGCGTCATCGAGACGCCGCGCGCGCTTTGGGCGCCCATCCTGCAAGCCATTCTTCTGCGGCGGCCGCACGCCAAAGGACGCGATTATGAAGCGATCTGGAATAAGGAACTCAACGAAGGGCCGCTGAAGACGATCACCCGATCGCAAAGCGACAAGCTCTCGCTCGCGCTCCGCGGTCTGGACCGCGAAATGGTCGTCGACTGGGCTATGCGTTATGGCGCGCCACCGATCGGCGAGCGTATCAGGGCGCTCCAGGCCGAAGGCTGCGATCGTATTCTCGTCATTCCCCTCTATCCGCAATATTGCGCCGCCTCGTCTGCGACCGTCGGCGACAAGGCGTTCGAGGCTTTGCAATCGATGCGCTGGCAACCGGCCGTCCGCGTTGCGGCCCCCTATTACGACGACCCCGTCTATATCGATGCGCTGGCTCGCTCGATCCACGCCGGCCTCGCCGGGCTCGATTTCGAACCCGAGATCCTGCTCGCCTCGTATCATGGCATTCCGCAGGCCTATTTCGACAAAGGCGATCCCTATTTCTGCCATTGCGCGAAGACGACGCGTCTCTTACGCGAAGCGCTCGGCATGAGCGACGAGCGTTTGCGCATGACGTTTCAGTCGCGGTTCGGCCGCGGCGAGTGGCTCAAGCCCTATACGTCTCAGACCTTGCGCGAACTCGCGTCCCACGGCGTCAAGCGCGTGGCGGTCCTGACGCCGGGTTTCTCGGCGGATTGCCTGGAGACGCTGGAGGAAATCGGCGTCGAGAACGCCGGCTATTTCCGCGAGGCCGGGGGCGAGCGCTACGCCGCGATTCCGTGCCTCAACGATAGCGCCGACGGCATGGCTGTGATCGAAGCCGTCGCGCGCCGGGAACTGAGGGGCTGGGCGGAGTAGCTCTCCTTCCCTTCCCCCTCCGGGGAAGATGGCCCGAAGGGCTGGATGAGGCCCGCCTTGAAGCCCGAGGCGCGGTTCGCGCGAACCCTTGTAACAGCGGAAGGTGGTATTGGAGGAGGTTCCGGAGGGAACCCCCGCCCCGGGCGGCCACCCGGAGCAGGGGCGCCGTTGGTCGGATCGTAAACCCTCGCCCTTTCAGGGCTGCGGGTGAGCAGGATCCCCGCCGGCTTCTTCCTCAGGCCCGGATAGGTTGCCGGAACTTTGGATTCGTTTGCAAGGCGGGGTCGAAGAAGATGGGAGAGACGACCAGAACTGTTGGCCGATGTGCAGGGATCGACGTGGCCAAGGCGACGCTGACCTTTGCCCTGACCGGCGAGATTGGTTGGCGCGCGGGAATGCGCCAACGCCGGGCACGAACGAAGAGCGATGACCGCGCTCCTTAAGGCCCAGGGCGTGCGGCGTGTCGGCATGGAGGCGACCGGCGTCTATCACCTGGAGACGGCCGACGAGCTTCGCTCATGGCCGCCCACCGTCTGAGGATCGAAACCCCCATGAGGCGCTCACAAACATCATCCCCCCTTCTCCCTTTCGCCACCCGAACCGCCCTTCACCGCAGGGCGAGCGACAGTGACTAGCCCCCTCCAAACACAAAAACGCGATTCCTTCACACGCGGGTTCGCGGGAATGACAACAGGAGCGTTATGGGCGGCGCGGCGAGGAATGAGAGCGTAGCGCTACTTACCCCACATGCTTGCGCAAAAACCCGATCGTGCGGGTCCAGGCGAGTCCGGCGCTTGGGGCGTCGTAGCTCTCGCGGTGATCGCAGTTGAAGCCGTGATCGGCGGGATAGATGTGGACCTCGACGTCTGGGTGGGCGGCAGCGACTTCCTTCACGCCTGCGATTGGGATGTGCTGGTCCTTCTCGCCGAAGTGCAACTGCGTCGGGACCTTAGGCTTCAAGTCCTTAAGCCCGATGATCCCGCCGCCGTAATAGCCGACTGCGGCGCTCAAACCCGGAAGCCGCCCCGCCGCCGACCAGGCGACGGTTCCGCCGAGGCAGAAGCCGACGATGGCGACCTTGCCGCCTTGGCTAGCGACCTCGATCGCGGCGGCGACGTCGCGGAGCACCTGCTCGCGATCGATCTTGCCGGCGATCGCCATGCCGCGCGTTCTCGCATCAGCGTCGTAGCCAGTCTCGAAGTTGGGCTCGACATGCTCGAAAATCGCCGGCGCGACGGCGAGATAGCCGTCGGCGGCGAACCGGTCGGTGACCTCCCGGATGTGCGAATTGACCCCGAAGATTTCCTGGATCACGACGATTCCGCCGCGCGGGGCGCCTGCGGGATCGGCGCGCCAGGCTCGAATTGGGCCCGCCCCTTCCGGCTTCAGTTCAATCCAGGCCATGTCGGTCTCTCCTTAAGGATTTGAGCAGCGCCTAGCGTTGAGCTTTGCTCGAGCTTCTTTGCGCGATCGCTATGCCCCCGACAACCAACAAGAGCGCGAGGACATGATAGGGGGCGAAGGGCTCGCCCAAGATGACAACCGCCATGATGGCGCCGAACACCGGCACCAGATTGACGAACACGCCGGCCCGGCCAGGCCCGATGAGTTCGACCCCACGCATGAACGTGAGCTGAGCGAGGAACGCCGGCCCGAGCGCCGCGTAGGCGAGCGCTAGAAGGCCGCCCACGGTCGGCCAAACGAATCCGCCCGACATGATTTCCCAGATCATCAGCGGAACGGAGGTGACGAAGGCGGCGAGCGCCATGGCCGCCAGCATGCTCGTCTGGGCGACGTGTGGGCGTTGGCGAAGGCTGATCGTGTAGCCGGCGAACAGCACCACGCCCACGACCATCATGACGTCGCCGCTATTGAAGGCGAGCGCCGCGAGCCGCGCCGGATCGCCATGCGCGGCGATGACGGCAACGCCGATCATGGTGATGCAGGCGCCGACCGCCTGCAGGCCGGTGAACCGAACCCCGAGGAACAGTCGGGCGCCAAGCAAGACAAGCGCGGGGATGGCGCCCTGGATGATCGAGAGATTGAGCGCGCTCGTATGATGGGCCGCGACATAGAAAAGCGCGTTGAAGGCCGTGAATCCGGACGCGCCCATGATGGCGAGATAGAGCCAGCGCGCCCGCAAAGCCGGCCAGTCCTGACGCAGCGAAGGGCGGGCGGTGATGAGGATGGGAATGAGGGCCACCGCCCACCGCAGCGTGACCAGCGTCATGGGCCCGATTTGGCCGACAGCCAGCCGCCCGACGACCGAGTGGCCGGCCCAGACCAGCGTCGTCATCATGAGCAAGAGGATCGGGCTCGCCCAGACCGATTGAAGCCCGGTCCGTGGCGCGGTCGCGTCGGTCATGAGGGTCTTCGGCTTTCAAGGATCGCCGCAATTTCACGTTCGACCGGAAGCGGGGCGTGACCGTGAGGGGGGACTGGCGCCGGCATAAGCCCGGCGGCGGCGGAAGGCAAATTCGCGCAAGAGAACCGAAGCGAAAAGGATCGGCTCAAACGAGCGGCGTCGGGCCGGGATCAGGCGGCCTGGCGCGCCTGGCCGGCGATCGTCTCGCGGATCGCTTCGGCCAGCGCCTTGGCTTCCTCGCTCGGGCGGCCCGGCGCGTGGATGAGACCCATGCGGTTTAAGGGCAATTCCGGCAATCCCTCGGCGCGGCCGAGAACCTTTAGGCCGGGACCGACCAGCGATAAGGGCAGGATCGTCGCCGCCAGTCCCGAACGCAAGAGCGTGCCGATGGCGCTGAAGTTCTTGGAGTAGAACCGCGTCCGCGTCACGCCTGGCGCCGCTGTCAGCGCCTGCTCGGTCGCGCGCCGCCAACAACAGGTCGGGCTGCCGAGCGCGAGCGGGATCGGCGCTCCCGGCTCTGCCTGGAACCGGTCGGAGGCGACCCAGACGAGCGGCTCCTCGCGCAGAAGTTCGAGCCCCTTCAGCCCCTCGTAATCCGTGATCAGCGCCAGATCCAGCGCTCCCGCGGCGACTTGAGGCGCAAGGTCGGTCGACGCCTCGCAATTGACCGAAACCTCGACCAGGGGATGGCGGCGATTGAAGCGGGCGAGGATGTCGGCCAGGAACGATTCGGCGTAGTCGTCTGGGATGCCAAGGCGAGCGGCGCCCCTGAGGCCCTTGCGCGACAGCGCGGCAAACGCCCCGGCCTCGACCTGGACGATGCGGCGGGCGAACTCAATCAGCCGCTCGCCTTCATCGGTGAGCCGGGCGCCGCGTCCCTGCTTGACGAACAGGGCGCAGCCCAATTGCTCCTCGAGACGGCGGATGTGCATCGAGACGGCGGACTGTGTCTTGTGCACCCGTTCGGCCGCCTTGGTGAACGAGCCGGTGTCGACGATGGCGAGAAACGAGCGCAGCTGGTCGGTATCGAGCATGGAACCCATCCGGAATTTTGATCGGTTACTCTACAAACATTCGTTGGACCGATCAATGGTGCTCACCATATAAAAAAGCGTCCCGAGATAAGCATCCCGAGATTGAACGACTTCCACCGGCGCAAGCTTCGCGCCGAACGGAGAGTCGTCCCTAAAATTAAGGTGACGAACATGGTTGCGACCCTTTCACATACAGGCTTCGTGCCGATGAAGGCCCTGTGGCGCGTCCTGACCTGGCCAGCGCGGGTTAGCGCGGCGCGGCGCACGATGTCTCAATTGGCGCAAATGTCGGAGCACCAGCTGCGCGACATCGGCCTCACTTCGTCCGACGTCAACGACGCGACAGCCCTGCCGCTGGATGCTGACCCATCCAGCCTGCTCGTCAGGCGGCGGGCCTGGCGTGGGCGGACTCCTGGCCGCGAAACCGATCTCGCGGCCTGATCCAGACTTAACGCCGCCGCCACAATGCGACAGCGGCGCCTCCCCAAAGGCGGGGAAAAGGTCTACGTTACGTCCAAGACCCCCCACGCCTTTCCGGAGGACCTCATGACAGCGCATGCGGCGGTAGCCGGCGTCGAGATCAACGCGAAGCCCAGCGGCCGGCAGGCCGAAATTCTTTCGGCCGAGGCGCTCGCTTTCGTCGCCGGGCTGCACCGGCGCTTCAATAAACGGCGCCTCGAGCTTCTGGCGCGCCGCCAAGAGCGTCAAAAGCTGTTTGACGCCGGGAAGCTGCCGGATTTTCTCCCCGAGACCAAGTCCGTCCGCGAGGGCGACTGGACGGTCGCCAAGATCCCGGCCGACCTTCTCGATCGGCGCGTGGAGATCACCGGCCCGGTCGATCGGAAGATGATCGTCAATGCGCTCAATTCCGGCGCCAAGGTCTTCATGGCCGATTTCGAGGACGCGTCCTCGCCGGTCTTCGCCAACATGGTCGAGGGCCAGGCCAATCTGAAGGACCGTTGGGAAGGCAAGATCGACTTCACCGACCCGACAAATGGCAAGGCTTACGCGCTCAAGAAGGACGTGGCCGTCCTCATGGTGCGGCCGCGCGGATGGCATCTGCCCGAGCGCCACGTCGTCGTCGACGGCGAGGAAGCAGCCGGGTCGCTATTCGACTTCGGCCTCTACGTCTTCCATTGCGCCAAGGCCCAGATCGCTCAAGGGGCGACGCCGGCCTTTTACCTGCCCAAACTCGAGAACCGTCTCGAAGCCCGGCTCTGGAACGACGTGTTCTCCGACGCGGAGCGCGAGCTTGGCGCGCCCCATGGAACCTTCAAGGCGACCATCCTGATCGAGACGCTCCCGGCCGCGTTCGAGATGGACGAGATCCTCTACGAGCTGCGCGACCATATCGTCGGGCTCAATTGCGGCCGCTGGGACTATATCTTCTCGTTCATCAAGCGCCTCGGCAAGAACAAGGCGTTCCTCACGCCAGACCGGTCGGAAATGACGATGGGCAAGGCGTTCCTCAACGCCTATTCGCTGCTGCTCATCAAGACCTGCCACCGTCGCGGCGCATTCGCGATGGGCGGCATGGCGGCGCAGATCCCGGTCAAGGGCGACGCCCAAGCCAACGAAGCGGCCTTCGCCAAAGTCCGGGCCGACAAGGAGCGCGAGGCCGGCAACGGGCATGACGGGACCTGGGTCGCCCATCCCGATCTCGTGCCGATCGCGATGGAAGTGTTCGACCGGCTCATGCCCGGGCCAAACCAGCTCGCGAAGAAGCGCGAGGATGTCCATGTGACGCAGGCCAACCTCATCGAGGTCCACAAGGGCAAGCGCACCGAAGACGGCCTGCGCGAGAATATCCGTGTCGGCGTGCAATATATCGAGGCTTGGCTCCGGGGCCGCGGCGCCGTCCCGATCTATAATCTGATGGAGGACGCGGCGACGGCCGAAATCTCGCGCGCCCAGGTCTGGCAGTGGATCCACCTCAAGGCGAAGCTCGATGACGGCCGCGAGGTGACGCCTGAGATGTTCCGCGACGCCATGGTCGGCGAGATGGAGCGGGTCAAAGGCGAGGTCGGCGCCAAGGCGTTCGACGGCGGCCGCTTCAAGGAGGCGATCGCCCTCTTCTCCGACATGTCGCTGAGCGAGACGTTCGACGAGTTCCTGACCCTGCCGGCTTACAAGCTGATCGACTAACAAAAAAGGGCCGGCTCATCGGCCGGCCCTTTCCTGAACTTCAAGCTTCAGACTTACGCGTCAGCCAGCGACGGCGGGCTTGACCGTCCCACCCTGCTTGCGGCGATGGGCGGCGGCTCCGGCGAGGCCAGCGAACCCAAGGCCCATCATCACCCAAGTCGACGGCTCCGGGATAGCCCCCGGGATCACGCCCGGCTTGAACAGATCGGCGAGCGAGTTTGCTCCGCCCGCGCCGCCGAGATATCCTCCGCCCGGGGCGGCGACCCCGAAGATATTCTGCAGCGTGACCAGATCGGAAGCATGCGTGTACAGAATGTCGTTGGTGTAGGCGTTGCCCTTGGCGAGCGGCGAGATAACGATCTCGGTGCCGTCAAAGCCGGCCGTGGAATTGACGTCCTCGTCGCCCTCGGTCTCGTCGTTCCAGATGACGATCACGCCGTTATCCTGGAACGCCTGCGAGGCTTCGATTTCCGGAACGACGATCGACAGGAAGTTGTCGCCGAGGGCGACCGCCTCCTGGTCGGTATTCGCCTGATACGTGACACCGTCATAGGTGAAGTTCGTGTTCAGCGACGAGTGCATTTCGTTGTACTGATCCGGGGTGATCCAGTTGAACTGCGCGACGGTGTTGTTGTTGAGGTCTGTCTGCAGTTGTTGCAGCGGCGCGTAGTTTTGCGATTGCGGATTGCTCGGCGACGTGTTCGGGGCTGTGGCCGTTCCGCCGTTGGTCGCGGTGAAAAACGGAAACGGGTTGTGCTTGACCGCGTAGTTATATTGGTGGCTGCCATTGTAGGGGTTGGTGTACGAGCTTGACGTGCCGGAGAACGAGCTTGTCGGCACCGTATACTGACTCTTTCGACGCGACGTTGCTTGTCAGCGTGCCGCCCGCGCTGTTGAAGTTTTGCCCGTTCGTGTTGAGAAGGTCGGTGTCCTCCTGATACGAACGCCAGGTCTCGCCCTTGGCCGCCATGAGCTGGCCGAGGTTGGGGGCGTTGACGATGTTGTTCGGATAGGGATCGTTATCGTTGAGCGGGCCAGTGAGCCCCGAGACCTGATACACGTAATTCGGCTCAGACGGATGCTGGGTCGGCGAGACGTTTTGATAGTTGCTGGCGTAGGACACGTCCGCCGAGTTCGGATTGCCCGGCGTCACCAGGCTATTGAGGTACGGCGCGGCCGTGTTGCCGAGCAACTGCTGGGGAGTCCCCGCAGGAACGGTCGAAGGCTGCGTGAAATTGTGATTCTCAAGCGCGATGTAGAACACATCGCCGATCTGTTGCGCCTGCGCCGAACTGGCGATCATGATGGCAAAAAGGGAAACGCCGAGTGTCTTGGACATGAACATCCTCCGTTGCGCGACGCCCCGCGCGCCGCGCGTCGATTTAGGAACGCCCATGAGTCTAGGGCTCGGCAGTGACCGCCTCTCGCCACCCACGTGACGTAACGCTGAAGCCTTCGCGACAATGAGATGAAGACGGAGCCGCCGATCGCTCAAAGGCTTGCGCGTCCCGAGGCGGGGCTTAGCCGGCGAACATGACGCGCAACAATGCTCTTCCACCGCACGATTCTGGAGAGAACCGGAGCGCGGCCGTTGGCCGCGAACTCATGCCATTCGTTGATCTCAGATTTCCGGCGGCGGCGCGGGACTCAAAATCTCGAACGCCTCGCGAAGACGCGAGGAAAGGTCCATGGCGGCCGATAGATCCATCCGGATGATTACGCTTGTGGGCCGCAGCGTTTGACGCATCGAAACAAGCGGACTTGGCAGAAATGACGCGATGAGTTCGATCTCGCGAGCCGAAGTCGTTTTCACGGTTACGTTCCTTACAGCCCGCCCGAATGACCATTGTGAGCCATAGGGAACATCGACCTCCGTTCCTCCCATCTCCCGCCTCTCTTTTGGTTGCGGTGCGGTCATCGAACTCATGGCCTTGGCCTCACCGCTCGTCGCTGAAAGCCGTTTCCAAGCCGATCAGCTCTGTGGCGGATGTTTTCACACGGAGTTTTGAGCTGGCGCTCATCGACCTTGCCTATGTTTCCGCGTAGATATCTTGCTGAAGGCCTTGCATTTTCTGGGTGTGACGAGGCGGATTACGATCGGCTGCGCTGGCCATCGGAAAACTCCTCTCGCTTCGCCGGGCTTATGTCAGGCGAACAATGGCGTAAGCGATCTGTCCTTATAATCGATTCCCGATATCGATACCCGATTATGGAGGAACAATCCGGGGTGCGCAAGCGATGGAGCATCAGGAACTTCTCTCGGGCTTGGTGCGGCTGCACGTGCTGCACCATGCGGCCGAGGGGGATCTCTATGGCAACTGGATGATCGAGGAGCTCGCCCGGCATGGCTACAAGATCAGCCCCGGCACGCTCTACCCGATGCTGCACGCCCTTGAACGCAAAGGCTATCTAACTTCACGAACGGAACCAGCAGGCCGCTCGCGACGCCGCGTCTACCGAGCGACTCCCTACGGTGTCGAAGCTTTGGGGATGGCGCGGGAGAAAGTCCGGGAACTCGTGCGGGAGGTGGCGCCTTAGGCCGACCCCCGGTCGGGACCCTTTCCCGTCAGCCCCGAGACGGACATCGATAGACCTCTCGCCTTTTGACGGGTTGATGCCCCGTCTTCCGGCGGATCGCAAAATGTGGAATGGTGTCGGAAGCTGAGGAGAATCACGATGGCCAAAGCGTATTGGATCTCCACATATCGTTCGATCAGCAATCCGGATGCGATGGCCGCTTACGGCAAGCTGGCTGGGCCGGCGCTCACGGGCGCAGGAGGGCGTTTCCTGGCGCGCGGAATGCCGGCGCAGGTCTATGAGGCCGGCATTCAGCAACGCACAGTGCTTCTTGAGTTTGACAGCGTCGAGGCGGCCCGGGCGGCGCATGATAGCCCGGCCTATCAGGAAGCGCTGGCCGCACTCGCCGGCGGAGCCGACCGGGAGATCCGTATCGTCGAGAGTGTGTAGGGACTGCGGTTCGCCCGATCTCACCGTAACGACCTCACATCCAGTAGGCCTGCCCGCTGTCGCCATGGATTCCCGTCCGGCTGCGACAGTTCATGGAAACGTCGCAGGGCTCGGCTAAGGCAATGCCAACTGGGAGCCTTATCCATTCGTGCCCGGTTCTATCTCCCATCTCCGGAGCGGGTCGGCGGCACGCTTCCAAACCTTCATTGCCCGGCAGCCTCGGCTGTCGTAGGGTAAGCTGCTTTCGTGGGGATGGGCGATGAAGCTTCACCGGCGCGAATTGCTCGGAAGCGCGGCGTTGCTGCTGGTCGGCGGAGGAACCGGCGCTCGGGCGCAATGGCTGCCGTGGCGTCCGGAAGCGGGATCGCCGCCAGCGCCGTTCGTCGAAGGACCGTGGATCTTCTTTAACCCAGCGGAGGGCGCCGCGGTCGAGGCGCTGGTGGATCGCCTGATCCCGCCCGACCCGGACACGCCTGGCGGCAAAGACGCTGGTTGCGCCGTCTTCATCGATCGGCAGCTGGCTGGCCCCTATGGCCGCCGGGCCGGCCTCTATCTCAGTCCCCGTTCATCAAGGGAACAAAGCAGCAGGGCCCGCAGGACGAAGACGGTCCGGCCGTGCGCTATCGCAAGGCGCTGGCGGCGCTCGACCAGTATTGCAAGAAAGAAAAGAGCGGCGCGTTCGCTTCCCTCAGCGACACGGACAAAGACGGCATCATTGGCGGTCTCGAGAGCGGCGCCGTGAAGCTGGACGGCGTCGACGGGCAGTCCTTTTTCGAGCTTTTGCTCGGAAATACGCGGGAAGGATTTTTCGCCGATCCGATCTACGGCGGCAATCGCGATATGGTCTCGTGGCGCATGATCGGCTACCCGGGCGTCCGGTACGACTACCGCGACTGGGTGCACCGCCACAATGAGCGCTATCCCCATCCGCCGGTCAGCTTCATGGGACGGGCGGATTGGAACGTCCGCAAGACCTGAGGGGAGCCCATGGCCCAGAAGCTGCCCAAAAAGGACGTGGCGATCATCGGCCTCGGCTGGACGGGTTCGATCCTCGCGAATGAGTTGACCGACGAGGGTCTCGACGTCGTCGCGATCGAACGCGGGCCCTGGCGGGACGCCCCAACGGATTTTCCGACCACCTACGTTCAGGACGAACTGCGCTATCGCATACGCCACGAGCTCTTCCTGCGCCCCGAGCAGATGACGTTCACCTTTCGCAACAAGATGGACCAGCAGGCGCTGCCGATTCGCACCTGGGGTGCGTTCATGCCGATGAATGGCGTCGGCGGCGGGGGTGTCCACTGGAATGCTGAGACATTCCGCTTCCTGCCGTCCGATTTCGTCCTCAAGACGCATCTGACGCAAAGATACGGCGCGAAATTTCTCCCCGAGGACATGACGATCCAGGACTATGGCGTCACCTACGACGACCTCGAGCCGCACTACGATCAATTCGAGTATCTTTGCGGGACGTCGGGGACCGCGGGCAATCTGAAGGGGCAGATTCCGAAGGCGGCAATCCATTCGAAGGACCGCGTTCGCGGCCCTATCCCACTCCGGCGCAGGCGCAGCCCTTCAGCCATACGCTGTTTGGTAAGGCCGCGCGCGAACTCGGCTACAAGCCGTTTCCGCAGCCCTCCGGCAATCTGTCGCAAGCCTACGTGAACCCGCTCGGCGTCCGGCTCGGACCCTGCACCTATTGCGGCTTCTGCGAATGGTTCGGCTGCGCCAATTATTCGAAGGCCTCGCCGCAGACGACCATCCTTCCGGTGCTGGTGAGGAAATCGAACTTCAGCTACCGCACCGAATGCGAGGTGACGCGCATCAATGTTGACGCTACCGGCAAGCGGGCGACCGGGGTCACCTTCGTCGACACGAGCGGCGAGGAGTGGGAGCAGCCGGCTGACCTCGTCATCCTCTCCGCCTTCACCCCCTTCAACGTTCAGCTCCTGCTGCTGTCAGGCATCGGCAAACCCTACGATCCGGTCGCCAATCAAGGGGTGATTGGCCGCAACTTCACCCATCAGACGATCTCGAGCGTCAACGGCTTCTTCGACAAGGACAAGTTCAACTTCAATCCGTTCATCTCCTCTGGCTCGATCGGCATGTGCATCGACGAGTTCAACGGCGACAATTTCGACCATGGGCCGCTCGGCTTCGTCGGCGGCGGATACATGGGGCAGGTGCAGACCAACGGGAGACCGATTCAAACCAACCTGGTTCCGCCCGGCACGCCGGCCTGGGGGGCAAAATGGAAGAGCGGGGTGCGGGACAATTATTTGAGCACGGTGATCCCGGGCACCGGCGTCCACGGGAGCTTTTATTCTTATCGAGACGTCTATCTCGATCTCGATCCGCTCTACAAAGATCAATTCGGCCGCCCGCTCATGCGCATGACGATCGACTTTCACGACAACGAGCTGAAGCAGAACGCTTATCTCACCGACAAATTCGCCGAGATCATCAAGGCGATGGGCGCAAGGGACATCGCGAAGCACGTTCGCAAGGCGCCCTACGACGTTACCCAGTACCAAACGACGCACCTGTGCGGCGGCGCGATCATGGGAACCGACCCCTCGACCAGTGCGATCAACCGCTATCTGCAAAGCTGGGAGGTCCCCAATCTTTTCGTCATGGGCGCGAGCGCCTTTCCGCAAAACGCCGGCTACAATCCGACCGGCACAGTCGCGGCCCTCGCCTATTGGTCGGCCGAGGCGATCAGGACTCAATACCTCAAGAATCCGGGACCTCTCGTCCATGCGTGAGCTCATCGCGCGCCGGATCGCGGGCGCCGCGATCGCCTCGTTGATCCTCGCATCGACCCTGGTCGGGGCGGGGCGCGCGCAGTTAAACAAGCCGGGACCAGCCTGGACCCGCAGAATTTCGGCCAGATCGACGCGGCCGTTATCTCGCCATCGCCGGCGACTGCTCAAGCTGTCACACCGCGCCCGGCTCAGGCCAGCCCTATGCCGGGGGCCGGCCGATCGAGACTCCATTCGGCGTCGTGGTGGGCGCCAATATTCACGCCCTGATCTCGAGACGGGGATCGGCGCCTGGAGCGACGAGCTGTTCGTCCGGGCCTTGCGCGAGGGCAAGGGGCATAATGGCGAGCTGCTCTACCCGGCGATGCCCTATCCCTATTACACCAAGCTCACCGAGAGCGACGCGCTCGCCATTCGCGCTTACCTCAACACGGTGAAGCCGGTTCACAACGCCGTCGTTTCCAACAAGCTGCCGTTCCCGTTCGACGTTCGTGAGGGCATGGCGGCCTGGAACGCACTCTATTTCAGAAGCGGCGAATCTCGGAAGCCCGACCCCACGAAACCTGCCGAGTGGAATCGCTGGCGCCTATCCGGTCGAAGGCCTGGGCCACTGCGGCGCCTGTCACACGCCGAAGTCGACGGCTTGGCGGCGGCGCCCAGGCGGGCGCGCTTATCAGGGCTATGCGCTGCAGGGATGGTTCGCGCCCAACATCACCAATGACAGCGAGCGGGGCCTCGGCGGATGGAGCGTCGCCAGACATCGCGGCCTATCTCAAGGCTGGCCATAACATGACCACCGCCTCGACCGGAATCATGGGCGAGGAAATCACGCTGTCGAGCTCGCAGATGACGGACGCCGATCTCACAGCCATCGCCACCTACCTCAAGGACCTGTCGGGCCAGACGTCTTCCCCGCCGCCGGCGGCGGTTTCCGCCTCCGATCCGAGGATGGTCGCCGGAGGGGCGATCGATCCCGACCAACGAACGGGT
>CAVRXX010000039.1:0-56048 GCA_963725195.1 uncultured Alphaproteobacteria bacterium | reverse complement strand
TGGCGTAGGTGATCGATCCGGTTTCATTGAGTTCGGTCGCCTCGCCGTCAAGGCGGGCGAACAGGAACGGCTTCCATACCTCGCCGATGGGATCGATGTAGCCACGCTGCCACGAGACCTGTCCCGACGCCCGCGTGTAATCGCCGGCGATGCCGCGCAACATGCACTGGCCCGGAAGAATACCTATTGACAGCGTATTTCCGACCGCGGTCTCACAGACGTTGTACAGATGATACGCGTTGTCGAAGGTCTGCAGGCCAGTCGACTGGAACGCCGCGTTGGTCTGACCGATGTTGGCGATGTTCGCATCGACCGTCAGCTCTCCCCCGATCCCGTTGGTGCGGTCGGCGGGAACGTTGATCACCCGGTTGTAGTCGAAGACCGGCACGGCGACTGGCAACGTGCGATTGTCGTCACTCGCCGTCGTGCCCTCGAAATGATACACGCTCAGGTCAAAGAAGCTCTGGGCGGCCTGACCGCGCAGGTAGATCGACGAGATGATGTCCTGGAAATAGAAATTGTCGAAGTTGATGCCTTGAAGCCGATAGTCGTTCAGGAAGAATTTGTCGCTCATCCATGTGCCGTTCCAGCCGAACTGCCACATGTCGTTGAGGAAAAAGTTCCCGTTGCTTTGGATCGCCCTGCGCAGTCGCGTGTCCCCCGCCCCATAAGGAAAAGCCGGAAGGCTCCAAGTTGCCCTGGTCGATCCCGACCGCACGGATGCTGTACGTGCCGTTGGAGAGCCGCTGACGCCAGTCGGCCTCTCCTAACAATCCTTGCTTCGAGAGGAAGGTTGGAGTGAGGGTCAGGTCGTAGTTGGGCGCCAGATTGATGAAATAGGGTATGCTGAGGCCGTAGCCCAGGTCGGCGCCGGAAACGATCGACGGCGCGAAACGCCGGTCTTCTTGTTGACGGTCGAGTCCGCCGAGGAAAAGTAGGGCATGTAGAAGACCGGAAAGCCCCAGAACTGAAGTTGGGCGTCCTCGTAATAGTTCGTGTGCGTCGTTTCGGTTTTCGATGATCTCGCTCCCTTCACCCTGCCAGAAGGCGGCCGTTCAGGGTGGTCCCTGCACGGTACGCAGGCGGTGTAGGCCGATTTTTCCAGCACTGTAATGTCGCCACCCGAGCGTTCCACGCGCGGCGAGCTAAAGCGTGTCTTGTCGGAGGTCAGGACCTGGACGCTCTCCATGAAACCGTTGGCAAAATCGTCGCTGAGCGCGAACCGGGTACCAATAATGACATTGCCATGCCGTCCGTCATCTTGGCGTGGCCTTCCGCGTAAACACGCTCGGAGGCGCGGTCATAAATTACACGGTCAGCCTGAAGCACGCCGACCCTGATAGAAGAGTTGGACTGAGCCTTCGGCCGTGACCGTGTTCTTGTCCTTGTCGTAGACGAGTTCGTCCGCGTCGATGACCAGTTTGTCCTGCGGCTTCGCTTGGGTGGACTGAGGGGCGGAAGGCGTTTGTGCGGCAGCCGGTCCCGCAAACAATTGCGTCCAAGCCGCAACCGCCGCGATCGCGAACGACAGTGCGATCCTCACGGCCCACTTCCGGGGGGGATTCAACTCAAAGGGAAAGCTGACGGCGAAGCCCATCAACCATCCTCTTGTTGCAGCAGCACATACACGCCAAACATGCAACCGACGATCCCGGGCGACCATCCTGCGACGGAGGCGCTGAGGAATCCGGCTCCCCCAAGATCGCTGACCACTTTGGTGGCCACATAAAGCACGAAGCCCGCCACGACGCCACCGGAAACCATATACTCGATCCCACCCATTCGGAAGAATCTTAACGAAAAGCATGCAGCCACCAGCACCATCGCCGCCAGCATCAGCGGACGCGCCAGAAGTTCCTGATATTTCAGAAGATAGGCCGTTGGGTCCAATCCCGCGCGCGCGGTCTGCTCGGCAAGCGCCGGCAGCCGCCAAAAAGAGACGGTTTCAGGCGAGACGAACGCCTGGGCGACCTCCCGGCGATCGAGGTTCGTGGCCAACAGGTAGGTGGACACCTTCAGGGCTTCGAAACCCGGAGTCACCGACACAACGTCGTGCAACACCCAATAACCCTCGCGAAGCTCGCCGGAGGCGGCCTCGAGCCGTTCGACGAAATTACCCTTGTCGTCGAAGTTGAAGACCTCAATCCCGTTGAACTCATTCCCGCCCCCGCTCCTTCCGATGGCGCGAATGACCGCTTGGCCGTCGACGCTCTTCTGTCGAATCCATATCCCGATCGCGCCCGACGCCGGGCCGCCAAATACGCTGCTCTCGATCTGGTCCGATCTCTCTTTCATCCACGTCGATGCTGGATTGTAAGCAATGACGGAAAACACGCCGATGAGGACGATCACGGCGAGCGGGGGCGTCAGGAATTGCCAGACGGATAGCCCCGCCGCGCGCGCCACCACCAACTCCATTTTGCGTGACAAATTCAGGAACGCGATCATCGACCCGAACAGAACCGCGAACGGCAACGCCTGTTCGGCGACGGTGGGCGTCCGCAGGAACGACAAGCCCGCCATCATAATCCCGGTCGCGCGCCGTAAATCGCCCGAGCGCCTCAGGAGCTCCACCAGATCGACGGCGTAGATGAGGACGAAGACCAGCATGAACGCGGCGATGACCGTGCGCGCAAAGCGGCCGGCAAGGTAGAACGACAGCGTCCGGCCGATCACGCAGGAAACCTTGCGAGCGGCTGGGCGAGCGCCAGAATTGCCCGCCGAAAGATCACCGCCAAGGCCCCCAGACAAGCGGCAACCGGAACCGTCCACACCAAGACAGCGGCGGACGGCACGCCGATCGCGAGGGTCGTGGCCGCAATCCCGAGCATACGCACGCCGGCGAATGCGAGAACCGCTCCTCCGATCGCAACCCCTCGACCCTGACGGGTGGTGCGCGCCTCTCCAAGCGCCGCAAAAGCGATGAGACCGCCGGCGAGAGCGTAGACCGGGCTGGCTAGGCGGTCGAGCAGTTCGCTGCGGATATGACCAGAGAGGGCTGGATCCGCCCGATCCTTGGCGTCCGGCGCCATCAATTGCGCGGTGGACCGTTCGCGCGGCCTTTTCATCGCACTGACCGCGTGCGCGAACTGTGACAAGTCGATGGTGTAGTCATCAAAAGTCACCATCGCCGAGTCGCTGGCTGACTGAGGCCGCAACATGACGCCCTTGGATAGCTGAAGATAACTCGCTCCGTCCCGATCGATCGTTTTTCCGCCTTCAGCGATATACGTTGTGACCCGCGTGGGATCACGTTGGTCCTGCATAAACACTCCGTGAAGAGCCCCATCGGGCGTGCGCTCACGAAAGTGAAATACGAATCCCGCCTCCAGTTGGGAGAAAGCGCCTGGACGGGCGAAGTTGGCGATGAAATCGGCTCGAACGAAGGTCGTTAGAGTCTCGATCGCGCCGAAACTCCAGGGCTGAACCTGGATATAGAGGACGGCCACGCCGGCAAATACAATCGCCGAGAGCAGCGCCATCGGACGCAACAGGCGAACGGGCGACATGCCTGAAGCGGCCATGACGACGAGCTCGCTGTCGCCATTGAGCTTGTTGAGGGTGTAAAGGATCCCGGCAAACAGCGCCACGGGCGCAATGAAAGCCACGAGCGAAGGCAGCGCAAGCGCAGTGATCAAGAGAAATAACAAAATGGTCTGGCCCTTGCTGGTGATCAGGTCGATCTGCCGCAGGGCCTGGGTCACCCAGACAACGCCTGTGAGCACCACCAGCCCTGAGACACAGGCCGTGGTCGCCGTCCTAAACAGGTAGCGCTCAATCTGGATCATCGCCGCCGTATTGTCTGGAAGTGAACGACCAATGCGTCAGGGGGAGCCCGTCCGCGCGTTGCGCTTGCCCGATGCGTTGTGTCGTTGCAAGGCGACTCGCTCCAATGCCAGGTTGAGATCCTAACCGGTTGAAATATGCCGCCCAATCGCGGCGGCTTATTGACGAGCGCAGCAAACCCCCTGATATGTCGGCGTCCGCCAGCGACGCCGCGTCAGTTGGTCTGAAGTCCTTAGATCAGAACATGGGATAGGCGTTGGTCATGAGCGGAGCCGTCAAGATCGCTTTTGGGTCCCTCTCGGCGCCCAAAGGCAGCGCGCTTGTGATTTTCGTTGGAGCCGAGATGAAGCCGGGCGCCGCGGTGACGGCCCAGTTCGGCGATCTCGAACCGCTCATCCGCGCCGCGGCGAAGGCGTCCAACTTTCGCGCCGCCCAGCGCACCGCGCTCGACATCCTGGCGCCCGCTGGCCTCGACGCGTCCCGGCTGGTGGTCGTGGGCGTCGCTCCCGGCAAGGACAACGCGCCGATCGACTTCATTACACTCGGCGGGTTCACCTTCGGCAAAGTGACCGGGGCGAAGCGCGTCGAAGTCGCCTTCGAGGCCCCGTCAGGAACGTGGGACGGCTCGGCGGCAGCCGACTTTGCGCTCGGCCTTCGCCTGCGCGGCTACCGGTTCGACAAGTACAAGACGCGCAAGAAGGAGTCGGAGGACAATGGCGCCGAGGCGCCCCACTTTGTAATCGGCTCGAGCCATCCTGCAGCCGCGCGCGCAGCTGGGGAGGAACGCTTCGCCATCGCGGAAGGCGTCGAGCTTGCCCGCAATCTGGTTAACGAGCCGCCCAACGTCCTCTTTCCTCTCGAATTCGCCGACCGCGCCAAAGCGCTGGAGAAACTCGGCGTCGACGTGGACATCCTTGACGAGAAGGCGATGGGCAAACTGGGGATGAATGCGCTGCTCGCTGTCGGACGAGGATCAGCGCGCGAAAGCCGGCTCGTCGCGATGCGATGGAACGGGGCGCGTTCAAAGCGGACGAAGCCGATTGCACTTGTCGGCAAGGGGGTCTGTTTTGAAATTCGGGGGGCATCTCGATCAAGCCTTCGGCCGGTATGGAGGATATGAAGGGCGACATGGGCGGGGCAGCCTGCGTTGTCGGGCTCATGCATGCGCTGGCCGCCCGCAAAGCGAAAATCAACGTGGTCGGCGTCGTCGGCCTGGTCGAGAACATGCCCGACGGCGATGCGATTCGGCCGGGCGACATCATCACCTCCATGTCGGGCCAGACGATCGAGATCGTCAACACGGACGCCGAGGGCCGGCTC
This sequence comes from uncultured Alphaproteobacteria bacterium, assembly GCA_963725195.1. Lineage (GTDB taxonomy): Bacteria > Pseudomonadota > Alphaproteobacteria > Rhizobiales > Beijerinckiaceae > Roseiarcus. The sequence goes on along the minus strand of CAVRXX010000039.1, from coordinate 50,942 downwards.
GTTCTGTCCGACGCCCTCTGGTACGCCGAGCAGACCTTTTCTCCCCGGGCGATCATCGATCTTGCAACCCTGACTGGCGCCATCATTGTCGCGCTGGGCAATGAGGTGGCTGCGACTCTTCTCCAATAACGACGAGCTTGCCGAGCGGCTCAGGGCCGCGGGCGAAGCGACCGGCGAGAAGGTCTGGCGCATGCCGCTCGGCGCGGCCTATGACAAACTGATCGATTCCAAGTTCGCCGACATGAAGAACACCGGGGGCCGTCACGGCGGCTCGATCACCGCCGCGCAGTTCCTGCAGCGGTTCGTCAAGGAGACGCCGTGGGCGCATATCGACGTCGCCGGCACCGCGATGGGTTCGCCGCCCTCCGACATCAATCAATCCTGGGGGTCGGGCTGGGGCGTGCGTCTTCTCAACCGTCTTCATCGCCGACTCTTACGAAGATTAGCTTCTCATTGACGAATGGACTGGAAAGTCGGGCGGAGGGGTCAGGATGCGGATTCTGTCCACGATCTTCGCGCTTGCCGGCGCCTGGTTCGCGTCACTTGAGCCTGCATGGGCGATCGCGGGATGCGACGCCTTTTCCAACGCTCTGCGCGCCGAAGCCAGCGACATGCAGGTCGAGTTCGGGCGCGCCGTCGTCGTGTCCCGCACGCGCTCCGATTCGAACGTGTTCGACATCACGACAAGGGTGGACGTGGACGCGACCCTCTCTTGTCGCGGCGATCAATTCGTGCGTTTCGAGGCGCGCATCGGCGAGCCCGCCAACGCGCGGACGACCACAAATTTCGAGCGTTTCCAGGCGGCGGCCCTGAAGGCGGCGCTGGGCTGGGACGGGGGCAAGAGTCGCAGCGTCCTCAAGGGCATGAGCGCGGATGCGGGGGAGTATCTCGCGGCATCGCGCGAGCGCGGCGACGTCTATGTCGCAGGCAAGACTGAAGAGCACGAACCCGGCGGCGTGAGCCTCGGACTGATGGCGACCGGCTCCGACCGCACCTTCGTCATCGTCGGCCCAGCGGGCCAGTGACGGAGATCCGCTTTTACCACCTCGAGCGGCGAAGCGTGGATGAGGCTCTGCCGTCCTTGCTTGAGCATGCGCTCGACGAAGGCCGACGCGTCCTCGTCCGCGCCTCGTCCGATGAAATGGTCGCCGCGCTCAATGAGCGGTTATGGACCTACGACGACGCGAGCTTTCTTCCGCATGGCGCGGCCGGCGACGGCGATCCGATGACCCAGCCGGTCTTTCTGACCACCGAACTCGAGAACGCCAACGCCGCGACCGTGCTGGTCAGGCTTTCCGGGGCTGAAACCGGCGACGCGGACGACGCGTTCAACCTCGTCGTCATCCTGTTCGACGGACGCGACGAGGCCGCGCTTGCGCTCGCGCGGGGCGAGTGGCGGCGGCTCAAGGACCAGGGCCGCGCGATCAGCTATTGGCGGGAAAGCGACGAGGGCGGCTGGGAGCGGGCGCGGTAAGTTTGGGTTTTCTTGGCCCTGGCCGTTTCGCTTCAAATTTCCCTATTTCTAGGCGTTGGATTTCCTTGGATTTCCTTGGATTCTCTCGTGCTAAACGAGCCTTATCAATGACTTACACGGTATTTTCGCTAGAAAATTTTTCAGCGCGGTTTCTCCCCAACGTTTGGGGCCGTGGAGACGCGAATGACCGATCTTGGGAAGGCGAAGGCGCAGGGCTGTTCATAAAGCAAGCTTAGCTTGAATTCTGATTTTCTGCAATAAATTGCGGATTTTTGTTGCCTTAACGATAGGGAGCGGGAGCGTATTTGTTTTCAACTAGCTCCATCCCCGTTTCGCCACGTCGCCCCTTGGCAAAGGACGCGCCACCGATGACGCCTCTGAGGGCCAGCCGAGGGGGTATGAGCCAATTCTTTCCCGACACTCGAGCCGTGGTCGCGTCATTCGTGAAAAGCGCCAGCAGAGCTCACGAATTTTCCCGAAAAACAATATCGAGGCGCAGCCCATTTGGCAAGAAATTGCCGATTTTTCCTGATCGAGCGCCCCGCCCCCTTGATATGGGCGGCCGCACGCCTCCTTCTTTTCCAACGCCCCCGATCCAAGCGCCTTGACAGTCAGAATAAAGGTGTATACACACGTAACATGGAACCCGAAGAAGTCGACTTCGTCGCCTGTCGCCAATGCGTCTGCACCGCCGCGCGCCGCCGGAGCCGGGATCTGACTCGCGTGTTCGAAAAGGCGATGCGAGGGTCGGGCATTCGAGGCACCCAGTTCACGCTCTTGGCGACGCTGATTCAAACCGGCCCTATTCCGACCACGCGCCTTGCGGACCTCCAAGGCCTCGAGCGGACGACCTTGACCCGCAATCTGCGTCTGCTCGTTCGGGATGGGTTTGTTCGAATCGACGAGGGCGAAGACCGACGCGTCCGCAAGGTGGCGATCACGCCCGCCGGCGAAGAGGCCGCGCGGCGCGCCTTCCCCTTCTGGAGGAGGGCGCAGGACGCGGCTTTGGCGGCGCCCTTGCGCCCGCGGTAAAATTTTTGCTTGTAAGTGTAGATACACTGAAAGGAGAAAGCGTCATGTTCGACATTCTTTCGACGATCGGATTGACCGCTAGCGCCTCGCTGGTCATCGGGTTCCTGGCTTACGCAATGGCGGAGACGTCGCGCGGGCGCCTGACGGTCGCCGGCGTCCTCATCGCCTGGTTCGTCCTCGTGCTCGCGATCGGCGCGGGCGGCGCGCTCGATCCCACCCGTGGACCTGGCGTTCCCGCGCTCGGCCTCACAGTTGTGCTGCCGGTCGTGGCGCTCGTCTGCGCCTTCTTCGCCTTTGGGCGGATTCGGGCAGCGATGCTGGCCAGGCCTTTACCCGCGCTGGTCGCCGTCAACACGATCCGAATCTTCGGCGTGATCTTTGTGGCTCTCTACGCGGCGGGGAGGCTTCCCGCGCCATTCGCCCCCAGCGCCGGCTGGGGCGACATTGTCGTTGGGGTCACCGCTGCGCCGCTCGCCTGGTCGATCGCCCGGTTCGGCGCGCGCGTTCGAATGCTGGCGTTGCTATGGAACGTCTTCGGCGCCGCGGACCTGGTGAACGCGATCGCGCTGGGCGCTTTGTCGGCGCCCGGTCCGCTCAACGCATTTGCCGGGCCGCCGACGAGCGCCATGATGACCAGTTTGCCTTGGCTCTTGATCCCGGGCTTCCTGGTCCCGAGCCTCTTTTTCGTTCACCTCGTCATCTTCCATCGGCTGCTCGTCAGGAACGAAGCGTCAGAGCCGAGGCACGCGTGGCTCAGCGCCGGAGCGACGAAGCCGACTTGAAGTGTCCGATGCGTCTTGGCCCCCCGTCGGCGCGTGGGTTCGCCGCCCCATTGCCGTTAGATTTCCGGCGACGCCCAGACGACCTTTTTCGTGCGGATCGACGATCGTCACGAACGGCTTACCGTAGCCAACCCTGGCGTCGACGGGGTTGCCAAAGTCATCCCGTCAAGCTCGAACTTGGAATGGCCAGTGGCTAAGACGACGTCGTCGTCTTCGCTGATCACGCGGATCTTGACCATTACGGTGGCCTCGCATCGGGTCCGGTTGTCATTGGCCGACGGGATGGACCTGCCGCGCGCGTTCCCAGCAAATATTGGTTGAGCTTCCATCGGTCGGCTTGGCCAGGGGGCTCTCGTCGGGCGGAGCGGAGCGTTTGCGGCTCGCCACTCGGGTCGGATCGCCCTTGATCTCGCCTCGACATGGTGGGAAGGGGGATCCACCCGCAAGCTGCGCCTTGCAACTTCGAAGACCAACAAACCGCCAAGCGCGATGCCGATGGGCCAGAGAGTGAACGGACTAGTGAGGTCGAGCATCAGACACAGCTCCATGTTTCAACGAAATTGACCTGGCGGCGACGCGCCGGGGAACAACTGACTGTTCCGCCAGGGAGCGGCGCCTCTTGACCTCGAAGAACAACCAGCAAGAGAGCGAAACGCCGACTGGCCAAGAAACGAAGAGAGTTGCGACGTCGGACATCAAACCAGGCTCCTTGCTTCGGCGACGATGCCTACCTATGAGCCTGGAGACCAGGGCTCGAAATGCTGCGCGTTCTAAACCTTGACGGGACTTCGTCCGGCTATAGGGCCGTGCCGAGCTGAACGATCGTCCCCTTGCCGACCTGCACCACCATGGTTTGAATGAAATCGGGGGCGAGCATTCGGGCGCAAGCCTGGTCGTCTGCGACCAGGGCGAGCATCACCGAGCCGCCCGAGCTTGCCATGACCGCGCGATCGCCGGGAGGAAGCGTCTGCGAAATCGGCGGAATAGCGACATAAAGCGCCCGCACGAATTGGAATTGCTCGGGCGTGAGCTCCCTCACCGTGGCCACTGACCTGATTGCGGACATAGGCACACACTGGGGGGCGTCCGGATTAAGCCATCTGTCAAAGGCGCCGGCGTCGTCGCCCGCGAAAACGGGAGCGGACGAAACAAGGCAACCCGCAGCGAGCACTGTGGCAATGATGCGTTTCATGTTGTCCTCGACTAGGTAGAAGGACACCGATTGACTGACCGGGGTCCCCACTTCGAGAGCGACCCAACTGCACCCGACGGTACGCGTGTCGCCCGCCTCGTTCTATTAGCCGTGGGAATCGCCGCTGCATCTTTGCAGATGAGGCTATAATACGTTGGTTTGGGCGGCAGGCGGCGAAGAGCATTCCGGTGCGCGCCCGAGAAGCGCTACTGCCCCATCATCAAGCGCGCCCGCCCGCTCGGAAGAGTCAACGCCGCCGACGACAAGAGAATTTGTCCGATAGGAGCGCATCTGCGACGTCGATGGGCCCTGTTGACCCGATCGAGGAAAGCAGGACGATGCAAGGGCGCCCGACTGGCGGCCAGCATCCGATGTGAAATAGCGACACCGGGGTACGGGCCCCGGTGTCGAAGGTGGGTCGAAGCGGCGACGCGCTACCCCCAGAAGGCGCGCCGCCGCCCGTCCTCAGGCGTAAGATTTGGGTTACGCCTTGGGAAACGGCACAGCCACGAAGCGGGCGCCGTCGGGGGTCTGATTCCGCATCATCACCGCCTTCTTGCCCTGGCTCTTGGCGCTCGCGATCCCGGACTTCACGTCGTCAGGGGTCGCCACCTGCTTGCCGCTCGTCCGCTCTGCAACGGACCCGCCAAGTGTCCAATTCACAGTCTCGGATGGAAGTGCCATTGTCATGGGGAGGCGGCAGTTTTCTATTGGGGCTGGTCATCCTTTGGGCGAAGCGAAGCGACACGCGCGAATGCGAGTTGAAGCGACCTCGTTTTGCCGTCCGACGAGCCGACACCGGTTCAACCTCTATGCGATCGATTCGCGCCACTCCAAGCTCTATCGCATTTTCGAGGAACCCTCTTGGTGGTGCTCCCCGATGAGAGGATCATAGCCTCGGCGGGCCGCGATTTAATTGATAACCATTTTAGTTGGGCAATGCTCGTCCGGGATGCCATTGGGCGCTTCAGGGCCGTGAAGGTCGACTGCAGCCATCCATCTTTGTCCGCGGCTGGGAGGTCGCTTTGGCGGGCAATGACATGCACCAGACCGAGAATTTGACCGAGATCGGCCGGCAAGGCGATGAGCCGAACTCGCCAATTGACCTTCTGCGCCTGCCGACCGGCAACGATCCAGAGAAGCTGCATCCGTATTTTCGCGTGCTCCTAGAGGAAAGTTCGCGCGCTCCCGCGAGCGCATCGAGCTGCAGCGCACGGCGAGTTTACGGGTCGAGATGGAGGGCAGGGACCTTTTCCTTTGACCGTGGTCTCACTCCCTGTCTTCGTCCGCGCCCGCGCGGTCGCTGTGGCCGAGATCGCGACTTGGATCGAGCCGGTCGCGCAGGCGACGTTTGAGCGTCTTGGCGTCCGGAAAACCGCCATCGGCCTTGCGTTCCCAAATCGTCTCGCCGTCATAGGTGATTTCGAAGACGCCGCCGATTCCCGGCGCAAGCGCCACCTCTCCGAGATCGGTCCCGAACGTCGAAAGCAGTTCTTGAGCGAGCCAGGCGGCACGGAGCAGCCAGCGACACTGCGTACAATAGCGAATGGCGATCCGTGGTCTGAGGTCGCTCACCAAGGCCTCCCTAAGGCTTCGAGGCAAGAGCAAATCATTGCGCGACGCTCCCGCCGATCCATGGATTGAGCATTGGCACTCCGAGCGGCGCAAAATCCCTGGCGTTGCGGGTGGCGAGCGTCAAGTCGTGGACGAGGGCGGTCGCGGCGAAAAACCCGTCCGTCGCTGAGAGCGCGACGCCGCCCTTGCGGGCCTGCGCCATCAGGTCGCCCCAGCGTTCGGCAACCGCAGGATCGATCGGCAGGATGCGGCCGGCGAAGCGCGCCGGCAGTTCATCCGCAAGCCATGCGGAAAGCGCCGCGCGCCGCCGGCCTTCCTCCATCAGGGCGATCCCGCGCCGAAGCTCGGCAATCGAGGCGACGCTGATAAAGGCCCGGTCCTCGTCGAGCCTGTCGAGCCAGGCCAGCACCTTCGGCTCTGGCGCTGGCCGCCGCACCTCCGACAGCACATTGGTGTCGATGAGGACGTTCATAGATCGAGGTCGCGCGGCTGGTCACGGAGGCGCTCAAGATCGAGGTCAGCGCCGCGCAGGGGCGAAGCGAGCAGAAACTCGGCGAGCGTGCCTTTGCGCTCAGTCTTGCGCGCCCATTCCTCGGCCGAGACGACGACTGCGCTCGGCTTGCCGTGCCGGGTGATGATCTGTGGATCGGTCTGGGCGCGCTCGATCACCTCGGACAACCTGGCTTTGGCGTCGGCGACGGTCCAGCTGTCCGAAGCCCGGCGGGACGATGTCTTGGCGGCGGTCATGGCGCTCTCTTTTGACTACTCTAACTAATATGACTATAAGCAGATTGGGCTGTTTCTCAACCGGGTCCGTCTGGGACCTGCGTGTCGATATTATCTCAAGACACTACCGGCGCGTTGCCGCGCTTGCAGCAGGCTGCGACCCGCTCCAGCTCGCCGCTCGCGGCTCGTGACCTTCCGATCGGGCGCGCCGCCCGAAACGACCCGCATCACGCTCGGCGCCTTCGACCGCTGGGGCAAGGGCCGGCGCCCGGCGCAACTCAATTTCGGGGACCGGTTTGCTTATAAAGCCGCCCGCGATCTCGGCGAGCCGTTGATGTTCAAGGGCGCCGATGTTTCTCGGACCGATATCGAAGCCGCCCGGGGCCGTCCGGTCCGGTGCGCTCATCGCAAGACGTCGTCAGAGGACAAAGCGCAATCCTGGCCGGCGAACCAGCAGCGGTCGGATAGGGCAGGGCGCTTCCAGATCAGGCTGCGGACCGTGTCGAGACCGGCGGCGCGCAGGCGCTCTACCTCTTCGGGATCAGCCTCAAATTCTGGCTCTTATAGCGTTAGCTATTGATTTGGCTCAGACTGGTTCGGATCGAGGAGTTGATTCGATGCAGACTGAGGATTTTGCGGCTTGGCTGTCGGCGATTAGGGGGTTGAGCGCGAAGCAGCGGCGGGAAGCGTTGCAGGCGCTCGAGGCGGCGAGCGAGACGGAGAGGGCGCCTGAGACGGAGGACGAGGCGCGGAGTTCTGCCAAGAAAGGCGGCCGGCGCGGCCCTCGCAAGGACACGCTTGGCAAGGACACGCTTGGGATGACCAGTCACGAGCGCGTCGCGGCCCAGGGCTGCCCGCATTGCGCGAGCCGAACCGTCGTTGGCTGGGGTCGCTCGCACGGGCTGTTGCGGTTTCGCTGTAAGGGTTGCGGGCGCACGTTCAACGCGCTGACCAAAACGCCGATGGCTCATCTGCGCAAGAAGGAGCGTTGGCTCGATCACGCCCGGGCGATGATCGAGGGCAAGAGCCTGGCCAAGACCGCGGAATTGTGCGGCGTGCATCCGACGACGGCCTTCCGCTGGCGGCATCGGTTTCTGCGCGCGCCCGCGTCCGACAAGCCGCGAATGCTGCGCGGCATCGTCGAAGCGGACGAAACCTTCGTCCTCGAATCCTTCAAGGGCCGTTGGTCCGACCTGCCGAGAAAGGCTTAGCAAGCGCGGCGGAACAGCCCGGCATGCTGGCCTTTATCAGGAGCGCAAAGGCTCGCTCGCGCGAAGCGTGGCGGAAGTCAGCAGGGACGGATTCGGGATAAGGGATGTGGAAGAGGTTCGAGACTTGATCGTGAACCGTCAGGAACCGTTGGCGCCTGTCTAGCTGATTTGAATTGCTTCATGATCCGTTCGCGCCGCCTGGTCGGTTGATGAGAGTTCTCCGCGCGATTGTTCAGGCCTTTGTGCTGGCGATGTTCAACTTCAAGGCCCATCTTCGCCCGCGCCGCTCCGTAGGAGCGGAGCTTGTCGGTGATCATGACGCGGGGCGGGATGATCGCCGATTTCAGAAGCCTCTTCATGAGCCGTTGCGCCGCGCGGGTGTCTCTTCGACGTTGGACCGGGACGTCAAGAACGATGCCGTTCTGATCGACGGCGCGCCAGAGCCAGTGTGGCTCGCCGGCGATCGAGATGACGACCTCATCCATATGCCATTTGTCGCCGCGCCAGGCGCGCGCTGGCGGATCTGATCGGCGAATGTCTTGCCGAACGTCTTCCCCCACTGGCGCACGGTCTCGTAGGTCACGCAAATCCACGCGTCGCCAGCATTCTTCGACCATGCGAAGGCTCAGGGGAAACCGGAAATAGAGCCGAACCGCATGGCTGATGACCTCCGGAGGAAAACGATGCGCTGGTAGAGAGGGTCGCCGGCTGTCGGCATGGCGGCCCTATAGCTGCGCGGCCGCGCTTTAATCGTTAACCTGACGGTGCCCTGTCGGGGCCTCTACGGCGCCCTGCCCTGTCCGCTGGCGGGAAACTTGGCGACAGTCTGGCGAATTCCCGGAGGCGCTTGCGGGCATGGCCGAAGGTCAAGCCGGGCTCAAGCCTTTGCACCAGTCCGAATACGTCGCCCTTGACATCGCTGGTTGGATCCCACCAGCCGCGTCCAGCGTGGCTAACGATCAAGATCTCGCCTTTGCCTCGTCGGCACTTCAGGCTGAGCTTCGTGCTCTCCTTCCGATGGCCCGTCCGCCGCCCTGATCCAAGGGTTGCCGCGCGGCGTCCGCCTCACTATAGGTGCGCCGCGCAACCTTCCCGCACTCTGAAAGGCGCCAGTCCGTGGCCTTCCTCGCCGACGTCCTCTCTCGCGTTAAGCCATCCGCGACCATCGCGATGACGCAGAAGGCGCGCGATCTGAAAGCTAAAGGACGGGAAGTGATCTCGCTTTCGGTCGGCGAGCCGGACTTCGACACGCCCGACAACATCAAGCAGGCGGCGATCAAGGCGATCGAGCGTGGCGAGACCAAGTATCCGCCCGTGCTCGGCATTCCCCCGTTGCGCGAGGCGATCGCGGCCAAGTTCAAGCGTGAGAACGGCCTCGATTACAAGCCGACCGACACGATCGTCGCCACAGGGGGAAAACAGATCCTCTATAACGCGTTCCTGGTCACCATGAACGAGGGCGACGAGGTCATCATCCCGGCCCCCTATTGGGTCAGCTACCCGGAGATGGTGGCGATCAATCGCGGCACGCCGGTCATCGTGCCGACTACGATCGGCAAGGGCTTCAAGCTGCAGGCGGCGGACCTGGAGCGCGCGATCACGCCGCGCACCAAATGGCTCGTGCTCAACTCGCCTTCGAACCCGTCGGGCGCGGCCTACACGGAGAGAGAGCTGAAGGAGCTCACCGACGTGCTGATGCGCCACCCGCATGTGTGGGTGCTGACTGACGACATGTACGAGCATCTCGTCTACGGCGACTTCAAATTCACGACGCCGGCGCAGATCGAGCCGGGTCTGAAGCCGCGCACGCTCACGATGAACGGCGTCTCGAAATCCTACGCCATGACCGGCTGGCGCATCGGCTACGCCGCGGGCCCATCCGAGCTCATCAAGGCCATGGACATGGTGCAGGGCCAGCAGACCTCGGGCGCCTGCACGATCGCGCAATGGGCTTCGGTCGAGGCCCTGAACGGTCCGCAGGACTTCATGCCGGTGCGCCGCAAGGCGTTCGAGGAGCGGCGCGATCTCGTCGTGTCGATGCTCGGCCAGGCGAAGCACTTGCAGTGCCCGAAGCCGGAGGGCGCGTTCTATGTCTATCCGTCCTGCGCAGGCGCGATCGGCAGAAAGGCGCGGTCGGGCAAAGTGATCGAGACGGATGAGGATTTCGCCACCGAGCTTCTGGAGGAGGAGGGCGTCGCCGTTGTGCACGGAACCGCCTTCGGCCAGGGGCCGAACTTCCGCGTCTCCTATGCGACGTCGCTCGAGCAGCTCGAAAAGGCGTGCAAGAAGATCCAGAAGTTCACCGCCGAATTGAGGTGAACGCTATAGCTGTAGCCGCGGTCGATAGCCCGTCGAGAGATGGGCGTCCTTCCGGGCGCCCTTTGGACCGGATATGCCCCAGTCCAGAAGGGTCAGCGGATATCGCCCAATGATTTCATTGAATTATTTGGCGTCCCGGAGAGGACTTGAACCTCTGACCCCAGGTTTAGGAAACCTGTGCTCTATCCAGCTGAGCTACCGGGACTCTTAATCAACGCCGCGGCGGCCAAAACTCTTATGGACAACGCGAACCGCCGCGCGGCATGCCCTTAGCATGAATCTCCGCTTCGCGCACCGCAGCCGCGCATTGATCTCTCGCGTTGGGCGATTCCGTGGCGTCGCCGCGCTCTTGGCCGTGGTTCTCGCCTCTCCCTGCCTTGCGGCTTGCGGGTGGGCCGCGGGACGCGTTGAGGCCGTCAGCGTCGACGAGCGTCTCGATATCGAACTCAGCGATGGCAGAATCGTAAGGCTCGGGGGACTCGACGCCCCGAATGTGGACCACGGCGCCCCGGAGATTTTGAAGAGCGCGCGGGCGTTCCTGGGCGAACGACTGCTCGGCCGGGACGCCGACCTCATCCAGTTGGCCGGCGGAACCGATCGTTGGGGCAGAACCGTTGCCGACCTCGTGGTCGCTGATCCGCATGGCGGGTCCGCCGGCTCGGCTGCCGCGGCGCTGCTCAGGGCGGGATACGCTCGGGTGCGGCCGGAGTTCGAGACTCGCGGATGCGCCGCCGAACGGCTCGCGATGGAAGAGGAGGCGCGGGAGGGGGGACTGGGAATATGGCGCGATCCTGAGTTTGCCGTGATACAATCGTCGGACTCAGCCGAGCTCCGGCGCCGGAACGGCAGATTTGTGGTGATCGAAGGCATGGTGCGAAGGGTTGGCTTCGCGCGCTCGCGCATTTATCTTGAGCTTGCCCCGCGCGACGGTCCGACGATCGTGGTCGCGCGCAAGCTGGAGAACGCTTTGGCACGAGACGGACGGCCGGTCGGCGCGCTGGTCGGGCAGACGATCCGGGCGCGCGGCGCCCTCGACGCTCGGTTCGGTCCGAGAATCGAGGTCGCTGACCCGGCGATGATCGAGATTGCGCGTCGCTCCGATGCGTTAGGAGAAGCGAAACCATAGCCATGAGCGGCCAGCCGGATAATCTGGGACGCAGGCTTGCGTCCTGGCGCGGCCGGCGTGCCTTGATCGCGCTCGCCGCTGGGCTGGCCGTGGGCTTAACCGGCTGTGCTTCGATTGATCCGCCGCCGGCGCCCGCCAATCTCGCGCCGACGCCCGCGCCACGCCCTGTTTTGGCCGAAAAAACCAATCCCGAGCGCAAGCGGCTGATCGAGGTGTTCGGCGGGGTCTACTCGGCGCCGGCGACGCAGGCTTTTCTTGACGGCGTTCTCATGAAGATCGCGCCGGCGTCCACCCCCGGGGGACCGGCCTACCGCCTCACCGTGCTGAATTCGCCAATCGTCAACGCTTTCTCCCTGCCTTCGGGAGATATCTTCGTCACCCGCGGCCTTTTGGCCCTCGCCGACGACACTTCCGAAATCGCTGCGGTCATGGCGCATGAAATCGGCCATATCACCGCGCGTCACGCCGCGCAGCGGGCCGAGTTTGAAAAGACGGCGGCGTTGTTTTCGCACGTCAACTCGCAATTGCTCGCCCAGCGCGAAGCTCAGGACGAAGTCGAGGCGCGCTCGAAGCTCGCATTCGCCAGTTTTTCTCGCGAGCAGGAATTTGCGGCCGACCAGATCGGCATCAAGACTATCGCCAGGGCGGGATATGACCCCTACGGCGCGGCTCGATTCCTCACCGCGCTCGGCGAGTGGAGCGCATTCCGCGCTTCGGTCTCGGGCGGTGGCTCCGCCAATCGCCCGGACATGATGGCGACCCATCCCTCGACGCCGGAGCGCATCGCCCAGGCAACCGAAACGGCGCGGCAATTCGGACCGCCGGGGACTGGCGAGACTGGACGCAACGCCTATCTCGCCGCCATCGACGGCCTCGTCTTCGGCGACGACCCATCGCAGGGCATCGTGCGCGACAACGCGTTCATTCATCCAAAACTCGGTTTCGCCTTTAAGGCCCCCGACGGCTTCACGCTCGACAATCAGTCGGCTGCGCTGATTGGCGTGGGTGAAACGGGCGGCGAGGCGCTGCGCCTCGACAGCATCGCGATCCCGGAGTCGACCCCGGTCACCAGCGCCATCGGTTCCGACTGGATCGACGGCGTCAAGACGACATCGATCGAGCCCAAGAAGATCGACGGCCTGGAAGCGGCCACGGCGGTCGCTCAGGGCGACCAGTGGAGCTTTCGCCTCGGGGCCGTGCGCCTGAACGGTCGGCTTTACCGGCTCATTTTCGCCGCCCACGATCTTTCGCCGGCCGTCGATTCCCGGTTCATGGCCTCGCTCGACTCGTTTCGTCTCATCAACGCGCAGGACTCGGCATTGGCCTCGCCGGAAAAGATCAAGATCGTCGAGGCGGCGAACGGCGACACCGCCGAAACGCTCGCCGCGCGGATGGGCTTCCTGCCGCAATGGCTCGACCAGTTCTTGATCCTCAACGGCCTGGAGCGGAACGCGGCTGTCGTTCCCGGACAGCGCTATAAGGTCGTCACCCGTTGAGCGAAGAGGTCGAAAGCGCAGCCAGGCGCGCGCGTCTCCCCGGGCGTCTCGTCGCCGCCACCCACAACCCGGGCAAGCTGCGCGAGATCGAAGAGCTGCTCGGACCCTTCGGCATCGTGCCGCTCGGGGCTGCGACGCTTGGTCTCGAAGAGCCTGAGGAGACCGGATCGACCTTTCGCGACAACGCCCTTTTGAAGGCGCGAGCGGCCGCGCGCGCCTCGGGGCTGGTCGCGCTCGCCGATGATTCCGGGCTCTGCGTCGAGGCGCTCGACGGCGCCCCAGGTATTTATTCGGCGAGGTGGGCTGGGCCGACGAAAGACTTTAGCGCCGCCATGGCCCTCGTCGAACGCGAACTCAAAGAGCGCGCGGCTCCGCCGCCGTGGCGGGCGGCTTTTATCAGCGTGCTCGCGCTCGCCTGGCCGGACGGCGCAGATCGAAACTTTCGAGGGCCGAGTGGATGGGATCCTTGTCTTCCCGCCGCGCGGGACGGCCGGATTTGGCTACGATCCGATCTTTCGGCCGGACGGCCACGACCGCACCTTCGGCGAGATGAGTTCGGAGGAAAAGCACGGGATTCCGACTGACGGCTCGCTGGCCCTGTCGCATCGGGCGCGGGCGTTCCAGAAGCTTCAGCGCGCACTGCTTTGAGCGGTCGGTCGAGGCGGCTATCGCGCCTCGCCCCGACTTCCTCTTTCAGTTCGCGGAACGAAGAAAGCATCGAAGTGAGCGTTTGTGTTGAGATGCGAGGGCTACGCAACTGGAGTGAGGGAGCGAAAGGACGACGTCGACCGGGGACCGGCTGGACTGCCGAAGAAAAAGGCCGCCTGCGAGGCGGCCTTTTTGCATGCGAGCCGACTGTCACGCGGCCGAACTGGCAGTTACGGGTTCGTCTGGCCGGGCGCTACGCCGGTTGTGTTGTGATTAGTGGCCTCCGCGTTCTCCTGCATGATCGCCGTGACCAAGTCGGGGCTGACCACCATCATCACCGGATTGCCCTGCGAGTCCGTGGCCCGCACCATAAAGGACGTCGGTACGATGTTGATATTGCTAAATCCAGACTTGGTCAACTCTGCGCGCAGAGCTCGACCTATATGCATTGCCGCCTGGCCGTTCGAGTTGCCGTTGTAAACCGCGCTCTGATCGGTGTTCGTAGCGTTCTGGTCGTTGCTCATCGCGTTCTGACCGTTGGCGGCGCTCTCATCGCCCGTAGGACCCTGGATTGGAGTCCCGTTTGTTTGGGCAAAAGCGGCGGTGGCGAGACCACAGGTCAGCACCAATGCGTAGGCGAATTTAGAAACTGACATGGAAGCACTCCTCGAATGGGGAAACGTCGCAGAGGGACTCCAAAACATAGGGGAGATCCAAGGCGATCGACGCGTCTGCGTGCAGTTGCGCGCTTCAACAGCATAAGTGACACCCGCAATTCATCGCCTTGATGCCGGTCAAGTTTGTCTTTCTTTTTGTACTCGGCGATCGGCACACGGGTTTACACGGCATGCTCGACACGCCGCCGCGACCATCAAGCGGCCGTTGCGCGCCATAATCGGGGCAGTCACGTTTCGGTCGGACCTAGTGCGCTTAGACAGCGTCAGCGCGATAGGGAAGGACAGCAATGGGTCGAGACCGGTCTAACCTCGAATTGCGATTTGAGGTGGCCGCGCGCCGCGGCTTCTGGCAGAAGAGCCCGCCCGGGCTGCTCGGGCGAGGACGGGGGTCCGTGATGCAGGTGGAAGAGACCGCCATTCCGGCGGTCAAGATCGTAACGCCGAAGAAACACGGCGACGCTCGAGGGTTTTTCTCTGAGGTTTACAACCGCTCCGACTGGGACAAAGCCGGTCTTCAATTCACTTTTGTACAGGACAATCATTCGTTTTCCGCCGCGGTCGGCACCTTGCGCGGGCTACACTTCCAGACGCCGCCCTTTGCTCAAGATAAGCTGGTGCGCTGCGCGCGCGGCCGCATTCTTGACGTTGCGGTCGACATCCGCCGCTCCTCACCGACCTTCGGTCGCCATGTCGCCGTCGAGTTGTCGGCTGAAAATTGGCGCCAATTGCTGGTCCCGATCGGGTTTGCCCACGCCTTCATCACTTTGGAGCCCGACGTGGAAGTTCTTTACAAGACGACCGCGCCTTATTCCGCCGCCAACGACAGGGGCGTCGCCTGGGACGACCCGGCCATTGGCATTGCCTGGCCGTCTCCGCCCGGAGGCCCGGTCCTCTCGGACAAGGATCGCCGTTTGCCCCGGCTCACGGACGCGCCGGAGCTGTTCGACTGATGCGGATCGCCGTCACCGGATCGAAGGGCCAGGTGGCGACCTCGCTGCTTGAGCGCGCCGGACCCAAGGCCGAGGTCGTCGCTCTCGGCCGGCCGGCTTTCGACCTGACCGACCGCGCCGGCGTGATCGCGGGACTCGAAGCGGCGCGCCCCGACGTGATCATCAACGCCGCCGCCTACACGGCCGTGGATAAGGCCGAGGCGGAAGAAGCGGTCGCAACCCATGTCAATGGCGACGGGGCGGGGCACGTGGCCGAGGCGGCGGCGCGGCTCCGCGTTCCTCTCCTGCATCTCTCGACCGACTACGTCTTCGATGGCGTTCTCGACCGGCCCTATCGGGAGGACGATCCGACCGCGCCCGCCGGGGCTTACGGACGCTCGAAGCTCGCCGGCGAGAAGCTCGTCGCCGAGCGCTGCGAAGACAGCGTCATCCTGCGCACCGCCTGGGTCTATAGCCCGTTCGGCGCGAATTTCGTCCGCACGATGCTGAGGCTCAACGAGACCCGGGACGAGGTTGGCGTGGTCGCCGATCAGCGCGGCAACCCGACATCGGCGCTCGATATCGCCGACGCCCTGATCGCGATCGCCGCAAGGGTGAAGGACGACGCCTCGCCAGCGTTGCGGGGCGTCTTTCACATGACCGGCTCGGGCGAGGCGACCTGGGCGGATTTCGCTGAAAGCCATCTTCCGCGAGGCCGCGACGCGAGGCCGGCGCGTGACCAAGGTCAAGCGCATCGCGACCGCCGACTATCCAACCCCCGCCCGAAGGCCGGCCAACTCCCGCCTCGACAACGAAAAGCTTGCTCGCGTATACGGCGTCAGGCTGCCGGAATGGCGCCAGTCGGCAGCCGCCTGTTGCGACCGCCTTCTCGCATGATCGCCGGACCGGGCCGCAGCCCGGGCGGACGATCGTAGCTCGAAATTCATTCAGGGGTGTTCATGCAGCGCAAAGTGCTTGTCACCGGCGGCGCGGGATTCATCGGCTCGGCCGTATGCCGGCGCCTGGTCGCCGAGGGCGCGTCCGTGCTCAACCTGGACGCGCTCACCTACGCCGGCAATCTGCAATCGCTGGCGACGATCGACAATGCGCCGAACTATCGCTTCGCCAAGGTCGACATTTGCGACCGGCGCGCGGTGACCGAGGCATTCGAGACGTTCGCTCCGGACCAGGTCATCCATCTGGCCGCCGAGAGCCACGTCGATCGCTCGATCACGGGCAGCGATGCTTTCATTCAGACCAACGTTGTTGGCACATTCACGATGCTGGAGGCGGCGCGAGCCTATTGGCAGTCGCTCAAGGCGCCGCAGCGGGAAGCGTTCCGCTTCCTGCATGTCTCGACGGACGAAGTCTACGGCTCGCTTGGCGATGAGGGCGCGTTTGTCGAAGAGACGGCATACGACCCGAGTTCGCCCTATTCCGCCTCCAAGGCCGCGGCCGATCACCTCGTCTCGGCTTGGGCTAGAACCTACGGCTTCCCAGCCTTGATCTCGAACTGCTCAAACAATTATGGCCCCTATCATTTCCCCGAGAAGCTCATTCCGCTGATCATTCTCAACGCCGTCCATGGCAGACCGCTGCCGGTCTATGGCGCGGGCGCGAATGTGCGCGACTGGCTCTATGTCGAGGACCATGCGCGAGCGCTCGATCTCATCGTGGCGCGCGGCCGGATCGGCGAGAAGTACAATGTCGGCGGCCGCAACGAACGCCGCAACATCGATGTCGTCAAGCGCATCTGCGCCATCCTCGATGACCTTCGCCCGCGGCCAAGCCCGCACAACTCCCTCATTTCATTTGTCGCCGACCGGCCGGGACACGATCTGCGCTACGCGATCGACGCCGCCAAGCTCGAGCGCGAGCTCGGCTGGCGCGCGCTTGAAACGTTCGAGAGCGGGATTGAAAAAACGGTGCGCTGGTATCTCGACAACGAGTGGTGGTGGCGCCCGCTGAGAGAGAAGGTCTACGCCGGCGAGCGTCTCGGCGTCCTCGCCGAGGTCGGAACTGTGGCTTAAGCGACGAGTGGGCTTCGCGGCGATGAAGGGAATCATTCTGGCTGGCGGCGCGGGCACCCGGCTGCATCCGATCACGCTTGCGGTCTCGAAGCAGCTTGTCCCCGTCTACGACAAGCCGATGATCTATTATCCGCTGTCGGTCGTCATGCTTGCCGGGATCCGCGAGACGCTCATCATCTCGACGCCGCATGACCTGCCGATGTTCCGCCGCCTGCTCGGCGACGGCTCCGAATGGGGCATCCGAATCGAATATGCCGAGCAGCCCGAGCCCAATGGGCTCGCGCAAGCTTTCGTCATCGGCGAGGCGTTCGTCGCCGGCGGTCCGGCGATGCTCGTCCTTGGCGACAACATATTTTACGGCGCGGGCTTAGGCGAGCAGCTGCGGCGCGCGGCGCGGCGCGAGCGCGGCGCGACCGTGTTCGCCTATCACGTGCCGGATCCCGAGCGCTACGGGGTGGTCGAATTCAATTCGACCGGCCGCGCCGTATCGATCGAGGAGAAGCCCGCGGCCCCCAAGTCGCACTGGGCGGTGACCGGCCTCTATTTCTATGACTCCCGCGTCGTCGAGATCGCCAAGGGGCTGAAACCGTCGGCGCGCGGCGAATACGAGATCACCGACGTCAATCGCATCTATCTCGAGGCCGGGGCGTTGAGCGTCGAGCGCATGGGGCGCGGCTTCGCCTGGCTCGACACGGGAACGCCGGACTCCCTGATTGACGCCGCGAGCTTCGTCAGGACGCTCGAGCAGCGACAGGGCACCAAGATCAGCTGCCCGGAGGAAATCGCCTTCGACCTCGGCCTCATCGACGTCGCCCAGTTCAAGCGCCTCATCGCGCGGTTCGGCAAAAGCTCGTATGGGCAGTATCTCCAATCCGTGCTCGTCGAGCGTAGCCAGTCCACGGAGCGGCGCTGAGTTGGACGCGATCCATTGAGGCCCATGCGGCGTGAATGGGACGAACTGCGCCACAATTATACGTCAGTTATGCTGGTAAGCGCGTCGACGGCGACTTTGTCGTCGAACCCGTGTTTCAACCGCGCGCTGGAGCCGAAGAGAGAAGGATAGGCCGATGACCGAGAAGCGGCGACGCGAACGAACCGCAATCCGGCTCGCCCAACGGAGGCCCGGCCTCCAGCCTCGAACCGCGCGCTCAAATCGATCGTTACCGTTCAATCCACAATTCCGGAAGACGCTTTCACCGCGCAGACGCTGGGCGAGCAGCGCTCAGGCAGCGGCGTCGTCATCCGTGAGAGCGGTCTTGTGCTGACCATCGGCTATCTGATCATGGAGGCCGAGAGCGTGTGGCTCGCCGACGCCGAAGGTCGAGTGACGCCGGCTCACCCGCTTGCGGTCGATGCTGAGACCGGCTTCGGCCTCGTCCAGGCTTTGGGTGAGCTGAAATGTCCGGCGCTCGAGCTCGGCCGCTCGAGCGAGGCCAAACTTGGCGATTCCGTCACGGTCGCCGCCGGCGCGGGGACGAAACCCGTGCGCGCGATGATTGTCGGCAAGCAGGGATTCGCCGGCTATTGGGAATATTTTCTCGACGAGGCGATCTTCACCTCGCCCGCCCATCCGTTCTGGGGCGGCGCCGGCGCAATCGACAGCGACGGCAGGCTGATCGGCGTCGGCTCGTTGCATGTCGAGCAACTCAGCGAGCGCGCCGGTCCGCGCGACATCAACATGATCGTGCCGATTGATCTTCTGCCGCCGATTCTCGACGATCTGCTCACCTACGGCCGGGTCAATAAGCCAGCCCGCCCGTGGCTTGGCGTTTTTTCGGCCGAAAATGGCGATGAAATCATCGTCGCGAGCGTCGCCGAAAATGGACCGGCCGCCGAGGCGGGAATTCGCCGCGGCGACGTTCTCGCGGGCGTCGGCGGGTCGGAGATCGAAAGCCTCGGCGACTTCTATCGTCAGATCTGGAGCCTCGGTCCCGCCGGGGTCGAGATCCCGATCAAAATCGTGCGTGACGGCCGGGCGATAGACTTGCGGGTGCGTTCGGCCGACCGCTCAAGCTTCATGAAGCGCCCGCGCCTGCAATAAGTGCGACAGGCGCGCTCAGCCGTGCGCGCTGGCCCGCGTAGGCGACTTCGTTGACGAGCTTGCGCATCATCGCTTCGCCAAAAGTGTTGAAATCGTCGATTTGCACCACGAATGCGCCGGAGCCGCCGATCACATTCTCGCGATAATAGTGCGCAAGGCCGCCGGGCGGGTTGGTGTGCAAGGCGAGATAGCCGCCCATCGCCGCCGCCTTCTTGTTGAAGATCGCGAGCCCGTTAATGACCGCGCCCGCCCCGACCGCCGCGTCCCGCGCTTCGGTCACGAGGCGGCCCTGGTTGCTGGTGCCGTCGCCCGAGATGTCGATCACTCGCCGCGTGGTCTCAAAGGCGGCCTCGGCAAAGAGCGCAAGGGAAAAGTCGATCGCCGTGCCGATTGCGGTCCGCCCGATAAAGGCGCGCGGAGCCGCGGTCATCCCGGCCACGAAGGCGCTCGCGTCCGCTTGATTGCGGATCACCGCCCAGTCGACCACCACTCGCTCTTCGCCATCGCCGGCCCATTCGACATAGGAGAGAGCAATCGCGCCGTGCGGCCCGGTGGAGATGGCGTCGATGAGTTGCGGGTTCCGGATCGCGTCCGCGTAGCCGCGACGCTGCAGCGCGAATTCGTCGTCGTCAATACTGCGCGAGACGTCCGCCGCCAACACAACGGCGGCGTCGACCGTGACCCTCGCGGCCGCCGCGCCCGCCCGACGCGGTTTCGATCCGGCGAGCCCCGCAACGATGGCGGCGCTGAACGTAAGGCAAAGACGCAACACGCGCCGACGAGCCTGCAAGGCCCATTCGGCCGCTTGTTCCAGTGGCTCGGGCGTCATGAGAGGCCTCACGGGGTCACGAGGCTTGGGGGTCACCCACGATTTGCCTCGGGCGTCTCAACCGACGGTCCAGGGGTCGGCGTTCAACCCATGTTCGCTCTTTTGGGTCTCCTGAGCAACAAGGTTCGACGACGACGCCGCCGCCGGACAGGATGGAGCCGCCCGCAGCCCTTCGTCCTCGCTGGGGCGAGCAAGGTTGCGAGAGCTGATCGATGCGCCGGGAGTAAGTCCAGGCTAAATCCGCCGCTCTTCGCCCGACTCGGAGCGCGCGGCGTCTTGAGCTTGATGGAAGAAACGCGAGAGGAGAACCAAATCAAGGACGATCCAAAAAGGCCCGCCGCCCCCCGGGCGGTGCGTCCGCAGCCCATTGTTGCCAATGGGATCTTACGCCCTATGACGCATCCTTGATTTAGGCCTCCTCTCGCGCTCGAGTTTCGCGACGAACCGCTCGCAATCGTTTGCGCTAGTTCGCCGCGAGAATGCCGCGCAGGGTGTGGCTTGCGCCATCCAGCGTGGCATAGGTAATGTCGTCGATACGCCACTCGCCGCGTTCGAACAGCATGGCGTAGGTCAATCGCTCCCGCGCGCCGTCGCCGCGGGCAAACTCGGCGAGCACCTTGGCGGCGTCGCGAGTTTCCGAGATCGGGTTCACGCTGAGCCCGACAAGATGGGGCGCCTCGTCGCTGAACGGATCGCGAGCGACCGCCGGCGAGAGGCTGAGCCCACTGGACATGACCTCTTCGGCCGCGATCGAGCGCAAGAGCGAACGCGAGAAGAAGCGGGCGCGAAGCGTATTGTCGCCCATGATCCCCGGGCCGCGCCCTTGAATAGCCCCCACGTCCGCGGAATATGCGGCCTCGACGGCCGCCTCGGGAGAATGCCGGTTGATGCCTGCTTCTGCGGCTAGCCCGAACGGGAGGAGGCAGGCCGCTGCGACCAAAATCCTCTTCATCACGCAATTCCTTCCAACCTGTTAACGCAACGTTAACGCCATCCCGGAGCGTCCGCTGTGATCCACGTCACACTCCGGAAAGAAAAAAGGGCGGGCGCGCGGACCGGTTTCCGGCCGTCAGGGGCGAGACGCTCAATACCTATCTGATTGGGTATAATGTAATCGAAGGCCGGCTTCTCAGCGGCGATCCGCGGCGCGGCTCCACGAAGCAGGCTTGCTCGGACGA
Organism: uncultured Alphaproteobacteria bacterium; assembly: GCA_963725195.1. Classification (GTDB taxonomy): domain Bacteria; phylum Pseudomonadota; class Alphaproteobacteria; order Rhizobiales; family Beijerinckiaceae; genus Roseiarcus. The sequence goes on along the minus strand of CAVRXX010000039.1, from coordinate 29,677 downwards.
TCCAAGGGACGGCGGATGACTGGATAGACGCCCAATCACCAAGATCACGAAGAGTGGCTTCTCCTTCGTGCTCTTCGTGTCCTTGGTGGTGAATCGAAGAGCCGTGAATTCTATTGACAAAATCAGAAATTAGCGCTATGCGTTGCCATTGGTGGAATCTCTTTCCTGCTCGCCGGTTGACGGGCGGGAAGACGAGAAGCCGTGGCTGTTTGAAACATTGGCCTACAACCTGCCGCGCGAGCCGGAGCGACGAAGCGATTTCCCTAACTACATCGCCCACAACCCATTGAGAAGGCTCGATTCGGAAAAATAAGCGCCAGTAAACGCTAGTGAATTTACTAGCATTTAGGCTCATTAGCGTCGTTTTGCTCGCACTTATTTGGAAGGAATTCCCGCTTTGGTTGTATCGGCAGGCTAACGCTTTCGGTCCGCGAACGCCTTGGCGAGGAAAAGCCCGCCCTGGCGCAGGCCCTCGGCGTCGATGCCATGGCCGATCCCGAGCGAGAGATGCCACTGGGTCGGGATCGAGGCCCCTGCGAGCGCTTCCGCCGCCACGAACATCGCGTCAAACGGGATCAACGGGTCCTGATCGCCATGGACGAGCAGGATGGGCGGAGGGCGCCCATGGGCGTCGCGCGCCGTCGCTTCGCTCAGCCGCTCGGGGCCAACCAACAGGCCCGAAAAGCCGAGGATCGCCGCCGGCGCACGGGAACGACGGAGGCCGACGTGGAGCGCCATCATGGAGCCTTGGCTGAACCCAACCAGCGCCAGCTTTGAATCGTCAAGGCCGAGCCGCTCAAGCTCCGTATCGAGAAAGGCGTCAATCGCCCCGCGCGCCTTGACCGCGCCGTTCCAACGCTCTTCGCCGCCGCCTGGATCGTCCGGCGGCGACCGATTGGAGAGCGCGAACCATTGGCGGCCCGTCGGCGCGGACGGGCTCCGCTCGGGCGCGTGCGGCGAGACGAACGCCGCCTCGGGCAGAAGCGCGCGCCACTGGCGCCCAAGCTCGATGAGATCGTTGCCATCCGCTCCATAGCCGTGCAGGAAGACCACCAGCTGGCGGGTTCGGCCGGCGGCTGCGGGGATGCGGGGTCCGTCAAGGGCGGCGGTCATTGGACATCGGCTCCAGCGCTTGGCCTAGCCTCCGGCTTAGCGTGAAGCGTCGGCCAGAGCCATCCCGGAGCGCGACTTGACGCCACGATAATAGGCCCAGAGCATGCGGGCGGCGACGCCTCTCAAGGGTCGCCAGCGTTCGGCGATGCGCTCGAGCCTCGCCGCGTCGGGACGCCGCTTCAGGTTCAAGGCAAGCTTGGCTGCCTCCTGCAGCGCAAGATCGCCGGCTGGAAAGGCGTCCGGGTGGCCGAGGCAGAACAGGAGGAAAATGTCCGCAGTCCAGGGGCCCACGCCTTTGACCGCGACCAGCGCCTTGTGGGCGTCTTCGGCGTCGAGACCGCCGAGGCCCTTAAGATCCAGGCCCCCCGCGATAATCGCTTCGGCGACGGCGCGCAAGGCGCGGATCTTGGCGTTCGACAATCCGCAGGCGCGCAAGTCCTCCTCGGTCGCCTTGGCGATCTGAGCCGCATCGAGCGGGACGATGCGGGCCTGCAATCGGCCGAAAATGGCGGTCGCGCTGGCAGTCGACACCTGCTGCGCCACGATGATTGCGGCGAGGCCGGCAAACCCCGCCTCCCTGCGGCGAAGCGGCGGCGGGCCGCCAATCGCAATCAGACGCTCGATGAGCTCCGGGTCTTTGGCGCGCAGGCGCTCGGCGGCTTCGCGAAGCGTCGTCTCGTCGTCGATCGGGGGACCGGGATGATAGACTCTCTTCGCCGGACGCGCGCGGCGCTTTGCTCGGACCCCCGGCTTAGACATCCGCTTTGTCGCGATGACCGATGACATTCTAGCGGCCACGCCCATTCTGCGCTTTGCGCCTTCGCCGAACGGGGCGCTTCATCTGGGCCACGCCTATTCCGCGCTCATCAATGAGCACATCGCCGCGGAAATCAATGGATGCGTGCTGCTACGCATTGAGGATTTGGACCGCACGCGCTGCAAGCCGCAATTCATCGCCGGCATTATCGACGACCTCGCCTGGCTCGGGCTTCGCTTTCCGGCGCCGCCACGCAGGCAGAGCGAGCATGGCGACGACTATGCGGCGGCGCTCGCGCGCCTCGATGAGCAGGGCCTAGTCTACCCCTGCTTTTGCAGCCGCGCGGAGGTCAAGCGCGCTTCCGCCGGCCGGCGCGACCCGGACGGGGCGCCCTTCTATCCCGGAACCTGCCGCGCGCTCTCTCCGGCGCAAGCGCGCGGGCGTCTCGGTCGCGGCGACAAGGCCGCGTTCCGCCTCGACATGAAGCGCGCGATCGACGCCGCGCCAGCGGGTCTGTGCTGGGCCGAATATGGCGAGGGCGCTGTTGCCTTGCGACGCTCGGCGGGGCCGGAGGTTTGGGGCGACGTTGTCCTCCGCGGCCGAGATCTGGCGGCAAGCTATCATCTGGCGGTGGTGGTCGACGACGCGTTGCAGGGCGTGACCGACGTCGTGCGCGGGCGCGATCTGCTTGAGGCGACCTCGGTCCACCGGCTGCTGCAAGCGCTGCTCGGCCTTGCCGAGCCGCGTTACCGGCATCATCGGCTCGTTCTTGACCGAGATGGAGCGAAACTCTCGAAAAGCCGTCAGTCCGTGTCGCTCGCCGAACTGCGCGCGGCAGGCTTGGCGCCGGACGAAGTTCGCGCGGCGTTGGGATTCGCCTCGGGCGTCAATGTCGGACTTGCGGTTGAGTTCGGTTGAAGCTCCGCGGTTGCGGGAATTGATGTGGACGCGGGCCTCTCCGCCGACATCGCGACGGCGGAAGGAGCCTCGCCCATGAGCTGGTCGATGCGGTCGCGTTCGCGCTTGAACACGGCAAGCATCTTGCCGTCAAACTCGCGTGTGCGCGGGAGCTTGATCGCCATCGGGTCGACGAAGTTCCCGTTGATGATCACCTCGTAGTGGAGGTGTGGGCCGGTCGCCAGTCCTGTATCCCCAAGGTAACCGACAGTTTGTCCCTGGGTTACGTGCGCGCCGTCGACAATGCCGCGGCCGAAGCCCGACATGTGATTGTAGGTGGTCACGTAGCCGTTGGCGTGCTGGATTTCGACCCGCCGCCCGTAGCCGCCATCCCAATCCGCCATGATGATGACGCCGTTGCCTGCGGCGTAAATCGGGGTGCCGATCGGCGCCGCCCAATCGACGCCGGTGTGCATGCGCGCATAATGCAGAATGGGGTGATAGCGCATCCCGAACGGCGACGTCATTTCGCCCTCGGCGATCGGTTTGCGCACCAGGAACTTACGCATCGAGCGCCCGTTCTCATCGTAAAAGTCGACCATGTTGTCGTCGGGCGTCTGGAAGCGGTAATATTTGAACGTCTGATCCCGCACCGTCATCGAGGCGCATAACAGCTCCGGTCGGGGATTGATGTCGTCGGGATCGGAGAAGAACGCCTCGATCGAGTCGCCCGGCGCCGTTGCGCGCTGGAAATCGACATCGTTGGCGAAAACCCTCGTCATCACGTCAATGATGGACCGCGGCAGCCCCTGTTTGAGCGACGTCTCGTAGAGGCTCTGATAGAGGCTCATGCCGCCGCTCGCCCCCTCGTCATCCGACGCTTTCGGCTTTCGCGGCGCCTGTGCGGTTTTCAGAGTCACGGGCTTGTAGGCGCCGCTATCGGTGATCGCGACCGTCGCCTTGAGCTGATCGTCGGCGTAGACCGAGATCCGGGCTATCCCCGGCTTCTCCCCTCGGGTCACCGGCTCCTCCGGCAGGAGGATGATCTTCTGCCCCTCGTTGACGGGCGACTCGCCACGCTTGACGCCGAAGGCGGCCAGGATGGCCTGTACGGCCTCGGGGCTGGCGCCGTTGGCCTTGAGCACGTCCTCGAAGCTTTCGCCGTGATGCATTTGAACGAGCTTCTCGTTCGGAGACGCGTCGTCGGGGCTCGCCTTGACCACGTTGCTGACGTTCTCGGGAATCATACGCACTTCGATCGAAGCGAAAGGCGTGCTCGGACTTACGCTGCCCACGGTTGCGTAAGCGGAGAGCTGGCGCAGGGCTTCGCCAGCCCGAGTTGTTCGCATCAACAGGAGCTGCGGCGGCAAAGATTGCGAAGCCGCCTTTTCGATCGGCGCTTTCAGCGTTTCCACGATCTGCGCCTCGGCCTCGGCCTGGGTCAATTCTCCCGAAATCTGTTCGGCATCGCTTGAACTAAGATCTTCGAACTCGAAACGTCACTTCCGCGTTGTCTTGGACTGGACCAGGGTCGGGCGGCGCCTCAGCGACATCCGTTCCGCCGGCCGTAATCTTGAGCGGGTTGAACGGGGGCACCGCGTCGGCGAACCCTGTCGGGGTCATGGTCAAAGTCGTTTCGAGGCGGGTGAACGGCCGCGACTTCACCACTTCCTTGTCGCCGACCTTGATGATCGTCGGGGCTTTGAATGTCTGTTTGTCCGAGACAATGTCGACGGGCCGGAGAAGCCGATCGCCCTTGCTGGGGTTGACGCCCGCTTCCTGGGAATCCGCCTGGCGCGGCGGCTGGGCGAACTCAGGCGCTTCGGCGAAATCGTATTGGCTGTCGAGGTCGAGATACAAAGCCGCGCCGATCAGGGTCACGCCGCAGAGCCCGGCCAGCGTCGCGCCAGCCAGCCATCGGAGCGACGCGATGCGCCGCTCATTGCGGTCGAGCCGATCGTCGCCCAGTCGAATCGGCGGCTCGACTCCGAGGTCGGGGCCGACCGTTGCGCGGTCGCCGCGGGAGCCCAGCCGCGGCAAAGCAGCCGCCACGGTCGTCAAAACTGTTGTTTCGCTCGCTTTTGACGCCCGTATTGAGTTCGACGGGCTGCGAGATTTGTTACCGCGCATGGTCTGCGAGCGCAAGTTCGCCTCCCCGACCGCATTGTTCCGCGCGCAACGCCTCTTGCCTTGCCTTTCGCCAGCTTGTTTTCCGTAGTACGGCGGCTCGCCATCGAGGAGATCCTCATGCAGCTGATCGGTATGCTTGATTCGCCTTACGTGCGCGGGGTCGCCATTGCGATGACCATCGCAAAAACTCCCTTTATACACCGACCAATCTCGCTCTTCCGGCACATCGATCAATTCTCGAAGCTCAATCCACTTCTGAAAGCGCCGACCCTCATCACCGATGACGGTACAGCGTTGATGGATTCGAACGTCATCCTCGATTACCTGGCTGGCGTCGATCCGCGCATCGCCGCTCTGACGCCGTCGAACCTGGCTCAGCGCCTGACCGCGCTGCGGGCGATGGGCCTCGCTTTGACCGTCATGGAAAAAGCGGTGCAACGCCAGTATGGGCGGATGCTGCGCCCGGCAGAAAAGCAGCATGAACCATGGGTCGACCGGGTGATGGGTCAATTGACCGCGGGTTTTGGGCGCATTGGACACCGAACTGCCTGGCTCGGGTTGGATCGGGGGCGATTTGGGCCTAGCCGATATCACCGCCGCTTGCGCCTTCGGGTTTACCCACGCCCTTTTGGCGGGCATCGTGGAGACCGGCCGCTATCCCAATCTCGGGGCTTTCTGCGGCCGCGCCGAAGCGCTTCCAGCGTTCCGCGCCGCTCCGTCAGTGGATGGGGCGACCGCCTCCCCGATCGCCGATTGACGAGATGCCGCCGGGCGCCGGAAGCAGTCCTGTCGCAATGAGGGAGCGTCAACATGGCTGACCAAAGCGAAAGGATGCGCGTCGTTGTAGCGCCTCGCCCCGGCGGTCCGGAGGTGCTGGAGATACAACCGCGCCCATGTCCGATTCCGGCCGAGGGCGAGGTTCTGGTCCGAGTTCGAAGCCGCAGGCGTCAATCGACCCGACGTCCATCAGCGCCAGGGCCACTATCCGCCGCCGCCTGGCGTGACCGACGTGCTCGGCCTGGAAATCGCAGGGGAAGTGGCGGCGCTTGGGCCGAACGCCCGGATTCACCACCTGGGCGCAAAGGTGACGGCGCTGGTCCCTGGCGGCGGCTACGCCGACTATTGCGTCGCCCATGAAACCAATGCGTTGCCGATTCCCGCAGGCCTCACGGCGATCGAGGCGGCGGCTATCCCGGAGACTTATTTCACGGTCTGGACGAATGTTTTCATGCGCGGCGCGCTGAAACCCGGCGAAACGTTGCTGGTTCACGGCGGGACCTCCGGCATTGGCACAACCGCGATCGCCCTCGCCAAGGCGTTCGGGGCGCGCGTCATCGCGACCGCCGGGTCGGACGAAAAAGCGGCGCAATGCGAGCGCCTGGGCGCCGACCTCGGCGTCAACTACCGCAAGGACGACTTCGTTCCGCAGACGCTTCGCGCAACCGGGGGCCGGGGCGCCGACGTCATCCTCGACATGGTCGGCGGCGACTACGTGGAGCGCAACTATGCCGCCGCGGCGCAGGACGGGCGCATCGTTCAGATCGCCTTTCTGAAGGGTCAAAAGGCGACCGTCGATCTCAGGCCGATCATGGTGAAGCGCCTCATCCACACCGGTTCGACGCTGCGGCCGCGCTCGCCGGCGGAAAAGGCGGTGATCGCCGAAGCTTTGCGCGCCAAGGTCTGGCCGCTCCTCGAGGCTGGGCGCTGCAGACCTGTCATCGACTCGGTCTTCGCGCTCTCGGAGGTCGTGAAGGCGCACGAGCGAATCGAAAGCGCCGAGCATGTCGGCAAAGTTGTGTTGACAATGTAAACGATCCGCCAAACGGCGAGCTTGAAATGGGCGGCTGGAGGTCGCATGTTTCGCGGAGGGGGTTGCGAATCGACCCTGCGCGAAGAGGAATGCGACGCTGAACTTGACGCCTCACCCAGCTGCGGGGCCCGTTCGCAGCCCAAGTTCCTCCGGGCGTTCGCCGACACCCGATGGCCTGTCGCAAATTATCGTTGACGGGCTTGAAGACGCCAAGGCTGAAGACATCGTCTCGATCGACCTTTCCGGCAGGACGACGCTGGCCGATCGGATGATTATCGCCTCGGGCCGCTCGAGCGTGCATGTCGGCGCCATTGCAGACCGGGTGGTCCAAGCGTGTCGTGCCGCCGGTTATCCCTCGCCGAAAGTGGAAGGAATGCCGCTTTGTGATTGGGTGCTGCTCGACGCGCAGAATGCAATCGTGCACATCTTCCGGCCAGACGTCCGGCGGTTCTATAACCTTGAGAAAATGTGGAGCGCCGATCGGCCCGGAGAGGCGGCCAAGATCTGACCGGCCGATATCTGATCCATGCGCCTCTTGGTGGTTTGCGTCGGCAAACTGAAGGCGGGGCCAGAACGTCTATTGTTCGATCGTTACTTCAAACGGCTTGCGGAGGGGGCGCGCGGCGTGGGCCTTGCCGGCGTTGACTTGCGCGAGATCGGCGAGTCGCGCTCGCGCCGGCCTGATGAAAGGCGCGCCGACGAGGCCGCCGCCATCATCGCCGCCACGCCCAAGGGCGGCGCTCTGGTTTTGCTCGACGAACATGGGCCATCGGCGACCAGCGACGAGTGGGCCGCCGACATCGGCCGGGAGCGGGACGCGTCGCGACCGGCCTATGCGGTCGCGATCGGCGGGCCGGACGGGCTCGACCCATCGCTCCGAGCCGTGGCGCATCGAGTTCTGAGCTTCGGCCAAATGACCTGGCCCCACCAGCTGGTTCGAGTGATGGCCGGCGAACAACTTTATCGAGCGATGACGATTCTCGCTCGCCATCCCTATCATCGTCAATGAACGCCGCGATATTGGCTAAATTTGATGATCCTTGGCCCCGCACATGTCGCAACGCCTGAATCGCGCCAGGAGAAGGAGTTCGCTGGCCGCAGCCCTCGTGGCGTCGCTCGTCGCGGCTTGCGGCGCCGTCGCCGACCCCGCCCGGCCGAATCCCCCGGCGCCGCCTGATCAGCAGCGCGCGGACAAGGAAACGGAGCTGCGCGGCGTAGAGGACACGCTGCGTGAGTCGGAGGAGCAGCGGCGTACGATCGAGACCGAAATCGACTCCGTTCGCGCCGATCGGGCCCGTCTTTCCGCAGCGCTTATCGAAACCACGGCCAAGGTGCAGGACGCCGAGGCCGGCGCAGCGGCCGCAGCCGAGAAATTGGCCGGCCTCAACGGAACCGCCGACGACCTCTCGCATTCACTCGAGCGTCGGCGCGGCGTTATCGCCGACGTACTTGCGGCCCTCCAGAGGATGGGCAGCAACCCCCCGCCCGCCATTCTCGTTAAGCCAGACGACATGTCGGAAGCGGTGCGGGCGGCCGCCGTTATGGGCTCCCTTATTCCGGAGCTGAAATCGGAGATCGAAGCTGCCCGGCGCGATCTCGACGACCTCGCCAAGACCCGTGAATCGATTGCGCGGGAGCGCGACGCGTTGACCGAGAAGGGCAAAGTGCTTGCCGCTGAGAAAATGCGCCTTGCGGCGCTCATTGACGCGCGCCAGCAGTCTCTGGCCTCGGCGCAGGACGCGCTCGGCTCGCAACAGCAGCGCGCCGCCGACCTCGCCAAAAAGGCGGGATCGCTCAAGGATCTCATCGCACGGCTCGATAGCGAGAGCGCCGCCCGCAAGGCCGCGGCCGCGGCGGCGCATGAGAGCGAGGTCGCTACGGCGAATGAAATTGAGGCTCGCGCGCAGGCGGCTCAGGGCGCCGAAACAGCTCACCTGAAGCCCGAAATTGCCTTCGCTGACGCCAAAGGACGGGTGCCGCTACCCGCCGCGGGCGCGATTTTGAAAACATTTGGCTCGCCGGACGACCTCGGAGGGGTCGAACGGGGGGTTTCCTTGGCGACGCCCGCCGGGGCGACCGTCTCTACGCCGGTGGACGGCGCCGTGCTTTTTGCCGGAGCGTACCGGAGCTACGGACAACTCTTGATCATCGACGCGGGCGGAGGGTATTATGTCCTGCTTGCCGGGTTGGATCGAATCAATGTTCAATCCGGCGAGTTCGTACTGGCGGGAGAACCGGTCGGCGTAATGGGCGACGGGTCTACCCGGATGGCGACGGCGGCTGCAGTTGGCGCGGCGCGACCAGTTCTCTATATAGAGTTACGCAAGGACGGAACTGCGATTGATCCGGGGCCGTGGTGGGCGAAGTCAGACATCGAGAAAGCGCGCGGATGATTCGTAAAGCTGGTTATTTGGGAGTTGGAGTCGTTCTGGGAGCGGCAGTCGCGGCTACGGCGCCGCAAGCGCTGCTCTTCGTCAGTCCCTCCGCTTACGCTGCGGCCGCAGACACCTATCGGCAGCTCAATCTGTTCGGCGACGTGTTCGACAAGATCCGCAACGACTATGTCGAGAAGCCAGACGAATCGAAGCTGATTGAGGCGGCGATCAACGGCATGCTCTCCTCGCTCGACCCGCATTCGAGCTATATGGACGCCAAATCGTTCCGCGACATGCAGGTCCAGACGAAGGGCGAGTTCGGCGGCCTAGGCATCGAGGTGACGCAGGAAGACGGCCTCCTGAAGGTCGTGACGCCGATCGACGACACGCCGGCCGCCAAGGCGGGCGTGCTCTCCGGCGACATCATTACGGCGATCGACGACACGCCCACTCAGGGGCTGACGCTCGATCAGGCCGTCGAGAAGATGCGCGGCTCGATCAATTCGCCAGTGAAGCTCAAGGTCGTCCGCGGGCCCAAGAAGGACGTGAAGGATTTCACCATCGTTCGCGATCTCATCCACGTCCAGTCGGTGCGCTCGCATGTCGAGGATGGCGACATCGGCTACATCCGCATCACCCAGTTCACTGAGCAGACCGGAGACGGTCTCAAGAGCGCGATGGACAAGCTGCACAGCGAGATCCCGGCCGACAAATTCAAGGGCTACATCCTGGATCTGCGCAACAATCCCGGAGGCTTGCTCGACCAATCGATCGACGTCGTCAATTCCTTCATCGACCGCGGCGAGATCGTTTCGACCCGCGGGCGCACGGCGGATGAAACCCAACGCTTCGACGCCAAGCCGGGCGGCGACTTGTCGGGCGGCAAACCTCTCGTGGTCCTCATCAACGGCGGCTCGGCTTCGGCCTCAGAAATCGTCTCGGGCGCTTTGCAGGATCATAAGCGCGCGACCCTGATCGGCACCCGGTCGTTCGGCAAAGGTTCAGTCCAAACGATCATGCCGCTTGGCGAGAACGGCGCGCTCAGGCTCACGACGGCGCGCTACTACACGCCATCCGGCCGATCGATCCAGGCCAAGGGGATTGAGCCCGACATCAAGGTGCTGGAGGACGTGCCCGACGACCTGAAGGGCAAGGACGATATGAAGGGTGAGGCTTCGCTCAAGGGCCATCTCGCCAACGGCGCCGAGGATACTTCCGCGTCCCAGGCTTATGTCCCGCCGAACGAGAAGGACGACAAGCAGCTCACCGCCGCCATCGACCTGTTGCATGGGGTTAAGCACCCGGAGCCGGCGGTGAAGGCCGATGCGGCTCCCGTGAAGAGCGACCCCCCCGCGGCGACGGCGACATCCCCTGCGCCGACCGATGCGGGCCAGGCGACTCCCGCCAAGCCGAATTGATGCGCTCAACACGAGTTATGGAGCTGAGCGTTTGTCCATGAGGAACGGTCTCTCTTATCTTGCCTGCGGAGTCGCCGCCGGCGTTCTCCTGGTCGGCGCCTCGCACGATGCGCTGCGCGCCGCCGGGTCCAGCACGAGCGACAAGCTCGCGCTTTTTGCCGAGGTGTTCAACAAAGTCCGCGACAACTATGCCGAGAAGCCTGACGACGAGAAAATGATCAAGTCGGCGATCGACGGCATGCTGGCGTCCCTCGACCCGCATTCAAATTATTTTGATCCGAAGGCCTTGCAGGACTTCCAAAGCAGCATGAAGGGCGAGGAATTCGGCGGCCTCGGCCTCGAAGTGATGATGGAGAACGGGCTCGTCAAAGTTGTGAGCCCGATCGACGATACGCCTGCTGCGCGCGCCGGCATGATGTCCGGTGATTTGGTCACCCGCATCGACGATACGGCGGTCAAGGGCCTGACGCTCAAGGAAGCGGTCGACAAGATGCGCGGGCCGGCCAAGTCCCCGGTCAAGTTGACCGTCGAGCGCGGGACGAACCGTGACATCAAGGAGTTCACGATCGTCCGCGAGATTATCCATGTTCAGTCTGTGCGCGCGCATGTGGAGAGCGGCGACATCGGGTATATTCGCATCACTCAGTTCAACCAGGAAGCCTACGACGGGGTGCGCAAGGCCTTCGATCATTTCCGCGCCGAACCGGGGCAGGCGAATCTGAAGGGCTACATCCTCGACCTGCGCAACAATCCTGGCGGCTTGCTCAATCAGGCCGTTGAGATCACCAACGCCTTCGTCGACAATGGCGACATTGTTTCGACCCGCGGCCGAAACGCCGACCAGGTACAACACTACTCAGCCCGCCCCGGGGTCAATCTGTCGCAGCAAAAGCCTGTGGTGGTGCTCATCAATGGCGGTTCGGCGTCGGCCTCGGAGATCGTCTCCGGCGCCTTGCAGGATCTCAAGCGCGCAACGCTGATCGGCACGCGGACATTCGGCAAAGGGTCGGTTCAGACCATTCTACCGCTCGGCGAGAATGGCGCGCTCAAGCTGACGACTGCTCGCTATTACACGCCTTCCGGCCGCTCGATCCAGGCGAAGGGCATCGATCCGGACATCAGGGTGGTCGAAAACATTCCCGACGACCTGAAGGGCAAGGTCTCCAGCATGGGAGAAGCGTCGCTCTTTGGTCATTTGAAGAATAGTGGGGAAGAGGAGAAGGGCTCCGACGCTTATGTGCCGCCGGATCACGACAAAGACACGCAGCTCGCGGCCGCCGTCCAGTTCCTGCACGGCGCCCGGGCGGAGACGCTCCGAAGCCCTGATTCGCCGGCGACCGTGACGTCCCAATGACTTTCGTCCGATGGCTTGCGGCTATTGCGCTCGCCGCCGCGCCTGGGTTGGCTCAGGCGCAGGAGGGGTCGGGCTGCGATGGCTTTAAATGGCCGCTTGACCGTGAGCGCGCGGCGCTCGTCCGAACGGACAAGGCCTCGCTGCCTAATGGGGGAGCGCTTCCCTACGACGCTGCGACGACGCTTGAGCTAAAGCCGTTTTCCTCGGCCGAGTTGCCGAAGGCGCCCGAGCGGGCGCCGAAGTCGCCTTCCGCGTTCGCCGGCCATTTTGCCCTCGCCGCGCCGGCAAAGCCGGGCGCCTACAGGATCACGATCTCGTCTGAAGGCTGGGTCGATGTCCTTGATGGCGGGGCCTACCTGCATCCCATCGCGTTCACCGGCTCGAGGGATTGCGAAGGCGCGCGCAAGAGCGTCAAGTTCGATCTGCCCGCTCGGCCGCTCGCGCTTCAATTCAGCGGCGTCTCGCGCGATCAAATCTCCGTTATCGTTTCGCCGGACCAATAGCCTCCGCCCGGCTCGCGTCGGCCATTGCCGCCTAAGCGGTTTCAGCTGACGATCGGTCAGTGCCGGAAATGCCGCATGCCGGTGAAAGCCATCGCGACGTCCGCTTCATCGGCGACGGCGATCACCTCGGCGTCGCGCACCGATCCTCCGGGCTGGATGACCGCGGTCGCGCCGGCTTCGATCGTCGCAACCAGGCCGTCGGCGAACGGAAAGAAGGCGTCCGAGGCGACGACCGAACCTCGGGTAAGGGGCTCGGGCCGGCCCGCCATCTCGGCGGCCTCCTCGGCCTTGCGCGCGGCAAGGCGGGCGGAATCGACCCGCGACATCTGTCCCGCGCCGATTCCGACGGTCGCGCCATCTCTGGCGTAGACAATGGCGTTCGACTTCACATGCTTGGCGACCGTCCAGGCGAACCGCAGGTCGGCCATTTCGCGCGAGGTTGGAGCGCGTTTGGTCACAACCTTGAGCGCTCTCTCGTCAAGCACGCCATTGTCGCGATCCTGGACCAGGAATCCGCCGGCGACCGATCGCACGGCGAGGGTTGGCGATCTCGGATCGGGAAGCGAACCGGCGAGCAAAAGCCTCAGGTTTTTCTTCGCCGCGATAATCGCCAACGCCTCCTCGTCAGCCGCAGGCGCGATGATCACCTCCGTGAAGATCTCGACAATCTTGCGGGCTGAGGCTGCGTCGATCTTCCGGTTGAGCGCCACCACTCCGCCGAACGCCGACACGGGATCGGAGCTCAGCGCCTTTTCATAAGCCTCGAGCAGCGTCTCGCCGACAGCGACGCCGCAGGGGTTCGCGTGCTTGATGATCGCTACGGCGGGGCTTTGCGCGGAATCGAATTCGGCGACCAGTTCGTAAGCGGCGTCAGTGTCGTTGATGTTGTTGTAAGACAGCTCCTTGCCCTGGATCTGGCGCGCGGTCGCGACGCCGGGGCGCGTTTCGGCGCTGAGGTACAACGCGGCGCGCTGCTGGGGATTCTCGCCGTAGCGAAGCGCGCCGAAGCTCGAATGCAGAACGCCGCCGAAGGCGCGCCATTTCGGCGCCGGCTCGTCAATCTCCTGGGCGAGCCAATTGGAGATCGCCGCGTCATAGGCCGCGGTGCGGGCGAAGGCCTTCTGCGCCATTCTGCGGCGGAAAGCGAGACGGGTCGTTCCCTGGCCGCGCTGCAATTCCTCGATCAGCGCCGGATAATCGTCCACATCGACGATGACGACGACATCGTCGTGGTTCTTGGCCGCGGCGCGTATCATCGCGGGCCCGCCGATATCAATGTTCTCGACTCTTTCCTCAAACCGCGCGTCCCGCTTAAGCGTCGCCTCGAAGGGGTAGAGATTGACCACCAAGAGGTCGATCGGCGGGATGTCGTTGGCGATCATGGCCGCCTGATGCGCTGGATCGGATCGGATCGCGAGCAGACCTCCGTGCACCCGCGGGTGCAGGGTCTTGAGCCGTCCGTCCATCATCTCCGGGAAGCCAGTGATCTGCGACACGTCGACGACGGCGAAGCCGGCGGCGTTGAGCGCCGCGGCTGTGCCGCCTGTCGAAAGCAAATCGACGTCAAGGGATTTGAGGGCGCGCGCGAGATCGACGAGGCCCGTCTTGTCGGAAACGGAGAGGAGCGCCCGTCCGATCCTGACACTATCCGTGGCCATCAGTGCGAGCGCCCCAGTTCGGTTGTGGGTTTTGCTGCAGTGCAATAGCACAGCTCGCATCGGCGCAGGAAATGCCGCCGAAGGGGCTTCGCGCCCCGTCACCAAAAGTGTCATGGCTTTATGTATGCGCCTCGTTATACGGTGGAGCATTGTCCGGCGTTGAATGTTCCTTATCTCGGCTTAGTCACGCAGTGTCCAGCAACGAGTAACATCTATGCTCAAGACAATCGCATTGATCGGCCTTGTCGCCGCCCTCGCCCTCCCGGCCGCCCCGGCTTTCGCCGTCAACGGCAATTCGTCCGCCTATGGCACGGAGGGCTACGGCCCCACCGTCCCGACGCAATCGCTGACGCCATTCCAGCGATCGTGGAACCACGCCAATGAAAGCAAGGAGCGAGCGAGAGCGGGCGCGGCCTGGATTCGCCACCATGGCGGCTACGGCCATCGCCCACTTCAGTGACCATCCCTAACTGATCGGGCGGCGCGAGTGTGCGCCGGATCACTGCCGGACGGGGAAAAATGGTCGAGTTCTGGGGCGTCGAGAGATCTGCTCGGAACTCGCCAAGTCTCTCAAAAAGGAAAAATCGATGTTCAAAACCTTGTCTGCGATCGGTCTTGCCGCAGGCTCGCGCTTTCTGTCCAGCGCAGCTCTCGCCGAACAGGGCAACTCGTCTTCGTGGGGCACCGTCGGCTGCGGGTCCTGTGATTCCCACCCAGTCGCTCACGAACTTCGACCGCGCGTGGAACATGCCAATCAATCCAAGTACCAAGCCTACGACAGCGCCGAATGGCTTCGCCAACATGGGAAGGGCCTGTTTCCCTTCTTCCACTGAGAGCACCGTTAGCCTGCCTTCACGAGCCGCGCGGCGAAGAACCCGTCCATCCCTGAGCGCCGCGGATTGTCGCCCCATAAGTGGCAGGGGAGCGTGCGCAAATCTCCCGACGGGGTCAGGCATTCGGCGAGGCCGCCGATCTCCTCAGCCGCCACGGGTAAGCGCCGGACGTCGGGGTTGCGGCGCAGCACCGCCGCGATCTGCGCTTCGCCCTCCTCGGGTTCGAGCGAGCATACGCAATAGACGATGGCGCCGCCGGGCCGCGCGAGCGCGATCGCCTTGTCGAGCAACGCCGCCTGTAGCTTGATGAGCGGCGCGAGGTCGCCCGGCCGTTTGGTCCAGGCGACGTCGGGATGGCGGCGAATGGTGCCGGTCGCGGTGCACGGCGCGTCGAGCAGCACTCCGTCAAATGGCGGCGCTTCGAAGGCGAGCGCGTCGGCGACCACGATCTCGGAGTTGAGGCGCAGGCGCGCGAAATTGGCGGCGAGCAGCTTGAGACGCTCCGCCGAGCGATCGACCGCCGTGAGCTCAACCCCCGCCGCGGCGAGTTCGGCCGCCTTTCCGCCCGGCGCCGCGCAGAGGTCGACGATCCGCATGCCGGGCGCCGGCCGAAGAAGCCGAGCCGGAAGCGCTGCGGCCGCGTCCTGCACCCACCATTGGCCCTCCGCATAGCCTTCCAGTTCCGCGACCGGCGCATGGGTGTCGAGGCGCACCGAGCCAGTCGGCAACACCACTCCGCCAAGCTTCTCCGCCCAGCCGGCTGGGTCGCTCCTGACGCTGAGATCGAGCGTCGGCTCCGAGCGATGCGCCAAAGCAATGGCGCGCGCGACGCTCTCGCCATAGGTCGAGCGCCAACGCTGGGCGAGCCAGGCGGGCGTATCGTCCTCGCAGAGGATCGGAGCTGGCCAGAATGCCCTCGCGGTCACGGGCGATTGCGCGGAGCACGGCGTTGGCCAGCGCGGCGAATGGGAGCGCTGGCCGGCTCGGCGCGCGTCGCTTTCACCGCGAGGTCCACCGCCGCATGGTCGGGCGTATCGAGAAAGAGGATTTGCGCCGCGGCGACGATGAGCGTCCACTCGAGCGCCCCGCCGCGCCTGGGCATTCCCTTGTCCAGTCGCCGCATGAGCGCCTTGCGGATCGTGCCGAGCCGGCGGAGCGCGACGGTCGCGATCGAGCGCGCCAACGCCCGGTCGCGCGCGTCAAGGCCGCCTTTGGGCTGCGTCGGGTCGGCCGCGAGCCGCTCGTCGAGCGGGCGCGACGCGGTCAAGGCTTCGGCGACGGCGCGCGCCGCGGCGACCCGCGCCGCCAGGCCCGGCGGGGGAGCGGCGGGCGTTTCGGGATGGCCTCCATGAAACCCGCGCGATTGTCGCGCCAAACGAGCCTCGCCTCGAATCAGAAATTGCTGGCCGCCTAGCACAGGACTATAGGCGAAATCCAAGGCGTGCGTCCGGCCGATGATCCATGAGGCCAAGCGACGGAGTAAGGCGAGAGCGGATATGAATGGCGACCCTCCGGACCTAGGCGCCGGCTCCGAGCCGGAAAAGACGGCGGCGCGCGATCTGTCGCCGGCGGCGCGACGGGCGCTCGCAGAAGCCGAGGGGCGCCGCGCGCAAGGCCTGCCCGAGGCGCCGAACGAGGTGAATGGCCGCGGCGGCCTGAATCCCGCGCGTTATGGCGACTGGGAGGTGAAGGGTCTGGCGAGCGACTTCTAGTCGCCCACTGGCCTGACTCCTCACGGGACGAATCCGCGCCCCGACCGCCCTCCGGACGGGCGCATAGGTCCGCCCGCGGAGCGAAAGAGAGCGCGGACTTAGGTCAGGTCGACCTCACGCCAGCTCTTCCCGGGATGGGGTGACAGGCCCGCTAGCGATCCGGCTGGCGCCGTTCATTTCCCAGATCGAGGTTTGGCCGGTGCTCACAATGAAATCGGCGCCTCTCCGGACGCCAAGGGCGGCCCATGAGCCGCCCTTGCTCACCCGCTCGGAAAGCGAGGCTCCTCAGTAGGAATAGTACATTTCGAACTCGACCGGGTGCGGCGTCATTTCGAACCGCTGGACGTCGGCCATCTTGAGCTCGATGTAGCTGTCGATGAAGTCGTCGCTGAACACGTCGCCGGCCTTGAGGAAGGTGCGATCCCTGTCGAGGCTGGAGAGCGCCTCGCGGAGCGAGCCGCAGACCGTCGGAATCTTCTTCAATTCCTTCGGCGGCAGGTCATAGAGGTCCTTGTCCATCGCCGGGCCGGGATCGACCTTGTTGGTGATGCCGTCGAGGCCCGCCATCAGCATCGCCGAGAAGGCGAGATAGGGGTTGGCGGTCGGATCGGGGAAGCGCACCTCGACGCGCTTGGCCTTCGGGTTGGCCGTCCACGGGATACGGCAGGAGGCCGAGCGGTTGCGCGCCGAATAGGCGAGCAGCACCGGCGCCTCAAAGCCGGGCACGAGGCGCTTGTAGCTATTGGTCGACGGGTTGGTGAAGCCGTTGAGCGCCTTGGCGTGCTTGATGATGCCGCCGATGTAATAGAGGCACTCCTGGCTGAGGTCGGAATATTTGTTGCCCGCCATCACCGGCTTGCCGCCCTTCCAGATCGACTGGTGGACGTGCATGCCCGAGCCATTGTCGCCGTAGATCGGCTTCGGCATGAAGGTCGCCGTCTTGCCGTAGCTCTGCGCGACCATGTGAATGCAGTACTTGTAGACCTGCAGGTGGTCGGCCATCGTCACCATCGGGCCGAACTTGAGCCCCAGCTCGTGCTGGGCGGACGCGACCTCGTGGTGGTGCTTCTCGACGACCGCGCCCATCTGCGCCATCGCGGCCAGCATTTCGCCGCGCATGTCCTGGGCCGAATCCTGCGGCGGGACCGGGAAATAGCCGCCCTTGGTGCGGACGCGGTGGCCGAGGTTTCCGCCCTCGTAGGCCGTGTCGGAATTTGTGGGCAATTCGATCGAGTCGATCTGGAACCCGGTGTTGTACTGCTCGGCCGCGAAACGCACGTCGTCGAAGACGAAGAACTCGGCCTCGGGGCCGAAGAAGACCGCGTCGCCGATGCCGGTCGACTTGAGATAGGCTTCGGCCTTTTTCGCGATGCCGCGCGGATCGCGGTTATACGGCTGGCCGCTCGCGGGATCGAGAATGTCGCAGACAAGCACGGCGGTGGAGGCGGCGAAGAACGGGTCGATGGAATAGGAAGTCGGGTCCGGCATGAGCGTCATGTCGGATTCGTTGATCGCTTTCCATCCCGCGATCGAGGAGCCGTCGAACATCAGCCCGTCCGCGAAGGCGTCCTCGTCGATCAAGCTCTGATCAAACGTGACATGCTGCCACTTGCCCCGTGGATCGGTGAAGCGGAGATCGACATATTTGACGTCATTGTCCTTGATCGCCTTCAGGACATCCTTGGCGGTCTTCATGCTTTGCCCTTCCTCAATGATGAACTTCTGCTTCGCCCGCCCATGGGATGGCTTGGGCGCCCTCGTCAGCCCGAAATGCCTTTAGACCGCATCCGCGCCAGTCTCCCCGGTGCGGATTCGGATGGCTTCCTCAATCTGCGATACAAATATCTTGCCATCGCCGATGCGGCCGGTTTGCGCCGCCGCGCGGATCGCCTCGATCGCCGGACGGAGATTTTCGTCCGACACAACGACTTCGATCTTCACTTTGGGGAGAAAGTCGACGACGTACTCGGCCCCCCGGTAAAGCTCGGTATGTCCCTTTTGCCGGCCGAAGCCTTTCGCTTCGAGGACGGTGATGCCCTGGATTCCGGCCTCCTGCAGCGCCTCCTTCACCTCGTCGAGTTTGAACGGCTTGATGATCGCCTCGATCTTCTTCATTTCGGACAAACTCCTTCATCCCCGCGGGTCGGCCGCGCCGCCCAAGGCCCCTGGTGGCGGCGCGGCAGGGTGGGGCGCGGCCGGGAGGGTCAATAGCATCGGACAATCGATCGCGCCACCGGCGCCCGCTAAACCGTCACGACAGGCGAACCGGGCCCTGCGGCGCCTCTTCAATGAGCATTCTGCGGTTTAATCGATCAGACCGTCGGTCCCCATTCGCCCGACGCGAAGATCCGCCACGACGCGAGCCCCGCCTTGGCGACCACAATACGGCCGGACTTGGCCTTGGCGACGAGATGCGCGAAGACGAGCGGATGGCGCCAGGCCATCGGCTTCTCCGGAGCGCAAACGGCGCGATATTCGTCGCTGTCCGCGTCCTCCATCAGAATCGTTCCGACAAGATCCGGGCGCAATTGACGCGACAGATCGCGAAGCGTCAGCCATTCGCACTCGAAGTCACGGCAGACCTCCGGGCGCTCGGCATAGATCGCGCAGCCGCCGCCCAAGCGGCAATTGACGCACTTTGGCCCCGCGGGCTTCTTGAAATGGTCGATCTCCAGCGCGGAGCAGCACATTGTGCAGGACCCGCAGGATTTTCCCGGCGCCGCCGTCATCCGTTCCTCGCACAGCCGCCCGCCCTGGCGATTCGTCGGGGGCCGAGCAGCATCCCTATCATCGTTCCAGCCCCGAGAGAGGGGGATTTCGTAAGCCCGCGACCGTTCGGACAATCGCCGATGAGAACGCCCTAGGCGGACCGCCGGAACCTCTGGCGTCCCCCTGCGTTGGATTGGCGGCTCTCAAAGGAGGCGATCATGGACAAGGAACATATCAAAGGCGCAGCCGACAAGGCCAAAGGCGCCGTGAAAGACGCCGCCGGCAAGATGACGGACGACAAGGGCATGCAGGCCGAAGGAAAGATGGACAAGGCGAAGGGCGAGGCCCGGCAAGCCCTCGGCGACGCCAAGGACGCTGTCAAGCACGCCAACGACAGGTAATCAGCGAGTCCTTAATGCACGAAGGGCGGCCTCTGGCCGCCCTTTTTGCGTCATTATGTCGTCACTGGGCGCTGCAACATTCGGACGAAGCGCGGGGTCCTCCAGCTCCGCGCGCTACGCCCCGCCCAGTGCTCCCTCCCTCCTGGGCGGGGCTCCTTCGTATTGGCGAAGCCGCGGGCTCGCGGCCGTTCCGCTAGGCCGCTCGCTTTCGCGATGCGCCATAACCGGCAATGCCGAGCCCAGCGAATCCGACCAACATCATCGCCCAAGTTGACGCTTCCGGAACCGCGGTCAGCGTGAACGTCCCCACGCCAAACGGGGCCGCCGGGTTCGCCACCCGTTCGCCGTAGGCGTTGCCGGTCGGCGGCGTTCCTTGTCCATCAAAGGTAAAGATATTCATGCTCTGTCCAGCGGCGGTCACAAAGGAGATGCCGCTCAGGCTGACAAACGCAAAACCGTTGGTGAACAGCAAGTTGTCCGCGCCCTCGAACGTGCTCGTGCCCGTTATGTCGCTGCCGTTGACGATTCCCGTTATCGTGTCGATCGACCAGACCCCCGTGCTTCCGGTTGGCGATGCGGTGATCGTGCCGCTGCCTGGGAGAGGAAGTCCCCCGAGGTCGGGAGAAGGGCCGGTTAGCGACCAGTCGAAGACTTTGGCGCTAGCAGGCTCGAGCGCCGCGCCGAGCGGCAAACCGGCGATCATCACGGCGGCAAACGTTGTAGCGAACTTCATTAGTTGTCTCCCCGCTGGAAAAAACGGATCCGCGCGACTAGGGCTGCGATCCGTCACGGGGTGAGTAGAGGGGTTTGCGCGTCGTCTAAATGACCGCGCGCGTCATGCTCTTAGACGCTTAAGCGAAACCGAGGCGCGCTAAAGGGAATAGCGGGTCAGGCCCGCGCCTCGATGAGCCCCCGCTTGCGGCCGCGGGCCGTCGCCAGCCGATACGCGCCGGGCGTGAGACCGACCGATTTATGGAATTGGCGAGTGAACGCCGCCTGGTCCGCATAGCCGCATTCGAGCGCCAATTCGCTCAACGGCGCGGCGGTATGCCTCAGGCGATCGCAGGCCCGGTCGATGCGGAGCCGCGACAGATATTGCCCGGAGGAGAGACCGAACAGCGCCCTTATTCGTTGATCGAACTGGAACGGCGAAAGGCCGGCTCGTCTCGCGAGGTCTGGAATGCGCAAGGGCTCACCGAGATGGTCGTCGACATAGGCGAGCGTCGCTAGAAAGCGCCCTCGAGACCGGCGCCGATCCCGACAGAGCCGGGGCGTCGCGCGAAATGCCGGCGAGGCCGCGAATGACGCCGGCCGGGTCGATCAGCGGCTCCTTCCAAGTCAGGCACCAGCCTTCGCCGCCGTCTCGGATAGAGATGAAGCTCCATCTTCGCCCGGATCGAAAGCCCCTCGGCGATGACCTTGAGATCCTGCGCCTCGAACCGCTCGCCGAGCGGCGCAGCGAAGACCTCGCTCGCCTTGCGGCCGATCAGGGCGTCTCTGTCAGCGAACTTGCAGCGTTGCGCGAGCGTTTCGTTGACCGCCACGTACCGCGCCTCGCGATCCTTGATGAAGAAGACGGTGTCAGAGATCCGGTCGAAGAGCTCGATTCCCGGAAAGGGCCGTCCAAGGAGGGCGGCGAGCGCCGCAGCCGGATCTCGCTCGTTCGCGGGCGCGGCGCCATTGTGCTGGTTTTCAATCCCTGACCTGCGTTTTCATCAAGAACGGGAGCCCAAGACGTGCGAATGTCGGAACGAGCGAAAACCCGACTTTAGGGAGCCCCAAGATGCCGTCGCAAGTCTTTTCCGGAACGATCCCAGCGCTCATGACGCCCTGCGGCCCTGATCGGCGCGCCCAACTTCGACGCCCTCGTCAAGATGGGAAAGCATCTTGTCGGCGGCGGAATGTCGGGGTTGGTCTATTGCGGCTCGATGGGCGACTGGCCGCTGCTTACGATCGAACAGCGAATGGAGGGCGTCGAACGTCTGGCGGAGGCTGGGCTCCCGGTCATCGTCGGCACAGGGGCGCGAACACCGTTGAGGCCGCGGCGCTCGCGCGTCACGCGAAGGAAAAGGGTGCGCGGGGCCTCATGATCATTCCGCGCGTGCTTTCGCGCGGCTCGTCCACGGCGGCCCAGCGCGGGCATTTCGCTCGCGTGCTCGAAGCGGCGGTCGACTTGCCTTCGGTCATCTATAACAGCCGCTATTACGGCTTCCAGACACGAGCCGAGCTGTTCTTCGAATTGCGCAAAGAGTTTTCCCATCTGGTCGGCTTCAAGGAGTTCGGCGGCGCGGAGTCGCTGAGCTATGCCGCGGAGCATATTGCCGGGCGTTCGGACGACATCGCGCTCATGGTCGGGGTCGACACCCAGGTGTTCCACGGCTTTGTCAATTGCGGCGCTTGCGGCGCCATCACCGGCATCGGCAACGTGCTGCCGCGCGAGGTGCTGCGTCTGGTCGAGCTCAGTGAGCGCGCCGCCACGGGCGACGCCGAAGCGCGCCGCCTTGCGCTCGAGCTTGAGAGCGCGCTTGAGCCGCTCTCGGTTTTCGACGAGGGCGTCGACCTCGTGCTCTATTTCAAGCGCCTGATGACGCTGATGGGACACGACGAATATGCGTGGCACTTGAATGACTTCGATGCGCTTAGCCCACGCAGGAGGGCATGGCGAAGCGGCGGTTCATGACGTTCCGCGCCTTGGTGGGCCTCCTGGCCGGGCGCGAAGGACTGAGCCCATGCGGGTCATCGATTCCCTCCCGAGGGCGAGCCCACGCGCGTCATTGTCGACGGCGGCCCGCCGCTGGGCGACGGTCCGCTTCCCGAGCGCCGCGCTCGCTTCGCCCGCGAGTTCGATCATCTCCGCCGCTTCGCGGTCACGACGAGCCGCACGGGCACGATGCGATCGTTGGGCGCTCTTGTGCAAACCCCACGATTCCTCATGCGCCGCCGGCGTCATTTTCTTCAACAATGTCGGATACTATCGGCATGTGCGGTCACGGCACGATCGGCCTCGCCGTGACGCTTGCGCATATGGGCCGTCTCGAGCCACCGCGCATCGCTGGACCCGGTCGGCGTCGTCGGCGTCGAGCTCTCTCGACGATGCCCCACGACGGTCGATGTCGAGGCTGCCGTTTCGCGAGGCGGGATCGAGGTTACAGGGTTCCGGGTCTACGGCGTCGTGCGCGGGACGACACGCTGCGGCGCAATTCGTTCTTCCTTAGCATCGTTCACGCATGCAACCACGTGCTCGAGAGCCTGGGTTCCGTTTCGACTGAAGCCGCGACCGCGATACACAAGCACTACAACCCAAGGCCTCCGCGGCAGGACGGCGCCACTGATCGACCACATCGAGTTCTTCGCCCCGGCGCGATCAATAACGCCGAACGGCGCCAATTTCGTCCTCTGTCCCAGCAGGGCTTACAACCGTCGCCGTATCGAACAGAACCAGCGCCAGCTCCTGCCTCCGCGCGACGGAAAGTTGCCGCCCGGCGAAGTCTACGTGCAGGAGGGCGTCAGTCGGCCGCCGCTGCGCCTGCCAGCTCGAACAGGTCCGACCGGCGGCGTTCTCCGCGCGTTGGCGGAACACGTCGTCTGCGCCGAAAGCGAGGCTCGTCCAGGACGCCGCGACCCATTCCGATACGGGTCGTCACGCAAGCCTGATCAACCTTTCTGTCTGGGAGAAGCCGGCAAGCTTGACAGCCAGCGACGGCCGTGTCTGTGCACCGGCGCCGGAACGGCCGATCAGTCGCATCCGGTCGGGGAAACCAGATCGTCGAACGGCCTTCGTGTTTCCGGGTCAGGACGCCCAGATGGTTCGTGGGAAAAGCGCCTCGGCGAAAGATTCCGCGTCGCCGAAATCTTCCAGCCCGTCGACGGCGCGCTCGACCAGAAGCTTCTTCCCGTTGATGTTCGAGGCCTAAGGCTCAGCTCACGCTGACCGCGACGCCCACCCGGCGCTTATGGCCGCGGCGTATTGCGGCGCTCAGGGTTTCGAGAACCGACAGCTCAACCATACCTTCGGAGGCGGCTATGTGCGCCGGGCGTTCGCTCGGCGAATCTCTGCGCTTTCCACCCAGTTCGCTCACTCTAGAAGACGCGGCACGTCTCTTGCGCTCCACAGCGAAGCGAATGCAGAGGCTGCCCCAGTAGGCGAGGCGCGATGGGGCATCCTCGGCCTCGAATTCGGACGTGGTGAAGATACACAAGCGGCAGCGACCTTATCTTCACCGGCGCGATCTGCCAGGTCGCCAATGACGACGGCGCGGTTCGAGTCGTCATTTCGGCGCGACCTCGGCGGATCACTCGCGCGATGAGACCTCGCCAAGACTTTGCCGCGCGAACAGCACTGCTTCTATTCTATCTCCCGCGCCGTTCCGCTGCGCGCTCGTGCCCCAGCAGCGGAGCAATGAAAGAACGCTGAAGGACGTGACGATTCGCCCTACCCGAGCCGCCGCTACCGTCGCCATGTCGAAGCCAGGCGGTCACAGACCCGGAGGCGATCCGGTCCAGCCTCGTCGCCCAAGTGACCGCGACTGCTCGCTCGGCGCGAGAGCATCACGTATGAGCGCGCGCGGTTCACCCGGTTTGTCGAACCTTCGGCGCGGGCAAAGTTTTGACCGCCTCATCGGCGATTCGAGGCGCGACAACGATCAGCATTGGCGCGCCGACGTCGCCGCCTTCGCGCGCCTCGGCGCGCCCGTAGAATTGACGGGACGACGCCAGTCCTCGATCTGACAGGAGGTACGCGCGGCTCCGTCACCGGCGTAGGGCGACTGGGCGACGATCGCGCGCGCCCTGCACGCGCGGGAGCCTCGTCGCCCTCAGCGCACCGGCGCGACGCGCTGGAAACACTCACGCCACAGAGCTCGACGCGGGCCATTGGCGATCCGACCTCTCCGATCCAGCGAACCGTCGAAGCGCTGATCCCAGCGTCGAAACGGCGTACGACCAAATCGACATCCTCGTCCGCGATGCCAGGGTCACTCGCGACGGTCTTTCATCCGCATCGAAGACACGACTCGGATACAGCCTTGCAATACGATGTGACGTATCCTCCGCCTGTCGCGCGCCGCGCTCGAAGGCATGCTGAAACGGCGCTTTCCGCAAAATCGTGACATTAACGTCGGTTGTCGGCGTCCAAGGCGATGCAGGGCAAGGAGAATATGCCGCTGGGAGGGCCGGGCATGATCGGCATGTCCAAGGCGCTGGCGGCCGAGGTCGCGACACAGGGCATCACTGTCAATTGCATTACCACGGCTTTATCGATGGCCCGATGAACTCGGTGCTCGATAGAAACAGCGCGATGCGATCATGGCCACGATACCCGACTGGACGCTTCGGTTCCGACAAGGAAATTGGCGCGGCGGCCGTGTATTTCACGAGTCCGAAGCGGCTTACGTCACTGGGCAGACGCTGCATGTGAACGGCGGATGGCGATGATCTGATGGCTCAGACACCCGCTAGACTGCGGCGCGACGGGTTTTGCACCCTCTCGCGTTTGCCCAGAAAGATATGCTATCGATCACGTTCGTCTCTGGGCGCGGAGGGGCGTCGTCCGAGCGTCGGCGTCGCAGCCCCGAGCGGAAGCCTGTCGCCGCATCGGGGCGGGGAGCGGACGCCGATGAAGGACCTTGCCCGCGGCGGCGCCATTCGAGAAAATGATCAGAAGTCAGCGGCTCAGCCCAACGCAAAGGGAAGAGATGACATGAGCAATATCACTGAGCGCGTCTCAAGAGATCATCGTAGAACATCTCGGCGTGAGAGGACCGACAGGTCCATCAACAGCGCGGTTCATCGACATGGCGCCGACTCGTTCGACACCGTTGAGTTCGTGATCGCATTTGAAGAGAGTCGGTACGGAATTTTCCCAACGACCAAGCCGAAGCCGTTTGTAACCGTTGGCAGCACGATTGATCCTCGAAAGGCGTCGACCAAAGATAGTGTGCTCGCGCCGAGCTGGTCTCCGCGAGCCTTCGTGACACTTTCTTCCTTGACTGCGGGCCGGGCGTACGCGTCCGGCCCTAATTGTGTGGGACCGCCGCGCCTGCAATCGGCGCCAAGGCGCGCGAACAGGAACCGTTGAGGGCGCGAGCATCGAACAGTCGAGCGGGTCATTGGTCCGGTCTTGGCATGGTGTGCCCGATAGCTCAGGTCGAGGCGACCTGGCGCCGGCTTCTGGCCGCGAAGTCTGGAATAGCGCGGATCGACAACTTTGACGTTTCCGACCTTCCCCTGCAAAGTCGCCGCCCAGGTGCCGCGCGCCGACGCTCCGGACGCCTTCAATCCCGACGACTGGATGGACACCAAGGAGCAGCGCCGCGTCGACGACTTCATCATCTACGGCATGAGCGCCGCGACCCCCAGGCCCTGCGCCGACGCAGGCTGGAGCCCCAAGTCCTCGAGGAAATCGAGACTGGGGTCCTGTTTGGCTCGGGGATCAGGGGGCTCAGCAGGATTTACGACGCCTCCGTCACCTTGCACGAAAAAGGACCGCGCCGAAGATCTCGCCGTTCTTCGTCCGGGAAGGCTCGTCGACCTGCTGAGCCGGACAAGTTTCGATCGCTGGCCGTCAAGGCGGCCCCAGCGGTCGTCACCGCCTGCTCGACCCGCGCACGCGATTGGCGACGCCGGGCGGTTGATGGCCCTTGGAGACGCCAATGTGATCGTCGCTGGCGGCGCCATCGGCAGTGGACCCGGCTGGCGCTGCGCGGGCTTCTGCGCCTGCCGCGCCTTGTCGACCAGCTCAACGACAGGCCGACGCAGACCTCGCGGCCTTACGATCGCGATCGCGACGGGTTCGTGATGGGCGAAGGGGCAGGATGCGTGGTGCTCGAGGAACTCGGCACGCCAAGAGCCGCGGCGCTCGCATCTACGCCGTTGACCGGCTACGGCCTGTCGAGCGACGCCTGTCGCATCACCGCCGGCCGCCCGACGGCGACGGCGCCTTTCGCGCCATGAGCGCGGCGCTCAAGCGCGCAGAGATCTCCCTTCGGAGATCGACTACGTGAGCGCGCACGGCACTTCGACGCGGGTCGGCGACGATCGACAAGCGGTCGAAGCACCTGTCGCAATTCCACCGCCAAGACGACGATGTCCTCGACGAAGTCGTCGACCAGGCCGTCTCCTCGGCGCGGCGGGAGCGGTCGAGGCCATCTTCTCCATCCTCACCATCCGCGGTCAGATCGCGCCGACGCTCAATACTGACAATCCCTACCGTGGAAGCTGCGATCGATCTTGCGCCGCATGTGCCGCGCAAGCGGCCGATGCAGGCGGCGCTGTCCGACTCCTTCGGCTTCGGCGGCACAAACGCCTCGCTCGTCTTCCATGCGCTGAACTGAACGGCGCAGACCCGAGGCGATTCAGTGTCCCCCGCGCCCGGTCGGCTAGCAGCCCAAGCCCGCGCCTGGTGGCTTAAGTCTCCACACAGATGAACTCAGCGGCGGAAGGCGGAGCGGCAACGAGGATATGAGCAGGAGATCACGATTCCGGCGACGAAGATGCCCTTCGGCCGCCGCATGAGCCTGTTCGGCCGTGCAACCGAACCACGCTGAACGATCCGGCCCCGCCGTCGCCGTCTCGACCGCCGCGCAGGCCGCGCCGGATGGGTCTGTCGAGCCTGAGCGGGTTGCTCACTTTCGTCCTTCTTGGAGCGCTCGCGACAGTCAGCACACTCGCTTGGCTCATGAAGGAAGCGCGAAGCCCTGGCCCCTGACCGAGGACAAGGTGGTCATGATCGAGCGGGAGGCACCCGCGCCAGCATCGCCGATCAGCTCGAGCACGCAGGCATCATCGACAGCACAACATGGTTCAACGTTCTCACGTTGCTCAACGGCAATCACCGCGACCTGAAGCATCAGCGAATACGCGTTCAAGGCGAGCATGAGCATGAACAACGTCGAGAATGAGCTCATTGCGCGCCGCGTGGTTCGATACAGAACTCACGTTCCCGAGGGTCTGACCACGAACAGGTCGTTGACCGCTTCGCGGGCGCCGGTTTGACCAGCGACGTCAGAGGTCCCACGCGAGGGTCGCTGATGCCCCGACGCCTATTATTTCGAACGCGACGACACGCGGCAGTCGCTTCTCTCGCGCATGGCGAAGAATTCGAGCGAAGACGGTCGAGGACATCTGGAAGCAGCGCTCGCCGATTTGCCGATGGGGAGCCGCCGTCGGAAATCGTGACTCTTGCCTCGATCGTCGAGAAGGAGACGGGCAAGCCCGAGGAGCGGCCGCGCGTGGCCGGGGTGTTTCATCGATGGACTCGACGAGCGCATGCGGCTTCAGATTCCGACCCGACCATCGTTTACGAGCCTAGCCCGGCAAAGGCACGCTCGGCCGCCACAGCATCACGAGAGCCGACCTTCAATCAGTGGAACAGCCCTATGACGCCTACATGATTGACGGCCTGCCGCCGGGGCAACTACAACCCCGGCAAAGCAGCGCTGGAAGCAGTCGCCAAACCTCAGGCGGGAGCAAGGACCTCTATTTCGTCGCCGACGGAACCGGAGGGCATGCATTCGCCGAAAGACTTTTGGATCAGCGTCGAAGAAATGTGGCCGCGCCAGATCGAAAAGGACGTCAAAGACAGCGCGCCAGACGTGACACCGGCGATTCGCGGGTCGATCGACCCGGTCGATCCGGCGCAGTTTCGCCGCCCTACAGCCACCAGGACGCAGCGCCCGCCTCGTTTCTCGCCCGCCTGAGCAAAATCGCGCCGAGCGGAACGTAAAGGATCGGCCGTTGCTCGTCGCGCAAGACGCCAGATCAATCAGGCCGCGAACAGCGTCGCCCTTGGCGCCGAAGAGTGGCCGGAGCCGGAGAGCGCCGCGGGCGGCGGCGGAGACTCAGCGCCAGTCGCTTCTGCTCCGTCGTCGTCGGCGATCTTGGCGCGCTCGTCAGCACCCGGGGCGCACGGACAAGCTCCGGCCTCCGTTGTTGCCCGTCTCAGCAAATCAGCGCGGACCAGAACGCCGAGGATGCAGCTTCTGGCGTCGCTTGTCGGTCCCAGCAGTAGAACGATGGAGGTCGGGCGCTGTCGTCGCAGGCGTCAACGATGGGCCGGCGAAGGCCTCGCGTTCGGAATGACAACTCACGGAAACAGGCGCCGGGAGAGCACCATCGCCTGCCGCTCACTCTCACCGGCCGTGCTCGCCGGATAAGAAAAAGCGCGCGAAGCCAGATCTGGAACAGCGACGCTGGTCTTTCCGACGTTGCAATCGACGACGCCGGCGCGCGCCTGCTCAGGCTGCGCGGCCGGCGACCGCTTTCCGGGCGCCCGCGCATCTACGACGCTTCTGAAGGCACTCCGCTCGATCCGCTGCTCAATAAGACCTACGATTTCATTACGCGAAAGTAGTCCCGGCGGAAGCGATGCTGAAGTAAGGGGGCGGAGTCAGCGGCCGCCTTCTTTCTAGCCTGGACGGAAAGCGGCCTCATGCACGAGCGCGAGCGCGATGGCACAGCGTTCGAGACATTGAGCCTACGATCGCGCCAGGCAGATCAGCGCCGAGACGGTCGCATCGCTCGCGCGTCAGCCACCTTAACCCCTTGTCCTCGGCGCCGAGCACCAACGCCAGCGGGCGCAACAGAGGTTCATCGGTGCACTCGATCTCCGCCTCGAAATCGAGCCCGATCCGCCGATCGCCCATGTCTCCTATCTCGGCGAGCACCGCGCCAGGTTGGGAACGCTGCAAATAGGCACATGCTCGAGCCCGCCGGAACCAGTTCGCCGCGCCCCGCCAAGCTCGGGCGAGTGGCGCTCGGTGGTGACAGCGCGTCGACGGCGAAGGCGGCGGCGGTGCGCAGATCGCCAACGTCGAGGATGCCGTCGATCTGATCAACCAGCAGGACCCGTTCGCCGGCAAGTCCGCGATATCGATCGGCGCCAAGCGGCCGCCACCTCAGCGAGCCTGATGAACGGCTCCGCGCGGCGCGCGCGCGGAAGTTTCCTCTCGGTCATCGTCCTGGTCTCGAGCCGCGCGCGGCGATTTTCCCGCCCTAGCCGCTCGGCCGCG
>CAVRXX010000038.1:0-184131 GCA_963725195.1 uncultured Alphaproteobacteria bacterium | reverse complement strand
GCCTAACTTCCCGCTGTCACGACTAAAGTCGCGCCTCATGTGTCCGAGTTGCGGAAATAGAAGGGTGACGGTGGTCTTTGAGCCGCCGAGCAATGCGGAGCAGGTAGGGAGTGGGTGAAAGGGGGCGTGGATGTTGCGGATGTTGGCGGCGAAAAATTCAAGGAAGCGGATCTGGGCGCGCGCGCCAGGCGGCGGCGACAAGGGCGGGAGTGGGATCGACTACGAGGGGCGCGAGGTGGTTCAAGGATTTACCCCTAATGGGATAATCCTGATTTGTTTTTTGTTGATGCAATAAGCATATGCTCTCACCGTCGGTGATCCCGTATAGAAGCAATGATACCCGTCATGGCCGGTCAGGTGCTCTCGATTAAGCTGTATCCCGGCGTTGAGCAGCAGTCCGGCACCCCCTATCACAACGCACTCTCCGGCAACCGGCGTTTCGTCGCTATTGCACTGGGCAAAAGCCTCAGAGACAGTGTCCTGGCTAACACGCTGCCACAGTTTGAGCGGCAGATCGTCCGCTAGGTCTGCTTGAGTAACTCCGCCGAGAGCCCGCACGAGCCCACCTTCCGACGTCCAATTCCAGATGAGCCCAAGAGCCCCGAGCACAACAGCCGCCAATACTGCACCTGGCACTCCCTCGATTATTTTCTGCCAGTTCATACCTCCTCCTCCCCACGCGCCCCTCGCGACACCAGCCATCGATACATAAGATAAAGGACGTTATCATACACATTCGTACAGAAGCGCGGACAATACCCCCGCAACCTGCGCACCAGGACCTCACAAGACCATCCACGCTTCTTTGACCACCATTGCGCTTCCAAAGACGATGATGGTTCCGACGATGCCGATGGCTTTAAGCGGATGCGCATCACCTTGCTTGAGGAACCACTGCGCCCATTCGACTGCGCGAAAAATGAGATAGATGAGTTTGACGAAGAGTGAGGAGAGCGCAAATAGGGGAAGCCAGAGATGGATGATTACTGCGGGCCTCATTACTAAAAAGAATGACGGCAGTATGAATTTCCTAAAATTGGCGAATATGACTGCTAGGGTATCCCGACCGAAAGTCAAATCCTTCGCACTCGTCGGATCGAGGAAAAATATCATTATGAACGCGGCAATTATTACCAACGTAAAACTAAACATTATTAGAACTATTCCAAACACAGATGATAGAAGACTTGCACTGATTGGGTATATCCGGGCTAAAATCAGAAATTTGCGTACAAAAAGCAATGACGCATAATCTGTCATGACGATAAGAAATAAGATAAAACCAAGTAGCAGGACTATTCCCACAAAAGGATTACTGATGAATGGTAGTTCGTTAAACACGCTCCGCCACGAGAATTTAATGATAATATTCCACGGAATAAAATACGTCAGTAGCCAAATAACTGAGGAGATTGTCGCAGATCGCCAGAACGCTCTAAAGCTCAAAAGCGGTGACGTGTAAATACGGTCAAAGGCTTTTATGATTAGATTGCAGAGATCAGGCTTATTACGGGAGCGCCCGTGCAGCCACGAGGAAATGACTTTTGTGGCTTCGTCCGATGCGTTGCTATCGAGCCAAGCGAAAACAGCGTACGTGGCTGCGCCCAGAGAGAGCGGGAACTCCAAGCCCAAGGAGTTCAACGAGTTTATCCTCCATCAAACTTTATCCGGCCCCACAGCTGTGCTGGCGCATGAAAGACCTCCGCCAGATCATCATAGTCCGCTGTTACTAAATGACGTCGTCGCCCCATTTCTTCCGAATTTCTATCTGGTACTGCTCAAACTGCTCTATATGTCGCGCGGTCTCTGCAATAATGACCATGAATACAGCGGCGAAGACGCCAAAGAGAAACGTGAGGAGCAATGTCAAGAGCAACGGGAAATCGGGAAAATTGAAGACATCCCAATATTTAAGTATCACCAGAACTAAGCAAGTCGCCGATCCAACCGCTGAAATCACCGCTGCGGTCGCGAGTAAAATGTAATATGGGTACCTATCCCTTGTTCCATTTTTGAAGGCTTCAACACGCTTATAGTTCGCGATTTCCTGCTCCTTCGAGCGATTGGATTTAATGAGTTTGCGCTTCTCAAGATAAGCGAGGAAGCGAAGCGCCAGCAGATTACTGGCAATGCCCAATGGCACAGAAAGTACCAAAGCAACGATGGAGAATACGAAACCAACAATGCCCCAGTCGATTTTCCCGCTGGCCATTGTCCCGCTCGCGTCCATTATTTAGTGGCGCTCATGATAGTATCAGCCGCGCACGAAACTACCCAACCTTCGTTAGTTGGCGCTCCATGAGTTCTTCGACCGTGAATGGTTTCTTGGTCTTTTGTGACCGGTGCATCCGGCCATCGTGATGCGGGGTCGTTTTGAAGTGGCAGATAGGGCAGGGCAGGTCTCTCGCTTGGCGCTTTGGAGCCTGAGCTTGCGAGGAGGTTTTACGCGGCGCTCTTGCTGGTGATGTTGAGGATGCGCCCTCAACCAAGCTGTAGTGGAACCCAAGTTCATTAAGGTCGGCCACGGCCCTTTCGGCGTTATCAAGAGCCTCTTTCTTAGCGTCCTCCAACAACTGCGCACGCTGCTCATCTAGGGCTTTGAGTTTTTCTAGGGTGGTGGTCAATGATTGCTCCTATGAAGGTGATTCTCGAATGGCTTTCATAGGCGATTCTCGGGTTTTGGGCCAGTGCCGGAGCGATCTCAGTGGCGCACAGGGATTTTCTGAGGACCGCACCGTACGTGTGCGCAAAATAGTTGAGGCTTGAGTTCGATGTGATATTTATACGGCATGGATTCGATCGTAAGCGCTCTTAGAAGCGTTCCCAAGCTTTTGGCAGTCGCTGTCAAGGTTCTGAACGCGAGAGTAGTCGCGGCATTTATCAATCGCCATGGTCTCTTTGAGATATACGAAGCTGCGTATCGCGAGCAGCTTCTAAAAGCTGACCCACAAATATTCAACGAAGGATATTTTCATGATGTGGCTTTGTTTCTGAAAGAAATGCAGGAGAAAATCCACAAAGGCACATGGTGGACGGGTTTGACAGCTGGTCTGTTACTGTTATTGATATTTCGAATTGTAGACACAATAAACTTCTATGGAGCGATTGTAGATTTACATAAGTTTAGTCCGATCATTCTTCTGATGTATTCAGGGAATAGATTGAGAGTTGTATTGCTAGGTATATTTATGGGCATTAGGAAATCATTACTCAAAGCCCACGCCAGAGTATTAACAAATGATGAAAACGCAAAACTCTATCATATGAGATACTCAGCTCGATCATCATTGGTAAAATTATCCGTGCCGCCGACTTTTACCATACGGACGACCATCATCGCCAAAAGACTACTACCATTTATTAAAGTGTTACCTCTCGTGCTCATCACGCTTATTTATCTGTATATCATAAGCTATCTAGCGGTCGTCTTCATAATAGTTATTACACCAGGAATTGGTATCATCACAAGGACTATATTAAGTTTACTTTCGATTGGACTAGAATTCTTGGCCCTCATTATACCGGCTTTTAGCGTTTTCATCGCGACGAAGGATCCAAATTCCGGGAAAGCATTCTGGAGTAAAATCCGATCAGCAGTGAATCAAAATATAGCTCGCGCCGCTAATGGTGGCGCACCATAGCTGTGTGGTGGATTGATTATCGACATTGGCCCATCAGCCATTGCTAAAGGGAGAAGATGAAATGCCAATGTTTCAAGCCAGGATCATACGCCAGGAAGTAGCTCTTACAAATGTGGAGGGAGACACAATTGACATGGCAAAGGAAAAGTTGAGGGTGTGGTTAGAGAATGACGACAATCTCAGGAGCTTAGATTGGGTTTCACATAGCAATGGTAGCGCCCCAGAGATTGTAGTGATGATGGAAATTTCGCCTGAAAAAGAGGGTGAAGATGGCGAAGGAGTATAAGGACGGCTACTAGCGAGGTTCTTATAATGTGGAGCCACTGTAGTTTGTGAGCCACCCGGCCGAATTTTCGACAATCCACGTTTTTGCTTCGGTCTCTGTTTTGAAAGACCTAATGTGGTGTTCCACTCCCTGGGGGAGCGTAATTCGCACATACCAGCCTGAATAGTCCTTTAGCTGGATCGGCTCTAATTCCGTGTGAGTTTTATCCATGCGGCTAACGTGGGGGTCGCGAGCCAATCATGCTAGGGCAAATGCATCGTCATATTTCGGGCTTGCCCGTTCCGTGGCGATCCATCGTCTGCGCCGATTATGGATCTACTGTGTGGTATTGTAGGTGATTTTCACGTTGTCAGATTTCTGAGGCATTTCCGGAGGGGGTCACGTGGCGGTGGCCATCTGAAACAGGTGAAATCGGCCATTCCGAGCGCCGCACCACAGTCTAACGCCACTCCCCATTGCCCGTGGTTTCATGCATCGACTGCGCGGCTCCCACATGCTACAATCACCCACTTTCAATGGTATGTCTGGCTAAGCCCCTGTAATTGTTAGACAATATTGCCCTTTATAGGCAAATTGATGTATCTGATTGCGCAACGATATCAATGGTTTAATGGCTAAATTACGTTGCTAGTGCGGTGATAGCTAGCAGCGCACAGAATGACTGGGTGATTTCATGGCTGGATACGGGCCTCTTGTTTGCGAGCCGAGGCCAGGCATGGTGGGCGATAGGCTCTGAGCGCTCGACAGGCGGGCCATGGGCATGAAGGTGTAAGTTCTAGAAAACACAAGCGAGATAACATTAGCTTTAGGAAATTAGGAGTCGTTTGAAACGACTCCTAATGTTCCGAAGTAGCAGCGATGAGATTCTGCTGAGCCGGAAGTCATGTCTAAACTAGGCTTTAGCAGGAGGCTGGAGAGGCTACGATCCTGAGCGCTAGGCATAGGGCAGGGAAGCGCCCATGAGGCAGTCTGTGGGCTTGGCTAAGGGCAAGAGTTGCGCTTCCCATAGCTCATGGTCAGTGGCCCAAGTCACGTGCTTATCGGCAAAGGCCACGAGCGCTGGGCTCTAGTTGCGCCCCAGTCATCTCGGCTCGCTGGTCGATAGGCTCTAGCTCGTGGGCTTTGGGTGCTGATCGGGAGGATTGTGGGTTCGGAGGCGGGCGATTCGTTGCGCCCAGTAATCCATAGGCTATAGATTATGGCTTCACTTTCGCTCATAGTAGCGCACACTATTGTGGGCATCGGCTATAGTTCATTTTCTGTAGCGCACCATATTCTATTCTACACTTCTTCCCTGTTTCCCTGTTTCGGTTTTTTACTGGGAAGGAAATATGTAGAGATAACAAGGTGTTAGCAGGCATTTCCCAGCAACCCAGTATCCCAGC
Source organism: uncultured Alphaproteobacteria bacterium (assembly GCA_963725195.1). Taxonomy (GTDB): domain Bacteria; phylum Pseudomonadota; class Alphaproteobacteria; order Rhizobiales; family Beijerinckiaceae; genus Roseiarcus. The sequence goes on along the minus strand of CAVRXX010000038.1, from coordinate 178,819 downwards.
AGTATATTTGCTGCAAAATATTTTTTGCCGAGCGAAGTGAGCCAGCTCCTGGGAAAACCAGCGTGAGGTGTTAACATCGCGCAACCCATTGTAATCGTTAAACAAACTGTACTACATTTCGACCCAGCGCGTTGAAATAAAACAAGGAACAGGTGTATAGAAACGTCGATTTCTATACTGACCATAACTGTGGAAACGAGCCCTTAAAGAATTTCCGAAAGAATAAATCCCTCGAATTATTATCCATTTATCTTGGGAGCGCAACATTAAAACGAGCCTTGATTGGCAAGATCAATTTCGGCGTCCCACTCATCTATATCGTTATCCCAAACAATGGTAGAACCTATAGCCTTTTCAATATTCTCCCTAAAAACCTTGAGTGATGGAAGAACATAAGCATCGAAAGTACCTGAGTGATTCTTGAGATTATATTCTGCACAATTTGGGATCTTACGCTCTTTGTAAGTGGAAGGAATGATGGAGCGCAACTGCTTGCCGAAAGTGGTAATATCAATCCTCTGTTTGATTGTTAAATCTTTCTCAAATTTGAGATAATGCTCGAAAAGCCAACGAGTGATGACGCGACATGATCCATCTGGAAGCAATCGCTGCTGGATCTTACCTTTAATCCAAACGCCTCCCGCATCATAATAACCTTCTTTGATGATCCTTTCAAATAGTGGTAAGCGGCCTTCTTCGGCAACATTATAGGCCCATTTCTTGACACCTGTTAGACTTTCAATCTTTTGATCTCCTAATTCGCCTAGTATCAGGATGCTGTCTGATATCGAATACTGAAATGTCCCAATGCATGAGCTCATACATGAGCGCCTCTGCGCCCATGCTATTAAACTGATTGATAATGGCTTTGTAATATGACTTGTTTCCTTGGTGCGCTGCGGAGGCTCTGAAGACCGCGTAGCGGCGCTCATCTTGGCTAGCTGGTACGATATGCTCGTCGTTGAGCGTGATGCCTACGCGTGAGTAGGATGGCACGTCCCTGGTTGGGCCATTCTTGATCTCTACATTGACAGTATCGCTGCTGATGAAGTCCGTGAGTGGACCAACAATTTCCTTGTCTCTCACGAACGAAATTTCTTCCGAAACGAGTAGAATGTTTTCTTCCATATGCGCGTTAAACCTGGGGAATAGTCCCTTGCTCTTAGCAACCTTGTGATAGTACCTGTTGGCCTCGCCAGCGCGCAGTTTTCCATCCATGAGTGTGCGCAGCATCCAGAAGAGCATGGATTTGCCAACGCCCTTTAGACCGAATATGGCAACGGCAATCTCTGGCTTCTCCCAAGGACGCTGGAACATATGGGCGCACCAGGACATGAGCCATTTGTATTTGTATTCATCTTTATTGCAAATATCATCCATAATGTAATTGAGGATTAGGCTACAGTCTCCCTTGATTGGATTGGTTTTAAAGTAGCGCCACTTGTTAAATATGGGTGAATTGGGATCGTACTTATGCTGCGGGTCAAAAACAAATTTATCAACGTCCCTCATGCCGGTAGAGCCGAGCCAATAGATGGCAACGTTGGTGTATTTCTTGGCTTCTGTTAAATCGAAGGATAGCTTGCAGTTGTTGAACTGCTTAGTGAACGTCTCGGTTGTTATCAGTTTGATCTCTTCTCCCAACTCCTGTATAACGTATGACTTGTCCATAGTGATGAAAGCATAGTGTTTGTTCATTAATGTGACAATCGCGCCCCATGATTCAAGAGTACGCAACTGGCTCTTTAATGCAGTTAACTGTGATAGTTCTATTTCGCCTATGGGCCGAGCCACTAGTTTGGGCGCTGCTAGATGTGATTCCACCGTCTCGCGATGATTTTTAGTTGCTTCAGCTAGAGTTGGTGGGCGCTCCAGGTCTTTTCCCGGCGGTCCTACCACTTTAATATTGTCTGATATAGCTTCTGACACAGTGGGAGGTGCCTCAACGTCATTTGGCATAATCTTTGGACCTGACATGGTGCGCTACCTTAAACCCGTGAATACCTCAGCTCTTGAGGTATTCCTCATAGCTGTTATATCTGCGCCTTAATGGACTACTGAGCCAGATCGGCGTTATTTCCTCATATTTACTTTGCACCATCGCAGAAGCGCCATAGAGGCTAAACACGTACACCTTTTCATGCTTATAGTATTCACGAAAGGTTTTCTGACTCCAATCCTGTACTTGTCCATTTGTAAATTTGTGCGCTATTATGAGACGACCATTCTTAAGAACCTGGGCGTTATCTCTGTTCAAATAATCTATCGCTCTGCGCCATGAATCTCTATTTACTGAATTCATGTAGTCATTGCTGAGGATTGTCTTTTCATAAGCATCCTTGTCAATAAACTGTGCGTTATATTCGTGGAATGACGTTGCCTTCATCAAGGATATGATTGGTGCGCGTCTGTATGGCTTTCCGAACAGGTCAATGACCTCTGACATGGCTAAACCTCACGCAAACAAATCAGTTTTTTCGGACCTTGATCCAAATACTCTCGCTCTCATTTTCTCTAAGAAATAAAGCATCGGCCTCGTCTTCATCAATGAGTACTTTGCCACCCTCAAAATATACGCTGATTGCGCCAGCTTGGACTGCTTTTCTCACATCAGAATAGGTGATGCGCTTTGGGCGCTTCTTGCTGTTGAAGATGTACTCAGTTCGCGTAATCTTAGCCATGATGCTCCTCACAAAGTCGAAACGTCGAACAGTTCTACTAATACCGCAAGGATCGGCAGAAGGCAAGCCTATAGTTTAGGCATAGACCATGTGTATAGTTCATGAAGGCAAACAACTTGCCTTTTCGTTTGGTATCCACTACATCAAAAGAAAGGCAAGCAGTCCGCTAGATTGCCTCTTGCTTTCATGCAAAGACTATGTTATGTAGAGAAGCAGTATAGACCTGAGAGCTTTGACGTGATCAAAGACATAGATCAGCCGAAAGAGCCGCTTCGCAACAAAGCCGCGAGAATGTGGAAGAATAACAAGGTGAGAAAGAAGATTGCTGAGGAAAGGCAATCTATGAGACAGCCTGACCCTAATGCTGATCCTGAGATCGTAGAGGTTATAGTTAATGAGGGGTAGGCGTGATGGGCGCATCAATCGCTTTGAGACTAAATTTAAACGCGACATTAGAGCAATGATGGAAGGGTATGCGGCACGGAACTTGGAATTATATTTAGCGTCGCTTAATGCTCGCAAAGTCATATTACTAAAAGAGAAATTGAGGCGTTTGCAGGAAGCGGAAAAGCAAAATGAGAGGTTAGAGAAATGAGCACGTACATGAGCGCGGCGGCAAAATATGCAGCTATGTCTGATGAAAAGCTGTTCAGTAGCGATATTGCTATTTGGGAAGGTGAGTCTGATGCGTTTCGCAACGCTGTGCTAGAGAGTGAAGCGGTTAAAGGCCAAAGAGCAAGAGCGCCAGCGAATTGAACGAGAGCAACTGGAGCGCACCAGGCAGCGCAAGGATGGTCTCGCGTATTCGGACATGCTTGCGAGCGAGCTATGTGAGCGCATTGCTTCTGGTGAATTGCTGACTGTCATTTGCCTTGACGATCACATGCCGACAGTGAGGCGCTGCAATCAGTGGCTACGCGAACACTCGGAGTTCAGGATCTTGTTCGATCAGTCACTGCAGGACAGATTGTCCATATTTGAAGAGCAAATTATTCAGATACCGGACGAAGCAGCGCGCGACTTCGATGTGGTTAAGATCAAGGGCGTTGAGAAGCGCGTCCTGGACCCGGCCAGGATAACGAGCGCAAAGCTGAGGGTAGAGGTTAGGCGCTTGCACTTGATCGCGGGTAGGCCACAGAAATGGGGCAGTTCTACCACCCTAATAACGAAGTCTGACGATGGCTTTGATCCGGCCAATCTATCAGCAGAGGAATTGGAAAAGCAGATCGCAGAGTTTGAAAGAAAGTCTCGCATCGTCCAGGCGGCCTAATAACACTGTGGGGCGCAACCAGCCTACGTTGCGCCCCACAGTAAAGCCACACTCACTTATGGGTTGATTTATATTCTTCCTCAGTCATTATGACAATGTTTGGTTCACCTACAATACCAGGTTCACACAAGAAATCTAGGCCAGCTTGGGGTTGTTCCCAAATTAGACCTAGAGCTTGTTCTTTGGTTTCGGCTTCAATGTTGTAGCGACAAAGTAGCCTCACTTCGACAACGAACTTAGTCATCGGTTATTCCTCCGAGTAGTATGGTGGCGCTGCTCGGGCAGACCACTGAGCAGCGCCCACGACTTAATCCTCTTCGTCGGAAGGTATTAAATCAACACTGATGACGTCTGGCCTGATACCTAAGTCTTCCCAATCTAGGTTTAAGCTTTCTTCATATTCCAACGATCTAAGTTTTTCGTTCTCCAACTCTTCCATCGCAGCGGCATCGTCTGTGTCAGCTGTAACCACGTATGATGCAGTGACCTGTTTGTTGATTATTATTGTAAACGTTGCCATCGTTCGCCCCTCACTTCCGATCACGAGACGTATTGCCACGCACCCATTCGTCAATGTCGGCAGCGATGAACTTGGGGCGACGCCTGAAGTACGTTGGTTTGGGCGCATCGCCACGGCTGATCATTGAATAGAACGAGGCAATGCTGATGTTTATGCCGTAGCGCGTTTGGAGATATTCCACCGCCTCTCTGGGCGAGAGTAGGCGGTCTGGTAGAGCTAGAATCGATAGGTACAATCCTCGCAAGAGGCCAGCCGCGCTCCTGGGCGCAACTAGGGCGTTGTTTAGGGATTGCCCATGGCCTTCTCGCGCTTATGACTCCGGACTTGATCCGTGTCGGGCGAGCCTAGTGATTGAGGTTCCTTCACCCGAGATAGTGGGGACCAAGCAGGACCATATTAGGTCGCCCGGATTAGCACGCCTTCAGTTTCTCGGATTTGGAGCTAAGGTTACATTGGCGCAGCAATCCGACCACACTCGGACAAACGAATCAAGCCAGATTTGATATGTCCTTAAGGCCGCACAAGGAAAGCCCAGGGACCGTGATCCTTGAGCGAGCCTATGTCGGTAGCGGTCGTGGCTGAAATAGGCGCCACGGAGGCGCGCTAGGCCCGCAGGGGGAAGGGCCAATTGCTGGACGGAGCCGACGGGATTTGGGCGCCTAAAGCTAGCTGTCGGTTAGCTCCCAATTTTTTGACGTATAAAATCTAAACAAAATCAATAAGTTTGGGTAGTCAGATTACCCCTCGTTAGGGCATAGTTACGTCTTATCTTTTTTGCGGGAGAGTAAACTCCGCGCGACCTTTTTGTTTGGGAGGAGCCCATGTCCGACAAGGCGTATGACGTTCCGGCCGAATGGGCGAAGCGCGCCTGGGTCAATGCCGCGAAGTACGAGGAGATGTACAAGCGGTCGGTGAGCGACCCGGAGGGCTTCTGGGCTGAGCACGGCAAGCGCATCGACTGGTTCAAGCCCTTCTCCAAGGTCAAGAACACGTCGTTCGACACCCACAACGTCTCGATCAAATGGTTCGAGGACGGCGTCACCAACGTCGTTCACAATTGCATCGATCGGCATCTGCCCAAGCGCGCCAACCAGACGGCGATCATCTGGGAAGGCGACGATCCCTCGAAGTCCAAACACATCACCTATGCGGAGCTTGCGCACCGGGTCGGACTTTTCGCCAATGTGTTGAAAAGCCACGGCGTCAAGAAGGGCGATCGGGTCACGATCTACCTGCCCATGATTCCCGAGGTGGCCTATGCGATGCTCGCCTGCGCGCGCATTGGCGCCATCCATTCCGTCGTGTTCGGCGGCTTCTCGTCCGAGGCCATCGCCGGCCGCATCGCGGACGCCAAATCCGACGTCGTTATCACCGCGGACGAGGGTCTGCGTGGCGGCCGGAAAGTTCCCCTCAAGGCGAACGTCGATGCGGCGATCGAGAAAGTGGGCGGCGTCAAGACCGTCATCGTTGTCAAGCACACGGGCGACCACGTCGGCTGGCGACACGGGCGCGACGTCTGGCTGCATGAGGCTGAAGCAGCTGGTGAATGCGGACTGCCCGCCCGAGCCCATGAACGCGGAGGACCCGCTGTTCATCCTTTACACGTCAGGTTCGACGGGTGCGCCGAAGGGCGTTCTGCACACGACCGGAGGCTATCTCGTCTACGTTTCGATGACGCATCAATATGTCTTCGATTATCACGAGGGCGACATCTATTGGTGCACCGCCGATGTCGGCTGGGTAACCGGCCACAGCTACATTCTCTACGGGCCTCTGGCCAATGGCGCGACGACCCTCATGTTCGAGGGCGTTCCGAACTATCCGTCGATGAGCCGGTTCTGGGAGGTCATCGACAAGCACAAGGTCAACACCTTCTACACCGCGCCGACCGCCATCCGGTCGCTGATGGGCGCGGGCGAGGAGCCGGTCAAGAAAACGAGCCGCGCTTCGCTTCGTCTTCTGGGTTCGGTCGGCGAGCCCATCAATCCGGAAGCCTGGGAATGGTATCACCGCGTCGTAGGCGACGGCCGCTGCCCGGTCGTCGACACCTGGTGGCAGACCGAGACCGGCGGCATTCTCATCTCCCCACTGCCCGGCGCGATCAAGCTCAAACCCGGGTCCGCGACACGACCGTTCTTTGGCGTCATTCCCGAGATCGTCGACGCCGAGGGCAAGGTTCAGGAAGGCGCGTGCGAGGGCAACCTCGTCATCGCCGACTCCTGGCCGGGTCAGTCGCGCACCGTGTTCGGCGATCACGCCCGCTTCGTGAACACATATTTCGCCGCCTATCCCGGCAAGTACTTCACCGGCGATGGCGCGCGCCGCGACGCGGACGGATATTACTGGATCACCGGACGGGTCGACGACGTCATCAACGTGTCCGGCCACCGGATGGGCACGGCCGAAGTCGAGAGCGCGCTTGTTGCGCATCCGAAAGTGTCGGAAGCCGCGGTCGTCGGTTATCCGCACGACATCAAGGGCCAAGGCATCTACGCCTACGTGACCTTGATGAGCGGACTCGAGCCGAGCGAGGATCTGCGCAAGGAACTGGTCGCCTGGGTGCGCAAGGAAATCGGGCCGTTCGCTTCGCCTGACCTCGTTCAGTTCGCGCCGATGTTGCCAAAGACACGCTCCGGCAAAATCATGCGCCGGATCTTACGCAAGATCGCGGAGAACGAGTATGGCGCGCTCGGCGACACCTCGACTTTGGCCGATCCCGCGGTCGTGACGGATCTTATCGGCAACAGACAGAACCGGGGTCGGGGGTGAGGGAGCGCCTACGGCCTGATGGCCGCCGCTAGCCTGGGGAAGGCCGGAGCGCTTTGCGACTTGTTGAACCGCCATCGTCATTGCGAGCTTAAGCGAAGCGATCCAGAGATGACGCCGCGTCGCCCTTCGGGCTCCTCGCGATGACGACCGCGAACATTTCCTGCTTTTACGACGCGATGAGCAATTCTTGCGCCGTCTCGATTTTGGTCGCGAGAATGACGGCCTGCGTTCGGCTCTCGACGCCGAGCTTCTGGAAGATCGCCGACACATGCGCTTTGACGGTCGCCTCCGAGACGCCGAGTTCGTAGGCGATCTGCTTGTTCAGCAGGCCTTGCGACAGCATCATCAGCACGCGAATCTGCTGCGGGGTGAGCGAAGCAAGCCGCCGCGCCATCGCGCTCGACTCGCCATTGGGAGCCGCGTTCAAATCGAAGTCGGGAGGAGTCCATCGGCCGCCGTCCAGGACCTGGGCGATTGCCGCCCGCATCGTATCGAGGGAATTGGTCTTTGGAATAAAGCCCGCGGCGCCGAATTCCATGCAATGGCGGATGACCGCGCGCTCTTCGTTGCCCGAAACAACGATCACGGGAGTGGACGGACGCTCGGAGCGCAGAAACAGGAGTCCGGAAAATCCGCGAACCCCTGGCATCGCTAGATCGAGAAGCACGAGATCGGTATCCGGGGAAACGTCCAGCGCGGCGACCATGCTGTCGAAATCGTGCGCGACTGCGATTTCAGCATCGGGCGACGCCGCGAGCACGGCTTGACGCAAACCGCCGACCATCAGTGGATGGTCATCGGCGATGAGCACGCGAACGGCGCTCTGTTCGCTTATCGCGACCTCCCGGCCGATCCCTAACGGCGCTACAGAACCAGAATCGCTGGTCCGCCGGTCGTTGTCACGACCGCGTTTTTCGCCTTGGGCGCTCCTCAACGTTCACCTTTCCGTGAGGACGGCAAGCGTCCAAGCTGTCGCAATCCCTCAGTCATCGCGATGGTTGCGGCGATCCCGACGTTCAAAGAACGCAGGGGAGGTTGGATAGGAATATACACTCGAACATCAGCCGAAATGTGCACAGCCTCGGGAACGCCGGACGACTCCCGCCCCACTAGGATAATATCCTTTTCATGGAAAGCGAAATCCCACAAACACGTCTCGCCTTTTGTCGTTAACAAGACCAGCCGGCGCTGACTGGCGGCGCGCCACTCCGCGAAGCTCGCCCACGAATTGTAGCTCTCGATGGAGAGAGCGTTGATATAGTCCATCGCGGCGCGGCGGAAGCGGCTGTCGCTGATCCGAAATCCCGCCGGTTCGATGATCGCGGCATCCACGCCGAGGCACGCGCAGGTGCGCATCATGGCGCCGGTATTTTGTGCGATGTCCGGCTCGAACAAAGCGAGCAGGAGGGGAGCGGCCGGCTTCGTCATATTGCGCGCGAAAGCAAGAGGTTGACGGCGGAAAGGGCCGTTCGGAGAATGCCCCGAGCCCGAGAGAGAAGCGTGAAGCTTCGGGCTATGGACATCCAATTCGATCGATGCGAAAAGCCGCCTCGAACCAATTCAAGGTCGTTACCCCGCGGGAGCCGGGGAACGCACGTTGGGGGTTGAGTTGACCATCAATGGACCGAATCGTCGACGTTCCTCCCGTCCAACCATCGGGGCGTTCGGGCTTGAGACGTCGGCATTGGCGGTGGCCCGCAAAATGCTTTCCTCGCCCACGCCAGGGTAAAGGTTGACCGACCGCAACTCCTTCCTCACCAATCTTCGCCTCCACGTCCATCAGAGATCCACGACATGAGCGGTCCTTCGACCTACGTTCCCAAAAGCGCGATTGGGCGCTGGTTTGAGTCGCGTCTTCCGATCTTTGGCTTGGTCCATTCCTCGTTCATCGCCTATCCGGTGCCGCGCAATCTCAACTACATGTGGACGTTCGGCGCGATTCTGTCCTTCATGCTGGTGGCGCAGATCGTCACCGGCGTCGTTCTCGCCATGCATTTCATCCCTTCGTCGACCCAGGCGTTCGCTTCGGTCCAGAACATCATGCGCGATGTCAATTACGGCTGGCTGATCCGCTATCTGCACAGCAACGGCGCCTCGCTGTTCTTCTTCGCCTGCTACATTCATATGGCTCGCGGCCTCTATTACGGCTCCTTCAAGCCGCCGCGCGAACTTCTTTGGATCATCGGCGTCATCATCTACGTCCTAATGATGGCGACGGCTTTTTTCGGTTATGTTTTGCCCTGGGGCGGGATGAGCTTTGCGGGGGCGACCGTCATCACGAACCTCACCTCGGCAATTCCGTTCGTCGGCAACTCGATCGCTCACTGGCTCTGGGGCGGATTCGCCGTCGGGGGCCCGACCTTGACCCGGTTCTTTGCGCTTCACTACCTGGTGCCGTTCATCATCGCGGCCTTCGTGGGACTGCACGTGTGGGCGCTGCATGTTTCGGGCCAGAACAATCCTGACGGGATCGAGGTGAAAGACCCTCAGCGCGACACGGTCGCGTTCACGCCCTACGCCACGATCAAGGACGTCTTCGGCCTGTCGGTATTCCTCATCCTTTACGCCTGGCTCGTGTTCTACATCCCCAACTATCTCCTCGACGCCGACAATTCGATCCCCGCCAATCCGTTGGCGACGCCCGCGCATGTCGTGCCGGAATGGTACCTGCTGCCGTTCTACGCCATGTTGCGTGCGATCCCGAGCAAGTTTTGGGGCGTGGTCGTTCTGGTGTCGGCGATTGTCGTGCTCGCGTTTATTCCGTGGCTCGACCGCTCGCCGGTCAAGTCGGCGAAGTACCGTCCCACCTACCGATTTTTCTTCTGGCTCTTCGTCGCGATCGGCATTGGCCTCGGCTACCTCGGCTCGCAGGAGCCGACCGAGGGGCTTGCGTTGATCGCGCGCATCTTAACGTTCGGCTATTTCGCGTTCTTTCTCATCATCATGCCCATTCTGAGCTTTGCGGAGAGGACGAAGCCGATCCCCACGTCGATCGCCGACGCGGTGCTGACGAAGACCAAGACCGCGGTGGCTGCGGCAGAATGATGCGGACTGTTTCCAAGGAAATTTCAACGATGATCCGTGTCAAGTGCTCCGCGCTCGCTCTTGTGGTCGTGACGTTCGCCTGCTCGAGCGGGCTGGCGCTCGCACAGAGCGACGCTGACCAGCCGAACCCCCCTCGTCAGAGCTGGAGCTTCGGGGGCATGTTCGGCATCTACGACAAGGCCCAGCTTCAGCGCGGCTTCCAGGTCTACAAGGAGGTCTGCAGCGCCTGTCACGCGCTCAGCATTCCTTTCCGCACGCTCGCCGAGCCCGGCGGCCCAGGCTTCAGCGAGGATCAGGTCAGGGCGCTCGCCGCCACTTATCAAGTCACCAACGCCGAGCCCAACGAGAAGGGCGAAATCTTCAAGCGCCCCGCAACGCCAGCCGACATCATTCCTCGTCCTGAAGCCTATCCGAACGACCAGGCCGCCGCGGCGACGCTCGGCAAGGCGCCTCCGGACATGGCGCTATTGGCTAAGTCGCTGAAGTTCGAGCGCGGTTTTCCGTGGTTCGTCCTCGACGCGCTGCCGGGCTTGGAATATCAGGAGATGGGCGCGGATTACATCCACGCGATCCTGAACGGTTATACGAAGGCCGATGATCCGCAGTGGAATTTATATTACCCCGGACATAGAATCGCGATGCCGCAGCCGATCACCAACGGTGCGGTCGATTACAAGGACGGCACGCCTCCCACTCTAGAAAACTACTCCAAGGATGTTGCAGCCTTTCTCAGTTGGGCGGCTGAACCCAATCTTCTTGAACGCAGGAGAATTGGCCTCCGGGTCATGATCTTCCTCATCGTCTTTGCGGTGTTGCTCTATTTCGTCAAGAAGCGGATCTGGGAATCCGCGCACTAGAAAACGAGCGACCTCCGGGCCGCGCGATGATCGCGCTGCAACCCTTAGGAAGTGTGCCGCTCTAGATGGAGCGGGGTGAGCATGTCCAAAGCAATTGTTGGGGTCATCGGCGGCTCGGGGGTTTATGATCTGCCTGGCCTGACAGACCTGCGCGAGGAGAAAATCGCCACGCCCTGGGGCGATCCCTCCGATTCCTTACGCTTTGGGCGGGTGGGCGAAACGCAAGCGGTGTTCTTGGCGCGCCATGGCCGCGGCCATCGTTTCTCTCCCTCAACGATCAACTATCGCGCCAACATCGACGCTCTCAAGCGCGCCGGCGTCACGGACATCATCGCGCTATCGGCCTGCGGCTCGTTCCACCGCGAGCTCTATCCCGGCATGTTCGTCATGATCGATCAGTTCGACGATCGCACATATAAGCGCCAGACCAGCTTCTTCGGGGACGGTTGCGTCGCGCATGTCTCGATGGCGCATCCGATCGCGCCGCTCATGCGCCGCCGTCTCGTCGCCGCGGCTCAAGCGGAGACAGTCGCTTGCCGCGACGGAGGGACCTACGTCTGCATCGAAGGCCCGCAGTTTTCGTCGCTGGCGGAGTCGCTCCGCTTTCAGGCGGGCGGCGCGGACGTCATCGGCATGACCGGCGCGACCGAGGCGAAACTGGCGCGCGAAGCCGAGATTTCCTACGCGACGATCGCCATGGTCACCGACTATGACTGCTGGCACGAGGAGCACGGCGCGGTGGATGTGGCCTCGGTGATCAAGGTCATGGGTGAGAACGCCAACAAGGCGAGCGCGGTCGTCGCCCGGACGCTGCGCGAATTTCCCGCGGAGCACGAAGCGTGTCCGGCCGGATCGGACCGCTCGCTGGATTTCGCCATTATCACGTCTCCCGCCCATCGCGATCCCGAACTCGTGAAGAAGCTTGACGCGGTCGCAGGGCGGGTGCTGCGCGGCGGCTAAACGCCCGGGAATTGGCGCCGTTCCTGCGTGGGATGCGGCAGAGCAATCGGGGTCTCAAACGAGGGTCGCGTACTCTCCGCGCCGACGAATGAGGACGGGTTCGCCGGGGCCCTCTTTGAGGTTCACGACGGCGCCGAGGATGACCGCGTGGGAGTGGCGCTCGATGACCTCCTCGGCCAGGCAGTCGAACGCTGCGATCGCATCGGCGAGGACAGGGGCGCCGGTCGAGAGCGTGATCCAGCGGCCCAAGTCGAAGCGGCGAGCTCCATGCACGCCGCTGTGCCCGCTGAAGCGATGGGCGAGCGCTTGGTGCCGCGCGGCGAGCAGGCTGATCGAAAATGCGCCCACCTCGCGCAATCGGGCGAGCGTCGAGGACGACCGCGCGAGGCACACGATGAGCGTCGGCGGGGCGACCGACAGGGACGTCAACGATATGGCCGTGCAGCCGGCGCGCGCTTCGTCTTCGCCGCAGGCGACGATCGCGACCCCGGAGGGAAGCGCCCGCATCGCATGTCGGAAGGCGGCGCTGTCGGCGTGCCGCAAGCGCCGGTCGCTCACGCTCGCGCCTCCACGAGCCGCTCGCGCGCGTCTTGCGTGCGGTGGGTGAGCCACACCGCGACAGCCGCGATCAGGCAGGCGAAGCCGGCGAGGCCGACGTGCTCCGGCTTATCGATCAGGAGCAGGACGACCAGGCTCGCGACAAGCAGCAGCGCCATCATCGGCGGCGCCAGCGCCAGGTGGACGCCACCGCGCGCAAGGCGGTTCGCCGAGGCCTGAGCGAACATGCGGAGTCCCCTTCAGGGCGCCGTTTTCGACTTGGCGCCGATCCCTAACAAAATGGATCGGGTCTTAATTGATCGCGCGCAGAGCGGCTGTCAAGCAACCCAGACTCGCGGTTCAGGGGTTCAATTCATTACGATGACCGACATCAGCCGGCCATAGTCCGGCTCCTTCCGATGCGTGGCGCGGCGGTAGCTGAAGAAGCGGCGTTCGTCGGCGTAGGTGTCGAGGCCAAGATCCTCGAAGCGTCCGATCCCAGCGCGCGCCACGCGTTCGGCGATATAGGCGTTGAGGTTGAACATGGAGCGGCCTTCTCTGCGGCTTGGAGTGAAGTAGCGGGCCGTGTCGTCGCCCGCGCCCTCGAAGGCGGCGACGAATTCTGGGCCAACCTCGTAGGACCTGGGCCCAATGCACGGGCCGAGCCCGGCGACAATGTCGCCGCGCTTGGCGCCAAGCCGCTCCATCGCCGTCACTGTTGCTTCGATCACTCCCGTCAGCGCCCCTTTCCAGCCCGCATGCGCCGCTCCGATCACGCGCGCGCGCTGGTCGGCAAATAGGATCATGCCGCAGTCAGCGCCCGTCACGCCGAGCGCGAGGCCCGGGGTCGCCGTCACCAGCGCATCGCACCGGGGGCGCGCATCTGCCGGCCAAGGTTCGCTTATGGCGACAGCGTCGGGCGAGTGAATCTGGAACGGCACGGCGAGACGCTCCGGCGCTGCTCCGAGCGCAGCAGCGACCCTAGCGCGGTTCTCGGTCACCGCTTCCGGCGCGTCGCGCGAGCCGACGCCTGCGTTCAGCGACGCGTAGACGCCTTGCGAGGCTCCGCCGACACGCGTGAAGAAACCATGCGCGACGCCAGGAATCCGCAGCGATTCCGCGGTCAGGAATTGCGTCGCGCTCACGCGGATTTCGCGGCTGCGGATTGGAACCCGGGGGGCGGGCGGAGCCTACGGTCGGCGATCGCCATTGCCTTGAACAGAGCGCCCATTTCGCCCTGGCCCTTGCCCACCAGCCTCGCCCGCGCCCGCTCAAATTCCTCTGCGTGGTCAAGCGTGGCGCGCTCGGCAAGCGCTTTTGTCCTCAGGTCGATGCCGATCGCGCGCAGGAAATCGCCTTGGTCGATCGGCCCATAGACGGCGGCGCCGGCTGCGCTTGCACTGCGCGCCATGGCCGCAAAATCGACATGCGCGGTGAGGTCGCACTCGCCCGGCGCAACGAGCGGGTCGACATAGCGATGCGCGCGCAGGGCCTGCAGCGTGTCGCCGAATCGGGTGACCACGTGGCCATAATCGATCAGTAGCGCCGCGCCGCCCTGCTTCGCGAGCCGCGCGCCGAGCTCAAACATCGCCCGATGCGCCGAAGGGTTCACTTCAAGGATTTCGCCGTTTGCGGCATTGGCTCTGATATAGGGTTCGGCCTTGTCGGCGACGGCAAAGACAAGCGCGCCGTCGCCGTTGACGCGCACTGTGCGCTCGCGCCACTGGCCGTTCACACGCACGAACTGGCGTACGGGCAGGGCGTCGAGAAACTCGTTGCCGATCACAATCGCGGGGCCGTCAGGGACTTCCTTTAAAGTCTGCGCCCAAGAGACCGCCACGCCAAAATCGACAAGCAATTCGTGCTGCATTGCCGCCAGAGACGGACTCGTCTCGACGAGGCGGACGTCGAGCGCGGTGCGGAAAGCCGGCACAATGCGAGCGGCGCGTAGCGCATCGCCCATCAGCGTGCCGCGCCCAGGCCCGAGTTCGATGAGGCGCACCGGGTCGGGCGAGCCCATGGTTGACCACACTTCAGCCGCCCACAGCCCGATCAGCTCGCCGAACATCTGGGATATCTCAGGCGCAGTCGTGAAGTCTCCCGTTGCGCCGAATGGATCTCGGTTCATGTAGTAGCCGAGGTCCGGATGAGCGAGGGCGAGCTGCATATATTGCTCGACCGTGATCGGCCCACGCTCAGCGATCATGGCTTTGATTTCGTCGAGGAGCTGCGTCATGGCGACACGCCCCGCCGATAACTCCACGCGAGAACCCCGATCCCCGCGATGATCAGAGGGAATGACAGGACCATGCCCATCGTCAACCCCCACCTGAGGTATCCGAGCTGCGGATCGGGTTCGCGAAAGCATTCGCTGAAAATGCGCGCCGCGCCGTAGACGATGGCGAAGACGCCGGTGATGAGGCCGGGGCGGCGCAGGGCGCCCATTTGCGCGAGCACATAGAGGATGACGAACGCCAGCAGTCCTTCGAGCAGGGCTTCATAGATCTGGCTCGGATGGCGCGGCTGACCGTCCGTACCCGGGAATATGACGGCCCAGGGAACATTGGTCGGGCGACCCCAGAGCTCGGGGCGAATGAAATTCGCAATTCGACCAAGGAAGATGCCAATCGGCGCGACGAGCGAGCACAGGTCGAGCACAGTCAACGCCGGCGTTTTGTAGCGGCGGCAGAACAGGAGAATGCCGATCAGCGCGCCAATCAGCCCGCCGTGAAAGGACATTCCGCCTTCCCAGATCTTGAAGATCTCGATCGGATGGGAAAAGTAATATTGTGGATTGTAGAACAGAACGATGCCGATCCGCCCGCCCAGGATGACGCCGAACGCGCAATAGATGAGCAGATCGTCGATGCTCTCTGCGCTCGGACGCTTTTTCCCATTCCAGTACCGGTCGTCGGAGACGATCCGGCGAATGATGAGCCAACCCAGCACGAGGCCGGCGATATAGGCGAGGGCGTACCAGCGGATGGCCAGCGGCCCCCATTGCACCAGGACAGGATTGATCGCTGGAAAAGGCAAAACGAGTGTCGGCATGCGGGGCATGCAGATGCGCTGGCGCTGCTACGTCGTCAAGTCGGGGCGCCGGTTCATGCGTGCGAGTTGATTGATTGGCCGCCGGATCGGCGCGATCGCGCTCGATGTCTCGGGAAACGTGGCGAATGTAGACCCACGCCGTTCGGAGAGCGCGCGCCCTTTGAGCCGACAATGACGTAGCGATTGCGGGAATCGGCAAAATCCTCCTGCCCGGCGGCGAAGCGGAGCGCGTAAGGTCACGCATGATTCGCTTCTTTCTGTAAAGCTCGGGCATTTTGCGGGCGCAGGCGGCTCGCGAGGCGCCAATCTTGCGTTCGCCACTTCGCTCGGGCAGGGAGGGAGAGCGGCGCGCGGTGAGCCGTTGAGATTCAGGACTGGCATGAAGCGCGTTCATGACGCCGCGTGGCCGATCATCGGTCTCGGCGCGGTGGCGGTCTCGTCGTGGCTGCTGTTCAAGGATCTGCGCGGGCTGTCGTTCGCCAGCCTGAAAAGCGCGCTCTTCTCGATTTCGCTCGCTCGGTGGCTGCTCGCGATCGGTTCGACCTCGCTCGCCTATGCCGCGCTCGCCTGGTACGATCAGATTGCGCTTCTGCATTTGGGCCGCCGCCTCAGTTGGCGATACGTCGCTGTGGCGTCGTTCACTGCGTACGCGCTCGCCCATAACATTGGCGCTTCGGTGTTCTCGGGCGCGGTCGTGCGATATCGGGCATATTCTGAGAAGGGACTCAGCCTCGGCGAGATCGGCGGGCTTGTCGCGTTCTGCTCGTTCACGTTCGCGCTCGGCGCGGCCATAGTTGGCGGTGTTTGCCTGCTGTTTCACCCCGAGCTGGCCGAGCGCTTCGCCGGCGCGCCGCTCTGGCTCGGGCAGGCCGTCGCGGCGGCGCTCGTCGCCGGGCCAAGCCTCTATATCGTAGGCGCACTCGTGCATTTTCCTCCCCTCAAGATTGGCGCCCATGAGCTTGTCTACCCCCGGCCGTCGATCGCGGCGCGCCAATTGCTCGCCGGCCCTCTGGAGCTGATCGGCGCGTCGGGCATCATCTATTTCGCGCTCCCCACTGCGGCTAATCCCGGCTTCGTGATTGTCCTCGGGGTCTTTGTCGCCGCGTTTTCGATTGCGCTCATCAGCCACGCGCCCGGCGGCCTCGGGGTATTGGAATTCACGTTCCTCCACGCGATGCGGGACGTGCCGCAGGCCAATGTCGTCGCCGCCTTGCTGGTGTTCCGGCTCCTCTATCTGATCCTGCCGCTGATATTCGCGCTGATCGTCGTTTTGGAATATGAGCGCAAACGATGGCGGACGTCCGTGGCGGTGAGAGGAGTTGATCCCGATGGCCTCGGCAATCACTATCAATGACCAGGACGTCCTTCTCGCGATCGACCTGCAGGCCGATTTCATGCCTGGCGGGGCGCTGGCGGTCGAAGGGGGTGACGAGATCGTGCCCCTTGTCAATCGGCTGGCGAGCCGTTTCGAGAATGTCGTCGTCACGCAAGACTGGCATCCGCCGACCCACGCCTCCTTCGCTGCGAGCCACGAGAACGCGAAGCCCTTCGACACGAAGCGCCTGCACTACGGCGACCAGACCCTTTGGCCCGAGCATTGCGTGCAGGACACGCCCGGCGCGGCGCTGCATCCAGACCTCGCGGTCGATCGCGCCTTCCTCATCCTGCGCAAGGGCATGCATTCGGCCGTCGATTCCTATTCCGCCTTCCTGGAGGCCGACCGCAAGACGACGACCGGCCTCGCCGCGATGCTCAAGGCGCGCGGGATGAAGCGGATCTTCGCCTGCGGCCTGGCGACCGACTTTTGCGTCGCCCATTCGGCGCTCGACGCGCGCAACGAAGGCTTCGAGACCTTCGTGATCGAGGACGCCTGCCGGGCGATCGACGGCAACAATTCGCTCAACGAGGCCTGGGCGCG
This sequence comes from uncultured Alphaproteobacteria bacterium, assembly GCA_963725195.1. Taxonomy (GTDB): domain Bacteria; phylum Pseudomonadota; class Alphaproteobacteria; order Rhizobiales; family Beijerinckiaceae; genus Roseiarcus. Next base: position 161,211 of record CAVRXX010000038.1, on the reverse strand, counting down.
GATGAACGCCGCCGAAGTCTGGCGCGTCCAGTCGGGCGAGATCCTGGGCGAGATCCTGGGTGAGCCTCGCCCGATCGCGTCCGCGCGCCGTCCCTAAACGCTATTAAACGCGCGTAAAACGGCCATAAACGCGAGTAAGCGCTAGTAAATTGGCTAGCGTTTACTAGCGCTTATTTTTCGGAATCGTGACTTTTCAATGGGTTACGAGGGAAGGAAATAAGAAAATCGCCGCCGCTCCATTTCGCCCGTCAGGAGCGGGGCGAAATCGCGCGCCCTTCTCTTCTTGCCGCTGGACGTTTGGAAAGTTCCGGATTTCCATGAGCGAAAGTATACGGAGGGATCGCCGGTAAGCCAAGGATTTGTTGGCTGCAACCGGAATGCGGCAGGCGAAAGAGACAATTTCGCCAATGGCTTGGAAGCGACAAGGCAAAGAGCGCGGCCTTTCAGGAACGACCGGGTTGTAGGGTTAGTCGGAAAGCCTGGACCGCATAATGCAATCAGCCGGACGGTTTCGGCCGATCGGGTTCTTGGACGGCGCCCGGAGGCGAGTTGAATTGAACGACTCGCCGTCGGTAGCGACCTGTCAAACAGAACAGTTTTGACAGGCGACGGCGCTCCTACGATCAATTGGACGCGGACGCCTTTTCCCCATCGCGAGCGCGGACCTCATCCGCCGGCGCGCCGCGAAACCAAGGCCGGCCATACCGAGCAGCATCATTGTCCAGGTCGACGGCTCGGGCGTGCCGATTGGGCCGCCTAAATCGAAAGCGTTGACGGAGACCTGCAACGGGAGGCTGCCCGTGTTCGAAACTCCGCTGACTTCGACGTACAGGCCAGTTCCGGCGTAGATCACCGTTTCGGCCTGAGCCTGAAAGGCCGACCCGTTCGGTACAAACGGAGTATTGGTGTCAATCGGCTGATCGTAAGAATTGAAAAGCATAACTGTTGCAGAGCTGAAGTCCTCCTGAATGGAGGTTTCAAGCGTAGCAATCGCCCTAACCAAGGGGAAGTTATTGGGGACGTCTGGAAAATCATTCACGAGATCGAAAACAAAATCTTCGGTAAACGGTCCGAACGACAAGGGAATTGGCGTCGAAGTCAGGGTATTACTGCATAAGTCCTCCCCGTCATCGCATAAATACATGGTCAACGTCCCAAGATTTTGGGTATCCGCAAAGGCCTGAGTTTGGAGCAGACCAAAGCCTGCGCAGGCCATCAATAAACGACGAAGCATGAGGATTGGCCTCCCTGGCGAGCAAAGTTTCTTAGGGGCAATGTTTGGTAGGCCGAGAATCCTCGATACAGCACCCCAGTGGCATTGGTTCGCACATTTTCGCCGGCCATGCACGCGCCAGATACCGAATGCGAATGAATTATTGGGCTTTTCAGGCCGCAAACGCTTCAATCTCAATCGTTCGCCGAGCCAAACTCGCAGGCGGCGCCGCGTAAGCCGGTCATGTCGACTAAGCAGGACCGTTCGAAGACAAGCATGATGCGTTCAAGCAGAATCGTCATTGCGAGGAGCGGAGCGACGAAGCAATCCAGCGCAGGAAGTCCGACGATCGGAGGGGTCGCGGATCTGCCAAGGATTGGTCGGCTCCAACCGGAGCGCCGCAGCGAAAGATCTCCCCTCTCCAACGACTTGGAGGCGGCGACGGCGAAGATGGCGGGTCATGCAGGACGACCGGTTGTGGGTCGGATCTTGGCGACGCCTGGGCGCGGGCTCTCTCATTGCCAGATCCGCGAAGGCGTTTTGCGCCTCGTGGACAGGCCGGGGAGGCTAACGTCCGACGCGCGGCCGCGCTACCGTTATGAGGCGCGGAGCCCTACATTACCCCTGCCACGAGCGAGCACGGACGTTGGACAGGTCGCGTGCAGGATTTGCGACTAAAGTGAGGTAGCGATGGCCACCACGATCAAGGTCAATGGCGTCGACCGTACGGTCGATGTGGAAGGCGACACGCCGCTCCTTTGGGTGTTGCGCGATGTCCTGGGCATGACCGGCACGAAGTTCGGCTGTGGCATCGCGGAATGCGGCGCGTGCACGGTGCAGATCGATGGCGAACCGGTCCGGTCGTGTCTGCTGCCGGTCGGCTCGATCGGCGACCGAAAGATCACCACCATCGAGGGAATCGGCGAAACGGAGGCCGGACGCAAGATCCAGAAGGCGTGGCTGGACCTCGAGGTCGTGCAATGCGGCTATTGCCAGTCCGGCCAGATCATGTCCGCCAGCGCTTTGCTGGCCAGCACGCCCGACCCGAAGGATTCGGACATTGACGCGGCCATGGCCGGAAACATCTGCCGGTGCGGCACCTATGTGCGCATCCGCGCCGCAATCAAGCAAGCCGCCCGGTCGGCATGAAGGAGACTGAGCCCATGACCCCGATCTCCTCAGCCCCGAAGCTCACCCGACGCACGATGCTGAAGGCGACAGCCGCCGCGGGCGGCGGCCTCATCCTCAGCCTCTCCTTTCCGCGGCTCAACGTTGCGCTTGCAGCGGATCCGGGCGCGGATTTCGCGCCGAACGCTTTCGTCCGCATCGATCCTGACGGCAAGGTCACTTTCACAATCCCGCAAGTCGAGATGGGGCAGGGCATCTACACCGCCCTGTCAATGATCCTTGCTGAGGAGCTTGATGCGCCCTTCGAGCACGTCACCGCGGTGGCGGCGCCGCCGAACGACAAGCTTTACGCGAACCCGCTTCTCGGGTTCCAGGTGACCGGCGGCTCCACCTCCGTCCGCGCCTTCTGGAAGCCGATGCGAATCGCCGGCGCGGCCGCGCGCGCCATGCTGGTGCAAGCCGCAGCGGCGAAGTGGAGCGTCGATCCATCATCCTGCCGGACGGAGAATGGCGAAGTCCTTCACGATCCGAGTGCGCAAAAAGCTGCCTATGGCGAGCTCGTCCAGGCCGCCGCCGCTTTAACGCCGCCGCAAAATCCGCCGCTCAAGCCAGCGGCGAATTTCAAGCTCATCGGCAAATCGCTGAAGCGGCTCGACACGCCGGACAAGGTCAATGGCAAAGCCGTCTACGGAATGGACGCCCGCCCTGAGGGCGTGAAGATCGCAACGCTCGCGAGCTGCCCCGTCTTCGGCGGCAAGGTCGCGCATGTCAACGATGAGCGGGCGAAAACCATGGCTGGGGTGCGACAGGTCATCGTTCTCGACGATCTCGTCGCCGTTGTCGGCGATCACATGTGGGCCGCCAAGCAGGGTCTCAACGCCCTCGACATCACCTGGGACGAAGGCCCGAACGCCAATGTATCGACGGCCGACGTGCTCAACGGCCTCGTCACGGCGAGCGAAAAAGCGGGCGCGGTCGCGAAATCGACCGGCGACATCGACAAGGCCCTGGGAGAGGGAACGAAACTCGAGGCGACCTATCACGTGCCGTTCCTCGCCCATGCGCCGATGGAGCCGATGAACTGCACCGTGCACGTTCGTCCCGACGCCTGCGAGATCTGGGTCGGCAATCAGGTCATCACCCGCGCGCAAGGGATTGCGGCGAAGGTGACGGGTCTGCCGCCCGAGAAAGTCACCGTCCACAATCACTTGATCGGCGGCGGCTTCGGCCGGCGGCTTGAGGTCGATTATATCGCCAAGGCCGTGCGCATCGCGCAGAAGGTCGACGGGCCCGTGAAAGTCGTCTGGACCCGTGAGGAGGACATTCAGCAGGCGCTCTATCGACCGTTCTATTTCGACCGCTTCCAGGCGAGCCTGTCGAATGGCAAAATCGCGGCCTGGAGCCACAGGATCGCGGGCTCGTCGGTGCTCGCCCGATGGGCGCCGCCGGCCTTCAAAAATGGGCTCGATTCGGACGCCGTCGACGGCGCGATTGATTTTCCCTACGACACGCCAAGCCTCCATGTCGAATATGTTCACGCAGAGCCGCCGGCTGTGCCCACTTGCTTCTGGCGGAGCGTGGGTCCGGGACACAATATCTTCGTCGTCGAGAGTTTCGTGGACGAGTTGGCGCATGCGGCGGGGCAGGATCCGGTCGCCTTCCGGCGCGCGCATCTCGAGAAGGAGCCACGGCTTCTCGCCTGCCTCAATCTTGCGGCGGAGAAGGCGGGTTGGGGAGGCGCACTTCCCGCGCGCGTTGGGCGCGGGGTCGCCTGCCAGAGCGTGTTCGGCTCGTATGTCGCGGCGATCGTGGAGGCGGAGGTCGACAACGAGGGCGAGATCGCGATCCGCCATGTGACTGCGGCGGTCGATTGCGGCACGGCGGTCAATCCCGACGGGGTCGAGGCGCAGATCCAGGGCGGCCTCGTCTTTGGCCTCACGGCCGCCCTCTACAACGAGATCACAATCGCCAAGGGCCGGGTGCAGCAGAGCAACTTCAACAATTACCGGATGATGCGAATCAACGAAACGCCAGCGATTGAGGTCCATCTGATACGAAACGGCGAGGCGCCGGGCGGTATCGGCGAACCGGGCACCTCGATCGTCGGTCCCGCGCTCGCCAACGCTCTGTTTGCGGCGACTGGGGTTCGATTGCGAAGCCTCCCCATCGATCGCAAGCAACTCGCGCCGAGGAAAGCGGCGTGAGGACCTTTTGGCGCATCCTGCTTGCAGCGGCCGCGCTCGTTGTCGTCGCCGCCCTCGCAGTCGTCGGCTGGATCGTGTTTGGCCCAGGGCCGACCGATTTCGCAGGCCGAGACCGGGTCGCGCTCAGCGACTACAAGGCGGCCGATCCAACCGGCGTTCCGGCGAGCCTCAAGGATGCGAGCCTCATCGACCGGGGACGTTATCTCATCCGCGCCGCCGATTGCGAGGCCTGCCATACGGCCATCGGGGGACAACCCTTCGCCGGGGGCCGGGCCTTCGTCCTGCCCTTCGGCACGATCTATTCGACCAACATCACACCCGACAAGGACACTGGCGTCGGCCAGTACACCGACGCGGATTTTCTCGCCGCAGTCCACCGCGGCGTCCGGCGCGACGGCGCCTGGCTTTATCCCGCAATGCCCTTCGCCAGTTACACCTACATGACGGACGCCGACGCGCTCGCCATCAAAGCCTATCTCTTCACCCTCGCGCCGATCAACGCGCCCGCGATTCCGAATACCTTCGCCTTTCCGTTCGATCAGCGCTGGGCGATGGGCGTTTGGGCGATGATGTTCAACGCCGACCGGCGTTTCGAGCCGCACGCCAATCAGAGCGCCGAGTGGAACCGCGGCGCCTATCTGGTCGAGGCGCTCGCTCATTGCGGCGAATGCCATACGCCGCGCAACCTGTTCCAGGCGCTCGACAACCGCCGCAAATTCGCCGGCGCGGTCACCGGCGGCTGGCGCGCCTACAACATCACCAGCGATCCGACGAGCGGCGTCGGCTCTTGGAGCGAGGCGGCGCTTGCGCATTACCTGTCCACCGGACATGCCGAGGGACGCGGCACGGCGGCCGGCCCGATGGGCGAAGCGGTTGACCTCAGCCTCGTGCATCTGACGAGCGAAGACATTGCCGCGATGGTCGCTTATCTGCGCACCGTTCCGCCGATCGCCAATCCGAGCGAGCCGGCGCCCAAACCGCCGGACGCAATCGCCGGTCAAAATCCCGCAGCGGGCGGCCATCCACTTGGCGAGCAGATCTACGCGGAAGCCTGTGCAAGCTGCCACGGCTGGACGGGCAAGAGTCCGATTTCCGGCCTCGCGACGATCGCGGGCGCGCGCTCGGTCAACGATCCGTCCGGCGTCAATGTCGCGCAAGTTATCCTGTTCGGAGGAGGGCGGCGGCCGGGTGAAGCGGGGATGGCGATGCCGGCCTTCGGCGACGCCTATTCGGACGCCGAGATCGCCGCCGCCGCCAACTATGTCACGGCGCGGTTCGGCGCCGCAGGCTCACGCCTGAAGGCGGAGAACGTGGCTTCGCTCCGACTGACCAAATGACGGCTGAGCTTGCGGGCCTCGACCGGCTTAAGCGTCGCTCAGACCGAGCGTGCAGGCCGGGTCGACGGCTGCCCCGCGGTTAACCATCGGTTAACCGCCAGCGCCGCATCTGATGGCGTCCGGCGATGAAATCCGACGGCGCCGCCTCCGTTCCCGCTTGCACCGTGCTAAAGCTCGGGCCCGAATGATCACGCTTTATCATCACCCCTTCTGCCCTCATTCCCGCTTCATCCGTCTTGTGCTTGGCGAAATGGGGATCGAGCCGCGCCTGGTCGAAGAAAGGCCTTGGGACCGCCGCCGGGAGTTCCTATTGATAGCGCCCGAAGGGGCGACGCCCGTCATGCTCGACGAGGAAACGGCGAGCCTGTCGGGAGCGGAGGTGATCGCCGAATATCTTGACGAGACGCGGGGCCTCGGTCTCGGCGATCGCCGACTGATGCCCCAGGATCCATTGGCGCGCGCGGAAACGCGCCGGCTCGCGCACTGGTTCAACGTGAAACTGTTCAACGAATCTAGCCAGTGGATTGTGCGAGAGAAGATCTATAAGCGGTTCATGAACAGCGCCCAAGGCGGCGGCGCCCCGGATATGGAGGCCGTGCGCGCGGCGCGCACGAATTTGCGCTATCATCTGCGCTACATCGGCCACCTGATCGGGGCCCGCAACTGGTTGGCCGGCGACCGGCTGAGTTACGCCGACCTCGCGGCGGCCGCGCACCTGTCGTGCATTGACTATCTGGGCGACGCGCAGTGGGACGAGAGCGAAACCGCCAAGACCTGGTATGCGCGCATGAAGTCGCGCCCGTCGTTCCGTCCGCTCTTGGCCGAGCGGCTGCCGGGCATGATTCCGAGCGTCGCTTACGCCAATCTCGACTTCTGACGCTTCTGCGCGAGAAGGCGCGCACGCTGGGCTTCGACGCTTGCCGGGTCGCGTCGGCCGATGCGCCTGCGCAGGCGCGCGAACGTCTTGCCGCCTGGCTCGCTGACGGCGCGCATGGCGACATGACCTGGATGGCTGAAACCTTCGAGCGCCGCGTGGATCCGCGCAAGCTCATGCCCGACGCCAGGAGCGTCGTCATGCTGGGCCTCAATTACGGCCCCTTGGCCGATCCGCTGACGGCGCTCGGGCGCCCCGATGTGGGGGCCATTTCCGTCTATGCGCGCCATCGCGACTATCACGATGTGATCAAGGGCAAGCTCAAGGAGCTCGCGGCCTTTGTCGTCGCCGCGGCGCGGCCGGCAGAAGACGGACGTCAAGGTCTTCGTCGACACCGCCCCGCTCATGGAGAAGCCGCTGGCCGCGCGCGCGGGGCTCGGTTGGCAAGGCAAACACACCAATCTGGTGTCGCGCGAGTTTGGCTCCTGGCTGTTCCTGGGCGCAATCCTCACGAACCTCGATCTGCCGCCCGACGCTCCGGAGGCGGACCATTGCGGGCAATGCCGCGCCTGTCTCGACGTCTGCCCGACGGCTGCGTTTCCCGCGCCCTACCAGCTCGACGCGCGGCGCTGCATTTCCTATCTCACGATCGAGCACGAAGGCCCGATTCCGCGGGAGTTCCGGCCCGCGATCGGCAACCGCATCTATGGCTGCGACGACTGCCTCGCCGTCTGTCCCTGGAACAAGTTCGCGAGCGCAAGGACGGGAAGTGAAACTTGCGGCGCGCGCCGACCTCGAGGCGCCGTCGCTTGTCGAGCTCGCCCGCCTCGACGATGCGTGCTTCCGGTCGCTGTTCGCTGGCGGGCCGATCAAGCGCATCGGCAGGGCGCGCTTCGTGCGCAACGTTCTGATTGCGATTGGGAACTCGAAGGATCGCGCGCTCGCCAAGGTCGCGGAGGAACGATTGCGCGACGAAAGCCCGCTTGTCCGCGGAGCCGCCGTATGGGCGCTGGCGCGACTAACCTCCCGGGAGGACCTTTCATCCTTCGCGTCGGATAGCCTGCGAAGGGAGCGTAACGCAGCGGTTATCGAGGAGTGGCGCGACGCTCTCGCCGCGCCGCCCTGACAATAATCGTTGTTTGCGCCGGGCTTAGTGCGCCGGTTCGGTCTCGGCTTGGTGCTTGAGCCTTTCGATTTCGTCTTTGAGGTGCAGTTTCTTACGCTTGAGCTCGTGAACCTTGATGTCGTCTGCCGCTGGATGGTTGGTTTCGGCTAGGATCGCTTCTTCAATGGCCTGGTGCCGACGCACCAATTCGCTGAGATGCGAATCAATCGACATGGGACAGCTCCCTCATGTTTTTAACGACGAAATTGTGACATATCCTGCGAACGGCGCAAGCGACAAAATGTGGCGACGCCATGAATTCGTTGGACTGCACCTCCGACATTTTTGGGGATCATTCGTCGCTCTGCGGTCTCGAAACGGAATAGCGGATATGAGAGGTTAATTTTTGGCGAGAAGACGACGCCAAAGCGGAATCTTATCTTTTGCGCCCATGATGGGCGTCGCAGCAGCCGCGGACATCGAGACATGCACGACGCCGTTGAGGGCGCGGAACGCCTGGCGTAGAGTGACGCAAGAATGGACGACAAGGAGCTAACGCCGGAGGAACGTGCGGCGCTGGTCGCCCAAATCGAGCGGCTGCGCGAGGAGCACCGCGACCTCGACGCGGCGATCGAAGCCCTGCGGCGCGCGGGCCAAGCCGACCAACTGCAATTGCAGCGGCTCAAGAAACGAAAGCTTCTGTTGCGCGACAAGTTGGCGCAGCTCGAAGATCAGCTTACGCCGGACATTATCGCCTGAGGCGCGCCAGCGTGGAGCTGCGTTTGCCGCGCCGGCGCCAAGGCTTGAACGCGACGGAGGTCGCCATGCCCTACGACTGAACGCCGATCTGCCCCCGTCCGTCCGCTCCCATCTGCCCGATCACGCGCAGGACATCTTTCGCGAAGCGTTCAATCACGCCCACGCCGCCCATGCGCACGATCCCCGCCAGGAGGAAGCCGCTTTTCGCATCGCCTGGGCGGCGGTGAAACGCGCGTACGAGAAGGTGGGCGACACGTGGGTGGAGAAGCGGTGAGGAACGCGGAAGCGCCGGCACGGCGCGCGTTGCCCAGCGCGTCGGCCCGAACAGAAAAGGCCGCCCGAAGGCGGCCTTTCGCGTCTCGTTTCGAGCCTTAGGCTGCGAGGCGTGCTTTGGCGGTCTGCCGATAGCCGAGGAAGCCGAGACCGGCGAAGCCCGCGAGCATCATCGCCCAGGTCGATGGCTCGGGTACGCCGCCCACCGAAACGGTTCCCTCGTTCAGGCCGAACACGTAGTCGTAATTGACGGTGGCAGTTGCGCCCGCGGCGAGCGGGCCAATCTGCCAGGCGACTTGCAGGCCGTAATCGCCGTAATTCGTGGTCGGATAGTCGGGATAGGTTGCCTCAGGGTCGGTGCCGTTGAACACCTGGCTCGGATCGTCGTTGCTGCAGCAATCCAGTGAAATATCGGTGTTGGACGCATACACCGTGTCGGTGCTCAGGATGCCGATTGTCAGCCCTGTATAGGCGCCCGCGCCGCTCGCGAGCTTGTTGGCGGGCGTGACCGAGTTGCCCAGGGTATTGGTCGTTTCGTAGTCGCCGTAGAGATTGACATCCGGATCCGGGTCTTCAGAGCGGCCGAAGTACAAGTCCGTAAGGGCGGCGCCGGTGTCGTTCGTGATCGTACTGGTAATGATGATCTTGTCTTCGGTCACGTTGAAGAAGTAGGAGTTCGTTATCTGGACGCCGTAGGGGTCGGTTCCCGTCCAGGTCGCGGCGTTGGCGTAGCCATTTGCGGCAGCGCCAGTCAAAGAGTTGGCGACGCGGTGCCAAAGGCCGAGGCGCCATTGTTGTCGTTGACCTCAAATCCGGTTTGATCGCTGGAGATGGCAAAGCCGTCGTGCGGATTTCCCGGGGTCAAAATGTCGTTGGCGATGCCGCCCGGATAGAAGTTCCCCGTGCCCGACGGGTCGCTAAGAATTCCGGGCTCTGTACTCCCGTCACTGCCGAACGTCCCGTAGTCGCTAATCCCAACTTGGAGATAGTTTCCCGTAAGAGTGAGCGGTGTAGCGTTTGCTCCGCTGGCCGCCAGCACACTGAGCGCCATGGCCACGCTCGCCGTCGCTATCAGGTTTTTCCTTCGATTCCCCATAATCATTCTCCTAGACGTCATGTTCGCGGGCTGAGCCGGTGGCCCGCCCTTTCGTGCAGTAGAGAAACGAGGGTTGCTCGGGCAGGCCGAGCCGAGCCTCATGCACGGAGGGCGGACCATGGGAAAGCATAGCGAAGCTTTTGTTGCTTTTGATGTCGCCAAAAAGAAGCACGCCGTGGCGATCGCGGAGGGGGGCCGGACCGGCGAAGTCCGGTTTCTCGGCGAGGTCGAGAACAGCCCGCTGCCAATTGAGCGGACAATCAAGAGATTGGCGGACCGACACGGTCGCCTGCATGTGTGCTTCGAGGCCGGGCCGACGGGATACGGGCTCTACCGCCAGATTCAGGCTCTCGGGCACGATTGCATGGTGGTCGCTCCGGCGCTGATCCCAAAACGGTCGGGCGAGCGGATCAAGACCAACCGGCGCGACGCGGTGACGCTGGCACGGCTGCATCGCGCCGGCGAACTGACGGGAGTTCGGGCGCCGGACGCGGCTCATGAGGCGGTGCGCGACCTTGTGCGAGCCCGCGAGGCGGCAGCCGACGATCTTCGGCGCAAACGCCAGCAGCTGCTGTCCTTCCTATTGCGTCACAGCCGTATTTACAGCGGAGGCGGCCACTGGACGCTGGCGCATCGGCGCTGGCTCGCGGGCCAGAAGTTCGAGCATGCCGCGCAGCAGATCGTCTTCCAGGAAGCCATCGATGCGATCGAAGACGCCCTCAAGCGTCTGCGCCGCCTCGAGGCGCAACTCGCCCTCATCGTGCCGGCGTGGTCGATGGCGCCGGTCGTGGAAGCCTATCAGGCGATGCGCGGCGCCTCGTTTCTCGTCGCCGTGACCTTTGCCGCGGAGATCGGCGACGTGCGCCGGTTCGATACGCCAAGACAGCTGATGTCGTTTCTCGGTCTTGTTCCAGCGGAGCGCTCAACCGGCGACACGATCCGGAGGAAAGGCCTCACCCTCGCGGGCAACCGGCGCGCGCGGCGCGCGCTGGTCGAGGCCGCCTGGACGTATCGCTATCCCGCCCGAGTGAGCGAGACCCTGAGAGCCAGACTGGAGGAGTTGCCGAAGCCGGTGCGCGATATCGCCTGGAAGGCGCAGGTCCGCCTATGCGCCCGTTACCGCCGCCTCAGCGCCACGGGCAAGAAGCTCCCGATCGTCGTGGCCGCGATCGCTCGCGAGATGGCCGCTTTCCTGTGGGCTATCGGACGGGAGATCACGCCAGCGTAAGAGACGACGATCTGCTCTCGTCGCTGCCCAGAGCCGGGAGCGGAGCACGAAAGGTGGGGAACTCCCGTCGCTAGTTATGTGGCCGAGCTTCGCGCCCGACGCCCGTCCTCTAGACCGAGGAAAGCCCCGAGACGAAGACACGGAAGGCGGTAACCAACCCGCGGATAAGAGTTTGATCAACCGTCGTCTCTCGCTCCGCTCCCAGCTCTGCGCAGCCCAAGCCTTTCTTGCCGCCGACGGACTTTCCGTCGAGCGAGCGTTCAATCGCGCCTTCCCTCTTGACCGCGAACATAAGAGACTAATGGACACGCGACTTTCTGGCCAATAGCCTTCCCCGCGAACCACAAACGTTGCGTTACAGCGCAACGAAATCCGCACCGTGATCTCTGTACAAATCGTGGCAGGCCAATGTCAATTGACCAAAGGTCCTAGGTCAATTGGAACCAAAGGTCCTAGGACCCTGCGTCAATTCCGCCATTCAATCAGAAGCCGCTGATGCGGGGCTGCGAATTGCGCAAACCGCTCCGCAGCCGCTCGTGATCTGGTCGAGCCCGTTTTTGATCAGAGGCGCGCTCGAAGCCCGCGTTAGCCCTGCGCAGAAAATGGGCGGCCGAGCGGCGCTCACACGCCCCTCGGTTCGCGCGCTCGCAAGCGCTCCGCCACTTCTTCGTCCGTCAGCCGGGCTTCATAGACCGAACGCCACTCGATCAGGCGCGCGGTCGCGGTGGCGATGACGATCGCGGCGATCATCGGGAGCGCGAAGTCGCGGGCATGGCCGGTCAGTTCCATCATCAACACGAGCGATGAGATCGGTCCTTGGGTGGACGCCGCCAGCATCGCGCCAGCGCCCAGAAGCGCGTAAAGGCCGATGTCGCCGCCCGGATGAACGAGGAGCCAAAGCTCGCCTAAGCCTGCGCCCGCGAGCGCGCCGGCGGCGAGCGAGGGCGTGAACAGGCCGCCGGGCGCGCCGCTCGCGACCGAGGCGACCGTTGCGATCGGCCGAACGAACACCAGCGCCGCCAGGACGACCGGCTCGAGCGGATGCAGGAACAGGAGCTGGGCGACGTCCTGCCCATTGCCGAGCACCTCAGGGAAGATAATCGAGATAAGTCCGACGACGACGAGAACCAGCGGCGGCGTGACGAACCGGAGCCAGCCCGAGGGGCGCGCGCCATAGGCCCAGGCGATCGCGCGGACGAAGGCGACCGACCACAAGCCGATGATCGGCGAGGCGATGATCGTCCAGAGGTAGACGTCGGGCGAGATAGGGTAGGCGGGAACGGAATAGAGCGGCGCGTTGGGCACGATGAAGCTCGCCGTCGTGGTGGCGATCAATGCGGCCGCAAGCGCGGGAATGACCAGCCGCAGAGCCAGCGCTCCGCGCAGCACTTCGAGCGCAAACAAGGCGCCGCCGAGCGGCACGCTATAGACCGCGGCCATGCCGGCGCCCGAGCCGATGGCGACGATCAGGCGACGCTGTTCGTCCGAAAGCTTCTGAAGGCTCGAGAACAGGTTGCCGAACACCGCCCCGAACTGCTTGGGGGCGCCCTCGCGCCCGAGCGGCGCGCCCATGGCCACGATCACGATCGAGAGCACCGCGGTGCCGAGCGTTCGCCACGTCGGCACCCGGCCGGCCTGAAACCAGATCGCGGAGGTCACGTCGATGCTGTTGCCGCTGGTGAGCCGGGTCAGCGCCAGCTGACCAAAGCTCGTCGCGAGCCCGGCGCCGAGCAGCAAACCGAGGTGGAGTTCCGGAGTTGCCTGCCGCGCCGCTTCGAACAAAGCCGAAGGCTCGGCCGCGCCCCACGCGAGCTCCTGCGTCACATCGAACAACAGCGTGAGCAGAGCCGCGCCGAGGCCCGCGCATAGCCCGGTCAAAATGACGGCGATCCAGAAAGGAATTGCGCCGGGATCGCGCAATGTCGCGGGAACCTTGGCGCCGGCCGCACGCTCAGTCGCGCTCGAGGCCGCGGCCTCCGATCCCGTTTCCACTCTTCGGCTCCGCATGGGGGCGCTGGTCCGGGAGACGCGCCCTAATGAACGCCTAGCGCGCAAGGACGCCATCGCCAAGGCTGAGGTCCCAGTCGGCGTCGCTCAAACGGAGACTTTGCCTATAGTGGCCGAATGAGCCGGCTTGACCCGACTGTCTTCATTGGCATGAACTTGCCGGTCGCGCCCGTGCCCGGCATTCCGGAGATCGAGCTGCACAAGGCGTCTCCGACCAGCGGTCTCTGGCGCCTGGCGCGACAGGACAAAGACGGGTTCGGGGCGCCCTATTGGGGGCATTATTGGGCCGGTGGCCTGGCGCTTGCGCGATATGTGCTCGACAACCCAGCCGTCGTCGCCGGCCAGCGCGTCCTCGATCTTGGCGCGGGGTCGGGCCTGGTCGGGATCGCGGCAGCGAAGGCCGGCGCTCGCGAAGTCGTCGCGGCGGAGGTCGACGCTTACGCCGTGGCCGCGCTCAAGCTCAACATGAAGCTCAACGGGGTGTCGATTTCAGTGCTGCACGGGGACCTCACGGACGGCGCGCCGCCCGAGGTCGATCTCGTCCTGGTAGGCGACTTGTTTTATGCGGCGGACCTTTCGGAGCGGGTCACGGCTTTTCTCGATCGGTGTTCGAACCGCGGAATTCGCGCGCTGATTGGCGATCCTTGGCGGGCGCACCTGCCAACGTCGCGCCTTAAGGAATTGGCGCGCTATGTCGTGGCGGAAGGCGGGAGCCACGGCCTAGGACCGAGCGGCGTGTTTGCATTCGTCCCATGCCCGAGCGGCGGCGGACAATCCGCGTAGGCGGGAGGGCGATCGCGTCCTCGCGCTTGCGCGTCTGGCCCCCTTCCTTTAAGCGCGAGCCCCATGAATCGCGTCGACTCAGGGACCGGCGGGGCCTCATGAGCGGGACGCCGAAGCCTGTCGCCATCATTATGGGCAGCCAGTCCGATTGGGCGGTCATGCGCGCCGCCGCCGAGACGCTGGAGGCGCTCGGCGTTGCTCATGAGGCGCGGATCGTCTCCGCCCATCGCACTCCCGACAGGCTGGTCCGCTTCGCCAAGGGCGCGAAGGCCGCAGGCTTCAAGGTCATCATCGCCGGCGCAGGGGGCGCCGCGCATCTGCCGGGCATGACGGCGGCCATGACCACGCTTCCGGTGTTCGGCGTGCCGGTCCCTTCGAAGGCGCTGTCGGGCATGGACAGCCTTCTGTCCATTGTCCAGATGCCGGCCGGCGTCCCGGTCGGCACGCTCGCGATCGGCGAAGCGGGCGCGGTCAACGCCGCGCTGCTTGCCGCTGCTGTGCTGGCGCTCGGCGACGAAGGCCTCGCCGCGCGCCTCGAGGCGTGGCGGGCCAAGCGGACGGCCGATGTCGCCGAGCGGCCTGACGACGCGCGGCCCAAGGCCGAGACCGCCAATCGATGATCTTAAGCCCCGGCGCGACCATCGGCATACTCGGCGCGGGCCAGCTCGGGCGCATGCTGGCGATGGCTGCGCTGAAGGTCGGGCTTCGCACGCACATTTTCGCTCCTGAGGCGGAAGCCCCGGCCTATGACGCGGCGGCGGCGCGGACCGTCGCCGCCTTCGAAGACGAGGCGGCGCTCGCCCGTTTCGCTCAAGGCGTCGACCTCGTTACCTTCGAGTGGGAGAACGTGCCGACGTCGACTGTCGAATTTCTCGCTGAGCGCGTGCCGGTTCGGCCGGGCGCCCGCGCTCTGGCGCTGACCCAGGACCGGCTGACGGAAAAGACGTTCCTGCGCGATCTCGGCCATAAGGTTGCGCCCTTTGTCGGCGTCGAGGATGCGGGCGCGCTCGTGCGAGCGGTCGCCGAGCTCGGCCGGCCCGCCATCCTCAAGACCAGGCGGTTCGGTTACGACGGCAAGGGCCAGTCGTTGATCCGCGAAGGCTCGAACGTCGCCGCGGTTCACCGCACGCTGGGCTCGGCGCCGATGATTCTGGAAGGCTTCGTCGCTTTTGAGCGCGAGGTGTCGGTGGTCGCGGCGCGCAGCCTCGAAGGCGAGATCGTGGCTTACGACCTCTGCGAGAACGAGCACGAGCGCCACATCCTGGCCCGCACCCGCGCGCCCGCGCGTGTCAGCGCGGAGACGGCCGCCGAAGCCAAGCGCATTGCAGCGTCCGTCCTCGAAGCGCTCGACTATGTCGGCGTGCTGGCGGTCGAGATGTTCGTCACGCGCGACTTGAGCGGCCGCGAAGCGCTTGTCGTCAATGAGATCGCGCCGCGCGTCCACAATTCCGGCCACTGGACACTAGAGGGTGCGCAGACTTCGCAGTTCGAGCAGCATATCCGCGCCATCGCCGGCTGGCCGCTCGGCGCGACGACGCGTCGCGGCCGGATCGAAATGCACAATCTGATCGGCGAGGACGCCGAGGACTGGCGCGACATCCTCGCCCAGCCCGATCTGGGCCTGCATCTTTACGGCAAGCTCGAAATCCGGCCGGGCCGCAAGATGGGCCATGTGACGCGCGTCTTCCCGGAAGCGCCGAGCCACGACTAACCCGCGCGCGGCTCAAGCGGGCCAGACGCGGCCCCATAGGGCGTCGAAAGACGCCCGTCCTCCCGGACGGGCTATGGGGCGTCCGGAAGGACGCCCGTCTGTCGACGGGCTATGGAGCGCGTCTACAAAGCGCGCGCCTTGACAGGTTCGTCCGCCCCTCCTTATAGGGGCGGCTCGCCGGCGCCGAGCTTTTACAGGCGTCGATAACGGCGGGATAGCTCAGCTGGTTAGAGCGGCGGAATCATAATCCGTAGGTCCCCAGTTCAAGTCTGGGTCCCGCTACCACCTCCGAATCAATAGCTTGTGACGCTGGTTCCTGGCGGCTCCGGAATTCGAGCAACCATATCAGGAGATCAGCGTTGCAAAGCGGCGCTGTTTAAATTACATTTTTATCTAGATGATCGCTGGACGCAATCGGCCAGCGAGGTCGATCTGGCGGTGCGGTCTTGTCTGGCAGCCCGCGCTTTGCTGACGCCTGAGGTGAAGGACCCATGCGCAAACTTCTCGCCGCCGCGCTCTTCGCATTGCCGCTCGGCGGGCCGGCCCATGCAGGCGCCTACAGCGACGACACGGCGGACATGTTCGCCTCGCCGCCGCGGGTCGTCACCCATCGGGTCTGGTCGCTCGAATGCGATCCGGCGAACGGCGGCCCCTATTTCGTCGGCTATGACAGCGGCGATCACACGGTTCAAATCAAGACGCCTCACGGCAGGCCATACACCTATGCCGCGCGAGCCGAGCAGGTCGGCCCCAGCGTCGCGCGCGTCTTGGCGATCCGGCATGATCAGAACCGCTACCTCGTGATCACGATCGCAGGCGATTCGTCGTCGCTGCAGGCCATCGGCCAGAATGCCGGCGGCGCGCCGGGCGGCACCGACTATTGCCACGTCATCAACGGTTGGGACTAGCGGGTCTCCTCGCCGTCAAAGCGGGCCCAGCCTTTGTGTGAGACGGCGAACGATGTCGCCGGCGCCTCACGAAAAAACCGACAAGCTCTCGATCGCCCGACAGGAGACGAGGCATTGTCTTTCAGACAGAAGTCTCAACCGCCTCTTACTGACGCGCCGCCCCGCTCGTCCGAGGCGTGCGCGCCACGAGACGGACGCCGCCAAGACTGCCGGATTCGTACAGACGCGCGATGACTGAATAGAATGTCTCCTGGGCGGCATAGGCGCCTTCGCCATGGACGCGCGCATAAGGTTCATGGTTCTGTCGCCATAGCCGCAGTCGCTCGGCCGCGTAGGGCGCCCAGTCGCTAGTCAAGTCCGTGGCCGCAACGTCGACGAAACCCGCCGCTCGCATATCCTTGGCGTAGTCTTCGATGCTGGTCACTGACACCCCGAAGACAATTTCGCGCAGATCGCGCAAATCGTCCGGAGCGAAGGGCGCCCGCATGCAGAGATCCTCGACATAGCACCCGCCGCCCGAGCGGAGCGCGCGCGCCAGTCGCTCGAAAAGGCGGGGCCGGTCGGGGATGTGGAGAATAGCCAGCAAGCTGACCGCGGCGTCGAACTCAGCGTCGGCAAACGGATAGGCGAGGGCGTCGCCGAGGACATGCGTGACGCGTTCGCTGAGGCCGCTGCGTTGGGTGAGATCAACGGCGATGGCGTTGAGCTTGGGCTGGAGCTCCAGCGCCGTCACCCGACAGCCGATTGTGTGCGCGAGATAACGCGCAGGGCCGCCGACGCCGGAGCCGATGTCGAGCACGCGGCTCGTCGGCCCAAGCTGAAGCCGATCGGCGGCGGCGCGGATCGCGTCAAGCCCGTGATAGTGCCATTGGTCGAGGTCGAAGAGCTGCTCTGGCGGGATCGGGTCCGTCGCGCCGAGCCCGCGGGCCGACAGACCCCGAGCGATGCGATCCAAATTCGTATAGAGCGGCATCTCGGCTATGGACGTCTCGCCCATTGCAAATCTCCCCTCAGTAAGGCGCCCGCAAGCGGCCTAGCGTTTGCCGCTCATTCTTCTTGGCGGCTCGGGCGCGAAACTCAATCGCCCTTTGGCGGTGAGCCGAACGAGCGCGCCGCCGACATTGGCGCCGTAAGCTCGCCGCTCTTTGACGGCGTCGCGGAGGCCAGCGCCGCAAGCGCCTCGATCTTCTCAAGCCCGATGCGGCTCGCATCGCGACCGCCCGCCTCAGCGATGCGCCGCGCCAGAATCCGCTGCGCAATCGCGATCGGCGCGGCGAAAAGCGCGCGCGCGTCGAGCGCCGCTTCCGAGCCGAGACGGACCTCGACTTCGGCCGTCAGATGCGCCAGCGCCTCTTCCGTCTCTCGCGCGCGGCGCGCCAGCCGGTCGAGCGCCTCTGCGTCGAGGCCTTCCTCGCCGAGGCGGGCGAGAAGCGCGCGCAGGCGGGTGCGCGCGAAGCGCGGGTCGGCATTGGACGGGTCGTCGATGAACGGCGCCCCGCGCGCATTGGCGAAGGCGATGAGGTCGGGTTTCTTCAAGGCCATGAGCGGCCGGGCGATCGTCATGCCGTCGCGCGCGCTCATGATGTCCATGCCGCGCAGTCCCGTGACGCCCGACCCTCGCAACAGACGAAAGAGCACGGTCTCCGCCTGATCGTCGGCGTGATGAGCGGTCACGACCGCGTCAGCGCCGATCGTCTTGGCGTGATCGACGAGGAGGCGGTAGCGCGCCTCGCGCGCCCGCTCCTGCAGGCGGGTCGTTGGCTTCACGCCCTTCCATTGAAGAACGCGATGACCGATCCCCAGTCGCGCGCAGAGGGCGGCGACGGCCTTCGCCTCATCTGCGCTTTCGGGCCGAAGTCCGTGATCGACCGTCGCCGCCTCGATCCGCGTTTTGCCGCGGCGTTTCGCCCATTCGGCCGCCATCAAGAGCAGCGCCGTCGAATCGGGGCCGCCGGAGACGGCGATCAGAAGCGCCTTGGCGCGGACAAACGGGGCGAATAACGCGTCGATGTCACCCGACGAGAGAGCGTGCGAGCGCGTGGCGCTCAACAATGATCCTTGGCGCTCTCATGCTCGGCAAGCTTCTTCACCGAGGCGGAGGCGGTCGGGTATCGCTTGCCGAATTCGGTCAGCGTCGCGCAGGCCTGGTCGGAATTGCCGAGCGCCGCCAGCGTCTGGCCGAGCCGCACCATGCTCTCAGGCGCGCGCGAGGATTTGGAATAGTCGGTCGTGATCTTGAGATATTGTTCGGCCGCCTCTCGGGGGCGCGAGCGCTGAAGATAAGTCTCGCCGATGTAGAAGATCGCGTCCGGAGTGAGGCGATGCGCCGGGTTGGCGGCGAGAAACGCCTTGAAACCGGTCTCCGCCTCTGGGTATTGCCCGGCCTGAAAGGCGGCTAGCGCGGCATTGAACTGCTCGCGCGGCTGATCGAGCATCGCGACACCGGAGCCGACGATGGTTGGTCCGCTTGCGGCGGGCGGGGCAGGCGGCTGTCTCGTGCCGAGTTCGAGCGGCGGACCAGCCTCGCGCGCGAGCGGCGCTGGCAATTCGCGCACGAGCGGCGCGCTCGGCGCCGTCGTTCCGAGCGGGCGCGGCGCGCCGGGCGCGTTCGGATCAGCGTTGGGATCGAAGGCGTCCGACCTCCTCGGCCTTGGGGGGACGCCCGGCTGCGCCGGGGCCAAGGGCGCTTCAGCCACGTCCGGCTCAGGCGCGGCGCCCTCGGAGCGATCGCCAAAGCGGTATTCCACGTCCTGGCGGAACTTTTCCAACTGCGCCTCGAGCCGGCGCTCAGCGTTCTCCAGTTCCTCGATCCGGCCGTTCGCCTGGCGGAGCGCTTCCTCAAGGCGGTTGACGCGCAGCACGAGCTCGGCGGCGTCGCCCTCCGCGCCGCCCGGAATGTCGGCGGGCGGGGGAGCCTGACGGTGGAAGATATCGAACTGCGCTCGAGCTGGCGCGGCAATCGCGAGGCAGGCGACTAACGCCGCGACGAGGCTAGGACGAAACGACGACGTCACTGGAATGATCCCGATTGCCTTCGCCTGACCCGCCCCATATGCGCGGCGTCTGTCGATTTTAAGTCGAGGCGCGATTTAGTGCGCCGTAGCCTGCGCGCGGTTCTCAACTGCCAGCCGCCCCGTTGAGCACCGTGACGGCGCGACGGTTCTGGGACCAGCAGGAGATGTCGTCACAAACCGCGACCGGCCGCTCCTTGCCGTAGCTGATCGTCCTCATGCGCGAAGCGGGGATACCCTTGGCGACGAGATAGTCGTGCACAGCCTGGGCGCGGCGCGAGCCAAGGGCGAAATTATATTCGCGCGTGCCGCGCTCGTCGGCGTGGCCCTCAATGGTGAAGCTGTATTTGTTGTATTGATTGAGCCATGCCGCCTGCTTGTCGAGCGTCGCCTGGGCGGTCGACGAGAGATCGGTCTGATCGGTGGTGAAAAAGACGCGGTCGCCGACGGTCTGGTTGAACTCCTGGACGCTGCCCGGAACGGCTGCGCCATAGCCCGCCGCGAGGTTGTTCGGGTTATTGTGCGCGCAGGCGCTCAAGGCGAGGCCGAGCGCTAACGCCGCAGCCAATGCAATCGAACTCCGGCTCATGCTCGCGAACATGGCTCACACTCCTGACGACCCCTCGCCCGCCCGCGAGCTAGCCGCCCCAAGAGTTAACGCAAGGTTCCGATAAGCTTACCGGTCCATTGCCAACGGATTACGAACGCTGTCTAACGCGGGGTCAGCGTTAACAGCGGATTAATGGCCATATTGCGGCGCAATATGCCTTGTGCTCGCCTCGTTCGAGCGGCATCATCACGCGCTCGTGAACGCGAGTTGCTGTGGGGATTCACGGGATTCTTATTGGAATGAAGCGCTTTAGAACGAGACGCACGGCTCTTCTCGCGCTGGCGATGGTCTTCTTGGTCGTCGCCTGGCTTTGGGATGCTCTGGTCGCGATCGGGCGGACGATCGCCGGTTTCGTCCCTTGGGCGCGCTTTAAACAGTCCTTCGCCAGGCTGGTCGACCGCCTGCCGGCGCCGTTGGTCCTGCTGGTTTTTCTGGTGCCGTTCCTGATCGTCGAGCCGCTTCTGGTCGTGGCCACCGTCGCGATCGCGATGGGCTATGTCGTCTCCGGGGCAATCGCCTGGATCGTCTTGAAGTTTCTCGCGGTCGCGCTCATCCCGGCGATCTTCGATCTGACGAAGCACCGGCTGATGACCATGCCGTGGTTCGTTCGGGCCTATGAGAAGGTGATGGCGTTTCATGATTACGCCGACCAGATCGTCGCCCCTTACAAGCAGGCTGCCGCCGCGGTGCTCCGCCAATGGCGTATGCGCGCCGCCACGGTGACCAGACGCGTCCCCGGCCTCGCGCATCTTGCGGCGCGTTTCGCAGCCCGCAAGCGCGCGGCGAACGGCAGACCGCCGGTTGCGGAGAGGGGGTAGACCAGCGCCTACACCACTTCAACTCTTGCATGATGGCGTGCGGCGTTGGCGATACGGCGGTCACGGGTCAAAAGCGGCGCGCCGAGTGCTTCGGCAAGCGCGACATAGACAGCGTCATAGGCGGTAAGATTGGCGCGCAACTCCCACACGCGCGGCAAGAAGATGTCATGAGGATAGCGCCGGACTGAAAGATCCGCGAGATCCTCAAGCGCTTCGAGGCCTCGTTCCGCGCTCATGTCGCCTGCGGCGGCGTAGCGGCGAAGCACATGTGTGATCTCGATGTCGATGAGATGTGGCGCGTGAAGCGCCTCGCCGGGGGCGAACAATCGCCGCTCGATCGCCGAGGCGACAGGCGTGCGCAAGAGCACCTCGAGGACGGCCGAGGCGTCGACGACGATCACGGCTGGTCGCGTTCGGCGCGTATCGCAAGAGCTGGCTCTATCGAAGGAGCGACCCGAGAGCGCCTCGCCAAGCGGGCGCGCAATTCCTCGACCGTCGGCCGTTCGGCGGCGTCGCGAATTTCCTTGAGCAGGTAATCCGACAACGACTTGCCCTCGAGCGCCGCCCGCGCTTTCAGGCGCCGATGCAGCGCGTCCGGCACGTTGCGGATCTGGATCATTCTGGACATGCGCAAAACATAGGAACATGTGCTACGCATGTAAAGCTGCTAGGCGGCTTAGATCGTCCTTCCTCCGGACGGGGAGGCTGCGCCTTTGCGACAAGCCACAATGGGCCGCGGCGTAGCATGGGCCCCCTGTTGACAGTCCGAGCCGCCAGGACCACACTCATCTCGCTCGAGGGGTGTCCCGAACGGGGCTGAGACGGCGAGAAGCCGAACCCTTTGAACCTGATCCGGGTCATGCCGGCGAAGGGACTGAAGCGGCCTAGATCCTCCATTTGGTCCGCCCCTTCCCGCCGTCATAACTCGTGCGCGAGGAGACGGCCATGAACGAGATTCCCAAATTCGCCGCGCCCCGTAGCGTCACGACGGGACCGATCGCGGGCTCCCGCAAGGTGTATGCCTCGCTCAAGGGCGATGCCGGCATCCGCATCCCGTTTCGGGAGGTCGCGCTCTCCGACCCGAACGAGGCGCCGGTCAGGGTCTACGATCCGTCCGGCCCTTACACTGAGAGCAACGCGATCATCGACGTCGCAGCCGGTTTGCCCTCGGTGCGCGAGGCCTGGATCGAGGCTCGAGGCCTCGCCGTAACGGAGCCGCGCGCGATCAAGCCCGAGGACAACGGCAACGTCTCGGCAGACCGTCTCGCGCCGCTCTGTCCCGCAGAGCGGAGGCTGCGGGCAGGCAAGCCCGGCCAGCTTGTGACCCAGCTCGAGTTCGCGCGCGCCGGAATCATCACCGAAGAGATGATCTATGTCGCCCATCGCGAGAACCTCGCTCGTGAGGCGGCGGTTGCCGGAGCGGCAGAACGCCTCGCTGACGGCGAGAGCTTCGGCGCGGCGGTTCCCCAATTCATCACGCCGGAATTCGTGCGCGAGGAGGTGGCGCGCGGGCGAGCGATCATTCCCGCCAACATCAATCACCTCGAACTCGAGCCAATGGCGATCGGCCGCAACTTCTTGGTCAAGGTCAACGCCAACATCGGCAATTCGGCGGTGAGCTCGGGCGTCGCTGAAGAAGTCGAGAAGATGGTTTGGGCGATCCGTTGGGGCGCCGACACGGTGATGGATCTGTCGACCGGCCGCAACATCCACAACATCCGCTCCTGGATTCTGCGCAACGCGCCGGTCCCGATCGGCACGGTCCCGATCTACCAGGCGCTGGAGAAGGTCGGCGGCGATCCCTTGAAGCTCGATTGGGAAGTGTTCAAGGACACGCTGATCGAGCAGGCCGAGCAGGGCGTCGATTATTTCACCATCCATGCCGGCGTGCGGCTCGCCTACGTGCCGCTGACCGCGAAGCGTGTCACCGGTATCGTCTCGCGTGGCGGCTCGATCATGGCGCGCTGGTGTCTTGCGGGCCATCGCGAGAGCTTCCTCTATGAGAAGTTCGACGAGATCTGCGACATCATGCGCAAGTATGACGTCTCGTTCTCGCTTGGGGACGGGCTGCGTCCGGGCTCGATCGCCGACGCCAACGACCGCGCGCAATTTGCCGAGCTGGAGACCCTTGGCGAGCTGACCAAAGTCGCCTGGGACAAGGGCTGCCAGGTGATGATCGAGGGCCCGGGCCACGTGCCGATGCACAAGATCAAGGTGAACATGGAGAAGCAGCTTCGCGAATGCGGCGAGGCGCCTTTCTATACGCTTGGGCCGCTGACGACGGACATTGCGCCGGGTTACGACCACATCACGTCGGGGATTGGCGCGGCGATGATCGGCTGGTTCGGCACCGCCATGCTCTGCTACGTCACGCCCAAGGAACATCTCGGTCTGCCCGATCGCGAGGATGTCAAGACCGGCGTCATCACCTATCGCATCGCCGCCCACGCGGCCGACCTCGCCAAGGGCCACCCCGCTGCGCAGATTCGCGATGACGCCGTGTCTCGGGCGCGCTTCGACTTCCGCTGGGAGGACCAGTTCAACCTGTCGCTCGACCCCGACACAGCGCGAAGATTCCACGACGAGACCTTGCCGAAAGACAGCCACAAGGTGGCGCATTTCTGCTCGATGTGCGGGCCGAAATTCTGCTCGATGCAAATCACCCAGGACCTCCGCAAGGAGGCCGAGGCGATGGCTGGCATGGCGGAAAAGTCGCGCGAGTTTCTTGAGGGCGGCGCCGCCCTCTACGTGAAGGCGGCGGAGTGAGGCGATGCGCGCGACTGTCGTCGGCGCTGGCGTCGTCGGCCTAACGACTGCGGTTACGCTCGCCGAGCGCGGCGCGCAGGTCACGCTCGTCGAGCGCTCGCGCGAGCTGGGCGGCAACGCGTCATGGCTTGCGGGCGGCATGCTCGCGCCGTTCTGCGAAGGCGAAAGCGCGCCGCAAAGTGTGGTCGAGCTCGGCCAAGGCGCGATCGACTGGTGGGATGCGCGCGTTCCGGGCGTCGTGCGCGCAGGCACTTTGGTCATCGCGCCGCCGCGCGACTTGAGTGAGATCGACCGTTTCGCGGCGCGGACGAAGGCGCATGCGCCGGTGGATGAATCGCGCATCGCCGAGCTTGAGCCGGATCTCGCGGGCCGTTTCCGTAAAGGTCTGTTCTTCGCCGACGAAGGCCATCTCGATCCGCGCGTCGCATTGTCGGCGCTGACCGAGCGCTTGCACGCGAAAGGCGGCGAGATCCGCTTTGGCGCGGATGGCGACGCGCTTGGCGAGGCGGATGTTGTGATGGATTGCCGCGGTTGGGCGGCTCGCAAGGCGCTTCCTGAATTGCGCGGCGTGCGCGGTGAAATGATGCGCATTCGCTCCCGCGAGGTGCGGCTCGCCCGCGCAGTGCGCTTCCTGCATCCTCGCATCCCGCTCTACATCGTGCCGCGCGCCAACAACGAATTCATGATCGGCGCGACCATGATCGAGAGCGCCGAGAAAGGCTCCGTCAGCGTGCGTTCGGCGATCGAGCTTCTAAGCGCGGCTTACGCTCTTCACCCGGCCTTCGGCGAGGCTGAGATCCTCGAGATGAGCGCCGACGTCCGCCCGGCCTTCCCCGACAACGAACCGCGGGTCGTGGAGCGCAGCGGCCGGATATTCGTCAACGGCTTTTTTCGCCACGGCTTCTTGCTCGCGCCGCCTTTCGCGGCGCGGGCGGCGGCGCTGGCGTTCGAACGGTCGAAGGCGCTCGCATGAAGCTCGTTGTCAACGGCGAGCCGCAGGAGGTTCGAGCTGCGACGCTTGCGGAAGCCCTGCAGTCGCTTGACTTTGGCGAGGCCAGAATTGCGACGGCGCTCAACGGCGAGTTCGTGCCCGCGCGAGCGCGCGAAGCCACCCCGCTCAAGGACGGCGATCGGATCGAGATCGTCGCGCCGAGACAGGGGGGGTGAGATGATCGTCGGCGTAGACCGTCATCGCAAGGAGCGAAGCGACGCGGTGATCCAGGGGCCGAAGCGCGCCGGGCGTTCCCCTGGATTGCTTCGCCATAGCCCGTCCGGGAGGACGGGTGTCTTTCGACACTCTATGGCTCGCAATGATGCGAGGGCGCGTTCGTGACCTCCAGCCCCGATTTCACCCTCTACGGCGCGAGTTTCCGCTCGCGGCTCATGCTGGGCACGTCGCAATATCCTTCGCCCGCGATCCTCGCAGAGGCAGCGCGCGCCTCGGGCGCCGAGATCCTTACCGTGTCGCTCAGACGCGAGTCGGCGCGGCTGAAAGAGGGGCAGGATTTCTGGCGGCTGATCCGAGACATCGGCGCCCGCGTGCTGCCGAACACCGCCGGCTGCTACAGCGTGAAGGAGGCGGTGACGACCGCTGAGATGGCGCGTGAAGTGTTCGGCACGCCCTGGGTCAAGCTTGAGGTCATCGGCGAAGCCGACACGCTGCAGCCTGATGTGTTCGGCCTCGTCGAGGCGGCGCGGATTCTTTCCGCCGACGGCTTCGAAGTCTTCCCCTATACGACCGAGGATCTCGTTGTCGCCGAGCGACTGATCGAAGCCGGATGCAAAGTGCTGATGCCGTGGGGGGCGCCGATCGGCTCCGGCAAGGGGCTGAACAATATGTTCGGCTTGAGGGCGATGCGCGCGCATTTTCCTGAGGTTCCGCTGATCGTGGACGCCGGCGTCGGCCTGCCGTCGCATGCGGCGGCGGCGATGGAGCTCGGCTACGACGGCGTGCTGCTCAATACCGCCGTCGCCAAGGCAGGCGACCCGGTGACGATGGGGCGCGCTTTCAGGCAGGCGATCGAAGCTGGCCGCACGGCCTTCCTCGCCGGGCCGATGCAGCCGCGCGACATGGCGGAGCCTTCGACGCCGGTGGTTGGAAGAGCGGTGCTGACGTGAGCACGCCCTCATCCGGCGCTTCGCACCACCTTCTCTCCGAGGGAGAAGGACGCCCCCTCTCGTTCGGGGAGAGGGTTGGGGTCAGGGCTCGCCTCGATCCGTTCTATCCGATCGTCGACAGCGCGGGCTGGGTGGCCCGTCTGACCGGCGTTGGCGCGCGGTTGATCCAGCTGCGCGTCAAGGACAAGGACGAAGCATCGGTGGCGCGCGAGACGCGCGAGGCTCTGGCGATCTGCGGGAAAGCGGGCGCGGCGCTGGTCGTCAACGACTACTGGCGCGTTGCCATCGACGAAGGCGCGCCTTGGGTCCATCTCGGCCAGACTGATCTCGACGATGCGGATGTCGGCGCGATTCGCAAGGCCGGGGTGCAGCTTGGCGTCAGCACGCATGACGAGCCGGAGCTGGAGCGCGCGCTCAAGCTCGAGCCGGACTATATCGCGCTCGGGCCGATCTATTTCACGCGCCTCAAGGCCATGGCGTTCGCCCCGCAGGGTCTCGAGCGCATCGGCGAGTGGAAGCGCCGCGTCGGCGCCGTTCCGCTCGTCGCGATAGGTGGGCTCGATGTCGAACGGGCGAAACTGTGCCTCGCCGCGGGCGCGGACATCGTCTCCGTCGTCACCGACATCACGCTCAACGCCGATCCGGAGGCGCGCGCGCGTGAATGGGTGGCGGCGACGCGGCCAGCGTGACTCCGAGACTGCCGATCGCTCTCACCATCGCCGGCTCGGATTCGGGCGGCGGCGCCGGGATCCAAGCCGATCTCAAGACTTTCGCGGCGCTTGGGATCTATGGCGCGAGCGTGGTGACCGCGCTCACCGCTCAGAATACGCGCGGCGTGGAAGCGATCCATTATTCGCCGCCTGAAATCGTTGGCGCGCAGATCGATGCCGTCCTCGAGGACTTCGATGTCGCGGCGATCAAGATCGGCATGCTGGGGATGGCGGCGATTGTCGAAGTGGTGGCGGAGAGGCTCTCTGCGCCCTTACCCCAGCCCTCTCCCCATCGCCCGTCGAGAGACGGGCGTCCTCCCGAACGCCCTTTGGGGAGAGGGGGCGAAACCCTTCTCCCTCTGGGAGAAGGTGGCCCGAAGGGGCGGATGAGGGCCTTCATCGTTTACGATCCCGTCATGGTCGCCTCCTCCGGCGATCCGCTCAGCGGCGCTGGCTTTATCGAGACGGTCCGGGCGAGCCTGCTGCCGCTCGTCGATTGCCTCACTCCCAATCTCGCCGAGGCCGCGGCGCTGCTCGGAGAGCCGGTCGCGCGGAGCGAAGCGGACATGGCGCGCCAGGGCGAGGCGCTGTTGAAGCTCGGCCCGCGCGCGGTGCTCATGAAGGGCGGACATCTGGAGAGCGAGGTGGCGATCGACCTGCTGGTGACAGAAGGCGATGTTCGCCGGTTCGCGGCGCCGAGGCTTCTCTCCAAGAACCTGCACGGAACCGGCTGCACGCTTTCGAGCGCTCTCGCCGCCAACATCGTTCTTGGGGCCCCATTGCCGGAAGCTGTGCCGGCGGCCAAAGCCTTCGTGCGTCAAGCCATCGAACGCGGCCGGGGCATCGCGCTGGGCGAGGAAGCGGGACCGCTGATCCAGATCGAGCTCCGTTCGAAACTCTGACGCATTCGATCCGTATTCGCGTTAGTCTAAAAGCTTCTAGCGAACGGATTTGGGCGGACATGGCGGGCGACTTCTACGAGACCATTCCAGTTCTCGACAATTTCGCTGATGCGGTGAGAGCCGAGAACTATAGGCCGCTGCCGGACGATTGGGCCGTCGGGTTTGCCGACGTTGTCGGCTCGACTCAGGCCGTGGCCAACGGTCGATATAAGGCCGTCAACATGGTTGGTGCGGGCGTGATCGCCGCCGTCGGCAACGCGCTCAAGCGTCGGTCCTTTCCCTTCGTCTTCGGGGGCGACGGCGCGAGCTTCGCCGTTTCCCCCGGCGATGCGCCCGCAGCTCAGGAAGCGCTCGCCGCCATGGCGGCTTTCGCGCGCGAGGAATTCGAGTTCGACTTGAGGGTCGGAACTATCCCGGTCGGCGACATTCGCGCGGCCGGGCGCGATGTCCGCGTCGCACGCTACGGCGCGACCCCCTATTGCGTCTACGCGATGTTCACGGGCGGCGGCCTTGCCTGGTTCGAGGATGAGGTCAAGGGAGGCCGTCATCTTCTGCCGGCCGCGCCGGCCGGCGCGCGACCGGATCTCTCTGGCCTCTCTTGCCGATGGGGCGTCGCTCCAGCCAAGAACGGCGTCGTCCTCTCGCTCATTGTCGCGCCGCGCGGAGACGACCCGCGCTTTCCGACGCTCGTCGATGAAATCGTGAAGCTCGCGCTCTCGACTCCCGCGAGCGATCGGCCGGTGACGGCGGCAAGCCTCAAGCCCGGCGTCCCCGCGAGGGCGATCGCGCTGGAGACAGCCGCCCGATCGGCGTCCGGCACGCCGCGGGCGCTTGCGCGCGCGCTCGCCACCTATTGGTATACAGGAATGACCGTCTTCTTCGGCCTTAACCTGAGGGGGCCTGGGGTGGACGCGACTTCTTATAAGAACGACCTCGTCGCCAATGCCGACTTTCGCAAATTCGACGATGGGCTGCGCATGACGCTCGACTGCACGGCGGAGTTCGCCGACAAGCTCGAGGGGCGACTCGCCGCGGCCGAGGGCTACGCGAACTGGGGCGCGTTCCGCCAGGAAGCGGCGCAGGTGACATGCTTCGCTCCCTCGGTCACCGAACGGGGCCATGTCCATTTCGTTGACGGCGCGGGCGGAGGCTATACGATGGCCGCCAAGGTCATGAAGGCGCGGCGGGACGCACTGGCGCCCGCGGCGTGAGACCTTTGGCTCCAAGGCCGTCAGAAGGAGGATGCCCGATGCGCCGCGCATTTCGTTCCATTGTAGCCCTCGCAACAGCGGCCTCGGCGACCGCGCTTGGCGGCCTCCGCGCGCAAGCCGATGTTGCGCCGACGCAGCCTGCCGCGCTGGCAGTCCTCAATCTCGACTATGTCGATACGTCCGGCGAGCCGACTGATCAGACGGTGGCCCATCAAAGGCGCGCTGCGGATTTCGTGAGCGCGTTGCAGCGCGATCTCGCGGCCAACGGCCAGTACCGGATTGTTCCGATGTCTTGCGGGTCTGGCCCATGCGATCCGGCGATGAACCCTTCCGAGCTTCAGAAGGCGGCGCGCGCGGCTGGCGCAAAGCTCGTCCTGCTCGGCGGCGTGCATAAAATGAGCTCCCTCGTTCAGTGGGCGAAGATCCAAATCGCGGACGAGGATCAGGGTCGGATCGTTTTTGACCGGTTGCTGACTTTCCGTGGCGACACGGACGAAGCCTGGCAAAAAGCGGAATCCTTTCTCGCGCGCGACGTTCTCCAGTCCGCGCCGACGGTTGACAAGCAGGCCGACGCTGTCGCGCCGGTCAAGATCGCCGTCTTCGACTTCGAGCTGGAGGATTTCAGCGGCGGCGCCGGGATTATCCCTGAAAGCGACCAAGACCGGGCGCAGCTGAGACTGGCGACGGAGACAGTGCGTCGGCTGCTCACCGAATCCGGCCGATACAGCCTCGTTGACGTCAGCCACGCCGACGCGCCGGAGGTGAAGGCGGGGAGCCTGCATAAATGCGACGGTTGCGACGTTCCAATTGCTCGCAAACTCGGCGCCGATCAGTCTCTTGTCGGGATCGTGACCCGCATCACCCGCACCGATTACGCCGTCACATTCAAGCTTCGCGACGCGAGAACCGGCGCTCCCATCGCGGTCGAGCAGACCGACCTTCGCATCGGCGCGAACTATTCGTGGAACCGCGGCGCCGCATGGCTGATCAAGAACCGGTTGCTGGAGAAGCAAGCCCGGCAATGAGGGACCGGCGGAGCCTGCTTTAGCGACCCGTGGATAGCGCGGGCGGCGGCGCTGCGCCGACCCGGCCGATTTGCTAGGCTGGAGGCGATGGATGCCGCCAGCGACAGCCCCGATCCCAGCACTGCCAGCGCGCGCGTCACGCCGATGATGGCGCAGTATTTGGAAATCAAGGCGGTCAATCCCGGTTGCCTGTTGTTCTACCGGATGGGCGATTTCTACGAGCTGTTCTTCGACGACGCGGAAATCGCGAGCCGGGCGCTCGGCATTGTCCTCACCAAGCGCGGCAAGCACGAGGGCGAGGACATCCGCATGTGCGGGGTGCCGGTCGAGCGCGCCGACGACTATCTCAATCGGCTGATCGCGCTCGGCCACCGCGTCGCTGTCTGCGAGCAACTCGAAGACCCGGCCGCGGCGAAAAAACGGGGAGCGAAGTCGGTCGTCAAGCGCGACGTCGTGCGGCTGGTCACACCCGGCACGATCACCGAGGATCGGCTGCTCGAGCCCGGCCAGGCTCGCCTGCTTGTCGCGGTGCAGAAGATCCGCCCCAGCGCGGGACGGCCGGTTTACGGTCTCGCCGCGCTCGATCTGTCGACCGGCTCCATTGCGCTCAGCGAGACGGACGAGGCGGGTCTCGCGACAGAGATCGCACGCCTGGAGCCGAGCGAGGTCGTCGCATCGCAAGGCGTTTATGACGAGCCCTTGTTCTCCCAGATCGTCGGCGCGATGCGCGTTCCGGCCACGCCGCTCGCGCGCGATGGGGGAGACGGCGCGGCGGCCGAACGCCGCGTTTGCGAGTTCTATGGCCTCGAAACTCTCGACGGTTTCGGGGCGTTCACCCGCGCCGAGATCGCCGCCGCCGCTCTGGCGCTCGCCTACGTGAAGCGCACTCAGTTCGAAGCCCGGCCCGCGCTCTCGCCTCCGACGCGGCGCGCAGGCGGGACGAGCCTCGAGATCGATCCCGCGACTCGCGCCAACCTCGAGCTCACGCGCACCCTGAGCGGCGCGCGCGACGGTTCGCTCTTGGCGACGATCGACTTGACCATAACTCCTGCGGGGGCTCGCATGCTCGCCGAGCGGCTGGCGAGCCCTCTGACCGACCCGGACGCAATCAACCGGCGGCTGGATTCGCTTGATTTCCTGGTTGAGGCGGCGCCGATGCGCGACGCCTTGCGCCGGGCGCTTGCGCGTGCGCCCGATTTTCTGCGGGCTCTCTCGCGCTTGAGCCTCGATCGCGGCGGTCCGCGCGATCTTGCCGCCGTTCGCGACGGCCTTGCCGCGGCGACAACGCTGGCGAGCATTCTCGAAGTCGCCCAGGAACTGCCGCCCGAACTCTTGAGCGGCTACGCTCGGTTGCGCGCCGATTGCGCGGCGCTTCAGCGCGATCTTGAGGCGACGCTCGCCGACGATTTGCCGCTTCTCAAGCGCGACGGCGGGTTTGTCCGCGCCGGCGCGTTGTCGGCGCTCGATGAAGCGCGGAGCCTGCGCGACGAGAGCCGTCGCGTCATCGCCGAACTGCAGGCGTCCTACGCCAACGAGGCGGGCGTCAGGCAGCTCAAGATCAAGCACAACAACTTTCTCGGCTACTTCATCGAGACGCCTCAGGCGGCCGGCGAGACGCTGCTCAAGGCGCCGCACAGTGCGACCTTCATCCATCGCCAGACGATGGCCGGCGCGATGCGCTTCACCACCAACGCGCTGACCGATCTCGAGTCGCGCATCGCCTCCGCGGCGGACCGCGTGCTCGCGCTCGAACTCGAGGCGTTCGAGCGTCTGCGTCAGGCCTGCGTCGCGGAGGTCGAACGCTTGCGCGGCTTCGGCGCCGCGCTCGCCGAAATTGACGTCGCCGCCGGCCTTGCCGAACTTGCGGTCAAGCGCAACTGGACGCGTCCGCTGGTCGACAGCTCGTTGAGCTTCAGAATAGAGGGCGGACGCCATCCGGTGGTCGAGACGGCGCTGAGAGAAGCGGGCGAGCCGTTCGTCGCCAACGATTGCGATCTTACGGGAGAAGCGGGGGAGGGTGGGCGCATCGCCATCGTCACCGGCCCCAACATGGCGGGCAAATCGACCTATCTCAGGCAGAACGCGCTGATCGCGCTCATCGCGCAAATGGGCGCCTATGTGCCCGCGGCGCGCGCGCATATCGGAATCGTCGACCGACTCTTCTCGCGCGTGGGCGCGGCCGACGATCTCGCGCGCGGCCGCTCGACCTTCATGGTCGAAATGGTCGAGACCGCGGCGATTCTGAACCAGGCGACCGCGCGCTCGCTGGTGATCCTTGACGAGATCGGCCGAGGCACGGCGACCTTCGACGGCCTCTCGATCGCCTACGCGTGCGTCGAACACTTGAGCGCCGTCAATCGATCGCGGGCTTTGTTCGCCACCCATTTCCATGAGCTGACGGCCCTCTCCGAGACGCTCCCCCGGCTCGTCAATCTCACCATGCGGGTCACCGAGTTCAAAGGCACGCTCGCGTTCCTGCACGAAGTGGTTTCTGGCGCCGCCGACCGCTCCTATGGCATCCACGTCGCCAAGCTCGCAGGCCTGCCGGCCTCCGTCGTCAAGCGGGCGCGACAAGTGCTCGCCAGCCTCGAGGCGTCGCGTTCGAGCAGTTCGCTCGACGCCTTGCCGCTGTTCTCCTATGAGCCGCACGAGCCACCTCCGGCGCCTGCGCCTGATGAGCTGCGTGTGGCCGTCGCAGCGCTCGATCCCGACACGCTCACGCCCCGCGACGCGCTCGAGGCGCTCTACAAGTTGAAGCGGCTGATCGAGGACAAAGGCATATGACCGATCCCAAGATTCTCCTCGCTTCGCTCGCCGCGGCCTATCTCTATGTCGTCACGCCGGGGCCGGCGTTCCTCGCTCTGTTCACTCTTGCCGCATCGCGTGGGCGCGTATCCGGCGCCTATTTCATCTGCGGTCACCTCGTGGGCGACGTAACCTGGGGCGCGCTTGCGGTCGCGGCGATCGTCGGGGCGAACCGCATTGGTCCTGCTCTGTTCGAGTTGCTCGGCTTCGTTTGCGGGCTCTACCTCCTCTATCTCGGCGCGCGGGCGGTCATGACGAAGAAGGACATGGCCCCGCGCACGATTGGGGCCAAGCGGCCGCTCGCGACCGGCATGGCTTTCGGGCTCACCAACCCCAAATCCTATCCGGTGGCGCTGGCGATGTTCTCGGCGATCGTCGCGCCCTATATCGGGGCCTTGAAAATGGCCGACGCGCCCCAGATGTTCGTCGCCGCATTCTCAGGGTTCCTGCTCGCAGACGTGACCTTGGTCTTCGCCGCCGGCCTGCCCGCGGTGCGGCGGTTCTTCCTCACGCATGGCGTCGCGGTGACGCGGCTCGTCGGAATCATCTTCATCCTGTTCGGCGCGAAGTCGATCGCCGACGCGGCCGGCGGGGCGATGCGACGCACGGCGTAACCCGCCCGCCGTCACGGACGAAGGCTGCATAAGCGCCAATAAATGGGCGTAAACGCCCGTAGATGAGCCTAAACGCTAGTAAATTCGCTAGCGTTTACTAGCGCTTATTTTTCGGAATCGAGACTTCTCAATGGGTTACGGGCGATTCAAATAAGGAAATCTCCCTTCGCTCTTCGCCGCCCCTGACCGCCTCCACGGCAGTCGGATTCCGGCGACATGTTGAAGTTACCACGGATTCTGTTCAGAGAAAAGAAATTGTCGCCAGAGAATTGTCAGAAGGCGAATTCAGATTGCATCGACACTCGGCGCGCGGGCCGCCCTGTACAGCCGGCGCGAGGTGGTGGACTGCTTGAGCAACCCCTCGCCCCACTCGCGGGGAAACGGTACCCTGAGGCCGGACCTGCGCTCAAACTTATGATTCGGAAGATGTTCATTCTGCCGGCGCGTGCTCGATCGCTGACGCCTACGACGCGGCAATCCGGCGGGCGGCTGAGACGGGTGGACTCTCACCGGATTAGGGCGGCCAAGTCCTAACCGACGAGAGGAAGGCTCAACCATGGCAACATCCCGACGTGACATACTCGGTGCAGGCGCGGCCGCCGGCATAGGAGCATTTGCAACGCGTGTGAGCGCCGCGACCTTCGGCAACCCCGACGAGCCGCCCCAGGGGGTCATGAACACCAAAGGCAACCCGCGCGGCGTCGTCGACCCCGGACCGCAGAACCCGACACTTTCCGGGCAGTTCCCAAACGCGTTCACCCCGCCCGCGACCGACGTCGGAGATCTTTCGCTGTTTTGGGCTTCGTTCAACGAAGCGCCGCGGCGCATCCAGGACGGCGGCTGGGCCCGTCAGGTCACTCAGTCAGACTTCGCGATCGCCGATATCCATTGCCGGCGTGAACATGCGCCTCGCCGCGGGCGGGATCCGGGAACTGCATTGGCACCAAGCCGCCGAGTGGGCCTTCATGAGCTACGGCAATTGCCGCGTCACCGCTTTTGACCCGCAAGGCCGCGCCTATGTCGCCGATGTGAAGGAGGGCGACCTTTGGAATTTCCCGGCCGGATATCCGCACTCCTTGCAGGGCCTCGAGCCGGACGGGGCCGAGTTCATCCTCGCGTTCGACAACGGCAAACAGACGGAGTTCAACACCCTGTTGGTGACCGACTGGATCGCCCATACACCGCCGGACGTCTTGGCGGCGAATTTCGGCGTGCCCGCCGAAACATTCAGCAAGATCTTCACCCATAATCTTTGGATCTTCCAAGGCGCGCTCCCTGGGCCGCTCGCGGCAGACCAAGAGGCGGTCAAGAGCCCGAACGGACCGCCGCCCAATCCATTCACCTACTCGCTTGCGGGCGGGCCGGTGGCCAAGCAGACCAAAGGCGGCAAGGTCCAAGTCGCTGACAGCCACAATTTCAAGGCTGCCGCCACCGTCGCGGCGGCGCTCGTCACCGTCCACCCCGGCGGCATGCGTGAGATGCACTGGCATCCGAACGCCGACGAGTGGCAATATTACGTCAAAGGGTCAGCGCAGATGACGGTGTTCAACACCGGGCCGAGAGCGGTAACGAACAATTTCAACGCCGGCGACATTGGCTACATCAAGGCAAACTTCGGTCACTACATCAAGAACATCGGCGATACTGACTTGGTGTTCCTGGAGATTTTCAAGGCCGACACCTACCAGGACATCTCACTGTCCGACTGGCTGACCCATACTCCGCCGGCGCTGGTTGCGGCCCACTTCAACCTTTCACCCGAGGACATCGCCAAGTTCCCCAACAACGGTCCGGTCGTGATGCCGGTCTAAACGTCGAGAGTTCGCACAAAAGCCTGAGCCGCGATGGCGCACGCCATTCAGCCGTTCGCAACCTTCGCGCGCGGCACGCTCTTGGCTGCGACGGCCGATCAGACGCCGGCAGCGGCCGAGAGCGATCGACCATGATTGGGCGGGGTCAGAACTTGATGCGAAGCCCGGCCGTCGGGTTGATCGTCTGGACTTGCTGATAGCCGCTCGCGAGGCCGCCGTACACATTCGAGAGCATGACGCCGGCGTAGAGATCGACGCGCTTGACTGGCCGGTAATCGATCAGGAAGGAAAGGAAGTCTTCTGAGCCTGAGCAGGAGCCGCTGCTGGTGTGAATGCCCGTTCCGGTGCAGAGCGACGTGGAGTAGTCGTTCTGTGAGAGGTAATAAAAGGCGGCGGTCACGTCGAGCTGCGAGTTGATCGCATATTTGGCCCCAAACCAGAAATAGGGGGCGATCCTGTTGATGGTGTAAGCGTTGTCGATGGTCCATTGGGTCGGAAAGAGGGTCGCTGCCCCGGGGATGGTCGAAGGGATCGTTGCGGGGACGTTCCAGCCGCCGATTGTTTTGAAGCCATTCAGATAATCGTCGCTCGGGTTTGCCTGCTTGATCCATCCGTAGCCGCCGTAGAGGGTCGCAGGTCCCCACGTGTACCTGGCGAGCAGCAGGAAGCCGGTGTTATTCGACAGCGTCGCCTTTAGGTCGGTGTTGCTGTAAAACATCGGGACGCCGTCGCTGCAGCCGGTCTGGCCCGCAAAGGGGCCAGTCTTGATGAGGGCGCAGGTCCCAGTGAAGGTGCTGGGGAGGACTGTGTCCTTGGAGTAACTGCCAATGCCGTCCAGCGATAGGACGCCGCCGAAAACGTTGGCGAAGTCGGCGCCGATTTGGCCCTGATACATGCCAGTGGTGGCATTGCCCTGGTTATAGCCGCCCCACTGCACCAGGCCCGCCCCACGGAAATTCATGAAGTCGACTCGATACTTGACCGCCGTATTGGCCCGAGCGGCTTCGGTATCGCCAAAGCCGGCGAAAGACCCCGTAAAACCGAACGGCGAGAACGCATAGGCCGTGCTCATCGGATCGTAAGCGATGAGGCCGTCAAGGGACAACGTGTTCACGCGGCCGACGGTCAGCGTACCGTAGGTTTTGTTGGTAATTCCGATGAACCCTTGCCCGTTGTCCCATTGCCCGCTGCGGCTTGAATCGCCATTCGCGTTTTGGAGAACCAGCGCCTTGCCATTGTTCTGGACCAACGAGCGCTCAGCGTCGGCCAGATAGCCATAGTATGGATTGAACCCCATTTCCCATGTGCCCATGAGCGACCAGCCCCCCCCGATCGCCTGGCTCATGTTGATGCCGACGACCGACTGGCCGAGGCCGTTCGGCGTCTGCACCCATTTGGCGCCGTTGCTCTGTTTGGTGATAATATTTGCGACGTTGTTGGTATATGCCGCGTTGTAATCCGCGCCGTTGGACTCGTAACCCATGCCCCAGTCGAGGGTCCCGAAGACGGTAAAGGGCCC
This sequence comes from uncultured Alphaproteobacteria bacterium, assembly GCA_963725195.1. Lineage (GTDB taxonomy): Bacteria > Pseudomonadota > Alphaproteobacteria > Rhizobiales > Beijerinckiaceae > Roseiarcus. The sequence continues at coordinate 124,665 of CAVRXX010000038.1, read as the reverse complement.
GTAGGCAAGGGGGCAATCGGCTGCGGTTGAATCGAGCCAAGTCCAAAGGCTTGCAAAACAGCTGACCGGGGTCGCGGGTGGCGGCTTCGTGGTCGGTAGATCGGCCGCGTGAGCCGCGCCGACCGCGGCGATCGCAATCGCCAAGGCAACGCCGAATGCCCTCATCCGAACCCCGCGCGCGGTGGACCCAAAATCCACGCCGGCCCGCGCTCTCTACCGATCATAGCGGCTGATAGGAAAGATGTCACTTCCGACCATACAGCGCTTTGGCGACCAACCAGGCGCGCGAACGGCAATTTCCTCCCGCGTTCACCTCCTCCATCGCCTCCGCGACAGATTGAGCTGGCGCTTGCGGGCGGGAGGGCCGCGGCGTGGCGGTACGACCAAGCTTTGACCGACAGAACACCCCGCGGACATCCAGGGCGCGTCACGGCGGTTACGCCGGCGCGCGCGGGGTCACGGGCCCCGACCGCCCTGGCGCCCTCACCGCGCGGGAGCGATGGCTCCCAGCCGCGGCGTGATAGCTTCAGGCTGCGCTTCCGCCTCAGCCTTCCCTTCCTGAGCCCAACGCCGGGCGAGAACCGCGCAGACCATGAGCTGCATCTGATGGAAGAGCATGGTCGGCAGGAGGATCATGCCGAGGTCGGGACCGGGGAACAGCACGCCCGCCATCGGCACGCCGGCCGCGAGGCTCTTCTTCGAGCCGCAGAAGACGATGGCGATCGTGTCCTCCCGGTTGAACCCCAAAGTTTTGGCGGCGAAGCGGGTAGCGAAGAGCATGAAGGCCAGAACCAGAGCCTCGATCACGAGCATAACGGCGAAACCGCTCAGCGGCAGCGCGCGCCAGAGCCCGGCGCTGACCGCGTGGCCGAAGGCGCCATAGACCACGAGCAGGATCGAGCCCCGATCGGTCGCGGAAAGAATCGCCTTGTGGCGCAGGACGAATCCGCCGATCCACGGCCTTAAGCATTGGCCCGCCAGCAACGGCGCAACCAGAAGGAGGCCGATCTCGCGGATCGCGTCGCCGGCCGGCGCGCCGCCTCGCACGGAGGCAAACGTTGCGACAAGCAGCGGCGTCGCGACTGTGCCGATGAGGCTCGACAGCGTCGCCGAGCACATCGCGGCGGGAACGTTGCCGCCGGCGATCGAGGTGAAGGCGAGCGAGGATTGGATCGTCGAGGGCAGGAGGCAGAGATAGAGCATGCCCAAAGCCAGCGGGCCGGGCACGAGCCATTGCGGCAGAAGGTGAAAGAGGAGGAGGCCGACGAGCGGGAACATCACGAAGGTGGACGCGAGCACCAATGCATGCAGCCGCCAATGCGCGACGCCCGCGATCACATTCGCCGTCGCCAGCCGCGCGCCATAGAGGAAGAACATGAAGGCGATCGCGACGTCGGTCGCGATCCTGACCGGCGTCTCGAACGCGGCCGTCGGCGGCGCCAGGCTCGCAAACACGACGGTCGCGACCAGCAGCAAGGTGAACGTGTCGGGCGCGAAGCGAAGCAGGGGACGCATGATGGGCGGGAATATGCCTCGCCTCGCGCTCATTCGGAATGACGTTCTCCATGGTTTCAATTATCATGCACCGTGATGACAGAGACCTACGATCCCGATCTGCTCGTGACCTTCCTGGCGGTCGCCGAGACAGGATCGTTCTCGGAAGCCGCGCGGCGGCGCGGCGTGCGCCAGTCGACGGTGAGCCAGCAGGTGCGACGGCTCGAAGCGGAGACGCGGCGGCGTCTGTTCGATCGCGACACCCACAAGGTCTCGCTGACCGTCGACGGGCAGGCTTTGACCGTGCTCGCCGGCGAGATTCTCGCCGCTTATTCCCGCGCCGAGCGCTATTTCTCCAACGCGGAACTCCGAGGCCGGGTCCGCTTCGGCGCCTCGGAGGATTTCGCGCTTTCGAGCCTCCTGCCGCAGGTCCTGCGCGCGTTTTCGTCGAGGCATCCTGGGGTCGATATCGAGATGACGGTCGGGCTCGCCGCAGAGCTTTACGAGCGCATGGATGAGGGCGCGCTCGATCTCATTTTCGCCAAGCGAAAGGCGGGCGACGGCCGCGGCCGCATGGTGTGGCGTGAGGAGATGGTCTGGATCGCAGCGCCCGATTGGCGGCGGGATCGTGAGCGCCCGCTGCCGCTCGTCCTCTATCCGCCGCGCAGCATCACCCGCGAGGCCGTTCTCGCGGCGCTCGAGAAGGCCAACGTTTCCTGGCGCATCGCCTGCACCTGCGGCTCGCTGTCCGGACTGGTCGGCGCCGTCCTCGGCGGCCTCGGAATCGGCGCCCAGTCGGCGCGTCTGAAAGCGGAAGGGACGATCGCCGTCGGGCCTGAGGCCGGGCTGCCGCCGCTCGGCGAGACGGAATTCGTCGTCGTTCCGGCGCTCGGCCGACCGAGCGCCCCGGTTCAGGCGATGGCGGACACGATCCTCGAGTTCGGCCGCGCCTTCCATGCCCAGACGCCTTGAGGGCAGAGTGTGTTCGGTTTGACGCCGCGCGATGTAGCCGCGATCGCTGATCGCGGCGACGCGGTCAGCGACCGCGTCTACAGGCCGGCGCGGGCCGCGGCGCCCTTCGGAATTGCACCGCAAGGAGCGGAGTTCGGCCGCTTACGGATCGGGGTAGACGGGGAGCCAAGACAAAGTTCGGAGCTATCCTTATGTCCATGCCCATGACCGAAACCGCCCACGCCGGCGTCGCGCGGACGCCGGCTCACGACGAGGAGCGCTGGCAGGCGGTCAAGCGCCGCGATCCCGCGTTCGACGGCAAGTTTTTCTTCGCCGTGCGCACGACCGGCGTCTTTTGCCGGCCGAGCTGCGCCTCGCGGCCGGCGAAGCGGGAGAACGTCTCCTTCTTTTCGACCGCGACGGAGGCCGAGAAGGCGGGCTACCGCGCCTGCAAGCGCTGCCGGCCCGACAAGCTCGACGCGCCCGACCCGCAAATCGAGGCGGTCAAGCGAGCATGCGCCGAGATCGAGCAGGCGGAGGAGGCGCCCAAGCTCGCCGAGCTTGCGGCGGGCGCGGGCTTGAGCCCGTACCATTTCCACCGCGTCTTCAAGGCGATCACCGGCGTGACCCCGAAGGCCTATGCGGCCGAGACGCGGGCGCGCCGCGCGTCCGACAAGCTGCGGACGGCGGAGACAGTCACCGAAGCGATCTACGACGCCGGGTTCAACTCTTCGAGCCGCTTCTACGAGAGCACGGCCGCGCGGCTCGGCATGACCCCAAGCGCGGTTAAGCGCGGCGGCGAGGGCGCTCGTATTCGCTTCGCGGTCGGGCAGGCCTCGCTTGGCGCGGTGCTGGTCGCAGCCACCAAAAAAGGCGTGTGCGCCATAACGCTGGGCGACGACCCGCATGCGCTGGTGCGCGAATTGCAAGACCGGTTTCCGAATGCCGAGTTCGAAGGCGGCGACGTCGAGTTCGAGCGCATGGTCGCGCAGGTGGTCGGTCTCGTCGAGGCGCCGGGTCAGCGTCTGGATCTTCCGCTCGACATCCGCGGCACCGCGTTCCAGCAGCGGGTCTGGGCAGCGCTCCGCGCCATCCCGCCCGGCAAGACGGCGACCTACCAGGAGATCGCTCGCGCGATCGGCCAGCCGAAAGCCGTGCGCGCGGTCGCGCAGGCCTGCGGCGCCAACCCGCTCGCGGTCGCGATTCCCTGCCATCGCGTGGTGCGCACCGACGGCGATGTCTCCGGCTATCGCTGGGGCGTCGAGCGCAAGCGCAAGCTCATCGACCGGGAGGCGGCGTGATGAAGGCCCGTCCCCTCACCCCAGCGCCTCTTCCCGAGAGGGCCCGCACTCCGAGACCCGCCTCAAGGAGGCCCTCCCCCAACCTCTCCCCCGGGGAGAAGGTGGCCGGCGGCGGCTCCCGCCCGGAGAAGGTGGCCCGAGGGCCGGATGAGGGCCTTCCCGCGATCGGCGCGCTCGCCTGGTCCACGATCGAGCGCGAACTCGACGCCTACGGTTGCGCGGTCGCGCCCAAACTCATCTCGCCGGAGACCTGTCGCGAGCTTGCGGCGCTCTATCCCGACGACTCCCGCTTCCGCTCGCGAATCGTTATGGCGAAACACGGCTTTGGCCGGGGCGAGTACAAATATTTCACCTATCCGCTGCCTCAGTCGATTGTCGCGCTTCGCCGGGGCTTCTATTCGCGGCTCGCGCCGATTGCGGACCGGTGGAATGAAGCGATGGGCGCTTCTGTCCGCTATCCAGCCGAGCACGACGCGTTCCTCACGCGCTGCCGTGAGGCCGGCCAGACGCGCCCGACGCCGCTTCTGCTGCGCTACGGCCCCGGCGACTACAATTGCCTGCATCAGGACGTGTACGGCGAGCACCTTTTTCCGCTGCAGGTCGCGATCCTGCTCTCCGAGCCTCAGCGCGATTTTGACGGCGGTGAATTCGTGCTGACCGAGCAGCGGCCGCGCATGCAGTCGCGCGCCGAAGTCGTGAGCCTGCGCCAAGGCGACGGCGTGATCTTCGCCGTGCGCGAGCGCCCGGTGCAGGGGACGCGGGGCGCCTATCGGGTCAATCTGCGCCATGGCGTGAGCCGCATCAAAAGGGGCGAGCGCTTCACGCTTGGAATCATCTTTCACGACGCGGCGTGACGCCGCCTAGCGGACGCGGCGTTGCGCGTGTGCGCTGTGTGACTTAAATCCATGGGACGTAAACGACGCCGAGGTTCCCATGCCCGCTGTCCGCCAACCCGCCATTTTCGTGCCGCACGGCGGCGGCCCATGCTTCTGGATGGACTGGCCGCCGCCCTTTGGCCCGCACGCCTGGGACGGCCTCAAGGACTATCTCGCCGGCGTTCTGAAGTCGCTGCCCGAGCGGCCGAAGGCGTTCCTGGTCGTCACCGCCCATTGGGAGGCGGACAAGCCGACGGTCAGCGTCAACCCGAAGCCGGGCATGCTCTACGACTATTACGGCTTTCCCGAGCACACCTATAAGCTCTCCTATCCCGCGCCGGGCGATCCCGAGCTGGGGACGCAAGTCAAGCGGCTCATCGAGGCGGCGGGCCTGCCCGTCGCGACCGATGGCGAGCGTGGCTTCGACCATGGGGTGTTCGTGCCGTTCCTCATCGTCGATCCGAAGGCCGAGATCCCGGTCGTCATGCTGTCGCTGCGCAAGGATCTCGATCCCGCCTTCCACATCAAGCTCGGCAAGGCGCTCGAGCCGCTGCGCGATCAGGGGGTCGCGATTGTTGGCAGCGGCATGAGCTTCCATGACCTGCGCCATTTCCGCGACGGCGACACGACGGCGTCGGCCGCCTTCGACGCCTGGCTCGACGAGACGGCCAAGGCGCCGCAAGCGGAGCGCGAGGCGCGGCTTGCGCATTGGGACAAGGCCCCGTCGGCGCGCGCCTGCCATCCGCGCGAGGAGCACCTCTTGCCGCTGATGGTGGTCGCCGGCGCGGCCGGCGACAGCAAAGGGGCGCGCGACTTCAACGCCAAGATCGGCGGCAAGGTGATCTCTGGCTTTAGGTTTGGGTGAGGGCTGGGAGGGTCGCGGGCATCACTGATTAAGGATCTTTGATCCTGCCGGAGAGTTCTGGCTCCGCACCGCAGAAACAGCGCCGTCGTCCTGCCGAACACTTTCCCGGGCAGGAAAGCGGGGACGTCCTCTTTGTCGAGTTCGAGCCGCTTCGGCGAAATCGCCGGCGCGGCTGGAGCGTCGCCCATCGTTCCCCTCCAATCAGCTCAGAGCGATTAGCGGACAGGCGAGTTTTCCGGAAGTGAGCTGGATCACTGCATCGCGGGCAGAAGCGCCGTAAAGTGGAGGACACTAAGCTGGGAGGGCGACCACAGTTTCACGAGAGGATCGGAGGCAAGTATTTCTCGCAACGACCTACGCTGATTGTGGCGTCCCCGTTCCCGGCGCCTCGCCGAAGCGGATGGGGGACAGAAGCGGCGTTGATTCCGGTGCGGAATGTCGGTCAGTGGTTACTCGAAGTTAACCAACCTTTAACCTTAGACTGCCCAGTCGATATTGAAGCAGGCGCCGCGGATACCAAATTGGAACCCACTGCCTCTCCACGCGTTACTGAAAGGAGGACAGGCGGGCGATCACAAAGATGTGTGGGCCGATCGCGTTGGCATACGCCTTGCAACGGTTTTTTTACCGAAATGTGACGATTATGAATCTACGTCACGAATGTGTTTGGAGGTGTTAACAGGTAACTCCATGAACGCCATGATTCTCCATCTCACTCCTGAAGTCCGCGAAGCCGCGCTCGATCTCAAGGCGTTGCGCAGAAAGATAAAAGAGGCCGGCGAGCGGGCGTATGAGTGGTTTCCGGCCGAAGCCAATGCACGGCAGCGGATGCTCTGCCTAAGTTTTGAGCAGGCGGGCGATCAAGAGGCGCTAAGCAGCCGACAAACGCAGCCGCCCAAACCGGGCGAAGGCTTTCTGAAGTTGGCCTGAACCGGTTTTGTAGACGTGGTCGCTGACCACGTCCGCCGCGCTTGAGCCGAGCGCGGCTACAAAAGGCGGCTACAAAAGGCGCCCGTCTAACAATGGGCTATTGAGCGCGGCGTTGCCAACCGAAACCTCAATCCGGCGGCGAGGCGGGTGCGAATCTCGGCACGAGATGAAGGTCGTGGCCAGTCCACGGGTGGGCCAGCGCCACCTCCTCGTTGAGCTCGACGCCGAGGCCCGGCTCTTCAGGCGGAATGACGAAACCCTCCTCCCAGCGGATCGGCTTCTTGAGAATGTGGGCGTGAAAGCCGTGCCAGCGCTCGATGCTCTCGAGGATGAGAAAATTCGGGCTGCATGTCGCAAGCTGGATGTTCGCCGCGCCGACGATCGGTCCGCAATAGAGGTGCGGCGCGATCTGCGCGTAGTGCGCTTCCGCCATCCCAGCGATCTTCTTCGCTTCCAGGATGCCGCCGACGCGGCCCAGGTTCATTTGCAGGATCGAGGCGGCGCCGGTTTCGAGCACGCGCGCGAATTCATATTTTGTCGTGAGCCGCTCGCCGGTTGCGATCGGCATGCGGCACTGAGCCGCGACCCTGGCCATCTCCTCCGGCGCTTCGGGCGGCGTCGGCTCCTCGAACCACAAAGGCTCGTAAGCCTCGATACGCCGCGCCAGACGCAGCGCGCCAGAGACGGTGAACTGGCCGTGGGTCCCGAACAGAAGATCGCATTTGGTCCCCACCGCCTCGCGCAAAGTCTTTAGGAACGCTTCGCAAAGCTCGAGCCGCTCGAGGCTCGGCTGGCGCGGATCGAAGGTCGAGTAGGGGCCGGCGGGATCGAACTTCACCGCGGTGAAGCCTTGGGCCATATATTTGAGGGCGCGCTTGGCTGCGGCGTCGGGATTCGAATAGACCGGGCTGTCGGAATAGCGCGTGCGAGTTGGGCTCGTCGGGATAGAGATAGGTGTAGCTGCGCAGCCGCTCATGCACCTTGCCGCCGATGAGCGCATAGACCGGCTTGCATGACCGCCTTGCCGACGATGTCCCAGAGCGCCATCTCGATGCCCGACAGGACGCCCATCAGCGAAATGTCGGGCCGGCCGGAGTAGCCGCGGCCATAGACGATCCGCCATAGCGCCTCGATGCGGAACGGATCGGCGCCCTCGATATGGCGCTCGAACACATCCTCGATCATCGCGACGATCGCCTTGGGCGCGAAGCTCGCGCCGTAGACCTCGCCCACGCCCTCGATGCCGCAGGCGGTCTTGAGCTTGAGGAACAGGAAGTACCGGCCACCGAACGCGGGCGGCGGATTGCCGACGACAAAGGTCTTGAGTTCGGCGATTTTCATTGGCAGCTCTGGCGGCCGGAGAGAGGGACGGGGTGAAATTGAGTCCTTCGACATTCGCGCCGGCTTTTCGATGTGCTAACGCGCTGCGAGCCCTCTGTCCAAGTCTCCGCCCGTGCGCCTCAGGAGCCCATGATGGCCGAAGCGATCGCTTTCGTCCTGCGCAACCTGCCGGTGTTTCTGTTCGTGGCGGCGCTGGCGCTCGCGGCGGCGTGGCGAACCGGCGCGCCAGGCCCAGATCGCTTGTTGGGGTGGATCCTGCTCTTGCCCATCGGCGTGACGGGCCTCTGGGCGGCGGTCTTCCATCTGTTCTTTCCCCAGATCGCGGCGGCGGACATCGGCTGGGAGGTCGAGCCCTTTCCAGTTCGAGGTGGGCCTGGCGGACTTCGCGATTGGCGCGACCGCCTGCGTGAGCTTCTGGCGCAGCCTGGACTTCAAGGCGGCGGCGGTGATGGTGAGCTCGATCTTCCTCCTCGGCGACGCAGTCGGCCATGTGAAACAGATGATCGTCGCCGGCAACTTTCGCTCCCGGCAACGCCGGCGTTCCCTTTTACAGCGACCTCGTCTTCCCTGTGCTCGCGATCGTTCTCCTGATCATCGTTCAGCGGTCCGAGGCGGCGGAGCGGATGTCCTGAAGGCCGCTCAAAACACGATCACGTTGCGCACCGCCGCGCCGGAGCGCGAGGAGGCGAGAGCCTCGTTGATCGATTCCAGCCGATAGCGCCCGCTGATCAATTGGTCGAGCTTGAGCCGCCCCTCGCGATAGAGCTTAACGATCATCGGCACGTCGATCGCCGGGCGGGCCGAGCCCATTTTGGAGCCGAGAATCCTTTGGCCGTCGGCGGCGATTGAGCCGGGATCGATCACCGCTTTGACCCCCGACGGCGGCATGCCGACCAGAACGGTCGCGCCATTGCGCTTCATCAGCGAAACGCCCTGTTCGGCCGCCCCTTTGACGCCGACGCTGACGAAAACCCAGTCGGCCTTGCGCCCCCCATTCAGCGCCGCCGCACGCTCGGCGACATCTTCACTTTTGGCGTTGATCGTCTCGGTCGCGCCGAATTCGCGCGCCGCAGCGAGCTTCAAGGGCTCGACGTCGACGGCGATGATCGGCGAGCAGCCTGCGAGCCGCGCGCCCTGGATGGAATTGAGGCCGACGCCGCCGCAGCCGATGACGACGACGCTAGAGCCCGCTTTCACGCCGGCCGTGTTGACGACCGCGCCCAGCCCCGTCAGCACGCCGCAGGCGATGAGCGCGGCGCTGTCGAGGGCCATGTCTTTCGGGATCGCGACCGCCTGCGACTGGTCGACAACCATATGCTCGGCGAAGGCGCCGGTGCGCAGTCCGTGAACGATCGGCTTGCCGGCGCCGTCGTGCAGCGGGGTTGAGCGGTCGAGCGGGAACACTTCTTCGCAGAAGACCGGCGCGCCCTCGGTGCAGGCGGGGCAGAAGCCGCAATTGCGGATGAGCGTCGCCACGACATGGTCGCCGACTTTCAGGCGCCTCACGCCCTCGCCGACCGCCTCGACGACGCCCGCCGCCTCGTGGCCGTAGACCGCCGGCAATTCGCCGCCCCAGGCGCCGTCCACGTAAAACACGTCGCTGTGGCAAATCGCGCAGGCCGCCGTCCTTATCAACGCCTCGCCGGGTCCCGGTTCGGCAAGCTCGACCGTTTCCACGGTCAAGGGCGCGCCGAAGGCGCGGCAGACGGCGGCTTTGGTTTTCATTGGGGTGGTTCCGGCGGAGACTCTGTTGCGGCGAGCAATCAGGGTTTTGCGACGAGCGGCCTCAAGATCAAGCGCAGTCTTGATGTGGGGGCCATAAATTTTTGTGGGGCTATCCGCTCGGCTTGAGGTCGGGGAGCCTGTTCAGGACGCCCGCGGCCCGGCGGCCGGCTGATTGCTCGATGTCGGCTGGTAGAAGATAATCTGGCTTCCCTGTTGCTCGAAGTCGACGGAGATGGCGCGCAATTTCGGCAGCGCATGGCGGATCGCATCGTGCCGATCCTCAGGCGCGAAGAGGGCGAGGAAACCGCCGGCGCCCGCGCCGAGGATCTTGCCCCCGACGGCGCCATGCTTTCGCGCAGTGTCGTACCAGTCGTCGATGTCGGAAGTGGAAACGCCAGGCGCCATGTCGCGCTTGAGCATCCAGGCTTCATGGAGAATCTGGCCAAACGAATCCAGATTGTCGTTCCGAATTTCGGAGAGGAGTTGATAGCAGAGCGAGACCATCCGCTTCATCGCGGATTTCTTATCGACATTGGTCGCCAGCTCCGCTGACTGCTGCTTGAGAATTGTCGAGGCGCCTCTCGTGATTCCGGTATAGAGGACCAACATCTGTTTCCGAATTCCGGCGATGGTCTCCGGCTTACAAATGACAGGCGAGACGGTCACTGTGTCGTTTGCGTTGAACTCGTAGAGATTGAACCCGCCATAAGCGGCAGCGTACTGATCCTGCTTGCCGATCGGTTCGCCGCACACGTCGATTTCGATGTGGCAGGCCTGCTCCGCCAACTCCTGACGCGTGGAATGGCGGCCGAGAAAAGCGTAGAGCGCATGCAAGAGAGCGACCGTGAAGGTGCTCGATGAACCAAGGCCGGTTCCCCGCGACGGGATATCCGCCACGGTTGTGATCTCGACGCCCCCCGGAAGCCCGGCCATGTTCAGCGCGGCGCGCACCAGTTGATGCTCGATCTCGGAAACCGAGTTCACCTCTTCGACCCGCGAATAGGCCACACGAATTCCGCTGTCGAATTTACGGTTCATGGTGACATAGACATATTTGTCAATCGCGGTGCTGACGACCGCGCCGCCATATTCCCGATAGTACGAGGGCAGGTCGCTTCCGCCTCCGACGAAGCTCATGCGCAACGGCGTGCGACTAATGATCATGCGCCGTTCCCTTCGCGAGGATGGACTCGATTTGACAGTCGTCGAGATTGATCTGCACTGGCGAACTCGTCGATGGCTCCGGAACCTGCTGTTCGCGAGCGCCGGCAAAGAGAGTTTTGGCGCGCGCCGCGGGAATTCCGCGTCGTTCGCACAAATGCATGAAGCGCGCCTGTCGGGCGGCTTCGCTCGAGACGACGTTGATCGTTTGAGCCGTCCGGCCAAGAGACGCCGCGAGCTCCGCGGCAAAAACGCCTTCCCATATGAGAACTTCGTCCGGCGCCAGTTTGATTTCCACCCGGCCCCCGCGGCCTCCCGGAAGCATGAGTGTGACGGATCGGCCTTTCGCACGCTCCGCGGCTTTCGCGACGGCTGCTTTGAGACCGGCCATGTCGAAGGGCGCCAGCGCATGCCTTTCAAGTTCGTCCTCAAACCAGCGATCCGTGTGAATGATGCGCGCGCGGCGCCCCTGCAACCGCAATTCCCGCTCAAGCGTCGCGGCGACGGTCGATTTGCCGGCGCTCGGCAGCCCGCCGATGAACCAATCGTCGCTTGACGCCATCGCGGCAAGTTGGGGAGCCAGGGCCTCCGCGATCCTCGGATAGACGTCAAGAATGAAGGCTGCCGCCTCTGAAACATTGGCGACCGTGAACCTGGCTTCGTGAGGATAGCGGCGATCGAGGCCGCCGTGTCCGGTTTCAACCAGAATAGAGGAAACGCCCGCCTTTTCGGCCGCCCCCAGATCCGCCGTCGAGTCGCCGATATACCAACTTCGCGCCAGATCGATGTTGAGATCTTTCTGAGCGTTGAAGATCAGGCCGGGTTCCGGCTTGCGGCAATCGCATCGGATCTTGAGCTCGATGCGTTCGCCCGGAAACCCGCGATCAGGGTGATGCGGGCAAATGTAGATTCGGTCGAAATAGGCGTGGTCACGGCCGATTTCCGTTTCCAGCCGAGCATGGATATGGCGCAACTCAGCTTCGGTGACCTCGCCGCGTGCGATCACCGGCTGATTGCTGACGAGGACCGTCCGCCATTCGGCCTCGTTCAGCCGCCTGATCGCAGACCCGGCAAAGGGGAACACCTCGAGATCTTCTGCCCGGCGAATGAGCCCGTGTTCGACATTGAGGGTGCCGTCGCGATCCAGAAAGACGGCACGCTGAGTTTCATTGAGCGATGCGCGACGAATTGCGCCTGAGGTCAGCGCGTTGCGAACGCGCTCCAGCCGTTCGGGCGTGCCCGCGTCCTTGATGTATTCAGGGGAGGCGTAACCCCGCAACGTCGCTCCGGCCGCCAGCATGCGCGGAAACAGATCCTTGCCGAAATCGAGAGGACCAGCGGTTTCGCTCCACGCTCGCAGGCTCTCGCGGCGCACGATGTAGAGCGCGGCGTTCACGAGGTTGGGCAACCAGGCGTCCGGCGGGTGGGGGTAGGCATGGAAAGCGATAATGCGCCCGGCTTCGTCGGTTTCGACCAGGTCCGAGTCATGCGGATGGTCGTTTGGGTGAAGAAAGAGCGAAACGTCGGCGCCGGGAACTGCGCGATGCCAAGACCAAAACCGCGTCAGATCGACACAAAGCATCGTGTCGCCGTACATGACCAGAAATTCGGGCTCGAGCTCGTCAAGAGCGGCCAGCACGGCGCCCGCCGTTCCTCGAGGTTCGCCGTCGTCGATCAATCGGACGGAAATCGGCAGGTCGACGCCAACCAGCCATTCGCGAATTGCCTCGGCCCTGTGGTTGACCATCACGACCGCATCGGTGAAACCGTGCGCGCACAGAAGCTCGAGCTGATGCAAAAGGAGCGGCTTGCCGCACACGTCCACGAGCGGCTTGGGCAGGCCGTTGAGCACGGAGGCTAGCCGCGTGCCCTTTCCTCCGGCGAGAATGACCGCCTGCTTCACTGCGGGTTTTCCTGACGGTTGATCTCGCCGATCGCGCGTCGGACAGCTTCGAGCGAACTGAGTTTCGGCGTCCAACCGAGCGCCGAGAGCTTCGCTGTCGAATAGGCGAAGCGGGGCACGTCGCCCACCCACCCCTTGTTGTCCGTGCCAAACTTGAGCCGAGCTCCGGGCGCGACCGCCGCGACGGTTTCGCGGGCGATGTCGCGCACGAAGATCCCGGCGTCCGTCGGGCCGATGTTGAAGACGTCGACCTTCTTCTCGGCACGGCCCTGGACGAACACCATAGCCTCGACGAGTTCAGTCACGTGCAAATAGGACTTCCGCTGCGAGCCGTCGCCGAGCACGTCGAGATGGTCCGGCTCCGAACGCAGTCGACGGATGAAGTCGAGAATCACGCCGTGGGTAGCGGGCAATCCGACCACGTTGGGAAAGCGGAACAGCAAGGCTCGGCCAAGGAACTTCTCCGCCGCCGCGGTGATCATCGCTTCTGACGCAAGTTTCATGGCGCCATAGTTCGAAATCGGAAACAGAGGACCGGTGCTTTCGGTCAGTTCCTGGTCTCCGAGATCGCCGTAGATCGCCGAGCTCGAGGCGAAGAGCAATTCTCCAATATTCCGCTCCTCCATGACCCGGAGGACGTTGAAGGTCGTCATGAACGTATCGCGCAAATCGACTCCCGGGTCGGCGATCCCCGCTGGAATGTCGGAATTGGCCGCGAGATGCCAGACCTCCGAGATCTGGCCAAGGTCGCGATGCGAATCGAGACAGGATCGGAAGGCGTCGAGATCGGCGAGATCGACCGCAGAAAACCTGAAGCTGTTTTTCTCAGCGAAGCGCGCGACGTTGGCGATCGTCCCGCGGCAGAGATTGTCGAGACAGATGACGGCGTCGCCGCGCGAAAGGATGGATTCCACCAGCGTATTGGCGATAAACCCCGCCCCGCCGGTAACCAAAATCGTCATCGCCGCCCAATCAACCTGATGAACGGGGCGCGATCAACCCAAACGCGCCCGCCTTGAACCAACGGGGTTCGACCAGACGTCAAAACTTCTTTTCGCCAAGCAATTTGGGATCGACAAGGTGTCTGTGTCGAACGTACTGGGCCAGCACATGCATCATCGACTGATGGATGTCCTCGACGATTCCGTAGTTGTGCGCGTCGACATGAAGGTTGATGTCCGCCGCCTTCGCCGAAGCGCCCCCCTTGAACCCCGTCATTGCGATGGTTCGCAATCCGTTGGCCTTGGCCCAGGTGATCGCATTCACGATATTCCGAGATTTGCCGGATGAACTGATCGTTATCAGCACGTCGCCCGGCCTGGCGAGCGACGAAAGCTGGAAGCTGAAAATGTCGTCGTAGCCGATGTCGTTGGCGATTGCGGTGATCAGTTCGACCGTCGCGGACAGGCTCGAGACCCTCGGTTTCATGGTCGTGTCCGTTCTGACGCCCTTTAGACAGTCGCAAGCCAGGTGATTGGCAATTGCCGCGGAACCGCCGTTGCCACAGGAGAAGATCGTTCCATCGCGGGCGACGACGTCGATGATGGCGTCCGCCGCGGCCTGCATTCGGTCGCGCGCCACCGCAGCCGCCGCCGCACGGAAATGGTCAAAATAGGCGTCGAGGTAGCCCCCCATGCCGTCATAAAGTCGTTCCGGGAAGAAAGTCAGGATAAGCCCCTCTCGCAAAAAAGCGGCATCTTGTGACGCCTGAACGATGCTTTCGTTTGTTCTCGTGATGACTAAACGCGTTTCCCAACGAAAACCCGTTTCTCAACGAAAACCCTTGAGATCTCGTTCGCCAGTCAGGGAACAGCAGCAGTCTCGGACAAAATCCGTGTCGGCTGCTCGGTCCGGCCCAACACGCGCTCGAGACCCGCGCGATATGTCTCGGCGATTGCCTTGCGTTTGAACCGGTCCAACCCCCCGCGCTCATGAAGAGCGGCGATGGATCGTTTGAAGCGCTCCTGTTCCCTCAACAGGCGGGAGACGCCCGACCTCGATGTCATCGAGGCTCGTCGGATCGCACGCATATCCGACTTCATCATCGGCGAAAAAGCCATCGATGCCCCAGCCCTTGGTGTGAAGCAAGGGCAACCCGGAGAACAGAGCCTCGATAAACACCATGCCAAACGTTTCCCGACGGGTCGGCATCAGGAAAGCGGCGTAATCGCCGAGGATAGTCGTAAATCCATCGCTCGGCAGCGGTCCTTTTAGCGTGACGTTCTTCGCCTTGGACTTCTCAACGATTTGAGAAACCTCGAACATCGTCTTGGGCGAACCTTTGCCGTAGACGTCGAGCGAAATGCCGGGAATTCGCTGAGACATGCGGTCGATGACGGTAACAAGCGCGGCCAAATTTTTTCGGCGATGAACGTCCAGATTGAAAAGAGTAACAAACCGAGGTTCAGAGACGACCGGGGACGGCGTGAAGTGCTCGTGCTGGGTAATCGCCGGCAATACGGTCAATTTCGAGTGATCGAGACCGAACAATTGGTCAAAACGCTCTTCGACCCAAGGCGTATGCGGGATAATGAGAGCCGCCTGATCGAGTATTGATTTCCAGGTCGCCTTCAGGTCCGGACGATATTTTACGACTTTAAGATCCGTATCGCCCCAGAGATTGACGATAAACGGGCGTTTGAGGCTTTGGGCGATTTTCTGGCCAACCAAACCTTCGACGGAGAACTTATGCAGATGGAGCGCGTCGACCGGAATGCCGCGGCTTTGGATATCCTTGAGGATCCAATCGGACACGCGGTCCAGATAAGTCGCGAGAAAAAGTCCCTTGGGCGGCGCTCCGTAGGCGATCGCCTTGCGGTCGGGGCCGAAATCGACGGCGACTATGCCCGAAACGAGACTGACGCGATTAAGAGAATAGACGATATGACGATAACCGTCGGTGGCCTTGATGAGGTTGGCGACCGAACTGGTCTTGGCCGCGGCCATCGAGTTCAGGAAAATCAGCACTAATATGAACGATGACCTTAGTGCTCATGCCTTATCTGACCTCTTTACGCCTTGGAAGACTAGACCAGAAATAGACCATTCGTCAGGGATTTCCTCCAAATCTAACCTGTCAGGTTGAACCAGTCTAAGTTGGCTATTGCTTGGAATTGCGCCGGGCGAGACTTCCGGAGAGCTGAAGTTTGCCAGCCAGATTGGCAATTCAATCCGCTATACGAATATCACTCCGGCATACGCGTGTCAAAGCTCCGCACGGGCGCCAAATGGATCACAGAAGTGTCGGGTCGGCGCCGCAAGACGCCGAAGTCGCCGCTGACATTGCCGGGATGCAGGCAGGCAAACAAGACGCCGACCGCATGGAAATTGCGCCGGCCCGCAGTTGCCCCTCAGTCGCGGCGACCGAGAGGCGAAGCATTACAACGCCCGTTGCTTAGATCACACCCAGACCCAACCGCAAACGCGCCGGCCTCGACGCCACCAGCAACGCCGGACGCGGCGCCGGCGCCAACCGCGGCGCGGACCGGGCCCCACCCAAACCTGCGTCTTCTCGATCCAATCGTCGAGGGAGCCCGGGATGCGGTCGTCGAGCGGCATCGCGCTTGCCGTTTCCGAAGGTCCGGCTAGACCCGCAGCGGCGACTGCCGCGCCAAACAAAATCCCGCGCGTCAAAGCGCGGCGGTCGATCTCTTTCATCGAACGATTCCTCCCAATGGCGGCGTGCGCTACGCCAGCCAACTGTCTTCAGTGGGGCGGGGCCGTCCGGGTCGCGATCACGATTCCGTTAGGACTGAGACTTCGACACCGTTGCCGAATTGACTCAATTTCCGACTTTTGATGTATGGAGGGCCGGACACTCCCCAGAACCTGTCCTTCGTTCCGGCAGATACCGCGCTCGAGTTTTCCGATTCGAACGCGTCCTTTTCGGCCTTGCAAACGCTCTATCCGGCCGGCGACTACGAATTCGATCTGGTCGCTGGTTCTCAGCCAGCCACCTCGATCGGGATAGACTACGTAGGCGGCGCCTATTCGAATGTGCCGTTCATAACGAACTTTTCGGCGCTGCAAGGGCTGGATGCGAGCCACTCCTTTACAGTCGATCTCGACCCATATGTTCCGGGCTCGATTCGCGACCGATTCATTCATCTTCTTTTCCATCACCGACTCCTCTGGAGCCGTCGTCTACAGTTCGCCGGGCCTGGCGGACACCACAACCTCCATCACGATAGGAGCTGGGACCCTCGCGGCGGGCAGCTCCTATAGCTTCGACCTACTGTACTCCAACCGGATCGGCGGCTCGGATTACATAAGCGGATACCCAGTGACGCAGTTCTACGACACGCACACGGACGGCTCGTTCTCCACCGCTGCCGGGGCGGTTCCGGAGCCTTCCACATGGGCGATGTTGCTCATCGGGTTCATTGGGGTTGGCGTGATGGTTCGCCGCCGCGCGCCGGCCGTCAGGGCGCTAGCGCAGTAAGGGCGACTTTTCTTGGGGGCGGTCAACGGGCGCCCATCACGGGAAAGTGAAACCGGCGCGCCGCATACGGGCGCGCCTCTGAGAAGGTTTTCCCCAACCCCTCTTGCATCCGCATCACGAACCCGCTATGGGGCGCGTTTGGGGTCGACGGCGCGACGGCCCCGAATCAAACATGGCTACCGCCCTGCAAAGATGAAACCGGTTACGGCTGATCGGAGCGGGAGCGGCGGAAGGGCCGGAGGACGGAAAGGGTGAACCTTTGCGTCCGTTCCGGCTTTGTCCTGTCCGAGACTGCCGGTGCGTAACCCCTCTGGGGAAGCGCTTAATTCCTAAGCCCTTTGGGGCGGGAGCCAGCATAGACGGGGAAGACCGAGTTTCTGCATCCGTCCGGCGCTTTCCGGACGGTGAAAGCGGTTCGAACCATCTGTCCGGCGCCGGGCGTTTTCGCCCGCCTCCGGGGACAGGCGCAAGTGGCCGCGGCGTTGGGTGCGGGCGACCGTATCGGGCGCGCGGCGTGTGCAACAGGCGAGTTTTGAGCGATCGAGGCTCGCCGACCGGAGATGAGCACCGTGGATAGAACGGAAAAGAAGGAAGCCGTCGCGGCCCTTCACGACGTTTTTTCGAAAACGTCGGTCGTGGTCGTGGCGCATTATTCCGGCCTGACCGTCGCCCAGATGCAGCGGCTGCGCAAGCAGATGCGGCAGGCGGGCGCGAAAGTTCAGGTCGCCAAGAACAGCCTCGCTCAGATTGCCCTTGAAGGCACGGACGTCGCCTCGATCGGTCCCCTGCTCAAGGGCCCGACCCTGATCGCTCATTCGACCGATCCGGTGGCGGCGGCCAAGGCCGCGGTGGCTTTCGCCAAGGATCACGAGAAGTTCGTGCTCTTAGGGGGAGCCATGGGCAAGACGGCCCTCGATGTCGAGGGCGTCAAGGCGCTTGCGACCCTGCCGTCCCTCGACGAGCTGCGGGCGAAACTGCTGGGGCTTCTCACCGCCCCCGCGACCAAGCTCGCCCAGCTCGCCAACGCGCCAGCCGCCAAGCTCGCGCGCGTGGTCGGGGCCTACGCGCCAAAGACGCAGCCTAAAGCCAGGCTCTTCACAAACACTCGGTTCGCACTACATAAAGGAAGTCCATCAATGGCCAATCTCGAAAAAATCGTCGACGAACTCTCGAGCCTCACGGTCCTGGAGGCCGCCGAACTCGCCAAGCTGCTTGAAAGCAAATGGGGCGTCTCGGCCGCCGCCGCTGTGGCGGTCGCCGCCGCTCCGGCCGCTGGCGGCGCTGCTGCCGCTCCGGTCGAGGAGCAGACCGAGTTCACCGTGGTCCTCGCTGCAATCGGCGACAAGAAGATCGAAGTGATCAAGGAAGTGCGCGCCATCACCGCGCTCGGCCTGAAGGAAGCCAAGGACCTGGTCGAAGCCGCGCCGAAGCCGGTCAAGGAAGGCGTGAGCAAGGAAGAAGCCGAGAAGATCAAGGCCGCTTTGGAAAAGGCGGGAGCGAAGGTCGAACTTAAGTAATGAGCCGCCCGCTGACGCGGGGCTTGGCTGATCAAAGTGGGACGGTCCCGGCCATCGGCCAGGGGCCGTTCCGGTGTTTCCAAGGCGTTTACGGTGAGTGAGCGTCGTCAACCGGCCGCTGAGTAGCCTTTGAGGCTGTCCGGTCGAAGTTTGAGTGAAAAGGAGCGTCGGCGACGCTCCGAGAAGGCCAGCCGAAGTCTGGCGCGCATCCGGGCGCGACGGGACCAAGAGCGGCCGGCAAGCGAGCTTTAGAGGAGCGACATGGCGCAGACATTCACTGGCCGCAAGCGCGTTCGCAAGGTGTTCGGGCACGTCAAGGAAGTCGGCGAGATGCCGAACCTGATCGAAGTCCAGAAGGCCTCGTACGATCAGTTTCTGCTGATGGACCCGCCGAAGGGCGGGCGTCCAAACGAGGGCCTGCAGGCGGTGTTCAAGTCGGTGTTCCCGATCAAGGACTTCGCCGACACCGCTCATCTCGAATTCGTCAAATATGAGTATGAAGCGCCGAAATACGATGTCGACGAGTGCCGCCAGCGCGGCATGACCTATTCCGCGCCGCTCAAGGTGACGCTGCGCCTCATCGTGTTCGACGTCGATCCCGAGACCCAGGCCAAGTCGGTCAAGGACATCAAGGAGCAGGATGTGTACATGGGCGACATGCCGCTCATGACCACGAACGGCACCTTCATTGTCAACGGCACCGAACGCGTCATCGTCTCGCAGATGCATCGCAGCCCGGGCGTGTTCTTCGATCACGACAAGGGCAAGAGCCATTCCTCGGGCAAGCTTCTGTTCGCCGCCCGCATCATCCCCTATCGCGGCTCGTGGCTCGACATCGAGTTCGACGCCAAGGACATCGTCTATGCGCGCATCGATCGGCGCCGCAAGATTCCGGTGACCTCGCTGCTTTACGCGCTCGGCCTCGACGGCGAGGAGATCCTGTCGACCTTCTATCGCAAGATCGTCTACAGCCGTCTCAAGGACGGCGGTTGGCGCGTGCCTTACGACGCCGAGCGCATGAGGGGCGTCAAGGCCTCCGTCGACCTCATCGACGCCGACACCGGCGAAGTCGCGATCGAGTCCGGCCGGAAATTGACCGTGCGCGCCGCGCGGCAATTGGCCGAGAAGGGCCTCAAGGCGCTGCGCGCGAGCGATGCCGATCTCTATGGCCAGTATATCGCCGAGGACCTCTACAACCCGCAGACCGGCGAAATCTATGCCGAGGCGGGCGACGAGATCACCGAGAAGTCGCTGGCGCAATTGCTGGAGACCGGCTTCAACGAGCTGCCGGTGCTCGACATCGACCACGTCAATATCGGCGCCTATATCCGCAACACGCTCAAGGTCGACAAGAATTCCTCGCGCGAGGACGCTCTCTTCGACATCTATCGCGTCATGCGCCCTGGCGAGCCGCCGACCATCGAAAGCGCGGAGGCGATGTTCCAGTCGCTGTTCTTCGACTCCGAGCGCTACGACCTCTCGGCGGTCGGCCGGGTGAAGATGAACATGCGCCTCGACCTCGACGCGCCCGACACCCAGCGCACCCTGCGCAAGGACGACATCCTGGCGGTCGTCAAGGCGCTGGTGAACCTGCGCGACGGCCGCGGCGAGATCGACGACATCGACCATCTCGGCAACCGCCGCGTGCGCTCGGTCGGCGAATTGATGGAGAACCAATATCGCATTGGCCTCCTGCGCATGGAGCGCGCGATCAAGGAGCGCATGTCGTCGGTCGAGATCGACACGATCATGCCGCAGGATCTCATCAACGCGAAGCCCGCGGCCGCCGCGGTGCGCGAGTTCTTCGGCTCGTCGCAATTGTCGCAGTTCATGGATCAGACCAATCCGCTCTCGGAGATCACCCACAAGCGCCGCCTTTCGGCGCTTGGGGCCGGGCGGACTGACGCGCGAGCGGGCCGGCTTCGAGGTGCGCGACGTGCATCCGACGCACTACGGCCGCATCTGCCCGATCGAGACGCCGGAAGGCCCGAACATCGGGCTCATCAACTCGCTCGCGACCTTCGCGCGCGTCAACAAATACGGCTTCATCGAGTCGCCCTACCGCAAGGTGCGCGAGGGCAAGGTGACCGAGGACGTCGCCTATCTGTCGGCGATGGAGGAGCAGAAGTACTCGGTCGCCCAGGCCGATACGCCGATCGACGCGAACGGCATGCTGGTGGGCGATCTCATCGTCTGCCGTCATGCGGGCGACGTCGTGTTCCTGCCCGGCGACCGCGTCGACTACATGGACGTGTCGCCCAAGCAGCTGGTCTCGGTGGCGGCGGCGCTGATTCCGTTCCTCGAGAACGACGACGCCAACCGCGCGCTGATGGGCTCGAACATGCAGCGCCAGGCGGTGCCGCTGGTGCGCTCGGACGCGCCCCTGGTCGGCACCGGCATGGAGGCGATCGTGGCGCGCGATTCGGGCGCGGCGATCGCGGCGCGCCGCGCCGGAATCATCGACCAGATCGACGCCACCCGCATCGTCGTGCGCGCGACCGAGGAGACCGACGCCGCCAAGCCCGGCGTCGACATCTATCGCCTGATGAAGTTCCAGCGCTCGAACCAGTCGACCTGCATCAACCAGAAGCCGCTGGTGAGGGTGGGAGACCGGGTCGAGAAGGGCGACATCATCGCCGACGGTCCGTCCACGGATCTCGGCGATCTGGCGCTCGGCCGCAACGTCCTCGTCGCCTTCATGCCGTGGAACGGCTACAACTTCGAGGATTCGATCCTTCTCTCCGAGCGCATCGTCAAGGACGACGTCTTCACCTCGATCCACATCGAGGAATTCGAGGCGATGGCCCGCGACACCAAGCTCGGGCCCGAGGAGATCACCCGCGACATTCCGAACGTCTCGGAAGAGGCGCTGAAGAACCTCGACGAAGCGGGCATCGTCTACATCGGCGCCGAGGTCGTGGCCGGCGACATCCTGGTCGGCAAGATCACGCCCAAGGGCGAAAGCCCGATGACGCCGGAAGAGAAGCTTCTGCGCGCCATCTTCGGCGAGAAGGCCTCCGACGTGCGCGACACGTCGTTGCGCGTTCCTCCGGGCGTGCAGGGCACGATCGTCGAGGTGCGGGTCTTCAACCGCCACGGCGTCGACAAGGACGAGCGCGCGCAGGCGATCGAGCGCGAGGAAATCGAACGCCTCGCCAAGGACCGCGATGACGAGCAGGCGATCCTGGATCGCAACGTCTACGCGCGCCTCGCCGAGACGCTCGAAGGCAAGCGGGCCTTGTCCGGACCTAAGGGCTTCAAGAAGGATCAGGTGCTGACCAAGGCGCTGCTCGAGGAGCAGCCGCGCTCGCAATGGTGGAGTTTCGCGCTCGAGTCCGATCAGACGATGTCGGAGATCGAGGCGATGCGCAAGCAATACGACGAGTCGAAGAAGTCGCTGGAAAGCCGCTTCCTCGACAAGGTCGAGAAGCTGCAGCGCGGCGACGAGCTGCCGCCCGGCGTGATGAAGATGGCCAAGGTCTTCATCGCGGTGAAGCGCAAGATCCAGCCCGGCGACAAGATGGCGGGCCGCCATGGCAACAAGGGCGTCGTGTCGCGCATCGTGCCGCAGGAGGACATGCCGTTCCTCGCCGATGGCCACCGGTCGACATCGTGCTCAATCCGCTCGGCGTGCCGAGCCGCATGAATGTCGGGCAGATCCTCGAGACCCATCTCGGCTGGGCCTGCGCCGGTCTCGGCCGGCAAGTGGGCGAGGCCGTGGACGCCTATCTGCGCTCGAACGACGTGAAGCCGCTGCGCGGCAAGCTGAAGGAGATCTACGGCGAGAACGAGACGATCAAGGCGCTCGACGACAAGGGCCTCGCCGAACTCGGCGAGAATCTCCGTCGCGGCGTGCCGATCGCGACGCCGGTGTTCGACGGCGCGCGCGAGAAGGACATCGTCGAGATGCTCGACAAGGCGGGCCTCGATTCGTCCGGCCAGGTGACGCTCTACGACGGGCGGACCGGCGATGCTTTCGACCGCAAGGTGACGGTGGGCTACATCTACATGCTGAAGCTCCACCATCTTGTCGACGACAAGATCCATGCGCGCTCGATCGGTCCCTACAGCCTCGTCACCCAGCAGCCGCTGGGCGGCAAGGCGCAGTTCGGCGGCCAGCGCTTCGGCGAAATGGAGGTCTGGGCGCTCGAAGCGTACGGCGCCGCCTACACGCTGCAGGAGATGCTGACGGTCAAGTCGGACGACGTCGCCGGCCGCACCAAGGTGTACGAAGCGATCGTGCGCGGCGACGACACGTTCGAATCGGGCATTCCGGAGAGCTTCAACGTGCTCGTGAAAGAGATGCGGTCGCTCGGCCTCAACGTCGAACTGGCGTCGATCAAGCGCGCGCCCGAGGAACTGCCGCCCGCGGAGGCCGCCGAGTAAGCGCGCTCATGCGTCAGCCGCCTTCGAGCGCGTCCAGGCTCGCGGGCGGCGTCACGCCTTTGTTTCCATGAATGCGGGTTCCGGCGCTTTTTGAGCGCCGAACTCGCGGGAGACCAGAATGAACCAGGAAATCACCAATCCCTTCGCTCCCGTCGCCGCTCCGCAGGCGTTCGATCAGATCCAGATCGCGATTGCGAGCCCGGAAAAGATTCTGTCGTGGTCGTTCGGCGAGATCAAGAAGCCCGAGACGATCAACTACCGCACGTTCAAGCCTGAGCGCGACGGCCTGTTCTGCGCCCGCATCTTCGGGCCGATCAAGGACTACGAGTGCTTGTGCGGCAAATATAAGCGGATGAAGTACAAGGGCGTCATCTGCGAGAAGTGCGGCGTCGAGGTGACGCTGTCGCGCGTGCGCCGCGAGCGCATGGGCCACATCTCGCTCGCAGCGCCAGTCGCGCACATCTGGTTCTTGAAGTCGCTGCCGTCGCGCATCGGGCTTCTGCTCGACATGACGCTGAAGGACCTCGAGCGCATCCTCTACTTCGAATCCTACATCGTGCTCGACCCGGGCTTGACGCCGCTCAAGGATCGCCAGCTTCTGAGCGAGGACGACTATCTGCGCGCGCTCGACGAATACGGCCAGGACAGCTTCACCGCGATGATCGGCGCGGAGGCGATCCGCGAGATTCTGAAGGGCATGAACCTGCAGAAGATCGCCGACGACCTCAAGGTCGAGATCGCCCAATCGAAGAGCGAGCTCAAGCCCAAGCGCCTCGCCAAGCGGCTGAAGATCATCGAGGCCTTCATGCACTCGGGCAACAAGCCGGAGTGGATGATCCTGACCGAGGTGCCGGTCATTCCGCCGGACTTGAGGCCGCTGGTGCCGCTCGACGGCGGGCGCTTCGCCACCTCCGACCTCAACGACCTCTACCGTCGCGTCATCAACCGCAACAATCGCTTGAAGCGGCTGATGGAATTGCGCGCGCCCGACATCATCATCCGCAATGAAAAGCGCATGTTGCAGGAGTTGGTCGACGCGCTGTTCGACAACGGGCGGCGCGGGCGCGTCATCACCGGCGCCAACAAGCGGCCGCTGAAGTCGCTCGCCGACATGCTCAAGGGCAAGCAGGGCCGGTTCCGTCAGAACCTGCTCGGCAAGCGCGTCGACTATTCCGGCCGTTCGGTGATCGTGGTCGGCCCCGAGCTCAAGCTGCATCAGTGCGGGCTGCCGAAGAAGATGGCGCTCGAACTGTTCAAGCCGTTCATCTATTCGCGCCTCGACGCCAAGGGCCTGTCCGCCACGGTCAAGCAGGCCAAGAAGCTCGTCGAAAAAGAGAAGCCGGAAGTCTGGGACATCCTCGACGAGGTGATCCGCGAGCATCCGGTCATGCTCAATCGCGCGCCCACGCTGCACCGCCTGGGCATTCAGGCCTTCGAGCCGGTGTTGATCGAGGGCAAGGCGATCCAGCTGCATCCGCTCGTCTGCTCGGCGTTCAACGCCGACTTCGACGGCGACCAGATGGCCGTGCACGTGCCGCTGTCGCTCGAGGCGCAGCTCGAGGCGCGGGTGTTGATGATGTCGACCAACAACATCCTGCATCCCGCCAACGGCCAGCCGATCATCGTGCCGAGCCAGGACATCGTGCTCGGCCTCTACTACGTCTCGCTGATGCGCGACGGAGAGCCCGGCCAGTACGAGGAGGATCCGAAGACCAAGCGCCCGATGCGCGGCGTCTACAGCGACATCGGCGAGATCGAGCACGCGCTCGCCGCCGGGCACGGTCACGCTGCACACGAAGATCAAGGGCCGCGCCTGGACCTATAACGACAAAGGCGAGCGGGTGGCGAAGATCTTCGACACCACGCCCGGCCGCATGTTCCTCGGCCAGCTTCTGCCCGACCACACCAAGATTCCCTTCGACGTCGTCAACAAGCTGATGACGAAGAAGGAAATCTCCAACATGATCGACATCGTCTACCGCAACTGCGGTCAGAAGGAGACGGTCATTTTCTGCGACCGCATCATGTCGCTCGGCTTCCGCGAGGCGTTCAAGGCGGGCATCTCGTTCGGCAAGGACGACATGGTGGTGCCGGACTCGAAGCCGAGGTTCATCGCCGAAACGTCGGCCTTGGCGAAGGAGTACGAGCAGCAGTACAACGACGGCCTCATCACTCAGGGCGAGAAGTACAACAAGGTCGTCGACGCCTGGGCGAAATGCTCTGACCGGCTGGCCGAGGAAATGATGGCCGGCATCTCGGCCGTGCGCAAGGACGAGCACGGCCGCGACAGGCCGATCAACTCGATCTACATGATGTCGCACTCCGGCGCGCGCGGTTCGCCGACGCAGATGCGCCAGCTCGCCGCCATGCGCGGCCTGATGGCCAAGCCGTCGGGCGAGATCATCGAGAGCCCGATCATCTCCAACTTCAAGGAGGGCCTGTCGGTTCTCGAGTACTTCAATTCGACCCACGGCGCCCGCAAGGGACTGGCGGACACCGCATTGAAGACCGCGAACTCCGGCTACCTCACCCGCCGTCTGGTGGACGTCGCGCAGGATTCGATCATCACCATGCCCGATTGCGGCTCGACGAACGGCATCAGCATGCGCGCGATCATCGACGCGGGCACGGTGGTGGCGTCGCTCGCCTCGCGCATTCTCGGCCGCACCTCGGCGGACACGCTGCGCGACGCCGACGGCAAGGTGATCGTCGAAGCCGGCCGCATGATCGTCGAAGAGGACATGCCGGCGATCACCGCGGCCGGAATCCAGGAGGTGAAGATCCGTTCGGTCTTGACCTGCGAGGCGAAGAACGGCGTCTGCGGCGCATGCTACGGGCGCGATCTGGCGCGCGGCACCCCGGTCAACATGGGCGAGGCGGTCGGCGTCATCGCCGCCCAGTCGATCGGCGAGCCGGGCACTCAGCTGACGATGCGCACCTTCCACATCGGCGGCGCGGCTCAGCTCGCGGATCAGTCGTTCATCGAGTCGAACTTCGACGGCGAGGTGAAGATCCGCAACCGCAACCTCGCGCGCAACTCAAACGGCGACCTCATGGCGATGGCGCGCAACGTCGCGGTCGTCATCACCGATCGCAGCGGGGTCGAGCGCGCCGTGCACCGCGTCCAATATGGCGCGCGGCTCAAGGTCGACGAGGGCGACAAGATCAAGCGCGGCCAAAGGATCGCCGAGTGGGATCCGTTCACCCGGCCGATCCTGACCGAGATCGACGGCGTGATCGGGTTCGAGGACCTGGTCGAGGGCGTGTCGATGTCGGAGCAGGTCGACGAGGCGACCGGCATCGCCAAGCGCATCGTCACCGATTGGCGCTCGACGCCCCGCACCGCGGGCCTCAAGCCGGCGATGGTGATCAAGGGCAAGGACGGCAAGATCGCCAAGCTGCCGCGCGGCGGCGACGCGCGGTATCTGCTGTCGGTCGAATCGATCATTTCGTTCGAGCCGGGCGCGACGGTGCGCGCGGGCGACGTGATTGCGCGTATCTCGATCAACAGCGCGAAAACCCGCGACATCACGGGCGGCTTGCCGCGCGTGGCGGAATTGTTCGAGGCGCGCCGGCCAAAGGATCACGCGATCATCGCCGAAATCTCCGGCACGATACGGTTCGGCAAAGACTTCAAGAACAAGCAGCGCCTGACCATCGAGCCGAGTGAGGAGGGCGCCGAGGCGGTCGAGTACCTGATCCCGAAGGCGAAGCACATTCACCTTCAGGACGGCGACGTGATCGAGAAGGGCGAATATATCGTCGACGGCAATCCCGCCCCGCACGACATTCTCGCCATCAAGGGCGTCGAGGAGCTGGCCGCCTATCTCGTCAACGAGATTCAGGAGGTCTACCGGCTGCAGGGCGTCGGCATCAACGACAAGCACATCGAGGTGATCGTGCGCCAGATGCTGCAGAAGGTCGACATCGTCGACGCCGGCGAAACCGACTTCCTGGTCGGCGAGCAGGTCGACGCGTCCGATCTCGAGGCGGCGAACGAAGCGGTGACCGCCGAGGGCAAGAAGCCCGCCGTCGGAACGCCGGTGCTGCTCGGCATCACCAAGGCGAGCCTGCAGACGCGTTCGTTCATCTCGGCCGCGTCGTTCCAGGAGACGACGCGCGTTCTGACCGAGGCCGCAGTCAACGGCAAGGTCGATACGCTCGAAGGGCTCAAGGAGAACGTCATCGTCGGCCGGCTGATCCCGGCCGGGACGGGCGCGGCGGTGGCGAAGCTGCGCCAGATCGCGGCGATGCGCGACACCCTGATCCTGGCGCAGAAGGCCGAGGCGGCTGCCGCCGCTCCCGCCCTGCCGCTCGCTGCTCCTCAGCCGGAGCCGTCGGCCCCGGCGCCGCGCAGCAGGGCGCGCGCCCCGGCCGAGTGAGGCGAAAGGCGATAGACCAGCATCGACGAACCCCGCCGGCTTCCGGCGGGGTTTTTCGTTTTCGGGCCCATACGAGCGGACGCGCTTTCCCTTCTCCCTTTGGGAGAAGATGGCGCCATAGGGCGTCGAAAGCCGCCCGTCTTTCGACGGGCTATAGCGCCGGATGAGGGAGTTGCCCACAACGACGGCGCGCTTGGCGCGCGGACCCTCACCCCCGACCCTCTCCCGGAGGGAGAGGGGAGAACTCTAAGCCCGCGCGAGGACCTGCACGGCGCGATCGAGTTGCGGATCGCTGCCCGCCGCATAGCGCCAATCGAATGGGACTTCGATCGTCGGGGTGACGCCGACCCCTTCGAGACGCTGGCCGTCCACCAGCACATCCTCGACCGCGAGCAAGAGCAATCCGTCGTCGCCGATCAGAAACGCGGTGGCCGCGAGCACCGCGCCTTCGGTGCGATGGCCGATGAGCTCGCCGAGACGATACTCCTTGAACCCGTAGGCGAGCACCTCCTTGCCGCTGCGGGTGCCCTCGTTGATCAGCATCGCGACGGGCTTGCGCCATTTGACGTCGACGAAGCCGATCTCGCCGTTGCGGTCCTTGACCTGCATCGTTGGCGCGCGCGGATTGAACAGATCGAGATATTGCGGCTGCGCGCCGCCCCATCCGCCGCGCAGATCAAAGACCAGCGCATCGGCGTCCTTGAGCGGGCCGTCGGACATCAGGTCCTCGAGCGCAGACTGAATCCGGCGGCTCGCATAGGACCAGACATGCACATACCCAATTTTGGCCTTGTCCTTGGCAATAATCCGCGCGCTTGCATTAAGGCCGCGCAGAAACATTTCGTTCGGGTGAAGATCGGCGGGCGATACGCTGATCGCGATCGGCGTCGCGCCGGACGCGCGTCGAATCTGGAGCGAGACCGACTGACCGACCTTGCCGCGGAACGAATCGACCGGATGGAACGGGCGATCGTCCACCGACACGATTTCGTCGCCGAGCAGAACGCCGCGCCCCGTGCGCGGGCGCGCCATCGATCACTCCGGTTACGAACGTGCGGCCCTGATTGTCGGCCTCGGTGAACACGCCGATTCCTGGATAGGACACGCTCCCCTCGTGGGAAGACCCGATCGAGGCCGCGATGCTCGAGCGCGCCTACGAAAATGTCGGCGAGTTGGTAATAGGCCGGGATCCTCGGGCGTGTAGAAATGGGTGTGGGAGGCGTTGAGCTTGGCCAGCATCGCGTTGATTACAGCCGCTCCGTCCTCACGTGAGCGCGCGGACGCCGCTTGAGGGCGGAAGCGGCCGCGTTCGTCTTGCCAGTCGAGGCCATTGAGATGGGGATCGTAGAAGCGGTCGCGCACCAGCTCCCAGACCTGGTCGAAGTCCGCCTGATTTGACTTAGCCGGCGCCTCGTCGGGCTGGCTTGCGGTCTCGGCCCTCGCGGGCCACGCGCCGAGCGCGCCTATTGCCGCAAAGGCCAGGATTTCCCTGCGTGTCGTTTTCATCTGTTGCTATAAGCTCCTGCTGGGCTCGGATCGCGGAATAACGCCGCGGCTCGATACTTCACGGCTCGCTATCGTCCAATCCCGGCCCATCTATGGTGGTCTGCGGCGTTTTCGCGACCCGCGAGAGGCGAGGCGGGTCGACTTCGGGGGCCGCAGCGGTGAATTTTTCTGCGCTCCGCTGATTATGACAGTCGAAAGGGGTTGACGCAGGTAGACGGCTTGAATATGTTTCGCGCGCTTTCGGCAGGCCGTAGAGCTTCGCTGTATTCGACGACGCGTCGGATACCCAACGGCTCTAAACGCTGACGATCCTACCGACGACGAGCCACGCCGGCCCTCAGGGGCCGGTTCTGTTTCGCATGATCGCGGGCCTTGCGTCTCGTGATCCTCTGCTTCTCTAGCGGCGCCCAGACCCAAACCGGGTTTAAGGGCGCTGTTGGTTTCGCGCGTTGCCTTGCAGGCTTCGCGCGAAGGTCGAGCGGTGGAAAGTGGATTTTCTGTCCGGTCTTACCGCCGGACGCAGAGGGAACTGAGGTTTAGAGGCGACATGCCGACGATCAGCCAGTTGATCCGCAAGCCGCGGCAACCGAAGACCTACCGCGAGAAGGCCCGCCATCTTCAGGCGAGCCCGCAGAAGCGCGGCGTCTGCACGCGCGTCTATACGACGACGCCGAAGAAGCCGAATTCGGCGCTGCGCAAGGTCGCCAAGGTGCGGCTGACCAACGGCTTCGAGGTCATCGGCTACATCCCCGGCGAAGGCCACAACCTGCAGGAGCATTCGGTCGTCATGATCCGCGGCGGCCGCGTCAAGGATCTGCCGGGCGTGCGCTACCACATCCTGCGCGGCGTGCTCGACACGCAGGGGGTCAAGGACCGCAAGCAGCGTCGTTCGAAGTACGGCGCCAAGCGGCCCAAGTGACCTGAGCGAAGCGAAGGTCATCCTCGGACGGAGCGAAGCGACGATCCGGGGATCCAAAGGGCGAAGGTCATCCCCAGGCGAGCGAGAGCGAACCCGGGGTCGAGATGAGAAGAATTTCACGGCCGGTCCGCCGGTTCCGACGAAGAGAGAGTTAGGCGATGTCACGCCGTCACAGCGCTGAGAAACGCGACATCATCCCCGACGCCAAATACGGCGACGTGGTGGTGGCGAAGTTCATGAACACGATCATGTACGAGGGCAAGAAGTCGGTCGCCGAGTCGATCGTCTATGGCGCGCTTGACAGCGTCGAGGCCAAGGCCAAGAGCGACCCGCTCGCCGTTTTCAAGCAGGCGCTGGAGAACGTTGCGCCGTCCGTCGAGGTTCGTTCGCGCCGGGTCGGCGGCGCGACCTATCAGGTGCCGGTCGAAGTGCGCACAGACCGCCGTCAGGCGCTGGCGATCCGCTGGATCATCAGCGCGGCGCGCGACCGCAACGACAAGACGATGGTCGACCGGCTCTCGGCCGAACTGCTGGACGCCTCGAACAATCGCGGCGCCGCGGTCAAGAAACGCGAGGACACGCACAGGATGGCGGAAGCCAACCGCGCCTTCGCCCACTACCGCTGGTAAGCGGCGGTCTGGCCAAGGCAATCGGGATTAAGGATCATGGCGCGCAGCCACGCTATCGAGGACTATCGTAATTTCGGCATCATGGCTCACATCGATGCCGGAAAGACGACGACCACTGAGCGCATCCTCTACTACTCCGGCAAGTCGCATAAGATCGGCGAAGTGCACGACGGCGCCGCGACTATGGACTGGATGGAGCAGGAGCAGGAGCGCGGCATCACGATCACGTCCGCCGCGACCACCACGTTCTGGCAGGACAAGCGTCTCAACATCATCGACACGCCTGGCCACGTCGACTTCACCATCGAAGTCGAGCGATCTTTACGCGTGCTCGACGGGGCGGTGTGCGTGCTTGACGGCAATCAGGGCGTCGAGCCGCAGACCGAGACCGTTTGGCGGCAGGCCGACAAATATAACGTCCCGCGCGTCGTGTTCGTCAACAAGATGGACAAGATCGGCGCCGATTTCTTTCGCTGCGTCGAGGAGATCAACACCAAGGTCGGCGGCCGCCCGGTCTGTATTCAGCTGCCGATCGGTTCGGAATCGAGCTTCAAGGGCGTCGTCGATCTCCTGCGCATGAAGGCGGTCGTCTGGGAGGACGAAGGTCTCGGCGCGAAATATCACGACGAGGAGATCCCGGCCGACCTCAAGACCCAGGCGGAAGAATACCGCCATACGCTGATCGAGGCCGCGGTCGAACTCGACGACGACGTGATGACCGCCTATCTCGACGGGCAGGAGCCGGACGTCGACACGCTGAAGCGCCTCATCCGCAAGGCGGTCAAACAGATTACGTTCGTGCCGGTGCTCTGCGGCTCGGCGTTCAAGAACAAGGGCGTGCAGCCGCTTCTTGACGCGGTCGTCGACTATCTGCCTTCGCCGGTCGATCGCGGCGGCATCAATGGCATCGACGTCAACAGCGGCAAGGAAGTCGTTCGCATGCCGAGCGATTCCGAGCCGTTCTCCATGCTCGGCTTCAAGATCATGGACGACCCGTTCGTCGGCACCATCACCTTCTGCCGCGTCTATTCGGGCAAGATCGAATCCGGCTCGACCGTGCTCAACTCGACCAAGGACAAGCGCGAGCGTGTCGGCCGCATGCTGCTCATGCACGCCAACAATCGCGAGGACATCAAGGAGGCCTTCGCCGGCGACATTGTCGCGCTCGCGGGACTCAAGGACACGCGCACCGGCGACACGCTGTGCGATCTGCAGAAGCCGGTCATCCTGGAAAAGATGGAGTTCCCGGAGCCGGTGATCGAGATCGCGATCGAGCCGAAGTCGAAGGCCGACCAGGAGAAGCTCGGCGTCGCATTGTCGAAGCTGGCCGCCGAGGATCCCTCGTTCCGGGTGTCGACGGACCCCGAGTCCGGCCAGACCATCCTCAAGGGAATGGGCGAGCTGCACCTCGACATCAAGGTCGACATCTTGAAGCGCACCTATAAGGTCGACGCCAATATCGGCGCGCCGCAGGTCGCCTATCGAGAGACGCTGAGCAAGAAGAGCGAGATCAACTACACCCACAAGAAACAGTCGGGCGGCTCGGGCCAGTTCGCGCGTGTGGTGATGACGTTCGAGCCGGCGGGCGCGGGCGCGGGGTCGTCATTCGAATCCAAGATCGTCGGCGGCGCGGTGCCGAAGGAATACATTCCCGGCGTCGAAAAAGGCGTCGAGAGCGTGCTGACGTCGGGCGTGCTGGCCGGCTTCCCGGTCGTCGACGTGAAGGCGACGCTCATCGACGGCGCCTATCATGACGTCGACTCGTCGGCGCTGGCGTTCGAGATCGCGGCTCGCGCGGCTTTCCGTGAAGGCCTGCAGAAGGGCGGCTCGGTCCTGCTCGAGCCGATCATGAAGGTCGAGGTGGTGACTCCCGAGGAGCACACCGGCTTCGTGATGGGCGATCTTCTGTCCCGTCGGGGCCAGGTGCAGGGGCAGGACATGCGGGCGAACGCGGTCGTCATCAATGCGATGGTGCCGCTCTCCAACATGTTCGGCTATGTCAACCAGTTGCGCTCCGGCACGCAGGGCCGAGCCAACTTCACCATGCAGTTCGACCACTACGAGCAGGTCCCGGCGAGCATCGCGTCCGAGATCATTGAGAAATTCAAGTGAGGCGGCGTTCCGCCTCTTGAGAATGAAGGGCCACGAGAAGGAGTCCGGCTATGGCCAAAGAAAAGTTTGCGCGTAACAAGCCCCATTGCAACATTGGCACGATCGGCCACGTCGACCATGGCAAGACGTCGCTCACGGCTGCGATCACCAAGGTTCTCGCGGAGACGGGCGGCGCGACTTTTACCGCCTACGACCAGATCGACAAGGCGCCGGAAGAGAAGGCCCGTGGCATCACGATCTCGACTGCGCATGTCGAATACGAGACGAAGAAGCGTCATTACGCGCATGTCGACTGCCCCGGCCACGCCGACTATGTGAAGAACATGATTACCGGCGCCGCCCAGATGGACGGCGCTATTCTCGTCGTCTCGGCTGCCGACGGCCCGATGCCGCAGACTCGCGAGCATATCCTTCTTGCCCGCCAGGTCGGCGTGCCGGCGCTCGTCGTCTATCTCAACAAGGTCGATATGGTCGACGATCCGGAGCTGCTCGAGCTCGTCGAGCTCGAGGTCCGCGAACTCCTGTCGCGCTACGAGTTCCCCGGCGACGACATTCCGATCGTAAAGGGCTCCGCCCTGATGGCGCTTGAGAACAAGTCGCCTGAGATGGGGCACGATTCGATCCTCAAGCTGATGGACGCTGTCGACGCATACATCCCGCAGCCGGAGCGTCCGAAGGACCAGCCGTTCCTGATGCCGGTCGAAGACGTGTTCTCGATCTCGGGTCGCGGCACCGTCGTGACCGGACGCATCGAGCGCGGAATCATCAAGGTCGGCGAGGAAGTCGAGATCGTTGGCCTGCGTCCGACGACGAAGACGACCGTCACCGGCGTCGAAATGTTCCGCAAGCTGCTCGATCAGGGCGAGGCGGGCGACAACGTTGGCTGCCTGCTGCGCGGCACGAAGCGCGAAGAAGTCGAGCGCGGCCAAGTGCTGTGCAAGCCCGGCACGGTCAAGCCGCACACCAAGTTCAAGGCCGAGGCCTACATCCTCACCAAGGAAGAGGGTGGCCGGCACACGCCGTTCTTCACCAACTACCGGCCGCAGTTCTATTTCCGCACGACCGACGTGACCGGCATCGTGCGAATTGCCGCAGGGCACGGAAATGGTGATGCCGGGCGACAATGTGACGATCGATGTCTCGCTCATCGTTCCGATCGCGATGGAGGAGAAGCTGCGCTTCGCCATCCGCGAGGGTGGCCGCACGGTCGGTTCGGGCGTCGTCGTTTCGATCACAGAATGAGGCGTTGCGGCTAAGGAATGGGGGCGGAGCCAAGCGCTCCGCCGCTCGGACCGGCAGGGATTTGATAGATGAACACGCAAAATATCCGCATCCGTCTGAAGGCGTTCGATCACCGCGTGCTCGACGCCTCGACGAAGGAGATCGTGTCCACGGCCAAGCGCACCGGCGCCAGGGTTCGCGGGCCGATTCCCCTGCCGACCCGGATCGAGAAATTCACTGTCAACCGCTCGCCGCACGTCGACAAGAAGTCGCGCGAGCAGTTCGAAATTCGCACGCACAAGCGGGTGCTCGACATCGTCGACCCGACGCCACAGACGGTCGACGCGCTGATGAAGCTCGATCTCGCCGCCGGCGTCGACGTCGAAATCAAGTTGTAAGGGGATTTGCCGAGCGTCTCTGAGGGGTTCTCCTCAAAGGCGCTCACGAAGGATCAACGCAATGCGTTCAGGCATTATCGCAAAGAAGCTGGGCATGTCCCGCGTCTTCACGGACGCAGGGGACCACGTGCCGGTCACCGTCCTCCAGGTCGAGAGTTGCCAGGTGGTCGCGCATCGCACCCAGGAAAAGAACGGCTACACCGCGCTTCAGCTCGGCGTCGGCAAGGCCAAGGTGAAGAACGTGTCGAAGGCCGAGCGCGGCCGCTTCGCGGTCGCTCATGTCGAGCCGAAGATGCGGCTCGCCGAGTTCCGCGTCGAAGAGGACAAGATGATCCCGGTCGGAGCGGAGATCACCGCCGACCACTTCGCGGTTGGGCAATATGTCGACGTCACCGGCGTGACGATCGGCAAGGGTTTCGCCGGGCCGATGAAGCGCTGGAACTTCGGCGGCTTGCGCGCCACCCACGGCGTGTCGATCTCGCACCGCTCGCATGGGTCGACCGGCGGCCGCCAGGACCCGGGTAAGACCTGGAAGAACAAGAAGATGGCCGGCCACATGGGAACCGATCGCGTGACGACGCAGAACCTTCGCGTCGTGCGCACTGATCCCGAGCGCGGCCTGATCCTGGTCGAAGGCGCGGTGCCGGGTCACGCTGGCGGGTGGATCGCCGTGCGCGACGCGGTGAAGAAGCCGTTGCCGAAGGACGCGCCGCTGCCCGGCAAGTTCCGCGTTCAGTCCGATCAGGGCGCCGCCGCGCCCTCGGCCGAAGCGGCGAAGGGAGAGTGACGCCCATGAAATTCGACATGACGTCGATCGACGGCTCGGCCGCTGGCTCGCTCGAGCTCAGCGACGCCGTATTCGGCCTTGAGCCTCGTGCGGACTTGATTGCGCGCATGGTGCGCTGGCAGCTCGCCAAGCGCCAGGCCGGCACGCACAAGACGCTGGGTCGCGCCGAGATCCATCGCACCGGCAAGAAGATGTACAAGCAGAAGGGCACCGGCGGCGCCCGTCACGGCTCGGCCCGCGTGCCGCAGTTCCGCGGCGGCGGACGCGCCATGGGACCGGTTGTGCGCAGCCATGAGCACGACTTGCCGAAGAAGGTGCGGGCGCTTGCGCTCCGGCACGCGCTCTCGGCCAAGGTCCGCGCCGGCGGGCTTGTGGTGTGGGAAAGCGCTCAGATCGAAGAGGCCAAGACGAAGACGCTGCGCGCCTCGTTCGAAAAGGCGGCGCTCAAGAATGCGCTCATTATCGACGGCGCCGAGCCGCGGACGAAGTTCGCCGTCGCCGCTCGCAATCTGCCGGAGATCGACGTGCTGCCGATCCAGGGCGTCAACGTCTACGACATCATGCGTCGCGAGAAGCTGGTTTTGACCAAGGCGGCGGTTGAGGCGCTG
Organism: uncultured Alphaproteobacteria bacterium; assembly: GCA_963725195.1. Lineage (GTDB taxonomy): Bacteria > Pseudomonadota > Alphaproteobacteria > Rhizobiales > Beijerinckiaceae > Roseiarcus. The sequence goes on along the minus strand of CAVRXX010000038.1, from coordinate 89,213 downwards.
GAGGCGCGGTTCAAATGATCAAGGACGTGCGCCATTACGACGCGATCGTCGCCCCCGTAATCACGGAGAAGGCGACCATCGCCTCTGAGAACAACCAGTTCGTGTTCAGCGTCGCGCGCAACGCGACCAAACCGCAGATCAAGGCGGCGATCGAAAAATTGTTCGACGTCAAGGTGACCGCGGTCAACACCCTCCTGCGCAAGGGCAAGAACAAGGCGTTCCGCGGCGTCCGCGGCCGCCAACAGGACATGAAGAAGGCGATCGTCACGCTTGCCGACGGCTATCGCATCGACATGACCACCGGTCTCTGAGGAGCGAGAGTCATGGCGCTCAAATCTTATAAGCCGACCACGCCGAGCCTTCGACAGCTCGTCATCGTCGACCGCAGCGAGCTCTACAAGGGCAAGCCGGTGAAGGCGCTGACTGTTGGCAAGTCCGAGAAGGGTGGCCGCAACAACGCTGGCCGGATCACCGTGCGCTTCCGCGGCGGCGGTCACAAACAGACCTATCGCATCGTCGATTTCAAGCGGCGCAAGCTCGACGTTGCGGGCAAGGTCGAGCGGCTGGAATACGACCCCAACCGCACCAGCTTCATTGCGCTCGTTAAATATGCGGATGGTGAACAAGCCTACATCATCGCGCCGCAACGTCTGTCTCCCGGAGACGAGGTGATCGCTGGCGTCCAGGTCGACGTGAAACCCGGCAACGCAATGCCGCTCGCCAATATTCCCGTGGGCACGATCGTCCATAATGTCGAGATGAAGATCGGCAAGGGCGGCGCGATTGCCCGTTCAGCCGGCTCGTACGCGCAGATCGTGAGCCGCGATCAGGGCTACGTGTCGCTGCGTCTCAGCTCTGGCGAGCAGCGGCTCATTCATGGTCAGTGCTTCGCTTCGATCGGCGCGGTGTCGAACCCCGATCACATGAATACGTCGATCGGCAAGGCGGGACGGACGTCGCTGGTTCGGACACCGTCCGCATAATCGTGGCGTCGTCATGAACCCGGTCGACCATCCGCACGGCGGCGGCGAGGGCAAATCGTCGGGCGGCCGGCATCCGGTGAGCCCGTGGGGAAAGCCGACCAAGGGCAAGAAGACCCGGTCGAACAAGGCGACCGACAAATTCATCGTCGCATCGCGACATGTGCGCAAGAAGAGAGGCTGACCCATGACGCGATCGATCTGGAAGGGTCCGTTCGTCGACGGTTATATGCTCAGGAAGGCTGACGCCGCGCGTGCATCCGGCCGCTCCGACATCATCAAGATCTGGAGCCGGCGCTCGACGATTCTGCCGCAGTTCGTGGGTCTCACGTTCGGCGTCTACAACGGCCACAAGCACATTCCGGTGCTCGTGTCGGAGGAGATGATCGGCCACAAGTTCGGCGAATTCGCACCGACCCGCACCTTTCACGGCCATTCCGCCGACAAGAAGGCCAAGAGGGCCTAACCACTCGATGTCCAAGCCGTCCAACCCACGCCGTCAGGCGGAGAACGAAGCCAAGGCGACGACGCGCATGCTGCGCGTCAGCCCGCAGAAGCTCAACCTTCTCGCCCAGCTGATCCGGGGCAAGAAGGTCGCGACCGCGCTCGCCGATCTCGAGTTCTCCAACAAGCGGATTTCGGTCGAGGTCAAGAAGACGCTCGAATCCGCAATCGCCAACGCCGAGAACAACCATGAACTCGACGTGGACGATCTTGTTGTCGCTCAAGCCTGGGTCGGCAAGGACATTGTTTTGAAGCGCTTCAGCCCCCGCGCACGGGGTCGGGCTGGGCGGATCGAAAAGCCGTTCGCCAACATCACGATCGTCGTGCGCGAAGTCGGCGCCGCCGACGCCAAGGCCGCTTAGAGAGAGTCAAGATGGGACAGAAAATCAATCCGATCGGGCTGCGCCTCGGTGTCAACCGCACCTGGGATTCGCGCTGGTTTTCCAGCAAGGGCGAGTACGGCAAGCTGTTGCACGAGGACATGAAAATCCGCGAGTCGCTGAGCAAGGGGCTCAAGCAAGCGGCGATTTCGAAGATTGTCATCGAGCGTCCGCACAAGAAGGCCCGCATCAACATTCACTCCGCCCGTCCTGGCGTGGTCATCGGCAAGAAGGGCGCCGACATCGAGAAGTTGCGCAAGCAGGTGGCCAAGCTCACCAGCTCGGAAGTGGCGATCAACATCGTCGAAGTCCGCAAGCCGGAAATCGACGCGACCCTGGTCGCCGAATCCATCGCTCAACAGCTCGAGCGCCGAGTGGCGTTCCGGCGGGCGATGAAGCGCGCGGTGCAGTCGGCGATGCGCCTCGGCGCCGAGGGCATCCGCATCAATTGCTCGGGCCGGCTGGGCGGCGCGGAAATCGCGCGGCTCGAATGGTATCGCGAGGGTCGCGTGCCGTTGCACACCTTGCGCGCCGACGTCGACTATGGCGTCGCGACCGCGCACACCGCCTATGGCACGTGCGGCATCAAGGTTTGGATCTTCAAGGGCGAGATCCTCGAGCACGACCCCATGGCCCAGGACAAGCGCCTGGCCGAGGCCGACCATTCCTCCACCCATCGTCCGCGCCGCGAACCACGCGAGCGTGAGCGCGAATCCGTCTGACGGGCGCGCAGCCGAGAGTACGCCATCATGATGCAGCCTAAGAAAACCAAGTTCCGCAAAGCCTTCAAAGGCCGCATTCGCGGCGATGCGAAGGGCGGCTTCGCGCTCAATTTCGGCGAGTTCGGGCTCAAGGCGATGGAGCCCGAGCGTGTCACCGCGCGTCAGATCGAGGCCGCCCGCCGCGCGCTGACCCGGCATATGAAGCGCGCCGGCCGTGTCTGGATCCGTATCTTCCCCGACGTGCCGGTGTCGAAGAAGCCGATCGAGGTGCGCATGGGCAAGGGCAAGGGCGCGCCGGAATTCTGGGTCGCGCGCGTTGCGCCGGGCCGCATCATGTTCGAGGTCGACGGCGTGCCGGAGCCGCTCGCGCGCGAGGCGTTCGCGCTCGCGGCGGCGAAGCTGCCGATCAAGACGCGCTTCATTCAGCGCATCGCGGAATAGGAGGCGCTTCAGCCATGAAAATCGCCAGTCGTCTTTCCGACATTCGCGTCATGACCGAGGATCAGCTCACCGACGAGGCGCTCAAGCTCAAGAAGGAGCAGTTCAACCTGCGCTTTCAGAAGGCGAGTGGGCAATTGCAGGACACCGCGCGGGTGCGCGTCGTGCGCCGTGATATCGCCCGCGTCATGACCGTCGCCGCGCAGAAGCGCGCCGCGGCGAAGGCCAAGGACTGAGACTCATGCCAAAGAGAATTTTGCAGGGCGTCGTCGTCAGCGACAAGCAGGAGAAGACGCTCGTAGTGAAGGTCGAGCGCCGGTTCACTCACCCGCTGCTCAAGAAGACCGTGCGCCGGTCGAAGAACTACCACGCGCATGTCGAAAACAAGACCCAGAAGGTCGGCGACACCGTCTCGATCGAGGAGACGCGGCCGATCTCGAAACTCAAGCGCTGGATCGTCGTCGGCGAGACGGCGCAAGGCGTGATTCAAGAAGGCGACTAGGCCATGATACAGATGCAGACCAATCTCGACGTCGCCGACAATTCCGGCGCGCGGCGCGTGATGTGCATCAAGGTTTTGGGCGGATCGAAGCGCCGCTACGCCTCGATCGGCGACATCATTGTCGTTTCGATCAAGGAGGCGATCCCGCGCGGCCGCGTCAAGAAGGGCGACGTGATGAAGGCGGTCGTGGTGCGCACCGCCAAGGACATCCGCCGCGCCGACGGGTCGGTGATCCGGTTCGATTCGAACGCCGCCGTGCTGATCAACAATCAGTCCGAGCCCGTTGGCACCCGGATCTTCGGGCCGGTGCCGCGCGAACTTCGGGCCAAGAATCACGTGAAGATCATCTCGCTTGCGCCGGAGGTGCTCTGATGGCCGCTAAGATCAAGAAGGGCGACCGCGTGATCGTCACCGCCGGACGTGACAAGGGCAAGCGGGGCGAAGTTCGCCAGGTAATGCCCGAGGACAGTCGGGCGATTGTCGCGGGCGTCAATCTCGTGCGTCGCCATACGCGCCAGACGGCGCAGACGGAAGGCGGGATCATCAGCAAGGAAGCGACAATCCATTTGTCCAACCTGGCGATCCTCGATCCCAAAACGGGCAAGCCGACGCGTGTCGGATTCAAGATTCTCGACGACGGCCGGAAGGTGCGCGTCGCCAAGAGTTCCGGAGACTTGATCGATGGCTGAGACGAAGGGCGATAAAGGCGACAAGGGCGCCAAGCCCGGCAAAGAGCGATAAGCCCGCCGGCGAAGGGCGGCAAGCCGGAGGCGCCTCGAGCTGCGAAGGAAGCGAAGGCCAAGTCGCGCAGGGAAGCTGGCGGCGAGGTCGCCGCGGCCGGCGCGGTGAAGGCCGCGCCGAAGGACTATGTCGCGCGCCTGAAGAAGCTTTATCGGGACGAGATCGTGCCCAGCTCACCAAGGAGTTTGGCTATAAGAATGCGCTCGAAGTGCCGCGGCTCGACAAGATCGTGCTCAACATGGGCGTTGGCGAAGCGGTCAACGACACCAAGAAGGTGACCTCCGCCGCTGCGGATCTTGCGATGATCGCCGGGCAGAAGCCGGTCGTCACCAGGGCTCGGAAGGCGATCTCGACCTTCAAGGTGCGCGAGAACATGCCGATCGGCGCCAAGGTCACGTTGCGCCGGACGCGTATGTACGAGTTTCTCGATCGTCTGGTGACGGTCGCGCTGCCGCGCGTGCGCGATTTCCGCGGCCTCGATCCGAAGTCGTTCGACGGGCGCGGCAATTATGCGCTCGGCGTCAAGGAGCACATCATTTTTCCCGAGATCGACTACGACAAGGCCGAGGCCCAGCTGGGTCTCGACATCGTGGTCTGCACGACAGCGAAGACCGACGCGGAAGCGCAGGCTTTGCTGCAGGCGTTTAACTTCCCCTTCCGGCAGTGAGCCCTTAGCGCTCAGACGCGGAAAATGGAGCCGATAAATGGCAAAGAAGAGTGCGATCGAGAATAACCTGCGTAAGCAGCGTCTGGTGAAGAAGTTCGCCGCCCGCCGCAAGCGCCTGCTTGACGTCGCCAATGATCAGGCGCGTCCGATGGAGGAGCGCTTCGAGGCGCGCATCCGTCTCGCGGCCCTGCCGCGCAACGGCGCGATCATCCGTGTGCGCAATCGTTGCCAGGTGACCGGGAGGCCGCGCGGCTTCTATCGCAAGATGAAGATGTCGCGCATTGCGCTGCGCGAGCTTGGCAATCAGGGCCTGATTCCGGGCCTGGTCAAGTCGAGCTGGTGAGGAGGCGGGACCCATGGCTGTGAACGATCCCCTCGGAGATATGCTCACCCGCATCCGCAATGCGCAAATGCGCAAGCGGGGCAAGGTCTCCACGCCTGGTTCTTCGCTGCGCCAGAAGGTGCTCGACGTTCTGGAGGCGGAAGGCTATATCCGCGGCTATTCGACCACGGATTACGGCAACGGCCGCACCGAGTTCGAAATCGAGCTGAAATATTTCGACGACCAGCCGGTCATCCGAAAGATCGAGCGGGTGTCCAAGCCGGGCCGCCGCGTCTATGCGACGGTCGACGCGATGCCGCGCGTGGCGAACGGGCTTGGGGTGTCGATCGTGTCGACGCCGAAAGGCGTGATGGCCGACCATTCCGCTCGCGAGAACAATGTCGGCGGCGAGGTCTTGTGCACCGTCTTCTAGGCGGCGCTAAAGTTTGAGCGAAACGGATTAGAACAATGTCTCGTATTGGCAAGAAGCCCATCGTCATTCCGTCCGGCGTCACCGCCAAGCTCGACGGCCAGACGATCGCCGTGAAAGGCGCCAAGGGCGAATTGAAATTCACCGCGCCCGACGAAGTCGCGGTTTCGATCGAGGGCGGCGCCGTGCATGTCAAGCCGCATGGCGAGGACAAGCGCTCGCGCGCCATGTGGGGCACGGCGCGCGCCCAGGTGCAGAACCTGGTCGGCGGCGTCACCAAGGGGTTCGAGAAGAAGCTCGAGATCAACGGCGTCGGCTACAAGGCCGCGGTCGCCGGCAAGAACCTGCAGCTCTCGCTCGGCTACAGCCACGATATCATGTTTCCCATTCCCGCTGGAGTGACGATCACCGCGGCCAAACCGACGGAAATCACCGTTGCCGGCATCGATAAGCGGCAAGTCGGCCAAGTCGCCGCGGAGATCCGGGTGTTCCGCGGGCCCTGAACCCTATAAAGGGAAAGGCGTGAAATACGCTGGCGAATTTATCTTCCGCAAGGAAGGCAAGAAGAAATAAGAGGCGACGGCAATGGCTCACTTCAACACCACTGCGGATCGGCGCAAAGCGCGCGTGCGTCGCGCGGTCAGCGCCCATTCGGGCGGTCGCCCGCGGCTCAGCGTTTTCCGCTCCTCGAAGCAGATCTACGCTCAGGTCATCGACGACGAGCGGGGCCACACGGTTGCGGCCGCCTCCTCGCTCGAAAAGACGCTGCGCGAATCGATGAAGACCGGCGCGACCGTCGAGGCCGCAAAGCGCGTCGGCAAGGAACTTGCCGAGCGGGCCAAGAAGGCCGGCGTCGACAAGGTGGTGTTCGACCGCGGCGCCTATATGTATCACGGGCGCGTCAAAGCGCTGGCGGACGGCGCTCGCGAGGGCGGCTTGGACTTTTAACGGGAAGCAACGGAACTGAACGGCGTCTTAAGAAGCGCGCCGCTTTGATTGACTGATGGGTGAACCCAATGGCGCGTGAAGGAGAAGGCGGCCGCGGCCGCGATCGCAACCGCGAGGAGCGCGACAGCGAATTTGTCGATCGCCTCGTGCATATCAATCGGGTGGCGAAGGTCGTGAAGGGCGGCCGTCGCTTCGGCTTTGCCGCGCTTGTCGTCGTCGGCGACCAGAAGGGACGGGTCGGCTTCGGCCATGGCAAGGCGCGCGAGGTGCCGGAGGCCATCCGCAAGGCGACCGAGGCCGCGAAGCGCGGCGTCGTGCGCGTGCCGTTGCGCGAAGGCCGGACGCTGCATCACGACGTCAACGGCCGTCACGGCGCGGGCCGCGTCGTGCTGCGCGCGGCCCCGGCCGGCACCGGCATCATTGCGGGCGGCCCGATGCGCGCCGTCTTCGAGTCGCTCGGCGTGCACGACGTCGTCGCCAAGAGCCAGGGCTCGTCGAACCCGTACAACATGGTGCGCGCCACCTTCGACGCGCTGGCGCGCGAAGACAGTCCGCGCTCGGTCGCCCAACGGCGCAACCTCAAGGTGTCGACCGCTGCAGTCGCGCCGCCAGGGCGTCGAAGCCGACGCCTCCGATTCGTGAGAGCAGGACGATGAGCTCCGACAAGACAATTACGCTCGAGCAGACCGCCAGCGCCATCGGCCGGCCCGGCTCGCAGCGCGAGACGCTCAAGGGCTTGGGCCTCAACCGGATCGGGCGGAGGTCGCGCCTCGCCGACACGCCCGCCAATCGCGGCATGATCGCCAAGGTCGCGCATCTCGTGCGCGTCGTCGACGGCCAGTAGGGATCGCCGCCATGAAGCTCAACGAAATAAGAGACAATCCCGGATCGTCGAAGTCGCGCATCCGCGTCGGACGTGGCATCGGTTCGGGCAAAGGCAAGCAGGCCGGCCGCGGCGGCAAGGGCCAGACGGCGCGCTCGGGCGTTCGCATCAAGGGCTTCGAGGGCGGCCAGATGCCGCTGCATCGCCGTCTGCCCAAGCGTGGCTTCACGCCGCCCGCGCGACTCGATTACAATGAGGTCAACCTGGGGCGCATTCAGAAGGCGATCGACGCCGGCAAGCTCAGCGCGGCCGAGCCGATCACGGTCGAGAGCCTCATGAACGCCGGGGTCGTCACGCGCCGGCGCGACGGGGTCAAGGTTCTTGGCGTTGGCGAATGGACGACGAAGGCGGCTTTCGAGGTCGAGACCGCGTCCAAGAGCGCTGCGGCGGCGATCGAGAAAGCCGGCGGCAGCCTCAAGACTCTGCGCCAAGAGGCCGCTGCTCCCGCCTCTTGAGCGCCAATCCCTCGAGGTTGGCATTGGCCTGCGCGGCGACCATATGCTAGGGGCGTTTCCGCCAAAGCCGGCCTCGGCTGGCGGAAGCGACATGTTATAAGATGAGGCGCTGGTCCTGAAGCGCCGCCCGGAGCAGATCCGCCATGGCGTCGGCCGCCGAACAACTCGCAGCCAATATCAACTGGTCAGCCTTCGCCAAGGCCGACGAGCTCAAGAAGCGCATCTGGTTCACGCTCGGCGCGTTGGTCATCTTTCGGCTCGGGACCTACATCCCGCTTCCCGGAATCGACTCGAACGCGTTCCAGGCCGCGTTCCTGGGGCAGAAGCAGGGCGTGCTCGACATGTTCAACATGTTTTCGGGCGGCGCCGTGCAGCGCATGGCGATCTTCGCCCTCAACATCATGCCCTACATCTCCGCCTCGATCATCATCCAGCTCCTGAGCTCGGTGATGCCGTCGCTCGAGGCGATCAAGAAAGAGGGCGAGCAGGGGCGCAAGGTTCTCAATCAGTACACGCGCTATCTGACCGTCGTGCTGGCGGTCTTCCAGGCTTACGGCATCTCCATCGGGCTCGAGGGGCGGCGCCGGCATCGTCAGCGATCCGGGACTGATGTTCCGCATCTCGACCATCGTGACGCTGACCGGCGGCACGATGTTTCTGGTCTGGCTCGGCGAGCAGATCACGTCGCGCGGCGTCGGCAATGGATCCTCGCTCATCATCTTCGCCGGTATCGTCGCCCGCTTGCCGCAAGCGGTGGTGCAGTTGTTCGAGCTCGGCCGGCAGGGGTCGATCTCCACCGGGCTCGTGCTGGCCGTCATCATCATGGTGTTCGTCGTCGTCGCCTTCATCGTGTTCATGGAGCGGGCGCAACGCCGTGTGCCGATCACCTATCCGCGCCGGCAAGTCGGCAACAAGATGTACGAGGGACAAAGTTCGTTCCTGCCGTTGAAGCTCAACACCTCCGGCGTCATTCCGCCGATCTTCGCCTCCTCGCTGCTGCTGTTGCCCACGACCGTCGCCAATTTCGCCCAAGGCTCGACGAGTTCGGGCATATTGTCGACCATCTCGGCGCTGCTAGGGCGCGGCAGCGCGCTCTACCTTATCCTCTATGCGGCGCTGATCATCTTCTTCGCCTTCTTCTACACCGCGACCGTGTTTAATCCCTCCGACACTGCGGATAATTTGAAGAAGCACGGCGGTTTCATCCCAGGCGTCAGGCCGGGCGAGCGCACCGCGCAATATATCGATTACGTCCTCACTCGAATCACGGTTCTCGGCGCGCTCTATCTTGCCGTGATCTGCCTTCTGCCCGAATGGCTTATTTCCTATGCGGCGCTGCCGTTCTATTTTGGCGGCACCTCGCTTCTGATCGTGGTCAATGTGACGATGGACACCGTCGCGCAGATTCATGGTCATCTGCAGGCGCATCAATATGAAGGCCTGATTCGAAAGGCCAGGTTGAAAGGGCGGAAACGATGAGGCTGATACTGCTCGGGCCGCCGGGGGCGGGCAAGGGCACGCAGGCGCAGAGACTGGCCAAGACTCACAACATCCCCCAATTGTCGACCGGGGACATGTTGCGCGCGGCGGCCGCGGCGGGAACGCCGATCGGGCTTAAGGCGAAGGCGGTGATGGATTCGGGCGCGCTGGTGTCGGACGACATCGTCATCGACATCATCAAGGACCGGATCGATGAGCCGGACGCCAAGCGCGGCTTTATCCTCGATGGATTTCCGCGCACGGTGGCGCAGGCGCGCGCGCTGGAGGCGATGCTCGCCGCCAAGGGACTGAAGCTCGACGCGGCGATCGAACTGACCGCCGATGCGCCAAAGCTGGTCGAGCGCATTGTCCGGCGCGCCGAGGAAGCGAAGGCCGCCGGACAGCCTGTGCGCAAGGACGATGACCCGGAAGTGTTCAAATCGCGTCTCGCGGCTTACGAACGCGACACCGCCGCGGTGACGCCTTTCTATCGCGAGCGAGGTCTCTTGCGCGAAGTCGACGGCATGGCCTCGATTGACGATGTCGCCAAGGCGATCGACGCGGTCCTCTCGGAGGTGGCCGCGGCGTGACAGCGCCGTCGGCAGATCGCGGAGGCGCTCATCGAGCGCCGCGGCCGCGCCGGCGTCATTGTGCTGAACCGTCCCAAGGCGCTGAACGCCCTGACCGTCGCCATGGTCCGGCTAATCGCCGCGGCTCTCGACGAATGGGAAGGGGATAGCGCCGTCGATCGGATCGTCCTCCTCGGGACGGGTGAGCGGGCTTTTTGCGCCGGCGGGGACATCCGGCGCCTCTACGACCTCGGCCGCGCGGGCGATCATGACGCCCAACTGACCTTCTGGCGTGAGGAATATCAGCTCAATCGGCGGATCAAGACCTATCCCAAACCGATCGTCGTGCTGGTCGATGGCATCGTGATGGGCGGGGGCGTGGGTCTCGCGATGCACGCGACGCACACGGTGGCGAGCCAGCGCTTCGTCTTCGCCATGCCTGAGGTCGGCATCGGCTTTTTTCCCGATGTCGGCGCAGCTTGGATCCTGCCGCGTCTCCAGTCTCATGTTGGCGTCTATTTCGCGCTGACAGGCTTGCGCGCCGATGCTGGCGACGCGCTGGCGCTGGGTCTAGCTCACACGTTTGTTCCGAGCTCTGCGTTTCCGGCGCTGGCCCAGGGCCTGGAACGCGACGAGCCCATTCGGTCTGTGCTTGCGCGCTTCGCCACGCCTCCGCCCAGTTCGAAGCTGATCGGTGAGGCCAAAGCCATCGAGTCCTGCTTCTCACAGCCGGATCGAGCCGCGATCCTCGAGGCCTTGGGCGAAGCGGAGACGCAGGGCCGTGCGTTCGCAGCGCCCGCGCGCGCGGCGATGCTCGAGAAGTCGCCGACCAGCCAGGCGATCGCGCTCAAGCAGATGGCGTTGGGCGGGACGATGGATTTTGACGAGGTTTTGCGCATGGACTACCGCATCGTCTCGAGAATTTGCCGGGGCCATGACTTTTACGAGGGCGTGCGCGCCGTGATCGTCGACAAGGACAATCGCCCGAACTGGGCGCCGGCGCCTTCGCCTGCGGAGATCGACGCCTATTTTGCTCCCTTTGGCGAGAGCGAGCTCAAGTTTCCGGCGCGGGACGCATGAAATATATCATCCGCCAGAGCCGTGACGGGGCGATCGAGCTGGTCGATCGATCGCCGGTCACGACCGAAAACCACGATCTCATGTCGGCGATTTCGCGGGTGGGTTGGCAGCACGCGCTCATCTGGTACATGCGCACGCTGGCCTGGGTCTGGATGGCGAAGGGTCTCTTCCACTGGGCTATCATTCTCGGCGCCCTCCCGACGCTTGGCCAATTCACGACGATGGCGCTCCCTCTGCAGGCGACAATTGTCGCTTTCGCCTGCCTCGATTTGCTCGCGGCGATCGGCCTCTGGCTTGCCGCTGCCTGGGGCGGGGCGATTTGGCTTCTCTGTGCGGTGGTCGAGGCCGCGTCCCCGATCTTAAGTCCGCGCGCGGCCGCGATCGGATATGGCGGCGCTCTACTCAATATCGCGCTGGTGACAGGCTATTTCCTGTTAAGCTGGCGGGCGGCGCGCGAAAGGGCTTGACGCCCAGTTCCCTGCGTTTGCCTGACGAATGGCGTTGGCGGGCTTTATGTTTGCGTCCTGTCAACGTAAACAAAGCCTTTGATTCAGTTGAAATTTACCAGCCTCTGGAAACTTTGGATTCATCCTGACTCTTAAACTCGTATTCACGCGCTTCCGTTACAGTTCTACTCATAAGAAGACCGAAGAAACGCTCGGCAGCTGAGAGGCGAAGAGGCGGGTGTGCAATGATTAACGCAGTCAAAACACAAGATATTGCAGTTCGGGCGGAGCCTGACCTTCGGGTGTCCGGCTTGTACCTGGAGACTTTGACGATGGTCGAGCGGCTTCATCGTCGTCTGTTGGACGTCATCAAAGATGAGTTCGACCGTCGCGGCCGCTCCGACGTCAACGCGGTCCAGGCGTTGCTCTTGTACAATATCGGCGACAAGGAATTGACCGCCGGCGAATTGCGCACCCGCGGTTATTATCTCGGCTCGAATGTTTCCTACAACGTCAAGAAGCTGGTCGAGATCGGCTTCCTTCACCATTCCCGCTCCCGCGTCGACCGTCGCTCGGTTCGGATCAGCCTGACCGAACGGGGCAAGGAGGTCCACCGCATCGTGGCGGGGATCTATGAGAAGCACGCGCGCACGATCGAACAGATCGGCGGGATCCCTGGCGACGACTTCGTTCGGATGAACGCCTCACTGCTGCGCCTCGAGCGGTACTGGACCGACCAGATCAAGTATCGGCTCTGAAGGCCGCCGGCCGGCGCTCTCCTGCCCGACACGAAAGCCGGGGCGTCCCTTGCGGGAACGCCCCGGCTTTGCGTTCATCAGCCATTAAGGGACTGGCCATAAAAACGCCTGAGTGGAACCTATGTTGGGCGTGGAAGCGCGAAGGCTTTTCGCGGTCGTCGCTGCGTCCTTCTGACATAGGGCGGCGCGGCTAGGGATCGGGGACGAAAGCCGTTCGTTTTTGGAGATCTCAGTTGATGGGTGGCAGGATCAAGCCGCGGCTTTCGCGCCGCGCATTGTTTAGCGCGACGGCATGCGCTGCTTTCGCCGTCGCTCTGGGATCGACCGCCCCGAAGGCCCAGGAACAGGACGTCAGTCAAGCGGAATGGCCGCAGAGCTACGAAACCTCGCCGAAGATGGCTGTCCAGCGCGAGGCGACTCCGATCTTGTCCTCGGCGACCGTTGATGCGACGCAAGCGGCCATTCAGAACTACCAGAATATTGTCGACCACGGCGGATGGGACACCGTGCCCGGCGGGCCTGAACTGAGAGTGGGCTCGAAGGGCGGCGCGGTCGAGGCCCTGCGCCAGCGCCTGGTCGCGACCGGCGATCTCGATCCGGTCGCGGGCTCGGGGCCGGTTTACGATTCCTTCGTCGAGGCTGGGGTCAAGCGATTCCAGGCCCGCAACGGCCTCAACCGGAGTGGCGTGGTCGACAAGGATACGCTCGCGGCGCTCAACGTGCCGGCCGCGGCCCGTCTGCAGCAGCTCGAGACGAACCTCATTCGGCTGAAGGCTTATTCGGGTGATCTTGGCGAGCGCTTCGTGATCGTCAACCTGCCGGGGGCTTCCGTCGAGACGGTCGAGAACGGCGTGGTCTATTCGCACCACCGCGCCGGCGTCGGCCGCATAGACCGTCAGTCGCCGATCATGCAGACCAAGGCGACGGAGATCAATTTCAACCCGTACTGGCACGTGCCGCCTTCGCTCATCAAGAAGGACCTCATCCCGAAGATGAAGGCGGACCCGAATTATCTCGTCGAGGAGAAGATCCATATCCTCGACAAGGACGGGCAGGAGGTTTCTCCGTCCTCGATCAACTGGAACTCCGACGAGGCGACGCACTTCAGCTATCGCCAGGATCCCGGCAGTGAGCTCGACGCGCTGGGCTTCGTGCGCATCAACATTCCGAACCCTTATGGCGTCTACATGCATGACACGCCGGAAAAGGGCGTGTTCGGCGACGACTTCCGCTTCGTGTCGTCGGGCTGCGTGCGTGTGCAGGACGTGCGCGACTACGTCGCCTGGCTGCTCAAGGACAATCCGGGCTGGACCCGCGACCAGATCGACGCGGTCATCCGCTCCGGCGAGCAGCAGAACGTGAAGCTCGCGCAGCCAGTCCCGGTCTATTGGATCTACATCACCGCCTGGGCGACGCCGGACGGGCTGGTTCAGTTCCGGCCCGACATCTATCAGCGTGACGGCGCGGGTCCGGGCCCGGTGGCCTCGGCCGTTCCGGTTCAGCCGCTGGCGCTGCCCCAGGAATAGCCTCCCGAAGCTGCCTGGCGGCGCCCGGCGGCCGAGCCGCGCGAGAGGCTGGTTGCGACACAGCCAGCACAACCGGACGCCCACCTAACGCCAGAGAGCCGGAATTCGCTATCGACAGCAGATTCTGCGCCTGCCGAGCGACCTCCCCTCTCCCTGAGGGAGAGGGATCGCGTCGCCAACGCGGGGCCTGTCGCCCGCGCTCGACAAATCGGCCGGCTTGGGGAAAGCTCCGATGGCGCGCGACGCGGGCTGCGGCCTTGTGATGCGGCTCACGAACTCAACGAGCGATGACGAGTACGGTTCGACCCAATTGAATCATGCCATAGCGGGACGGACCCTCATGTCGAACGGCAATCGGGCAGCTCTGCGCAACGTTTTCGGGGCGGTTGTTATCGCTGCGGCCTTGTTCGTGGCGGCGATTGCCGGACCACTCCCCGCCCAGGCCGCCGGCGCCTGCACGCTCGTCCCCAACGAGAAGATGCCGTCCGAAAAGATCCTGCAGTGCGGCGGCGGAGCCGAAGCTCTGACGGTTCGTGCGGCGCCAGGAACTCGCTATCAGCCCCTATATAAAAAGGGCGACCCGATCCCGGAGGCTATCCGTCTCGACCACGGCGCATTGCTGATTGAATTTCAGCCAAGCCTGTGGCGCAAGGACTTTCAGATCCTGACCCCGCTTGCCATTGCTGCGGTCCGCGGCACGAAATGGGCTGTGGAAGTCACGACAGCCCGAACCTCCGTGCTGGTGCTCTCCGACACAGTGGGGGTGACCAACCGCCGCCTGAACCGGTATGTGATTCTCACCGAGGGGGAGGGCGTCGATATTACTCCGGCCGACACGTCCTTGGTCCAGAAAACGTGGGGGGCGGCCAGGGTTCGGGCGCTGCTCGCCCGCTTCGGAGAGTGAATGGCGATCGAGCGGCCGGGACCTTCCTGGCTCTTGACCGGCGGCTTCCTCGCCGCGGCGGTCATCGCCGGCGCCGCGCTCGGGGCTTTGGAACTCAACGGCGTCGCTTCGCCGTTGGACCGGATCGAAAACCTGACTCTCGACTGGCGCTTTCTCCTCGCTGGCGCGCGTCCTGCGCCGGCGGGCGTCGTTATCGTCGCGATCGACGACGAGGCGCTCAGCGAAGCGGGAAGCGACGCGCCCCCGCGCGAAATGATGGCTCGCCTCGTGCCGGCCTTGGCCCGCTTCCATCCTCGAGCGATCGCGATCGATATCGCCTTCCTCAATTCGAAAGACGAGGCGACGGACGCGGAACTCGCTCGCGCGCTCAAGGCGGCGCCAGCCGTCGTCGCGGCGATCGGGGTGTTCGACCCAGCCGATCGTTCGGGCGGAGAGACCGAGCCGGGCGACTTGGCGCTGGCGCCGAAACCGTCCTCCGTTCTTTGGCCGATCGAGGCGATCCGCGATGCTGCGCAAGTGGGCCTTGCGAATGTTTCGACCGACTCGAGCGGAGTCCCGCGCTATATTCCGATGATCTATCAGACGCCCGACGGCGTGCTTCCGTCTTTTGCGCTCGCTGCGGCGTCCCAGGCGCTTGAGGTCGAGCCGGTCTTCGGTCCTGATCGGATCGAGCTCGCGGGCCGCTCTAGAGAAATGGACCTCGGCTATCACATGCCGGTGCGTTTCTACGGGCCGGAGGGAAGCTTCCGGCGCATCAGCGCAACCCAGGTCCTGCGCGGAGATCTCGATCGGCAAGCGCTACGCGGCAAAGTCGTGGTCGTCGGCGTGACCGCGACGGGCGCGTCGGACACGTTCGCGACGCCGTTCGATCGCGTCGCGCCCGGGGCGGAAGTCTTCGCCACCGCAATCGGCAATCTCCTGGCCGGCGACGGATTGGCGCGGACGCCCTCGACTCGCCGGATCGACGCAGCCGCGGCGGTTGCGCTGCCCTTTGTCATGATCGCGCTCATGGCGATGCGCCGGGCGGCGATCGGGCTTGTCCTCGCAAGCCTGGTTTTCGTCCTCTGGCTCGCGGGGATCTTTCTCGCGTTCGCTCATGGCTACTGGCTCAGCGCCGCGGCGCCGCTCGCGTCAGTCCTGCCGTTGACCCTCGGCTTCGCCGCAGCCCGCTCCATTGTCGAACGCCGCGCCGGGACGAGGATCGCCGCCGAGAAGTTGACACTGGCCCGGTTTCACTCGCCGCTCCTTCTCGACCATCTTTCGAGAGAGCCCGATTTTCTGGAGAAGCCAGTTCGCCAGGATGTCGCGGTGATGTTCCTGGATCTTTCCGGATCGACAGGCGTAGCGGAGGCGCTTGGACCCGAAGGGACGCGAGACCTTTTCAGCGGGATGCAAACCCTGGTCGAGGGCGAGGTGACCGCGCACGGCGGCGTGGTCATCACCTACATGGGCGATGGGGTTCTCGCGGTGTTCGGCCTGCCCAAGCCGCGCAGCGATGACGCGGCGAGAGCGTTAGCCACGGTCGAGGCGCTTCGCGAGTCGATGACCGCCTGGCTTGCCGAACTGCCGCCTGGGGCGCGCGATCGCCTGGATTTCCGGATCGGCCTCAACTACGGGCCCGCCATTCTGTCCCGGCTCGGTTCGCCGACCCAACAGCAGATCACCGCGACCGGCGACACGGTCAATGTCGCGAGCCGGCTCCTGGAGGTGGCCAAAGAGCAGCAGCGCCGCGTCGTCGTCACCGAGGATCTTTTCCAGGCGGCGCTGCCGACGCTGGCGGCGGGCGATGCAGCAGGCTATGCGCCGCTTACCGTTCCGATCCGCGGTCGAGCGCACGATTTGCGGATTCGCATGCGAAACTGAGCCGCCTCGCCCCTCTCCCCATAGAGCGGTCGGAAAACGCCCGCCTCTCGACGGGCCATAGGGCGTTCGGAAGAACGCCCGTCTCTCGACGGGCTATAGGGAGAGGGGTTCCCTGTCGCGGGGGCCTTTAAGTCGAGGCGCGTCTATCGACGTCGCGCACCAGCCAATACACGCCGCCGAGCGCCAGTATGGCGGCGGCAAGGGCGAACAGCTCTCCTGAGCCGTTCGGAAGAACGCCCGTCTGACGACAGGCTATGGAGCGCGGCTACAATTGGCCGCTGTGGTGCGCCGAGCGATCGCGTCTGTGGATGTTGGCGATCCGATCAGCTCCCAATCGCCGCCTGATCCGCGATGCGTCCGAGGCTCTCTTCGCGCCCAAGCACCGCGAGCACGTCGAAAATGCCGGGCGAGGTCGAGCGGCCGGTGAGCGCGGCGCGCAACGGCTGGGCGACGATTCCGAGCTTTGCGCCCTGCTCCTCGGAATAGGCGCGCACGACAGCCTCCGTGTTGGCCGATGTCCAGTCGGTCAGCGCGGTGAGACGCGGCAGCAGGTTCTTGAGATGGAGGCGTCCGGCGCGGGCGAGAATCTCCTCGGCCTTCGCATCCATGGCGAGCGGCCGCGTCGCGAACAGGAAGCCTGCGCCGTCGAGCAATTCGACCAGCGTCTTGGCGCGCTCCTTCAAGCCCGGAATCGCCGCCCGAAGCTGGCCGCGCTTGTGCTCGTCGAGTTTGGCCGCAACCTCCGGACCGCCCGCCAGATAGGGCAGGGCGTCGATCAGCGCGTCGAACAGCTCATCGTCGCTCGCTGCGCGCATATAGTGGCCGTTGACGTTCTCGAGCTTGGCGGTGTCGAAGCGCGAGGGCGAGCGGCCGACCGACGATAAGTCAAACGCGGCGATCAGCTCTTCCGTGGTGAAGAACTCCTTGTCGCCATGGCTCCAGCCGAGCCGCGCCAGATAGTTGCGCAGAGCGGCCGGCAGATACCCCATCGCGCGATAGGCGTCGACGCCGAGCGCGCCGTGGCGCTTCGATAGCTTGGCGCCGTCCGGCCCGTGAATGAGCGGGATATGCGCCATCACGGGAACATCCCAGCCGAGCGCGCGATAGATCTGGGTCTGCCGCGCGGCGTTGGTCAGATGATCGTCGCCGCGGATGATGTGCGTCACGCCCATGTCGTGATCGTCGACGACGACGGCGAGCATGTAGGTCGGATTGCCGTCCGAGCGCAGCAGCACGAGGTCATCGAGGTCCTTGTTGGCGAAGACGACCTTGCCCTGAACCTTGTCGTCGATGATTGTTTCGCCATCTTGTTGTGCGCGCAGCCGGATCACCGGCTTGACGCCAGCGGGCGCCTCGCCCGGATCGCGGTCGCGCCAACGGCCGTCATAGCGCATCGGCTTGCCCTCGAGGCGGGCCTTCTCGCGCATTTCCTCGAGCTCTTGCACGCTGGCGTAACAGCGGTAGGCGCCGCCTGAGCCAAGCAGCTGATAGGCGACCTCGCGATGACGCTCGGCGCGCTGAAACTGGCTGATCGCCTCGCCATCCCAGTTCAAGCCGAGCCATTTGAGCCCGTCGATGATCGCGTCCACCGCAGCTTGCGTCGACCGTTCGCGATCGGTGTCCTCGATCCGCAGCAGGAATTTCCCGTCGAAATGCTTGGCGTAGAGCCAGTTGAACAAAGCCGTGCGCGCGCCGCCGATGTGCAGGAATCCTGTCGGCGAAGGCGCGAAGCGGGTGACGACGGCGGGCATGAACCGATCCGGGGGACGGAATTACAAATTGGACCGCGCGCTCTAGCAGAAGGCGGCAGGCGCTGCAAAGTCTGGCCAAGGCGCATATAGTCATGCTCGCGATTGGCCAAAGACCGTTGGCTTGCAACCATTCCGTTTGGCGCGGGGTTTGCTAGGCTCAGGGGATCCCCGCGGAACGGCGCCTCACGATGGACTTCGTCTTCATGTTGACGCGCAACGACGCGACGGTTGAGAACGCGCTCGACTTCGTCGAAATTGCGCGGCCGCTCGGTTTGAAGCACATCGGCTTCAAGGACGTCGGCGCCGACTCGGGGCTGCTGCGGCGCCTGACGGCGGCCATCCGCGAAGCGGGCGCGAGCCCATGGATGGAGATCGTGGCGACAACCCGCGAGGCCGAATTGCAGGGCGTGGAGCTTGGCCGCGACCTCGGCGTCGAAAGGCTCATGGGCGGCGTTCACGTCGAGGAGGCGCTTAAGATCCTCGATGGCTCGGCGACCCGCTACCTGCCATTCGCCGGCGCGCCAAGCGGCCATCCGACGCGGCTCGGCGGCTCGGCGCCTGAAGTCGAGGCGCAATGCCGGGCCTTCGCGAGACAAGGCTGCGCGGGCGTCGACATTCTGGCCTATCGCGCGACCGAGGCCGAACCGCTCGACCTCGTCGCCGCCTGCCGGCGCGGATTTCTCGCTTTCGGCACGGTCGTGGTAGCCGGAAGCATCAATTCGCCCGAGCGCGTCGCCGCCGTTCGCGCCGCCGGAGCGGACGCCTTCACCATAGGCGCCGCGGCGATCGACGGTTCTTACGCGCCCGGCGCCGGACCGCTCGCGGCGCAGCTTCAGGCCGTGCTGGCGGACTGTAGACGCGATCGCTGATCGCGTCAGCCGCGATCGCAAGGGCGTCTGGAAGGACGCCCGTCTGACGACGGCCTATGGACCGCGTCTACAATGGCGGCGGATGCGGCGCCGCGCCTCAGGTCAGCTTTCGCCAGGCCTGCGCCTCGGCCTCGTTGACGAACACGTCCGGAGGCCAGTTCTCCTTGAGCGCCTGGCGCATCAGGTCCTGCTGGCTCTTCGGCGCCATGCCGCCCTTCGGCGGATCGCGGTCGAGATTGGTTGGGAAGGAATAGCCCTCGGCTGAAGCCGCGATCGCGTTGTCGGCCTCCGCCGCCGTGATCGCGTTGTCGGCGATGAGACCCTTCAGCGCCGGATAGAGTTTTAGGCTCATCTTGAGCCGGTCGACGCTCTCCATCGCCCGGCCGAAGGCGGACGACACCTGCAGCAGATTGGCGATGCGGCGCACGTCTTTCGAGCGGTTCGTTCCCGCCGCATGGAACAAGGCCGGATTGAAGAACACCGCGTCGCCCTTGGCGAGCGGCAGCTGAACGTGATGCTTGTCGAAATAGTCGCGAAACTCCGGGCGCGCCGTCGCCAAATAGCCAGGCAAATAACTTTGCGAGAACGGCAGGTAGAGCGTCGGCCCGGTCTCGATCGGCATGTCGCAATGGGCAATGGCGCCTTGCAGCGTCAGCATGGGCGAGAGCCGGTGGACGTGGACGGGAAAGCGCTCGATCGCCTCCGCCGATTGAAAGCCGAGGTGATAGTCGCGGTGCGCCACCTGAGCCGCGCCGCCTGGATTGACGACGTTGAGCTGCGAAGTGATCTGATAAGCTGGGCCGAGCCACGCTTCGCTCACGAGCGCGATAACCGGGTTGCCGTAATAGGCGGCGAAGACCGCAGGATCCCGCAGGCACAACTTCTCGAGCGCGTTCCAGACGCGGTCATTGGCGCCTGGCTTGGCGAAATGATCGCCCCCGCCGACGTTGTTCAGGCGCTCTTCATCGATGATCGCCCAATAGTGCGCGTTGGACTTATCGATCGCGGTGAGGTCGGCGAAGGCGCCGCGGATGGCGATGATGCCGGGACCGTCGGTAAACGCCTCGACCCATTCCGCCATCAATTCCTTTCGGGCTTCGGGGGAGGTTGCAGCGCTACGCGCCTCGAGGCCGTCATAGATGGGCACGTTCGACACGACATCGCTGGCGAACGGATAGTCGGCGCGGTTGACGGAACGCTCGACCAGCCCTTTGAACTCGTCGAGCCCGCACGAGTCAGGGTTGAGCCAAACGCGATTGCTCCGCATCCGCTTGACGTTGTCGTCCTTCATGAGCGTTCCTCCGTGAAATTGTTCGTGGGCCGGAGTATAAGGGCCAGACCCGGCAAGACGATCGCGCCGATCCCTCAAAAACCCATCAAACCGGCTCGTGGCGGCTCACCCCTTTCTCATCAAGGAAATCGCGCTCCAGGCGGGCTTGAGCGAAGCGACGGTCGATCGCGTGCTCAACAAGCGGCGCGGCGTGCGGAGGCACACCGCTGAGCGCGTGAAACAAGCGATCCGCGAACTGCAAGGGCAGAGCGAGCAGGCTGGCCTCACGGGCCGCAAATTTGTCGTGGACGTCGTCATGCAGGCCCCGGACCGCTTTTCCGACGCCGTGCGCGTTGCGCTCGAAGATGAGATGCCGACGTTGCGGCCGGCGGTCTTCCGCGCTCGCTATCACTTCAGCGAGGTCGCGCGCCTTGCTGATCTTGTCGCGCTCATCGACCGGATCGGCGTGCGTGGAACGCATGGCCTGTTTCTGAAAGCGCCAGACGAGCCCGACATCGCCTCGGCGGTCGACCGCGTCGTTGCGCGCGGAATCCCGGTCGTCACGCTCGTCACCGACGTGCCCAACAGCCGCCGTGCGGCCTATGTCGGCATGGACAACCGCGCCGCCGGCGAGACGGCGGCCTATCTGATCGGCGAGTGGCTTGGCGGGGCAAGAGCGAAGATCCTGGCGACGCTGAGCAGCAACCGCTTTCGCGGCGAAGAGGAGCGCGAAATCGGATTCCGGCGGGCTCTGCGCACGCGCTACCCCAATCTCGGCATTGTCGAAGCCAGCGAAGGTCTCGGCATCGACCAGCGGACGGGCGCGCTCGTGCGCAAGGCGCTCGCCGCCAATCCGGACATCGCAGGAGCCTATTCGATCGGCGGGGGAAATCGCGCCGTCGTCGAGGCGTTCCGCGCGACGGGGCGCGCCTGCCGTGTGTTCGTCGGCCACGATCTCGACGCTGACAATCTTGCGCTTCTGCGTGAGCGCGAGATTTCAGCGGTGCTGCATCACGACCTCAGCGCCGACATGCGCTCGGCCTGTCGCGTCGTGATGCAGGCGCATCGCGTGTTGCCGCAGAGCGCCCCGCCGGCGCCGTCGCAGGTCCAGATCATCACCCCGTTCAACCTGCCGGGGGTTTAGGTCGGCAAGAGTCGCGGGGAACGAGCGACTCTGCTCAGGCCGCGCGCCGCCAGATCGTCATCTCGAGATCATGCGCGGGATCGAGCGGGATTGTCTTGCTGAGCCTGAGCCCGTGCTGTTCGAGCACGGTCGTGGCCGGGACGCCGGCGTCGCAGGCGGAAAACACGGAACGTCCGCCTGGAAGCTTGACTCCATGCGCGCGCGACAAGTGAAATCCGCTATAGCCGATCATGAGGAAGAGATCGAACACCACCTGGCCGCCGCCCACGGCGACGACGCCGCCCATCGGCAGAACCCTGGCCGCGACTTCTTCCCAGGTCGTGCGCCGCGGGTCCCACCACCAACCGTCCGGACGCTGCTCGAGCCCCGCCGCCTCACGCGAAACGACAAGACGCAAGCTCTTATGGATATTGGGCTCGAGCTCGTGGCTGCGCCGCGCGAAGACGACAAGGTTCGCGAGCTCCTGCGCGCGCTGGTAGAGTTCCCAGTCCTTTTCGTTGCGCAGCGAAGCCGGCGTCAATCCGTCGGCGCCGGCGATCTTGTCGTCGTCTGAAACGATCGCGTAGCCGGTGATGTCCAGGTTCCCCGACATGAACGAATGGCCTCTCTGGCGCGGGCCTAGGATAGCGAAAGGTCACTGCGTCCGCCAGGGCGGGCGCCGACGGCTTAAGGTCAGTAGCCGGGCAGAGCCTGAGCCTCCTTGAGCTGAGCCTCCGTGATCGGGATCATCTTGACCGCCAAGGCGTGGAGCTTCTCGTACTCGCCCCACAGCATGTAGTCGCCATAGAGGGTGAGCGCGTTGGAGTGGTTTTCGCCCTGGTCGGCGCCGTAAGCCTTGTCAAATTCGGCGCCGGACTTGCCCCGCAGCGCCGTCAAGCGCGCCTGATGATCGTGGTCGAGCTTCGTCGGAACCGCCGCGCCCGATCCTTTGGCCTGCGCTTGAAGCTCCGCCTCCGCTTTCCCATGCTCCTCGATCGATCGACGCGCGAAGGTCTTCACCAGAGGATCGTGGGCCCGGTCGAGGGCGAGCCGCGATTCCTCGATCGCGAAGAGATTGCTGTTCGAGGCCCGGGTCACGAAGTCGAGTTCGGCGCTGAAGTCGGCGGCGAATGCGAGACCTACCGACAAGACAAGACTGACGACGCCAACAGGAACCGTCAGGGTCATGCTCGTGTCTCCCGGGCGCTATGCCGCGCCGTTCTTTAATGCGACGCCGCGCTGCTCCGTCAGGGTAGGGGTGAATTGGTCTGGATGCAAAGCCGCCTCAGCCCCTTTGCGGCGTTGCGCCTCGGCCCAAGCGAGCTGCGGAGCCCTAGCCTATGGCGTGTGCCCCGGAGCGGCCGGCGCTGTGTGACGGCGCAAGGGATGATGGGGCGGAAGGTGGCGCAAGGGATGATGGGGCGGAAGGTGGCGCATGGGATGATGGGGAGGCAGATGGTGAGCGGACGGCGCAGGCGGCGCTTGCTGCGCGACGGCGTAACCGGCGAGGCCTGAGGTCAGCGCGGCCACGAGGACAAGGGTCTTGATCATGGGCGGTATTTTCTCTCCAATGGGAGGCCTGAGGCGACCTTCCAAAAGAGACTGCGCCGCGCCGTGTGAACTCCTCATGAACCGGGGCCGCGCTCGAACTGCTAGAGCATGTCGCGTTCAGGCGGAATCGTCATTGCGAGGAGCCATAGGGCGTTCATTGGAACGCCCGTCTTTCGACGGGCTATGGCGACGAAGCAATCCAGGAGTCGTCAGGCGCCCTGCGCTCCCCTGGATCGCGTCGCCGTAGCCCGTGCGGAAGGACGGGCGTCTCTCGACGCCCTTTCGCTCGCGATGACGGCGAAGTTTGCCGTCTAAACGCGCACGCCCGAACTGCCAGCGCCAGCGGCTCCTTCCTTATGTCGCCAGCGCGTCGAGCGACCGTTGCATCGCCGCCATGCTTGCCTCGATCGCCCGCGACAGAAAGCCGCCGATGTCGTCGGGCAGGTAGTCGGCGGTCCAGACGACCGACGTCATTCCGTCGGCGAGCTCGGCAACCTGGAGCGCCGCGTTATAGTGCCGGACGCGTTCGCTCTCTGCGGTCCACACCAGCCGCCGCGCCTCGTCGTCGAGCGCGACGATCGGCTCGCGCAGCACTCTGCCGTCGACGAAGGTCACCACGCGCGCGCCGGGCTCGAGTTTCGTGTCCGTGACGAAGCCCGGGACAAGTCGCGTGTGCAGCGCGCCGACGTCCCGGATCGCCGACCAAACTTCGCTCGCAGGCGCGCGGGTTTTGATTTCCGATCGAATCGTCGCCATGCGCTATTTCCCGCCGTAATAAGCTTCGAGCCTGTAGCCTTCGGGGTCATGGACGAAGGCCGCGTAATAGTTCGGCCCATAGTCCTTGCGGAGGCCGGGCTTGCCGTTGTCGCGTCCGCCATGCTTCAGCGCCGCCGCGTGGAACGCTTTGACACTCTCCTGGCTTGGCGCGGTGAAGCAGAAGTGGAGACCGGATTTTGGATCGTCTGGGACTGGGCGCTCGGCGGAATTAATCCAGAAGGCGGGGGCCTCTTTGCCGTAGCCCAGCGACGTCTCGTCAGAGCTGAGACATGTGAATCCCAGAGGCTTGAGCGCTGCGTCGTAAAACGCCTTGGCCTTCGCGACGTCGCGAACGCCGATCGATATGTGATCGAACATGATGTCTCTCCTGGTCCAAGCCGGCAACGAGCCGGCGAGGCGGTCGTCCTCGTCGAGACGGAACCCTAGTCCCGCTGGCGTTCCAGGGCTTGGGGAAAATTGCTATCCTCCCCCCATGCAAGGCGAAGTCCGATCCCTTGGCGCACGCACGCCCATCCCTCCTGACGAGGCGGCGGCCAAGCGAACGTTGGCGGCCGGAGACGGCTGGAGCGTCCACGAAGTCGTCTGCCGCGCCGGCCCGTCCGACAGGCCGTTCGAGGAGCGGCACGACGGGTTCAGCGTTTCGGCCGTCCTCGAGGGCGCCTTCACCTATCGTTCGGACGCCGGCCATGGGCTTCTCTATCCAGGCGCATTGCTGCTCGGAAATAATGGCCGGTGTTTCGAATGCGGTCACCAGCATGGGATCGGCGACCGCTGCATTTCGTTGAACGTTCGCGAGGACCAGTTCGGCGAGATCGCGGCGGCTCAGGCTTCGACCAGCCGGTTTCGCTTTTCGGCCCCGAGCATGGCCCCGTCTCCGAAAACGCTGCCGGTCATCGCGCATATGGAGGCTTTGTCTTACGCCCCCTCCTCGCTTCGCTGCGAGGAGCTGGCGCTGGGACTGATCGAGCGCGTCATCATGGGCATGACCGGCGATCGACGCATTGCGGCCGCGCCCACCGGGCGCGAGACGAAGCGGGTGGTCGAAGCGATCCGGCTGGTCGAATCCGACGCAGGCCGCCCGCTTGAGCTCAAGGAGATGGCGGCAAGCGCGGGCATGAGCAAGTATCACTTCCTGCGCGTCTTCCGCCGGCTGACGGGCGTGACCCCGCATCAATATCTGATCAGCGCCCGGCTGCGCCGCGCCGCGCTCGCGCTCACCTCGTCCCGTCGGCCCGTCATCGCGATCGCGCTCGACAGCGGCTTCGGCGACCTCTCCACCTTCAACAAAACCTTCCGCGCTACATTCGGCCTGACGCCGACCCAATATCGCGCCTCGCGGGCTGTAGCCGCGCTCGCTGAGCGCGGCGACGCGGTCGGCGACCGCGTCTACAAACCCGATCCACCCAACGCGGCCGGCTCCACTCGCGTTGCTGCGTGGGCGCCGGATTGGCGTGGCTGCGGCGACCAACTCGACCGCCGCCCGTCAGCCATTCGGCAGGACCAAGGCGCGGATTTCGCCGCCGGGGGCCGGGTGGGAGATCACGTCAATCGCCTCATCGAGCCCGACCGTGCGGCTGATCAGCTTTTTGACCTCTATCGTTCCGGACGCGATCAGTTCGGCGGCGCGCCGGTGCGTGAACGGATTGATGAACGACGTCAAAATCCTGACTTCGTGAAACAGGAGATCGAAAGGCTCGATCTCGACCGTCTCACCTTTTGGGAGGACGCCCAGAATCATGGCTACGCCGCCGGGGGCGGTCAGATGCGGCGCCTCTTCGACGGTTTCCTTCAAGCCGGCGCATTCGAAGACGACGTCCGCGCCGCCCGGCAGAAGGCCGCCCGGCGCCTTGATGCGGCGGGTGACGTCGCCGGGCGACGGATCGAGCGTCGCCGTCGCGCCAAGGCTTTCAGCGAGTTTGCGTTTGGCGGCGCTGCGGGTGACGAGGACGATTTTGGCCGCGCCCGCGAGCCGCGCCAATTGGACGACGAGCATCCCGATCACGCCCCCGCCGATCACGATCGCCGAGGAGCCGGGCTGAATGTCGGCGAGATGCACGCCATGCAGGCAGCAGGCGAGGGGCTCGCAAAACGCGCCCCACAAGGGATCGAGCGTCAAGGGCAACGCGACGGCCTGCTTTTCCGGCAGAGCGACATATTGGGCGAATCCGCCATTGCGGTGAATGCCGATCGCGGTCAGGTTCTGGCAAAGCTGGACGCGGCCGCGATGGCATTCGGGGCAACGGCCGCAGAAAATATTCGGGTCGCCCGTGACGCGCATGCCGGGCGTGAAATCCCTGACCTCGCTTCCGACCGCCTCGATGATTCCAGCGAATTCGTGGCCGAGCGTAACCGGCGGCTGGCAAGGAAATTCGCCTTTAAAGAGATGCCTGTCCGTGCCGCAGATTCCGCACGCCTCGATGCGAACCAGGAGCTCGTCCGAGCGGGGCAGGGGTTTCTCCGCGTCCGACAGAGACAAGTTTGCCGATCGTCTGTAGAAACAAGGCTTTCATTCTTCGGCCTCCCTTGTCGCAGCCGCCCGGCCGGACAAGTCTCCATCATCCCATGCGGATGGATCCAGGTTCTAGCGCAGCGGCCCGGACGGGGCATGGGAGCGCCAGGCGCATCGAGCCGCTTGGCGGCGCGCGGGCTGACGGGCGTGACGCCGCAACAATATCTGAGCAGCGCCCGGCTGGGCCGCGCGCTGCTATGCCGGCGACCGCTCTGGGTGGAAGGCGGACAGGCCAAATCGGCGCGCGACGTCCGTTATCGACGTGAAGCGGCCGACGGGAACAGCCGGACGACAATTGCTTGCAGAAAATCAGAATAACGGTAAGCTTCAGCCTATGAGCAACCATGCCCTTCCGCATGCCGAGCGCGAGGCCCGCCGTCGTGGGCTGCTGACATCACGGGCCCAAGCGCCGCGAAAAATTCTCCCGCGAAAATCCCGTGTAACCCATTGAAAAGTCTCGTTTCGGACGAGAGAATCCAAGGAAATCCAAGAAAATCCAATAGTCATAAATCGGGGTTTTGACCGCTAAACGGCCACGCGCCAAGAAAACCCAAATCGACCGGATGAGCGTCCGGTCCGCGGCCGGGAGGCGGCCGAACCGCTCCGTCCGAACACAAAGCAGACTAAGCCGGCCTAGCCAAATCGGCCGCCTTTCCCCAAGGTTACGCTGGCGTTAGTCTGACGCTAATGGCCACACCTGCCCGCACTGGCGCTCTCGCCGCGGCGGCCGGCTTCACGCGCGTTGCGGCGTGGGCGCCGGACTGGCGCGGCGCGTTCGCGACCGCGCTGGCGCGCGAGGTCGAGGAGCGGCGCTTCTTCTTATGGATCCCGGTCGCGGCGATGGGCGGGGTGGCGCTCAACCTCGCGGCCGACCGCGAGCCGGTCCTATGGCTGCCGGCGCTGATGATCGCCGTCTTCGCCGCGCTCGCGTGGTTCTCCCGCGCCCGGCCTCTCGCGCTCGGCCTCTCGCTCGTGACCGCGGCCTTGTTCGCCGGTTTCCTGTCGATGTCGCTGCGCACCGCACGGGTCGCCGCGCCGGTGCTCGACCGCATCCGCATCGTGCAACTGCAGGGCTTTGTCGAGGAAGTGGACTTGAGGACGGTCGGCGCGCGCATGGTGATCGGCGTCGTGAGCGCCGACGGCATGCCGCAGGAGAAGGTTCCGCGCCGGGTCAGGGTGACGACGCGAAACACGCCCGACGTCGCGGCGGGCGATTACGTTCAGCTCAAGGCGCGCCTGCTGCCGCCCTCGCGCGCGGCTCTGCCGGGCGGATACGATTTCGCCCGCGACGCGTTCTTTGCCGGCGTAGGCGCAGTCGGCTCGACGTTGGGGCCGATCCAGCATCTGCCCGCGCCCAGCGAGGCGACCTGGAGCCAGCGCTTCGACGCCGCCATCGATCAGGCGCGCAATCGCCTGGCGCTCAGGGTGAACGCGATCATCGGCGGCGACGAGGGCGCAATCGCGGCCGCGATGGTGACGGGAAAGCGCGACTTTCTCTCCAATGACGCCCGCGATCTGATCCGGGAAGCCGGCATCTTCCATATCATCACGATTTCCGGCGTGCAGATGACGCTGGTCGCGGGAATCATCTTTGTCGTCGCCCGGCGGCTCATGGCGCTCTCGCCGACGATGGCGCTTCGATATCCGATCAAGAAGTGGGCGGCGGCGGTCGCCATGGCGGGCTCGGTCTTGTACGACGTTGCGACCGGGTCGCGTGTCGGCACCGAGCGGGCGCTGATCATGACCCTGATCGTGCTCTCAGCCGTCATCATGAACCGGCGGGCGCTGACTATGCGGAATTTGGGCTTCGCCGTTCTATCCGTCGTCGCTATCGAGCCGGAGGCCATTCTCGGCGTCAGCTTCCAGCTCTCGTTCGCCGCCGTCGCCGCGCTGGTCTCGGTGATGGAGTCGCGGATGGCGGCTTTGGACGTCGATCCCGATCCATTCGTGCCCAAGCGAGGCGCCGCCTCAAAGCCGGGCTTTTTCGGCGCCCATCTCATCGAGAAGCCGCTCGCGCTCCTCATCGCGACCGCCTTCGCGACGTCCGCCACCGCCTCGTTCATGGCCTATCACTTCCACGATCTCAGCCCCTATGTGCTGATCGGCAATCCGCTGACGCTGACCGTCATCGAGGTCTTTGCCGTGCCCGGCGCGCTGCTTGGCGCTGCGCTCTATCCGCTTGGGCTCGACGGCCCTGTGTGGATCTATGTCGGCGCGGGCATCAAGTTCATCCTGTGGGTGGCGCGCTTCATCGCCGAGGCCCCCGCTTCGACCGTGCATTTGAGGGCGTTCGCCCCCTACGCGCTGCCGTTTCTGGCGCTGGCGGTCATGAGCGCCACCATCTGGCGGACGTGGACGTTCAGGCTCAGCGCCATTCCGCTTGCGCTCATCGGAATCGTCGGCGCGACGCAGGGGCCGCGCTACGACGTCATCGTCGCGCCATCCGGCGATCTGGTTGCGGTTCGCGACGCCGACGGCGCGCTCGAGATCGCCGGCAAGCGCTTCAACGCCTTCGCCGCCGAGCAATGGCTGACGGCGGATGGCGACGGGCGCGACCCCGCTCAGGCGCGCGCCTTCGATGCGCCCTGCGACCGCCTCGGCTGCGTCGCAGCGCTGCCGGAGGGCGAATCACTCTCGATCGTCCTCGATCGGCTCGCGTTCGACGAGGATTGCGCGCGGGCTGAAGTCGTGGTGAGCGCGCTCAGTGCGCCTGACGGCTGCAAGGCGAAGTTCCTGTTCGACGAACAGGCGCTGGCGCGGTTGGGCGCTGTCGGCCTGACATGGAGCGAAAACGGCTTCACGCTGGCGAGCGACCGCAGCCCGCTTCAGAACCGGCCTTGGTCGCCGGCGCCGGCGCCTCCGCGCGACGGCAGGATCGTTCGCCCGGGCCATGGCGGCTCGCGCGGCGCCGATCCGGCCGATCCGGCGGACGCGCCGGAGGACGGGAGGTAGGCAAGAGAACACGTCGATCTGGTCGGTTCGGTTGCATTCATTGTCTTCGACGAGCGGCGCCTGTGACCGTCGACTAGACCCGGCGGAAAAGGCGCGCGTGATAGCAAGGCAAAGCGCTTCCACGAATGGAATCTCGCCCTAAAATAAAAAAGGCTTTAAAGACCCGCGGCGCTCGGGCAAAGGGAGATCGAGTGTCAAATGGACAAACCCCCGCCCACTCCAGTTCAAGCCTATCGCGGTCTGATCGCTGGCTATACCGAAGCGATCCGGTCCAGCGATTTCAAGGCGAACATCGCGTTCCTGTTCGTTGCGTTCATGATGGGTTCGGTCCTCTGGAACTACACGTCCTTTCCGAGCTACCTCCCGATCCAGCTCGTGCTGCTGCCTTTCCTGATCGTCTACTTCTTTTTGTTCATGGTTCTTATTCCGCGCTACCCCAAGCGCGGCGCGAAGACTTTCCTTGTCGCCCGAAATCTCACGCCCGAGGATTTCGAATTCGTCGCTCGGACAGTCGACGATGTCGAACAATTGAAGCTGACTTGCGCGGTGCTATCCGACATTCTCTGGTGGAAGACCCAGTGTATTCGCGTCGGCTTTCTGGTGGCGATCGTTTGCGTAGGCCTGACTCTGGTTCTGCTTCTTTACGTCTCGCTCGCCTAACGCCGGGCCGCGCGCGCCGCGCAAGTCGGAGCCTCTGATGGCCCAAGACAAAAACGCCCAAATGCGCAATCTCATCGCCGGATACCGCGACTCGATGATGCTGAGCGACATCAAGGCGCTCATCGCGGTGCTGTTCGTGGCGATCATGATGGGAACGGTTCTCCAGTACCGGGCGCACTATCCCTGGTATTTGAGCCCGCTAGTCATCCTGTCGCCGTTCCTGATCATTTATGTGAACCTGCTGATTTCGGTGTATCCGCGGTTTCCCCGCGCTGGGCGGCAACGGTTTCCAATCTGGCGCAATCCCGACCCTGAAGATTTTGACTTCGTCGCCGACACTGAGGCTGAACTCGAGGCGCTCCCCGCTCTATGCGCAGGTCTCTCGCGTATCCTCTGGTGGAAGAACATAACCCTGCTGACGGCCAACATTCTCTCGATCGTCTGCCTCGCGGCGGCTGTGATCCTGCTGTTCGTGAGCTGGGTCTAGACGCGGAGCCGATCTGCCGCAGGCTAGGGAAGGGCTGGCGACATCTGCGCCCGATGGCGACGCGTGCCGACGTAACGCATGGTTGCGTATGAGATCAGGAACAAGGCGACCTTGCTGGCGACAGCCCAGACCGACATGAACGCCGACCAAGCCGTGACGCTGAAACTCATCGCGGCGATAAGGTTCAACGCCGCCGAGAGGAACATGAGCCCGGCCCACGCATAGCCAAAGATGATGGCGATATCCGGAACCCATTCCACAGCGGCGGGCGGCAGGTATCGGTTCATCCACCCCCGCCTCAGCATCACGACGCCGACCACGCAATAAATGATTGTAGGCTTGAGCATGACGAAGCGCGGATTGGCGGTGATCAGAGCCGCCGTGCCCGAGGCCAGCACAATGAGAAAGCTCATCCACTGCATGACGTCGACTGGCTTGCGTCTCGCGAACTCCCAGCCGACCTGAGCGACGCCAAGCGCCATGCCGAGCGCAACCGATAGAGCGATGCTTCCGGTCAGCAAAAAAACCGCGAGAAAGAGGAACGTCGACGCCATGTCGAGAAGGAGCAGTCTTCGACGAAGCGAACAATTGTCTCATGGACGCTTCGCCTCCTCATGGGCGCCCAAGCTTACAGGCTCCGCTCCTGAAAACAAAAAGGGCGCCCGAAGGCGCCCTTTGATTTCGAAAGCAAAGAAGCTTGCTTACTTGATCTTCGTTTCCTTGAACTCGACGTGCTTGCGCGCGACCGGATCATATTTCTTGAACGTCAGCTTCTCGGTCTTGGTGCGAGCGTTCTTCGAAGTGACGTAGAAATAGCCGGTGTCGGCGGTCGAGAGCAGCTTGATCTTGAGCGAGGCGGCCTTGGCCATGGGCGTTGCGTCCTTCACGAGACGGCGCGTCGGACGCGCCAAAAAAGGCCCGCGAGGGGTCGCGGGCCGCTGTTTGGCCCGCAAAATAGTGAGGCTTCGGGCGAAGTCAAGCCGAGTGTTCATCCGCGGCGCCCCTGCGGGGTCGCGTCTGGAATGGCAAATTTCAGTTCCCCCCGCTCCGGCCGCGGCTATCATCGGTGTTCCGCGGCGAGCGCGGGGCGGGAGAACGGATGTGAACAGTAGCCTTTTTGTCGGCCCGGTTTTCCAAATGGCCCGCGACCAGCTCAAGGTCATTTGCGACCATCTCAGCATCCCTGAGGACGAACGCGACTGGCTGCTCTATCCGAAGCGCGCGATCGTCGTCACCTGTCCGGTGCGCATGGAGGACAATCGGACCGAGCTCTTCGTCGGATACCGGGTCCAGCATCATTTGGCGCTGGGTCCCGCCAAGGGCGGCACGCGCTTCGCCGCCAATGTTGACATCAGCGAAATCGCCGCGCTCGCCATCTGGATGAGCTGGAAATGCGCGCTCGCCGACCTTCCCTTTGGCGGCGGCAAGGGCGGCGTTGCGGTCGACCCGCGCGCGCTTAAGCCCAAGGAGCTCGAGAACCTCAGCCGCCGCTACATGCAGGAGATGATTCCCTTCGTCGGGCCGCGCACGGACGTCATGGCGCCGGACATGGGCACCAACGAGCAGGTGATGGCCTGGTTCATGGACACCTACTCCATGTACCAGGGCGTGACCGTGCCGGAGATCGTCACCGGCAAGCCAGTCGGCTCCGGCGGCACGCTTGGCCGGCGCGAGGCGACCGGTCACGGCGTGGCGTTCCTCGCCTTTCGCGCGCTCGACGCTCTCGACATCGCGCCCGCCAACGCGACCGCCATCGTCCAGGGATTCGGCAACGTCGGCTCTCATGCCGCGCTGGGCTTATCGGCGCGTGGGGTCAAGGTGATCGGCGTCAGCGACCATTCGGCCGCCTATTACGATCCCAAGGGCTTCGATGTGAAGGCGCTGATCTCTCATGCCGCGAGCAACCGCGAGCTGGCCGGCTATTCGAGCGAGGCCGCGATTGACCCGCGCATGCTGCTCGAGCAGCATTGCGACGTGCTGGCGCCATGCGCGGTCGAGCGGGTGATCGACGCCGATCTTGCCCGTCGCCTGCGCTGTCGCATCATCGCCGAAGGCGCCAACGGCCCGACCACGCCGGAGGCCGACCGCGTTCTGGCCGAGCGCAACGACGACGTCTTCGTCATTCCCGACATCTTGTGCAATGCGGGCGGCGTCATCGTCAGCTATTTCGAGTGGGTGCAGGACTTGCAGCAATATTTCTGGTCGCGCGATGAGGTGATGGACCGGCTGGAGCGCGCGCTCGATCGCTCGTGGGCGATGGTCGTGGCGCGCGCCAAGCGCGACGGCGTCTCCAATCGCACGGCGGCGATGGCGATCGGGGTTGAGCGCGTGGTGAGGACCAAGCAAATGCGCGGGCTGTTCCCGTGAGGGGTCGCCACCTAAAGTCAGCGGATAGCCAAGTCCGTTGAGCTTGCAAGCCCGATGGCTGCATCACACCGCGCAATCGTCGTCCGCGCCGCGACCGAGGCCGACATGGCCGCGGTTCGCGACATCTATGCCCATTATGTCCTTCATTCGCTCGCCACCTTCGAGGAGACGCCGCCGACGCTCGAGGATATGCTCGGGCGCCGTCGCGCGTCAGTCGATCTCGGCCTGCCTTATCTGGTCGCGGCAGCCGGCGCGGAGATATTGGGTTTCGCCTACGCGGCCGCCTATCGCTCACGGCCCGCCTATCGCTTCACGATCGAGGATTCGGTTTATGTCGCCGATGGCTTGGGTCGCCAGGGCATTGGCTCCGCCCTGCTTGGCGAATTGATCGCTCGTTGCGAGGACGGACCCGTGGAGGCAAATGCTTGCGGTCGTCGGCGATAGCGCCAACTCAGGCTCGATCGCGCTGCATCGGCGGTTCGGTTTCGAACTTGCGGGAACATTGTGTTCGGTCGGCTTCAAGCACGGACGCTGGGTCGACACCCCGATTCTGCAGCGGCCGCTGGGGCGGCTTCGCGATAAACGCAGCTATTTCTTCTCCGCCGCGCCTGGCTGCACCACGCCGACGATCGGCCCCAGCGGCTCCGGTTCGTCGTCGCGGCTGAGTTCCGGCGCGTAGAGCGACGACACTGAGCCGTCAAGGAAGAGGGCGTTCTGACAGCCGAGGCCGTCGCGGAACAGCCGCGCGAAAGTATCGAACGTCACCGGGTCGTCGGCAATGGCGAACGTGACCGCGCCCCCCTTGCACGCGCCCACGCCGTTGCGGATCTTCTGCGAGGTGCCGTCCGGCCGGATTTTCGGGTGCACTTTGCCGTCGACGATCAGCATCGGCCCGGATTGCGTCGCGTAGCGCGTAGGCGGCGGGCTGGCGAGGTAGCGGCTGGTCTCGGTCACGCCCGCGACGCCCTCGCCAATCCAGAACACGCCGTTCGGTTTCATGTGAAAATTTGACGCGCCGCCGCGCGTGTCAGCCTCGTGCAGCTTGCGCCGGTCCTCGACATAAAGGCCGACGGGAAGTTGGTCCTGCCCGAACATGCCGGCGTTCATTGCGAACACAAGTTTCTCGCCCTTCTGCGTAAGCGCGGAAGCGAGCGCGCCCAACGACCCATAGGGCTTGTCGTCCGGTCCACTCAGGAACAGGCGAATTTCGTCGTGGCGAGGATCGAAGGTGCAGACGATGAATTTGGCGCCGTTGAAATCCTTCGGCGCGCACGCTGCCGAGGCGGTCCCGACCGCCGCGCCGAAGCCGAGCACAAGAAGCGTGCTTAAGGCCGCGGCGCGTCGCCGCAGGGGGCCTTGCCGCCACTCTCTGAACCTATCCATCGTCGCCTTTGATTTCCCTACGTCGTCCAGCTTGCGTGCCGAACAATTCATGTGTTGCGACACTAACGGCTGAGCATGATTCGCGCCATTCCGCCCCCGTTGCGCGATGCGATGAATCGAGGCTCCGCGGCGGTTGCGTTTACGGCGCGGAGCGGCTAATTGCCGCGGCCTTGAGTGGGGCTGGGAATGAGTTCGGATAAGTTCGCGCTTCTCGTTGCGGTCGCCATGTTTGCCGCTGGCTTGATTGGCCTCCTTCTGCAGCGTGTGTTGCCCGAGCATCACACAACCGGCGGCTCGCGTGACCTGATCGCCGCGGTCGTCGGGCTTCTCACGCTCCTGTGCGCCCTGGTCACCGGCCTTCTGATTTGGACGGCCTACGGCGTCTACTCGGGCCAAAACACGCAGATCCAGTCTCTTGCGTCGAAGGTCATGCAGCTCGACCTTGCACTGTCCGACTATGGTCCGGAGGCCAATCCCGCCCGCGCGCAACTTAGAGATGCTCTGGGCAAGACCATCGATCAGGTCTGGAGCGCGAACGAGAGCGACAGCAATTTCGCCGCGGAAACTTTCGCCTCGGCGCTCCAGACCATGCGGGCCAGGGAAAAAGTCCTGCAAGGCCTCCATCCTTCGAATGATGAGCAAAAGCAGGCGCTTGCCGCTGCGACGTCGGCGGCGGACACGCTCTCTCAGGCGCGAATGCAGATGGCCTTCGCCCTCACCGCCCCCATTTCCTATCCGCTTTTGCTGATCGTCGTAGGATGGGTCGTCTGCCTTTTCTGCGGCTTCGGGCTGACCTCGCGCGGCACGGTCACGTCGGTGATCGCCCTCGCCGTCGGCTCGATCGCGGTGGCGAGCGCCGTCCTTCTGATTCTGGAGCTTTCCACTCCCTATTCGGGGCTGTTTCGAGCTTCGTCCGCGCCATTGGAGCAAGCGCTCGCCGTCATGGGCAAGGAGTGACGCGCCCCAGGCGGCCTCACAGGACTTTACCCGGATTCATCACCCCGTTCGGGTCAAGGGCCGCTTTGATCTGGCGCATCACGGCGAGCGAGGCAGGGTCCTTCCATCGCGCGAGCAGCCCGCGCTTGAGCTGACCCACGCCGTGTTCGGCGGAATAGGAGCCGCCGAGGCGTGCGACGATCCCATGCACGATGTCGTTCATCGCATCCCAGCGATCGAGAAAGGCTTGCTTATCGGCGCCGACCGGCTGCGACACGTTGAAGTGGATATTGCCGTCACCCAGATGGCCGAAGGCGACGACCCGAGCCCCCGGCGCGAAGGCTTCGACCGCGGGCGTGGCCTCCCTGATCAACGTGGGCACGAGTCCGACCGCGACGGACACGTCGTGCTTGATCGAAGCCCCTTCTTTGCTCTGCGCGTCGGACAGGCACTCGCGCAATTGCCAGAAGTCCGCGCGCTGCTCGAGCGACGCGGCGATCGAAGCGTCCTCGATGACGCCCTGCTCGAGCGCCGCCTCGAGCGCGCCGGCGAAGGCTTCGTCGAGTCCGCTCGGCGCCTGCGATGACGCCTCGATAAGAACGTACCAATCGTGCGCGCCACTGAGCGGAGCGCGCGCGCCGCCGTGCCGAATCCCGATGTCGTACGCATTGCGGCTAATCAGCTCGAAGCTCGTGATCGCCGCGCCGACCCGTTCGCGGGCTATTCTCAAGAGCTTCAGCGCATCGTCAGGGCTCTTCAAACCGACGAAGGCCGTCGCCTGCGCGCGCGGATTGGGAAAGAGCCGGAGCGAGGCGGCCGTGATGATGCCGAGCGTTCCTTCGGCGCCGATGAAGAGGCTCTTCACATCGTAGCCGGTGTTGTCCTTGCGCAGCTTGCTGAGCGCATTGACGATGCGGCCGTCAGCGAGCACGGCTTCGACGCCGGTGACGAGATCGCGTGTGTTGCCATAGGCGATGACGTTCAAGCCCCCAGCGTTGGTCGAGATGTTTCCGCCGATCGTGCATGTGCCTTCCGATGCCAGCGACAGGGGAAACAGGCGATCCGCGGCAAGCGCCGCCGTTTGCGCCTCGCCGAGCGTGACGCCGGATTCGCAGATCATTACGTTGCTGTCGATGTCGACCTCGCGGATCGCGCGCAGGCGCTGGGTGGAGATGATGATCTCCTCACCGCTCTTATCCGGCGTCTGCCCGCCGACGAGCCCGGTGTTGCCGCCCTGCGGGACCATGGCGATTCGCGCCTCGTTGCAGAATGCCGCGACGTCCGCGACTTCCTTTGTCGAACCCGGCCGCACCAACGCAAGCGCTTGTCCCTTATAGAGCTTCCGTGGCTCGACGAGCGCGCCAGCGAACAGCGCGGGGTCGGTCAGCACATGCCGCGAGCCCACGATATTTTGCAGGCCGGCGACAATGGTTTCTCGTTTTGTCGCGTCCACTTAGAGCAGCCTCCGCGCGCGCGCTCTCGGTTTTACTCGGCGAAAGACGGCGGCGATTTCGACATGGGCAGAAAAACGAAACTGGTCAAGCGGAGTCACGGATTCAACCTGAAAGCCGCCGTCGACGAGAATGCGCGCGTCTCGGGCGAAGGTTTCCGCATTGCACGAGATGGACACGACGAGCGGCAAAGTTGAGGCGGCGAGCGCGCGCGCCTGCTCGATCGCGCCGGCGCGCGGCGGATCGATGAGCGCGGCGTCGAACGCAGCCAATTCTTGCGCCTGCAGGGGACGACGGAAAAGATCGCGCGTCTCCGCCCCGAGCTTGCGCAAGCCCGGCGTCGCCGCCGCGGCGCGGGCGAGCGCGGCGACGGCGGCAGGATCAGCGTCGGCGGCGAAAACCTCACGCCGGCGGGCGAGCCTCAGCGCGAACGCGCCCGCGCCACAAAACAGGTCCGCGACTCTTCTCGCGTCGGCGAGCGCCCGCTCAGCAAAGTCTGCGAGCCATGCTTCTCCGGCCTCGGTCGCTTGCAGGAAGCCGCCGGGCGGCAGTTTCGCCAGCGCCTCGCCGAACGCGACGCGCGGAGGCCGGCGCTCGATCAATGTTTCGCCGTGATTGGAGACGCGCGCGAGATCGAGCGCTTCCGCCGTCCGCGCCAGCTTCTGCGCTTCGTCGCGTCCGAGCGGCCCCGAGCCGCGCAGATCGACATCGAGCCCGTCGAGCGTGGCGGTGACACTAATGTCGAGCGGCTTCATCAATCCACGCAGATCGCCGCTTAGCTTGCGCGCAGCGGGAATCGCGCCCGCCATGCCCGGGGTGAACAGCGGGCAAGCGTCGATGGCGATGATGTCGTGCGACCGCGCGCGCATGAAGCCGACCTCGTCCGGTTCCCCGTGGCGAAAGCGGGCGTGAAACGTCGCGCGGCGCCGGCCCGAGCCATGCGCATCGACCAGCTCTCCGACCTTGACGGCGACGCCTTCGCGCTTCAACGCTTCGACCACCAGGCCGCGTTTCCATGCGTGATAGAGCGAAGCCGACATATGCTGTGCGACACAGCCGCCGCAAGTTCCGAACCATCGGCAGATGGGTTCGGCGCGCTCGGGCGAAGGGTCGAGCGTCTCGAGAAGCTCGGCGCGCTTGCCCTCAAGCTTGACCAGCGCCCGCTCGCCGGGCAGGGTGCCGGGAATGATCGCGCCATTGGCGGCGACGCCATGCCCGTGCGCGTCGAGCGCGACGACTGAAACTTGTTCGAGCGGCTCAGTCATGGCGCGCGGCGATGAGGAATTCCCGAGCGCCCGCGCCGCCAAGGATCGGCGACGGAATGAGGCCGAGCACCGTCCAACCCTGCGCTTCGATTGCGGCGCGCACGGCGGCGCACGCACGCTCCAGCGCCGCTTCGCTCGCGACCCGGCCCTTGACGAGATCGGCGCGGTCGAGCTCGAACTGCGGCTTGATCAGGCTCACCAGCCACCCCTGATCAGCGGCGAGCTTGAGCACACGCGGCAGCACCAGTCTTTGCGAAATGAAACTCACGTCGATGACAATCGCATCCGGCGCTTCGCCGAGCATCTCAGCTGTCAGCGTGCGCGCGTCAACGCCCTCGAGCGAACGGACGCGCGGGTCCGCCGCGAGACGCGGATCGAGCTGTCCGTGACCGACATCGACCGCGACGACCTTGGCCGCGTCACGCGCGAGCAGGACGTCGGTGAAGCCTCCGGTCGAGGCGCCAATGTCGAGGCAGACGAGGCCTCTCGGATCGAGCGCGAAGGCGTCGAGCGCGGCGGCAAGCTTGACCCCTCCCCGCGACGTCCAGGGGTGGGGCGCCTCGGCTTCGATCGGCGCGTCGCCGGCGACCTCTTCCGAGGCCTTCTTGAGCGCCACCCCGCCGACGCTGACCAGCCCGGCCGCGATCGCGGCCTGAGCGCGGGCTCTGCTCGAAAAGAAACCGCGCTCGACGAGAATAATATCCGCACGCTTGCGCATGGGCGCCCTTAACGAGCCGAGCGGGGCTCATTGTCAATGAAAATCCCAACTTCCAGAGGCGTCTCGGCCGGACTGGGAACGAAGATCGTACGGCGGCGTTTTGTGAAGCGGCGAAAGCGAGGCCGCTTCCGATCTTGGCGATGATTCCGACCCCCTATGCGCTCGACGCAGTCAACTTCCTCGCCGCCGACGTCCGAAACCTGTTCGGGCCGTTCGTCAATGTGTTCCTGGTTACTGGTCAGCATTGGAGCCAGACTGATGTCGGCCTTATAACAACCGCCAGTGGACTGCTCGGAATTGCGCTCCAGACCCCGATCGGCGCCGCGATTGACGTGACGCGCGCCAAGCGCGGCGTCATCGTGCTGACCATGGCGGCGATGACTATTGGCGCCATCATCATCTTTGTCTCTCCGAGCTTCTGGCCGATGGCGCTCGCCCTGACCGTCCTCGCGGTCGCCGGCGACGCCTTTCCTCCCGCGGTCTCGGCGCTCACGCTTGGGCTGGTGACGAGAGACAAGCTCGCGCGCCGTCTCGGCCGCAACTCCGCTTACGATCACGGCGGAAATATCGCCATTGCGCTTTTGGCTGGCGCGGTCGGCTACGCGTTCTCCCAGCGCGCGGTCTTTCTCATGGTTCCCGTATTCGCCGCTTTGACATGCGCCGCGGTGCTCGCCATTCCAGCGAAAGCGATCAATCATGATCGGGCGAGAGACTTGACCACCGATGGCGAGACGCAAGGCGCCGCCGCAGGCTACCGCGTTCTCTTCAAGACCCGTCCGCTGATGATTTTCGCCCTTTGCGCGTTCCTTTTTCACTTCGCTAACGCTCCGCTTCTGCCGCTGGTCGGGCAGAAACTGGCGCTTCAGTTCCCGCAGGAAGCGACCGCCATGATGTCGTTCTGTATGGTGGCGGCCCAAGCGGTCATGCTGCCGATCGCGATTCTTGTTGGGCGTAATGCGGACAAATGGGGACGCCGGCCGATTTTTCTTCTCGCTTTCGCGGTGTTGCCGATCCGCGCCGCTCTCTATCCGCTTTCGGACAACGCGTTTTGGCTGATCGGAGTCCAGTTGCTCGACGGCGTAGGCGCAGGTATCTATCAGGCGCTCACACCCCTTGATCATTTCCGACATGATGCGCGGCACCGGCCGTTTCAATCTCGCGCAAGGCGCTGTCGCGACCACGATGGGAATTGGGGCCTCGACCAGCGCATTGGCCGCGGGCGTGGCCGTCGACCATTTCGGCTATAGCGTCTCGTTTCTTGCTTTCGGCGCCGCGGCGGCCGTCGCATTTCTAGTCTTCTTTTGTCTTCATGCCGGAAACGCGCGACGACGAACGCGACCGACCACGAAGCCAGGCCGCTGGCGCTCGAGGGAGCGGCGGTCGGCGAATGACATCTCGAAAGCATCGCCGCCCTCGTCATCCTGATCCTGACCTATCTGGGCGTCGCCATTGGCCGCGTTCCCGGGCTGCGGCTCGACCGCGCGGGCATCGCCTTTCTCGGCGGCGCCGCGATGATCGCGCTCGGTCCCTTGAGCCTCGAGGAAGCCTTTCGCGCAATCGACTTCGACACGATCGCGCTTCTGCTCGGCATGATGATCGTGGTCGCGCATCTGAAAGTGTCCGGCGCATTCCGGGCGCTCGGCGGCTTCGCCATCGATCACGCGCATGCGCCGTTCGTGCTGCTCGTCATCGTGACGTTGATGGCCGGCGTGTTGTCGGCCTTTCTGGTCAATGACGCGATCTGCCTCGTGATGACGCCGATCGTGCTGCAGGTGGTGCGTTCGCTCGGCCGCAATCCGCTGCCCTATCTGGTCGCGGTCGCGACCGCGTCCAATTGCGGCAGCGTGGCGACGATCACCGGAAACCCGCAGAATATGGTGATCGGCACGCTCTCCCACATTCCCTATCCAGCGTTCGCAGCCGCGCTTGCGCCTGTCGCCGCCTTCGGCCTCGTCGCCGTCATCGTCATGGTGCGCCTCGTCTATGCGCGGGAGTTCGCGTTCAAGGGCGAGCTTGAGCCGCATCTCTTCCGCGGCCACCTGCATGGCGGCCAGGTTCTCAAGGCGAGCGTCACCTGCGTTGCGCTTGCGATCGCCTTCTTCGCCGGCGTCGCCCCCGCCAAGGCCGCCATTCTGGCCGGCGCGTTCCTGCTGCTCACGCGCCAGATCAAGCCGCACCGCATCTACCGCGAGCTCGACGGGCCGCTGCTGATCCTGTTTGCGGGCATGTTCGTCGTCGTCGCGGGCGCAGAGAAGGCGTTGCTGACGCCCGAGCGGATCGAGATGGCGAAGGCCTTCGGCCTCGATATGGTCTGGCGCCTGTCGCTGTTCACCGCCGTACTGTCCAACATCGTGAGCAACGTGCCGGCGGTGCTGGCGCTGAGGCCGTTCATTCCGACTTTCCCCGATCCTGAGCGTGCGTGGCTCGTGGTCGCGATGAGCTCGACGCTTGCTGGCAACTTCACCCTGCTCGGATCGGTCGCCAACCTCATCGTCGCCGAACGCGCCCGCGCGGAGGGCATACCGATCAGCTTCTGGGCCTATTTCAAGGTCGGAGCGCCGCTGACGATCATCACGCTCGCGGCGGGGACTTAGCCTGGCTGATGTGGCGGTAGCGGGCGGCCTGCAAATCGCAGCGGCCGCAGAGCGGCGGCGCTCACCCCTTGACCTCGAGTGAGAAGGCTCGCCATTCTGGGCTGTCGAAGGCGCTTGTGCGTAGGCGCCAAAAGGGAGGGTCTCGCGATGCCGAAAACCGCAGCCGCCGCCGCGCTCGCGGCGCTCATCCTTGCGGCGGTCGCGCCGACCGCCCAGGCCATGCCAGTGGCGCCCCATCACAGCATGATCGCCGGCCTCAACAGCGACATCCAGGATGCCCGGTGGCGGCGCTGCTGGCGAGACCGCTGGGGACGCCGCCGCTGCCAGACCTGCTGGCGCGACCGCTGGGGGCGCGTGCGCTGCAACTGACGCCGCGGCCGCGCGCCATCTTGGATTGATCGGCCGCCAGCGATCTCATGCAATCGCGGGCGCGACCTTGGCCGCGATCCATTCGCCAAGCAAACAGGAGGGTCTCATGGCAAGAGGAACGCTCAAACCAAGGTCAGCCAAACCCCGTAC
Organism: uncultured Alphaproteobacteria bacterium; assembly: GCA_963725195.1. Lineage (GTDB taxonomy): Bacteria > Pseudomonadota > Alphaproteobacteria > Rhizobiales > Beijerinckiaceae > Roseiarcus. The sequence goes on along the minus strand of CAVRXX010000038.1, from coordinate 47,434 downwards.
ATCGCCCAAGACGAAACCCGCGGTGGCCGCCAAGACGAAACGAGCGACCAAACCAATCACGAGCCGGAAAGCGCGCCCGAAGCAGAAATTCACAGTCAGTCATCATCGCGAGGTCGATTTTGTGGAGGGGCTTCGCAACTACGCGAAATACCGCGATCTCGGTATCGCGGCTGCCTCCGGCGGCATGGTGCAGGCGCATGTGATCCGCTTTGTTCCGCCGTTCGAGCCGAATGAGGCGTCCACGCCGCACTATCACGAAGTCCACTTTCAAATGATCTATGTGCTCAAGGGCTGGTACAAGACGGAGTTCGAAGGCGAAGGCATCCATACCTTTGAGGCGGGAAGCTGCTGGATACAGCCCCCGCGCATAAAGCATGCGGTGCGCGGCTATTCCGACGACTGCGAATTGCTTGAGATCGTCCTGCCGGCGGGCTTCGGGACGGTAGAATTGGATAGGTTGTGAGCGCCCATCTCACGCCTCGGCATTGTGGGTGAAATAGTCCGGCGGGTTCGGGCCCCACACGTAGAACGAATCCTCCGGCGCATGGTCGCCGCTCTTCCAGTCGCAATCGGCGGGCACGAAATCGATGCCGGCCGAATATTCGCTGAAAGATGCCCCACGGGTCGCCGACATAGTGGAAAAAATTGGAGCCGAGGACATGCCGTCCGAGACCCCATCCCTTCGTAAAGCCCTTGTCCAGCATATGCATGGCGCCGCGGCCGATGTCGTCGACCGAACCCACGTCCCAGCTCAGATGATGCAGTCCTGGCGCGCTCGATGTGACGAAGGCGATCATATGATGATCGCTGCCGTGAATCCCATGCAGGAAGGCGATGCCGTCGCCGGACCGATCGGAGAGGCGCAGACCCAGCGTGCGCGTATAGAACTGAACCGCCTTCTCGACGTCGCGAGTGAACAAGAGCACATGCGCCAGGCGCCGTGGCCTGACGCGCGCAACGTCGCGCCGGAAAGGCGCGCCGCGCTCGCCCGGGCCGATCGAGATCTCGGAGAAATCCGACTTCTCGCTGGGCGAGGATTTGGCCGCGACCTTGATCTCGACCAGGTTGCCGTCGTGATCGTGAAACCATAGGCCGTTCGTTTCGACGCCGGGCGGCGGATCGAGCCGCTTGACGCCCAGCGCCTGAAGCCGCTCGGCGAAGCGGTCGAAATCGTCGTCGAACGCGCCGAACGAGATATGTCCGAGCTTCTTGCGCGGGCCCTCGCCGAGGGTGACCCAGACATGCGGATTGTTGCGCGTCTTCATGGCAAGAAGACCGCCGTCCTCGTCGATCTCAAGTCCGAACTCGCCGTAGAAATTTTTGGCGACCGCGAGATCGGGAACGGCGAAATGAAACCGGTCGACGGAATGAACGCCGAGTTCGCCCGGACGTCGGGTCGGCTTGATGGCGCTCAGAATGGCAGTCATGGGCGCATCCTCCGTTCCCGCTCGCGCCGCGGCCGCTAGGCCGATCGCAGGCGGGCTTTAGCGAATGCTACCTCAGGACGAGCCCGGCGGCCAAGGTCGCCCCATGCGTTGGTCGGCGCGCGATCCCTTCCCCCTTGGGGGAAGGTGGTCGGCGAAGCCGATCGGATGAGGGTTTGCGCGCGACCCTCACCCCAACCCGTCTCCCCGGGGAGAGGGGAAAGTTCACCCCTCGGCATTTTGCGGGAAATAGTCCGGCAGGTTCGGCCCCCACGCGCTCGACGAGCTAGGACCGCGTCTACAACGCTTGCCGAACGGCCAAGATCAGCGCGCGCGCGCGTTGCCGCTAGTCGATGACGGATCGGGCGCTGGCTCGAAAGGCGTTGCCGGCTGCGTATCGGGCGCGGGGGCCGCAACAACGGTCGGAGGTTTCGGCTTCTTCTTTTTCGCCGCTTGCACGGGTGGCGGAGCCGGCTGTTCCGGGGAGGCCGCATCGGCCGCGGGGTCGGTCGGCGGACTTTCGTCCGGATTCGGCGCCGAGGCCTCGGCCGCGGGCGCATCGTGAATCACCACCGTGCCGCCTTTGCAGGCCGTGAGCCAAATATCGAAAATCGGATGCTCGATGCCGTTCAGGCCCGGACTGTCCGCGAACATCCAACCCGAGAAGATGCGCTTGACCTGCTTCTGCTCGTCGATCTCGTCGACCTGGGCGAAGGCGTCGGTCTGCGGCGCGTCGGTTGGCGGTCGGGAATAGCAGACGCGCGGCGTGATCTGCAGTGCGCCGAATTGCACCGTTTCGTTGATCGCCACTTCGAACGAGATGATGCGGCCGGTGATCTTGTCGAGGCCGTCGAAAACGGCGATCGGGTTGCTGATCTTGTCGGCGAGCGCCGAGTCGGGCGCGGTGAGCGCCGAAAGCGCGGCCAGCGCCCCGCCGGCAAGAGTTGGCCTCATCCTCGCGATCGCGGGACAAGCGCGACGCGCGATCGCGTGGGCCGAGCCGATGAGGTCCATGACGGGCGCTTTGATGCTGAACGGCGGCGGAATGAAGGCGTTCAGGGGCCGGGGCTCCAGGCCTCGTAGTCGCCCCCGGTCGGTTGACGCGGGCCGGGCCTGAGCGTCGAGCCGTCGGGCCGGATCGCCGCCGGCGTGCCGGTCGGGTTTCCCATATGGGGCTTTTCCCACCCGTACGGCTTGTAGTCTTCCTCGGTCGGCGCGACGTCGACAGTGTGGTGAAGCCAGCCGTTCCAGCCCGGCGGAGTCATCGAGGCTTCGGAGACGCCATTGTAGATCACCCAACGGCGCTCGAAGCCGAGGGCCGGATCGATGCCGGGCTCTCGATAATAGGCGTTGCCGAACTCGTCATGGCCCACCAGGACGCCGAAGCGGCGGGTGTAGAAGCGCGTGTTGAAATTCGCGCCGTTCCACCAGGTGAAATAGTGCAGCAGAAATTGTTGGATCTGTTCCAGCATCCGTGGAGCGCCGTTTCGCAGGAAAAATGAGCACAAGGCCGCGCGGCGGACTATGGCGATGAGGGGCTGGCGAGGCAAGCTGAAGTTTCTCTCCAGATATGGCTGAAAAACGCTCTTGCGGGCTCTCCCCGACTCGTCGGATGCTGGTCGTCCAGCTTGGCGTTAAGCCCTTGTTATCCACGTTATCCACAATATGTAGTGCCGGTAGCCTGTTACGGATACAAGGTCTTGACGCCACTGTCATCGTGTTGTAATGTGCGATCGTTTCCGGGACCGCGTGGGGATCAAGCGTCGGAAGCGGGGGTTTAAGGCCAGTCAGGCTCGCGCAAACGGGGCGCAAGCCGAACAAGGCGTGGTCAGTGAAGCTTGAGGCGAGTGAGGGGCGGGCGGCGGACGAGCCAGCCAATGGCGACTTGCGCGCTTTGGCGAGCGCGCGCGCCCAGTGGTTCGACATAGGGAACAATAGCGGCGCGCGGGCGAAATCGTCCGGCCGCAACAATGGGGTAAGGCAATGCGCATCGAACGGCACTACACCCAACCGGGCGTCGAGCCCTTACGACCTCATCCCCTTCGCGACCGCCAAGAGCGAAATCCGCAATCCCGACGGCTCGGTCGTGTTTTCGCTTGAGGGCGTCGAAGTCCCCGCGGCCTGGAGCCAGGTCGCGGCCGATGTGCTGGCGCAGAAATATTTCCGCAAAGCGGGCATCCCCGCGCGGGTGAAGCGCGTCGAGGAGGAGAGCGTTCCCTCGTTCCTGTGGCGCTCCGTGCCCGACGAGACGGCGCTGAGTTCATTGCCGAAGGAAGAGCGCGTGGGCTCCGAGAGTTCGGCCAAGCAGGTGTTCGACCGGCTCGCCGGCGCCTGGGCCTATTGGGGCTGGAAGGCCGGCTATTTCGACGGCGAAGAGGACGCGCGCGCCTATTACGACGAAATGCGGCTCATGCTCGCGCGCCAGATGGCCGCGCCCAATTCGCCGCAATGGTTCAACACCGGCCTCCATTGGGCCTATGGCGTCGATGGGCCGAGCCAGGGCCATTATTACGTCGACTTCGAGACCGGCTAAGCTCGTCAAGTCGAAGTCGGCCTACGAGCATCCGCAGCCGCACGCCTGCTTCATCCAGTCGGTCGCCGACGATCTCGTCAACGAAGGCGGGATCATGGACCTGTGGGTGCGCGAGGCGCGCCTGTTCAAATATGGCTCGGGCACCGGCTCGAACTTCTCGCTGCTGCGCGGCGAGAACGAGAGACTATCGGGCGGCGGACGCTCGTCCGGTCTCATGTCGTTCTTGAAGATCGGCGACCGCGCCGCGGGCGCGATCAAGTCGGGCGGCACCACGCGCCGGGCGGCGAAGATGGTCGTCGTCGACGCCGATCATCCCGACATCGAATCGTTCATCGACTGGAAGGTGAAGGAAGAGCGCAAGGTCGCGGCGCTCGCCGCGGGCTCCAAGGTCGTCAAGCGGCGCCTGAAGGCGATCCTGAAAGCCTGCCTCAATTGCGAGGGCTCGGGCGACGATTGCTTCACGATCGAGAAGAACCCCGCGCTCAAGCGCGAGGTGAAGGCCGCGCGCCGCGACGACGTGCCGGACGGCGTGATCAAGCAGGTCATCCAATACGCCCGCCAGGGCTATACGAAGATCGACTTCGAGGAATACGACACCGACTGGGAATCGGAGGCCTATCTCACCGTCTCGGGCCAGAACTCGAACAATTCGGTGCGCGTGACCGACGAATTCCTGCATGCGGTCGAGACCGACGGCGAATGGAACCTCACGCGCCGCCTCGACGGCAAGGTCTCGAAGACCCTGAAAGCGCGGGACTTGTGGGAGAAGATCGGCTACGCCGCATGGGCTTCCGCGGATCCCGGCCTGCAATATCACACCACCATCAACGACTGGCACACGTGCCCTGAGTTCGGGGCCGATCCGCGCCTCCAATCCGTGCTCCGAATACATGTTCCTCGACGACACGGCCTGCAATCTTGCGTCGCTTAACCTGCTGCAGTTCCGCGATTCGGCGACGAAGTCGTTCGATGTCAAAGGCTACGAGCACGCGATTCGCCTCTGGACGCTGACGCTCGAAATCTCGGTCGCGATGGCGCAATTCCCCTCGCGCGAGATCGCGCGCCTGTCTTACGATTACCGCACGCTCGGCCTCGGCTACGCCAACATCGGCGGGCTGCTCATGTCGTCCGGCATTCCTTACGACAGCGACCACGGCCGGGCGATCTGCGCCGCGCTTTCCTCGATCCTCACCGGCCGCGCCTATGCGACCTCGGCGGAAATCGCCGCCAAGAGCGGCGCCTTCCCCGGCCACAAGGCGAACGCGCAAGCGATGCTGCGCGTGATCCGCAACCACAAGCGCGCCGCCGACGGCGAAGTGGGAGCTTATGAAAAGCTCTCGGTCGCGCCGACCCCGCTCGACCATCAGGAGCTCGCCAACGCCGGCCCAGCCTGGGCGGACTTGAGCGAAGCGGCCCGCGCATCCTGGCGCGACGCGCTGACCCTCGGCGAGGCCCATGGCTATCGCAACGCGCAGGTCTCCGTCATCGCGCCGACCGGCACGATCGGTCTCGTCATGGATTGCGACACGACCGGCATCGAGCCCGACTTTGCGCTGGTCAAATTCAAGAAGCTCGCCGGCGGCGGTTATTTCAAGATCATCAACCGCGCCGTCCCCGAAGCCCTGCGCACGCTCGGCTATGACGAGAAGCAGATCGCCGACATCGTCGCTTATGCGGTCGGTCGCGCGACGCTCGCGCATGCGCCGGGCGTCAACCATGCGGCGCTCAAGGCCAAGGGTCTGCCGCAACAGGCGATCGACAAGGTCGAGGCGGCGCTTGGCGGCGCCTTCGACATCCGCTTCGTCTTCAACAAATGGACGCTCGGCGTCGAGACCTTGAGCCAAGCGCTGAAAATCTCGCCCGAGCGCTACGACGCGCCGGGCTTTGACCTCCTGACCGCGCTTGGCTTCACCAAGGCTGAGATCGAGGCCGCCAACAGCTTCGCCTGCGGCGCGATGACGCTCGAGGGCGCGCCCTATCTGAAGAGCGAGCATCTCTCGGTGTTCGACTGCGCCAACCCCTGCGGCCGCACGGGCAAGCGCTATCTCTCGGTCGAGAGCCACATCCGCATGATGGCGGCGGCGCAGCCCTTCATCACCGGGGCGATCTCGAAGACCATCAACATGCCGAACGACGCCTCGGTCGAGGATTGCAAGGACGCCTACATGCTCTCCTGGCGCCTCGGCCTCAAGGCGAACGCGCTCTATCGCGACGGCTCGAAACTGTCGCAGCCGTTGAACGCGCAACTGGTCGAGAACGACGAGGAGGACGACGACGCGGTCGAGGCGCTGGTCGCCCTCAACGCGCCCGGCCCGCGCGGCTGCGGTCGCGGAAAAAATCGTCGAGCGCATCATCGAGCGGGTCGAGCGTGACCGCGAGCGCGAGCGGCTGCCCGACCGGCGCAAGGGCTATACGCAGAAGGCCGTCGTCGGCGGGCACAAGGTCTATTTGCGCACCGGCGAATATCAGGACGGGCGCCTGGGCGAGATCTTCATCGACATGCACAAGGAGGGCGCCGCCTTCCGCTCGCTCATGAACAATTTCGCCATCGCCATCTCGCTGGGCTTACAATATGGCGTGCCGCTCGAGGAATATGTCGAGGCCTTCACCTTCGTCCGGTTCGAGCCGGCGGGGCTCGTCCAGGGCAATGACGCGATCAAGAATGCGACCTCGATCCTCGACTATGTGTTCCGCGAGCTCGCCATCTCCTATCTCGGCCGCAACGATCTCGCCCATATCGCGCCCGACGACATCGGCTCGACCGTGCTCGGCGGCGGGGTCAACGAGGACAAGGCGCCGGGTTCAAGCGAAGGGCGCGCGCCGCCCCCCGCGCCGGTCGCCTCCGTCGTGTCGAAGGGTCTTTTGCGTTCGCGGCCGGGCGAAAAGCTGATGCTGGTCAGGAGCGGGGCAGGGGACATGGGCTCGGTTCAGGTCGCGAGCGCCTCAGGCGCGCAACATGCCGTGCAGGGCGCGACGGCGCTCAAAGGCGAGCTTGCCGAGCGAACGGCGCCCGCCGTCGGCTCGAGCCTCGCGCCGCAAACCGAAACCGTCGCCGAGAAGCGCGCCGAAGCGCGGATGAAGGGCTATGTCGGCGAAGCCTGCCCCGAATGCGGCAACTTCACCATGGTCCGCAACGGCACCTGCCTGAAGTGCGACACCTGCGGCGCCACGACGGGGTGCAGCTGAGACGCGATGCTCTGGTCCCGAGGACCATGGGCATCGCGGCTCCAAACCGTCATGGCCGGGCTTGACCCGGCCACCCACGCGGTGAGGCGCGAATGTCCGGCGGCTGGGTCTACATCATGACCAACCACCCAAACGGCGTTCTCTACACTGGCGTCACCTCCGACATCGGTCGACGCGCCTACGAACATCGTGAAGGGCTGGCGCCGGGATTCACTAAACGGTACGGATTGAAGCGACTCGTCTACATGGAATTCCACGAGCGAATCACCGACGCCATTCAACGCGAGTCGAACATCAAGCATTGGCCTCGCGCGTGGAAGGCGCGCCTGATCCTCGAAACGAATCCGGGCTGGCTGGATTTGTATGAGACGTTGAATCAATGATTGAATGGGGCGCGACTGAGCCGCGTGGATGGCCGGGTCCCCCCGGACTGAGATCCGGGGGCGGCCAGGGCGAACCGAATAGCCCTGAAGGATTGACCCCATGCGTTACGCTGTCGTGATCGAGAAAGGCGAGCGAAATTATTCTGCCTATGTTCCGGACTTGCCCGGGTGCGTATCCGTCGGCGACACGCCGGAGCAAGTGAAGTCCGAAATTCGCGAGGCGATCGAATTTCATCTCGAAGGGATGCGGGAGGATGGCTTGCCGATCCCCAAGCCGTCGAGCCAGGCGGACTATGTCGAGGTTGGAGAACAGGCTGCGTAGAAATGGGTGTCCCGAGAAGCGGGCCGAAGCGCCGATGAAGGGCCATGTCGGCGAAGCCTGCCCCGAATGCGGCAACTTCACCATGGTGCGCAACGGCGCCTGCTTGAAGTGCGGCACCTGCGCCACGATGAAACCGATGACTGATCGCAGAAGGTTTCTTCATCGTTGGACAAAGGCGACGCCATGCTTGATTTGACTCCGTTTATCCGAAAAGGCGTCGAGGCCTTAGCACCAGAGCTGTTTAAGACCGCACTGAAATCCGCAAGCCGAGCCTTCCAAGCATTAAAGCCCTATGAGATTTTAAACTTTGAAGACAATTTTACTAAGGCGTACCAACGTTGCACGAAAATACGAACAATTATTAACGGCGATACGCCAATTGATCTGCTAGAGAATTATGTAAACTTGTCTTTTATCAACCAGAACAAGCATATAGACGACTATGGGTTGATTGATAAAATCTGGAAAGAGCTAGCGTTGTTATATCTGGTCCTGCTGGATCAGGTAAAAGTATGTTTATGAAATATTTATTCAGATTTAGGTCATTGGATCAAGAGCCTCGACCCAATTATTAACGGAAAAGTGATCTCCGAGATCGGATACGAGGCCTATGTACCACGAAAGATTTGCGCAATTTGCAACAAGGCTTGCGCGTTTGATCCCCAAGATCGCTTTAGTTTGTCGAGGCGATGAGACAGGCGCTGGAACGACTACAAGTCCTGCAAGACTGGCAAAGAGATGACGACATAAAGTGGCACGCGGACGTTAATGGTAGACTTCACAGATTAGAAGCGGATCAAAGGAAATCGTTCGATGCGTTTATACTGTTAGCGGCCGAGGAAAAATGCAAATGCAAATTTGTCGCCAATTTAGACGAGATAAAAAAATGGCAGCACAAGATAGTATACGATAATACATTTTAAACCCTACAGCCTATTCGTGCGGCGCTTGTGTTGGCGAAGATGCTGACCGCGAGCGTCAGGATGAGAAGCGGCCTTGGCGTGCTCGACGGGGTCGCACGACAGTTGATTGCTGACAATCAGAAACTGAAGTAAGCTTGCCCCATGAGCAATCCCGCCCTTCCGAATGGCCTCGACCGCAGGAGCCCGGTCCGGCTTCTCGCGCCAAGAGGTCCACGAAAAAATTTCCGCAGAAAATCCCGCGCAACCCATTGATAAGTCTCAAATTCGGAAATCCAAGGAAATCCAAGGAAATCCAACCCTCATAAACAGGGGTTTCCGCGCCGAAATGGGCCGGCCCAAGAAAATCCAAATTGATCAATGCCTTCCGATCTCCGCCCCGTCCGGCAGTCGCGCTACCGGCCCTTAGCGGCCGATCCCGACGTTGTTCTGCGCGTAGCTGGAGGGGTTGTAAGGATTGCAGCTGGGATCGTTCGCGCAGCGGTTCGCCTGTCCGGAAGGATTGATCGCCTGATTGGCGTTGCAGCCGGAGAGGAGCGCCACAAAAGCCAGAAGGATCGGGATCCGCATTCGCGTCCTCCAGTTCAATGGAGACGAGGCCGGCGCACAAGAGACTTGGTGTCCTCGGCGATCAGGTTCAATGGTTCGGGAGGGGCCGCGGGTGCGCGGCCGCGGGCGGCTTCCGGCTTGCCTTCCGGTCAGCCCGGTTTCGCCGGACCACCGTCATTGCGAGCCAAGCGAAGCAATCCAGGGGTCTTAGGGCGCTTGCGGCTCTGGATCGCCGCGTCGGCCTTCGGCTTCCTCGCGATGACGGCTCCATGTGAACGCAGTAGGCTCTAAAGCGGGGGATTCTCGACGCCTATCTGCTTGAAGATGCCGTGTGGCGCGCCGCCGGGGACGGGATCGGGGCGGATCTCCTTCAATCCTGTTTCATCGACGGTGTAATAAAAATAATGCTCGGGGATGGCGACCACGCGATGGGTCGCTTCGACTTCGACAAAGCCGGGTAGCGCGAGCTTCTCCGTATGCGTGCCGCCCTGGCGCCACTTAACGCCCCAACGTCCATCGCTACCAAGGACGGGCGGGTCGTTGTCGTAACGCCAGTCGGGAAATCCGGCGTAAAGCGCTGCAAGGAAGCGAAGCGTCTCATCGGCGTCCATGCTGCGCAACGGCGTCACGAAACGGAGTTCGGGCGCGAAAGATCGCCTGATTTTATCAATGTCGTGCTCCCGTAGGCCGTCCATGTAGAGGAGAAGAGGGGCGGGAGGCGTGGCCATGCCTGAATTTCCGTTCTATGCGGAGAACGCGGGAACGAACGAGCAGGTTTACTGGAACATTTCGGCCGATAGCGCGTTCTGACTGCGGCTCTTCCCGGGAAAGAACACTTCAATGCGGCGCGCGAAAGTCTGCTCGGCATGCGGCAAACCAACAACTGTCGCAAGCGCGTCGTGTTTATGGTGCGGACAGCCTAAGAAGTTGTTCTCGTTTCCCCTTGTGACGACACTGAAAACCGCATGGCTTTTCGTGGTCGGGCTGCTTGTCAGGCGTCGGGGCGCCGTCGGATCGTAGCTTGGTTCGCGACGCCGGCGCGCCGCAGTTCGGCTACCGATCCTCGCTGTTGCGGACCCTCGCCCTTTAACTGCCCTCGTCGGATCGAACAGCACGAGTCAGAAAATCGGCAAGTTGATTGCCAAAAAGAGAACTCATGTGCTAGGCTCTTCCCTGTCGCCGAAGGGAACTCTCGCCTTGGGTGAGGAGAAAGCATGGAACAGCGCGATTTTCGACCGTCGGCAAGGGCCGCCGGAGACGCGACGGTTTTCCTTATTTGAATCGGCTCATAACCCATTGAAAAGTCTCGATTCGGAAAAATAAGCGCTAGTAAACGCTAGCCAATTTACTAGCGTTTAAGCTCGTTTAAGCTGCGTTTAAGCAGCGTTTATTAGCGCTTGCTTGCATTTTCCCGGCGCTGAGTGACGCCGCCGCCTCGCGCGCGCCTCCGGCCGCCTGAATGGCCGGGACAAGCCCGGCCATGGCGGGTAAAGCGGTATGTCGAGAAGCCCTCTGGAGGGATTCCAAAGACGGGCGGATGTTCCGCCCGCGTGGGGGTCGGTGACAATGCCGCTTGCGTCGGTCCTGCGTCAGGAATGGTTCCTCGGCTTCAGCGGGCTGACGTCGCTCGCCTTCCTCATCCTCGGCGATACGTTGTTCGCCGGGCTTGGCCAGCCGCTCTGGCTGGGTGTGATCTTCGTGTGGCTGTTCGCGGCCATTCTGGGCTCGTCGCTCGCAGTGGTCCGCCACGCGGAATACCTGGCGGCGCGCCTTGGCGAACCCTTGGGCACGTTGCTGCTCACGCTGTCGGTCACCTTCATCGAGGTCGCCAGCATCGCCGCCATCATGCTGCATGGCGCGAACAATCCGAGCCTGGCGCGGGACACTTTGTTCGCCGTGGTGATGATCATCCTCAACGGTATGGTCGGCCTGTCGCTGCTCCTCGGCGGCTGGCGCCATCGCGAGCAGCAATACAATCTTCAGGGCGCCAACGCCTATCTCGCTGTCATCATCACGCTCGTGGTGCTGACGCTGATCCTGCCGGATTTCACTCAGACCACGCCAGGCCCAACCCTGTCGCACGCCCAGGAGATGCTTCTCGCGCTGATTGGAGTCGGCCTCTACGCCACCTTTCTGATCATGCAGACCGGCCGGCATCGCGGCTTCTTCAGCCTCGCCAACGAGCACGAGCAAGGCCCGGGCTCCGTCGCCGCGGCCCGCCGCGCCGAGCCGCTCTCGCGGCCGCGCCCTGCGCTCAAGCATGCGGCTTGGCTCATCGCCTATCTCCTGCCCGTGGTCTTTCTCGCCGAGCAGTTCGCGCATCCCGTCGATTTCCTGATCGAGACGTTGCACGCCCCGGCGGCGATCGGCGGCGTCATCATTGCGGCATTGGTCGCAACCCCCGAGGCGATCGGCGCTGTCCGTGCGGCCCTCGCCAACCATCTGCAGCGATCGGTGAACATCTTCCTGGGCTCGGTGCTCGCAACCATCGGGCTGACGGTGCCGTCGATCATCGTGGTCAGCCGCTGGACGGGGCTCGAGATCGTGCTCGGCGTCGAGCACACGGATTTGGTGATGCTGGCGCTCACCCTGTTCCTGTGCGTCGTGACCTTCGGCAGCGGCCGAACCAACGTGATCCAGGGCGCCGTGCACGTCGTGTTGTTCGCGGTCTATCTGGCGCTGATCGTTCAGGCGTGAAGGTTTCAAGTGCCTGAACTCACCCACTCAGATAGCCAAAGCAGCGGAGCGGGAACGGAAAGATCTCTCGTATCGCGAGATTGTTATGCGGAGCTTTGATGACAGCGCATTCGGTCGCCGCCTTCCGCCGATCAGTGCTGCCGCTGGCCACGCTGGCCTTCGCCGGCTGGGCCGCGACGGCGGATGCGGCTCCGCTGCCGCCGCCCCGGCCGCCGCAGCTTTCAACACCCGCGACGCCAACCGCGCCGCCGCAACCGCCAGCGCTTCCGGCGCCCGCAGCTCCAAAAACGGAGCCGGCGTCGGCCTGTCTCGCGAAACTGATCGCGGCCGGCGCGAGCGCAGAGGCCGCGCCGGCCCCCCCGGCAACGGGCGAGGGATGCGGGATCGATCAGCCGGTCCGGTTGTCATCGATCCCGGTCGAGGGCGGCGCGGTGAGCCTGCCCGACCGCCCGCTTGTCGCCTGCGAATTCGCTTCCGTCCTCGCCGACTATATCCGCCTCATCGTCGCGCCGCTTGGCCAAGCGACGCTGCACGCCAAGGTCGCGGCGATCGAGACCGGTCCGGGCTATCAATGCCGCACCCAGGACCGCGTCGCGGCGGCCAAGATCAGCGCTCACGCCAAGGGACTGGCGGTCGATTTCGTGGCGATCACGCTCGCGGACAAGCGGCGGATCCTGGTCGAGCGGCAGACGAACGCGGACGAAACGGTCTACTTCCGCGCGATTCGGACGGCGGCCTGCGGCTGGTTCACGACGGTTCTCGGTCCGGGCTCGGACGCCTTCCACGCCAACAACATGCACCTCGACGTCGAGCTGCATGGCTCAAACGCGAGCTATCGCATTTGCCAGTGACGCCAGCGCTCTCCCCGGAGAACTTGAGGCGTTGCGTCGGTCGCGCGAGGTCACGTCGCATATTGGGCGACGCCGTTGCCGAACGACCAGTTCTCTCGCTTGATCTCGACCAAGCTGATGAAGACGTCTTCCCGGCGGAGACTCAGCTGGCCGGCGAGTCCGTCGGCGATCGCCTTGTAGAGCGCCTTCTTTTGTTCGACGGTCCGACCCTCGTTCCAGGTGATCTGGATGATCACCAGGTCCTCGGTGCGGCGTATGTCCAGGTAGTTCGGATCGAAGACGAAGTTCTCGGCGTCGTGTTCGCTGATCACCTGGAACCGGTCGTCCTTCGGCACGCCGACACTGACCAGCGACTCATGCACGATGCGGCTAATCGCCTCGCGATAAGCACTCTGCTTGCCTTTGCGCAGATCGATGCGGACGAAAGGCATGGGATGTTCTCCATACGGCTTGCGTTCAACCTTAGGGCCCCGGGCGAGGTCAGCGGACGATGACCCTCGTGAGCATGACCTTAAATCCCGGCTCTGGCGGGCGCCAGCATATGCGCCATCGACCAGGATCGCCTGAGGCCGTGGGGCTGAGCAAAAAAAAGCACTCGATTTCTTGGCAAAATCGGAAGCCTGTGTTATACATTGACCCAATCGTCGGTCCGGACCCGCGTCCGGCCGGTCGTCGGCAGAGGAGAGGAGCGGGGTCGAGTTGGGATTGCCCCCGGACCTTAAGAGAGGAGAGAATCATATTTGAATCGGGTGTAACCCATTGAAAAGTCCAGATTCGAAAAAATAAACGCTAGCAAATTTACTAGCGTGTATTCGCATTTGTTGGCTTTTATTGCCGTTTATTTGGACGGGGCTTGGCCCGGTGTCGCGGACAACAAACGCGCGTCATCGGGCAGCGCGCCATTGGCGCCGCCGCTTCCGCTCGGAATTGATCTGGAAAGAGGCGCGAATTGTCATCGCTTTTTCACGGGCGCCTGTCTATGGAATTCCAGGGGGATCTTTCGATCCTTCTCTCGGCGCAGTCGACCACCCGCTCGACGACGCTTTTCCTTGAAAGCGCATGTCGGGCGAGGTGCAGGATGGCGGCGACGGAACCGAGAAGCTCATGGTCGGCGCGCGACTGGGCGCAGGCGATTGTCCCTTACCGACGGGCGAGCGCAGTTCGCGGGGCCTTCGAGCTTGCGGTGACCTTCCCGCCTTTTGTCGCGACCTGGACCGCGATGCTAATCGCCTCCCATCACGGCCAGTTCTGGCTTTCGTTCGCGCTCGCGCCGCTCGCCGCGGGGCTGCTCATTCGCTTGTTCATCATCCAGCACGATTGCGGGCATGGTTCGTTCTTTCCGAGCAAGCTCGCCAACGACTGGGTCGGACGCGCGCTCGGTGTCTTGACTGTGACCCCCTACGATCACTGGCGGCGCTCCCACGCGATCCATCACGCGACATCGGGCAATCTCGACCGGCGCGGGATCGGCGACATCAAGACGCTCACGGTGCGCGAATATTTCGCCCGCAACTGGCGCGACCGTCTCCGCTACCGGCTCTATCGCCATCCGCTGGTGATGTTCGGGGTGGGACCAGCCTATGTGTTCCTGTTGGAGAACAGGCTGCCCGTCGGCTTCATGCGCAAGGGCCGTATGCCCTGGCTCAGCACGATGACCACCAACGCCGGGATCCTGCTCGCCGCTGGCCTTCTGATCCTCTGCGTAGGTTTCACGACCTTCCTTATCGTCCATTTGCCGATTGTCATGCTCGCGGCGACGATGGGCGTCTGGGTGTTCTATGTGCAGCATCAGTTCGAGGCCACAATATGGGACGAGGCGACGGATTGGCGTCAGCCTGAGGCGGCGCTGCACGGCAGCTCGCATTACGATCTGCCGCTCGTGCTGCGCTGGTTCAGCGCCAATATCGGCGTGCATCACGTGCATCACCTGTCGAGCGGCGTTCCCTTTTACCGGCTTCCCGAGGTCTTGAGGGCCTATCCTGAGCTTCGCGACATCGGTCGGCTGACGCTGTGGCAAAGCCTCGTTTGCGTCCGTCTCACGCTATGGGACGAGGAAACGCGGCGCCTCCTGTCGTTTCGCGAGGCGCGGGCGGCGCACGCCGATCGTTCGAGGAGGAACTCTGCGAGGCTAGCGGCGAACGGACCCTCTATCTCTCGCGCAACGCCTCGGATCCGATTTTGGCGAGGGGCGAAAGCAAGTAGTCGATGACGCGACGCGAGTCGGTCCGGATTTCGACGCTAACAGTCATGCCCGGGGTCAATGGAATGCTTGCGTTGTCGATCTTCATTGCGGTTTCGTCGAGCGAGACCGTGACCGGAAAGACGAAGCTTTCCGGCTGACCAGGCGCGGTCGGCGCCTCGGGCGACACATTGGCCGTCGCCGTTTCGTTGGCAAGCGCGCGTTTGGCGTCCTGCTCGGCGACGGCTGCGGAAGCGATGTTGACGACCTTGCCCTGCAGCGCGCCGAAGCGAGTGAACGGGAAGGCGTCGACCTTGATCACGGCGTCCTGGCCGGGCTTGATGAAGCCGATATCGAGATTGGCCACGAGCGCCTCGACCTGAAGCTTGCCGCCGATCGGCGTCAGCACCATGAGCTGCTGGCCGGTGGTGACCACCTGCCCCACAGTCGTGACCGCCAGCTGCTGAACGACGCCGTCCGTCGGCGCATAGAGCCGGGTGCGGGCAAGACGGGCGTTGGTTTTGGCGAGCGCCTGACGCGCTTCGTCCGCCTTGCGCGCCGCGTCAGCAAGCTTGTTCTCGTTGTCGGCGATGAACTGAGAGACGGTCTTGGCCTTTTCGCTGCGCACCGATCTGATCGCCGCGTCGGTTTCAATCAGCTGGCCTTGGTCGGACGCGAGCGCGGCCTCATCCTTTTCCAGCTCCTCCTTGGCGTTATAGAGATCAATCTTGGTGCCAACGTTGAGGTCGATCGCCTGCTGCCGAGTGGAGACGCGCTGATTCAAGGTCTCCATCAGCTTGTTCTGGAAGGCGATGCTCATGTTGAGGCGCTTCTGCGTCGCGAGTTTCTCCGCCATCTGCCTGTCGAGCGCTTTGAGGGCGTCGGAGAGCTGAGCGAGATCCGCACGCAATACGGCCTCTTCCCGCAACTGGAACTGCTCAGGCAAAGCCCCCTCCCAGGGGATCTTGAATTCAGCCTGGCCGGCCAGGCTTTCGACCGGGCCGGAGTCGGCCCCCGGCGCCGCGTCGTCATTGCTGCGCCCGTCGAGCCGGTCCTGCTGCAACTCAGCCTCTGCGGCTCGCACAGCGTTGATCGCATAGCGGCGCCGCGCGACCTCCGCCATACTCGCGTTCAGCGCATCCTGGGCGCTCAGCGCGTCGGCGTCGGCCTCCGCAGGATCGAGCTCCAAGAGCAGGTCTCCCGCCTTGACGGTCTGGCCCTTCTCGACGTGGATCGCGGCAATCTTGCCAGGATCGAGCGGCTCGATCACCTTGGCGTAGCCAGCCGGCTCGATCTTGCCCGGCGCCGTCGCATGGACGTCGAGCCGGCCGAAATACGACCACACCAGCGCCGCCAGCGCGCAGGCGCTAATTGTCGCCATCAGCGCAATCGGCAGCGGAGGGGGCGGCGTTTCGAGGATCTCGAGCGCGGCCGGCAGGAATTCGCGGTCGCTCCCTGTAACCGGGATCGGCGTTGGCCGCGAGGGCCGAGGCTGAGGTGGCGGGCGCTACCGGCGGCGCGGCGCGTTCGTTCATGCTAGCGTCCTCGCTTGGTCGGACTGCAGCGCCCAGAGGCGGGCATAGAGGCCGTCCTTGCGGCGAAGAAGCTCTTCATGCCCGCCAATCTCGACGATCTCCCCTCTCAGCATTCCCACGATCCGGGAGCAGGGACGAACCGCCGCCAGGCGATGAGCGATGATGATGACGGTGCGCCCGCGCACGATCGAGCGCATGTTGTCCTGAATGATCCGTTCGCTCTCGTAGTCGAGCGCGGAGGTCGCCTCATCCAGGATCAGAACGCGGGGATTTGTCACAAGCGCCCTGGCGATCGCGATGCGCTGACGCTGGCCCCCCGAAAGATTGGCGCCCCGTTCCTCGATCATCGTGTCGTAGCCTTGCGGCAACTGGGCGATAAATTCGTCCGCGCCAGCGAGGCGAGCCGCATGCATCACTATCACGCGCGCCATGGCGGGGTCGCCAAGCGCGATGTTCTCATGGATCGTGCGGTTGAAAAGAATGTTCTCCTGCAGAACGACGCCGATTTGCCGGCGCAACCAGCCGGGATCGAGCTGGGCAATGTCGACGCCATCAAGCATCACCTGACCGGATTGAGGACTATAGAGGCGCTGGATGAGCTTGGTTAGGGTGGACTTGCCAGATCCCGACGGGCCGACGACGCCAATCACCTCCCCTGGCTCGATCGACAGCGACACTTTTCGCAGCGCGTCCGCTGCATCGGGTCGGTACCGCATCGTCACGTCGCGAAACTCGATGGCGCCCCGCGGGGGCGGCAAGGTCAGAAGATTCTGCGGCGCCGGCTCAGGCGGGGCGTTGAGGATGTCGCCCAAACGCGCGACCGACACTTGCACCTGCTGAAAATCCTGCCACAGCTGCGACAGGCGCAGGATCGGTTGGACGACTTGGCTCGCGATCATGTTGAAGGCGATGAGTTCGCCGACCGTCATCGTCCCTTCGATCACCGATTGTGCGCCGACAAACAGGATCAGCGCCGTCGTGACCTTGCTCACGTACTGGATGAGGTTCTGCCCGAGCGTTCCTGAAACGCCGGCGTTGAAGGACGTGCGGACGTAAGCCGCCAGCCGTTCCTCCCATTGCGCCTGCATCATTGGTTCGACGCTCGCGGCTTTGAGGGTCTGGGCGCCGACAATCGATTCGACCAGGAATTGCTGCGACCGGGCGCCGCGGTTGAACTTCTCGTTGATCTGTTCGCGGAGCACCGGCCGAATGAGACTGGCGATGACGATATAGACCGGTATCGAAGCCAGGACGACCAGGGTGAGCTTCACCGAATAAATGAACATCACGCCGAAAAAGACCAGCGTGAACACAAGATCGAGCAATGACGTCAGGCCCTGCCCAGTCAGAAAGCTGCGGATCGTCTCGAGCTCGC
This sequence comes from uncultured Alphaproteobacteria bacterium, assembly GCA_963725195.1. GTDB lineage: Bacteria > Pseudomonadota > Alphaproteobacteria > Rhizobiales > Beijerinckiaceae > Roseiarcus. The sequence goes on along the minus strand of CAVRXX010000038.1, from coordinate 29,480 downwards.
GCATGCGAGCGACGGTCTGCCCGGCGGGACGGGTCTCAAAATAGGCTAGGGGCAGGCGAAAGAGGTGATGGAACAGCCGCCGGCCCAGTTCGACATCCATCCGGTTGGTGGTGTGGCTCAGCGTATAGGTGCGCAGGAACTGCAGGATGGTCTCGAACAAGCCCAGCGTCACCATGCCGATCACCAGCACGATCAGCGTCGAGAAGCCCTTGTGAACCAGCACCTTGTCGACGACCAGCTGGAAAAAGATCGGCGTCGCCAGAGCGAACAATTGCACAAACAGCGACGCGACCAGCACATGGGCGAGCGCGCGCCGGTAACGCACAATCGAGGGCCAGAACCAGCGGAACCCGAATGTGGTGGGATCGGCCCCCGCCCCGCCGAGCCGGCGCGTGATCAGCACCAGCTCGCCTGAGGACAAAGCCGCTATGTCCTCCATCGACAACTCTTGCGCTGTCCGGGCGATCGGATCGACCAGCCGCGCCATGCCCTTCGTCTGACCCGCGCCCAGGATGGCGAAACCACCCTCCTTTAGGCCCAGGATCGCTGGATAGGGAATGGCGCGGAGACGCTTGGCGGTCACCCCGCGAACGATGCGCGACTTCAGCCGAAGGAAATTCGCGCCGCGAACGATATCCTCAGCCTGCGCGCCGCGGCCGGTCAGAGCGAGTTGATGCCTCAGCTGCAGCGGATCGCCAGCGATACGGTAGTATCCCGCCACCAGCGAAAGGCCACACAGCCCCGAGTCCAACAATTGCGCCGGTGCTGGAGATCCCATCTCGCCCTTGCCCATCGGTGATTTAGCCAAATTATATCGTTATTCCTAGCCTTCACGCAATGGTGATCTTCCTATCCGAACTGAAGGACATTGCCTACATACCCGTTTGGCGTAGTGGCTGGGCGTCGAAATTGTCCAAGACAATGACGGCGCGGTTCGATCGGGCCTGGATTGCGTCGCAAAAGAGGCTTTCATGTGCCGTAACATCCGTCTGCTGTTCAATTTCGAGCCACCGGCGAGCGAAGAGGAAATCCGCGCCTCCGCGCTTCAGTTCGTGCGCAAGGTGAGCGGGTTCGCGAAGCCCTCGCAGGCCAACGCCGAGGCGTTCGACCGCGCGGTCGACGAGGTGACTGAGGCGGCGCGCAAACTCATTTTCTCCCTCCACAGCCCCGCCCCGCCTCGTGATCGGGAGACCGAGGCCCGCAAGGCGCGGGTGCGATCGCGGCTGCGATACGGATAGAGGGCGTCACGCGTCGCCCCACGGGCCGGGATAGGCGCTGGCCTCGGGCGAACGCCAGCTTCCCAGCGCCCCGTCGCGCGGGCGGAAGATCTCGACCTTGAGCGGATAGCAGCGCGCCGCGTCGCTCGAATGGCTCGCGCCGCAATCGCCGCCCGGACAGGCCGACAGCGCGCCGATAAGATCGATCTCGGCGAAGAACTCGATAAAGTCGCCGGGACGCACAGGACTCGCCTTCATGAAGTAACGATGGGAAACGCGCTCAAAGCCCGTGCACATGAACACGTTGAGCACGTCGTGGACATGCGCCTCCGCTTCGCGCGAGGAAAGCTTCATCCGCTCGGCAAATGCGCGCGTCAGGTTCGAATGGCAGCAATGGTGATAGTCGTCCCCGGTCAGGAGCCGGTTCGTATACGGATCGCATCGCGTGCCGATGACGTCGTGCACTCCGGCGCCGTCGGCGTCGAAGCCGTACCAGCCGAGCGTGTCGTAGGTGATGGTCGCCATCGGCCGCAGATAGGGCAATGCGCTCCAGAGCCGGGCGCCGGTGGTGACATGGGTCGCGTTGAGCGCCCGCGTTTTTCCGCTGAAGAACCGCTCGGCGAGATTGCCTGCATTCCACAGGTTGAGGTCGCCGACCTGCGGCCCCTCGACGCTCACGATGCGAAAGACATGCCCCGCCGGCACGTCGAACGTCCGCGCCTCGCGCGGCGGAACGAGCGTCTCGCCGATCTTCGTCAGCCCCACGCGCGCATTGTCGTAGAAGCTCGCGTCATAGGCAGGCAGGCGGTCGAGCGGGTAGGTGATGACAGGCTTGGCTGCGCGACGCTGATCTGCGTCCGGGGGAGGCTGCATCGGAGGCGGGCTCGTAAGGGTTGCGAGGCCAATCGAAGGGGGCGAGGCCGCACAGGCCCTTAGGCTAAACCACGCCGGCGCACAAGTTTACGCGGTCGAACGATTTCAATAGGTTAAGTGCGCCGAAGGGGACGGCTCAGACGACAATCAATTGCAGATAATCAGAAACCGAGTTAAGCTGTCCCCATGAACAATCCTGCCCTCCCGCAAAGGCCAAGACCGCAAGGCGCGCCCGGCGCCTGTTCCGGCGCCGCTAACGCCACCGAAAGCGACGTGAAAAATTCTGCCCGCGAAAATCCCGCGTAACCCGTTGATAAGTCTCGATTCGGACGAGAGAATCCAAGGAAATCCAAGGAAATCCAACCCTCACAATCGGGGATCCTCGCAGCGAAACCGTCACGATCCAAGAAAACCCAAACCGACCGACCGGGCCAACGTCGAGGCTTCGTTGCCGCGAACGAGCTAAGCCGACTCCGCCCAAATGCAACGCGCTTTAGGCGAGGCGCCAGACCGTGACCGGCTCGGCGTAGCCGCGCACAGGGAGAGCTCCGAGCGGCAGAGCCTGGCCGACGGCGTCGCCCGCGGCCTCGCGCACGGCTTCGGAGACGACCAGCTGCGAGCCGACCTCCTTGTTGAGGCTCTCGAGGCGCGAGGCCAGGTTCACCGTGTCGCCGATGACCGTATATTCCTTGCGGCGTGGCGAGCCGACGGTCCCGGCCACCGCCTGGCCGACGTGGATGCCGATGCCGAGGCGGATCGGCCAGGGGTCGTCGGCGTTGCTCGCCTCGATGGCGCTCAGCATCTCGCGCGCCGCCGCGACCGCGTTCGCGGCCTCGAGGGGATCGTCGATTGGCGCGCCGAAAATGGCGAGCAGGCCGTCGCCCAAAAACTTGTTCACTATCCCGTTGTGCCGATCGACGATGTCGACCAGGATCTCGAAAACGGCGTCGAGGCGGGCGACGACCTCGGCCGGCGTGCGCGTGCGCGCGGCGGCTGTGAAAGAGCGGATGTCGACGAACATGACGCAGACCCGCCTCATTTCGCTGAGCTCGGCGGCGCCGATTGCGATGAGCCGCTCGACCACTTGCGGCGAGACATGTTGGCCGAAGAGGTTGGTCACTTCGTCCCGGGCCGACGTGGCGGCGAGCGCCCGTTGGAAATGGCTCTTGATCGTCGCTCCGACGTAGCCGGCCAGCAGACCGGCCGCGAGAAGGACGGCGCTGCGCGTCAGATGATAGCCGATGCTCAAGTCTGGGTCCTCGCTTCGCCACTGGAGATGCAAGATGATCATGGCGAGGACGAAGAGCTCGACCGCGGCGACCGCTCCGGTGAAGGCCGAAAGCTTAAAGTCGAGCCGGAGGGTCGAGAGAATGATGAAGAGAAAATAGAGCATCGCGGTCCACGTTCCGAAAACGGCCGGCGCGAAGAGATATCCCGCGAGGAGATAGAGGAGCACAGTCGGAAAGCTTGTTTCGACGAACGCGTTCACGTAGCGACCGATCACCGGAAAATTTCGACCGCGGCGAATGAAGATCGTGAGCAGGCCGGCCGCGAACAGTTCGTAGGCGACGAAGGCCGAGAATGCCGCCGACGCTGCACGGATCGGGAGCCGATCGTGATAGATCGACCGGACGAAGCCGGGGGCGAATGTCGCGGCCAAGAGGATCAGAACGAGGATGAAAGCCTGGAGCGCGGCCAGGATGAGCATGCGCCGCCGCTCGCTTAAGAGAACCTCGCGGTTCAGCAGGCGCTGAAACGTCGTGTCGGCAGGCTCAGGGGGACCGTCCATCTCGATCCTTTCGGCGCGCCGGTGGACGCCGAGCCGTCCCTCACTGGCTAAGCTCAAACCGCGCGGTGACGGTCACGGTCAGCTTGTCCTCGCCCGCTTCGATCGGGGTCGGAGCGGCGCTGGCGGCGTAGGCGCGGGAAAAGGCGATGGGCGGCTGGCGCCCCGGCTCTTCCGTGAGCACCATGAGCCGCCCGATTCTCGCGCCTCCGGCGCTGGCGTAGATTTCGGCCTTGCGCCTGGCGTCGGCCACCGCCAACGGCCGCGCCTTGTCCAGGAGCGCGCTCGGATCATTGTTGCCAAAGCCGATGCCGTAAACCGAGTTGGCGCCGGCCGCCACGGCCTTGTCCAGCAGCGCGCCAAGGCGCGGGATGTCGCGAAGCGTCACAGCCACGTTGTTGCTCACGCTATAGCCGGTGATCGTCGGCGCGGTCTGTTGGCCCGGCGAGGCTTGCGAGAACATCGGCGAAATCGACATCTCGGAGGTTTGGATGTCGGCGGGAGCGACGCCCTCCGATTTGATGAGCGAAACAAGCGCATTGGCCGCTTTCGCGTTCGCCGCCATCGCCTCGCCGGCGTTCTTTCCCGTGCTCGTCACGCCAAGCGTCACCCGGGCGAAGTCGGGCGCGGCGCTGACGCTGCCTTCGCCGGTGACTTCGACCCAGCGGTCATTGCTGATGTCGATCAAGCGCTCGAGCGCCGCCGCGGGCGAGGCGGCGGCGAGCGTCGCGACGAATGCGATCAAAGCAAACCTGAGCCGCATTGCTTCCTCCCGGCGCTACGCGGCCCTCACGTCTGCGGTTCCGGACTCGAGCGATAGCGGAAGTCGCAATGGCTCGCGCCCCTCATGATGGTCTGCGTCCGGGTCAGCTTGATGCGCGGATCGTAGCCCTCGCAGAACGCGCCGTCGCGGTTGCAGGAGAGGATGTCTCCGATGTCGCCGAGCCCCATGGCGCGATAGGTCTCCGCGTAGCGGCAGCGCTTGACATTGAAGTCGAACACGCCGGGCTTCTCGTCGATGACCTCGATCGTCAGCGCGTCGTCCTTGGTCCAGAGAGGCAGGATCGCCTTGAAGCTCTCGAGGTCGGCTCCGTTGCCCGCGCGCGAGGCGAATTCGGCGCCCGCATCAATCGCGGCGCGGCGGATGGCGCGGCGCAGGATGTCGCGCGCCTTCTCTTCGCCAATCGACTTGCGCATCTCGTCATAGATCGGCGCGATGATCGCGGCTTCAATTCTGCGGCGGGCGAGAATGCCGAGTTCGTCGTCGGCGGACTTATTCGTGCTGTCATTCATAACGCGGAAGCGTGCGCCGGCCGCGCGGCGAATGTCAAACTCCCGCTGCCCACAACAGTCTCGCGGTTTGAATCTTGACGCGGCTCGACCCTCGTGCCCTCCCTTGGCCGGGGTTCCTACAAAAATAGAATTGCATGGAGCGGCGGCAGCTCAAAGCAATGCTCGAGAAAGCGGAGCTGCGCATGTTTGAAGGCGCTTGGCGCATTGCACGCCAGAAAGAACTGATTGCCGAGATGTCGACGCGCGGGGTCGATCTAAGCCCCTATCGGGAGTTATTGGCAAGGTTCGAGGAAGCTCAGCGTGTTCATGTTCAACACGTGCGGCGGATAAAACGAGAGCTATACGACCCGTCGGGACCTAAGGACGAGCGCTGACATCAACGCCGCGCCGCCCTGCAACCGCCCGCGTCCGGCTTGACAGGCGAGGGAGGAGGCGAAGAGTTCTTGTTGCGACCCGCCGCGGAGAGGCCGCGCCAAGGGAGGAGACGCCAATGCCGATCGCTCGGATGGATCATTTCACCATCCTCACCACGAATGCTGAACAGACGATCGCTTTCTATAACGACATCCTCGGCTTCACCTCGGGCCCCCGCCCGGCGTTCTCCTTTCCCGGCGCCTGGCTCTACAACGAGGGCAAGGCCGTGCTGCATGTCGTGCAAAGGCCGTCCATTCCCGAAGGCGGCGGAGTGCTCGACCATATCGCCTTCTTCGGAACCGACCCCTCGGCCTATGTCGCCAAGCTCAAGGCGCGCGGAATCAAATACGACTTGCGGCGGTTGCCCGAGAACGGTCATGCGGGTGGGCTTTGGCAATTGTTTTTCTTCGACCCGAGCGGCGCGCGGGTCGAAATCGACTTTGCGGCGAGCGAAAAGGTGGAGGGGCAGGGCTGAGCATGGCGCGGCGCGCCCATTTCTGGCGCTTGCCATCGAGCCTAGCCTCCCGCTAAGAGCCGCGGCCGAAAGCGGGACATCTGTTTGCGCAACAATTCCATCGTTCAAATCGGCCAGGGGCCGCACGCGGCCCAGTTTGGTCCGCAACTCCCGTTGGCGCTCATTGCCGGCCCCTGCCAGCTCGAGAGCCGAGTCCATGCGCTCGAGATGGCTCAGGCTTTGAAGGAGATCGCGGCGCGGCGCGCGATCGGTCTCGTGTTCAAGTCGTCCTTTGACAAGGCCAACCGAACCTCGGGGTCGGCCAAGCGGGGGCTGGGCCTCAACGCGGCGCTGCCGATCTTCGCCGAAATCCGCGAGACGCTTGGCCTTGCCGTGATCACCGACGTGCACGAAACCAGCCAATGCGGGCCGGTCGCGCAAGCGGTCGACGCGTTGCAGATCCCGGCCTTTCTTTGCCGCCAGACCGATCTTCTGGTCGCGGCGGCTGAGACAGGACGCCCGGTTAACGTCAAGAAGGGGCAGTTTCTCGCGCCCTGGGACATGAAAAATGTAGTCGCCAAGCTCGACGCCGCAGGATTGGCCGACATTCTAGTGACGGAAAGGGGTGTAAGCTTCGGCTACAACACGCTTGTCTCCGACATGCGCGCGCTGCCGATTCTGGCCCGCGAGACCGGCGCGCCGGTCATCTTCGACGCGACCCATTCGGTGCAACAGCCTGGCGGGCAGGGGACCGCGTCGGGGGGCGAGCGCGCGTTCGTAAGAGTGCTGGCGCGAGCGGCCGTGGCGGTGGGTGTGGCGGGGGTTTTCATCGAGACCCATCAGGACCCTGACCACGCGCCCTCCGACGGCCCGAACATGGTGCCGCTCAAGGATTTCGAGGCGCTCGTCGCCGAACTTCAGGATTTCGACCGGCTCGTTAAGCGTAACGCCGAGACCGCCTGACGGCGGCCTTGTCACATGACGGTCGTGTGACTGATATAGGTCGCAGGGCTGGCCCGAAAACGAGTGGGATGGACAAGTATCTCTTCAGTTACGCGACCGCGAGCGATCCGCCGATCAAGCGGGGGCTGATCCGGCTTGTCGAGAAAGCGACTGGCCAGCCGAAGCTCAAGCGGATGTATGTCCATAATCAGCGGTTTCCGCGCGTGGGCGAGACCTTCTTTGAGGCCGCCGTGCGCTCGCTCGAGCTCGACGTCCGCTATGACGCCCGCGCCCTATCGGCGGCGCCGAAGACCGGCCCCGTCGTGTTCGTCGCCAATCACCCTTATGGGGTGCTCGACGGCATCGTCATGGCTTGGCTCGTGAGCAAGGCGAGGCCCGATTTTGTCGTCCTTACCCATATTGTGCTCGCCCGCGCGCCGGAGGCGGCGGGGTTCATCCTGCCAGTCGATTTCTCTGGCACGGAAGAGGCGGAGCGAACCAATCTCGCCTCGCGCGCCGCTGCGCGCGCCCAACTCGCCAAAGGCGGCGCCGTGGTTGTCTTTCCCGCCGGAGCGATTTCGACCACGCCCGACAAGCTCGGGCTGAAGCCGGCTGTCGACGGCCGCTGGCAGCCATTCGTGTCGCAACTCATCCAGCGCTCGAAAGCGACCGTGGTTCCGATTTGGTTTGGCGGGCAGAACAGCCGCCTTTTCCAAATCGCCAGTCACGTGAGCCTGACGCTGCGGCTGTCTCTTATTTTCCATGAGGTGAAGACGCGCATCGGCGCGACGCTGCCCGTCGCGATCGGCGCGCCGATCCCCTTCGCATCGATCGCCGCAATTCGAGACCGGCAGGCGCTGGCGGACGAGCTCCGCGCGCGTGTCTATGCGCTGGCGAGGCTCGCCCCGCCCGCCATAGACAAGCCGCGACGGACGATCGGCAAATTGCTGCGGCCAAAGCTGCCGACGTCGCGAACAAACCGGGCGGCGTAGACGCTGCGCGGATCGCCTCAGCCCCCGACCTTGTCCATGTCGGCGAGCAGGGTCAGGTGCTCCTTGATCATGCCCCGGGCGAGCTTCGCGACATTGGTCTGATCCAGATTGTCCGGGGCCTTGAGATAGACTTCCTGGATATCGAGGAGCTTCCGATGCCCCTCGACTTCGTAGCGAATGTAGTCTCGATCGAATTGGGCTCCCGCATGCTGGGCGCGCAATTTCTCGACCGAGGCCTTTCCCGCGTCGTCAAGATTTTGCATCAGCTCCGCGTCCGTCGGCGCCTGAATCGTGCCTTTCGGCGCGGCGTTCGTCTGGATCGCCTTTAAGACATCAGCGACGGTTTCCTGCTCGGCGATCTCGAACTGAGCGAACTGCTTGAGCAGCGGGTGAGTCACTTTGGGTAGAGCTGCTCGACTGAGCAACAGGGACAGCGAGCCGACCGCCATCGTGTCCCTGAGGTGCTTTTGCTGGGCGTCGGTCGTTGCGCTTGGAGCGGGCGCCGGCGGAGTCATCGTTTGGGCTAGGACCCGGCCGGCGGATAATGTTGCGATCGAGGCAATAAGAAAACGGCGGTTCATCTGCGGCCTCCACTCGGATGGACGCGCTTTGCGTCCTGAAGCCGTGTGAACGCACCGTAAATGGCCTTGTTCCTCTGGCCAAGACGCCCCGTCAGCCGCGGCCGCGATAGGGAGCGACGCCCTGATCTGGAATCCAGATCCCCTTCGGCGGCTCGCCGCTCTGCCAAAACACGTCGATGGGCATGCCGCCGCGTGGGAACCAGTAGCCGCCGATTCTGAACCACCGAGGCTTGAGCACTCCGACCAGGTCCTTGCCGATGCGCACAGTGCAATCTTCATGGAACGCGCCGTGATTGCGGAAGCTCATGAGATAGAGCTTCAGCGACTTCGATTCGATGATCCATGCGCCAGGCGCATAGTCGATGACCAGATGGGCGAAATCGGGCTGCCCGGTGCCGGGGCAGATTGATGTGAACTCCGGCGCGGTGAAACGGACGAGATAGTCGGCATCAGACTGCGGATTGGGGACGCGGTCGAGCGTCTTGGCGTCAGGCGCATCCGGGATGCGCGACTTTTGTCCCAAATGGGCGAAGGTGGGCTTAGGTTTTTTCATGCGCCCCTTTAGTCCTAAGCCGCTTTCACCGGCAAGGCTGGGGCGATGACTCTACTTCAGTTGCCCGGCGCCGAATTGGGACGAAACATAGCCGCTGAACCTGACGCAGACGCCGTCAGCCGCCAGCACGCCGGCAGAGCCGGCGACATTGCACGGCGTGACGTATTGGGCCTTCTTTGACTTGTCGGGTTTGCCCACGCTGCGAGGGCAGTTCCGCCGCTTGGGCGGCCACGCCGAGAAGAGCGGCCACAAGGGCGAATGCGACCCATCGTTGAACGATCATGAGTTTCCTCAACCGGCGGAACACCCGGCACTGTGGCCGAATTGTAGCCGAGCCGGAGCGTATAGACGCCATATTGGGCCGCTATGGGGCGGCCGGCAAGCGCGAAGATGAGCTTGCGACTCATTCAGCAATCCGCAAGGAAGCCGGGGCCACTAGGGAACACGAAAGCCATGGAGACGACGGCTCCTTACGCACGCCCTTTTGTGCGCCAGTTCGCCGCGCCTTCGTGGCTCGGCGGCGTGGCGTTGCTGGCGCTCGCTTTCTATGCCGCGGTCGTGCTGCGCCAGCCGCTCCTCGCGGCGATCGCTGGCGCCGCCGGTCTGGCGCTCCTGCGCTGGGCGCGCGCCGAGCGCCCATTTTCGCACGCGCTCATCGCGATTGACGCCGCGGCTTTCGCGATCTTTGCGATTCAGCGCAACGATTTGCTCGGGTTCTGGCAATTGCCCGGACCTTGGTCGGACGTCTGGCGGTTCGACCCGCCCGGGGCGGTCATCGCCCTGCTGGTCTATGCGGGCGGTTCGATCCTGGCGCTCATTGGCGGCTTTTGCGGATTGAGGCTCATCGAAGCGCTGAGCCTGATCGCAATCCCCTTCTTGTTCAACCTGCTCATCGCTGTCGGCGCCGACTGGCACATGGCCGAGCTCGGCGCAGCGGTGACGGCGCATGCCAGTCTGCCTTTTCCGGCGCAAGTCGCCATCGGACGCGCGCTGACCCTGTGGTTCATCGGCGAGGCGATCCTCATTCTGATCAATCTGATCAGCGTCAATCTGCTGCCGCGGTCAGTCCGCACGCACGCGCTGTTTGCGCTGAGCGGCGCGCTCGCGGCCGCCACGCCCCTGTTCGCCAATGCGGCGCAATGGGTCGTCCAGCCGTTCCTGGCGATCTTTTTTTCCGCCCTATGCGCCGCGCTCGCTCAAGCCGGCTTGTGGGCGATCGTCTATCTTCTGACAGGCGTTGCGCTCGATTGGCTCGCCGGCCGTCCGCCGCGCTTCGAGGTGGTATGGGAGCATTGGCGGACCGGCTTCATCAAGGGCGCGATTTACGGCGCGCTGTTCATGGGGCTCATACTCATCGCCGCCCTGATCTTGCGCGTGCCCGGCGCGACCGCTTTCTTCGACAGCGCCGCGGTCCTTATCGGCCCGCTTCTCGGCGCGCTCCTCTTCCCGCTCGGGCAGACGATCGTCGGCAGCGCCGACGGAACGCCGCCCTTCTTCGGGCGCTTGAGAGCCGCCTATCGCGATCCGCGAGGACCCGTGCGCGGGCTTGTCGCCGGGCTCGGCCTCGCGCTCGCCTATCGCGCCAATCTGCCGGCTTACGACGGCGGCGCGCGCTTTCTCGCAATGGCGGCGATCGGCGCGCTCGCTTATGGCGGCGTCGACCTCGCCTTCGACGCCTGGAGCGTGATCCGCGGCGAGCGGCAAAAGCTGCAAAGCTGGCGGCTCTATGCGCTTGGCGTCCTGCTCGGCGCCTTGGTCGCCGGCGCGCTCGGCTGGTACTTCGACACGCCCCAGGTTCATGTCGTGATCGACAAGTTCTGGGCCTATGCCGACGTCAACTATCGGCTTGATGGCCGCAGGCTCGGCGATTTCACCACCTATCCGATCTTCAACAAGTATGGCTCAATCAATCTCGGCGAGGTCGCGGGCGGGGTCAGGCTGTTCTGGACCGAGTTGGTCGCGGGCGTGATCAACTGGTCGCTCGCTGCGCCGCTCTTCTCGATCAACTATGTTCTGCTCGACGCTGCGCTCAGGCGAAGCTTGCGTCCGATCAAGACGCTGCTCAGCCCGGCCGGCGTCGAGGGCCTGGTCGAGCAGGGCGTGCGCGTGTTGCGCTGGGGTCTGTGGATGGCTCCGGTCATCAACTCGTTTCTGCGCCAGTCGCCGGATCCGACCTGGTACAATCAGGACGGCGCCATCCGCACGAGCGTCGCCATCGGCGCGGACGTCACCCAGAACCCGACGGACTTCCGGCAGTTCAGCCTGGCCATGTTCACGGGCCTTCTCGCCTATGACTGGCTCAGAGTTCTCATCTGGTTCGACCATATGGGGCTCAGGGTCGCGACCCTGGTCAATCTGTCGTTTCTCGGCGGCGATCGCGCCGACGAGGCGGCGGCGCGATTCGTCGGCCACAATGGCCGCACGCGCGCCATTCCTGACGGCATTCGCCGCTTTGGCACCTGGGCGCCGCTGCTCATTCCGTTTTACATCCCGCGCGGCGCCGAGTGGGACAAGGCCTGGACCGGCGGCGAGGCGCTCGCGCGCGGCGCTGCCCCAATGCCTGATGCAGTGAGGACGCTTGCCCTCGCCTATGCCGCTTCGGGATTGGCGATCGCCGCAGCCTCCGCCGCGGCCTATCTCAAGGAGCGCGCCAAAGTCGGGCCAGCGGGGCCGTGGCTTGATGGCGCGCCGCTTGAACTCGCGCGTCGGCCGGACCGCTACGCCTTCAACAACGGCGCCGTGGGGCTGGAGATTTAGCGCGACGGCCGGGGCGCGGCTTTTGTCATGGGCGCGGAGCGCGGCGGCTTCGCAATCGACCTTTTTCGCCGGCCGCTCGATCCTTACCAGGCGCGCGGCCATTTTTTTTATGTGAACGAGGAGGGCGCGGCGCCCTGGTCGATCGGCTTCGAGCCGGCCCGGTGCGCGGGCGACTATCGGATCGAGGAGCCGGGCTTCAACCGTCTCGCGATCGTCAACGCGGTGAACGGGATTGAAGCGCGCATGGAGATCGCGCCAGATCCTGAGGGCGCAATCTTGAGCTGGCGCATCAGGCTGGGGAACAAATCGGACCGGCCTCGGCGGCTGCGTCTCACCAGTTTCTGCGAGATCGCCGGCCATGAGACGGGCGCTTACGCGAAAGATCTCGATTTCGCCGGCATGCATGTCGAGACTGTGTTCGTGCGGCCTCTCAACGCCATTCTCGCGCGCAACCGGCTCTTGCGCTCGGCGCGGGCCGATCGCGGCGAAGTCGCGTTCTTCGCCGTCAAGCCGGGTTCCGGCGCCGAACTCGTCGGCTACGAGGATTTGCGCATCCGCTTCATCGGCGAAGGCTCGTTGGTAAAGCCGACCGGCTGCGAGCGGTGGCGCTGGCGCAAGCTCGACGACGAAGGCAAGCTCTGGCCCTTCGATCCGGCTGCCAGTTTCACCATTGAAGCGTCGCTCGCCCGCGGTGAGACTGCGGATGCGGAATTCATTGTCGGCCGCTCCGACAACGCCGTCTGGGCGGGCGAATTGATCGCAAAGCGCCTCGAGCTTCCGCCTCTTCCGGAGCCGGAACTCGAGAAGCGCCTTTACGAAACGCGCGCCGTCGAGCCTTCGCCGGCGCTGCCGTCGCGATGGCCGTTCAGCTTCTCGGCGGATGGAAAGGCGCTGAGGCTCACCAATCGCACGCCGCGCCCGTGGGCCCATGTGATGGCGAACGAGCGCGGCATGGCGACGATGGTCTCCAACGACGGCGAGATTTTCTCCGCCTTCGGCAACGCCCGCCAGAACGGGCTCTCCGCGTTTCGCTTCGACAGCGTGACCGCCGTGCAGCCTGGACAGATTGTGTATCTGCGCGACCTGGAAAACGGCGAGATCGACGCGCCGAGCTTCGCGCCATTCCAGCACGACGAGGCCGCGCACGAGGCGGTGTATGAGCCGGGAGTCGCGACGTTCACAATGACGCGGGGCGATCTCGAAACGGAATATGTCGTCTTCGTGCCCCCGAACTACCCGGGCGACATGCGTCTTTTGACCCTCCGCAACCGCGGGTCCCAACCAAAACGCCTGCGCATCGCGCCCTTCTTTGATCTCTCGCTTGACGACAGTCCGAACGCGAGCGTCGACAAGATTCTCGATGAGAAGGTCGGCTCAACTCTCATCTTTCAAAACCCTCAGAATGATTTTGTGCGCGGCTTCGCCTTCGCCGCGACGAGCCTCGAGACTCCGGCGACCGAAACAATCCGCGCTCGATTCTTCGGCGGGCCGGGACGGAATGTCCTAACCCCCGTGATGGTCGAAGCTGGCGCAAGCGACGGCGCCGCCCGCGATGACGGACGGCGCGTCGCCGCGTTCTGCAGCGAGATCGTGCTGCCGCCCGGGGGTGAAACAAGGATCGCGATCGCTTTCGGCGAGGCCGCGAGCCGGGAGGAGGCGCTCGCCTCGGCCGCGCGCATCGGCGTTGCGAGCGCGCAGGATGAGCTTGCGGCGACGCGCGCCTCCTGGGCCGAGCGGCTCGGCAAGGTCGAGGTGCGCACCAACCGCCCGGACTTCGACCGGCTGGTGAACACCTGGCTGCCCTACCAGCTTTACGCTTCGCGATTGTTCGGCCGCGCCGGTCCAAACCAGCTTGGCGGAGCGACCGGCTATCGCGACCAGTTGCAGGACGTGCTGCCGCTGACGCTCCTCGAACCGCGGCTCACGCGGGCGCAGATCGTGTTGCACGCGAGCCAGCAGTTCCGCGAAGGCGACGTGCTCAAATGGTGGCACCGGGCGCCGGGCGGCGGCACCGGCCTCGGTCAGCGCACCAAGGCGAGCGATCCGCACCTCTGGCTGCCTTACGTTCTTGCGCGCTACGTCCGCGACAGTGGCGATCGAACGGTGCTCGACGAGGTGACGCCATTCCTCGAGGCCGAAGCCGTGCCGGCGCACGAGGACACCTGGATCGTCATCCCGCGCGTGTCGCGCGAGAGCGCGACCGTCTACGAGCACGCGCGCCTGACCATAGAATTCACCCTTCGGCATCTGGGCGCGAACGGACTGCCTCTGCTGCGCGCCGGGGACTGGAACGATGGCATCGATGCGCTGGGCCGGCGCGAAATCGGCACCAGCGTTTGGATGGGCTTTTTCCTCGCCAACGTGCTCGACGGCTTCGTCGAGCTGGCGCGGATCAAGGGCGACGAAGATTTCGCGGCGCGCTGCGAGTCGGCCCTGGCCGGGCAGCGGAAGGCGCTCGAGGTCGGCTGGATGGGCGACCATTACGCGCTCGACTTCGCCGACGACGGTCGAGAGGTCGGAGCGCGCAACGCAATGACGACGGGATGGTCCGCCCATTCCGGGGCTTGCGATGACGCGCGCGCTATCGCCGCGATCGAGGGCGGCCTGAAGGGGATCGAGCGCTTAAACCGGATCCTGCTGCTCGAGACGCCATTCTACGAGCATTCGCAACCCTATCCCGGCCGCATCGCCGACTATCCGCCTGGCGTGCGTGAGAATGGCGGGCAGTACAGCCACGGCGCGACTTGGATCGTCGATGGTTTCATGCGGCTCGCGACGTCCGCGCGAGCCCGAGGCGATCATGAACAGGCCGCCCGGCTAAGAGGACGCGCCTTCGAGATTTACGAAAAGATCTCGCCGCTGAAGAAGACGGACTCCGAGACCCTGGCGGTCTACGGCCTCATTCCGATTCAGCAGCCGGCTGATATTTACGATGGTTGGGGTCACGGCGGCCGAGGAGGCTGGTCGTGGTACACCGGCTCCGCCGCTCGTATGCTCTCGGCCGCCTACTCCATCCTGGGAATCGAGCAGCGGGACGGGAAAATCGCTTTGCGAGACGATCTTTTCGAAGCCAAAGGCGAACTCAAGGTCCAGTCGCTGCGTGTCGGCGAAGCGACTTGGACGGTGGAAGGCTGGACCGCGGAAGGAAAGCGCTGAGGGGTCGCGCTGGTTAAGTCTGCCCCGGCCGAATTGTAGGGGGAGCAGCAGCCCGGCAAGGCGCAGCCGCGAAGGGCTGACCGACAGCCAGCGCCACAACGGCCACGAATTCTTTGCGAATTCTCCTCGATAAAATCAGAAATGTGTGGTATGTATTCTCCCTGGCGGAATTTGTTTCCCGCTCGCCGGTGGACGCACGGGACGACGAGAAGCCGTGGCTGTTTGAAACGTTGGCCCACAACCCGTCGCGCGAGCCGACGCGAGAAGGCGATTTCCTTGCTTACATCGCCCGCAAGCCATTGAAAAGGCTCGGTTCGGAAAAATAAGCGCTAGTAAACGCTAGCCAATTGACTAGCGTTTAGGTTCATTAGCTTCGTTTTGCTAACCCTTATTTGGAAGGAATTCCCGCTTTGGTTGTATCCGCAGCTTAGAGCAGGCTGCTGCTGTTAGGCCGGGGACGCTGCGATCCGGGAATCATTGGGCGTCGGGCTCGCGATGACGACGCCACCCTAACCCAGCCCGACTTTCGGCCTAAAACCGACCCGAAATGGCCGCGCCGTTGCGGTGCAGCGCAGTTTCTGGCAAGAGGCGCGCCGACAAACGAACCGCGGGAAAGCGCTCGCGGGCTTGCAACGGGGCTTTCGCGCATGCTTTTGGGCCTGATTATCGTCTGTGGACTGCTTTCCATCGTCTACGGGGTCTACACGATTAACAGCCTGATGGCGGCTGACGCCGGCACGGCGCGCATGCAGGAGATTTCCGGCGCGGTGGCCGAGGGGGCGCAAGCGTATCTGCGGCGCCAATACACAACCATCGCCATCGTCGGCGTCGTCGTGTTCATCGTCCTTGGGCTTCTGCTTTCGTGGACTGTGGCGATCGGGTTCTCGATCGGCGCCATCCTGTCCGGCGCGGCTGGTTTCATCGGCATGAACGTCTCGGTGCGCGCCAATGTGCGCACCGCGCAAGCGGCGACGAAATCGCTCGCCGGCGGTCTCGACATCGCCTTCCGTTCTGGTGCGGTGACCGGTCTGCTTGTCGCGGGCCTCGCGCTGCTCGGGGTCGCCGGCTACTTTGGCTTTCTCACCGGCGTTCTTGGTCACGGGGTCGCGGACCGCGTGACGATTGACGCGCTGGTCGCGCTCGGCTTCGGCGCCTCGCTGATCTCGATTTTCGCCCGGCTTGGCGGCGGCATCTTCACCAAGGGCGCCGACGTCGGCGCCGATCTCGTCGGCAAGGTGGAAGCCGGCATTCCCGAGGACGATCCCCGCAATCCCGCCACCATAGCCGACAACGTGGGCGACAACGTCGGCGATTGCGCCGGCATGGCCGCCGACCTGTTCGAGACCTATGCGGTGACGGTCGTGGCGACGATGGTGCTCGCCTCGATCTTTTTCGAAGGCACGCCGGCGCTCATTCCCACCATGATGTATCCGCTCGCGATCTGCGCCGCCTGCATAGTCACCTCGATCATCGGCACCTTCTTCGTCAAGCTTGGCGCCGATGGTTCGATCATGGGCGCGCTTTACAAGGGCCTCATCGCCACCGGGGTCTTATCGATCCTCGGCCTCGCCCTTGCGACGACCTATGTCGTCGGCTGGGGCGATATCGGCACGGTCGCCGGCAAGACCGTCACCGGCTCGAACCTGTTCGTCTGTGGCCTGATTGGGCTCGTGGTCACCGGCCTCATCGTCGTCATCACCGAATATTACACCGGCACAGGCAAACGTCCGGTCGTGTCGATCGCGCAGGCTTCCGTCACCGGCCACGGCACCAATGTGATCCAAGGCCTCGCGGTCTCGCTCGAATCGACCGCGCTTCCCGCGCTGGTCATCGTCGCGGGCATCGTCTCGACCTACCAACTCGCCGGCCTGTTCGGGACCGCGACCGCCGTCACCACCATGCTTGGCCTCGCCGGCATGATCGTCGCGCTCGACGCCTTCGGGCCGGTCACCGACAACGCCGGCGGCATCGCGGAAATGGCGGGTCTGCCCAAGGAAGTGCGTCAGTCCACCGATGCGCTCGACGCGGTTGGCAACACGACCAAGGCCGTAACCAAAGGCTACGCCATCGGCTCGGCGGGCTTGGGGGCGCTCGTGCTGTTTGCGGCCTATACCAACGACATTCGGCACTTCACCGAGACCGGGCGCGCCTTACTTCAAGGATATCGGCGCCGTCGTCTTCGACCTTTCGAACCCCTACGTGGTCGCAGGGCTCATATTCGGCGGCATGATCCCCTACCTCTTTGGCGGCATCGCAATGACCGCGGTCGGACGCGCCGCCGGCTCGGTGGTGCTCGAAGTGCGCCGCCAGTTCAAGGAAATGCCGGGCATCATGAATGGCACGCAGCGTCCCGATTACGGACGCGCTGTTGATCTGCTCACCCGCGCGGCGATTCGGGAGATGATCGTCCCTTCGCTCTTGCCGGTGCTGGCGCCGTTCGTCGTCTATTTCGGCGCGCTGTGGATCTCGGGCTCGAAGGCGTCGGCCTTCGCCGCGCTTGGCGCCTCGTTGCTCGGCGTCATCGTCAACGGTCTCTTCGTCGCCATCTCGATGACCTCGGGAGGCGGCGCGTGGGACAACGCCAAGAAGAGCTTCGAGGACGGGTTCGTCGACAAAGACGGAAACAAGTGGATGAAGGGCTCGGAGCCGCACAAGGCCGCGGTCACCGGCGACACGGTCGGCGACCCGTACAAGGACACCGCCGGTCCGGCGGTCAATCCGGCGATCAAGATCACCAACATCGTGGCGCTCCTGCTGCTGGCGATCCTGGCGCGGTGAATTCGCAGAAAGAGGCAAGGGAAGGCGAGCGCGCCTACGTCCTTCCGCTTTTCGCGGATAGTTCGTCGATCGATGAGGCTGATCTGTCTGAACACGGGGGGCGGGCGAGCGGGAAGCGAGAAGCTGCTTGCCTTTTCCTTTTTGGATTCGCATCGTGACGCCGATTTCATCTGTCTGCAGGAGGTCTGGTCCGGCCCTTACGAGAATCTGGAAGGCGTCGTCGCCGGAGCCGCGACGCTTTCACAAGCGGAGGTCATGGTCTACGGCAAGCAGGCGATCGGCGCATTGCTCGACAGTCACCGCCTTCTTCCATCCGCATTGCTTGAACAACTACGGGGCTCATGATGCTGGTCTCGAAGCGGTCGGAAGTCGTCGACTCGGGCGACGTTTTTGTTCACCGAGAGCGCGGCTTCCTCCCGCAACGCAACCTCGGCCTGCACGCCCGCAACATTCAATTCGTCGCCGTCGCTACGCCAGCCGGGCGGTTCAGCGTCATGAACTTTCATGGCCTCTGGAACGGACAGGGTAAGGGCGACAGCGACGAGCGGATCGCGCAGTCGCGGCGCATCCTCGCCTTTCTCGCCTCCCGGCCGGAGCCGTTCGTCCTGTGCGGCGACTTCAATCCTAAGCCGGACACGCGGAGCTTGCGGATGCTTGAGGAGGAAGGCTTGCGCAATCTCATCGCAGAGGCGCGGCGTGACCTCGACCCCGCACGAGCCTTTACCCTCGGGCCGAAAGGTTCGCCGATTACGTGCTCGTGAGCGCGGGGGTGGACGTGCTTGAATTCGGTGCGCTGCCCGACGAAGTGTCGGACCACGCCCCGCTCTCGCTCGAGTTCGCCCTCAGCTGAACTTGAACAGGCCGCCCATAATGTTCTTGAGGAAGTCGGGCTCCGATCCGCCGGTCGGCGTCGTGCGGCTGACGAAGTCGAACACCTTGCCGTCCTTCATGCCGTAATTGGCGATGCGGTCGACCTTGCCGCTCTTGTCGAAATAGACCGCCAGCACGTGCTGATCGGTCATCTGGACCGGCATGAACGACAAGGTATGCTTCATCTTCTGCCCGATATAATACCAGGCGTCGCCGCCGACCGTCGAAGTCGTCGAGGGGGTGCCAAGCAGCGCGAGCGCTTCCGGCTTGGTCGTCGCGCCGACCTTGACCTGCGACAGGGTGTCCTGGTCGACCTGATAGCCGCGCTCGAAGTCGCCGTCGTAGCCAAGGCAGCCACTAACCGTAAGCGCTGAGCAGAGAGCCAATCCCAACGTTGCTCGACGGTGGACCTTGGGCGCCATTCGCATTCCGTCTCTCTTCGATCCGTCTTTCGCCTTGCCAGACTGGGCGCGGATGCCTAACTCATGGACCCTGATCAGAGCAAGGCGCAAGGCGCTGCTCGCAGGACATCGGTATGATCTTGGCCCAGTGGCGCGCGCGGCGCGCCAGCAGAGCAGTCATCGAGCAGATTCGAGGCGAGATCGTGGCTGCGGCGCGCCGCCCGGAGCTGTACGAGGCGCTCGGGGCGCCCGACCGGATTGACGGCCGGTTCGAGCTTCTGACGCTGCATGCTGGGCTCGTCCTGCGTAGGCTGGCGGCGCTGGGCGGCGTCGCCGACGCGGTCGCTCAGGATCTGGTGGACAGCCTGTTCTCCCACTTCGACGACACGCTGCGCGAGATGGGGTTATCGGATATCGGCGTGGCGAAGCGCCTGAAAGTGATGGGAAGCGCCTTCTATGGCCGCAACGCCGCTTATGCGGCTGCGCTCGACGGCGGTTCCTCGGCGGACCTCGCCGCGGCGCTCGCCCGGAATGTTTACGGCGCTACGGATCGCCAGGCCGCGCCGAAAGCGGAAGCCCTGGCCTGCCATGTCGCTTCACTTGACGCCGCCTTGGCTGCCGTCCCGGTTGAGGCTTTCACCGCTGGCCGCTTTCGTTTCCCGGTTGGCTCGATCGCAGCCTCATGACTGAAGGGAAGCCTTTTTCTCGCGTCGTGCGGATCGACGCCATTCCTCGCGAAGGTCAAGTCATCGCCATTGAGGCTGCTCCCGCTGAGCGGGAAGAGCTGGCGTCGTTCTATCGGCTTCCGGCGATCGCGGCCTTGACAGCGATGTTGCGCGTCGAACCTTGGGGCCGTGGCGGGGCGCGCGTCACCGGCGCCGTCCACGGGGAGGTCACTCAAACCTGTGTCGTTTCGCTTGACCCGTTTGCTGCGGCCGTCGACGAGGAGGTGGACGTGCGGTTCGCGCCGCAGACCGCGGCCAATTCTGCATCCGGGGCGACAAAGGAAGCGCAGACGTTCTCGCTCGGCGACGAAGACGAGCCTGACCCCATCATCGACGGAACAATCGACCTCGGCGCGCTCGCGGCGGAGTTCCTGGCTCTCGGGCTTGACCCTTATCCGCGCAAGCCCGGCGTGGCGCTCGACGAGGAGCGTACGAATTCGGAGCCAACGGACTCGCCATTCGCCGAGCTGGCCGAGCGGAACAAACGGCGATCTGATTAGGGCAGGATTGTCGCACTCCAGTGGCAGGCTAAGGGCATTGCGCAGACTTTAGGCACAAGTTATAGTGGTCCCCGGCGCTAGGAAACTAGCTCCGTGTCAAGCTTGCGCAATCATAAAGCGCTGGCGACGAGGGAGGAAGCTATGGATCTCATTACAGCATTGGCGCTTAGCATCGGCGTGCTCGGGGGCATTGCGACATTTGTCCTTTTGTCGCCCATCGGCCTCGGCTTGCAAATCTGGGTTGCGTTCATCGCCTGGGCGACGTTTTACCATTGCGGCGGCAAGGAGGAGGGACTCACCAAGGCGCTTACCAACAATATATTCGGCGCCATCATGGCCCTGATCGCGCTGCTGCTGGTCACCCAGATCCCGCTTGGCGGCGCCCTTGGCGTTCCGTTGTGGGCCGGGATATGCGTCCTCATCACGGTTTTCATTCTCGTATACGCCGCGAAAGCGCCCATGCTGAGCGACATTCCAGCGGGCGTGCTCGGATACGCGGCTGTCGCCGGTCTCGCCTTGACGGGCAACAAGCTCGGCGCCGTCACATCGGCCTCGCTCGAGAACCCCTTTGTTGTTGGCGTGATTTCCCTGATCATCGGCGCGATCCTCGGCTACATTTCGCAGAAAGTCGCCCTGGCGCTGGTCAAGGCGGAGCCGCAGCGAGTGCGGGCCGAGAGCACTGTCCGCTAAGGGCGAAACAGGGCCGCGAGCTGGCGATTGCAGCGAATTGTGGACGCCTCGCGGCCCATGGCGAAGCACTTTATTCCGCCGAAAGAATCTCCAGACGGCGAGGGCGTCGGCGCTTTTTTGCGGCGGCTGCGAACTATTGAATTTGGCCGCAAGGCTTTGACCGCCGCTGCGGTCTCAGTCAGTTCTCTTCGTTAACACCGATGTGATTGCGCAACGCACTGCGCCGACGAAAGGAACGTCGCTGGCTGCAGCGGAACGCGAGTTTCTTGCGTTGCCTTGGACGGCGGAGCCGCTATTGTCGCGCCGCGCCGCGCCGTCCGGGCAAAGCGCTCGGCGGTCGGACGAAGGAATGGCAGGCGACATTCGCATAGCGCTGGATGCGATGGGGGGCGATCACGGGCCGACGACCGTACTGTCCGGTGCGGCCGTGGCGCTCGAACGCCGCCCCGACGTCGAGTTTCTTCTCTATGGCGACCACGCCGTAATCGGCTCCATCCTCAAGCGCCATCCCCGGCTGGCCGCCCAGTCGCGCGTTTTTCATAGCGACGTCGCGGTCAAGATGAGCGACAAGCCGAGCCAGGCTCTGCGCACCGGAAGGCGCGTCTCGTCGATGTGGCAGGCGATCGAAGCGGTGGAGTCGGGGGCGGCCGATTGCGCAGTCTCCGCCGGCAACACCGGCGCCTTGATGGCGATGGCCAAGTTCTGCCTGCACACGATGGCGCCGATCGAGCGGCCTGCGATTGCGGCGATGTGGCCGACGTTGCGCGGCGAGTTGATCGTGCTCGACGTCGGCGCGAGCATCGGCGGCGATGCGCAGCATCTCGTCGATCTGGCGGTGATGGGCGCCGCGATGGCGCGAATTGTCTTCCACATCGATTCTCCCACCGTGGGTCTCCTCAATGTCGGAACCGAAGAGATCAAGGGCGTTGAGGAGGTGAAGGCGGCGGGGCGGGTGCTGCGTGAAGCCAACCTTCCCAATATGCGCTATCAAGGCTTCGTTGAAGGCGACGATCTGGGCAAGGGCGCAGTCGACGTTTTCGTCACCGAAGGCTTCACCGGCAACATCGCGCTCAAGACGGCCGAGGGCACCGCAAGGCAGCTCGGTCAATATATGCGCGAGGCCATGAACCACGATCTCATGTCGCGAATCGGCTTCCTGTTCGCCCGCAAGGCGATTGCCGAGCTGCGCGCCAAAATGAGTCCGCGCGCCAGCGGCGGTGTGTTTTTGGGGCTTGACGGCGTCGTCATCAAGGCTCATGGCGGCGCCGACGCCGAGAGCTACGCTGGAGCCGTGGAATTAGCCTATGACATGGTTCGGCAAGAATTGCTTGGCAAGATTAGGGAAATGATCGCCCACGCCAACGGTTTACGCCCCATGCCTGCGCGATCGCGCGCCACTCAATCTTGATTTCAGGAGATTCCCGCTCATGAGCCTTGCGTCTCCTCCGCCGATCGACCGTCGCGCGCGCGGCCCCGAACTCGAAGCGTCCCGTGACCGCGCGCCAAGCTCGATCCGCTCGTTCGTACGCGGTTCTGGCGCCGCGCTGCCCGCGCGCGTCGTCTCAAACGCCGAGCTGGCGACGAAGGTCGATACGTCGGATGAATGGATTGTGCAGCGCACCGGCATCCGCCAGCGCTATATCGCCGGCCCGGACGAGACAACATCCTCATTGGCGCTCAAGGCGGCTCAGGCGGCATTGCGCAGCGGCGGTCTTGAGGCAGCCGACATTGATCTCGTCATCGTCGCCACGTCAACGCCGGATTACACCTTTCCCGCGGTCGCGACTCAAGTTCAGGCCGCTCTCGGCATTGTCGAGGGCGCGGCTTTCGATATGCAGGCTGTCTGCAGCGGCTTCGTCTACGCGGTCGTTACTGCAGACAAATTTCTGCGTTCCGGCTCGAATAAGCGCGCGCTCGTGGTCGGCGCGGAGACTTTTTCGCGCCTCTTGGATTGGAACGACCGCACGACCTGCGTCCTGTTCGGCGACGGGGCGGGAGCGATTGTCCTCGAGGCGCGTGACAGCGATGGACGGCTCGCCTCGCCTGGCGTGATCGCCTCGCGCCTGCGCGCGGACGGGCGGCACCGCGACAAGCTCTACGTCGATGGCGGGCCCTCGACCACGGGCACGGTTGGCCATTTGCGGATGGAGGGCAAGGAAGTGTTCCGTCACGCGGTCGGCATGGTGACGGACGTGATCCAGGGATGCTTCGCCGACGCCGGCGTCACGGCGGACGAGATCGACTGGTTCGTGCCCCATCAGGCCAATCGCCGCATCATCGACGCTTCCGCGGACAAGCTCGGCATTGCGCGTGACAAGGTCATCGTCACAGTCGACCAGCATGGCAACACGTCCGCCGCCTCGATCCCGCTTGCGCTCGACGTCGCCGTCAAGGACGGCCGCATCAAGCCTGGCGATCTCGTGATGATCGAAGCGATGGGCGGCGGCTTCACCTGGGGCGCGGCGCTGTTGCGCTGGTGAAGCGAGCCGCGCTTCCATCACGAACCGCGGTCGTCATTGCGAGCCATAGGGCGTCGAAAGACGCCCGTCCTTCCAGACGGGCTATGGCGAAGCAATCCAGGGATCGTGGGCGCCCCTTCGTTCCCTGGATTGCTTCGTCGCCGCGCTCCTCGCAATGACGATTCCATCTGAACGCATCAGGTTCTACTCGAAGGCGAATATGCGCTTCCAGTCGTTTTTCATGCTGACGACGATCCAGCCGTCCTTGGTCGCCTCGTCGTAAAGCTCCGGGGAAAAGCGGCCGACTTTGGTTTCGGGCAGGCCGTGCGCGGGCCCGTAGGCGTATTCGCGCGCGCCGTCGTCGTGGAGCGCCAGCATCGCGAGGCGGACGCCAGCGCCCGCCCTCGTATATTCAAGCATCTGCCGGTCGCCGGTCGAATTGCCGAAGGCGAAGTACGGCCGGCGGCCAATCATGAGATGAATGCCTTCGGGCTTGCCGGCGTTGTCGTCATTGATGAGGAGCTTCGGCTCCTTGATCAGGACCGGACCCTTAGCGCCATATTGATAGCTGACCGCGCCCGCGCTTCCGACCACCTGCTCGGGCGGGACGCCGTAAACCCGCTCCGCATAGACGCGCACGAAATCCTGCCCTCCGCCGGTGACGATATACGTGCGATATCCGACGCTGCGGAGATATTTGAGAAGCTCGATTTGCGGCGCATAGACGAGATCGGTGTAAGGCCGCTTCCAGCGCGGATCGCGCGCCTCCGCGATCCATTTGGCGACATCGTCGCGGAATGTGTCGACGTCCATGCCCATCAGGGTTGCGGCGGCGACCTTGACGAGAGCCTCGACGCCGAGCCGCGCTATCGCTTCGCGATTCCCAGTCAGCACAGTGCGGAACGGCTCGACCTTGGCAAGCTCAGGCTTCGCCTTCACGAGCGCCGGCACGCGATCGAAGCAATAGACGAGCTGCGTATAGATCGGATGCTCGACCCATAGCGTGCCGTCCTGGTCGAAGGTCGCGATGCGTTCCGCGAGCGGCACGAAGTTGGGGCTCGCGGCGTCGGTCGTCGCATGGACGAATTTGACGATCGCATCCTTGGCCCGCCCAGCGTTCCACGAGGGCAGGGAATTGCTCTCGGCGTCCGCCCGCCCGGCGAGGCTGAGCGCAGCCGCCCCGCCGAGCATAAGCGTCGTGAAGTCGCGCCGGCGCAGCTCCATCGCGAGCCGGGAACTCCGGATTTAAGCGAGCGAGATGCTCATTCCGCTGAGGTCGATCGAGAAGCTGAAGCCGACCTGGCGCCCATGGAGGCGTAGCCTCACGCCGTTGGCGTTGGAAAGCTGCGCAGCGCTTCTGCCGCCCGCAACCGACATGCCGGCGCCGATAGCCGAGTAGATGCCCGCGATGTCGCCTGGAGAATGAAGGTTCGACGCCGTGCCGACCAGATCCGTGGCCGATACGCCAATCAGGGCGCCCGCGCTGATACCGCCGACTCTGAGCGGGAATTGAGCCCCTCTGAAAGTCAACGTGCCGCTGCCGCCCGTCACACCGAAGATGAAACCGGCGCTGGCGATATGCAGGGAGACCGAGCCGGTCGCGGCTTCGGCCGGCGCGACAAAGGCTCCGGTCGCCAGACCGGCGCCCGACAGAATAAGGCTGCGACGCGAAATAATACCCATGAGAGTCTCCCCGATTAGGTCCCCAACGAAAGCCCGCATCTCAGCACGAGTTCGAGCCCCCAGGCTGCGCGGCGCGGTATACAGCCTATCCGCATTGTCGTCGATTCGCTAATTTTTAAGGTCGGTCAAGCCCTTGAGCGAGCTGGCGAAGCGCGATGCCCCTGGGCTGCGGACGCATCGCGGCGATATCGGGGAGCATGCCAAGGCCTCGCCGCCTATGGCCTTCGCGTCGCGCAGCCGGCGCTAAAGCGGCTTGAAGGAAGATTGGCGGCGCCTCGCACGGCGCCTCATTTCGCTCAACCGGCCTGCCTGCGCCTCACGCCTGGCCGGCGTCCGAGCCGTGGCGGGTCTGGCGGGAACGGATGAGCGTGATCGCGAGCAGCGCCAGCGCGATCACGGCGAAGGAGACGCCCGTCGTCGCCGTGCCGAGGGCATATATCTCAGGCGTCGTCACGGTCGTGGTCAGGGCCTGCAATTCCATCGGCAGCGTATTGTGCTCGCCCATCGCCTGGCTCGATCGCGCGATCTCATCCCACGAGAGCGTGAAGCCGAACAGCCCGACGCCGATCACCGAGGGCAGAATGATGGGCAGGACGACATGGCGCAGCGTTTGCCACGGCGTCGCGCCGAGGTCGCGCGCCGCCTCTTCGTAGCGACTGTCGAAGCGATTGAAGATCGCGAACATCACCAGAAGTCCGAAGGGCAGCGTCCAGGTGAGATGCGCGCCGAGGCCGGACGTGAATAGCCCCATCGTCGTCTTCAGGTCTTGGGTCAGCCAGTCCGGCCCATGATTCTTGAGAAAATCGTCGATCAGACGGAACTCGAGCCCGATGCCGAGCGAAGTGACGATCGAGGGCACAATGAGGCTCGCGACCGCGACGAAGAACAGGAGCCGAGCGCCAGGAAACCTTTTGCGGAACGCGAGACCGGCGGAGAGCGACAAAAGCACGGTCAGGATCATCACCACGACGCCGAGCTCGAGCGAGCGCAGGAAGGCATCGTGGATGTCGACGATCCCGCCGCCGGTCCATAACCGCTCGAACCAGTGGAGCGACACCCCGACCATCGGAAAGGTGAGGCCGCCGGTCGGACCCTGGAACGACAGGATGAAGATGACGATCATGGGCCCATAGAGGAACAGCACGAAAGCCGCAAAGAAGGCCGCGAGCCAATAGAAGGCGGGAGAGCGTCCCTCGCCCATCTTCAGAGCTCCTTCTGCACGTCGACGACCCGGTTGAGCGCGGTGATGATGAGGAGCGTCACGGCCAAGAGAATGACTGCATTCGCCGCCGCGGGGGGAAACTGAAGGGCGTTGAGGCGCGTCTCCACCACCTTGCCGGCGGAGGCGATCTGCTCGCCGCCCATCACGTCGAAGGTGATGAAGTCGCCCATCACAATCGTCACCACGAAGATCGAGCCGATGACGATGCCGGGCTTCGACAAGGGAATGATCAGATTCCACAGCGTCTGCCAGCCCGAGGCGCCGGAATCGTAAGCCGCTTCGATGAGGCGCTTGTCGATGCGCATCATCGAATTGAAGATCGGCACCACCATGAAGAACGTGAAAAGGTGGGTGAAGGCCAGCGTCACGGAGAAGGGTGAATAGAGCAGCCATTCGACCGGCTTGTCGACGATGTGGGCTCGCGTGAGAGCGAGGTTGACGAGCCCGTTGCGGCCCAGCAGCGGGATCCACGAGATCATGCGGATAACGTTCGACGTCCAAAACGGAATGGTACAGACGAGGAAGAGCGCCATTTGCGTCGTCGTCGACCGGATATGGAAGGCGAGGAAATAGGCGACGGTGAAGCCGATAACGAGCGTCGTCAGCCAGACCATGAAGCAGAATTTCGCCGTCGAGACATAGGTTTTGAGGATTGTGCAGAGGTCAGGGAGTTGTGCGAGGCAGCCCTCGAAATTCTCGGTGTAACTGCGCGTCGTGAAGCGCGCGATCATCTCATAGTCGTTGTAGTCCCAGAAACTGACGATGACGACGAGGATGAGCGGGATGATGAAGAAGAACGCGAAGACGAGACCGAACGGCATCGCCTGAAGCCAGCCGGGAACGCCGCGGCCGCCGATGGCGGGCTCGGCGGCCTTCGATTGAGCCGCCGCGGCAGGGGTTTCGATCGTCGTCGCCGTCATCGGAAAACCAAGGCTTGAAAAACGCCGCGCCGGAAGCTCGCGCCCTTCTCCCTCAGGGAGAAAGTGTCGGGCGACCCCCGACTGTGATCAGGGGGCGACGGATGAGGGCTCTCGGCAGCAAACACCCATCCCTTGGCTCACCCGGCGGGATCGCGGCGCTCTGCGCCGCGCCCTCAACCGGCCGCCCTCCGGGCGTCCAACTTCTCCCACAGGGAGAAGTTGGCGTCAGGCGGCGATGAATTCATTCCATTTGCGGACCATGTAGTCGTTCTCGTCCATCACCGAGTTCCAACAGGCGACGGCGCCCATGCGCTCGTCATAGGAGCCGCCGTCGCGCACCGCGCCGGCCTTCTCGATGAGCGAGCCGTCGGGCGCGTGGATGTCCTTGGCGGCCGGCTTGCCCAACATCCAGTAGTCCCACTCGTAGGGCTCCATATGGGCCTTGGCGGTCGAGAGCACCGCGGAATAATAGCCCTGCCGGTTGAGATAGGCGCCCGCCCAGCCGGACAGGTACCAGTTGACGAATTCGTAGATCATGTCGGCCTGCTTCGGCGTCACGCCCTTCGACATGCAGAAGCCCGAAGCCCAAGACCGATAGCCTTCTTTCAGCGGCTGGAACACGCAAGGAATGCCCTTGCTGCGCACTGCGGTCACCGCGGGCGACCACATCGACTGGATGACTGTCTCGCCTGACGACATCAGGTTGACGCTTTCGTTGAAGTCCTTCCAGAACGCGCGGAACTGGCCGGCCTTCTTGGCTTCGGTGAGGACCCCCATGGTCATGTCGATTTCGGGCTTCGTCATGTTGCCCTTGTCTGGATATTTGTACTTGCCGAGCGATTCGACCACCATCGCGGCGTCCATAATGCCGATCGAGGGGATGTTGAGGATGGCGGCCTTGCCCTTGAATTCGGGGTTGAGCAATTCGGACCAGTGCTCGATCGGCCGCTTGATGAGGTCCGGCCGGATGCCGAGCGTGTCGGCGTTGTAGACGGTCGGGATCAAGGTCACCCATTCGGTCGGCGTCGCCGAGAATTTGCTGGAGTTCGGGCCTTCAACGAACATCACTTTCTTGGGCGCCGTGCCTTGGTCGCCGATGACCTTGCCGTTGGGCAATTGGCCTTTGGTGAAGACCGGCGTGATATTGTCGAATTCCTTGATCTTCTTGGCGTCCATGGGCAGGATGTTGCCCGACGGCACAAGCTTCTTGAGGCTGAAGTACTCGGTGTCCAGAACGTCGAAGGAGTTCGGCTGCGTGATGACCCGCTTGGTCACGTCGTCGGTGGTGGCGACAATGTTCTGGATCGTGATGCCGGTGTCTTCCTTCACCTTCTTGGTCATGTCGTCGGACTGGTTGACCGCGGTGCCGAGGTAACGCAGCACCTTGTCTTCCTGCGACCAGACGGCCGGGAACCCGGTGATCGCGCCCGAGCCGGCAGCGGCGCCGGCGAGGCCCGCGGCTCCCTTGAGCACAGCGCGGCGGCTGAGACCCTTCGCTGACTTGGCATGCTTCGACATTCGTTCTCTCCTCCTGGGTTCGCTTTAGGTTGACGGCGCTGGGGCGAGCGCGTGGACGTCCTTGTCGGCCCACAGAACCGACACGCTGTCGCCGACGTTGAGCGGCGCGCCGGCGAAATTTTCATCGCTGACGAGAGCGGTCAGTTCGGAATGGCCCGGATGGTCGAGCGCGACCTGATAATGCGCGCCTTGGTACTCGATGGCGCGCACCGCTGCGACGAACCGCGCGTCATTCGCGCCGGAGCCGTTGCTGTTGGGACGCAACGTGATCCGGTCGGCGCGCACGGCGATGGGACCGAGTGCCGTCGCGATCACATTATGGCCGCCGAGAAAGCGCGCGATGAATTCTGTCGCCGGTTTCTCGAACAGGTCGTGCGGAGCGGCGGTCTGTTCGATGCGCCCCTTGTTCATCACGACAACAAGATCAGCCAGCGCGAGAGCCTCGTCCTGGCCGTGCGTGACGTGGATGAAGGGGATATTGAGTTGTCTTTGGAAGCGGCGAAGCTCGGCTCGCATCCGTACCCTTAGGAAGGGGTCGAGCGCCGACAACGGCTCATCCAACAGCAAGATCTGGGGATCGGTGACCAGCGCCCTCGCGAGCGCGACGCGCTGCTGCTGGCCGCCGGACAATTGCGCCGGCACGCGCTCGGAATACTGGGTCATGGCGACGAGCTCGAGGAACTCCATCGCTCGTCT
>CAVRXX010000037.1:0-64606 GCA_963725195.1 uncultured Alphaproteobacteria bacterium | reverse complement strand
CCAGAAACAAACTGCGCAGACGGGCGACGATCCAATCCGCAAACCCGCGATGCTCCGAAACATCTGGCAAATCTGAGCGCACGACCGCGCCTCGCGCTGAATACGATCGCGAATCGAGGAGAAGCCGGCCGTCGCTGTCGTAGATGCGCGCGCGCGTATGCGTGGGCGTCACCAGCCGATGCAGGAAAGGCCCAACAAGAGCCGGATTGATGGAAAACTGCGTCGCGTCCTCATCGCTTGGCGATGGCTCCACGCTCTGGCCCGGCGCCAGTTGCAAGAGCTTGTCCGGATCGATCGTGATCGAATCGGTATCTCCCGTCGCCGAAGCTGAGATCGCTGCGGCGATGATGTCGGCCTGAATTGTGAGGCTTTGGGTCCGGGCCGCGATCAGATCGGCGCGAAACTGGTCGAGGAGCAGAAAGCCGACCACGAGCACGACGAGGCCGCCTAGATTGAGGACGACGATGCGCCGGGTGAGCGACGACGAAAATCGCGCCGTCAGAAATCGCCAAGCGACGCGCGAGCGCGCTCGCAGCCAACGAAGTCTCCCGCGCGCCGCGTGAGCCGAAAGGCGATGTTGAACCTGCGTTTCGGCGCTCATTGTCCCGGCCGGGCCGTTTACCCTTCCTTAAATCGGTAGCCTACGCCGTAGAGAGTCTCGATCATTTCGAAATCCGGCTCGACCACCTTGAACTTCTTGCGCAGTCGCTTGATGTGGCTGTCGATGGTGCGGTCGTCGACATAGACCTGATCGTCATAAGCCGCATCCATCAGAGCGTTGCGACTCTTGACGACGCCCGGCCTGGTCGCCAGCGCTTGGAGAATAAGGAACTCGGTGACCGTCAGGGTCACCGCCGTATTGTCCCAAGTGCACGTATGACGCTCGGGATCCATCTTCAATCGGCCGCGTTCGAGGATCTTGGCTTCGGTCTCCTTTTGCGTCGCGGCATCCTTTGGATTGGAGCGTCGAAGGATCGCCTTCACCCGCTCGACGAGAAGGCGCTGCGAGAAAGGCTTGCGGATGAAATCGTCGGCGCCCATCTTGAGGCCGAACAGTTCATCGATCTCCTCGTCTTTCGACGTCAGGAAAATGACCGGCAGATCAGACTTCTGTCGCAGGCGTCGCAGGAGTTCCATTCCGTCCATGCGAGGCATCTTGATGTCGAAAATGGCGAGATCGGGCGGATTGGCTTTTACCCCCTCCAGCGCGCTGGCGCCGTCGGTGTAAGTCTGCACCCGATATCCCTCCGCCTCGAGCGACAATGAGACAGAAGTCAGTATGTTACGGTCGTCGTCGACCAGCGCGATTGTGGGCATGAAGCTCCCGTTTTTGTCTGCTGTGGCCTCTTGGGCTGGCTGGCTCAAAGTGGAAACCATTGATCGACTGAATGTGTTCCGAGGAGGGCGATCCTCCCATCCGGTCGAACACAGATGGGACGCCCGGCGAATTGTGCAAGATTACCATGACGTTGCAGGCATTGGCCAGCAATCGGAATAGGGCGCGATCAAGGCGCCAAATCGCTCTTGACCGCTCGACCTCGCACAGGTCTCACTCCAATCCGTCCGAAGCGTCAAGGCCGCCATGCCCAGCGCCCCCGTTGATCCCCATGAGGCCCATGCCGCGGCCGTCTCGGACGCGAAGCGTCTGATGCGGCTCGCCCGCACCGGCGCATTGGCGACGCTCGAGGCGGGGACAGGGGCGCCTCTCACCACACTCATTGGCGTCGCCAGCGATTTCGACGGCGCGCCGCTGTTCCTCATGTCGACGCTGTCGCGCCATACAAGGAACCTCGGCCGCGACCCGCGCGCCTCGCTCCTGTTGACCGGCGCCCATGAACGCGGCGATCCGCTCAACCACCCGCGCGTCACATTGAGCGGACGGATCGAGCAAACCGCGACGCCGCGAGCCAAGATCCGGTATTTACAGCGCAATCCCAAGGCTCATCTCTATGCCGGCTTCGCCGATTTCGCCCTGTACCGGCTTCGGATCGACGACGTGCATTTCAACGGCGGCTTCGGCAGGGCCGCGCCCCTCACCGTGGCCGAGGTCCTCGTCCCGCGCGAGGGCGAAGCCGCGTTGGCCGAGGCCGAGGAGCGGCTCCTGGCCGAGGCCAATGCGCTTGGCGCGCCCCAACTTGCGCGCCTCGCTGGGTATGCAGCCGCGCGCCCGGCGTGGCGGGCCATCGGGCTCGACGCCGAGGGCCTCGACCTCGCCGCAGGCGGGCGCGCCGCCCGCGCCCAGTTCGCCGCCCCGGCGCATGACCCGGAGGCCTGGCGGGCGCATCTCAAGCAGCGGCTCGCGGCAGGCTAGCGCGCCGGACACGCCGGTCCGGTGCGGCTTAAGCGCGAATAAACGCCCATAAACGCGAGTAAAACGCCTATAAACGCTCGTAAGCGCTAGTAAATTTGTAGGTCTATTTCGGGTGCTATCTCGCGTATCGCTTTCGCAATTGAAGAATACTGTTCCGGAGCAATACGGCGCCAAGCAGTCAGCTTCTCAATTTCCGCTGTTCGTTCGCGCGCCTCGGCTGCTTCTTTTTCAAGGACCGCCGCTCTCTCGTGTGCGTGTGCCGCAATCGTCCTTGCTTCTGCAACCCTATTGTCCGACCGGCGTTGGAGGACTTCCGCCTTCGATCTTGCCTTTCTGGCAAATAAGATTTCGGCCGCTACGCCAAGCGCAATAAGCGCGTCCGAAAATACCGGACCCCACGCCTCTATTATCGATCCGTGGCGATATGCAGCGGTCAGCACAACTTCGACGACCAGCCCGAAAATGACGGCAACGCCGCCCCATTCGGCAAGAGTTTCATTCTTGGAGACAGCGCCCTTTAATTCGTCGTCGCCATCATCATCGGCGCTGCTCATCCTCCCCCTCCTACCGAGGTCAGGCAGACCAAGGCGCGGCGGTCCAGAATCTGGCGCTCGTTATTTTCGCAGCGGTACTGTTTTCTGCGCTTCTGGTCCTAACGAATTACTTCCTCAAACGATGACTAAGGTCATGCCGGCCCCAAAGTGTCCCGCGCTTCCTTCTTTGACTTCGCGCGAAGCTTTTTTCGCTTCTTTGCGCCCTTCGTCTTTGGCTTCGGCCTGTAGGCCAAGACAATGTCCGCCATCGCGTCAAGCGCCTTCGGCACGTTCTCTGGCATTGGCTTCGTCACTGAATGAGCGCCTTGTAAGTGAGCCTCTTGCCCGCAGTCCCATCAACGAAACTATCGAGCCGCGTCAAGGTATGGTTTTTGACGTTGCCCTCGTTCAGCCGGAACGAAAATTCATCAACGTAGCGGTCCAAATGCTTCGGGCTGGCGTGATGATAGACGCCAATCAGTCCGCGCTTCAAGACGGCAAAGACGCTTTCAATGCCGTTCGTTGTCACGTCTTCGCGGACGTATTCGCCAGCGCCGTGATTGATGGTGTCGTGAACAAAGCCATCCTTGCCAATACCAGAGTACGGGCGCCCTTCGTCGGTATGCAATGTCGACCCGGCCTCGACATGCCGGTGAATGGCGGCTTGGATAGTCTCTTTATCCGCAGCCTTGATCGGCATTGCCACCGTGCGGCCGCCGCGCTCGCGCATACCGAGCACCTAGCGTTTACTAGCGCTTATTTTTCCGAATCGAGACTTTTCAATGGGTTGCAGCGGATTCAAATAGGATTTTCGCCGCCCCTCTCTCTGCAAAACCGCGTCCACTCCTTCTCCGGTCTGCTGGCGTCTCGAACCGCCGCAGGTCGGTTTGGTGAGGAAGGAAACTCATAGCATGAATTTCTGTTTTGTACAAGAGATTGCAATCGTCTGGAATGGATCGAGGGTTCCGTCTCCGGCTGCGATGGCGTGCTTCGTCCTCTCTGCAACCTTCCACCCTCCGGCGAATTAAGCGGTGGGCTTTCTTCGGAGGACAGCATGGCGAGACAGTTGAAGACAGGCGATCGGGTCTCCTGGCAATCGAGCGGCGGCGGGAGCGTCGGCCGGGTCGAGCGCGAACTCAAGTCGCCCGGCAAGATCGCGGGCCATGAGGTCGCGGCGTCCGAGGACAATCCGGAATACCTCGTGCGCTCCCAGAAGTCAGGCAGGATCGCGGCTCACAAGCCCTCAGCGTTGAGGAGGGTCAAATGAATCCGGGCCTGATTCCGCCAGCGGAAGTCGCGGCTGCCGCGAAACGGGGCCTTGAGCTGCGCGAAAAGTTTCACCGTGGTGGAACCTCGGTCGGAGCGTATCGCGCAAGGCAACTCTCCGAACGTAGACCGCTCTCCTTGCGCACCATTGTCGCGATGAGCGCCTATTTCGCTCGTCACGAGGTGGACAAGGCCTCGAAAAGCCATGAATGGGGCGACGAAGCCAACCCCTCCGCCGGCTACATTGCCTGGCTGCTGTGGGGCGGCGAGCCGGGCCGCCGCTGGGCGGACGGCATGAAGTCGCGCGCTCAGCAGACGGCGGCGGAGTAACAGCTCCCTGCGGTTTCCGGCGCAACGTGCTCTCAGATGGAGTCAGCGTCGGGAGGTTTCCGCCTTGCGGGGCGCCGTCAACTGGCGGCGTTGCTTTTCAGACTTTCAAGCGCGTTGTCGATCTCTTCGATGACGAGCGTCCGGCTCGCCCCAGTCTCGCCCGCCATCCACATCCCGCCAGCGAAAAGAAACAGCGTGCCCGGCAGGACAAGAGCGAGCGGGGCATAGTCTGGCAAATCGGCGCCGAGATGTTGAACGCCGATGATGAGGCACGCGCCCACGCGCGAATCGATCCTCCAGGAGGCTTCAGAATGCCGCGTTGATCGACACTGTGAGTGCCTGAGTATTCACACTTCCGGAACTGATCCCTTTGTTCGTTCCCACGCGCGTGGCGTCGCCGGTCAGCGTCATGTCGCTCCACGGGCCGCCCCAGTTGCTCGATTTGGTTGCTGTCATTGCATAGCTGTAGTTCGCATCCAGGAACCAGGTGCGATCCAAAAAGTAGGTGGCGCCCACCATCGCGATGCCGCCCCACTGCCATTGGGACGTCGAATAATTGGATCCCTGGCCTATCCCGGTCGGGCTTGTGGGAAAGGGAGCGATAGCCTCAAATCCGGTGATATTTTCAATTGACGTCTTGGTTTGCGCAACGGTCGGACCGGCTCCCAGATATAAATAGCTTCTTTCAAACGACCGGCCGAGGAAGGGAACGAACGATATTTGCTGATTAAGGGTCTGTCGATAGGATTGGACAAGATAATTTCCGTCAAACGGAGTAAACGCTCCGTCCTGCGTAAATCCGCCCGACTGTGGAATGAGAAGGCCATTCCTGGCAGAACCTAGATTCAAGTAGCTATAAAAAAATTTACCGCCCCACATCCATGGGGTGCCAGAAAAATGCTGGAAATATCCCGCTTGAACTGCGGGCGCGAGCGCCGTTTGAGTATCCAAGTCAAGACCGGTTGATCCGGCGGCGGATCCGATCTGCGGCGTAATGTTACCGCCGGTCGGCGGGGTAAAGGATGTTCCCTGGCCAAAGACGTTCTGATTACCGAAATTGGCCGAGTCCCAGCCCCCTCCCAAACCCACGAAAAAGGCCGACTGCGGCACAAGCGAGTCGGGCGCTGGCGGGTTCATTGGTCTGGGGGGCAAATCGGCCGCGAAAGCCGCGAGAGTGAAGACGCGACCGGCGATCAGAACCGTAGTCGCGGCGGCAAGAACATGTCGCATGTTTTGAGAATCTCCCCGTTAAAGAAAATGCGCTGCCGTCAATTGGAATGACGGAAGCGTAATTAAAGTAGTAAAAGCATTTAGATATATTTAAAAATATTCTTGTCTAAAGATTATGATTTTGGTGAGCATAATATATCAAGGCGCGACGCTCCTTGCAGAACGTGGAATGACGGTCGAGACGCGCACCTTGACGCGAAGCACTCTGGAAGGCGCGTCGGATGTCCGGTCGATATCCAGGTGGCGCGGCAGCCATCGACGTAAGCGTCCATTGGCGTTTTCGATGCCGCCTTTTTGCCATGAGGCATAGGCGTCGCAGAACCAGGTCGTCATGTCGCGCATGGTCCTGAGCAGGCCGTGCTGAGCGAAGGCGGTGTCGTTGTCGAAGGTGATTGATCTTCGCAGTTGAGGATCGATGCGACCGAACACCGCGAGCATCGCTGAGATGGTTTCTGCGGCGGTTTTCCCTGTGAGCCGCGCGGCGAGCGTGACCCGCGACTTTCGCTCATGCAAGACGAGCACAGGCCGTGCGCATTTGCAGATGATGAGGTCGCCCTCCCAATGGCCGGCCTCGCCGCGGCTTTCAATAGTCTTCGGACGATCATGGATCGACGCTCGATCCTTGATGGTGTCGCGCGAGGCTCTGGCGCGACGCGGGCGACGCCGTTTGTGGCGCCGCGTCAGATAACGCCACAAGGCCGCGGCCTTCTGTGCGGTCCGCTTCGATCTCGGCGCAGTCGCCAATGATCCGACCTTCATTGGCAAGCTGGTGAGTTCAGACGCGCGCATAGAACACGAGGCTTGCCTGGGCGTGGGGCTTCTTGCGAAAGGTGGACTCTGCAACCTTATGGCCCCCAGCGAATTAACCGGGATGCGTCGTTCGGAGGACAGCATGGCCAAGGCGTTGAAGACAGGCGACCGCGTCGCCTGGCGATTCGAGCGGCGGCGGGAGCGTCGAGCGCAAGCTGACTTCGCCGGGCGAGATCAAGGGCCATGAGGTCGCGGCGTCGCAGGACAATCCCGAGTTTCTGGTCCGCTCGGACAAGGGCGAGATCGCCGCTCACAAGCCTTCGGGGCGTTGAGGAGGGTCAAATGAACCCAGGTCTCATCCCGCCTGCGGATGTCGCGGCCGCCGCCAAGAAAGGCCTTGAGCTGCGGGAAAAGTTTCACCGCGGCGGGACATCGGTCGGAGTTCATCGCGCACAACAGCTTGCGGAGCGTCGAGACGTATCCTTTCGCGACGTTACCGCGATCAGCGCCTATTTCGCTCGCCCCGAGGTCGACAAGGCGTCGAAAAGCCGCGAATGGGGCGACGAAACCAACCCGTCCGCAGGCTATGTCGCGTGGCTGCTTTTGGGCGGTGAGCGCGGCCGCCGCTGGGCGGACGATTGAAGGCGCGGGCCTGTACAAGACAGCGGCGGAATAGGTCGCTCGCTGCACGCGGTTTTCGGCGCAACGCGCTCCCGATGGAATTGCGCGGTCGTCTCATTCCCTCGCAACCGGAGTCTCGAGCATGACGCATTGGGCGGACTGGTCATTGCGAGGAGCGGCAGTCGACGAAGCAATCCCGGGAACGAAGAGCGCCTGCGTTCCCCTGGATCGCTTCGCTGTGCTCGCGATGACGACCCTTGTTCGACGCTAATAGAGTTACGCTCTTAGGCCTTAGTACCGGTAGGTTTCCGCCTTGAACGGTCCAGCCTGCGGGACGCCCAGATATTTCGACTGCTCCGGCGTCATCTTGGTGAGCTTGGCGCCGATCTTGGCCAAATGGAGCGAAGCGACCTTTTCGTCGAGATGCTTGGGCAGGGTGTAGACCTGCTTGTCATATTGGCCGGGCTTGGTGAAGAGCTCGATCTGCGCCAGCGTCTGGTTGGTGAACGAGGCCGACATCACGAAAGAGGGATGGCCCATCGCATTGCCGAGATTGACGAGACGTCCCTCCGACAAAAGGATGATCTTCTTGCCGTCCGGGAACTCGATCTCGTCGACCTGCGGCTTGACGTTGCTCCACTTGTAATTGCGCAGCTCGCCGACCTGGATCTCCGAATCGAAGTGGCCGATGTTGCACACGATGGCGCGGTCGTGCATCGCGCGCATGTGGTCGAGCGTGATGACGTCGACATTGCCTGTGGCGGTGACGAAAATGTCGGCGCGCGGGGCGGCGTCGTCCATCGTCGTGACTTCGTAGCCCTCCATCGCGGCCTGAAGCGCGCAAATCGGATCGACCTCGGACACCATCACCCGGCAGCCGGCGTTGCGCAGGCTCGCCGCGGAGCCCTTGCCGACGTCGCCGAAGCCCGCGACCATCGCAACCTTGCCCGCCATCATCACGTCGGTGCCGCGCCGGATGCCGTCGACCAGCGACTCGCGGCAGCCATAGAGATTGTCGAACTTCGACTTGGTCACGCTGTCATTGACGTTGATCGCCGGCCAAAGGAGCTTGCCTTCCTTGGCCATGATGTACAGGCGATGGACGCCGGTCGTCGTCTCTTCGGTGACGCCGCGGATCGATTTGGCGTTCTGCCCGTACCAGCCGGGCTTGGCCTTGAGCCGCTGCTTGATCGACGCGTAGAGCACCTCCTCTTCCTCGTTCGAGGCGGTGTCGAGGAATTTCGTATCGCCCTTCTCGGCGCGTGAGCCCAAATGGATAAGGAGCGTCGCGTCGCCGCCGTCGTCGAGGATCATGTTGGGCGAGCCGCCGTCGGCCCACTCGAAAATGCGATGGGTGTAGTCCCAATAGTCCTTGAGGCTCTCGCCCTTGACCGCAAACACGGGCGTGCCGCCGGCGGCGATCGCCGCCGCGGCGTGATCCTGGGTCGAATAGATGTTGCAGGACGCCCAGCGCACGTCGGCGCCGAGGGCCTTCAGGGTCTCGATGAGAACCGCGGTCTGAATGGTCATGTGCAAGGAGCCGGCGATGCGCGCGCCCTTGAGCGGCTGGCTTTTGGCATATTCGGCGCGCGTCGCCATGAGGCCGGGCATTTCGGTCTCGGCGATGGCAATTTCTTTGCGGCCGTAGTCGGCGAGCTTGATGTCGGCGATGGCGTAGTCGTGGGCGTTGCTCACGAGCGTAGCGGAGGTCTTGGTCATGGGCGGCGAATGTCCTTTTTCGTAAACGGCCCGTCTCTTATCAGCGGAGCTGGAAACGCGCAATAAACATATAAGCAAATCTTTATATCAATTTTCGACCCGCGTTTGTCGCGGACTATGGTATTCAATTAATCCACAAATGTTACCAGATGATCAGCTCGTTGCAAGAGGAAGTAAGCGCCGTTAACAATTGGGGCGCGCGTTTGGCGCCATTGATTGTCGAAATCGATTGGGCCCGTGCTAAAGAACGTTCTAAGCAAGAAACACGCCGCGGCCTTACGGGGAGCGGCTGGCAAAAAATGACCCGCGAACGTGGTTTTGCGAACGTGGTTTGATGGTGTGGTCAGGGGCTGCGGTAGGTATGGCGCTTTCGGTCAAATTGGCCTTGCGGCAGGGTCAGGCGATGGTTCTGACGCCGCAGCTTCTGCAGGCGATCAAGCTGTTGCAGATGCCGAATCTGGAATTGACCCAGTTCATCGAGAACGAGTTGGTCAGCAATCCGCTGCTTGAGCGGGCGGAGGAACGTGAGGAGCCTAGCCGCGAGTCGGTCGAGCTCCCCGGCGGCTTTGCCGAAGCGCCCGCCGAACCCGGCGACTGGGCGGCGGAAACGTTGGAGACGGATGCCGGCCGCCTCGCCGCCAATCTCGGCACGGAAGTCGACAACGCTTTTGACGCGGACCGGACCGCGCCGCCGCCCCAGTCGACGCCTGGCGACGGCTTGAGCGCGCATTCCTGGACGGGAGTCGGCGCCGGCGGACACGAGGGCGGCGAGGCCCCGGACCTCGAGGCTTACGTCGCCGAATCCATGTCGCTCCGCGACCATCTTGAGCGTCAGGCCGCGATCCTGCTTTCGGATCCGGTCGAACGCATGATCGGCGTCGCGCTGATCGACGGGCTGGACGAGGCCGGATATTTCGTCGGCTCGTTTGCCGAAATCGCCGAACGGCTCGGCGCCGACGCCCAGCGTGTCGAGGCGGTGCTCCTGCGGATGCAGACCCTGGAGCCGACAGGGGTGTTCGCGCGGTCGCTCGCCGAATGCCTGGCGATTCAGCTTAAGGAGCGTGACCGGTTCGACCCGGCGATGCAGGCGTTCATCGAAAATCTGCCGGCGCTCGCCAAGCGTGATTTTCCGCTGCTGCGCCGGGCCTGCGGGGTCGACGACGAGGATCTGCGCGACATGCTGGCCGAGATCCGGCGACTCGAGCCCAAGCCGGGGCGCGCCTTCGGCGATCCGCCCGCGGCGCCGGCGATCCCCGACGTTCACGTCACCGCAGCGCCGGATTTCGGCTGGCGGGTCGAACTCAACACCCGCGCGTTGCCGCGCGTGCTCGTCAATGAGGTCTATGCGGCCGAGATCCGGCGTGGCGCGAAACGGGACGAGGACCGCCAATATGTCTCCACCCAGCTGCAGGCGGCCAACTGGCTGACCAAGAGCCTCGAACAGCGTGCGCGCACCATCCTCAACGTGGCGAGTGAGATCGTGCGCCGGCAGGACTCCTTCCTCCTCGAGGGCGTATCAGCCTTGAGGCCGCTCAACCTGAAGATGATTGGCGAGGCGATCGGCGTGCACGAATCGACGGTCTCGCGCGCCACTGCGCATAAGTTCATTC
Organism: uncultured Alphaproteobacteria bacterium; assembly: GCA_963725195.1. GTDB lineage: Bacteria > Pseudomonadota > Alphaproteobacteria > Rhizobiales > Beijerinckiaceae > Roseiarcus. The sequence continues at coordinate 54,236 of CAVRXX010000037.1, read as the reverse complement.
AGACGCCGCGCGGCCTGTTCGAGATGAAATATTTCTTCACCGCGGCGATCGCGTCGAGCGAAGCCGGGCAGCCCCATTCGGCTGAATCCGTGCGCCAGCGCATCCGGCAGATGATCGACGACGAGGACCCTGACGAGGTGTTGTCGGACGACGTGATCGTGGAACGCCTGCGCAAGGCGGATGTCCTTGTGGCGCGTCGCACCGTCGCTAAATATCGCGACAGCTTGAGAATCCCTTCATCGGTCGAAAGGCGCAAGATAAAGATGGCGACGGCGCGCGCCCGCGTTCGCCGCCATAATTCCCTTGCGGTCGATGCATAATATTGATTTTAGTATTAAAATGAATGATTTAACATGACGATTGACATGCGCCGAAGCAGGCTCCTAACCCTAGCCGCAACTCGGCCGGTGGGGAACCGGTTCGAGGTCAAAGGGAAGGGGAAGACATTAACGCGCGGGGGGCGGCGCGAGGAGCGGCCGGCGATAGGCTCCGTTGCGCTTGAAAGGTAAGGCCAGCGTTCGATGACCTTGAGGGTATCGGGTAAGAACCTCGACATCGGGGAAGCTTTGCGTCAGCATGTCCTGGAAAAAGTTGAGGCGACGGTCGCTCGCTACTTCAGCGGCTCCGTCGGCGGCCACGTGGTGATGACGCGCGAAGGCTCCGGCTATCGTTCGGACTGCACCTTGCGTTTGAGCTCGGGGATGAGCTTGCACGCGGAGGGCCGAGCGCAGGAACCGTACCGTTGCTTCGACCAGGCGGCGGACAAGATCGAAAGCCGCTTGCGGCGCTACAAGACCCGCCTCAAGGGTCACGCAGCCTCCGCCGCGAATGCGCGGGGCAAGGTTGCCAACTATCTTATCGAATCACCGGGCGAGGAAGAGGAAGAACCCGTTGAGGGCTTCGATCCTGTCGTTGTGGCGGAAGGAACAGAAGATCTCAAATCGCTTTCGGTCGCCTCGGCCGTCGCTGAACTCGATCTCACCGGCGCTCCTGTCATTGTCTTTCAGCATGCCGGCAGCGGCCGGCTGAATGTTGTCTACCGTCGCCGCGACGGCGCGATCGGCTGGCTCGATCCCGAGGCCCGCCACGAATCGCCGCGCGCTGTATAACCAGGACGAACATGTCATTATCGCACCTCCTCAGGCCGGATGCCGTGCTGGCTGCTCTGAGAGTGAACGGCAAGAAGCAGGCGCTGCAGGAGCTGAGCGAGCGCGCCGCGCTGGTCTCAGGCCTGTCGGCGCGCGAGATCTTGGATGCGATCTTGCAACGCGAGCGGCTCGGCTCGACCGGGGTCGGCGACGAAGTCGCCATTCCGCATGGCAAGCCGGCGAAGTGCCAACAGATTTTCGGCGTCTTCGCCAGGCTCGAGCGCCCGATCGATTTTGAGGCTCCGGACGCTCTTCCTGTCGATCTCATTTTGATGCTGATCGCTCCGGAAGCAGCAGGAGCAGACCACCTCAAGGCGCTGGCGATGAGCGCCCGCTTGCTGCGCAACGGCGCGGTTGCCGCCCAATTGCGCGCGACCAAGGACCCAGCGGCGCTTTACGCGCTTCTGACGATGGCGCCGACGTCGAACGCGGCCTGACCGGCCGGGGGGCCCCATGAAAGCGCGTGTGATCGTGACGTTGAAGTCGGGCGTGCTGGATCCGCAGGGAAAGGCGATTGAGGGCGCGCTCAAGGGGCTGGCCGTCGACGGGCTCACAAGCGTGCGTCAAGGCAAGGTTTTTGACATCGAGCTCGACGGCGACGATCAGGCGGCCGCGCGCAGGAGGCTGAGCGAGGCTTGCGAGCGTCTGCTCGCCAACACGATTGTCGAGAACTACGCCATCGAGATTGCGTGAGGACGGATGCGGGCGGCGATCATCGTCTTTCCCGGAGTGAATCGCGAAGGCGACGTCGCGCGCGCCCTGCGGCAGGCCACAGGCGCCGAGCCTGCGATCGTCTGGCACGCTGAACGTGAATTGCCGCCGGGCCTGGATCTGGTCGTCTTGCCCGGCGGATTCTCCTATGGCGACTATCTGCGCTGCGGCGCCATCGCCGCGAGGTCGCCGATCATGCGGGCGGTCGGCGATCACGCAGCGCGCGGCGGACTGGTGCTGGGTGTCTGCAATGGCTTCCAGATCCTGTGCGAGGCTGGCCTTTTGCCCGGCGTTTTGATGCGCAACGCGGATCTGCGCTTCATCTGCAAATTGCAGCATGTGCGGGTCGAGAATGCGCAAACCCCATTCACGCGTCGTTACGCGCCTGGGCAGGTGGTCAAATTCGCCATCGCGCATGGCGAGGGAAACTTCGTCGCGGATGAGGACACGATCCGCCGAATCGAGGCGGAGGGTCGCGTCGCGTTCCGCTATTGTGACGCCGAGGGCAGGGTCGGGAGCGACTCGAACCCCAACGGAGCCATTAATTCCATAGCTGGCGTGTTCAACGATCGGCTCAACGTGCTGGGCTTGATGCCGCATCCGGAAAACCTGATCGACCCTTTGGTCGGCGGCACGCATGGACGCGCCCTTTTCGCTTCGCTGGCGGCATGAACAGGGCCTTGTAGCGCGGTCGCTGACTGCGTCCGCGGCGCTCCAAAGGGCGTTCTCACGACAGGCTATGGAGCGCGGCTACAATTGGCGCAACCGTCTCGGCGGCCTGCCCTGGAGCGACGCCGCCGACGAGTAATCCCCAGGCTTTTGCAAAAAAATTTCCGTTTACGCGTTTTTGTCATAGTGCCTGAACTCTTGTCCGGCATTATCGGGTTTGAATAGGGATAATCAGAACACATGACTGATTCGCTTGACCGATTATTTGCCGCCGTTCAGGAGGCCCGGGACCGAAGCCCTTCGACGTCCCGCACCTCCAAGCTGTTCCGCGACGGCGTGCAGAAAATGGCCAAGAAGCTGGTCGAGGAGGCGATCGAGGTCGGGCTGGACGCGGTGCAGATGAACCGCGAATCGGTCATCCTGGAGAGCGCCGACGTTTTCTATCACCTTGCCGTCATCTGGGCGGAATGTGGCGTTTCGCCCGCCGACGTGATGGGGGAAATCGATCGTCGGGAGCGCGTCTACGGCATCGCCGAAAAACTGCCTAAACAGGCGAGCGTGGCGCAGATCCGGCGCATGGCGCCGTGGGCCGTCCGCCGGAAGGCGTCCTGATTCCGCGCAGCCGTGGACCTGTCAAGGTGGCGGACGGGATTCCGCCAGACCAATCGTAGGCGCCGCGCACGTTTTTGAGAAATCCCGCGGAGGCGACCTGAACGCGCACTTCGCCAGTCCGCGTTCTGCGCCAAGGGCGTGACATTAAAACAGGTCTCGAAAACAGGTCTCGGCCCGTTTACCCTGCGGAACTTTGGATAAAGACGTGAATTGACCAATCGCCGGTCCCGTGATTAGCCGGGCGGTGGAAGGTCAAGGCGTGCGTAATCTTTGGAAATACATGCTCTTTCTGGCGTTGGCGGTTCCAGCGGTCTACGCCTACGCCGCCGCTCAGGGAGAGATCGCGAAACCGCAGTGGCTTGATGACGTCAGCGTCGCCATCAACAAGTCGCTGGCTGCACAGCCGCAAGCAGAGATTCCCTCGGTCGATCCGATAGCCGCCGCCAAAGTCGACGAGGACTTGGACTATCGAATTGCCCAGCGGACGGCTTCGATAGAAGGATGGCGCGCATTCTTGACCACCCATCCGGACGGACCCCACGCGCAATCCGCCCGCGCGGAGCTCGACAAACTGGCTCCGTCCGTGCCGTCCTCCGCGCAGATGGCCGTGCAGGCGCCGGACAGCGGCGCGGCGGATACAGAGATTCCGAGCGGGAACATGTCTCCTCCCTTGGCGTCGACCGTGCCGGACACCGCGACGCTTACCTCGGATGAGATCTGCAGAGGCGACGAAGACCGTTTGCAACAATTGTCCAATAGCCCGACAAGCGATGGCGTCATTCGGCTCTTGATTGAGTTGCGCTGTGAGAAGCTGCGGCCGGAAGTCCTCAGCCTGGCCAAGCGGGTGGAAGACAAGGTCCCAGCCGCCCCCGCCGACGCCGCTCAAGATGCGTCTTCAAATCCTCCTCCAGCACCAGGCGCTTCGAAGGACGCTTCGACCGAAGCAACGAAATCGCGGACGCCCGGATCTCAACATCGGGCGCGGCCCCGCGTCGCCTCGCACAGTTCTGAGCCAAGGCGGCACGCGAACCATGAGAAAGCCCCATGAGAAAGCCCCATGAGAAAGCCGTGGGCCTGCCTCCGTTTCTTTTGGCTCTTTTCGGAGCGCGCGAAGGGTTCGACGGCCCCGCAAACTCGATCGGGCAGCCGATTCGGCGCGAACGGCCCCTGCGACTAGCGGCGCTGGTGGCGCAGCGCGACGCGCGGCGAGAGCCACTGACGCAGGCTTGCTTGTCAGCACCCGTCCTCGACAAGAAACGCGGATCGGACCGCCATCGCTCAGAGCACGACCGGGTTCTGGCCGCCGTCCATGGATAGCGTCACCGCGGTGATGTAGCTCGCCCTCGCCGAGGCGAGGAAGAGAACCGCGTCGGCGATCTCTTCCGCCGTCGCCATGCGGCCGAGCGGGATTCGCGCGACGCTGCGGCGGCGCGCTTCGTCCACCGAGATATTGGCGAGCCGGGCGTCGGCCGCGAGCCCCTCCGCCACCCGGTTCGTCTCCGTCAAACTCGGACTGACGCCGACGACGCGGACGCCCTTGGCGGCGTAGGTCGCGCCAAGCCCGGCTGTGGCCAACATCAGGGCGGCGTTGGCGGATCCGCCGGCGAGATGGATTGACGAGGCGACCTTGCCTCCTCCTCCGATGATGCTGACGATAACCCCGCTCCCGCGCTTCGCCATGCGCTTCACCATGGGATCAATGACATTGATGTAAGAGAAGAACTTGGCGTCAAACGCTTCGCGCCAGATTGCCGGGCTCAATTCGTCCGGCGGAGTTCGCTTCGCAGCGCCGGCCGAATTCACCAGAATGTCGATCGGCCCGAGGCGGGCTTCAACCGTTTCGATCGCTCGCCCCGCCGCGGCGGCGTCCACGAGATCGGCGACGACGCCAAACGCTTGCTTTGATCTGGGCGGTGGCCTTGTCGATATTGTTGCGGGAGCGCGAGCAAATGGCGATCCGAGCGCCTTCGGCCGCGAAGGCTTGCGCGCACGCAAGGCCGATGCCCTTCGAGCCGCCGGTGACCAGCACGACCTTGCTTTTGAGTCCAAGCTCCATTCGCCCAAGCCTAGCCCAGGCGCTTCTTCAGGAAGGCGACGGCGCGGCCCCACGCCAGCTCCGCCGCCTGGCGGTCATGCACCGCCATGCGCTGCTCGTTGACGAAGGCGTGGTCGGCGTCATAGCGGAAGAATTCCGCGTCCTTGCCCGCAGCCTTCAAGGCCTTCTCGAAGTCGTCGACGGTCTTCGGCGGGATGTAATCGTCCTTGTTGGCGAAGTGGCCCTGGAGCGGAATCTTGACGTCCGCAGCCTTGACCGCCTGCTCTGGCGGCAGCCCGTAGAAGGAAACCGCCGCCGTCAATTCGGGGATCTTCGCCGCGGCGATGACCGCCACCGCCCCGCCCATGCAATAACCTGCGATGCCGACCTTGGCCCCGTTGCGCTTGAGGTATTGGACCGCTCCGCGGACATTCTGCTCGGTGGCGTCGATGAAATTCAGCGACTGCATCTCCTTGGCCGCACGGTCCGCGTCGTGATAGGGAACGACGACGCCCTTGTAGAGGTCCGGCGCCAAGGCGTCGAAACCGGCGAGCGCGAAGCGGTCGACCATCGCCTTGATCTGCTCCGCCAGCCCCCACCATTCCTGGATGACGACGACTCCCGGCGCGTCGCCGCTCGCGGCGTTGGCCAGATAGCCCTTGGCGTCGCCGCCGTCGGGACGTTTGAACGTGATCTCGGCGCCCATTGATCTCTCCGCTGTTGCAGACCGCAGGAACTCCCGCCGCCGACGGTACGGTCGGACAAGGCGGCCTTCAAGGCTTAAGGCTGGCGATTCATTTTGCGACGCGAGCAGGAAGCGCCGCAGCCGGTTAGCCGAGCTTCGACCCGTTTGTCATCAAGAGGACCGAATAGAGCGAAGTCGTGCCGCAGATGTACAGTCGATTGCGCTTCGGACCGCCGAAAGTGAGGTTGGCGACGATTTCGGGGATGAGGATCTTGCCGATCAGCTTCCCATCCGGTTCGTAGCAATAGACGCCCTTGCCGGTGCTCGTCCAGATTCGTCCCGACCGGTCGACCCGGAAGCCGTCGTACAATCCGTCCTCCGGAGCCAATTCGCAGAAAATGTCGCCCGGTCCCTTCACGCTCTTGCCGTCCGCGTTGACGGCGTAGCGCCGGATCGAGCGCGGGAGTGCCCTCGTTATGCGTCGCCCCGGTATCCGCGACATAGAGCAGCTTCTCGTCGGGCGAGAAGGCGATGCCGTTTGGCCGCACCATGTTGTCGATGAGCCTCGTGATCGCGCCGCTCTTGTCGATGCGATAGACGTAGCAGCCGTCGATCTCGGGCGTCGCCGGCTCGCCCTCGTTGTCGCCGTCGATGCCGTAGGCCGGGTCGGTAAACCAGATCGAATTCGTCGGATTTCACGACGGCGTCGTTCGGCGAGTTGAAACGCTTGCCCTCCCACTTGTCGGCTAGCACCTTGATCGAACCGTCGAACTCGGTCCGGGTCACGCGACGGGTCAAATGCTCGCAGGTGACGAGCCGGCCTTGGTTGTCGACCGTGTTGCCGTTCGAATTGTTGGAGGCCTGCCGGAAGACGGACACCTGGCCCGATTCCTCGACGAAGCGCAGCATGCGGTTGTTGGGAATGTCCGACCAGATGAGATAGCGGCCAGCGGCGAACCATGCCGGGCCCTCGGCCCAGATCGAGCCGGTCCAGTGTCGTGTCACCCGCATGTAGCCGGCGAACAGCTGCCCGAAGCGCTTGTCGAGCACAACGAGGTCCGTGCCCTCGACTTGTCCATAATGCATTCTGCTTCCCCCCAAGGGCTGTGGCGACCGTTCGGCTAGTGTTGGCGCCTTCGGCTCGCAAGGGCAAGAGTGTCGCTGCCTTTCCAATGTCAAGGAAAAGTGACAGTCGGCGCGACAGGACGTGCATTTAAACAAGCGCTTAAGCCTTGCGGCGCGCGCCTGCATCGTCCACATTGAAGCTCATGAATTGCTCGCCAGCGCGGGGCGACGCCTCGCGGCTCATCGCCGTCCTGGGCCCGACCAACACGGGCAAGACGCATCTGGCGGTTGAGCGGATGCTCGGGCATGGCTCGGGCATGATCGGCCTGCCGCTAAGGCTGCTCGCACGCGAAATTTACGATCGCATTGTGAAAGCTCGGGGCGCAGCTGAAGTCGCCCTGATCACCGGCGAGGAAAAGATCGTTCCGCTTAGGCCGCGCTATTTCGTCTGCACGGTCGAGGCGATGCCGCTCGACCGCAAGGTCGAATTTCTAGCGATCGACGAGATCCAGCTTTGCGCCGATCCTGAGCGCGGCCACGTGTTCACCCATCGGCTCCTCAATGCGCGCGGGTCGTCCGAGACGATGCTGATGGGCGCGGCGACCGTCGCCTCGCTGATCCGTCATCTCTGTCCGGACGCCGAGATCCAATTTCGCGAGCGACTGTCTGAGCTCAGCTACGCCGGCCCCAAGAAGCTGACGCGTCTTCCTCGCCGGAGCGCCATCGTCGCCTTCTCCACCGACGCGGTTTACGCCATCGCCGAGCTCATCCGCCGCCAGCGCGGCGGGGCGGCGGTGGTCATGGGCTCGCTCAGCCCTCGCACGCGCAACGCGCAGGTCAATCTGTTCCAGTCCGGCGAAGTCGATTTCCTGGTCGCGACCGACGCGATCGGGATGGGCCTGAACATGGACGTCGACCATGTCGCGTTCGCCGGATTGCGTAAGTTCGACGGCCGGCGCCTGCGCGCCCTCTATTCCCAGGAGATCGCCCAGATCGCAGGGCGCGCCGGCCGCTTTCGCAAGGATGGCGCCTTCGGTGTGACGGGCGACGCTCCCGATCTCGATCCGGATGTCGTCGCGGCGGTCGAAGGTCATGTCTTCCCCTCGGTCATGGCCGCGGAATGGCGCAACCACCGGCTCGATTTCCAGTCGCTTCAAGGCCTCATCCGCTCGCTGGCCGCATCGCCGCCTGCCTCGGGACTGAGGCTTTCCGACGAGAGCCAGGACGAAACGACGCTGCGCCAATTGTCGAGCGATGAAATGGTCATGCGGCGCACGCGCGACCGATCGAACCTGATGCGGCTCTGGGAGGTTTGCCAGACGCCGGATTTCCGTAAAGCCACACAGGACGAGCACGCGCGTCTCGTCGGGACCATGTTCGAGCATCTCACACAAGGCGACCGGCGGCTGCCCGAAGACTGGATGCAGGGCCAGTTCGCGAGCCTTGACCGGACCGACGGCGACATCGACGCGTTGTCGTCGCGGCTCGCTCGGGTGCGGACTTTGGCCTATGTCGCCAATCGCGCGGACTGGCTCGCCGATCCGCAAACCTGGCAGGGCCGCGCGCGGGGGCTCGAGGATCGCCTATCCGATACGCTGCACCAATCCCTGATGCAGCGCTTCGTCGATAGGCGCACGAGCGCGCTTTTGCGCAGCTTGAACCAGCGCGCGGGGCCGATCCTGGGCGGCATCGACGAGGACGGGGCGGTGACGGTCGAGGGCCATCTGGTCGGCCGACTCGCTGGTTTCCACTTCGAGCCTGAACGCGGCGCGACGGCGCTCGAGAATCGCGCCCTGCGCGGCGCGGTCGAACGGGTCGTCGCCCCCGAGGTCGCCCGGCGGCTTGGCGCGCTGGCGAGCGAGGATGATGAAGCCTTCGCTGTTGCGCCTGGCGGCGTCGTCAACTGGCGGGGCGAAGCGGCGGGCGAAATCGTCGGCGGCGAGCCTTTCGCGCCGCGCGTGAGGCTCATCGGCGAGTTTGGCGCCGAGCCGCAGCGCGAACGCGCCGCGCGGCGCCTAGAGGCTTTCGTCGCCGCCGAGGCGACGCGTCGTCTTTCCGCGCTCAAGCATCTCAAGGAGGCGATCGAGGACGGGCGGCTCAGGGGACTGGCGCGCGGCCTCGCATACCAGCTTGTCGAGCAATTCGGAGTGCTGGACCGTCGCGCGGCCGATGCCCGCATCAGGCTTCTGAGCCGCAACGAGCGCCGGACTCTCAAGGCGCTCGGCGTGCGCTTCGGCGCCTTCAGCCTCTATCTGCCGTCGCTGCTCGAGCCGCAGCCGCAGCTGCTTGCCCTCGCCTACGCCGAACTCGCAAGCGCCTCGTGGCGGCCGGATCCGGACGCGCTCAATCCGTTGCCGCGTCCGGCGCCGCGTCCGCAGGCGCTAGCGCTGCGAGGGTTGCGCACGGTTGGCCAGCTTGCCGCGCCAATCGTCGCGCTCGAGCGGCTCGACGCGCTTGCGCGAGCCGCGTGGCCCGAAGGCGCGGGCGCGATCGACGTCACCGACGTGCTGCTTGCGGATCTTGGGTGGCGGCGCGACGACGCGCATCACATTCTGCGTGCGCTTGGGTTTGCACGCGTCCGCGACGGCGCCGAGCGCGCGGTGTTTCGTCGGCGCCGCGACGCGTCCGACGAACCGGCGCCCAAAGTCGGGCCCGTCGCGACGCCGTTCGCCGCGCTCGCCGCGCTGACGAAGCCCAACGCCGCCGCCAAGCGCCGGTCGAGGCGCGCCAAGGCCCGGCGCAGTCGCGTGGCCGGACGCGCCGCCCCGTGACGGAGGACGCCTGCCGGATCGACGTCTGGCTCTGGCGCGCCCGCTTTTTCAAGACCAGAAGCCTTGCAGCGCGTGTCGTCGAGGAAGGCGGCGTGCGGCTCACCCGCGGCGGCGCGCGCACTGCGATCGACAAACCCAGTCGCGGCGTACGCTGCGGCGATGTGCTGACTTTCGCGCAGGGGCCGAAATGGGTCGTGGTGCGGGTTGAGGCGTTTGGCGAACGACGCGGGCCGGCGATCGAGGCGCGCGCGCTCTATGTTCTTCTGACCGACGCTAACGGCCCTGCGACGGGAGACGCCACGCCCGGGAGAACTGCGGTCTGAGGCGCTTTGATCTCGCCTTGCGCCGAACAGGGACGCCGCCCAGGCGCCTGTGCTCGCCCGGCAAAAGGAGCGAAGAAGCGCCCTATCACCGATGGATCGCGAGCCAAGAAAACCCCTAACGGATCGACCGGAGCCCAAATGTTCCCTGATGAGACCAGGGTCGCGAAAACAGCCGCATAGGAGACGGGCTGCGCCGAACCTTCAGAGCGTCCCCCGGTCGGGTCAGGCGGCTCTCGGCAGTCTCGGCAGGTAGGCGAGCCGCGCATGGCGATCACAATATGGGCCGCTGTGCGCGGCCCCGCCGCAGTAGCGGAATGTCGTGAGGTCGCGCGGATTGCCAGTCGGCCAGCGGCAAGTTCCTTCCGTCAGGTCGACAACGGTCAGCTTCCCGTCGATCGGCTCCTGGTCGGCGAAATAGGTGGTGAATGTCACGCCGAGGTTCACAACGTCAGCATTTCTAGTGTTCATTTTTACGCTCTAGGGAAGTGAAGAAAGGGGGCTTGCGCTCAAGCCGCGAGCCACACGAAACGCGTAGTTAATCACGAAAAGACGAATTTCCAGCATATCGGCGCACGGTTTTTTCGTCCGCGAGCCAGTTTTTCTGCCTTTTTGAGTGGCGGCGAGGTCGAAGGGATGGCCGGCGCCTCACCCCTCGACTTTGCCCCGCAACCAGAAGGCGTAGAGCGCGCTCCCGAGAAGGGCGGCGGCGCTCATAATGGCGCCGACAGCGGTAGGCGAAGCGTCGCGATAAAGCGCGGCGGCGGTGACGCCGCCGAGCGCCCCAAACAGCATTTGAGTCGTAGTGACGACGGCCGAGGCGAGGCCGGCGATCTCCGGCAGGGGATGGATCGCCTCGTGGACCGCGTTCGGGAAAACGAGGCCGAATGCGGAAATGAAGACCATCACCAACGCGGCGTCGATAAGCGCCGAGCCTGCGCCAGCGACGCCGACCGCGAGCAACGCGAGCGCAGCCAAGCATTCGAGCGCCAGCGCTGCGTCGAAAACCGTTTTCGCCCTGACGTGCCGGTTGAGCAGCCAGGCGTTGATCGACGAGCCGACGATCACGCCCGAGGCCGTTATGGCGAAGAGCGCCGCAAATCCCGTCTTCGACACCCCATACCCTTGCATGAACAGGAGCGGCGAAACGTTGACGTAGGCGAAGAGACCGGCGAACAGGAGGCCTCCAAGCAGCGAAAAGCCCACGCATGCGGGATTGGTCAGCGCCCGGCGGTACCCGGCGAGAACGGTCGCGGGCTTAAGATTCCTCCGGTTCTCGGCCGCATGCGACTCCTGGAACAAGGCGAGAGCGACCAGCGTCACCAGAACGGAGACGCCGGTCAGCACGGCGAAGATCAGGCGCCAAGAGCCGAAGAACAGAATTGCGGCGCCAAGCGCCGGCGCGATCAGCGGCGCCACGCTGAATACGAGCGAGACCGCGGCGAGCTGCAGGCGCGCCTCCCGGCCCTCGAACAGGTCGCGAATGATCGCCCTTGGCAAGATGCCGACCGCCCCGGCGCTCGCCCCTTGCATGAGGCGAAAGGCCAGCAGCACACGGATAGACGGCGCGAGCGCCGCGCCCGCCGCGCTCAGCGTGAACAGAACGAGCCCGACGCTCATGACCGCCTTGCGGCCGAACCGGTCGGCGAGCGGACCGACCACAATCGGCGCGCTCGAGAAGCCGGCGATGAAGATCGCGATCGCCGCCGCCGCTTCCGTCTGCGGGGCGTGAAGATCGGCCTGGATCAGCGCCAGGCTCGGCAGCGCCATGTCGATCGAGAGCGGCGGCAGGGCTGTGAGCAGGGCGAGAAAGAGCGTGAACCCGAGCCCATGGATGTTGAGGCGGGTCATCAGGCTGGCGGACCGCCTTGCGAAGTCGCGTGCGCTTCCTTTGCGGCGACCGAACGCGCTCGCCGCGACTGGGCCACCTTGCTCACAGGGGTGGGCGCAGTTTTTCTTTGCCGCTCCGGGCCTCGCCGGCCGATATGTCGGATTGGCGCGTCTCGAGGCGCGCGAGGATGGCGTCCGATAGGGCCATCCCGGCGAGGGCGCCGGCTGTCGCCAGCAACCCCGCCCAGAATGCGCTCCCAAGAACAGCGCTGACGACGGGAACGATCGGCAGGAAGAAGCCGATCGCTATGCAGGCGAGGCACGTCAGGATGAGGAAGGCCGCCTTTGCGATGACATTGGCTGCGCCGCGGCTGACGGCGACGGTGCGAAAGCTGGCGTACCAGAGAACCGCGAAGGCGGCGATTGTCGCGGCGATCCGAATGAACGATCTCCATATTTCACGGCCAGCCAAACCGTGGCATGGGCCGCCAATACACGGCGCCCGCGCCAACGCGCCTGCTTGAGACGCTTTAAGCCGGGCGGCCGCGCCAGCCTGCTAACGAAGACTGCGACGTCTGCTCAGGCGGCCGGCTTCGGCGCCGCGGTTCCGGCCGAGAGCTTGTCCTGCGTCTTGAGGTCAAAATCGCTGGCGTCGTGGCGCTCAGGCAATTGGCTTGCGGGATCGCCAGCGAAGGTCCGATTGACGATTCGTCCGCGCTTGACGGCGGGCCTTGCGGCGATCGCATCCGCCCAGCGGCCGAGGTTCTTGTAATCCTGCACGCTCAAGAATTCGGCCGCTCCATATTGTCCGCCTCTCACCAGCCCGCCGTACCATGGCCAGATGGCGATGTCGGCGATCGTGTAACTGGGGCCTGCCACGTATTCGCTCTCAGCCAGACGCCGGTCGAGCACGTCGAGCAGACGTTTCGTCTCCATCGCGAAGCGGTCGATGGCGTATTCGATCTTGATCGGCGCATATGCGTAGAAGTGGCCGAATCCGCCGCCAACGTATGGCGTGCTTCCCATCTGCCAGAACAGCCAGGAAAGGCACTCGGCGCGCTCGGCAGGCTCCGTCGGCAAAAAGGCGCCGAACTTCTCCGCGAGATAGAGCAGAATCGCCCCGAGACTCGAAGATGCGGATTGGCTTCGGACCGCTGCGATCGACCAGGGCCGGAATCTTGGAGTTGGGATTGATGGCGACGAAACCGCTGCCGAATTGGTGACCCTCATTGATCTTGATCAGCCAGGCGTCGTACTCGGCCGCCTTCTTGCCGAGCGCCAGCAGCTCCTCGAACATGATCGTGACCTTCTGGCCGTTCGGCGTTCCTTGTGAGTAGAGCTGGAACGGATGGCGGCCGATCGGCAGCTCCTTCTCGTGGGTTGAGCCGGAGATTGGGCGGTTGATGTTCGCGAACTGGCCGCCGTTTGGCTTGTTCCAGGCCCAGACCTTCGGCGGGATGTATTCGGACGAACTGCTCATTGATGCGGCTCCAGTTTTTCACCCTCGAGGCGGCCGGCTCTGGCGCGCCAACCCCGGCGCGGGACCGACAACCATTTGGGCTTCGACTTGACGGCTGCCTAGGTCTCACCCTCGGCGCGGCGCCCACTTCAGTTCGGGACCGAGCGGGACGATGCGGGTCGGGTTGAGGGCCTGGATGGAATAATAGCCGCGCTTGATGTGGTCCAGGTTGAAGGTGTCGCGGAAGGCGGGAATTGCGATCAGGCGCGCGAGATAGGCGCTCACATTCGCGTGATCGGCGATGCGGCGCAGGTTGCACTTGAAGAGGCCGTGATAGGCGGCGTCGAAGCGAGCAAGCGTCACGAAGACGCGAATGTCAGTCTCCGTAAGCCGATCGCCGAACAGGAACGGACCGGCCTCAAGCTTTCGCTCCAGCATGTCGAGTGTCGCGAAGATCGGGCCGAAGGCCTCCTCGTAGGCCGCCTGGGTGGTCGCGAATCCGGCGCGGTAAACCCCGTTGTTGAGCGATGCGTAGGTCGCCTCGTTGAGCGCGTCGATGTCGCGCCGCAGGTCCTCCGGGCAAAGATCGATCGAGGCGTCGGCGAGCGCGCCGAAGCCCGAATTGAACATGCGCAGGAGATCGGCGGATTCATTGTTGACGATCGTCCGGCGGCTCTTGTCCCACAAAGCCGGAACCGTCGCCCGGCCGGTGAAATGCGGGTCGGCGCGGGTGTAGATCTCATGCAGGTAGGTCGCATCATTCACCGCGTCGCGGTCGGTGGCGGGATAGTCGCCGAATCGCCAGCCCTGGTCGGTCATCATCGGCTCGACGATCGCGACCGAAACGACATCCTCGAGGCGCTTGAGCTTGCGGGCGATCAAGACGCGCGTCGCCCAGGGGCAACCGAATGAGGCGTAGAGATGATAGCGGCCGGGTTCAGCGCGAAAGCCGCCCTCCCCGGTCGGTCCGGCCGCGCCGTCGGGCGTGATCCAGCTGCGGAAGCTCGAGACCTGACGGACGAAACCGCCCTTTGGCGTCGGTCGCCGAGACCGGCCTCCAGGTCTCGGACCATTTGCCGTCGACAAGCATGGGGCGCACTCCGAAGCGTCGCCGGTTCAACGCCCGATCTTAGGCGTGGTCAAGTTCGCCAGAGCGTTCGGGCCTTGGGCGGAGCAAGCCGCGATCGAGGCCATTCCGGCGGAGCGGCGCGAGGGTCTAGCCGCCATTTTACCAGCGCGCCGTCATGTTTTCAGCGACTTACGAGCCCGTTTAGTTCCGCCCCTCCAGTTTGCCGCTCCGGGCGCGGGCGCGCGAAGGCGCCCAGCCGCCCGATCCCGCCAAGCGGATACTAAAGCGCTTGCTTAGCTATCGCAGGTGTGATACTTAAGAGCATGCTTAACTATGAGACCCCGCTCGACCTGGCGTTCCAGGCTCTCGCCGATCCGACCCGCCGGGCGATCGTCGAGCGGCTTGCAGAAGGGCCAGCGTCGGTCAGCGAGCTCAAGCGCCCGCTCAAGATGTCGCTGCCGGCGGTGATGCAGCATCTCGCGGTGCTGGAGACCTCGGGGCTCGTCGTTTCGCAAAAGTCGGGACGGGTGCGCACCTGCCGCATCAATCCGGCCGCGCTTGCCGAAGCCGAGCGATGGATCGCGGAGCGGCGCCTCGAGTGGGAGCGCCGCCTCGATCGGCTCGGCGACTATCTCCAAACACTTGAAAGCGAAGGAAAGAGCGATGAACAAGATCGATGATGCGAGCCGCAAAGTTCAGCCCGCGCCTGTGCGCGTTTCGCGCGTCTTCTCCGCGCCGCGCGAAACCGTATTCAGGGCGTGGAGCTCGGCGGACCACGTCAAGCGATGGTTCAGCCCGAGCGGCTATTCGGTTCCGGAAGCCAAGGTCGAGATGCGGGTCGGCGGAGCGTTCGAGGTGTGCATGCGCTCGCCGGAGGGCGTCGACCACTGGACCCGGGGAACCTTCACTGAAGTCTGTGGCGCCGGAGCGGCTGACGATCGACCATCACGTCATCGACCCCTGCGGCGGCGGACCTTTATTCAGCGCCGTCACTGAGGTCAGATTCAGCGTGGGCCCCGGGGGCACGCTCATGGAGGTTGTGCAAACCTATAGTTTGCTTGGCTCGGCGCAGGCCGAGCAGATGCTCAAAGGCGCGCCCGAGGGCTGGCGTCAGACGCTCGACAAGCTCGAGGCGGAAGTCTCGCGTCTGCAAGCGAATGGCGGCGGCCGGTTGGTTGTTCATGGCGACTTCCATCTCGAGCGCACCTACGACGCGACCGCGGAGCAGGTGTACAAGGCGCTATCGGACGAGGCCGCCAAGGGCCGCTGGTTTTATGGACCGGAAGGATGGCGGCTGATCGAACGCACGATGGACTTTCGCGTCGGCGGCCGCGAGCGCGTCAAAGGCGGCTTCGACGGCGGCATCACCACGACGTTCGATGCGATCTATCACGACATCGTGCCGCGCGAGCGCATCGTCTACACCTACGAGATGCATCTCGACGAGCGGAAGATTTCGGTCTCCCTCGCAACGCTCGAGATCGAGCCCTTGAGGGCGGGACGGACGAAGCTCAAGGTTTGCGAGCAGGGCGCGTTCCTCGACGGCTATGACGACGCGGGCAAGCGAGAGCGTGGTACGGGCGACCTGCTCGACAAGCTCGGCGCGTCGCTGAAATCCTGATCACCGGAGCGGAGGAGCCAAGCATGACCTCGCCTCACGAATCGTCCGTCGCCGATCGCGATTCGACGGAAATCGCCAAGCGAAGCTATCGCGCCTATGTCGACAAGGATCGCTCAGCGATCGAGCGCCTCCTCGCCGAGGACTTTCACTTCACCAGCCCGCTCGACAATCGCATCGATCGAAAGACCTATTTCGAGCGCTGCTGGCCGAACAGCGGATGGATCGACGGCTTCGACTTCATCGCCGTCGTCCCCAGCAACGATCGCGTTTATGTGACGTATGTCGGCCATAGCGACCGCGGACGAAGCTTCCGCAACACGGAGGTGCTGACCGTTCGAGACGGGAAGATTGTCGAGGTCGAGGTCTATTTCGGGTGGAACGTGCCGCACCTGGCCCCGTCTGGAGGCTTCGTGGAGAACGCGCCGCAAGTGTGACATCGCAAGGCGCGTTACTTGACGACTACGACAAGGCAGGATCGCGCGAGCGCGGGACCGAGGATCGAGCGACAAGCTCGGCACGCTGCTGCGGTCGTAGCTCTCTACTCGTCGTTTGACGCGTTGAGATCGTTCCAGCCGATGTATTCCCCCTCAAGGGGCTCGCGCAGGCGGACCCCTATGCCGCCGCCGCCATTCTTGGGGATGAAGACGATGCCGGCGGCTTCGAGCGCCGCGCGCAACTTGTCGATCGCTTCGTTCGGCAAGTGATCGGGCAAACCGGTCTCGAACTCGGTGATAGTCGACACCGGCACGCCGGCCATCTCGGCCAGCTTCGCCTGCGACCAGCCGATAAGGGCGCGCGCAGCTCTGACCTGTGCCGCTTCGGCCATGGCCTCAGATCATTCCGCCGCCGCCGCGGGCACCGCGATGGCTGGGGCCGGGGCGGAATCGCGAATGCTGTCGCCTAGCGCCTTGCGCGCAAGCGCGGCTTCACCGCCGCTGGTGGCGTGGTAGAGCGAGAGCTGTTCGAACTCGTCATCGCGCGGCGGCGCGATCGCGAGATCGGTGTAGGTTGTCCGGTCGGGCGCGGCGAGGACTTCGTTCAAAATTCGCCGGGTGCTCGAGAAGAACTTCCAATAGGCCCAGGCCTTCGTCACGATCTCGTAGCCGTAGCGCGGATAGAAGACAAAGGGCGATTCCAGCTTGAGGCCGCGCCGGCGGTCCCGCCGCGACTTGAGCCGGAAAGCTCCGCCTTCCAGCGGATGAACGCCTTCCTGCTCGATCATGAGCTTGAACCACATCATCGTGCTTGCGATCTGCTTCGGCCGTCCGTTCGGAATCTGCGCCGCCCGCTTGAGGATCGTGCGAATGTGTTCGGGCGTATAGTAGGTCTTCCATGCCGCCCGGTACGCGTCCTCCCACTCGGTGTCCGACATTTTGTCGTGATGGGAAACGCGATGATCGAGGTCGTACTTGTTGATGTCGGGATCCATCCAGACCCCCTTCGCGAGGAGCTTCTTGTGATCCTCCGATCCCGGCAGCGGCGTGAGGAAAAAGAACTCGAGAATATCGAGCGGCAATTCGCGCTTGATGATCTCGATGTCGCGGAGAATGGATTCCTTCGTGTCGGCAGGAAAGCCGAGGATGTAGCCGGCGAAGGTCAACGCCCCATGCGCGCGCCACTTCTGCAGCATGATGCGATATTCGGTGATCTTGTTCTGGCGCTTCTTGGCGGCGATCAGATTGTCGGGGTTGATGTTCTCAAGCCCGATGAACACGCGCTTGACGCCGGCCCGCGTGGCCTTCTCGATGAAATTCGGGATCTTGTGGCAGAGCGTGTCGACCTGGATGGTGAAGCCGACGTGGATATTGTCCTTCTTGAGTTCAATCACCCGGTCGAGCAGGATCTCCCAGTCGCTGTTGCGGGCGAAATTGTCGTCGGTGATGAAGAACCGGTCGACCCCTTGAGCGTAGTTGGCGCGGATGATCTGTTCGAGGTCATCGGGCGAGCGGAAGCGGCTCTTGCGCCCCTGCACGTTGATGATGGTGCAGAATGAGCATTGGTAGGGGCAGCCGCGGCCGAGATCGATGCTTGTATAGGTGCCCGAAGTTCGCTCGACATGCTTGCGCGGCAGAATTGGAGCGGGCTCGCCCTGGAGCGAGGGCAGCTTGTCCATGAAATTGTAGAGCGGCTTCAATTCTCCGCGCCAGGCGTCGACGAGCACCTCGTCCAGCCGATGCTCCTCCGCCTCGCCGGCGAAGAATGAGATGCCGAGCGCCTGCGCATCGCGGATCTCTGCCGGAAGCTCGGGCAGCATGGCGATGCAGCCCGACACATGGAAGCCGCCGAGGCAGACGGGAAAGCCGGCGGCGCGGAATTCGGTCGCGATGTCGACCGCGCGCGGAAACTGATTCGATTGCACGCCGACGAGGCCGACCAGAACCCGCCCGCCCTTGCGCTTCAGCTTGCGGATGATGCGGCTCGGCACCACCCGCCGATTGGTTTCGTCATAGGTGTCGATTTCGATCTCTATGCCCGGTCCCAGCACCTCGCGCCGAATGGCGTCGCCGGCCAGACTGTTCATGCAGGCGAGCGTGTTCGACGGGAGGGCCGAGCGGAACCATTGGATCGGATAGCCGTCGTCGTCGTAGTGGGTCGGCTTGACGAGAACGAAGGTAAATAACGAATCCGTCGCGCGTGAAATCGGCTCGGCCGCGGTTGGACTCGACGACGCCCTCATGAATTTTTTGCCCCGCAAGTGACTCGCGCACCGCTAGCACGGGCCGGTTATTGGGGCAAATGGGGCCCCGTCCTCTGGTCCTGGCCGGAGGCCGGCTCAGGGCTGCGTTACATCGGGGGGACAAGCCCATCCTTGCCGACCAGGACGAAGGCGGCGTCAATTGAGCCGTCCTCCTGCTTGGGGCCGCGGGCGATGATCGCCGCGCCGGGCTTGAGATCGGTCTTTGCGCCAGGTTCAAAAGCGACGATCGGCGTCTTCGGATCGACAACAATGGTCTGCTCACCGCCCTTGTAAGTCACCGTGAGCTTTGGTCCGGTCGCCGCGTCGACGCGCGCGGAGATGTTGCCGTTGGTCATCGAACTCTTCGGCGCGAGGTCGAAGGGGCGAAAGCCCTCGCCGGTCCCCCGCATCGCCTCGGGAAAGATGTGCACTTCCATCGCCTTGAGTTCGCTCCCCTCGCCCGGCAGAGCGGCGACGCCAATGAACGACCCTGGCTTCACGTCGGTCAGCGCGGCGGGAACCACGAGGACGAAGCGCGTTTTCGGATTGAGATGGACCGTCTGATCCTCGCCCGCGCGGGTGTGCACCTTCAAGGCGGACCCGTCGGCGCTGATCGTTTGGATGGTTGCGCGCGAGGAAGCGACCCGCGTGTTCTGAGCGAGGGCGGGCGTGACGCCCAAGACGATCGCCACGGCGAGAGCAATTCTGGACGAAATCATCGCAAGTCTCCCAAATCAGCGGAGCAATTGGCCGAACTCGGCATGGGCGGTCACGAGGCCGCTAGAGAATCATCGTGATGTTTCCAAGACCGAGGCGGCGCTTGAGCACAAAGACGCGCGAGGCGACGGCGGCCTAGACTTTGACTTCGCTCCCGTCCTGGCTCCAGCGGGTATGGAAACTGCCTTCCCTGTCGAGGCGGCGATAGGTGTGGGCGCCGAAATAGTCCCGCAACCCCTGCAGCAGATTCGCCGGCCCGCGGGCGCGCCTGAGACCATCGTAATAGGCGAGCGAAGATGAGAAAGCCGGCGTCGGAACGCCGCTAGCGACCGCCAATCCAAGCACGCGGCGCCATGCGCCCTCAGTCCTCACCACGCCATCTCGGAAGTAGTCGTCGAACAACAGGTTGGCCAGTTTGGCGTCGCGGTCATAGGCTTCCTTGATGCGATCGAGGAAGCGGGCGCGGATGATGCAGCCACCGCGCCAGATGGTCGCGAGGTCGCCGAGCTTAAGGTCAAAGTGGAATTGCTCCGAGGCAATAGACATCTGCTCGAACCCTTGCGCGTAGGCGATGATTTTCGAGGCGTAGAGCGCGTCGCGGATGGCGTCGATCTCCGCCTTTTCGGGCTTGCGCGTTTGCAACGCCGGATGCGGCGTTTTCTTTTCGAACGCCAAGCGCATTGCGCGGTTGGCGGAGACGACGCGGGCGAAGACCGCCTCGGTGATCCCGGTCAGCGGCACGCCGAGCTCGAGCGCGTTCTGCGCCGTCCAGCGGCCCGTCCCCTTCTGCTCCGCTTCATCGAGGATGACGTCGACCAGCGGCTTGCCGGTGGCTGCGTCGGTCTTGCGCAGGACAGCGGCGGTGATCTCGATCAGATAGCTGTCGAGGTCGCCCTCTTTCCAGGTCTGGAAGATGTCGGCCATCGCCGGCGCGTCGAGGCCGTATACGCTTTTCATGAGATCGTAGGCTTCGGCGATGAGCTGCATGTCGGCATATTCGATGCCGTTGTGCACCATCTTGACATAGTGGCCTGCGCCCTGCGGGCCGATGTAAGTGCAGCAGGGCACGCCATCGACCTGCGCCGCCATCTTGGTCAGCATCGGAGCGATGCGGTCCCAGGCTTCGCGATCGCCGCCGGGCATCATGCTCGGACCTTCGAGCGCGCCTTCCTCGCCGCCAGAGACGCCCATGCCGACAAAGCGGATCTTTTTTTCTTCGCAGGTTTTGTAGCGGCGCGCAGTGTCTGTGAATAGCGAATTGCCGCCGTCGATGATGATGTCGCCTTCGTCGAGATGGGGTAGGAGCTCGTCGATCACCTCATCGACCGGCTTGCCGGCTTTGACCATGATGAGAATCGGGCGGGGCTTCTTGATGCTGGAGATAAACTCGGGCAGCGCCTTGGCAGGGAAGAAGCGGCCTTCGCCCCCGTGCTGGGCGATGAGATCGTCGGTCCGCTCGGGATTGCGGTTGAAGAGCGCGACGCCGAACTTATGCCGCGCCGCGTTTCGCGCCAGGTTTGCGCCCATGACGGCCAATCCCAGAACGCCGATGTCAGCTTGATCAGCCATGCTTTCTCCGCGCTTTTCCGGGACAGGTCGTCTGTTTTAGCCCCGGAACGAAAGGCGGGCAAATCCTCAGGCGAGTTCTCGCAAGACGCGGCCGAGTAAAGCGCCGCGTGCGCAAATGGCGCCATGAGCGGCGCGGAGCCGCCTGAGTTTGCGCTTCATAACCGTGATGTGAAGGCGTGGCTCGGCCCGGTCTTGCTTGCGCTGGCGACGAAGGTCGCGCCAGACGGCGACGTCGCGGCCTTGCAATAAGGCGCGCACCTTAAAAACCACTCGTTCGCAATTGAGCGAATTCGGCTGCCTTCGACCCCGCGGACTGCCCTGTGGGTCAAGTCCTTCCCCAGCATAGCATGCCCTCCGCTGCGGTCGCGGGGTGTGACCTTCATCACAGCGCCATCCGCTGAAATGTGCGTACAGCGTAAACTAGGGGGAAGTCTTTGCTCCGCAAAAGGAGGAAACGATGTCTCTGCGATTATTGCTCCCCAGGACGCTACTACCGTTGGTGCCCATCACGGTCCTGGCGGGAGAGACGCCAAAAGAGGGGACCGACATCTTTACGAATACGTGGTTGATAACAACCTCAAAAACCATGAAGGTTGGGGATCGAACGCTTGGAACCTATGAGGTCAGCGGCGTCCACCAAAACGTCCAGGGCGAAGCCAAGACCGACATGGGGATGCGTTGCCTCGGGATTTACGACGTCGCCGGTAAGGCCCCCGACCGGGAGCACGGCGCCTGCACCTTCACCGACAACGACGGCGATGAGATCATGGCGACGTATGAACGTAAGACCGCCGCGGGCGGGATCGAGACGTTGGTGGCGGGGACTGGAAAGTTCGCGGGCATCACCGGGACCGGCGAATGGACAGTTCTGAAGTTCCCGCTTAAGGCGGACGACAAGCTGTCCAGGGGGATCGTCAGCGAAACAGTCCACTGGAAAATACAGTGAAGCAGACAACTGCTCGACTCAGGTTGCGCAGCTACCGACTCGAATTCTAAGCCTGCTCGATTGCTCGATTGCGTCCCGACGTCGATCCAGGCCTGATCGGCGTTCGCCTCAGCAACGGCAGAAGGCCGTACGTTGCGCCCGCGCCCAAGCGGCCGAGCTAGGCGTCGCGTAGGGCGGTCGTTGAGCGCGTAAAGGCAGGTGTGATCGACGCCAATGTGATCAGGTCGCCTGTTCGGCTCGGTGGGGGTCGAGCGCGAGCCGACACGACAGGCGAACGTTTGATGTGGATTGAGCGCTTCTGCGTCAGTTGACCAAGTCGACTGTCTTGTCCGCGCAGATATCGACATTGGACACATCCGCCGACTTGCCGTCGGCATATTTCCCGCGCAGATCCACGTGACAATTCTTGCCCCGCGGCATTTTAGCCCAAGTCCATTGGCCGGCTTTCAGCGCGCCTAGCACTTTCTTCGAGTTAGCCGAGCCGCTCTCGGCCACCTGCAGCTCGACGAGATCGGCCTCGCGCCAGTTCGTCACCTTCACCGTGACTGTGCCGCCCGCCGGCGTCTTGGGCTTGGACTTCATGGGCGCGGCAGCGGCTGGCGCCGCCCCCGGGCTTTGGTTCCCGGGGGTCTGTGCAAGCGCCGGGGCCGCGACAACGCCGAACAGCGCCGCTGCGATCGTGACGGCCAGGATGATCCGCGTCCTCATGAATCTCCTCCCTGCACTCGCGCGAGCCGATGAGCTGCCTGCGTGAGCATGGCGGCCAACGATGGCGAAAGAAAAGCCGGAAGGTTCAGGGACACTGCCTAGGCGCCATCGCGGATCACCTGCGATTGATTCTCTCGTAACGCCGAGTTGACTAAGCTCCAGTCTGAGAACTTACTCGTGTCCGGCGTTCTGGGTCCGGCGCTGGCGGCTCTCTGCCGCTTGCGCGCTTTGAAACGCGCGGCGCTGACGGGCGCCGCCGGGTTCGGCGCTCTTTTTCAGACAGCGGCGAAGATCAAAAGCCTGCTGTGGGGCGTTTCCGGCGATCCTGGACGGTATCCCGTTTTACGCTAGTATAACGACCCGCTTTTGAAACTCGGCGTCGACGATCAGAATCGGCGACCGGACGCTTTAGCTAACTAACTGGGATCATTGCATGAAAAAGCCAATTGCGGACGCGCTCTGGGTTCGCGTCTATTATGAAGACACCGACTTTTCCGGTCGGGTCTATCACGCGTCCTATCTGCGCTTCCTCGAGCGCGGCCGGACCGAATGGCTGCGTCGGCGTGGGTTCGGGCATCGGGATCTTGCCGAAAGCTCAAGCGTCATGTTCGCGGTGCGCTCGCTGCAAATCGACTATCTGGCGCCGGCGATGATGGACGATCTCCTGGAAGTCGAGACCAGCGCCGCAACCGTGCGCGGCGCCTCGATCACGTTTCACCAACGCGTCGTGCGCGCCGACAAGGAACTCGTCACGGCGGAGGTGCTGGTCGCCTCGCTTCGCGACGGCCGCCCGGCGCGGATTCCCGCTGATTTGCGTCTTCGCCTTCAGCCGAATTGACAATCAACCGGCGAAGCGCGGCTCTGGAACGCCACGGACGCCAAGATCGTGAATGGCGAAAAGGCTGCCGCGGAGAACGCCGTCGCCCGGGAAGCGTGGCAGCGGCGGCTTCGCCATCGACGTCACATAGAGGATGTCGAGGTCCGGGCCGCCAAACATGACGCTCGTCACTTTCTTCACCGGCATTTCGATGACGCGGTCGACTTTCCCGTCCGGCGCGTAGCGGACGAGGCGGCCGTCGTAGACCAGAGCGTTCCAGAGGCACCCTTCGGCGTCGACGGTCGAGCCGTCCGCCGCGCCGCCGCGCGAACGGTCGACCTTGCAGAAGGTCCGCCTGTTGGAGACGGCGCCCGTGTCGAGATTGTAGTCGTACGCCCAGATCTCGCCTGTCCAGGTGTCGGCGAAATAAAAGATGCGCCCGTCCGGACTCCAGCACGGTCCATTCGAGACAATGATGTGGTCGTCGAGCTTATGCAGCGAAAGGTCGGGGTCGAGACGATAGAGCGCGCCATTCGGGCCCTCCTCCATCGTGTCCATTGAGCCGGCGATGAATCGGCCCCGCTTGTCGACCTTGCCGTCGTTGAGACGATTGGCCGGCTTGTCCCGCTCCGGATCGACGATGAGCTGACAATCGCCGCTCTTGAAATCAAGAAAATGAAATCCGTTCGCAAGCGACACGACCGCGCCGCCCTGACGGCGCAACGCCATGGAGCCGATCTTCGCCGGCACGTCCCAGGCGCGCACCTCGCGCCCGTCGGCGGTGCAGCGGAAGACGTTGCAGCCGAAACTGTCGATGAAATAGAGGCGCTGCTCGTCGACGTCCCAGAGAGGTCCCTCTCCGAGTATGGTCTTGACGTCGATCAGCACTTCGATGCGCATCAGCTCCTCCCCCGATTATTTTGCTCTTCAACAGGGCGCTTGAGTCGACGTCGGCGCGCGGCTCAAGGCCTCGCGCGGCCAAGCGGTCAGAAGGCGACCTTGTCTCCGCCCTTGAGCTCGAGGATCTCGCGGGCTTCGTCCGGGCTCGCGATCGAGAGGCCCAAGCCCTCTATGATCTGGCGAGCGGCGCGCACCTGCTCGGCGCCGCTCGTGGCGAGCTTGCCCGGACCTGACCAGAGCGAGTCCTCGAGCCCGACGCGGACATTGGCGCCCATCGCGGCGGCCATGGCGGCGATGGGCAGTTGATTGCGGCCGGCCCCGAGCACCGACCATTTGTACTGGTCGCCGAACAGACGGTCGGCGGTCCGTTTCATATGCATGACGTCCTCGGGGTGAGGCCCGATTCCGCCCAGGATGCCAAACACGGTCTGGACGAAGAGCGGCGGCTTGACGAGGCCGCGCTCAAGGAAGTGATTGAGGTTATAGAGATGCCCGGTGTCGTAGCACTCGAACTCGAAGCGCGTTCCGGAGCCGCTGAGCGTGCGCAGCACGAATTCGATGTCCTTGAACGTGTTGCGGAACACGAGGTCGCGCGAATTCTCGAGCGCCTGCGCCTCCCAATCGTGTTTGAAGGTCTTGAAGCGGTTGAGCATCGGGAACAGCCCGAAATTCATCGAGCCCATGTTGAGCGACGCCACCTCCGGCTTGAAGGTTTCCGCCGGCTTCACCCGCTCCTGCACGGTCATGTAGGGCGCGCCGCCGGTGGTCAGATTCAGCACCGCCTTTGTCGACTGCTTGATGCGCGGCAGAAAGCGCCCGAAGGCCTCCGGGCTTTGATCGGGCCGGCCGGTCTGCTCGTCGCGCGCATGCAAGTGGATGATGGCGGCGCCCGGCCTCGGCCGCCGCGATCGCCGCCTCGGCGATCTGGTCGGCCGTGACTGGAAGATAGGACGACATTGACGGCGTGTGGATCGCCCCCGTCACAGCGCAGGTGATGATGACCTTGTTCGACTGAGCCATATAAGTTCCTTATCTCTGCGCTTTTCGTTACTGACCGATGGTCTTGTCCGCCCAGCGCTTATGCGCCGCGAGCGCGATCAGGCGGCGATCTCGCCAAGCCTGGCGTTCTGCCAGCCGGTCCGCCGCCAAGCGTTCGCGCCGCTCGGATTCGACTTTATCCATGACCGGCCCGCTCCAATCGACGCGCCATTGCGTCGATGGGAAGATGCCGGAATAGATGCCTTGATAGCGATCCGAATAGTCACGGATCCCGGCGGGAGCGTTGAGGTCGATGGTCTCGAACGGCCCCATGAAGGACCAGCGCAACGCAAGGCCTTCACGAATCCCGACATCGACATCCTCAACCCCCGCATATCCCTGCTCGACGAGACGGAAGGCCTCCTCCAGGAGCGCGCCCTGCAGCCGGTTCATGACGAATCCGTCGAGCTCGCGCTTCATGACGATCGGCGCATGGCCCGCGGCGCGCAGGAACTTCGCGGCGCGCTCGACAAAAGAAGGATCAGTCCACGGCGCCGGCACGATTTCGGCGGCGGGAATGAGATAGGGCGGATTGATCGGGTGGATGACGAGACAGCGCGCGCGACCTTTCAGGTTTTCGGTGAAGGCGGAGGGAAGAATCGCGGAGGTCGAGCTCGCCAGGACGGCGTCGGCCGGCGCGGCGGCGTCGAGCTCGGCGAACACCGCGCGCTTCACCTCGACATTCTCCGGCGTGTTCTCCTGGACATGGACCGTTCCTTCGAGCGCCGACTCGAGTGTCGCCGCGACGCGGATTCGCTTTGCGACTTGGCTGGTCGAGGCTCCGCCGAGAAGATCGTTCGCCTCGAGATCCGGCAAAAGCCGCTCGATATAGGCCAGAGCCTTGCGGGGCGCCTCTTTGTCCTGATCCCAAAGGGCGACCTCATGACCGGCGCGGGCGAAACTGATCGCCCATGCGCGGCCGACAAAGCCCGTACCGACGACCGTCACTCTTGTCATGTGCTGCTCCAAGCCCGCTATCCGTCACAGTGTCTCGACATTGGCGTCGACGCCGATCGACTGGCCGGATACGTTACGCCCCGCGGGGGATAAAAGGTACGCAATGGTCGCGGCGACGTCGCCCGCGGTCACCATCCGGCGCATCGAGACCCGGTCGAGATAGGTCTTTTCCATCGCCTCGTAGCTGACGCCCGTCTGCTTGGCGCGCGCGGCGATCACTCCGGTCATGCGCGGTCCCTCGACGATGCCAGGCAGAATCGCATTGACGCGGATGTTGGCGGGCCCCAGCTCCTTGGCGAGGCTTTGGGTCAGTCCGATAACGCCAAACTTGGCCGCCGAGTAGGGTGTGCGGAACGCGTAGCCGAACCGCCCCGCCGAGGAGGACAGATTGACGATCGAGCCGCCGCCCGCGGCCTTGAGCAAGGGCACGGCGAAGTGCGCGCAGAGGAACTGCCCCGTCAGGCAGACGTCGATGGTGCGCCGCCAATCCTCCGGCTCTGATCTCCTCGACCCCGCCGGTCGGCCCGGCAATCCCCGCGTTGTTTATTAGCGCGTCAAGCCCGCCAAGGGATGCTTTGACGTCATCGAACAGACGCTTGACGTCCGCTTCGGACGAGACGTCGGCCTTAGTGACTTGAGCCCCGGGATGAGAGGCGAGGTAGTCGGCAAGGAACTCGTCGGCGACATCGCAGATATGGACCTGCGCGCCGCGCGCGATGAGCAGGTCGGCCGTCGCGCGCCCGATGCCCGACGCGCCAGCAGTAACCAGGACGCGCAGCGTCTCCGGCAGCGCAAAGACGTCAGCGGGATCGCTCATTCATTCACTCCGATGATCAGGCTCGCCTGTCGCGCAGCGCCATAACCGCGACAAGAACGACAAGGCCAAACAAAATCGTTCGCGTCGCGTAGGGCAGCGTGGTGCCCGCGAGCAGCGTCTGCAGCGAGGTCAACAACAGCGCCCCGCCGAGCATGCCGAGATAGCTCCCTCGCCCGCCGGTGATCAACGCCCCGCCGACCACCACCACAGCGATCGATGGAAGGAGATAGTCGTCGCCCATGCCGAGGCTGCCCTGCCCGGAAAATCCGGTGAGGAGGATGCCAACAAGCGCGGAACAGAGCGCGGACAGCATGTAGACGCCGATGGTCGTGCGGCCGACCGAAATCCCCGAGAGCCGCGCGACGCGGATCCCATTGCCAATTCCATAAACCCGCCGGCCGAACGGCGTGTCCGACAGAAGGACCGTCGCGAAGATGACGAAGGCGATCAGGAAAAAGACGACAGGCGTCACCCCTAAGAGATGTCCAGTCATGAACCAGCGCAAGAGCGGCGAGGCGAAGCCCGCCGGCGTTCCATGGGAGTAGAGCAGCGCAGCGCCCTGCAGGAAGCCGTTCATCGCCAAGGTCACCACGATCGGCGACAATCCTAGCGCGACGACGCCAACGCCGTTGACGAAGCCAATGAGGCAGGCCAGCGCCAACACGACCGGCAGCGCATAGAGGAGCGCGGCGTCGGACCCTTGCACCATGCCGGCAAGCAGAATGCCACAGAAACCAATGGTCCAGGGCACGGAGAGGTCGAGTCCGCCGGTTAGGATGACCGTCCCCTGGCCGAGCGCCAGGATGGCGAGGAAGCCTGAGAGAACGACAAGCGCGTCCCAATAGCGCCAGTTGCTGATGGCGTGGCCGAGCGTCAGTTGCGTCACGATGAGCACGATCAGGAAGCAGACATAGGCCGGGAGCGCGTAGCGCAGCGTCTGAGCGTGACGCGCAAACCAGCTCGCCCCAGACAAAGGAGATGTTGCGCCTTCGCTGAAGCCACCGCCCATCGCAAGACGCCTGTCGCCGCCGCCGATCTGGCGCGGCAGCATGCCCTTTCGCCAGGCGGCGAGATGGACGAGGCCTCCGCGGATCTGCCCCGCCAATGTCGAATCGCGCGATATGGATGAGGCGAGCACCGCGAGCAGAAGGATCAGTCCTTCGGCTATGCTCGAGTAGTAGGCGGAGACATTCAGCACCAGGAGAATATTGACGACAATCATCAGGATGTAGGCGCCGACGATCGAGCCGATCGGACCGCCGCGCCCGCCGCCGAGACGCGTCCCGCCGACCACGACCGCGGCGAAGATCGACAAGAGCAGGGGATTGCCCACCAGCGGATCGCCTGAGCCGGTCTGCGCGCTGATGAAGACGCCGGCAAGACCATAGAAACCGCCCGCGAGCACGTAGACGCCAAAGCGCACCAGCATGACGCGGACGCCCGTCGCGGCGCTTGCGTCAGCGTCGCTTCCGACGGCGTAGATCGCTGTCCCGAACCGGGTGTTTTTGAGCCACAGCCAGAAGACGATGAGCGCCAGAAGAAGGACGATCGGCATCGGCAGCTTGTTCGGAATGGCGTCGCCAAGGAAGAAGGTTCCAAGCGAAGGAGAAACGAAGCCGCCCGGCTTCTCCATGACCAATAACGTAACGCCCTGCACGATGAACATGGTGGAGAGCGTCACCACGATCGGCTGCAGCCGCAGGAAGGCGATGAACAGGCCGTTGAAGGCGCCGACCGCGGCGCCGACGCCAACTCCCGCCAGCGTCCACAAGACGATCGAGGCATCTGGATTTGTCGGGCTCATGCTCGCCGCCAACACAACGTTGACGAGCGAAAGCACGGCGCCCGCGGACAGGTCGAAGCCGCCGACAAGAATGACGAGGGTCTCGCCGAATGCGGCGATTGCGAGCGAGGCGCCGCCGCTCGCAAGGAAGCTTACATCGAAGTAGGAAAGCGGCACAGTGTTGACAGCGTCGACAACCAACAGAAGCGCCAGGAAAACAACGATCGCGGTGATCAGCCCGCGGCTGCGGGCGAGCCGGAGCAACAGCGTCGAGCGCGTTGGCGCGGCGGCCTCGAGGGCGCGAACGCTCACGCGACCGCCTCCTCGCGCAGCGTCTCGCCGCCGAGCGCCGGCCACATGATCGCCCGTTCGGTGAGGTCCTTCGCCGCGATCTCGGCCACCAACCGGCCGCTGTACAGCACGATCACCCGATCGCAGAGATGAACCAGTTCGGGGATTTCGGTCGAGTGAAACAGGATCCCGCCGCCCGCCTCGACGTAATTGCGCATCAGCAGGTAGAGCTCGTGCTTGGTGCCGACATCGATGCCGCGAGTCGGATCGAACAAGAGTAAAATGCGGCTCTCCGCGAGCAGCCATTTGGCGATGGCGATCTTTTGCTGATTGCCGCCGGAGAATGCCGACACGTGCGTCCATAAAGCTCGGCGCTCGACCTCGACGCGCTCGAAGACGCGCGCGACCTCTGCCGCCTCCCGCGCTTTATCGATGAGACCGCCTCTGGCGAACCGCTCGATCACTGGCAGCGAGGCGTTGTGCTTGCCGGACAGATTCAGGAACAGCGCCTCGCTCTTGCGGTCCTCCGGCACGAGGCCGATGCCGACATTCGGCTTGAGCGCTTCGCTCGGAGCGCCAATCACAACCGGTCGGCCGTCGAGGAGCATCTCGCCCGAACGAATCTCCGCCATGCCGAAGCAGGCGAGAAAAAGGTCGAGCTGGCCCATTCCCTGAAGGCCAGCCACACCAAGGATCTCGCCTTGATGCAAGGCGAAGCTCGCGTTTTCCAATTTATCGCCCGCGGCGAGGTCACGCACGGCGAAGACTTCCGCCGCCTCGGTCGGCCGCGCGACCGGCCGCGGGGGAAACGTTTGCGCGATCGAGCGGCCGACGATCATCTCGACCACCTGCTCTTCGCTGAAATCGCCGACCGCACCGGTCGTGATATGGCGGCCATTGCGCAGAATCGTCAGCCGATCGCAAAACGCGCGGACTTCGCGCATCCGATGCGAGATGAAGACGACGGTGACGCCCTCGCTTTTGAGGCGGGCGATCATGTCGCCGAGCCAATCGACGTCGCGGCCCGCGAGAGTCGATGTCGGCTCGTCGAGCAGGATCAGGCGAGGCTTGCGGTAGACAGCGCGCGCAATCTCGATCTTCTGCTGCACGGCGAGATCGAGGCCGCCGACCTCCGCGTCGAGGTCGACATCGAAGCCTAGCGAGGCGAGATGTTCGCGCAGCGCCGCAGCGGCGCTCCTGCGGCGGATCATGCCGATAGGCCCCATCGGCGCATAGGGCAGAAGCATGTTGTCGAGGACGGTCAGGTCGGGGACCAGCGTCATTTCCTGGAAGGCAGTTTGGACGCCGAGCGCGTGAGCGGCGCGTGGCGAACGGAGGCGTGCGGGCTGGCCGAAGACCTCAATGGCGCCAGCGTCCGGCAGGATCAGTCCGGAGAGAAGCTTGACGATGGTGGATTTGCCGGCGCCGTTCTCGCCGAGCAGCGCGTGCACGCTTCCCTTCGCGATCGTGAACGAGACGTCGTCGACTGCGACGGTGGCGCCGAAGGTCTTGCGCAGATTGGCGACGGATACTGCCGCATGGCCGGACGCCTGCGTCATATATGCACCTTGCGTCCCTGTGGCGCCGACCGGGCATCGAGGCGGGAGCCGCTCGCCCCCGCCTCATGCGAGGATCACTTTTCAGGCTGGCCGACGAGCGCGGCGTCCAACCCGATCTCAGGCGTCTGGTCGGAGAATATCGAGGCGAACCAGCCCGGATTGCTGATGATCGACGGCTTGAACACGTTGCACCCGGCCTTCATCTCGGCCCACGTGCCTTCTTCGCAGAGCTTGACCGTTTCGTTGGTGACGACCGGCAGCGGCAGCTTGGTGAGCTTCGGCACGTCCTTGCCTTCGAGTTTCTCGATCGCGAGCTTGAGCGCGAGACCGCCCGAGTAGGGCGGCGAAGCGTAGGAGATGCTCGGATATCCCATCGGCCGATAGGTGCCCGAGGCGCCGTCGATCTTGGTGCCCGCCGGCAGCATCTGGATACGGTGTCCGTTCGATCCTTCGCCGGCGCACGGCTTCTTCTTGTTGTCAGGGATGCCGGCCTCATCCTGCATCGACGCCGCGGTGTAGCAACCGACCTGCATCCACAAGCCGTCGATCTCATTCCAATTGTGGGTGGCGAGAATCTTCGAAAGCTCAGTGCGGGCGACGGCCTGCGACCACATGCCGACCGCCTCGCCAATGACATGGATGTCGGGATGCTTGGCGAAAACCGCCTTCGCCGCCGCGGTGCGCTGCGTGTCGACCGAGGTTCCGGGCACGCCGGTGATGATCACGATGTTGCCCTTGCCGCCCAGCTTGTCGACCAGCCATTGCGCTGTGACGCGCCCGGCCTCGTCCTGATCGATGTGCGTGTTGTAGGCGCAAGGCTCGGTGATCTCTGCGTCGTAAGCGAAAACCACCACCCCCTTGTCGCAGGCGTTCTTCACCACCTGATTGAGCGCCGTCGGCGAGATCGGATAAACGATGATCGCCTTCGCGCCTTGCTGGACCATCGCATTGATCTGCTGGATCTGCCGCTGCGCGTTGGGACCCGCGACCTGCACGGTCAGGTCCACCTTGTCGCGAATCGACTCATGAGTCGGCCATGGCCTTGACCATGTTCGCCGCCTCGGCCTGCCAGTCATTGCCGATATAGCTCATGCTGAGGAAGACTTTGAACTTGTCCGCAGCCTGTGCGGGGATCCCGGCGGCCGCCAGGAATGCGGCTCCAAGCGCTGCGGCGCCGACGACACGCGACGATAGTCTCATCAAGGTCCTCCTCCCATATGCCCGGCCTTGCCGGCCGTTGACTTTTGATCATAGATCACAAATCATGAAGCGCGCAAGACGCGAGGCCCATGGGCCTCGCGAGACGGACAGGCGGTTGCAATGACGGTCGCGGCCGTCGCTCAGGCGGATATTCGATCGGCCCCCGTCGCGCGCGACACCCTGCAGGAACGCGTCTACAACCGATTGGCGAATTTGATCCTCGACGGCGACATCCCGCCGGGCAAGCTCGTCACGATCCAAAGTTTGGCCGAGGCGTTCGGCGTCAGCGCCATGCCGGTGCGGGAGGCGCTCAAACGGCTCACT
The DNA here is from genome assembly GCA_963725195.1 of uncultured Alphaproteobacteria bacterium. Lineage (GTDB taxonomy): Bacteria > Pseudomonadota > Alphaproteobacteria > Rhizobiales > Beijerinckiaceae > Roseiarcus. The sequence continues at coordinate 21,938 of CAVRXX010000037.1, read as the reverse complement.
GCCTCCAACGCTTTGACCGTGGTCTCGGGACGCAGCATCGGCGTTCCGCCGATCACGCTCGAGCGGTTCGCCGACCTGCGCAATGTGCGCCGCGAGATCGAGGGCGCGGCGACCGCATGGGCAGCCAAACGGATCGACGCCGACAGTCTCGCGGCGCTTGAGCAGGACCTTGGCCGCATGGACCAGGCGATCGCATCAGGCGAGACGACCGCCTATCTCAAGGCCAACCGCTCGTTTCACTTTACGATCTACCGCGCTTCCGGGTCGCCGGTGTCGGTGGCGCTGATCGAGAGCCTCTGGCTGCAAATCAGCCCCTATTTCAATCTGCTTCAAGGCTCGGGCAACTATGTGTCAGCCAACTCGAGCCACCGGATTGCGGCCGAGGCGCTCAAGCGCGGCGACGCCGCTTCGGCGAAAGCGGCGATAAGGGCTGATATCGATCGCGCGTTCGATGTCCTGGCCGCAATGCTGGACTGAGGCCCCAGGCAGCGCTCAGTCGAGCTCCGGCGCCACGTCCCGGTCGAGCCAGCCGGGATCGATTTCGGGCAGCGGGATCGCGTCGATGAGGAGCCGGGTGTAGCGGCTCTTCGGCGCGGCGAAGACCTCGTCGCAGCGGCCCTCCTCGACCACCCGGCCTAACTGCATCACGTAGACCCGGTCGCAAACGGCTCGGATGACCGAGAGGTCGTGGCTGATGAACGCCATCGCGAGGCCGAGGTCGCGCGTGAGGGTCTTGAGAAGGTTCAGCGCCTGGGCCTGCGTCGACACGTCGAGGCCTGAGACGATCTCGTCGGCCAGCACGAAGTCCGGTTCGAGCAGCGCGGCGCGGGCGATGCCCACGCGCTGGCGCTGCCCGCCGGAGAGTTCGTGCGGCGTCCGGTCAAGACAAGAAAGCGGCAGCGCGACCCGATCGAAGAACCCGCGAACCCGGCGCTCCGCGTCGGCGCCATCCTGCGCAACGTGATGAAAGAGGAGCGGCTCGACCAGGATTCGCCTGACCGTGTGGCGCGGATTGAGCGAGGTCACCGGATCCTGGAAAATCATCTGCATGCGCCGCCTCAGCGGCCGCATGTCCCGCTCGGGCAGTCGCGAGATGTCGCGGTCCGTCGAAGACGATCTTGCCGGCGTCGATGTCGATGAGCCGCAGGAGCGCACGCCCGAGCGTCGTTTTGCCCGACCCCGATTCGCCGACGACGCCTACGGTTTCGCCTCGACCTATCCTGACGTCGACGCCATGCAGGACTTTGACGCCGCCCACGCGTTCGCCGTTCAGGCGCCGCTTGCCGCCATAGGCGACTTCGACGCCGCTTGCGACGATGAGATCCTGAACCATGCGGCGGCCTAGCGGCCCGTCCCTGCGACCTCAAGCCGCAGCTCAGCCACCAAAGCCTCGGGCACGGGCTTGAGCCCCGCGTCAGGCCGATCGTATCGGGGCCCCGCCGCGATCAGGGCGCGGGTATAAGCGTGGCGAGGCGCGGAGAGAATGTCTGAGGTCGGGCCCGACTCGATGACCGCGCCGGCGAAGAGCAGAATCACCCGGTCGCAGATTTGCGCCACCACGCCAAGATCGTGAGTGACGAAGATGACGGCGGTCCGATGCGCCTCCTGCATCTGGCGAATAAGCCGTAAGATCTGCTTCTGCACCGTCACGTCGAGCGCCGTTGTCGGTTCGTCGGCGACGATGATTTTTGGCTCGAGCGCGAAAGCCGCTGCGATCAGGATGCGCTGGCGCATGCCGCCGGACAATTGGTGCGGGTAGGAACGCAGCACGCGCTCGGGCTCTCTGATATGCACCTCGGCGAGCAATTCGAGCGCGCGTTTGCGCGCGGCCGAAGCCGTCACGCCGCGGCGGAGCCGCAGGCCGTCCGTCAGCTGCGCCTCGATGCGCCGGCCCGGGTTGAGCGCAGTCATCGGGTCTTGCGGCACGAGCGCGATGGCGTCGCCGAAGATCGCGCGCGTCTCGCGCCGCGGCGCGGTCCTGAGGTCACAGCCCTCGAACAGGATTTCGCCATGCGTGGTCCTGACCGTACGCGGCAGCACGCCAAGCAGCGCCTTCGACGATCGTGGATTTGCCGGCGCCGCTCTCGCCGACGAGCCCGAGCGTTTGGCCGGCCTCAAGATCGAGGCTCACATTGCGCAGGATTGGCTGCAGCGTCTGCCGAGCTCCGAAACCGCGCTCAAGCCCCGAATGGAGAGGATCGGCGCGGTCATCGCCTGAGCACCGGATCGAGCGCGCGCCGCAATCCGTCGCCAAGCTGATTGAACGCCAGCACGGTCGCGAACAGCGCCGCGAGCGGCGCCGCGAACACCCACCAGGTCTGATGGATGAATTGCCGGCCTTCGGCGATCATGCCGCCCCAAGTCGGCGTGTCCGACGACACCGAGAGGCCCACGAACGACAGGATCGCCTCGACAATGACCGCGATGCCCATTTCGAGACTCACCAGCGCCAGTAACGCGGGCGCCACGTTGGGGAGGATTTCGCGCATCAGGATATGGAACGGCGGGAACCCGATGGCGCGTGCCGCTGTGACATAGTCGGCTTCAGCCTGCGCCATTGTCTCGGCGCGCACGACCCGGCAGAAGCGCGTCCAGTCGATGATGGCGATCGCCGCTATGACCGATCCGACGCCAGCGCCGAGAACGGCGACCAGAAGGATCGAGAGCAGCACCGGCGGGAACGCCATCCAGATGTCGACGAGCCGGGAGATCAAGCCGTCGACCCAGCCGCGATACCAGCCCGCGAGGAGGCCGAGCGCTGTGCCGGCGAGCGCTGCAAGGCTGGCGGCGACAAAAGCGACGATCAGCGCGATGCGTGCGCCATAGATGAGGCGCGAGAGCACGTCTCGGCCAAGGTCGTCCGTGCCGAGGTAATAGCCCGGCTCTGCGCTCGCGAGTCCCGCCGGCGGCAAGGAGGCGAGCATCAGGTCCTGGTCGAGCGGGTTCTTCGGCGCGATCCACGGCGCGAACAGCGCGATCACGATCAGGGCCAAGATAAAACCGCCTCCGATCGTCACCTTGGGCTCCGCCATGAGCGCGCGCAGACGCCGCGAGGCAAGGCTCGGGCCGGCAGCGACAAGAAGAGAAGAAGAAGCGGAGGCTTCCGTCATGTACGGCGCGCCCGCTCAAACATGGCGCAGCCTCGGATTGAACAGCGCGACGAGAAGGTCGACCGCGATGTTGATCAGGATGAAAATGACGGCGAACGCCAGCACCAGTCCTTGAATGAGCGGCAGGTCGCGGTTGATCACCGCCTCGATCGCCATATTCCCGATCCCGGGATAGGCGAAGATGCGCTCGATGATCACCGTGCCGCCGATCAGGAAGGTGAACTGAACGCCCGTCAGCGCCAGCGTCGGGCCGATCGCGTTGCGCAACGCCTCCTGCAGGACGAGCCGGAGCTCGGACATGCCCTTGAGGCGAGCGAGCAGGACATAGTCCTGCGCCATCGCCTCGTTGAGCGCGCCCTTGAGTACGCGCGCGATCACCGCCGCGAGAGGAAGGCCGAGCGCCAGCGTCGGCATGGCGAGGTGCTTGAGAAGGTCGAACAACACGTCAAACCTGAGCCTTACGAGGCTCTCGATAAGGTAGAAGGGGGTCGTCATGCCGGCGCTGACGCTCGGATCGACCCTGCCGGTCAGCGGCAGAAGCGGCCAGACGACTCCGAATGCGAGCACGAGCGCGAGCGCCCAGACGAAATCGGGAACGGCAAGCAAAAGCCCGTTGACCGCGTCGATCACCGGCTCCGCCCAGGTCCGCCGCGCCATTGCGCCAAGAATCGCGACGGCGCCGCCGACAATCACCGCAAATTCCAGCGCCGCGGTCGCGAGCTCGAGCGTCGCGGGCAGCCGCTCGCCAAGCAGAGCGAGAACATCGCGGTGGAGCGAGATCGAGGTTCCGAAGTCGCCGCGCAGCGCGTAACGGACCCAGACGACGAATTGCGACATAAGGCTGCCGTCGAGCCCGTAATGCGCCCGGAGCGCAGCTATGTCAGCTGCGCTCGCGCCTGGCGATATCATCATCGCGACGGGATCGCCTGGCACGACCCTCAAGAGAACGAAAACAACAATCGCCACACCCGCGAGGGTCATGAGCGCCACCAAGAGCCGCCGCAGAATCGCAAGCGCGATCATCGCCCCGTCACGCTTTCACCCGATCGTGGCCCGAGGCGATCGGCGCGCGGCCCTCAGGTCGCGGGCGACACCAGCGTCGGCTGCAAAGCGCCGGACTTGTTCGGCGTGACCTTGAGGTCCGACTTGTAGACGATCGGCTGGACGTATTGCAGGAGGGGAATGACATAGCCCTGTTCGGCGATGTAGCGATCGACCGCTTTCCAGCCATCGATGCGCTTCTTCTCGTCTTTCTCGCCCCACAGCGGCCCGATCTTTGCGTCGAGGTCGGCGGTCTTCCAGGCCGAGTGCGGCGATGGGCCAAACATGGCAAAGCCGGTCGAGGTCGTCGGATCGCCGATCGCGTCGCCCCAGTTGTAGAAGGCGGCGGGTGCGAGCTTGTGCGTCGTTCTGAGCTCGAAGTGCTTGGCGATCTCATAGACTTCGATATCCGCTTCGATCCCGACCTTGCGCCACATGCCGACGATCGCCTGGATCATCTCGTAGTCTTTCGGCTTGAAGCCGCGGGTCGTCTGGATCGTAAACTTGACCGGCTTCTCAGGCGAGTAGCCGGAGGCGGCGAGCAATTCGGCCGCCTTCTTGGGATCGTAAGGCGTCTTGATCGAGGGGTCGAAGGCCGAATATTCGGGCGCTTCGAGCGTCTCGATCGGCACGCCATAGCCGCGCAGCAGCCGGTCGACGATCGCCTTCTTGTCGATCGCCATGATTGCGCCGAGCCGCACGTTCTTATCCAGCATCGGCTCCTTGTTGGTGATGAAGATCATGCCGATGTCCGAGATCGGCGTCGCCACGCCCGTGAGGCCTTTGACTGTCTTCAGGCGGTCGAACTCTTCGTACGGGACTTCGAGCGTGATGTCGGATGAACCCGAACTCGATCTCGGCCACGCGAGTGGTCGCGTCGGGAACGAACTTGAAGATCACGGTCTCGAACGCCGGCTTATCGCCCCAATAATGGGGATTGGCCTTGAGCCTGAGGAAGGCGTTGCCCTGGTATTCGTCGACCCTATACGGGCCTGAGCCGATCGGCTTCTTCTCGAAGCCTTCCGCGCCGACCTTCTCATAATAAGCCTTGGGCAGGACATAGCCGGTCAGGAAAGCCATCCACATGAAGAAGGTCGGCTCGTAACGCACGACGTCAGCGGTGATCTTGTTCCCGTCGATCTTGTAGTTGCCGGCGGTCGACCAGATGAAGGAAATGGGATTGGCGCTGTCCTTCTTGCCGGCGCGTTCGAGCGACCAGACGACGTCCTCGGGCGTAAGCGGCGAACCGTCCTGCCATTTGACGTCCGGGCGAACGTCCATCCAGAGCTTCGTCTTGTCGTCGTTCCACCCCCATGCCGTGAGTATCCCGGGCTTGAGCGTGAGATCCGGCGCCTGCCCGATATATTGATCGAAAACGGAGCGGTAGATCGCCTGGATGGTTGGATTGACGGCGGAGGGACCGTCGGTCGGATCGAACGAGGGCAGATTGACGTTATAGGCGATGGTGAGCGTGTCCTTGGCCCCCGCCCGAACAGCGCCTCCGGCGAGCATTTCCGAGAGAAATGCGCCCGCGCCGAGCGCCAGAGTTTGGCGCCGAGTGACCTCCACCATCCATGACCTCCCAATTCATCCGAGCCGTCGGTCTCATGTCTTAAGGCTTCGCAATTTGCGCGCCACTTTCAGCCGACTGTTGATTGCACGCTAGCAAAGGGAAATTGGCGAAGCAAGGCGTGGGACACGCAATTGTATGAGGCGGAATTTATATGCGCGTGCGCTTTTTCGCGGGCAGCGCGCGCCTTTTCCGTAAGCAGGTCCCTCGTCGTTGACACCGGATGAGGGGCTAAATATGCTCATGCAAATAAATACCTGAAGGGAGCGAGCCGATGGCGGAAAGGTCCTTCGAGCGCGAAGTTCAGGACTTGCGGCTGGGCGCTGGCGATATCTTTCGCGGCGAAGGCATTCTCGCGATCACCAAAGCCTTGCTTCAATCCGGCGTTTCCTACGTCGCAGGCTATCAGGGCGCGCCGATCTCGCATCTCATGGACGTGCTCGCCGACGCCAAGGACGTGATGAACGACCTCGGCGTCCATTTCGAGACCTCGGCCTCGGAAGCCACCGCCGCCGCGACGCTCTCGGCTTCCGTCATGTATCCTGTTCGCGGCGCCGTGACATTCAAATCGACCGCTGGCGCCAATGTCGCGGCCGACGCGCTCTCGAACCTCGCTTCGAGCGGCGTCACCGGCGGCGCGCTCATCGTCATCGGCGAGGATTATGGCGAGGGCTCCTCGATCATGCAGGAGCGCAGCCACGCCTATGCGATGAAGTCGCAGATCTGGCTTCTCGATCCGCGCCCCGATCTGCCGACGCTCGTCCGCATGGTGGAGGAGGGGTTCGAACTGTCGGAGGCCTCGAACTCGCCGGTCATGCTCGAAGTGCGCATCCGCACCTGTCATGTGCATGGGCAATTCGTCGCCAAGGACAACAAGAAGCCCGCCTTCGCGCTCCGCCAGGCGCTCGAGAATCCATCGCGCGACGTCAACCGCATCGTGCTTCCGCCTGCCTCGTTCATGCAGGAGAAGGAGAAGCTCGAGAAGCGCTGGCCGGCTGCGGTCGAATTCATCAAGAGCCGCAAGCTCAACGAATTCTTTGGCCCCAAGGCAAGGCGCGGTCGGCGTCATCGTTCTCGGCGGGCTCTTCAACGGCGTGCTTCGCGCGCTTCAGCAATTGGGGCTCGCCGACGTCTATGGCGAGACCTCGATCCCGATCTATGTCCTCAATGTCGCCTATCCGATCATCGACGACGAGATGGTCGAATTCTGCCTCGGCAAGTCAGCGGTGCTGATGGTCGAAGAGGGCGCGCCCGATTATCTCGAGCAGGCGTTGAATACGCTGCTGCGCCGCCGCGACATTCAGACCAGGATTGCAGGCAAGGACGTCCTCCCGATGGGCGGCGAGTACACGGCGCCCGTCGTGGTCACGGGCGTGCGCGCCTTTCTTCTTGCCCATGCGCCCGAGCTTTTGCGCAACCAGCCGCCGATCCCCGACCCCACGCCCATTCTCGCGCACGAGAAGGTCAAGGCGCTCGCCAAGGCGGTGCCGCCGCGACCGCCCGGCTTTTGCATCGGCTGTCCGGAGCGCCCGATCTTCGCCGCGATGAAAATGGTCGAGAAAGAGCTCGGGCCGCATCACATCTCGGCCGACATCGGCTGCCACCTGTTCTCGATCCTGCCGCCCTTCAACCTCGGCACGACGACGATGGGCTATGGCCTCGGGCCCGCCTCGGCCTCGGCGTTCAACGTGAAGTCGGACAAGCGCGTGATTTCCGTCATGGGCGACGGCGGCTTCTGGCACAACGGGCTTGCCTCCTCGATCGGCAATTCCGTGTTCAACAAGCAGGACGGCGTCACCCTCATCGTCGACAACTTCTATTCCGCCGCGACCGGTGGGCAGGACATTCCGTCGTCAGGGCGCCTGCAACCCGCGTCGAAAGACCAACAATTCCATCGTCGATGCGGTCAAGGGCGTGGGCGCGACCTGGGTCAGGCAGATCGACCGGACCTATGACGTCGCCAAGGTGCGCGACACTTTGCGCGAGGCGCTCACCACCAAGGCCGAAGGCCCGAAGATCATCGTCGCCTCTTCCGAATGCATGCTGAACAAGCAGCGGCGCGTGCGGCCTCTCTTTTCGAAAAGCGTCGCGGCGGGCGAGCGCATGGTGAAGGAGCGCTTCGGCGTCGACGAGGCGATCTGCTCGGGCGATCACGCCTGCGTTCGCCTCTCGGGCTGCCCGTCGCTGTCGCTGAAACACACCGACGACCCGCTCAAGGACGATCCGGTCGCCGCGGTGGATAATCAATGCGTCGGCTGCGGCAATTGCGGCGAGGTCGCGGAGGCCGCAATCCTCTGTCCCTCCTTCTACCGCACCGAGATCATCTTCAATCCGAGCCGCTGGGACCGGCGGCTCGCGGCCTTCCGTGAGCGCGTCATCGGCTGGCTGCAGCGGCGCCGCGAAGCTCGCCGGATCGCCTTTGCCTAAGACAGTTGGTTTTGAGACGGCGCTCCTTCCCTTCTCCCTCGGGGAGAAGGTGGCCGACGAAGTCGGCCGGATGAGGGAACGGCGCCGAGGAACCCTCACCTCCGACCCTCTCCCGTAGGAGAGGGGAGTCGCGCCGATGAATGAATCCGCCCCAATCTCGCCGCCGGTATCGCTCGACAAGCCGCTGACCATCGCCATTCTCGCCATGGGGGGCCAAGGCGGCGGGGTGCTGGCGGACTGGATCGTCGAGGTCGCCGAGCATGAGGGATGGGCGGCGCAATCGACATCGGTGCCGGGCGTCGCGCAGCGCACCGGCGCGACGATCTATTACATCGAGACGCTGCCGCCGCGTAACGGCATGGCGCCTGTCTTCTCGCTTATGCCGACGCCGGGCGATGTCGATGTGGTGATGGCGGCGGAGCTCATGGAGGCTGGCCGATCGGTCCTGCGCGGGCTGGTGACGCCCGACAAGACGACGCTCATCGCCTCGACCCATCGGGCTTATGCGGTGGCCGAAAAGGAAAAGCCGGGCGACGGCGCCGGCGATCCATTCATTGTTGTCGACGCGCTCGATTTCGCCGCGCGGCGGACCATCGCCTTCGACATGGAGAAACTTGCGGTCGAACGCGGCACCGTGATCTCGGCGCCGATGCTCGGCGCGCTCGCGGGTTCGGGCGCGCTGCCGTTCGAGCGGTCGGCCTATGAGGCGATCGTGCGCGAAGGGGCGCGCGGCGCCAACGCGAGCCTTGCCGCTTTCGCGGACGCCTATGATCGTGCACGTGAGGGGAAACGCGAGGCGCCGAAGACCGGCCCCGAGAAGCGCCTGGACGACTTGCCGGAGGAAGCAGGCCATCCGGAGCTCAACCGCCTCGTCGGCCGGCTGCGCGCGGAATTGCCGGAAAGCTCCCGCCGCCTGGCTTTCGCGGGCTTGAAACGCATCGTCGATTTCCAGGACGTGGCGTACGGCGACGACTATATCGACCGGCTCGGCAAGGTTGCCGCGCTCGACGCGGCCAATGGCGGCGCGGCGAAAAATTTCGCCTTCACGGCGGAAGCCGCGAAGCGGCTCGCCGTCGCCATGGCCTATGACGATGTCATCCGCGTCGCCGACATCAAATTGCGCCCGTCTCGGTTCGCGCGTCTGCGCGAAGAAGCGGGCGCGGCGCCCGATCAGCTTGTCTACGCGACGGAGTACCTTCATCCGCGCGGCGAGGAGATCTGCGGCATGATGCCCGCCTCGCTTGGCGCGTTCGTCGAAGCGCGTCCGCGCCTGTTCCGGGCGCTCGACCGCATCGTCAATCGCGGGCGCCGCGTGCCGGTCGGGCGGATTTTTGGCTTCCTGCAGCTCTATGGCGTCGCGGCTTTGAAACCCACGCGGCGCTCGAGCCTGCGGCACAAACGGGAGACGGAGCATTTGGAGGCGTGGCTCGCGCGAGCAGCTGAGATCCTGCCGAAGAATTATGATCTTGCGCGTCGAGATCCTGCGCTGCCGTCGTCTCGTCAAGGGCTATTCCGACACACACGCGCGGGGCCTGAGCAAATTCGATCGCGTGATGGCGAAGGCGCCGAACCTCGTCTCGCGCGAGGACGGCGCCCAATGGATGGGCCGCCTCATCGCGGCAGCGCTCATGGACGAATCGGGCGAAGCGCTCGGCGGCGTCGCGAAGACGATCGACACGCTTTGAACTTTCGACAACCGTGAGCGCGAGCGGGAATCAGACGCGCAGTTCCTCCGGATCGGCCGGTTTCTCGTCGGCGTCGACAATGGCCTCGACCAGCGCCGCTCTTGGCGAACGCAGCGCCGCCTGGATCGCCGGCCTTATCTCCTCGGGCCGCTCGCAGCGATAGCCGTCGGCCCCGCAGGCGCGCGCGAAGGCGACGAAATCGATTGGCGACAGCGCGCAGCCGAACGACGGGTTGCCTAGCTCGATCTGCTCGAACTTGACCTCGGCCAGACTATTGTTCTTGAGAACGACGATCTTGACCGGCAGATCGTGCTGAACGGCGGTCGTCATCTCTGCCATCAGCATGGCAAAGCCCCCGTCGCCGACGATCGCGACCGACTGTCGGGTCGGATATGCGAGCCGCCCCGCAATGGCGAAGGAGAGACCGGGCGCCATCGACGCCATCATGCCTGTGCCGGTCAGGCGCTGGCCTGGGCGCAGCATCAAGTGGCGTGCGGCGAAATGGGTGTTCGCGCCGCAATCGAGGGAAATGATCGCATCGTCCGCGATCAGATCACTGACGGCTTTGATCACCATCTGCGGCCGGAGCGGCGAACGCGGCGTCCCTTCGACGTCGCCGAGCAGGCGGTTCCAGCTCGCCATGCGGTTTTGCGCCTCCTGAAGAAAAGTGCGGTTCGACTGACGACGAAGCAACGGGAGGAGCGCCGCGAGCGTCGCTTTGGCGTCGCCGACGAGGCCGATTTCGACCGGATAGCGCAGGCCGATCCGGTCCGGCTTCGCGTCGATCTGCACGCCGCGAGCCTGACCGGGCTCAGGGTAATATTCGAACCACGGCATGGTTGAGCCGACGATGAGCACGGTGTCGCAATTTTTCATCGCCCAGGACGATGGGGCGGTTCCGAGATGGCCGATCCCGCCGGTCGTGAGGGGGGAATCATCGGCCAGCACCGCCTTGCCAAGCAGCGCCTTGGCCACGGGAGCGCCGAGCCGGTCGGCGACCTCGGTCACCTCATCGCGCGCGTTCAAGGCGCCTTGTCCAACCAGGATCGCGACCCTTTCGCCGCCGTTCAGCACATTGGCGGCGGCCTGAAGCTGATCCGCCGCGGGCTGGAAGATTGTCGGCCAGCGCTTGCATCGGTCTTACGCATGGTCGGCTGATTCACGCGATCATGGAGTTGATGAGCGCATGGCTGGCGGAGGAGGCGGCGGTTCCGTCCGGGCGGAAGGCGCCTTAATCTGGCTCGCCTGCTGTCTTGAACGATAAGGCCGTCCAATGTCCCTGGCTCGCTATCCTTCGCTTATCGATAAGGTCGTTTTCATCACCGGCGGCGGGTCGGGCATCGGCGCGGCGATGGTCGAGGCCTTCGCGGAACAGAAGGCCAATGTCGCCTTCGTCGACATCGCCATTGAGCCGTCCAAAGAGCTGGTGGCGAAAATCGGCGCCTCCCATCCTCCGCCGCTCTTTCTCCACTGCGACCTCACCGACATCGCCGCGCTGGAAACGGCGATGGAGGAGGCTCGGCAGCGCATGGGGCCGATCGCCGTGCTCGTCAACAACGCCGCCAACGACCAGCGCCAGGCCGCCGACGAAGTGAGCGAAGAGGATTGGGACCGCACGATGGCGCTCAACCTCAAGCACCAGTTCTTCGCCGCGCAGATCGCGCGCCGCTCCATGCGCGAGCTTGGCGGCGGGGCGATCGTCAATTTTTCCTCGACCGCCTGGATGCTCGGCGTCCCTCGATTGTCGGTCTACGCCACGGCGAAGGCCGCGGTCGTGGGCCTGACGAACAGCCTCGCGCGCGAATTCGGCCCTGATAATATTCGCGTCAATGCAATCGCCCCCGGGGCAGTCATTACCGAGCGGCAGCGCCGCCTTTGGATGAGCGAGGAACACATCGCGGACTTCCGCGCGCGTCAATGTATCAACCGAACCTTGCTCGCCGAAGATGTCGCGCGCCTTGCGCTCTTTCTATCCTCGGACGACAGCGCAATGATTACTAAACAATGCTATCAGGTGGACGGGGGACTGCGTTAATCCGCCTCGACAAAAATGAACTTGATCACGCCATTTTGATGGCGCATCGTCCCGATTCTACGGCGGCTCCACTCAAGACCGCCCGAATAGGGGAGAGAACGATGACAGTTGCCCGCATTCTTGACGCAAAGGGGCGCGACGTTTTCACCACGCAGCCGCATCACACCCTGAAGGAAGTCATTGAGCTCCTGGCCGAAAAGGGCGTCGGAGCGGTCGTCGTATCGGACGCGTCGCTCAGCGTGCTCGGCATACTTTCGGAGCGCGACGTCGTCCGCGTCCTCGCCAGGCATGGCGCAACCGCGCTCGATGATCCGGTCTCGCGTTACATGACGCCGAAGGTCATCACCGTGACGCGCGACGACACCATCGATCACGTCATGCAGACGATGACGGCCGGCCGGTTTCGCCATGTTCCGGTCGTGGAAGAGGGCCGTCTGATCGGCATCATCTCCATCGGCGACGTCGTCAAGCGCCACGTCAACGCGCTCGACAGCGAGCGTCAGGCTCTGCGCGAATATATCGCGACGGCCTAAGCAGGATTGCCGAAAAGTGGACGCCGGTTTTCGGCTCAAAATCCTGCGAAATCAAAGGAATTAAGCAAGTTTGTGTTGGTCCGCCAACGCAAACTTGCTTAGGCTGGAGGGCCCGCCGAGGCGACAGCCCCGGCGGCGTCCGCCCGGGAGAGCTCCACATGCTCCCGGATTTCGGCGGCCGCCTTGCGGATCGCCTCGCGGCCGAGCGCGATCAGTTCGTCGGCGCGGTGGAACTCGAACATGCCGACGTTGCCGACCCTCACCTGCACCAGAGCGTCTGGGGGATCCCCGGCAAGCCTCGAGCGCATGATGCGGTCCTGGAGAATGTCGAAGGCGTTGACCATCGAGGTCATCAAACCCGGCGCCGCAGCTTCCCCGTTGACCTTTGTCCCATTTGAGCTGCGCCACCATCTGGAGATCATGCCGCTGCTGTCCTGAGCCGCCGGCTCCTCAACCGAAGCCGGGGAGTTCGGCCGGCCGAATGGATCCTGTATGACGGCGCCGCGGCCGATGCGGTCGCTGGAAATGTTGAGCGCAATCACCCGCTCGGCGCCGAGAGCGCGCGCGACGCTGACCGGCACCGGATTGACGATCGCGCCGTCGAACAGCCAGCGTCCATCGATCTTCACCGGCTCGAATACGCCAGGCAAAGCATAAGAAGCGCGGATCGCGTCGACGAGGAGTCCGCGCCGGAGCCAGATCTCGTGTCCGCCGCCGATCTCGGTGGCGACAGCGGCGAACTGGACCGGCAAATCCTCGATGCGAAGGTCGCCGAGCGCCGTCTCGAGCCTCGAGCGCAGCCGTAGGCCGCCTATGAGGCCGCTGCCGGTGAAAGAGAAATCGAGGAGACCGAACACGCGGCGCCGGGTCAAAGAGCGGGCGAAGGCCTCGAGCATGTCGAGCCGGTCCGCCGCGTAGCAGCCGCCGACCAATGTCCCGATCGAGGAGCCGACGATGACGTCCAGTTTCAGGCCGAGCGCATCGAGTTCCCGCAGAGCGCCAATATGCGCCCAGCCGCGCGCCGCGCCCGCGCCAAGCACAAGGCCGACTTTCGCTCGGCGCCGTCCACCGCCCGATCCAGGGTCAGTATCGATTCTGCGATAAGCCGCCCTGAACATCGCTCAACTCGCTTGGATATGACCCCACCGCTCGCCTTCCCATGAGAAACTTAAGCTTGCGCTTGAGATGTCGCTAGATAATTAACGTGATCGTGTCGCTGCACTGCGGCGTCGGTCCCGATCAGCCGTTCGTGATCGAAGGTTCGATGAACGCCAGCCGCGCTGTGTCGCCGTCCGTCTCGACCTTCCGGTAGAAGCACGATCGCCGGCCGGTGTGGCAGGCGCCCCCGTCTCCGCCGACGTTGACCAGAGCGAGAAACGCGTCCTGATCGCAGTCGACGCGCATTTCGACGAGCGTCTGGGTTTGGCCCGACGTGTCTCCTTTCCTCCACAGAGCGCCGCGCGAGCGGGACCAGTAATGGACCGTTCCGGTCGCCAGCGTCGCCCGCAAAGCGGCCTCGTTCATGTGCGCGACCATCAGCACGTCGCCGCGCGCAGCGTCGATCGTGACGCAAGTGGCCAGGCCGTCGGCGCCGAACTTCGGATTAAACGCGCGGCCCTCCTCCCGGTCGCTTGCCGGATCAGGCTCAAGTCTGGCAGTCTCGTTCATCCCCATCCCTCGTCCCCGCGGCTTTCCATCCGCGTCTTTCAAGGCCTCGATTTCGGCTTTCTCGCGACCTATATAGGCAGCGATCGAGGATCGGGTCAGGATGATCAACGAGATCTACAATCAGCGGATCCTTGAGCTGGCGGGCAACATTCCGCGGCTCGGGCGGCTTAAGAACCCGGACGCGAGCGCGAAAGCGCATTCGCGGCTGTGCGGCTCGACCGTGACGATCGACCTTTGCGTGGACGACGGGCGGGTGGTTGATTTCGCCCATGACGTGAAGGCTTGCGCGCTCGGTCAGGCCTCCTCGTCGCTGATGGCTCGCCATATCATTGGCGCGACCGCCGAGGAGCTCAGCGCGCTGCGCGACCGCGTGACGGCCATGCTGAAGGCGAATGGCCCGCCGCCGGACGGCAAATGGGCGGAATTCGCCGTGCTCGAGCCGGTGCGCGACTACAAGGCCCGCCACGCTTCCACGTTATTGACGTTCGACGCCGTCGTCGACGCGTTGGCCCAGATTGCCGTGCGCCAGGCGGTTCGCGAGGCCGCGCCGGCGTCGTGAGCGCGCTCGCTGCCGCGCCCCGCCGCGCCGCCCACGCGCTCATCCGCTTCTATCAGCTCACGTTTTCGAGCCTGATCGGCCGGCAGTGCCGGTATTTGCCGACCTGCTCGGCCTATACGGACGAAGCGATCGAGCGCCACGGCCTTTGGGCCGGCTCCTGGATGGGCCTCGCGCGAGTTTGCCGGTGCCATCCTTGGGGAGGCGCCGGCTACGATCCGCCGCCTGACCATCCGCCTCACGGCGCGTCGTGGGCGCGGCCATGGGCATATGGCCGCTGGCGCTCGGCCAAGTGAGCTTGCCTCTCCCGCTCCCGGCCTTTATGGACTTGCGCCGTCCCTGATACAGCCCCAGAGAGATCCGTTCGATGGCCGAGCCGCATCGGGCCGCCGCAACCGCGCCTCGCTTCGAAGGCGGCCGCTTCCTCATCGTCGAGGCGCGCTATTACGAAGCGATCGGCGCCGACCTGCTCGCCGGCGCGACCCGCGCGATTGAAGCGGCCGGCGCGACCCACGATCTCGTCAGTGTAGCCGGCGCCCTGGAGATTCCGGCGGGCATGGCGATCGCCCTCGACGCAGCGAGGGCGGCAGGCCAGCTTTACGATGGAGCGATCGCGCTCGGCTGCGTCATTCGCGGCGAGACCTTTCATTTCGAGATCGTCGCCGGCGAATCGGCGCGCGCTCTCATGGACATGTCGGTCGAGCGCCGCCTCCCGCTCGGCAACGGCATCATCACTACGGAGACAATCGAGCAGGCGGAGGAGCGCGCGGACCCCGAGCGCGGGGACAAAGGCGGCGACGCGGCGCGGGCGGCGATTGGGCTTGCCCATCTTGCCCGCCGGTTGGTCACGCGATGAAGCGGTCCGACAAGCGATCGGCGGCGCGGCTCGCGGCCTCGCAGGCGCTCTATCAAATGGAGATTACCGGCAAGGGGGTGAACGACATCCTCGCCGAGTTCGAGGCCCACTGGATCGGGCAAGAGATCGAAGGGGACGCGTACACGCCCGCCGACCCGGCGTTCTTTCGCGACGTGGTGTCCGGCGTCTTGCGCGACCAGGCGCCGATCGACCGCAGCCTCGACGACACGCTCGCCAAAGGCTGGCCGCTCAGGCGAGTGGAAGCGCTCATGCGCGCCATTCTGCGCGCCGCGCTTTACGAATTGCGCAGCCGCCCGGACGTGCCCGCGCGAGTGGCGGTGACCGAATATGTCGATGTCGCCGTCGCCTTCTTCGGCCCCGAGGAGAGCGGCATGATCAACGCCGTGCTCGACGCGCTTGCGCGCCAGACACGACCGGCCGAATTCGCCTCGAACCCGTAAGAGCGCGCTGCATTTGGGTGGCGTCGTCATTGCGAGCCCGACCTCAGGCTTTGGACCGCGGAGAGAGGGCGGAAGCGCGAGGACTATGATCCTTGGATCGCCGCGTCGCCATAGCCCTTGGAAGGACGGGCGTCTTTCGACGCCCTTAGGCGTCCTCGGGATGACGCGCCATTCGAATCCAGCGAAGCTGCGGATGCAACCGAAGCGGGAATTCCTTCCAAATAAGGGCTAGCCTATGTCGTTGACGGTGCAGGCGCTGGACCATTTGGTCGTTCAGGTCTCCGACCTCGAGGCCTCCGCCCGATGGTACGCGAGCGTGCTTGGCATGACCCGCGAGGACGTTCCGCCCGAGCCCGGCAAGCCGCCGCGCACCGCGATGCGATTCGGCCGGCAGAAGATCAACCTCCGTCCAATCGCGACGAGCAAGGAGGATTGGTTCACCGCCGACCATGAAGCCCCCGGCAGCGAGGACCTGTGCTTTCTCACCGACTCGACGCCGGATCAGGTCGTCCAGCATTTGCGGGCTCTAGGGATCTCCATCGTGACCGGCCCGGGCTTAAGACAGGGCGCGCTGGGCACGCTCATGTCCGTCTATTGCCGCGACCCGGACGGCAGCCTGATCGAGATCGCGTCCTACGTTGAGGGGTAGGGTATGCGATTGGGTCGTAGACGGCGGGCGTTGGTTGGCGGTCTGCGAAACCCTTTCGGTCCGGCGGTCGCGCAAGGAGGAGATCGAAGCCTATGAGGGCGCGTGATTTTGACGAGAAATTCGACGCGGGCGGGGACGTCTCGCGCGATGTCGATTGGACCAAGGCGCGTCGCCCCAATCTGGAGATCAGGCGGGTCAACGTCGATTTCCCGGCCTGGGTGGTCGAAGCGCTCGACCGCGAGGCCCGACGCCTCGGCGTGACCCGGCAAGCTTTGGTCAAGCTGTGGATCGCGGAACGGCTGGAGAGGGCGGCGTAGGCGATAGTGGCCGAGCCGCCTCGGGGACTGCTTTCGCTCGGTTGCTCCGCCGGCCCGCCGGCGCCAGCGAGCCCTGCAAGATTTTTGCCCAGCGTTTTCTGTCGATAGCGAATGAAGTTGTCCGGTTTTGGCAGCACATCAACTGTCCGCTTCTTCTGCTTTTGTTCTGCCTCGTGGGACTGTGGGCACGCGGCAGGGTTGCCCACATTTCCACAGGCGCGCCGCCGAGCGGAGTTAAGCGGCGCGCCGGGCGTCATCGGTCGTCCTGAGCCTTCCTTGCTTGTCGTAGCGGCCGATGCAGCGCGGCCCGTGGAAGAGGGCGTGCGAGCCGTCGGGATAGACGTGCACCTTGACCCGCCTTGACGAAGTGCGGCCGCATCGGGCTTTCGGGGATCTGCAGTTTCAAGGTCCGGTAGGCGACGCAATTGTCGTTGCCGACCTGGCGCTCCTCCTCGATGCGCAGGATCTCGTCGAGATCGACGCCCGGAATGGGGGTGAAGGCCGAGCCCTCGCCGGCCGGCTCGACGGCGAAGCGCGTTTGTGGGCTGGCAGATAGCGGTCGCGGATGAAAGCGTTGGCCGCCTCGATCTCGGTTATGCCGGCGAGCCTGAGCTCCTTGACCAGCCGGTCCTGCAGCGTCCCGAACATCCGCTCCGACCGGCCTCTCGCCTGGGGCGAGAAAGCCCCGATGGGCTCGACGCCCAATTGCGCCAGCGCCCGGCCGACCTGGGTCGGTGAGCCGCGGTCGATCTCGCCGGCCCTGGTGGTGCGGAAATAGTGCGGGCCGCGGTCGGTGTAGAGGCTCATCGGCAGCCCGTGCTGTGAAAACACCTCCTTCAGCCCCCGGAAGGTCGAGGCCGTGCCCTCTTCCTCGACGAGAAAGGCCGAATAGATCGCCCCGGTCGCATCGTCGAGCGTGACAATGAGGTCAAGGGCGGGCTGGAGGTCAAGGGCGGGCTCTCCCTCGAGCCATGCGTGGCGCGAGCCGTCCTGGTGCAGCATCATGCCTGGCAAGGGCCGCCGCTCGCGCTTCCTCCGATGCGCCCCCTTGCGCGGCGCCTTCGGAACGACGCCCGCCCATTGCAGATGCAGCTTGAGCCAGGTGTAGCCCCAGCCGAAGCCATGGTCCTTGATGAGATGCTCGTGGAAGTGTTTGACCGTAAAACCCTGTAGCGCTCGCGATAAAGCCGCTCCCCTTCTTCCGCCCGATCGCTCGGGACCCGCTTGCCCGACGCCTTGCCGAGGCGGCGGTCCAGAAGCCCGGCCTCGCCCTCCTCACACATCAACGGCGTGTCCAGCGCCGGAACGTCCGCTCGCTCACCCCGATCAACTCCGCCGCCTCCTCCTGGCTGAGCTCCGCCGATTCCCAGCCGCTGAGAAGGTTCAAAAACATCGCCATGCGCACCCCCTGAAGGGCTTCCGTCCGGTGCATCCCAACCCCTCCAAAAGGGGCCGGACCTACCGGACAGATCGTGCGCTACCTAACCCGGACATATCGTCTGCTACCGACAATGCGGCACGCGAGGTATTGCGTTAGCCGATTATGTTTCGTATGATACGCCCGCACGATTGGCTCGGTTGGCTTGGATCTCCCTGCCCGATCTGCTTGTCCATGCGGTAGACAGAGGCGCCTCATGCGCGAGGAACAGCAGTCGGGTTGATACCGCACACGTCGCTAGGGGTAAGAGAAACTTTTCGGTTGATCGGTTATTCGAAATTTTTGACGACGGAGATCGCCGACAGTGGAATTGTCATTCACAATCTGAGAGTCCTATGTTAAAGACGACTACAAATCTTATTCCGTCGGAATTGTTGCCGATCGCGACAGATGAACCATCCACAGCGGAAACAATCGCGCGCGGCCTTGGCATCGTCCGACGGCAGTTCTTTGTCGTCTTTGCTTTTGCGCTTCTTGGTCTGGCTCTCGGCGGCATTTTTTTCGTGCGGGCCACGCCAAAATATACTGCCACGGCGACACTGCTCGTCGACACGCGCAAAATGGAGTTAGTTCAGCAGCCCGCAGTCTACAACGATATGTCGATACAATCTATGGGCGCGATGGAAAGCCAAGTTGAGCTGCTGAAGTCTGACGAAGTCGCGCTTCGTGTTATCAAAAAACTCAATCTATCGGATGATCCAAGATTCATTGGAGACGGAGGTGAAAGCGGTCTTCACTCGCTATTGCACAGGGTCGCGCCCGGTTATTTTGGTGAAACGCCCGCGCTGAGCGAGGACGAACGTCAAAACTTGGCTCTCGGGCTCTTTGCCAAGAGCCTGTCTGTAGCGCGAATTGGCGTCACCTATGCAATGGAGATCGACTTTGAGTCCCGATATCCCGATCTCGCTGCCAAAGTGGCGAACGCGGTCGCAGACGCGTACATCGACCTGCAACGAACCACTGAATACGACGCGGCCCGCAGAGCCAGCGATTGGCTCGAGGAGCGTATCCCGGAGTTGCGCGCCAAGAGTGAGGATGCGCAAAAAGCTGTGGTCGACTACAAGCAGCAGCACGACATCGTCGAGACTGACAGCGGTCGGTTAGTCGACGAACAGCGTTTGACCGGCGTGAACGACAAGTTGAACGCTGCTCACGACGAAACCCTCAAAGCCAAGGCTAGATTCGACCAATTTTCTGTCGTCAAAGGCATGGAGGTCCCAAGCGCGGCCGCGAGCGGATCGGATGCCCACACCGCCTTATCTGATTTTTTGGACAAACTGCGCAGCCAGTATCTTGATATCGTTTCTAAAGAGGCGGAAGCTTCAGCGAGACTTGGGCCTAACAATCCAGCCATCATTAGCCTTCGCAATCAGAAGATTCAGTTGCGTTCTGAAATGGCGGAGGAAATTCAACGTCTCAAAGACGCAAGCGAGAGCGACTATGCGGCAGCGCAATTGCGTGAGTCGACCCTGAAGAAGGAATTCGACGAGGGCTGTGGCGCAGAATCAACAGGCGAACCAGGCGCAAGTGAAATTGCGGGAACTGGAAGCCTCAGCACACGCATACCAAGACTTATACAATACATTCATCACTCGCTACAACGCTTCACTTCAGCAGGCGGCGTCGCCGATCGCGGAAGCGAGCGTCATTACATCTGCTACGCCGATTATTAAAAGAGACTATAAGAAGACTTTTCAGATCGCAGCGCTCTTTCCGATCGGAGCGCTCGCGCTCGGATTCGGCGTCGCCCTGCTGCGTGAGGTGCTGGGCGGGCGCGTCTTCCTGACAAGCAAGTCTGTTCAATCTCACTTGCGTATCGGATGTATCGGCCTCCTTCCAAAACTCGAAAAAGGCAGGCGGCGGCGTCGGTGGCGGGCGAAAAAGCCGCCAAACTCAATTGCTCCGAGAACCCTCGTTCGAGGGGACTACGAACTCAGCTGGACCGTGGTCGACTATCCGCTTACCCAGTTCTCCGAGGGAGTCCGTTCGATCATGTTGGCCATCGACTTGGAGACCAAGTCCACGTCGAATAGGGTCTTTGGGCTGACCTCGGCGACACCCGACGAAGGAAAGTCGACCGTCGTCGCTGGCGATGGGACTGCTATGCGCACGGAATGGAGCGTCCGTCATTGTCGTAGACTGCGACCTCAGAAATCCATCCTTGACGCGCTCTCTGACGCCAAACGCCACCAGTGGAATTGTTGAACTCGCCCACGGGCAAGCGTCGCTTGAGAACGTTGTGTGGAAGGATCCAGTGACGGGAATGGCGTTCCTTCCAGCGATGCCCCACGCGGGGCCTCCAGATCCACCTTCCATTCTCTCCGGCGCTAAAATGAAGCAGCTCTTCGACGAGTTGCGAAAGCAATACGATTTTGTTCTTGTTGACCTTTCGCCAATTGCGCCAGTCATCGACGTTTGCGCAACGACAGAATTCATCGATGCCTATGTCCTTGTCATTGAATGGGGACGCACAACTGTCGACGTCGTGCAACATGCTCTTCGCGCGGCTCCGCTTCCCTCCGGATCGATTTTGGGAGCGGTGCTGAACAAGGCAGACGTCAAAACCCTAAAGACCTATGATCCTTATCTGACGAGTTATTATTTCCAAAACGATCGACAATAGCAATCTTTGCCTCGCGACAGGGGGTAACTAATCTGTTCATATTCCCGATGGTCAACCAACGTGTCCCTTCTTGGATTCCAACGAACGCGGACTCGCGGTAGCGACGCAACTGGTTGACCGTGGCCAGAACTTGCTTTGCCTTCCCAAGGTAAAGGTAGGTGCAACCCGTAATTTCAAATGTGCACAACTGTTCATCTTGGCGCTTATAATTAGAGCGTCCTGCTTTTGGGTTGACGCATAGCCGGCGTTTCTGATGTATGCGGCGCATTCTTCGGGTGGGTATTGAGTGAGGATCTGAGCGCAGGGTTGGGATACGGTTTCGTAGCTTCGCGCTCCCGCCTTTGGCAGCGGGGTTTGAAGTTGGCGAAGACCTGCTCGATCGGATTGATGTCGGGCGAGTATTTCGGCGGAAAGACAAGGCGCGCCCAGACGTTGTGGATCGCTCGTCGTACCGCCTTTCCCTTCTGGGAGCCCAGATTGTCGAGGATTACGACGTCGCCCGGCTTAAGCGTCGGGACGAGGAACTGTTCGACATTGGCGTGGGAGCGCTCGCCGTTGATGGGCCGGTCGAACCGACAGGGCGCTTCGATACGGTCCTTGCGCAGCGCAGCGAGGAAAGTCGCGGTCTTCCAGCCATGAGGAACCTTGTCGGCGAGGCGCTCTCCCTTCGGCGCCAGCCGCGCAGGCGGGTCATGTTGGTCTCGTCCAGAGCCTGCCCCGCGAAGGCGGGGGTCTCGTCGATGAAGACCAATCGCCTGGGGTCGATGAGCCCTGATAGGCTCGCCATCGTTTGCGGTGGCGGCTGATGTCTGGGCGATCCTGCTCGCGCGCGACGAGGGTTTTTTGACTGTGACGCCGCTCCGGCGAAAGAAGCGGCTCATCATCGAGGTGTCGGCTTTGACCCCTCGCTCGGCCGAAAGGTGATCGCAGAGATGAGGTCGAACGGCGCACGGATCGCGGCGAACCTGC
>CAVRXX010000036.1:0-160293 GCA_963725195.1 uncultured Alphaproteobacteria bacterium | reverse complement strand
GCGTGGGTCTCCGTGTCGAGACGCTGGGCGCGCTCGATCGCGCGCCCCATGTCCTGGCCGCGCTCGCGCGCCAAAGGGTCGGAATTGTCCGCGAGCCGCTTCAGAGCGTCCGCGCGGGTCAGGTTCTGGCGCTGAATCTCGCGGTCGAACTCGGACACGATCCGGTTGAGCTCTTCGAGCGCGCCGCCCAGACGCTGGCGGTACTGTTGTGCGAATTCGGGCCCTTGCGAACCGATCAGTCCGGCCAGCACGGCGATGGCCAAGGCAAGTCTGCGCGCCAACATCGACTGACCCGTGTGATGGACCCCGGGCGGATCTTAGCGCCGGCCCGACCGGTTTGGATGGAAGGCGTTCGTCCAGGCTTGAGGATAACGCCTCAGGCGGCGGATTCGGCGGAGCATATGCCAATCCGCCGTTCGGCCGCGCGGTCTCATCCCTGTCGTCGAAAAGCGGGTTTGGGACCATGCGGGTTCCCGCCCAGTCGGCGTCGTAAAGCGCTTTGTACATAGATGGCGTCGGTCGGTCGATCCGGATTTGGGTTTTCTTGGATGGTGGCCGTTTCGCCGCGAAATGCGCCGTTCGGGCCTATTGGATTTCCTTGGATTTCCTTGGATTCTCTCGTCCGAAATCGAGACTTTTCAATGGGTTGCGCGGGATTTTCCGCAAGAGAATTTCTCACGCCCTTTGCGGCGGCGGGGCGGCGCCGGAACGGGCGCCAGCGGTCCTGGCGTGCAGAGGATCGGTCATGGGGACGAGTGTAGCGCGCTTTCTGATTTTCTGCAATCAATTGTCGTCCGACGAAAATTGTCTTGACGCTCAGAATTATCGGCGCCCCCGTCGCCTTCGACCGCCCGAACCCAAAAGCAACGCGCGCTAGAGTTGGACCCATGTCCGCCAGCCTTTCGACTCGTCATTCTCTTTGGCCGGGCGTTCCCCTCGCTCTGGCGTCAGCGGTCCTGTTCGGGGCATCGACTCCATTCGCGAAACTGCTTGTCGGCTCGATCGATCCCCAGCTTTTGGCCGGCCTTCTCTATCTGGGCGCGGGCGTTGGCCTCATGATCGGCCAAGCGATCGGCTCCTTCTTCGGCGTTCGCAGTTCGGAAGCGCCGCTACGGCGTGCTGATGCGCCCTGGATGATCGCGATCGTCGTGTCCGGCGGAATCATGGGACCGCTCTTCCTGATGCTTGGACTGGCTCGTACGTCCGCCGCATCGGGTTCGCTGCTGCTGAACCTTGAAGGATTGGCGACCATGGGCATCGCCTGGGTGGTCTTTCGCGAGAACGTCGATCGGAGACTCGTGCTCGGCGCGGCGGCGATCCTCGCCGGCGCGGTCGCGCTATCCTGGCAGGGGCGAGGCGTTCGTGTCGACGAAGGCGGCTTGTTGATCGCGGCGGCCTGCCTCGCATGGGGAATAGACAACAATCTGACCCGAAGGCTTTCAGCGGCGGACCCTGTCGTCATCGCGTTCATCAAGGGCGTGGCGGCTGGAAGCGTAAATCTCGATGCTCGCGTTGCTTCTCGGCGCGCGCTTGCCGTCGATGGCCACGGCGGGCGCGGCCCTCGTCGTCGGATTCTGCGGCGTCGGCTTGAGTCTCGTGCTGTTTGTGCTGGCGCTGCGCCATCTCGGCGCCGCTCGGACCGGCGCTTATTTTTCGCTCGCCCCGTTCCTGGGCGCGGTCATCGCCATCGCCCTCATCCACGAGCCGATCACGCCGCAACTCATTCTAGCCGGCGTGTTGATGGCGTTCGGCGTCTGGCTGCATCTGACTGAACGGCATGTCCATGACCATACGCATGAGGCGATCGAGCACGAGCATGCCCATGTCCACGACGAGCATCATCGCCACGCCCACGAGGGAACCGTGACGGAGCCGCATTCTCACTGGCACCGGCATGAGCCGCTTCGGCACCGGCATGCGCACTACCCCGACCTGCACCATCGCCATGAGCACGGGTAAACCCGTGAACGCGAGTCTGTTGACCGGGACAGGTCGATTGGCAGATCGGTCTCCTATCGGTTTGCGATCTGCGGCTTCTGGGATCTCGAGTCGCAAACTTGAAAGGACTGGCCTTTGACCGATGCTCTGACCCACGGCGTGCATCACGTCGGACTTGCCGTTCGCGACCTTGACGAGGCCACGAGTTTCTTTTGCGGAACGCTGGGCTTTAAGGAAGTCGCCCGCAACGAGGCCTACCCGGCCGTGTTCGTCTCCGATGGAAGCGTGACCCTAACCATCTGGCGTGTCACGGATCCTGGAAACGCGGTTGCGTTCAATCGCAAAACCAATATCGGCCTGCACCACCTCGCGCTGGCGGTCGCGGACGAGGCGGCGCTTGCTAAGGTCTACGAGCGCGTTCGCAACCATCCCGGCGTTGTGGTCGAGTTCACGCCCGAGCCTGTCCGCCCAGGCTCGACCACACATCACTTCATCTGCGCCATACCCGGCGGTATCCGGATCGAGTTCGCGACGCGCCCGAGCTGACGATAGGCGACGGGCGCAAAGCGAACCTTTCCTTTCCCACCGACTTAAGCCCTTTCATGAACCTCAGCGACGCCAAGCCTGGCTGCGGCCCGACGCGCGCTCGCTTCGCGTCGCGCGATCAGCTTGGCCATGTCTCGACGCGCCGCTTCCAAAATCTCTGGGGGCGCCGTTTGCGGCGTCCCGCTCTGAAAGGGCGGCTCCGGCGCATAGGCGATGTCGAGCTGGATGCGCTGTGCGGCGGGGACGCCGCGCACCTCCGCGGCGAGCCGAAGCGCCCCATCAATTCCCGCGGTGACGCCGGCCGCGAAGATCCATTTCCCCTCGATCACGACCCGCTCGTCCACCGGGACCGCGCCGAACCACGGCAGGAGGTGGAACGACGCCCAGTGTGTGGTCGCCCTTTTTCCCCGGAGGAGACCTGCCGCGCCGCAAAGCAACGCGCCCGTGCAAACGGAAAGGACCTGCTTCGCGCCTTCCGCTTGGCGACGCAGCCAGCCGAGGACCTCCTCATCCTCCATGAGAGCCTCCTGGCCGCGTCCGCCGGGGACGTGCAGGATGTCGAGCTGCGGCGCCTCCGCAAGCGTCGCGTCCGGCGCGAGGCGGAGCCCCATCAGATCGCGCACCGGGCCGGGCGACTTCGCGTAGATCCGATGGGTTGCGTTCGGGATGCGGGAGAGCACCTCGAACGGGCCGGTCAGGTCGATCTGGTCGAGGTCCTCGAACAGGAGCGATCCGATATTCAAGTGAACGGTATCGGGGATCATGTCATCCGCCTCTTGTCCGAGAGGGAGCAACCGCAGCGATCTTTAGGCCGCCGCGCGCCACGCGTGTTCCTGGAACATCGGCTCGAGCGGCGGCTCGGCGACGTTCAGGGTATAGTTGGTGATCGTGGAGGCGGCGCTGACCGCCAGCGCCTCCAGCGCCTGGTCGGGTTTGAAGCCGGCGGAGAGGAGCGCCGTAACCACCGCGTCGCCCACGTGGCCCCGCTTTTCGATGAGCGCGCGGGCGTAAGCCGAGAGGGCCGCGTAACGCAATTCCCGCGGCGCGCGGCGTTCGCGGATTGCCTGCACGTCTGCGGGAGCAAGCCCCGCTTTCAGCGCGAGATAGCTGTGGAACGCGACCGCCCAGGCGCAGCTGTTGGTGACCGCGTTGGTCAAAAGCAGCGTCTGGATCTCGGCCTCGGTGAAGGTCCCGCTGTGCACGCCTTGGAACAGTGGAACGAAGATGTTGGCCAGAACCGGCGAATTGGCGATGACGCCGGCCACGTTCGGGACCATGCCGAAGGTCTGCTGCAGTTTCTGAAGCGGCGCTCTGGACCCTTCGGGCGCCCGGTCGATCGTCTGGACTTCGAAGATGGACATCTCAACGCTCCTTGGCTTCATGAATTAAGCTCGACATCGCCAATTTAGGCGGGCACGGTTTGACGATGTCGCCAAACGCCCCACAAATCCCGCCAATCGCGCCGCGACGGGTCGAAGTGCTGGCCTTCCCGGACGTTCAGCTCTTGGACGTGGCCGGACCGGTCCAGGTGTTCGCCGCGGCCAACGACCAGGCCGATAGGCCGAGCGCGCCCTCGCCTTACACAATCCGGGTGATCGCCCCTGAAGGCGCTGAGGTGCGAGCCACGTCGGGACTGGCGTTCCTGACCGAGCCGCTGCCGGACCCGACCGAGCCGCTCGACACTTTGATCGTGGCTGGCGGACAGGGCGCCATGCGCGGCGCCGAGGATGCGAGCTTGGTCGAATGGCTTAAGCTCCGCGCCGGCGCCGCGCGGCGGACGGCCTCGGTCTGCACCGGCGCATTCCTGCTCGCGGCGACGGGCCTGCTCGATCGGCGTCGCGCCGTCACGCACTGGGACTATTGCGATTTGCTCCGCCGGCTCCATCCCGACGTCACGGTGGAGCCCGATCCGATCTTTGTGCACGATGGCCCAATGTGGACCTCGGCTGGCGTGACGGCTGGCATCGACCTGTCGCTGGCGCTGGTGGAAGAGGACCTCGGGCGGCCGATTGCGCTGGCCGTCGCGCGCTACCTGGTGGTGTTTCTCAAGCGGCCGGGCGGACAGGCGCAATTCAGCGCGGCCCTCTCGCTGCAGTCGGCCGATGACCATTTCGCCAATCTGAACGGCTGGCTCATGGAACACCTCGCCGAGGATCTGCCGCTCTCGCGACTCGCCGCGCAGGCGGCCATGAGCGAGCGAACGTTCCTGCGCCGCTATCGCGAGGCGACGGGCCTCACTCCGGCGCGCGCGATCGAGCGGCTGCGCGTCGAGGCGGCCCGCCAGTTCCTCGCTGAGACTTGCCTGCCCGGCAAGCGGATCGCGGCGCGTTGCGGATTCGGCTCGGAAGAGACGATGCGGCGAAGCTTTGTGCGACTCCAGGGCGTGAGTCCGCAGGATTATCGGCAGCGCTTCGGCGCGTGACGGCGGAAATGAGGTGACGCAGCCAGTCAGAGAGAATTCCGGCGCTCCGCTCCATTGGTTCATCCTGCGGTCATTCGCTGGCTGGCGTCCCCGTGATCTCGGCGCCGACGCCGTCGCCGGCCTGACGCTGGCGGCCATCGCAATCCCCTCGCAGATGGCGACCGCTCGCCTCGCGAACTTCACGCCTCAGATCGGCCTGTTTGCCCTGATCGCGGCCGCGATTGGGTTTGCTCTGTTCGGCGACAGCCGGCGGCTTTCGGTAGGGGCGGATTCGACGATCGCGCCAATCTTCGTCGGCGCGCTGGTTATGCTCGCGGCGGCCGGACCGACCCATTACGCTGCGGCCGCAGCGGCGCTCAGCGTCATGGTCGGACTGATCCTTGTTTGCGCGGGCGCGCTGCGCTTCGGCTTCATCGCTGATCTTTTGTCCATTCCGGTGACGACCGGCTTCTTTGTCGGCATCGCCGGCCACATTCTTATTTCGCAGGCGCCGTCTGTGCTCGGCGTCGCGGCGTCGCAGGGTTCGCTCGCCGAGCAGGCCTTGTCCCTCGTCGAGCGAGCCGGGGCGGCCAATTTCTGGACATTGGCGATCGGCTTGGGCGTGCTCGCAATCATGTTCGCGGGGGAAGCCGTAAGTCCGCGCTTTCCCGGGGCGCTGATTGGCCTTTGCCTCTCCGGATTGGCGGCGGTCATGCTCGGTCTCGACGCCAAAGGAGTGGCGATGCTCGGATCCATCGCCGGCGCGGCGCCTCATCTTTCACTGCCGATGATCTCCTTGGACGAGCTTTACATCGTCGCGCCGCTCGCCGTGCTCATTGCGTTGGTCGTGATGGTGCAGACGGCAGCGACGACGCGCGCTTTCCCCAATAGCGCGGACGGTCCGGACGTTAATCGGGACTTCATCGGCGTCGGAGCGGCCAACGCGTTCTCTGGTTTCATCGGCGCGTTTCCGGTTGACGCAAGCCCTCCGTCAACGAGCGTCGCCGCGGACGCGGGCTGCACCTCGCAGGTCGCGGGCTTAGTCTCGGCTGCGGTGGCGACGGGCGTTCTCCTATTTGCGGGCCAAGCGCTCGCCCACGTGCCTTCTGCCGCGTTGGCGGGCGTTCTCCTCTTCGTCGCGATGCGCCTCGTGCATGTGGGCGTGATGCGCGACGTGTGGACGCGAAGCCGGGCAGAGTTTTTGCTGATCCTCGCGACCGCCCTGGCGATTCTGGCGCTGCCGATCGAGCAGGGCGTGGCCGTCGGTGTGCTCCTATCGGTGCTCCATGGCGTGTGGACGACGACGCGTGCTCAGGCAGTGGAATTGGAGCGCATCCCAGGCACGTCGATCTGGTGGCCTCACGATAAGGAGACGAATGGCGAACTCACTCCGGGCGTTCGGGTGATCGCTCTCCAGGCGCCGCTGTCGTTTCTCAATGCTTACAATTTTCGTGGCGCCATCGAGCGCTTCGTCAACGAGAATCCGCCGAGCAAGCTGATCGTGATCGAGGCGAACGCGCTGGTCGAGATCGACTATACCGGCGCGACGGTGCTTGCGGACCTTGTTCATCGGCTGCGCAACCGGGGCGTTGACGTCGCCGTCGCCCGACTTGAATCGCTCCGCGCGCAGCAGAGCTTCGAACGGCTCGGATTGTTCACGCTGCTTGGCCGCGATCACGTGTTCCGCAGCGTGCAAGAGGCGATTGATGCGCTGGCCGGGTCCCGCATTGATTAGCGCGCGCTCGCGCGAACTCGATTTTTGCCGCCGCCAAAACGGCGCTATGTTGCGCAGAAGCCGCATGCAGGCGTCGCCGACGCCTAGCGCGGCTTCCACGTTCTCGAGTCGCGAGCTTAAGCTTCCAATGGCTGACATTCCGATTGGCGTCGTCACCGTCTCCGATCGCGCCTCGCGCGGCGTCTATGAGGACAAGGGCGGCCCGGGCATCGAGGCGGCGCTGAAGGAGCTTCTGGCGACGCCATGGCGACCGGAGCGGCGCCTCGTTCCCGACGAGCGGCCGGCGATCGAAGCCGCCTTGATTGCGCTCGCCGACGAGGCCCGCTGCCCGCTCATCCTCACGACAGGGGGCACGGGACCCGCGCCGCGCGACGTCACCCCAGAAGCGACGGAGGCTGTCTGCGACCGAATGCTGCCGGGCTTCGGCGAACTGATGCGGCTGAAAAGCCTGGCCGAGGTGCCGACCGCGATTCTGTCACGCCAGGTCGCCGGCACGCGCGGCTCAAGTCTCCTTATCAATCTGCCAGGCAAACCCGCGGCGATCCGCACCTGCCTCGACGCGGTGTTTGCCGCCGTGCCCTATTGCATCGACCTCATTGGGGGCGCGCGCCTCGATACGAACCCTGAGTTCTGTAGGGCCTTCCGGCCCAAGGCGTGAAGGCCGAGGTAGCGGAACATATATCGCTCACGGGAAGTTGAACTGTCGGCCTTCGGTTCCTCGGTTTTCCAGGTCAAGACTGCCATAATTGGGGAATGGCGTTTTTCCCATCCGCTTACTAAATGAGCAAGAGTGGAGGTTGGGGAGCCTATGTCGGTCGTTCAGATGTTCGAGCCGGAGCCTGAGGTTCGCGCCGGAATGCGCGAAATCGGAGCGAAGGCGCGCGCCGCCGGCCGGGAGGTCGCCAACGCATCGACGGAGAAGAAGAACCGTGCGCTCCTGGCCGGAGCGCGCATCTTGCGCCAACGCGCGGACGACATTCTGGCCGCCAACGAGCTCGATTGCGAAGACGCTCGCGCGAAGAACCTGAGCGCGGCGTTGATCGATCGGCTCACGCTCAATCCGGCTCGGATCGAGGCGATGGCGCGTGGGCTTGAAGAGGTCGCCGACCTGCCCGATCCAGTCGGGCGGGTGCTCGCCACCTACACCCGTCCCAAAGGCCTCATTATCGAACGCGTGTCGACGCCGCTCGGCGTGGTCGGCGTCATCTACGAGAGCCGCCCAAACGTGACCGCCGACGCCGGCGCGCTCTGCCTCAAGAGCGGCAACGCCGTCGTGCTGCGCGGCGGCTCGGACAGTCTTCGCTCATCCGCCGCCATTCAGGACTGCCTGGTCGTGGGCTTGAAGCGAAGTCGGTCTGTCGGAGGCTGCGATTTCGCGCGCTCCCTTCGCCGCTCGCGAGGCGGTCGGCGAGATGCTTGAGGGCCTCGGCGGCGCGCTTGACGTCATCGTGCCGCGCGGAGGAAAGAGCCTGGTCGAGCGCGTTCAGCGCGAGGCGCGCGTGCCGGTGTTCGCCCATCTCGAAGGCGTCGTGCATGTGTACGTCGATCGGGCGGCCGATTTCGACAAGGCGCTGAAGATCGTGATCAACGCCAAGATGCGGCGCGTCGGAGTGTGCGGCGCGGCCGAAACGTTGCTGGTGCATCGCGCCGTCGCCCCGTTCCTGCTGGGCAAGCTGATCGACGCGCTGATCAAGGCAGGCTGCGCGGTCCGCGGCGACACGGCGGCGCGTGAGGCGGATTCGCGCGTGACGCCTGCGACCGAGGAGGATTGGCGCACGGAATATCTCGATGCGATCATTTCCGTCCGTGTTGTCGATAGTCTGGATGCGGCGATCGACCATATCGAGACCTACGGCTCGCATCACACCGACTGCATTGTGACCGAGGACAAGGCTGCAGCGGAGCGGTTCCTGGCGGAAGTCGATTCCGCCATCGTCCTGCACAACGCCTCGACCCAGTTCGCGGATGGGGGCGAGTTCGGCTTCGGCGCCGAGATCGGCATCGCCACCGGACGCATGCACGCGCGCGGGCCGGTTGGAGTTGAGCAACTCTGCACGTTCAAGTATCGGGTGCGCGGCGACGGTCAGGTGCGGCCATAAGGCGGGAGAGCCGGGGTCGCCGCGCAACGAAATCGCCGGCAAACGCGGCCGCTTGTCGGCGAGCCGCCGCAGCGCTCCATCGTTTCGCACAGGTTTTCTTCATCCCAGGGTTGATTGCGCGATTCCGATATGGCGGCTAAACCCTGCGCCGGTCGTGCGAAAAATGATTCGTGTCCGGCGATTGTGACGAAACGGCGCAACACCTGCGCGGGAGCCGAAGGGTCGCGACGATGAAGTTCGAGCGCTTGCGCCTCACTGGCTTCAAGAGCTTCTGCGACAGCGCTGAATTCAGAATCGAGCCTGGGCTGACGGGTGTCGTCGGGCCGAACGGCTGCGGCAAGTCGAACCTTGTCGAAGCCCTGCGCTGGGTGATGGGCGAGAGCTCGTTCAAGAACATGCGCGCCTCGGGCATGGAGGACGTCATCTTCGGCGGCTCCGGCCGGCGGCCCTCTCGCAACAACGCCGAGGTCGGGCTTCTGCTCAACAATGCCGACCGCCGCGCACCCGCCGCCTTCAATGATTCCGAGACGATCGAGGTCACGAGGCGCATCGAACGAGATAACGGCTCGACCTACCGCGTGAACGGCAAGGAGGTGCGCGCACGGGACGTGCAGCTCCTGTTCGCCGACGCTTCGACAGGGGCGCGCTCGCCCTCGCTCGTGCGTCAGGGACAGATAGGCGAGATCATTTCCGCCAAGCCCCAAGCGCGCCGGCTGATCCTGGAGGAGGCGGCGGGCGTCTCCGGCCTCCACTCGCGGCGGCACGAGGCGGAGCTTCGGCTCAAGGGCGCCGAGGACAATCTCATTCGCGTCGAGGACGTGCTGAAGCAGATCGACGCGCAGGTCGACAGCCTCAAGCGTCAGGCGCGCCAATCGAACCGCTATCGCGAACTGGCCGGCGCGATCCGCCGTCACGAAGCGCTTGCGCGGCTCATAGCGTGGCGCGAGCATGAGGCGGCGTTCGCCGACGCGCGTCGGCGGCTCGACGCCGACCTCCTTGAAGTCGCCGAGCGCACCCGCGCGCAAGGCGAGGCCGCGCGCCTGCAGGCGCTCGCCGCCGCAGCCTTGACGCCTTTGCGCGAGGAGGAAGCGCGCCGCGGCGCGGCGTTGCATCGCATCGCGCTCGCCCGCGAGGCGCTCGAGGCGGAAGAGAAGCGCGCGAAGGAGCGCGAGGCCGAGCTCGAACGCCGCCTCGCGCAATTCAATGGCGATCTTCAGCGCGAGAAAGCGCTCATCGCCGATGCCGCCGGCGTCATGGAGAGGCTTGCGGCCGAGGACGCCATGCTTGCGGATGAGGGGACGCAAGCCAATGACGACGCCGCGCGAGCGCGCGAGGCGGAGGAAAGCGCCGAGCGCCGCCTCGCCAGCGCCGAGAGCACGCTTGGCGAGGCGCAAGCCGCCGCGTCCGATCTTGCCGCGCGTCGTCGGGGGCTCACCACGACGCTCGAGGAGGAGGGGCGCCGCCTCGCGCGCCTGGAAGCGGAATGCGCCGCAATCGAAGGCGAGCGCGAGGCGCTGAGCGCGGCGGCCTTTGACGACAAGGATGGCGCAGCGCGCGCTCAAGCCGTCGCCGAGGCTGCTGAAGCGCTCGCAGAGGCCGAACGTGAAACTCAGGCGGCTGAAGAGCGCCACGCGCAAATTCGCGAGATCGAGGCGCGCCATCGTGAGCCATTGGCCGAGGCCGAACGCGCGGCGCAGAGACTTGAGACAGAGGCGCGCACACTCGCAGGACTCCTCGGCTCGGACTTGAGCGGCCCATGGCCGCGCGCAGTCGACGCGATTAGCGTCGCGCGCGGCTATGAGGCGGCGCTTGGCGCGGCGCTCGGCGACGATCTCGACGCCTCGATCGATGAGGCGGCGCCCGCGCATTGGTCGCTGATCGAGCCGGCCGGCGACGACCCTTCGCTGCCGACGGGCGTCGACCCGCTTGGCCAGCGCGTCTCCGCGCCACCCGCCCTCGCGCGCCGCCTGGCGCAAGTCGGGGTGGTCGCTCGCGCCGAGGGCAAGCGGCTCGCCCATGAACTCAAGCCCGGGCAGCGGCTGGTCTCGCTTGAGGGGGACCTCTGGCGCTGGGACGGCTTCGCCGCAGCCGCCGAAGCGCCGACTGCGGCCGCGCGGCGCCTCGCAGAGAAGAACAGACTTGGCGACCTTGAGCGCGAAGCGGAGGCGGCGCGGCAAATTGCGGCGGCGCTGAGCCTGGAGGCAGCGAGCGCAGCCGGCGCGACCCGCGAAGCCGCTGCTGCGGAGGCGGAATGGCGGGGCCGAGCCCGCGCCGCCCGGATTACGTCAGACGCCGCTCGCGACGCCTTGGCGCGTTTCGAGCGCGACCGGGCCCAGACCCTTTCGCGCCTGTCGGCGGTGGAAGAAGCGCATTCGCGCGCCGGCGCCGCCCGCGACGAGGCCGCCGAACGTAAAGGCGCCGCGGAGGCGGCGCTTGAGGAGCTTGGGCCGGGAAACGATGTCGCGGAGAGCCTCGACCACGCGCGCGAAGCGGCTCAGCGTGAGCGGACCGCCTTCGCAGAGGCTCGCGCGACGACGCAGTCGATCGCCCGCGAGTCTGCGGCGCGCGCCACGCGGCGCTCTGCAATCGTCGCGGAGCGGTCGTCTTGGGATGAGCGGCTTAGCCATGCGCAAGACCGCATCGCCGAGCTCGCCGAACGTCGGGCGGAAGCGGAGCGCGAGCGGGCGGAGCTCGCCGACGCGCCGACCGATTTCGCCCGCGCGCGCCGCGCGCTTGCCGACGAACATGCTGAGGCGGAATCCGCGCGCAAGGAGGCCGCCGACGCGCTCGCGCAAGCCGAAACCGCGCTCGCCGACGCCGATCGCGCAGCCCGTCAGGCGCTCGAAGCCATGAGCGCCGCGCGCGAGCAGCGCGCAGCCTCGGAAGAGCGCCTGGAAGGCGCGCGCGCCAGGGACGAAGAGCTCAAGCACGCGATCGCGAACGAACTCGATTGCGAGCCGGCGGGCCTCGCGGCGCTCGCGGATCATAAGGCTGACAAGCCGCTACCCGGCGGGGTCGAAGTCGAGCGCCGGCTCGAAAATCTGCGCCAGGAGCGCGAGCGGCTCGGCGCCGTCAACCTGAGGGCTGACGAGGAGCTGGTTGAGGTTCTGGCGAGCCGGGACAAGCTGATCTCCGAGCGCGATGATCTTACCGAAGCGATCAAGCGCCTGCGCGGCGCGATTGGCACGCTCAATCAGGAGGGCCGCGAGCGCCTCGTCGCGGCGTTCGACGTCGTCAACGCGCATTTCAAGGACCTGTTTTCGACCCTGTTCGAGGGCGGCCAGGCGGAATTGCAGCTCGTCGAATCCGAGGATCCGCTCGAAGCGGGTCTCGAGCTTCTCGCTCAGCCGCCGGGCAAGAAGCCGCAGACGCTGACCCTTCTCTCCGGCGGCGAGCAGGCGCTGACCGCGCTTGCGCTCATCTTCGCCGTGTTCCTCACCAATCCGGCGCCGATCTGCGTGCTCGACGAGGTCGACGCGCCGCTCGACGACTATAATGTCGAGCGCTTCTGCGACCTGCTCGACGGCATGCGCAAGCGCGCCGACACCCGCTTTGTCGCCATCACCCACAACCCGATCACCATGGCGCGCATGGACCGCCTGTTCGGCGTCACCATGGCGGAGAAGGGCGTGAGCCAGCTCGTATCGGTCGAGCTGGCTGAGGCGCAGGAGTTCGCCGAGGCGGGGTAGGGCGAGGACTTAGCTCCGGGAACGAGCTATGCCTTGCCCCGGTTTTGGACGCCGGCTAGGCTCCTAAATTCAGGTTTTGCGTTATGTGCTGGAGGCATCATTGTCCAACGAGGCGAACAATAATTGGTTTGATGACTATGTAGATGAGGCAGAGGATCTGCAGGTTGGCGAATATGATATAACGTCGACTCCGAAATGACTTCAATGTTTTGACTTTGAACAGCTTTATAGAGTCAGGTGCGGTTAGAATTCCTGGCTTCCAGAGAAACTATGTTTGGGATCACGGTAGAGCATCGAAGCTAATAGAATCCTTAATACTTGGATTGCCGATACCTCAACTTTTCTTATACGAACAGGCGCGTAATAAATTTCTAGTTATCGACGGCCAACAGAGATTAATGTCGATTTATTATTTTGTTAAAAAACGCTTTCCCAGGAAAGATAAACGAGTTGCGCTCCGAGCAATTTTTGATCAAGAGGGTCGTATGCCAGATGGCGTTCTTCACGATGATTTATATTTTGACGATTTCAAACTACGGTTACCAGAAAAGATTCCGCATCGCAAGAATAGATATTTAATGGGCTTAATTACGCAACTTTAGGAGATTATAAAACCCAATTCGATCTTCGCCCCCTACGAAACATAATCGTCAAACAAAATATACCCACAGACGACGATTCGTCGATGTATGAAGTTTTCAACCGATTGAATACCGGTGGTATTAATTTACGACCTCAGGAAATTCGCACAAGCATGTATCATTCTAAATTCTTCGAAACCCTCAACAGAATAAATGGAATGCCGGAATGGCGTGAATTGATCCAAAACTCTGAACCCGATATCCATATGAAAGATATGGAGGTACTTCTTCGCGGATTTGCTATGCTAGTTGATGGGGCTAACTATGCCCCGTCGATGGTTACATTCTTGAACAGATTCTCGCAAGTGCGAGGCTAATTCAGATGATCAAAATCAATATCTTCAAGAACTGTTCCAGTCGTTCTTAGGAGCATGCTCATCTTTGACAGCCAGTGCTTTCTTAAATAAAGGTAATAACAGATTTAATATCGCACTATTTGAAGCAGTATTTACTGCTACCTGTCGCGCGGCCTTTGCTCAACGTCGGGTCTGCCGATGAACAGGCCTCCGCGCAGAGGGGCGCTCCATGAAATACTGGCTCGACACCGAGTTCATCGCCAAGCCGTTTGTCATCGATCTCATCAGCATCGGGCTCGTCGCCGAGAACGGGCGGGAGTTTTATGCCGAGAGCAGCGAGGTCGACTGGTCGAAGGCGAGCCCGTGGACGCTTGAGAACGTGCGCCCGCAGCTCGACGGCAAGGGGATCACCCGCGAAAACATCAGCTACGCCTTGCGCAACTTCACCGACGGCGACGAGCATCCGGTGTTCTGGGGCTATTTCCCCGCGTTTGATTGGGTCGCGCTCGTCGGGCTTTTCGGCGCCCTCGAGGAGTTGCCGTTCCACTTTCCGCAGCTCTGCCTCGACATCAAGCAATGGGCGATCGAGCTCGGCAATCCCGAGCTTCCGCGCCAGAAGGAAAGCCGCCACCACGCGCTCGCCGACGCCCGCTGGACGAAAGAGGCCTGGGCGTTCCTCGCGAGCCTCCATCCCGCAGCCGCGAACCGTCGAGCCTTCGGCCACAAGAACCCCGGCCAGTCCGGCGCGGGAGCGCCTCCCGCTCTCCCTCCGATTAAGTCAAGGCCAGAATGACGGCTGCGGCGGAGGTTGCCCCCCGCCCGTGCAAAGCGCTCGGCGAACGTCGAATTTTCGCCAGAAATCACACGTCTTTACTGGCGTTTGATCCCGTCTGACAGGACCGAGCGATAGCGCACCCCGTCGGTCGGACTTTTTTCTTTGGGGATGGAACAATTGGCCGCCATCCGCGTTTGGGCATTCGTCGCGCCCGCCGGTTTCATGGGACGCGTTCCTTCGCCCCGCGCAGATCCCCAATGCGCGGGGCGATTT
The DNA here is from genome assembly GCA_963725195.1 of uncultured Alphaproteobacteria bacterium. GTDB lineage: Bacteria > Pseudomonadota > Alphaproteobacteria > Rhizobiales > Beijerinckiaceae > Roseiarcus. The sequence goes on along the minus strand of CAVRXX010000036.1, from coordinate 145,900 downwards.
GTCTTTTTACCCCGCGCGGCGCCGCCCGCGCGACGCACTCGCGCCGTCATTGTTTGCTTTTCTTGGGAACAGTCGCGCCTCGGGAAGAATGTTTGTGCCGGGAGCGCGAAAATGCGTTTCGGTCGAGGAGGCCTGCTTATGGAAGCGACAATGATCAACGAATACGCGCGCCAGCTTATGGACGCGCACGGCCAGCGGGCAATTGCGGAAGCGGCTCAACGTGCGGCCGAATCTGAACGGAACAAGGACGACGACGAGGCGAAGACTTGGCGGCGCGTCGAGCAGGCGCTCAAATCCATGTGCGGGCCGATCGCGAGCTGACTTCGCGAGCCGCGGCCCGCTGATCTCGATGATGGGATATCCGGCGCTCGACAGAAAATTATCGACAATTTCTTGCCGGGCGGCCGGGAGCGTGTTATTGTTTTTCAGAAAGAAGAGAGGCTCGGTCGTCCTTTTCGTGGGTCGCCGCGCAACCGGTCGGTTGGAAGCAAAGCTAGGGGATACGACTCGCAAATGGCGCCGCAAGCCCTTGAAATCGCTCAAAATGAACTCGCAAAAGCGAACACGCCCCATGACAAACGTCACCATGGGCTCCTTCATTGATGGCCGAACTTCACCACGTCCGAGAAGCCGCCTGAAGCCACGCCAGCCTCCACGATTTGGCGGCGAAGTTCGGGCGAGGTTAGCGCCGCCAGTTCTTCTTCATATCGATAGCCCGGCGCCGCTCCCGGGAAGTCCGGTGACGTCGCCGGATGCGTGTAGATTTCCGTGAGCCCCTCGGGCAGATGCGCCACGAGCCCTTGAAGCCGCGCTTGGGTCATGGCGCCGCTCCAGGCGAGGCCAAAAACCTGATCTGGCGCGCCGATGCCCGCTCGCCTGAGGCGCGCGCGCTGAACGCGCGCCAAAGGCGCGTGGGCCAAGGCCGAGAGACGCGGGCCAGTCGCCTCGACCTCAGCGAGGGCCGCGCGAGGCTCGAGCGGCGCGCGAACCGCCGGCGCGCCGAATTCCTTCGCCAGCTCGATGACCGCCGACAGAATGGAAGGATGGAGGTGAAAATGCTTGTGCGCGGTGACGTGATCGAGCTTGAGACCGGTCGCGCGGAAGGCCTCGAACTGGGCGCGAATCTCCGCTCGCATCTGCCTGCGCACATGGGGCAGAAAGAACATCGCGGCGCCGGAGAGCGCCATATTTGACCGAAACCAGCCGCGCTCGTCGATGAGATCAGGCACGGCTGACGGCGGCAGCACCGGCTCAGCGTCGACCAGCGCTAGATGCAGCCCGACCGCGAGCCGCGGCAAGCGGCGCGCTAGCTCCACAGCCCGGGCGGCCGCCGGCGCGCCGACCATCAGGCTCGCCGCGGTGAGGACGCCTTCGACATGCGCGCGCTCAACCGCTTGGTTAACCTCGTCGGCGAGACCGAAGTCGTCGGCCGTGACGATCAGATATTTCAGTGCGCCGTCTCGTGCCGATCGCGCAGGAACCGGAAGAACTCCACGCCCTCGCGAAGGCGCCGCTTCATGACCTCTGGGCTCTTGACCATCTCGCCGACAATCGAGGCGATCTTGCCCGGGCGGAAATAGAAGCTGCGGTAGAAGGTGTCGACTGAATTGAAGATCTCGGTGTGGCTCAAGCCTGGATAATTCAAGGGAGCGATCTGCCTCCCGTCTTCATTCACCAGGTCCATGTTGACGTCCTCAAGCCAGCCGTTCTCCAGCGCCTGCTTATAAAGGAACGTCCCCGGGTAGGGCGCGGCCAGCGAAACCTGGAGCGTGTGCGGGTTCACCTCTTTGGCGAATTCGATCGTCTCCTTGATCGTCTCCTGCGTCTCGCCGGGCAGGCCCAGGATGAACGTGCCATGGATCCTGATGCCGAGTTCGCGGCAATCCTTGGCGAACCGCTTGGCGACATCGACCCGCATGCCCTTCTTGATGTTGTGGAGGATCTGCTGGTTGCCGCTCTCATAGCCGACCAGCAGGAGCCTCAGGCCGTTGTCGCGAAGCACCTTGAGCGTGGCGCGCGGCACATTAGCCTTGGCGTTGCAGGACCAGACGATTCCGAGCTTGCCAAGCTCTCGCGCGATCGCCTCGGCGCGCGGCAGATTGTCGGTGAATGTGTCGTCGTCGAAGAAGAATTCCTTGACCTCGGGAAAAGCCGCCTTCGCCCACTTCATTTCGTCGATGACGTGGCCGACGGAACGCGTGCGGTACCGATGCCCGCCGACCGTCTGGGGCCAAAGGCAGAACGTGCATCGCGACTTGCAGCCTCGCCCCGTGTAGAAGGACATGTAGGGGTGCTTGAGGTAGCCGCCGAAATATTTGTAGATGTTCAGGTCGCGCTTGTAGACGGGCGTGACGAACGGCAAGTCGTCCATGTTTTCCAGGATGGGCCGGTCAGGCGTATGCTGGATCTGGCCGTTGGCGTCTCGGTAAGTGAGGCCGAGGATCGACTTCCAGTCCCGCCCGTCCGCGACTTCCTTGATCGTGAAGTCAAATTCGTTGCGCGCGGCAAAGTCGACGAGGGGCGCGGCTTTGAGGGTTCCTTCGGCGTTGACCGCGGCCTTGGCGCCAATCAACCCGACCTTCAGCGCTGGATTGGCGTCTTTGAGAGCCGTGATCGCCTTCACGTCGGAGGCGAAGGAAGGCGTTGACGTGTGCACGACGGCCAGGTCGAAATTTCGGGCGTCAGCCACAACTTCGGCCAGGGAGGTGTTGTGCGGCGGCGCGTCAATCAGCTTGCTGTCCTTGACCAGCGCGGCCGGCTGCGCCAGCCAAGTCGGATACCAGAAGGAGGCGACCTCGCGCTTCGTCTGGTAACGAGCGCCGGCGCCGCCGTCGAACCCGTCGAAGGAGGGGGCCTGAAGAAACAGCGTGCGCATCACCTCGCCTTTCCATCAAGATCCGGAGCCAGTTCGCCGGCTCGGCCGTCGCCAGCAGCGTTCCATCCCGCGCGACAGCGAAATCCTGTCCCCGCCAGCTGACCCGTGTTGACCAAAAACTCGCGAAATAAACGATAAACGCGAGGATGTCCCGGGCGACAAGGAGGGCATAATCGGGATTTGGCAAATCAAATTCGCGCGTGAGGCGATACTTCAAAAACAGCCGGCACGCCAGGGCGCATACGACCACGGCCCATCCCAACGCGTCGAACCCCCGAATGGCCGCCGCGACTAGCGCCAAAGGCAAGGCGTGAGTGAAAACGCTGCCGCTATATCCGATCGGATCGACAGTGAGAATCGTTCGGGCCCAACGCAGTTCATGCCGAACCGCCTCGCTCAGAGATTTTTCTTCAAATGTATGCGCGACCATCAAGGGGGGAACGATGACTCGAAGCCCAGCCCGACGCACCGCCTTGCCGATGGCGTAATCATCGGCCAGCTGGTTGGCGACTGTCTCAAAGCCTCCGATCCGCGATAGGGTTTCACGCGATAACGCAATTGTCGCGCCGAGGCATGGCCGCGCCAGCCCGAGCGCGAGGCCGAGGATCGTGGCGGGCAGGAAATGATCGTTCACGGCCAGGGAGGACAGCCGCGACCAGAAACCGCCGCTTGGAAGGCCGCGGTAGAGACAGGTGACGGCGCCGACCCCGGGCTGCGCGAGTTCAGCCGCCAGTGCGCGCAGGTAGTTTGGATCGACAGCCACGTCGCTATCGCTCACGACAATGACGGGATGGCGCGCGAATTGCGCCATGTTGATGAGGTTTGAGACCTTGCGGTTGGCGCCATGCGCGGCGCTGTTGACGACAAGGTGAAGATCGAGCCGCGGATATCGCTCAATCAACGATTTCACGACTGGAATTGCGCTGTCGGCCGGATCCTGGACGCCGAGAATATATTGAATTCCGCCCGGATAATCCTGATGGAGGTAGGTCTCAATGTTCTCGGACAGTCGCGCCTCGGCGCCGAAGAGCGGCTTCAGGACCGAGACATCCGGCCAGGTTGTTGGAGCCGGAGCCGCGGGCTGTCGCACAAACCAGCACGCCGCCCATGCTGCGCCCAAGGCGCACATTGAGCCAAAAATGCTGGCGGCGATGAAAATTGCGGAGAACCAGGCTGCGGCCGGCCCGCCAATCTGTTCGAGACCAAAATCCATTTCCGATCCGGTTGGCTCCGCGGCGACCTGCGTGACGACCCGGGATCTCAGAGGGCGATTCTCGATAAGATCGTGTGCGGACGGCGACGATATGGTGATCTTTTGGTTACAGCTTTGTGACGACAGCGGCATGAATCGCCGTCGCCAGGCCCCCTGACGATGTCCTGAAGCTGCGGCGGGTTGAGGTTTTTGGCGCGAGCCCTTAAGTGCCCTCGCTTGGGGGTCTTTCACTCTCGGAGCTCATGTCGCGCTGTGTTAGCCTGGGCAATGAAACGGCTCCTGGGCGCGGTTGCCGGAGATGACAAAGCTGGACTAGCGCCGGAGCGTCTGTTTGCCGAGGCGGCGGAAGCTTCGCGCCTCGACGCCAAACCGTTCACAGACCCCCACCTTGTCGAGGCGCTTACCGCTCTGACTTCCAGCCTTCGTGAGGAGGCGCGGCTCACGTCCTTCGGACGTCTCGCGGCGGGCTGGGACCTGAAGCGGATGCTCTCAACGCTTCTGATCTTTGCGGACGCAGAGCGCGAGGATGAGACGATCCTGCGCCGGCCATTCGCGCCGCCAGTCTTCATTGCCGGCTTGCCGCGCAGCGGCACGACGTTCCTGCACGGACTGCTGGCGGAGGATCCCGCCAACCGTGCCCCGCGCATTTGGGAGGCGATCTATCCCCATCCTAGACATCGCGCGGCTGAGTTCGGCGCGGGGCGAAGAAAGGTCCAGCTGCAGCTCAAGATCTTCAACCGGCTCTCGCCTGGGATCAGAAACCTGCATCCCATCGAGGCGGATGCGCCCGAGGAATGCATCGAGCTTCACGAGCCAAGTCTTCCGCAGCCCGCGCTATGACGACGTCTATCGCGCGCCATCCTACCGCGCCTGGCTTGATAGGTCCGGCTATGACGAGGGCTACCGGTTCCTGGGGCGGTTTCTGCGTCACCTTCAGGGCCCGGGCGCCGCGCCGCGACGCTGGATCTTGAAATCGCCCGAACATGTGTTCTCGTTCGATGCGCTGGCCCGTGTGTTCCCTGACGCGAGGCTGGTGCTCGTGCACCGCGATCCCGGTCATGTGCTCGTCTCCGCTGCGCGCCTCACGGAGCTCCTGCGTGCGCCTTTCACCACGTCGATCGACCGGCGGGAGATCGGCCGCAAGGTCGCGGACTACTGGCAGGACGGAATGCGGCGGATGGTGAAGCTTGCGGATGACCCGGCCTTTCCGCTGCGATCGCGGATCGCGCACGTCAACTACCGCTCGCTCGTCGCCGATCCGGTTGGAACTGTGGCGCAGATCTACAATGCGTTCGGGCTCGAGTTCTCGCGAGAGGCGCGAGCGGCTATCGCGGCGAAAGTCGCTCAGGCCCCGAACGGGGGTTACGGCGTCAATCGCTATCGGCCCGACGAATTCGGAATCGATCCGGAGCGCGAGCGCGAGCGCGCCTCGGCCTATGTGGAGCGATTCGGCATCGCGAGCTAGCCAATAGCGGTGAGGACTGTCCAAAGCGTCTGCTGCCATGACGCCCGGGCTTAGGGGCGCCCGGAAGGAACTCTTCGGGCCAGTCGCGGGTTTACTGGCAAGAGGGGAGTCGAGGACACAGACAATGCCCATGGTTGCTTATAGGGTGGCGCCCAATGGCCAAAAGTGGTTGGTCACTCGCGACGGCGAACCCGGCATGAGTTACGTTTCGCAGGAAGCCGCTTACGAAGTTGCCGTCGCTGAGGCGGCGGGAGACTTGCGGACCGGTCACGAGATTCGGATCGAAGTCCTCGGATCGGCCTACGAGCGGCTCGGCGACGGCTCACCGACAGTCACGGACGAAGAACGGACGCAAGCCTGAAAGGCTGCATCGACTCGAGTGGGAGTGGTTCGACTAGCGCCGGTTGGCTCGTAACCACCGATGAAAGCGACGGCAAAGATCGCGCGGATTGGGGATCAGGAGGTTCGCCCCGAGCGCGAATTCGTGATCACCGACGGCCGGAACGAATGGCTGGGCTCCGAGGTACCGCGCCAACCTTTCCGATGCGGTGCCCATCATGGGTCCAAATTTCAGCCGGCGTTCTGTTCTCGGAGCGACGGCTTCAGGCGCAGCCCTGTCAGTTGCGTCGATTGGGCCCGCTGCCGCTGAGCAGCAGCCAAGCCCCTCGAAAGGACTCGCGGCGATTTCGCTCGACCTCAATGGTCGAGTGCATTCGCTTGCGCTTGATACGCGCACCTCGCTTCTTGACGCGTTGCGGGACCACATAGGGCTGACGGGGACGACGAAGGGGAGACAAGTCCGTCGCCGATGTCGACAAAAAGCACAAAGACCCGACCTTTGGCGACGCCGAGCGCGCCTTTGCGGACGCGCCCGTCAAAATCGACGCGGACTATGCGATCCACCAAGGTGAACGTGGTCACCGGCCTTCGCCGGCGGCTCCATGACCGACGCGATCCGGACGAAGCTCTTCCAAGCCGCCGCAACGATGAACGGCGAAGGGTCGGATCGCCCGATCGCCGACTATGCGCTCGCCGACGGGCATGTGTACGTAGGCGACGCCGCGGCGCCGCTCGCCGCGGTGTTCCAACAGATGGGTCAGGCGGTGTTGGAAGAATACGCCGAGTTGGTCCCGCGATCCCTGCCGCCGGAGTCGATTGAGAGGCTCTATTCGGGCAAAGTTGCGATGACGGGCGGCCCGAAGGGAGATAAGCTCGCCTTCGCGTTTGGCGCGCAATTCGTTGAGGTGCGCGTGCATGCGCGTACGCGCGAGATCAGAGTTCCTAGGGCGCTCGGCGCCTTCGCCGCCGGGAAAATCGTGAACCCGCGGACAGCGCGCAGCCAGCTCATGGGCGGGATCATCTGGGGTCTGAGCTCCGCTCTCCACGAGGCGACGGAGCTGGACGAGCGCGCAGGGCGATATGTCAACACCAATCTCGCCGACTATCTGATCCCGGTGAACGCGGACATCCAGACGATCGACGTCATTCTCGTTCCCGAAACGGACGATTGGGTTAACCCGCTCGGCGTCAAAGGCTTGGGCGAGCTCGGCAATGTCGGGGTCAACGCGGCCGTCGCGAACGCTGTCTACCATGCGACTGGCGTGCGCGTGCGGATCTCCCAATCCGGCTGGAAAAACTGCTCTCGGCTTGAGCAAGGGCATTTCGACGCCGCGCGCGCAAGAAGATTCCGGCCGAACGTCCGGCTTAAGGCTGCGACACGACCGTACCGCTCGCCTATTTCGCGGACCGCCGATGAGATCGCTTGCCCTCGGTCTCGTCCTTCGCGGTTTCCCCACGACGCTCCTTCGCCTTCGTATGGCGCAAGTGCTCCTTGTTCTCTTTGGGCGTTTGCTGGTTGGAGGCGCCGGCTTCGCTGAGAGCGATCGCCACCGCCTGCTTGCGGTTCTTCACCTTCTGTCCGCTCGTCCCGGAACGAAGCTCGCCATGCTTGAACTCGTGCATGACGCGTTCGACGGTTTCCTTCTGCGGCTCGGATTCGCGCGGCGCCATTTCTCATCTCCATTTGACACGCCTCAATTCCATTAAACTCGCATCTGACAAAGCGGTTCCGGGAGGTCGAAACTGCAAGTGCAAGCGGCTGGCGGGACGTCCGCTTGGGAACCGACGCTGTCCGCGCTTGTTGACAGGCGCTTTGGACTGAGTGCGAAGGAGTCGCGGATGAACGCCCGAAAAAGGCCTGGCGTCGAGTTCCCTGACTTGTATTCCCTGCGCCAGAGCGCCGCGCCCATGGAGGCGAGATCCGCGGAATCGCTGCCGAATGAACCGAGGACATGGCAATTCGAGCCGAAATGGGACGGGTTTCGCTGCCTCGCTTTCAAGAATGACGGCGCAGTCGAGCTCAAGGGAAAATCCGGCACGTCCTTGAGCCGCTTTTTCCCCGAAGTCGTAGAGACCTTGTTGGACGTCCCGTTCGAGCAGTTTGTCGTCGACGGCGAACTGGTCATCGAGCTCAACGGGCGCATCACGTTTGACGCGTTGCAGGCCCGGCTGCATCCGGCGGCGAGCCGGATCCGTCGCTTGTCGCAAGAAACGCCGGCGCGATTGATCCTGTTCGACATGCTGGTCGGCCCCGATGGCTCGCAACTGGCGGCGCTTCCCCTCACCGAGCGGCGGAGCGCGCTCGAGGCTTTCGGCGAGAAGGCGTCGATTGCGGGAAAGCTCATTGTCACGCCCTGCACCCGGGATCTGGCGCAGGCGACGCAATGGCTCAATGATTTCGATCGCGACGGCAGAGACGGGGTCGTCGCCAAGCGGCTCAGCGGCCCCTATCAGAGCGGCGAGCGGGCGATGATCAAGGTCAAGCGCTTGCGGACCGCCGATTGCGTGGTCGGAGGCTTTCGCTATCTGAGGGGCAGCCATGAGGTGGGCTCTTTGCTGCTGGGCTTGTACAACCCGCAAGGGCTCTTGGATCATGTCGGCTTCACCTCGACGATCGCCGATGACGAGCGGGAAGCGTTGACCCGAAGGCTGCGCGCCTTGCAGGCGCCGCCGGGTTTCACAGGCCGTGCGCCGGGGGGCCCGAGCCGCTGGAGCACGGAGCGCAGCGGCGAATGGGAGCCGCTCAAGCCGGAGCTGGTGGTCGAAGTGCGATACGACCACGTGACCAGCGAGCGGTTCCGCCACGGGACCCGGCTGCTGCGTTTCAGGCCGGACAAGCCGCCGCGACAGTGCCTGATCGACCAGATCATCGCGCCGCCTCGGGCCGAAGGCGGATGACAAGCGGCTGCAAATGCAACCCTCGCGCGAGGTTCGTGCAAATAAAGCCACGCTAAACCACGCTAAACGGGCCTAAACGTTAGTAAAAGTGCTAGCGTTTACTAACGCTTATTTTTTCAGAATTGAGCCTTTTCAAAGGGTTACAAGGGAGAAAAAATAGGAAAACTCTCCTACCAACCGCAGTTCGCGTCGTGGGTTGTGGACGAAGGTCGGAAAGCTCGCATTTCTGGACTTGCAACCGTCGTGGGTCTGGTTCTTCATCGCCGAAGATCATAGTGCAGATTTCGGCTTCACGCAAGAATTGGTTGGGTCGGCAGGTCAGCCCTGCGGCGACCGCAGCGTGATTGTCGCCTTCGGACGGTGATCCGGGCCGACCCCGCCCTGTCTTCAATTGGCGAAGCCGGTATCGTATGGCTGCCTGCCCCGGGGGCGCCTCGCTGAGAGAAACGTATGCCGCTTCGAATTGAGGATTACGCGATCATCGGAAACTGCGAGACGGCGGCGCTGGTCGGGCGCGACGGCTCGATCGATTGGCTCTGCCTGCCTCGTTTCGACAGCGCCGCATGTTTTTCCGCGCTGCTCGGCGGCCCCGAGCACGGACGATGGCTGGTCGCGCCGGCGGAAGGCGACGTCCAGATCACACGGCGATACCTGGAGAACACGCTCATTCTCGAAACTGTGTTCAAGACGCCGCAGGGGTCGGTCGCTCTGATCGATTTCATGTACCGGCGCAACGGCTCGTCCGAGCTGGTGCGCATCGTCACGGGCCTTCAGGGCGAGGTCTCCATGCGCACCGAGCTCGTCGTGCGCTTCGACTATGGCGCGATCGTGCCGTGGGTCAGTCAACAGGAGGACGGACGGCTTCAGTTCATCGCCGGCCCGGACAAAGTGCTGCTCGACACGAACGTTCAGACGCGCGGAGAGGGTCTCCGCACCGTCGGCGATTTCACCGTCCGCGAGGGCGAAGAGGCAAGCTTCGTTCTCAACTGGTCGCCGTCGTTTCGCGCGGCTCCTCCGCCGCTCTCAGGGGAGGAGCTCGCGGAGGCGCGCAAACAGGTCCATTCCTTCTGGACCGGCTGGGCGGCGGCCTTCCAATCATCGGACCCTTGGGGCGACGCCGTTCTTCGCTCGCTTCTGACTTTGAAAGCGCTCGCGCATTGGGAGACCGGCGGCATTGTCGCGGCCCCGACGACGTCCTTGCCGGAGCAATTGGGCGGACCGCGCAACTGGGACTATCGATTTTGCTGGCTTCGGGACGCGACCTTCACCCTCTACGCGCTGATTGGCGCTGGCATCCTCGACGAAGCGAAGGCCTGGCACGAATGGCTCCTGCGGGCTGTGGCCGGGTCGCCGGACGACCTGCAGATTCTCTACGGCGTCGCAGGCGACCGGCGCCTCGAGGAATTCGAGATTCCCTGGCTGCCCGGCTACGAAGGCTCGGCCCCGGTCCGGATCGGCAACGGCGCCGTCAAACAGCTCCAGCTCGACGTCTATGGCGAAGTGCTCGACGCCTTTTACGTCGCTCGCCACGCGGGTCTCGCCACGAGCGATGCGACCTGGGCGTTGGAGCGCGGCCTCATTTCGCACCTCGAGAAAATCTGGCGAGAGCCTGACGAAGGCATCTGGGAAGTGCGAGGCGGCCCGCGCCACTTCACCCATTCGAAGGTGATGGCGTGGGTCGCGTTCGATCGCGCCGTCCGCTCGATCGAGGAATTCGGGCTCGACGGACCCGTCGATCGCTGGCGAGAAATCCGCGCTGCGATTCATGCGGAAGTGTGCGAGCGCGGGTATGATCGCAAGCAAAACGCGTTCGTCCAATCTTTTGGCGATGCGACGCTGGACGCGAGTCTGCTGCTCATCCCCATCGTCGGCTTTTTGCCGCCTGACGATCCCCGCGTCCAAGGCACTGTCGCCGCCATCGAACGCAAGCTCCTTCGCGACGGATTTGTCCTGCGCTATGACACCGGAACGGCGGTGGACGGCTTGCCCCCCGGCGAAGGCGCCTTCCTCGCCTGCAGCTTCTGGCTGGTCGACAATTACGTGCTGCAGGGACGCTACGATGAGGCTCGCGCTTTGTTCGAGCGCCTGCTGACCTTGCGCAACGACGTTGGGCTTTTGGCGGAGGAATACGATCCGCATGAGCGCCGCCAGCTTGGCAACTTTCCGCAGGCGTTCTCGCATCTCGCGCTCATCAACGCGGCGCATAGCCTGAGCACAGCCGATGGAGCCGCCCGCCTGCGCTCGCAGAAATCTGAGCCGGTTCAGCCGGAGCCAGCGGCGAGCGCGCCGGGCTAAGGCCGTCATCGCGAGGAGCGCGCATAGGGCGTCGTGAGACGCCCTATGGCTCCTCGCAATGACGAAGAAACCAGGTGCGAGGCGCCGGCCTTCGTCCTATTCTACTCCAACAGCGGGCCTCGGCGGCGGCGCATAGAATTGAGCGGAGGAAGGGTCTCATGGACGACCTTAAGTTTGGCGCCCGGAACAAGCGGGGCGACTGGACGCCGAGCGCCACTCTCACCATCGCTCCCGTCTTCATGCTTCCGCCTCGGCCTCTCGCCTTCCTGAAATGGCTTCCCGGCTATTTTCTCCCCTGGAACCTCATCTTTGCCGCTTCCGCAGTCGCCTACGCGTTCTTCGTGCTGCCGGATGTCGAAGTCATGAAGACATTGGCCTGGGGCTGGATCCTCAGGCTCTTCGTTGTGAACTGCATCGCGGTCGTTCCTGTTCTACAGCGCCTTCGAGTACCGGCTCTACATGTCGCGGGCGCAAGGAAACCGCTTCAAGTACAACGCCAAATTTCCCAACGACCAGAAGAACAACGCCTTCCTGTTCCGCAGCCAGAACGTCGAGGGGATCATCCGCGGGTTCGGAACGGGCGTGCCGATCTGGACGGCCTATGAGGTCGGAATTCTCTACGCCTTCGCCAACGGCTACGCGCCCTCGCTCTCGTTCGCGCAGCATCCCCTCTATCTCGGGTGCCTCGCGCTGATCGTGCCGATCTTCCACGAGTTCCACTTCTTCTGCATTCACCGGCTGATCCACTGGCCGCCGCTTTATCGCTCGGTGCACAGCGTCCATCACCACTCGGTCAATCCGTCGCCCTGGTCGTCGCTGTCGATGCATCCGGTCGAGCAGCTCCTCTATTTCTCATCCTCGCTCATCCATGTGATCATTCCTTCGAACCCGGTGCTCGCGATCTATCAGCTGCATTACGCGGGGTTCGGCGCGGTTGTCGGCCATATCGGCTTCGACAAGATCGAGACGGGGCGCGAGAGCGCTTTCGACAGCCATGCCTACGGCCACTACCTTCACCATAAATATTTCGAGGTGAACTACGGCGACGGGCTCGTGCCTTTGGACAAGCTGTTCGGCACCTGGCACGACGGCTCGCCCGAGGCCGAGGCGCGGATGAACGCCCGCTACGAGAAGCGCAAGGCGCGGCTCAACGCGGTCAAAGCGGCGGGCTGAAGGACCACGATCGTCATTGCGAGGAGTGAAACGACGAAGCAATCCAGGGAACGTAGGTCGCCTCTGCCGCTCCTGGATCGCCGCGTCGGCCTTCGGCCTCCTCGCGATGACGATTTCATCATTGCGCGGCCTGCAGTTGGCGAAACGCGGCTAAGCGCCCGTCACACGCCAGATGACATTGCCGACGTCATCGGCCACCAGGAGCGAGCCGTCCGGGCCCAACGCCACGCCGACCGGCCGGCCGAATGACGATCGCTCGTCCGGCGCAAGGAATCCGGTCAGAATCTCGCGCGATGGCCCGGACGGATGTCCGTTCGCGAAGGGCACGAAAATAACCTTGTAGCCGCTGAGCACGCTCCGGTTCCAGGAGCCATGCTGCCCGATCACCATGCCCTCGGGAAACCCTGGAAGCACGCCTGCCGGCAGCCAGCAGAGGCCGAGCGAGGCCGTGTGCCCGCCGAGCGCATAATCCGGCTGGATTGCGCTCGCGACCAACGCCGCATCCTGCGGCACGCGATCGTCGACCGTCTTGCCCCAGTAGCAATAGGGCCAGCCGTAGAAGCCGCCCTCGCGAACCGAGGTGAGGTAGTCGGGCGGCGTCTCATCGCCCAGGCCGTCGCGCTCGTTGACCACGGTCCACAGCACGCCGGTCTGAGGCTCCCACGCGAGGCCCACGGGATTGCGCAGGCCGGAAGCAAAGATGCGGCTCGTCCCGGTCGCCAAATCGAGCTCATGAATGGCGGCGCGGCCCTGTTCGACCGCCATGCCCTTGTCCGCGATATTGGTCAGCGAGCCGACCCCGATGTAGAGCTTCGTTTTGTCGGGCGACAGAAGCAGGCTGCGGGTCCAATGGCCGCCGCCATTGAACTTGGTCAGCCTGCGCCCTGGCTCGGTGATGCGGTCCGCGCCGGCCGCATAGGGAAAGGCGACGACGCCATCGGTATTGCCGACGTAAAACGTATCGCCGAGAAGCGCCATTCCGAACGGCTGGTTCAGGCCCTCGAGGAACGCGTTCTTAGTCTCCGCGACGCCATCGCCATCGGCGTCGCGCAAACGCGTGATGCGGTTCGGGCTGTCTCCGACAGCCGCGGCCCGCTTCATCGTGGCAAACATGGCGTAGTCGAAGAGAGAGCTCATCGGCTCCGGCGTGAACAGCGCTTCGGCCGTGAGCACGTCGCCGTTCGGCAGCACATAGATCCATCGAGGGTGCTTGAGACCGGTCGCAAAGGCGTTGACCTTGAGCCCGGCGGCGGCCTTCGGCGTCTGGCCCGCGGGCCAACCCCTGGCGGTCGGCATTTTGAGCGTCGGAAGGCTGCCCTGCGGCTTGGCGAGAGGGATGGCTGGATTGGCGCCGGTGGCGGGCGTTACTTTTCGTCCGTCCTGTCCCCGCAAGACGATTGCTGCTTCGCCGATCCCTTCGACGACGCGGGAGAAAACATCTGAGAAGGCCATCGTTATAGTCCCTTGAACATCGCGCGCATCTTACTACAGGCTCGTGACGTTTGCGCGCGGGTAAAGCGAGAGCCGGTCAGCGCAGATTGTAGCGCGTCGCGCAGGTCGCTCACTTCCGCCGGCGTCAACGGCCTGATCGTCTCGCCGCGCAGCATGAGGAAGAGCTTCGCCGTCTCCTCGAGCTCCTCGGTCGCATATTGCGCGTTCTCGAGCGATGTGCCGGCGACGACGGGACCGTGATTGGCGAGCAGCACCGCATGGTGCTCGCCGGCCAACGCGCCGACCGCTTTGGCGAGACTCTCGTCTCCAGGCGGAAAATAGGGCGCTAGCGGCAACCGCCCCACGCGCATCACGAAATAGGCCGTGAGCGGCGGCAGCGCGTCACGCGGGTCGACGTCTGCAAGCAGGCTCACGGCGACCGAATGGGTCGAATGAAGATGCACCACCGCACGGGCGTCCGGGCGCTCGTTATACATGCAGAAGTGCAGGAACGCTTCCTTGGTCGGCTTGCCGCCCGAGACCAGGCGGCCCTCATGATCGAACTTGGACAAGGTTGCCGGGATCGAGCTTGCCGAGCGAGGCGTTGGTCGGCGTCATCAGCCAGCCGCCGTCGGGCAGACGAACGCTGATGTTTCCCGTCGATCCGAAGGTCAAGCCGCGAGAGAATAGCGAGAGTCCGACCTCGCAGATCTCGTCGCGCGCCCGCGTCTCGTCGCCCATCGCGGCTTCCTTATCGAGTCATGCCTAGGGCGCGCGTGAAGAAATCCCGTCCGCCGAAATTGCCGGACTTGAGCGCCATCTGCAATTCGCCCCCCTTCCGCCCGACCGTGCGCATGAGCGGCACGCCGGCAGCGATTTCCGGTCCGAGCCGGAACGCGGAAACCCCCAGCCGGTCGACCGCGGCGCCCGATGTCTCGCCGCCCGCGACGACGAGCCGGCGCACCCCTTGGGTCGACGAGTCCCGAGGCGATCTCGCCAAGCGCGTGTTCGATCGCCTGACCGGACTTGTCTCGGCCGTAGCGCGACTGGAGCGCCGCGACCTGTTCCGGCTCCTCGCTCGACGCGATCACGACGGGCCCCGACCCGATGCGGTCCTTAGCCCAGTTCAGCGCCCGATCGGTTTCGCCCGAGCCCTTGATCAAAGCTTCGGAAGAGAGACGCAGCACGGGAATGTCCTTCTCGACTGCGGCGATCTGTTCAAGCGTCGCGCGTGAGCAGGACCCCGCCAGGATCGCGGCGCTTCCGCCCACGGCTTCGAGCGTCGCGGCATGCGCTGTTCCGGCGCGGCCGCGCGACAGCGCGCGCGCTAAGCCAAGGCCCAAGCCCGAGGCGCCGACCGAGAACGTGCTCTCAGCCGCAGCGTCGCCGAGCGCTTCGAGGTCGCGCTCGAAGACGGCGTCGACAATCGCCGTCCCATAGCCTTGCGCCGTCAGCTCAGCGCGTGCGCGGGAGATCGCGCCGCTTCCTTCTTCGACAGTCATGAGATCGATGAGACCGACGGACCCTTTCGACTGCCGCTGCAACACCCGCACCAGATTGGAATCGTGCATCGGATTGAGCGGATGGTCCTTGAGCGGGCTCTCGTTCAAGGGCGTCAAGCCGACGAACAGGTGACCGAGATAGACGGTCCGTCCGGTCTCCGGAAAGGCCGGCGTCACCAAAGCGCAGCCGCCGCGCGCCTTGGCTCCAAGAGCGTCCGCCACAGGACCGATATTGCCGGCGTCGGTCGAGTCGAAAGTGGAGCAGACCTTGTACATCACATGCCGCGCGCCGCGCGCGCTGAGCCAATCGTAGGCAGCAGTGGCCGCCTCGACCGCTTGCGAGGCCTCGACCGAGCGGATCTTCAGCGCGACGACGATCGCCTCCGCGTCGTCGACTTCCAAGACCGGGCGCGGGCACGCCGATGGTTTGGATGGTCGAAAGGCCGTTGCGATGAAGCGTGTTCGCGAGATCGGAGGCGCCCGTATAGTCGTCGGCGACAGCGCCCAAGAGCAGCGGCATGTCAAACCCTCCTGTAAGGCTTAAACCAGGCGAGTCCCTCCAGCGTGCCGGCGCGCGGATTGTATTCACATCCGATGTAGCCGTCGTAGCCGAGCCGGTCGAACTCGGCGAACAGGAATGGGAAGTTCAGCTCCTCGCCGTCCGGCTCATTTCGCGACGGGACGGACGCGACCTGGATATGGCCGACGATCGGCTGCAGGGCGCGGAAGGACATCGTCACGTCCCCGTGCAGGATTTGCCGATGATAGACATCGAATTGCAGCTTCACGTTCGGTAAGCCCAGCTCATCGATGAGCGCGCTCGTATAGGCGAAATCGTTGAGGAAGTAGGCGGGCATGTTGCGCGTGTTGATCGGCTCGAGAACGAGATCGACGCCGCGCTCGGCAAGGATCGGCGCAGCATAGGCAGATGGCGTGGCGGTAGCTCACCTCAGCCTCGGGATCCTTGCGCGAGGCGTTTCCGGCCATCATGTGCACACGGCTAACCTTGGTCGCCGCGACATAGTCGAGGGCGCGTGTGAGCCCGGATTTGAATTCGTCGAACCGCCCGGGCAGAGCCGCCAGTCCGCGTTCGCCTTCGTCCCAACGACCGGGCGGCAGGTTAAACAAAGCCTGAGTTAGACGATTGCGTTCGAGCCGCTCGCCGATCGCCTCGGGCGGATGATCGTAAGGAAACAGAAACTCGACCGAAGCGAAGCCCGCTTCCGCGGCCGCGTCGAAACGGTCGAGGAACGCGTGCTCGGTGAACATCATCGATAGGTTTGCGGCGAACTTGGGCAATGATTTCGCTCCATGAAGCTAGGGCGTGCGGCTTTCGGACAGAGCCGTCATCGCGAGGAGCGAAGCGACGCGGCGATCCAGGAGTAGCGGGGCGCCCTTCGGCCTCTGGATTGCTTCGCTTCGCTCGCAATGACGATCACGGTTCGTCCCTGAATATAGTTGCGCTAGCGTCGCGTTCGCGGGCTCAAGAGCCGCTCCGCCAGAACGGCCGCGATGATGATCCCGCCAATCGCCGAGCCTTGCCAGAAGGGCGAGACGCCGAGCAGATTGAGACCGTTGCGGATCATCACCATGATGAACACGCCGATCAGCGTGCCGATGATCGTGCCTCGGCCGCCATAGAGGCTCGCGCCGCCGATCACCACGGCGGCGATGGCGTCGAGTTCGAGTCCGGTGCCGGCGAGCGGATCGATGGAGAGGATCTGCGCCGACATGAGCGTCGCGGCGATCTGCGGAGAGCGCGCCCGGAGACCACGTAGGGCAGGACGCTGTAGAACAGGACGTTGAGACCCGCGGTGCGCGCCGCTTCGCGGTTGGAGCCGACCGCATAGATCGTGCGTCCGCCCTTGGTGTAGGTGAGGTAGGCCCAGGCGAGCGCGTAAAGCGCGAGCAGGGTCAGGACGTTTGTCTGAATGCCGAACACGGTCGTGTAGACAAGATCGTTGAGCTCAGGCGGAATATCGCTGATCGACGTCTGGCCTGAGAATATGTAGGCGAGGCTCCTTCCGATCGCCATGACGCCAAGCGTGATGACAAACGCGGCGAGGTCGAAATAGGCGATCAACAATCCGGAGAAGAGCCCGATCCCGGCCCCCGAGAGCGCCGCGAGGGCAATGGCGACCGGAATCGAAAAGTGATGCAGAGCGAGGCCAAGGATGACGCCGGTCAGGCCGACCACGGAGCCCACGGAAAGGTCGATGCCGCCGGTCAGAATGACGAAGGTCATGCCGATCGCCACAATGCCGGTGACGACCGACTGGTCGAGCAGATTGAGAAGATTGTTCGTCTTGAGGAAGTACGGCGAGAGCAGCGACAAGGCGACCGCGATGACGATCGCCAGCGCCAGCATCCTGAGTTCGAGCGGAGCCGAACGAAGGCTGAAGCCGCGCCCTGGCCGTTGAGCGGTTGGCTCGGGCGCAACGGCGCCGATCGGTTTTGAGGATTCCTGGGTCATAGCGTCGCGCGGAAACGGTCTTGAATCGCGGAGCGCATCGCCTCGGCCGGCGGAGCGGCGCTGTCGGGCCGGATCACGACGCCGATCGATCCCAGTTCATGGCCGCGGTGGCTGCGGACATCGACCAAGAGGCTCTTCAAGCCGCTTGTCGGATCGATCACGAAATCCGGGGCGCGCGCCCTTAAAGCCGCGGAAATCGGCGTCTCGTCGAATCGCGGCGCCGCGCCGGCGTGCAGCGCGGGGTCAGCCTTCGGGTTCGCGGTCGCGGTATTGAGGCAAAACACCCGCTCGTTATCCAGAATAGCCCAGAACGCGGCGCCGTCGCACTGATTGGCGAGCTCCTGCAAAAGGCGCCGGTAGCGCTCCATGGAGGCGCGGGGAGCGGCCAAGAGGGTCAGCTTCTCCTCATCGAGATAAGCGGCCGGCACGTCGGCGATCGAAGCCCCGTCGCTGACCACGATGACGCGATCGGCGAGCCCGAGCAACTCCTCGAATTCGGAAGAAACGATGAGGATCGCCGCGCCGGTCGCGGCGATGTCGCGCAGGATTGCGTAGATCGAGGCGCGCGTGCCGATATCCACGCCCTTGGTCGGCTCGTCCAGGATCAGCACCTTGGGCTCCAGAAGCAGCCAGCGCGCGATGATGATCTTCTGCTGCATGCCGCCGGAGAAGTTCAAGAGGTTCGGCTCGGACAGCCGGTCCGGCGGCAGTTCAAGACGCGCCATCAGTTCGTCGATCTTCTTTTCCCGCTTGCCGTAGCCGAGGCCGAACCCGCGATGCGCGCCGAGGTGGCCGAGAAGCAGATTTTCGCGCACGGAAAGGTCCGGCACGATCGACTGACGGCGCCGATCCTCGGCGACGAAGCCGATGCCGGCGCGGATCGCTTCGGCCGGAGAGCGCGGAGCGAACGGCCGTCCTTCATAAAGCACTTCGCCGCCGGCGCGGGGCCTGAGGCCGAACAGCGTCTCGACCGTCTCGGAGCGTCCGGCGCCAACCAGGCCGCCCAGCCCCAAGATCTCGCCGCGATGCAAATCGAATGAGATGTCGCGCACCATCGGGGGGGCGCGCAGCGCGCGAACGGACAGCACAGGCTCGCCGCGCGTATCGATGGGCGCGGAAGAGGCCGCATAGATCGACCCGAGATCGCGGCCGACCATCAGGCGCACGAGTTCCGTCTGGTTCAGGCTCGAAGTGGGCCGCGAGGCCGCGACCGTGCGCCCTTCGCGCATCACGGTGATCTCGTCCGAGATCGCAAACACTTCTTCCAGACGATGCGAGACGAATACGATCGAGCATTGCGCGCTTTCGAGCCGCGCGATGACATCGAACAGGCGCTCGACTTCGCTCGGGCTCAAGGACGCCGTCGGCTCGTCGAAAATAATGAGATTGGCTTTGAGCGCGAGCGCTTTGGCGATCTCGACGAGCTGGCGCTGCGCGGCGGAAAGGTCGCGCGCCTCGGTATCGAGCGAGACCGCGTTCTCCTGACCGAGATCGGCGAGAATTTCGCTCGCTCTTCGGCGCATTGTCGGGCGCGACAGCCTGCCGGGCCGGCCGAGATCGGGCAGAAAAATATTCTCCAGGACCGAGAGGTCCGGCGCGAGGCTCGTCTCCTGCATGACCATGGCGATGCCCGCATCCAGCGCCTCGCGCGGGCTACGGACTTCTCGCGGCGCGCCGCGATAGAGGATCTCGCCGCCGTCGCGACGGACATGACCAGAAATGACGCGGGATAGTGTCGACTTGCCCGCGCCATTCGCGCCCAGGAGCGCATGGGTGACGCCCGGCCGCAACGTGAGATTCGCCCCGACGAGCGCGCGCGTTTGCGCGAAGCTCTTCGAGATTGCGCGGGCCTCAAGGAGTGGAATTCCCGGGTCTGTCATCGTTTCACTTCAGGGAGGCCGGCGGTCGCCCGCCGGCCTCCCTCTTTGTCACTTGAGTTCGTTGGCGAACACGGTCTCTTTGATGGTCGGCAGGATCTGGTCGATGTTCTTGCTGGTGGCGACGACGATCGGAACCAGGATCTGCTTCTCCGGCTTCTCGCCCTTGAGCGACGCGATCAGAGCGTCGCCCGATTTCACCCCCATGAGATAGGGCTGCTGCATGCCGGAGGCTACGATCTCGCCTTTCTTGAGAAGATCGACGAATTCCGGAATGCCGTCGAAGGCGGCGACGAGCAGCGTGCCCTCGCGATGGGCCGCCTTGATGGCGCGAAGCGCGCCGAGAGTCGGCTGATCGGTCTGGATGAACATAGCGCGCATGTTCGGATTGGCGGTCAGCATATCCTGGGTGAACTTGAACGTCTCGTCGGCGGTGTAGGACTGCATCTGCTGCAGGCCGGCCTCCTTGGTGATGCCGGCCTTCTTCATGGCGTCCCGGAAACCGGCGGTGCGCGCCTGGCCGTTCTTGCGCGCCTGCGAGATGGTGATGAGGCCGACGGAGCCGTCGGTCCAGCCCTTCTCCTTCAACGCCGCGGCAAGCGCTTCGCCGACGCCGAACGCGCCCTGATAGTTGTCGGAGATGATGAACGAGACATACTCGCCGCTGTTGGTGCCGATGTCCGCGACGACGACCGGGATTTTCGCGCGCGCAGCGAGGGCAAGAACGCTCGGTGCTGTCGAGCTGTCAGTGGGCGAAATCGCGATGCCCGCGACGCCGCGCGCGATCGCGTCCTGCGCGTTCTTGAGCTGGGTCTCGGCGCTGTTGTGGGAATCGAGCGCCGTGTAGCTATAGCCGGCCTTCTTGGCTTCCGCCTCGATTCCCTTGGAGAGATAGCGCCAGAACGGCAGGTCGAGCCCTGGCGTCAGGTAGACAATCTCCTTTGTATCTGCGGCGCGCGCGGGCGCGGCGAATCCCATCGTTGTCGCGGCGAGCGCCGACACGACGGATATGAGGCCTCGGCGGGTAAGTTTCATTTGGCTCCTCCCAGTTTGCCGGACTTCCCGGCGTTGACGAAATGCGGCTCTGCTCACGCGGCGTTGTCGAAGTCAAGCGCTCTTCCGTGACTTCGATTTGTCCGCGAGGATCTCGACGGTGGTAGCGTAGATTCGGTCGATATGCCGCCCGATCGCGTCGATCGCGGCGTGCGGGTCGCGGGCGTTGAGAGCGTTGAAGATCGCGACATGATCGAGATAGCTCTTCTCGATCGCGCCCGGCTGAGAGACGGCGCTCCTGCGGTGATCAAGCATGAACGTATAAAGATCGGTGACAAAGTCGGCGAGCAGCGGATTGCCGCAAGAGCGATAGATGGTGAGATGAAACTCCCGGTCGCAGATCAGGAAATGCACGGGATCGCGCATCGTCTGCTTCTGGATCAAGAGCGACTGTTCGAGGCGGTGAAGCGCCGAATCGTCGATGTGGACGGCCGCTTCCGCGGCGACGGAGCGCTCGATGAGGACGCGCGCCTTGTGGACGGAATCGAGCTCGTAGGTGTTGATCGCGCTCGGGCTGGTGACGCCGATCTTCAACGTATCGATCTTCCGGCTGACGACACGCGTGCGCGAGCCCTGGCTCACCGCCACGACGCCGATCGCGGCCAGCGTTTGGATCGCGCCCCGCACGGTCTCGCGGCTGACCGCCAGGAGAGCGGCGAGTTCGCGCTCGCTCGGCAGTTCTTCTCCGACCTGAAGGATGCCGGACGCGATGAGCGACGCAAGCTTGTCGCTGATCCGCTCGCGCACCGTGCGCCGGCCGATCTCGGCCTTGAGATGCGGAGCGCGCGAAAAGATGCTCGTCGGCGGCGACCGCAAACCCGTGCCTTAAGCTCAATCCCAACGGCATTGCTGGTCTAGTCACCAGACCAGCATGCCGCCTCCCTGTCAAGCGCGACTGGCGGGCGACCTCTTATATGGAACGCAAGCGGGCGGCTTTGTCATTCCCGCGGAAGGAGTCGTGATTGCGAGGATGCCGTAGGGCGTCGAAGGGCGCCCGTCTTTCCACGCGCTATGGCGACGGAAGCAATCCAGAGAACGAAGGATGCTTTACGATCTCTGGATTGCTTCGCCATAGCCCGCCCGGCGGGACGGGCGTCTATCGACGCCCTATGGCTCGCAATGACGGACTAACCGCAGCTACTCTAAGAGCTCAGCGCTGCATCGGCGACCGTTTCCGGAACGCCGGAGACGATCAGCTCCAGCACTTCCTTTTCGGTGGTTTCGGCGATCGCGCGCTCGCCGACATTGCGCCCGCGCTTCAGCACCATCACCCGGTCGCCCACCTCGAATATGTCGTTCAGGCGGTGAGAGATGATGATCTGCGACACCCGGTGGCGTTTCAGCTCAAGCATCGTCTCCAGGAGACGATTGGTCGCCGTCACCGAGAGATTGGCGGTGGGTTCATCGAAAATCACCACCTTGGGCTCGAAGGAAATCGCGCGCGCGATGGCGACGGATTGCTGACGGCCGCCGGAAAGGCTCTCGACCTTCTGATAGACCGAGTTCACGTCGACCTTCAGGCGGTCGAGGATCGTGCGCGCGTCGACGTGCATGCGCGCGCGATCGATGAAGATGCCGAAGCGGCGAGGCCAGCGGCCGAGGAAGATGTTCTGGCTGACGTCGAGGTTCCCGCACAAAGCAAAGTCCTGGTAGATCATCTCGATGCCGAGATCGCGGCTCTCGTGCGGACTTTTGAAATGCACGGGCTCGCCGTCGATCATGACATCGCCTGAATCCCGCTGATAGGCGCCGGTCATGATCTTCATCAGCGTCGACTTGCCCGCCGAATTGTCCCCCACGAGGCCGAGGACCTCGCCCGGCATCAAGGTCAGATGGACGTCGCTCAGCGCTCTGACCGGGCCAAAGCTCTTCTCGATCGAACGCATCTCTACCACCGGGCGGCTCATGCCTTCGCCTCCTTGACAGGCTCGACGCGCGCCGGCTCGTCGGCGACGCGCCTGCGGCCGAACCAAAGCCCCAGGATATTGTGCTGGCGCAGCCAGATGTCGCCGACCACGGCGACGATGAGGATCAAGCCGATGAACACGTTCTGCCATTGCTGCGGCAGGACGAAGGACGAGCCGTCCTTCAGGATGATCTGGAGCGACAGCAGCGAGCGGATGAGCGTGATCACCGCCGCGCCCGCGAGCGAGCCGAGCATGGTGCCGTAGCCGCCGAAGATCGATCCGCCGCCGATGATGATCGAGGAGATGCTGTCGAGTTCGCGCAATTGTCCGGCGGTCGGAATGAAGCTGCGATAGAAAGCGTCGTAGATGATCCCGGCGCAGGCCGCGCATGTGGACGAGATCAGGAAGGAGATGAAACGCACCCGCCGCGTATTGATCCCGGCGAAACTCGCGGCCCGTTCATTGCCGCCGATCGCGTAGACCTTTTGCCCGAAGGTGGTGTGGCCGAGCACAATCCCCGCGATGAGCGCGACCACGAGGACGAAGATGGTCTGCACGCTGACCGCCTTGGCGAAGGCGAGCCAGAGGCCGCCCGTGGGCGCGAGGCCCATGGCGTCGAGGAGCTCGTAGAGATTTCGGCCGATGAGGTTGAACGATTCCGGAAAGCCATTGAGCTGCGTGCCGGCGACGATCGAGGAGCCGATTCCGCGCGCCCAATAGAATGTGCCCGAGCGTGGCGATGAAGGCTGGCAGGCCGACATAGGCGGTGAGCCAGCCGTTGATGAGGCCGGCGACGACGCCGGCCAGGATTCCGCCGCCGACCGCGGCCAGCGGTCCCCAGTTCGTATCCTTCATGATCACGGCAGCGACCGCGCCAGATAGCGCGAGCACCGAACCGACCGAAAGGTCGATGTCGCCGTTGGCCATCACGAATGTGAGGCCGACAGCGAGGAGCGCGATTTCGGAGAAGGCGAGCAGAATGGCAAAGCTGTTGTCGAGGCCGCCCCAGAAATCCGGCCGGGCCCACAAGCCGAACAGCCAAAGCGCGACCATCAGGATCACCGCCGCCGCGTCTCGGCGGTAGAAGAAGGCGGCGAGCCCGCGTTTGCCCAAGCCCCGCGCCTGCACGGTCGCGCCGCGGGTCTGGACGCCCAGGATCGCGACTCCGCCAAGATCGGGTATCGGCGGCGCCGGTCGCCCGCGCAGCCAGGCCCAGAGGCGCGGGATCGCGCGCCGTCGGACGAGCCACGGCTCGATGAGGACCGCGATGATGAGGATCACGCCCAGGCACGCCGGAACCGCGCCGGGCGGCAATTGCGTCACCGCCGCGACCTGCGCCGTCTCGCCATTGCCGAGGTCGACGGTGCGCGTGGTGGGAACACCCTCGCGCAGCACCTTGTCGATGAGCCCGATGAGGATCGCGCCAAGGCAGGAGCCAAGGATCCGACCCCGGCCGCCGAAAATGGCCGCCCCGCCGACGATTACCGACGAAATGGCGATGAGCTCGAGCCCGAACCCGGCCAGCGGATCGGCGTCCTTGTTCTGCGCGACGCTCATCAGGCCCGCAGTCACCGCGCAGAGCGAAGAGAGCACATAGGAGCGCATGCGGACGAAGCGCGTATTGATGCCCGCGTAGCGCGCCGCCTGCTCGTTGCCGCCGACGGAGTACGTCGTCCAGCCAATCGTCGTGTAGGCGAGCGCCGCCGCAGCGATCACGGCGATGATGACAAAGAGGATGATCTGGTTGTTGAAGCCGAGCGCGTTGATCTCGCCCAGATGGAAGAAACCGGGATAGGCCGCCGCCTTGATCTCGAAGGCGATGTTCTTGCCGCCGGTAAGGCCAAGGATGATTCCGCGGCCGATGAACAGCATGGTCAGCGTCGCTATGAAGGCCGGCACTTCCAGGACCGTGACCATGAAGCCGTTGATCAGCCCGATCATGAGACCCATGACGAGGCACCAGCCTACGGCCGTCCAGACGCCCATGTCGAAATAGGTCGGCGCGAAGACCATGCCGAAGATCGCCGCCGTAAGGCCGAACGTCGAGCCGACCGAGAGGTCCAGCTCCTTGTTGACGATGACAAATGTCATGCCGATCGCGAGCACGCCGTAGCGCGACGCGTCTCGCAGGACGGAAAAGAGCGCGTCGGTCGATCCGAAAAAGGCGGGATTGAGATAGAGGCCGCCCGCGTAGAGGATCCCCATAATGACAAGGAGGCCGACCTCCCAGCCTCCAAACAGGAGGGGAGCCTCGCGTCCCATGTCGCGAACGCTTGCCTCGTTGGTGAGAGCGGTCATCGATCTGAACCGAGGCGCGTGAGCCAAGGCTTGAGCCTAGCTCACGCGGTCGAACGCCTATGCGATCAGTTCTCGAAGCGCTTGCCGACCTTGTCGACATTCTCCTTGGTCACGAGCTGCGCGCGCGTGTCCAAATTCGCCGCCGAGATGTTGCGATCAATCTGCAGGTAGAGCTGAACGACCGGATAGAAACCCTGCAGGAAGGGTTGTTGTCCGAGCGAGCCTTGCAACGCGCCGGTCTTGATCTGTTCGAGCTGCTTGGGTCCGAGGTCGAAGCCATAGGAGCAGATCTTGTTGTTGAGCTTGAGTTGCGAGATGGCGTCGCCGATCGCGGGCGTCACGCCGCCGTTCGGTCCGAACAGTCCCACCACATCCTTGCGGCTCTCGATCAACTGCACGATGGGCGCGGGAGTGATGTCGGCGCCGACATCGACGCCGATGTTGTTAGGCCCGGCGTCGACCTTGAAATCCTGCAGACGGTTGGCGGCCTTGAGAGCCTTGACCGTCGCCTGGAAGGCCGCCTTCACGCGGTTGTTGACCTCGATATTGCCGACCGGCACGGTGTTCGGGAACAGGATCGAACCGCCCTTGATATTGTTCTTGACTCAGGCACTTCACGATCGCTTCGCCGCCGATCGCAGCCGCCGAGGCGTCCTGACCGGTATGGCTGATGTTGTTGCGGTCATAGAGCGTGGGATCGTACGAGTTGGTCGTGGCGACGACGACGCCGCGATCTTCCAGCTTCTTGATGAGGTCGTTATAGGCGCCGACCTGCGGCGTGGTCATGATCACGCCATTGATGGTCGGATCGTTGACGATCTGATTGAGAATCTGGATTTCGCGCGGGATGTCGTCCATCGGCGCTTCCGAGCCGAGCTTGATCAGGTTGATTCCGAACGCGTTGGCGGCGACCTGAGCGCCCACATAGACCGGATCGAAGAAGCCGTTGCCTGCCGTGTGGGTGATGATCGCGAAAGTTAGCGGCTTGCCGTTTTTCCTGGTGGTCGGCGCCTCTTTCGCGGCGTCCTCCCAAGTGTAGCCGCCGACGGCCTTGTTGATCGCTCCCGACTGAGCGAAAGCTGCCGAACTTAAGAGACAAGTCGCCGCAACAATCGCAGCGGCTGCAAGCCCTCTAATCATAGCGTTCCTCCTCATGGTCGCTTTTGGTCGCGCCGTCGGGTGAGAGCAGTCGGAACGCCTCGACAGAGGAGGCGCCCCCTTTCCTGATCTCGCCGAGCTGGCGCGACAGATCGACTTTAGCCAATCCACTCGGAGTAGAACGACGATTCACGGATTTAGCAACTCCCGAATTTGCCGAGGCTGCTGGCTGCACCGGCCGCGCTGTCTGCGAAAGCGCTTTCGGGCGGAGGGGCGAGTGGCTTCGGCGCCTCCGGAAGCTGACGCCGCGTAAAGCTTGCTGGATTTGGCGGATAAGGATCGAGCCGGCCTGATCGCTATTATCTGTGCTATTCAGTTATTTATTTCTTTAGAGGACGCACAGCAAAGATGAACCGCGGCTCGAGCGGTCTTGAGATTATTCGAGGGCAGAACGCCATCCGCCAATGTCTCGCATCCGCATGCTTCTCCTCAACCGAGCTTCATCTTCATGCCGTCGTCCAATCTAAGATACGCAGAGGGACCGCGATCGGCGGCGGGCGCCTCGACTGCAACGCCGAACCCGACATCGACCCGGCGAGCCGAGGTCGCCAAGCCTGTAGCCGATCCGCGCGTTGAGGAAACTCAGGCAAAGCAGCATCCGGTCGGCGCGCGATCCGTGCAAACTATTTTGGAGCGCAGTTTTTTACCCGGCGTCGAGGATGGCGCCGTCGATGAAGCCCCTTCAGCGAAGAAGCGCCTCGTGAACGCGGTGACGGCGCGGCGCTTCGCTAAGATCGCGCTTGGGATTGGGCTCGTGATTGCGTTCGGCTGGGCCCCGCTTCGAGCGATGCTTGCAACAACGAGCGTCGAGGCCATCGTCAACGCGCGAATTGAAACAATCCGCGCGCCCATCGAGGGGATCGTTCAGGCGCCCGGGGAGAAGACAGCAAACTGGAGCGCGACTGCGGCGCCTCCGAAACTGATCATCACCAACCCCTACGCCGATCGAAGCCGCCTCGATGAGCTTCGGCGCGACCTGAACGCGCTCGAGTTCGCAGGAGGAGACGCTCGGGCGTCAATCGCAATTGACGCAAACTGCTCTCGATGCGATCGGCCTTCAGGCCGAAAAATATCGGGCAGGCCGCCTCAAGCTGATCGACGCAAGGCTTGCGAGACAGACGGCGGACCTTCAAGCCGCGAGCGCCAAAACGGCTGAAACGACGGCCTCCAAGCGACGCAGCGACCATTTGCAGCAAACAGGCTTTATTTCGGGCGCCGAAAGCGATCGGGTGCAATACGAATGGAACGCCGCGACCTCCGCGGAAGCGGCGGCTCAGAAGCGTCTTGAAGAGACGAAAGTCGAGCATGACGCGGTCGCCGATGGCGTGTTCATCGGCGACAGCTACAACGATGCCCCAAGCTCGATTCAACGCGAAACTGAACTCAAGATGAAAAAGGGCGAGCTCGACGCCCAACTCGTCGCGGTGCGGAATCAAGTCACGCACATCACCGATCAGATTTCAGAGGAAGAGGCGCGCTACCGGCTCCGTTCCGAAGCGACGGTCGCTCTGCCGCTGAAGGGTAGGGTTTGGGAAATCCTAGTTGGCCCCGGCGAGTTTGTGAACAAGGGCCAGGACCTCTTGCGCGTGCTCGATTGCTCAAACCCCATTGTGAGCGCGAACGTCGATGAGCGGGTCTACAACCGTCTCGAGGTCGGAAGCCCGGCGACCTTTCGGCCGCTTGAGGACGGCAGGACCTACCACGGGACCGTCATCAATTTGACCGGCGCCGCCGGAGCGCCCGCGAATTTCGCGATTCCTCCGATCAATCTGCGCAAGAGCCCCTTTTACGTAACGATCGCAATGGACGACATGGGCGATGCCGGATGCTCGATCGGGCGAACTGGAACGGTCATCTTCGGAGA
Organism: uncultured Alphaproteobacteria bacterium; assembly: GCA_963725195.1. Classification (GTDB taxonomy): domain Bacteria; phylum Pseudomonadota; class Alphaproteobacteria; order Rhizobiales; family Beijerinckiaceae; genus Roseiarcus. Next base: position 118,079 of record CAVRXX010000036.1, on the reverse strand, counting down.
CAGCAATGCGGATTCCGCCCACGCGGCAAGCGGCGAAACGAGACCGCATCTGAAGGGCTCCAATTCCGAGGGTTGAAGCCGGTGTTGGCCCTTGTTGACGATTCTATCCTTGCGGCCGTCCAGCCGGCGCTCGCGACGTTGGGGCTTTTCTTCATCTGTGCGGCGATCTGGCCGAAGCCTGTCGCGACAGGTCGAGCCTTCATGGTCGCGGGCTGCTTCGCCGTCACGGCGCAATATGCGTGGTGGCGGGTCACAGAGACGCTGCCCGCGCCTGCACTGAGTTTCGAATATGCGCTTGCGCTCGTCTTTCTCGTCGCAGAGCTCGTGGGGATTCTCACTGCCGCGCTCTCGTTGCTCTTCCTTACCCGGAGGCGAGACCGATCTCCCGACGCAGACGCAAACGCCGAATGGCTTGCGTCGCTGGATGAGCCGCCTTCGATCGACGTGCTCATCTGCTCATACAATGAAGGGAGAGAAATCTTGGAGCGCACCATCGTTGGCGCGCTCGGCATGGATTATCCCAATTTTCGCGTCTGGATGCTCGACGACAGCCGCCGCGCCTGGGCGAAGACGCTCTGCGCCGAGCTCGGTTGTCGCTACCTCTCGCGGTCAGACAACGCGCACGCCAAGGCCGGAAACATCAACCACGCGCTCCAGCATATCGCCGCGTTGCCCGAGCCTCCCGAATTCGTCTCGATCCTCGACGCCGATTTTGTCCCGACCCCGCAGTTCTTGAAACGCGCCATGTCGTTGTTTCGCGATCCCGCGATCGGAGTCGTGCAAACGCCGCAACATTTCGTCAACCCGGACCCCATTCAAATCAACCTCGGCGCGACCAAATTCTGGCCCGACGAGCAGCGCTTCTTCTTCGACATCGTGCTCCCGGCCAAGGACGCGTGGTCCGCCGCATTCTGTTGCGGGACGTCTTCGATCGTCAGGATGCGGCCGCTGATTGAGATCGGCGGCTTTCCGACGGATTCGGTGACCGAGGACTATCTCTTAAGCCTGCGGCTCAAGGAGAAGGGTTTTCTGACAGCCTATTTGAACGAGCCTCTGACCTACGGGCTCGCTCCCGAAGGCTTGAAAGAGTACATCACGCAGCGGAGCCGCTGGTGCCTCGGCTTCATGCAGATTGCGCGGGGCCGCAGCGGCCCGCTTTCCTTGGGCTCCCCGCTCGCCTTCATCGATCGTCTGTCGTTGACGGAAGTGTTCCTCAATTGGACCGCGGTTCCGCTCTCGCGGGCCATAGGCCTGATCATCCCGCCCGTTGCGCTTGCCTTCAATCTCCATCCGTTTAACGCTTCGCTCTACGACCTCGCGACCCGCTTCTTGCCGTTTTGGCTTTGGAACGGCCTCACGATGCACTGGCTGTCCGGCGGAAGGGTCACGCCGATCCTTTTCGACGTGAGCCAGATCATTGTCATGCCTCAGATCCTGAAGGCTGCGGTGTTTGGATTGGCGCGGCCTCAGGGCCAAAAATTCCAGGTCACCGCCAAAGGGGGCGACCGCAATCATGGGTTCGTCGAATGGACGGTCATGCGTCCTTTCGTCGGCCTGATCGTTCTGTCGCTCGCAGCGGTCCTGTGGGCGTTCTACGTGAATGGCGGATCGGGCGAGATTCATTTCTCGAGTCCGGCCCTGGCTTGGACCTGGTACAATCTGATTGTTCTCGTCGTGCTCTGCTTCGTCTGCGTCGAGCGTCCGCGCAAGCGAGCCGCCGAACGATTCACGTCGCGCGAATTGGTCTCGGTGAAGACGGCCGACCGCACGCAGCTCATGCAACTGGCCGACCTTTCCATAACCGGCGCGCGCATCTTTGGCGCGCCGCCGGGCGCTCTTGGCGATTCCATCGAGCTCGAGCTGCCGAATTTTCGCGTCTCCGCAAAAATCGTCCGTCGGGAGGCGGACGCGTTCGGGGTCGCTTTCAACCACTCTCTGAAGTCGCGGGTTGCTGCGATCCAGCATTTTTATTCCGGCGGGTACTTAAGGCCGCTTGGCTCGATACGCATTCTGCGCGTCGCGGAATCGGTGGTCCGAAGAGTGTTCGACTGACGCAATTGGCCTGCAGGCTGATCCGTCATTGAGAGGAGCGCAGAGACGAAGCAATCCAGAGAACGTGAGGCGCCCTACGTTCCCCTAGATTGCTTCGCTTCGCTCGCAATGACGACGGCGCCCATCCATACGCAGTGTGAGAGCTGTTTCCTTCGATCAATCTGCGTCGCTTATCCCACGACCACTGTCCGCGCCAAGCTCCGCCATGATGTCGCGCATGCGCGGATAAAGCGCGCGGAAGGTCGCATAGCGCTTGTCGTAAACGCGCGCGTTGCGCGGATCAGGCTCGATTGAGAACGCGGCCGGGTTCCATTGTTTGATCGCCGATTTGGAGACGTCGCCGAGCGCAAGCCTTGCGAGAAAGGCGTCGCCGTAGGAAGCGCCGATGCTGACCTCTCGCGCCTGCTGCCTGTGTCCGGAGATATCGGACGTGGCCTGCGTCCAGATCCGGTTGCGCAGTCCTCCGCCAACCGCAGCGATCGTCGAAGGCGGCGCTCCAGCCTCGGCGTAAGTATCGAAGATATGGTTGGTCGCGAAGGCGATCCCCTCGAGAGCCGCCCTGTAGATGTCCGCTCGCGTGTGAGCCAACGTCAGCCCGAAGATAGCCCCTCTGGCGTTCGGATCATGAATTGGCGTCCGCTCGCCCGAGAAATAGGGGAGAAAAACGAGGCCGTTCGCGCCGGGCGGGGACGTCGCCGCCTCCGCCGCAAGCGCCCCCATCGCCACCTCTGGGCTCAGGTCTCGCGCAAGCTGGTCGGCGAACCAGTGGGTGAGCGTGCCGCTGGTCGCAAGACCAGCCATAGAGGCGTATTGATCGGCGAACAGCCACGGCGCATGCCAGAGCCGCGGGTCCCGGATGCGCTCGGAGCCGATCCGAATTGTGAAGATGGTCGAGCCATACATCAGCATCGTCTCACCCGGCTCAAGGACGCCGACGCTGATCGCCTCAGCCGCCGCGTCGATCGTCCCGACGATGACAGGCGTTCCAAACGCAAGCCCGGTTTCCTCGGCCGCCCGACGCGTGACCGTTCCCGCGACCTCGGTCGTCCAGGCGATCTCCGGCAGGCGCTCGAGCTCCGTGATGTGCGGCGCGAGCAGCTCGCTCCATGTTCGGCTCTCGATGTCATAGAGGGGCGCGACGCTGGATGCGCTGTAATGGTCGGTGACGAAGCGGCCGGTCAGCCGATGGACAAGGAACGATGTCGAATTCAGGAACTTCCGCGCCTTCGCATAAATGTCCGGGCGGTGGCGCTTGAGCCACAGGATCTTCGGGCCGACGGCCTGCGACGTCAGCGCGTTGCCGCCGAACGAGAGGACGCGGTCGGCGCCGATGTGTGCGGTTAGATCCTCGATCTCGCGGGACGCGCGCGTGTCCACGCCGTAAAGCACGGCGTTCATGAGCGGCGCGCCGTTCATGTCGACGGGCAGCATGCACGGGCCGATCGCGCTTGCGCCGACGGCCTTCACCTCCGAAGCGTCAAGCCCGCTGTCAGCAAGGAGTTTTTGACTGAGCCAGACGAAGTCAGCCCACCAGTCTTCATCGGCGCGATGCTCGGCCCAGCCCGCGCGCGGCACGACGAGTTCGTGCGGGCGAGCGGCGCTCGCCAACACCCGTCCGTCGGCGTTGACGAGAACGCCCTTCGATTCATAGGTCCCGATGTCGATGCCGAGAGTGGCGTTCATTCCGGATAGTCGTCGCGATTGAGGCTGAAGCCGGCCTCAATGCTCGAGAGTCCGGCGACGAGGAGCGCCGAGAGGCCGACGAGATCGGAAAGATCGCAAACCTCGAGCGCCGAATGCGTATAGCGGCAGGGGAAGCCGAGGTCGATCGCGGCGACGCCGTGATGGACAAGCTGCACATAGGAGGAGTCGGTCAGCACGCCGACTTGCGCGCTGCGTTGCAGCGGCAGACTGGCATGGTCCGCGGCCCGTTCAAAAAGCGAGACGAGCGCGGGGTGCGGAATCGTGCCGTTCAACGTGCCGCGTCCATGGAAGCTGTAGAGGCTCATGCCCGGGCCCCCGCCAAGCGAAAGGTCGCCGCGCGCCTGCATGTCGGGCGTGTCGGTCGCGAGCATGAGATCAAGCTGGATGGCGATGTCGGGTTTGAGCGTCTGAGCCGCAGGCATCGCGCCGCGCAGATTGTATTCTTCCTGGGTCGAGAAAACGAAATGGATCGTGGGCCGTTGACGAACGGGGGCGAGCAGCCGCGCGACCTCCGCAATCACCGCGCAGCCAGCGCGATCGTCGACCGAAGTTCCGGCGATTCTGTCGCCGGCGAGCGTGAAGGCGCGCGGCGCGTAAACAACCGGGGAACCGATCTTGACGCCCGCGGACAAGGCGGCTTCGGCGCTCGAGAAGCCAGCGTCGACCAGGATCTCCTGATACGGGACGACGCGAAACTTTTCCTCAGGGCTCGTCGCGTGGTGGCTCTTGTTGCCGACGATCGCGGGAAGGTCACGGCCCTCGCCAACGCAGATGAGAAGCTCCTGTGCGGCGAGCGCCCGCTCAGGCACGCCGCCAAGCCGCTCGAGCCGGAGGAATCCGGCCGCCTCGATTTTGCGAACGACGAATCCGAGCTGGTCCATATGCGCGAAGAGCATCACGCTCGGCCGGTCCGGGTCGCCTTCAGCGGTCGCGATCAAATTGCCGAGCCGATCGGTCGTCGCGGAGAGACCGAAACTCGCCATCTCGGCGGCGAGGCGCCGGCGGACGCGGCCTTCATGGCCGCTAAGGCCGGGGATCAGCATAAGCTCGATCGTGAGCGCCCGAAGGCGGTCGCGCGACGGCCCGGCGCCGAACAAGAGCTCCTCGGCTATTTGCCCGCTCCCGCGGTAAGGCCCATGACGATGTAGCGCTCGAGGAAAATGCCGATCAAGAGAAGCGGCGTGATCGCCGCGGTCGCGAGCGCCGCGATCGTCCACCAGTTGATTCCGGACGAGCCTGTCTGGCTCGCCACCATGACCGGCAGGGTCTGCGCGTCAAATCCGGTCAGGAGCGAGGCGAAGAAATATTCGTTCCAGCAGAGAACGAGCGACAGGATGAAGGCCGCGACCATGCCCGGCAGCGCGATCGGAAGGACGATACGGAGGAACGCGCCCCAGGTCGTGCAGCCGTCCACCAGCGCCGCCTGCTCCATCTCCGGAGGGATTGTGTCAAACTGGTCGCGCATCACCCAGATGACGATCGGCAGGACCATGAGCGTGTAGACGAGGATGAGTCCGAGGCGGGTGTCGAGCAGCGCCAGCTCTTTGTACAGAACGAGAAACGGCAGCGCGAGGACGACCGGCGGCAGAATGAGCTGCGAGACGAAGAAGAACGAGAGGTCCTTGTTGCGCCACGGGCCGAACTTGTAATCGAAACGGCTGAGCCCGTAGGCGGCGAGCGAGCCGATGAGAATTGCGAAAGCGGAGGCGCCGACTGAGCAGATGACGCTGTTGACGAACTTCTTCAAGAATTCATCCCTCACGTCCGAGGTCGCAAAGATCGTGTCGGGGGAAAGCCCGAGCGACTGCCATCCTTTCCAGGACGGCGCGAAATCGACCCATGGGACGAGGTGGCCCTGGACGACGTCGCGCCCGAGCTTCACCGAGGTCGAGAGTGTCCAGTAGATCGGGAAAAGCGCGATGAACGTCCAGAGGATGAGGAGCGCGTAAACGATCGTTTTGCCGCCGAAGCGCGCGACCCAGGACGCCAATGATCCAGCTTCAATCTGGCCCTCGTCCGCCGCCGAGTTCGCGATCGCGGTCGTCACAACGGTCTCTCCAGGACGCGCCAAGCTTCCATTCCTTCGCCGTCAGGTCATCTTCTGCATGTAGCGGTTGGCGACCTTCAGGAGAAGCATGATGAAGACAATGATGATAACGAGGTAGACTTCGGCGACCATTGTCGCATAGCCGACGTTGGAGCGGTCCCGGTATTCCCGGTAGACGAAGCTCGAGATCGTGTCGGTTGCGCCGGCAGGGCCGCCCGACGTGACATTGATCACGATGTCCGCAAGCTTCAGTTCAAAGATGGTCCGCAGGATGATCGCGGTCACGCTTACCGGAAGCATCAGCGGAAACGTGATCTCCCAGAAGGATTGCCAGGCGTTCGCTCCATCAACCTTGGCGGCTTCTTTCACTTCATGCGGCAGCGCCTGCAAGCCTGCGAGCAGGAGGATCACCATGAACGGGATCCAGACCCAGGCGTCCATGGCGATGATCGTCGTCCGGGCGATCCAGGGGTCGGTGAAAAAAGCGACGTTCTCCCAGCCGAGCCATCTGGCGAAATTCGCGAGGGGCCCGAAGCGGTTTTCCATGAGCGACTTGCCGACCATCCAGCTCACGGCCACTGGACTGAGCATGAACGGCATAAGAAACGCGACGCGGAAGAACTTTCGCGCGCGGATATCGGCGTTCAGCAGCAAAGCAAGGCCAAAGGCGATCACGTACTGAACGAGCACCGTCAACACGTAGAAGACCATGTTGCCGAGCGCGTTCCAGAAATAGGAATCGCCCCAAAGGGTGCGAAGATTGTCGAGTCCGTTGAAGTGGTGGCCGGACTCGGCATTCAAATTCCAGTCGGTGAAGGCGATATAGAGACCGAAGATCGTCGGGAAGATCACCATCGCCGCGGTGAACAATAGGGCGGGAAGCACGAACAGCGTTTGCTTGCCGGCTTCGCCGTGCCGGAGGACCTGGCTCGCGCCGAGCGCCAAGGCCCAGAGCACGAAGACGTAGAGGGTTGGGCGCCAGTTGGCGAACGGCAATGAGACAAGGCCGAGCGCCCCAGCCAGTTGCAAAGCGGCGATCCCGATGAGCAATACTGAAGCAAGGCGAAAGATCCAGGCGCCGACCGACGCTTGCCCAGGGGGGATGCCTTCGTGCGCCTCGAATCTGCCGCTGCTCATAGCGCCAGGTCCGTTTCGGCGGCAAGAGGGACCACGGCCCCGCGCGCAGTCGGGCGCCGGCAGCGCGTTCTTCGCCGCCGACGCCCGGTCTCTCGAGAAAGGACGGCTTGCTCAGGCAAGGCCCATTGCAATCCTATAGTACTTGACCTGGTTCTCCCGCCCGAGTTTGTCAGTCAGCTTCTCCCAGGCGGCCGCGACATTGTCGGCGCCCTGCTGAGCGGTCTGCTTGCCCGCGAATGTCTTCTGCAGTTCATCCTCGGCAATGCTGTAGTACTGGAAGATGCCTGGGATGCGCGGCTCGATCGACGAGTTCGGATGGTTGTACGACGTCGACTGCGAGTCCATGTAGGAGCCAATATACTTCTTGTCGTAGCCGGCGAGCGCCCACAGGTCGAGGTTGGTGTGGCTCTTCCGATAGGGCTGGAATCCGGAGGGATAGGCCGCCGTCCACATCGACAGGTCCTTGCCGCCAAGATGCGCGGCCGCGCTCCACGCGGCCTTATGGCGTTTCTCATCGCTGTCAACTCTCTTCATCACATAGATGCCCCAGCCAAGATAGGCCATGTTGGGGGCGACGTTAGGCCCGGTGGGCAGCTTCTCCCACTGACCCTTGCGGAAGTTGTACACGTCGTCGGAGGCGGGCAATATGTCGAAGTCGAGCACGTCGCCGATCGTCGCCGTGTCGCTGGTCTTGGCGACGGTGCCGATATCGCCCCACCACTCGAGCAGCGAGCCCGTGCCGGTCAGGAACTGCTGGAACGCGGTCGTGTTGGGGTCGGCGTTGATCTGATCCGCGGGCTCGCTGGGGAGGGCGTCAACGACGTCCTGGATCGCGCGCACCCAACCTGGGTTGTTGACGAGCGGCTTCATATTCTCGTCGAACATCCAGTTCTTTTCGCCGGGATATTTGGTGTAGGCCGTCGAACGGCTCGCGGTGAAATAGAACTGGAACCCGCCCCACGGCTTCGGTTGATCGAGGAAGCCGTAGACCTCCTTGCCCTTGACCTTCTTGCCTTTGAGGAACTTGGTGATCTGCTGCAACTGCTGCCAGGTCTTTGGCGGACCCCAGTCGGCCAAGCCGGCCTTGTCATTCCAGCCCGCCCATTGCTTGGCGAGATCGGCGTCGCCGAAGACGTCTGTGCGTCGGTTCATCGTATGGCAATCGCTGTCGATGCAGGTGCGATGGATCTTGCCGTTCCAGGTGCCGACGGGCGGTTTGAGGTAGTTGACGTAGTCGTCGAAGTCGATCTGCGTCTTGACCCAGTCGGGCATCTCCGAGAGCAGGTCCTTGACCCCCATGTCGCCTTCGAACGGCGCGCCCATCTCGAGAATGTCGAAGTCAGCGGTGCCAGTCGCAATCGACTGCTGGAGCCTTGCATTGTAGTCGGCCTGCGCCAGATCGATCCATTTGATCGAGGCGCCCGTGTAGGCTTCCCACGGCTTCAAGAAGCCGCGAAACAGGAAGTTGTGGAGGTTCTGGTTGTTGAGCCCCATGAAGGAGAACTCGACGCCGGCGAATTCGCCCTGCTTCACGTTGGCCTTGGTCGGCCCGAGGCAGAGCGCGCCGACCTTCTGCCAATCGGCGTCGGTCGGCGAACCGTTGCCGGCGCCGGGGATTTTCATGATCTGAGCGACGACGCTGTCTTCGGCGAAGGACGGGGTCGACGACAGGACGGACGAGCTTGCAGCCAGCGCTGCGGCGCCGGCCGCCCCTTTCAGGACATCGCGCCGGCTTCTCTGCATCGCCATGAGCATTTCGTAGACGTGGACACGCATGGATTGTTCCTCCCTCTTGCGCCGCGTAGCTCCGGACCCAAGCCCAGACGTTGCGCCGCGCTCGCACTCAGCCAAGCGCTCGGCTAACGCAGGAGACAAGACTAAGCGGGCGCTTCGCGGCAAGTCAATTACGCGCACCCTGGGCATTTGCCCGCTCGACGCCAAGCGCTTTGCGCAAGTGCGCGAGAATGCGGTCCCGTCCTTTTATCCCAAGCTCGACGCTCGCCTCGCGGGCGGACCGGGAATACCATTCGTCCTCCGAGATCCGCGACTTGTCCACGCCTTCCGGGAACAGCGCCATCAGCAGCGAGGTCTCGCCCTGACCGGCGTGATCGTACGGGTAGCCCTCCATGAGCTGAAGGCGGCATAAGAGGGTGCGCCTTGATCCAGTTGAACGGGTCATCGCCGGTCGACTGTTGCTCGTAATAGTCGGCCATCGACTTCGCGCCCCACCATCCCTCTCCGCGCTCCGCCTCCAGGAAGGCGAAGATCGCCTGCCGGGCCGCCAACTTGAAAGCGAGGTCGGTCGGCATGCCGGCTGTGAAGTTCTCGGTCTGATGATGGATGACGAGGTGAATGTTTCGGAAGCCGATGCGCAGGAGCCCGGTGAACGTCGCCTTGGCGAGGGGCAGCAAGGCCTCGGCGTCGACATGGAGCGTGCCTTTGCGCTCCGGTGGTTCGACGGCGTAACTCGCCGCGCCATAGTAAAAGGGCGGCAAGATGACGAGATTTATCTCTTTTTCCAGGATCTCGAGGCAGCCGGTTACGGCGAGCGTGTCCGTGCCCACCGCCATGTGCTCGCCATGGTATTCGAGCACCCCCACGGCCAAGACGACGGGCCAATGGCTGTCAACGGCCGCGCGAATCTGATGCGGCAGCATCAATTCGTAACGCATGAGGCCCTCGGTGACGTCCGCCGCAGCTATTGCAGCCGCTTGCCGCTTTCGGCGTCGAACAGGTGGACCGCATCCAAATTCGGCGAGAGCAGCATGGTCTCGCCCGGCTGAGCCGATATGCGGTCCCGGAGGACGGTGACGATCGGGTGGCCTCCGACCTTGGCGAAGACCTGGGTTTCCGAGCCGGTCGGCTCGACCACCGAAACCTCGGCCTTGAAGTCGCCGCCAATGGCCAGGTGTTCTGGCCGAATCCCATAAATGCAGGGGCGTCCGTCAATGTTGCTCGGCGCCGCCTTGAGCGGGAGCTCGACGCCGGCCTCGGTCACAAAAGCCAGCTTGCCTTTGACGGTTACAGACCCTTTGAGCAAATTCATCGACGGGGAACCGATAAAGCTCGCGACGAACAGAGTGGCGGGCCGATCGTAGAGCTCGAGCGGAGCGCCCATCTGCTCGACGACGCCGTCGCGCATGACCACGATTTCGATCCGCCATCGTCATGGCTTCGATCTGGTCGTGCGTGACATAAATGGTCGTGGTCTTGAGCCGCTGATGCAGCTCCTTGATTTCGGCCCGCATCTGCACCCGCAGCTGAGCATCGAGGTTCGAAAGCGGCTCGTCGAATAGAAAGACCTGCGGATCGCGCACAATCGCTCGCCCCATGGCGACACGCTGCCGTTGGCCGCCGGACAATTGCCGGGGATAGCGCGAAAGATAAGGAGCGACATGGAGGATGTCCGCGGCCCGCTTAACGCGCGACTGAATCTCGTCTTTTGGCGTATTGCGCAGCTTGAGCCCGAAACTCATGTTCTGTTCCACAGTTTTGTGCGGGTAAAGCGCGTAATTTTGGAAGACCATCGCAATGTCGCGGTCTCTGGGCGCCAGGTTGTTGACCACTCGCGGGCCGATCTTGACCTTTCCCTCGGTGATCGACTCGAGACCCGCGATCATTCGCAGAAGTGTGGATTTCCCGCAGCCGGACGGCCCTACGAGGGTGACGAACTCCCCGTCGGCGATCGATAACGAGACGCCATGAATGACTTCGACGCCACCATAAGCCTTGCGTGCGTTGACAACGTCGACCGACGCCATTCTTCTGTCTCCTAACGCGATTTCCGATGCGATGTCAGGCGAGCGTAGTTTATTGGCGAATTGGCGTCGAGCCCGGAGAACCCTAGGGGACGCTGCAAGCTCCGGGCCAACTGAGGGCGAGCGAGGGGTCAAGAGCACAGATCGCGTATAGAAACCAGGAGCAAGCGGTCGCGGTGCTCCAAATGAAAGGGAGGGGAAATGAGCGAGGGGCAGAGGCCGCGCATCGCGGTCGTCGGCAGCAACATGGTGGACCTCGTCACCTACGTGGATCGGATGCCGGTCAAGGGGGAGACCGTCGAGGCGCCAAGCTTCGAAATGGGACATGGCGGCAAGGGAGCCAATCAAGCGGTGGCCGCCGCCAAGCTGGGCGCCGCCGTGGTGATGGTCACGGCCGTCGGCGACGACATGTTCGCCGACGCAACCATCCGCAATCTCGAGGCGCTTGGGATCGATACGAGCCATGTCCGGCGCGTGAAGGGAAAGCCCAGCGGGGTCGCCCCGATCATGGTCGAGCCGAACGGCGAAAACTCGATCCTCATCGTGAAGGGAGCGAACGCCGATCTTTCGCCTGCCGACATCGATCGCGCCGCGGACATTCTGAAGACCTGCGATCTCATCCTGATGCAGCTCGAGGTCCCTCTCGAAACCGTCTATGCGGCCATCGCCTTCGGCAAGCGCCACGGCGTGAAGACGGTGCTCAATCCGGCTCCGGCGACGGCGGCGCTCGACGTCGATCGAATCCGCGATGTGTCGTTCTTCATCCCCAACGAAACCGAGCTCGCGATCCTGACCGGCATGCCGGTTGACACGGAATCGAGCATCGTCGCCGCTGCTCAAAGCCTGCTCGACAAGGGCATTGGGACCGTCATCGTCACGCTCGGCTCGCGCGGCGCGCTTCTGACAACGCCGACCAATGCGCAAAAAATTGAGCCGGTCCCGGTGAAGGCTGTCGACACGACGGGCGCTGGCGACGCCTTCGTCGGCAGTTTCGCGCGTTTCTTCGCGGCCGGGGTCCCTCTCGAGGCCGCTTTGAAACAAGCCGCGCTCTATGCCGCGGACTCGGTCACTCGGCGCGGCACCCAGAAAGCCTACGCATCCGCGGATGAGTTCAAGACATTTTGTGAAACGTTGGCCGGATCGGCCAGGTAGACGTTCATACACGTTGCCACGATGTGGCTCAACTTCTAAGTCTGCTTCACAGCGTCAGAAATTGTGTTGTCGGGGAGAAAGCGCCCATTGTTGCTGCAGGTTGCGATTGACAAGGCGGAGAGCCTCGGCGTCATCGTGCAGGTGCGAGGAATTGCCGACATCATTGAGATCGGCACCCCGCTCCTCAAACGATTCGGCATCGGGGCGATCGCCACGGCGCGTGAGCTTTCCCCGGATACGCCGATTCTTGCCGACACCAAGACCGTGGACGCCGGAGACCTTGAAGCTGAGATGGTGTTTGGGGCAGGGGCGCGGCTCATGACGGTTCTGTCCTCGACCTCGCGCGCCACCCACGCCGCGGTCGAAACAGTCGCGGCCCGCTTCGGAGCCTATGTCGTCCTCGACACCATCACCGAAACCGGAAAGCCCGAGCTCTTGCCCGCGGGCGCGACCTTTCCGGAGACCTTCGCCTATGTCGGCGTTCATGCTCCGACCGACGCTCGAGCCGCTGGCGACCGGTCAACTAAGCATATCGACGCCGTTTCGGAGATACGCCGTCGAGGATTCCGCGTCGCGCTTGCTGGCGGACTAGGGCCGGAGACCCTTGACGCCGTGCTCGAGGCCGAACCGGAGATTATGATCGTCGGGGGCGCCATCACCGGCGCAGACGATCCCAGAAGGGTTGCTAAATGGATCAAGGACAGATTGCGCAATCCGGGGCGTGGCTGGCCGTCGGACGCGAGATAAGGGAGACGCTCGAGCGCGTGGATCCGCATGCATTCCAGCGCTTCGTCGAAGTCTTCCGAGATGAGCAGCGGCGCTGGTTCTTCTCAGGCCAGGGACGTTCCGGCCTTGTGGCGGAAATGGCCGCGATGCGGTTCATGCATATCAATCGCCTTGCGCATTTTGTCGGCGAAGCGACCGCTCCGTCCATCCGGGCGGGGGATGGGCTCGTTCTCGTGTCCGGCTCTGGCAATACCCCGGTCACCATCCACTTCGCCCGCATAGCGAAAAACGAAGGGGCCGCGATCGCCTTGATCACTCGGGAGCCGGGGAGCGCGCTTGCGAAACTCGCCCACTTCGTCCTTCAAGTTCCCATCGAGGCAACGCGGCAATTCGGCGGGAGCCTGTTTGAGCAGACGAGCCTCATTCTCCTCGATGCGATCGTCCTCGAACTGATGCAGGCCGTCCCCGATCCGCACCGGACGATGCTCGGACGCCACACGAACCTGCAGTAGCGACCGCCTGCTCGCCGCGCCTCGCGTCAGCTTTGGCCGGCCTCGAGTTCGAGCCCCCGCTTGCGAAACAACGCCTCTGGCGAGGGCGCGCGGCCGCGAAAGGCTCGATAGGCTTCGTCATAATCGCGGCTGCCGCCGGCCGAGTAAACGAAGTCGTTGAGCCGTTTGGCGACGTTGGGATCGAAGATGTCGCCGCTCTCCTCGAACGCTCCGAAGCCGTCGGCGTCGAGAACCTCCGACCACAGATAGCTGTAATAGGCGGCAGAATAGCCGCCCGAAAAGATATGCTGGAAATGCGGGGTGCGGTGACGCATGCCGATCGCATCGGGCATGCCGATCCGCTCCAGTTCCTTGCGCTCGAAGGCGACGACGTCGACCTCATCCGGTGAGAGCTCGAGATGCAGCCTCAAGTCGACCAGTGCGGAGGCGGTGTATTCGACCGTCGCCCAGCCTTGATTGAACCGGCGCGCGTTGAGAAGCTTGTCCATGAGCGCTTGCGGCATCGGCTCGCCGGTTTTGGCGTGGAGCGCGAAGCGGCGCAGCATCTCCGGCTCCTTGATCCAATGCTCGTAAAGCTGCGAGGGAAACTCGACGAAGTCTCCGGCGACATGGGTTCCGGAAATGCGCGGATAGGTGACGTCCGACAGAAACCCATGCAAAGCGTGGCCGAATTCATGAAAGAGCGTCCGCGATTCGTCGACGCCCACCAGGCTAGGCTCGCCCTCGGCTCCCTTGGCGAAATTCATCACATTGACCACGATCGGCAATTGCGCGCGATCGAGTTTCTGCTGGCCGCGGAAACTGCTCATCCATGCGCCGCTGCGCTTTGATGGCCTGGCGAAATAATCGCCCAAAAAAAGCGCTTTCGGCGCGCCGTCGCTGCCCGTTACGTCCCATGCGCGAACGTCGGGATGATAAAGCTTGAGGTCGAAGCGCTCGGTGAAGGTCAAGCCGAACAGGCGGTGTGCCGCGTAGAAGGCGGCCTCGATGATGCGGTCGAGCTGCAAATAAGGCTTGAGCTCGCTCTCGTCGAAGTCGAACTCTTTCCTGCGTCGCTTCTCCGCCAGATAGCGCCAGTCCCAGGGCGCAAGTTTGAAGTTTCCGCCTTCGCCGGCGGCGATCGCTTGCAGCGCTTCCTCGTCTTTGCGCGCGCTGGCGACGCCGGGCGTCCACACCGACTCCAGTAGATCGAGCGCCGCCTCCGGCGTTTTCGCCATCGTGTCGGCGAGGCGGTAGTGGGCGTAAGTCTCGTAGCCCAGGAGACGCGCGCGCTCGGCTCTCAAGCGCACCATTTCGGCGGCGATGGCGCGATTGTCGGTCGCGCCGCCGTTCTCGCCGCGCGCCGCCCAGGCGCGGAAGGCGGTCTCCCGCAGATCCCGCCGCGCGGAGAATTGCAGGAATGGCTCGACGCTGGATCGTGACAGGGTCACCGCATATTTCCGTGGATGGCCGCGGTCGGCGGCGATGCGCGCGGCGCTGGCGATGAAAAAGTCTGGTAGACCTTCAAGGTCGCGCTCACCCAGCAGCATGAGCCAGTCTTTCTCGTCCTTGAGCACATTCTGGCCAAACTGAGCGGCGAGCGTCGCCAGCCGCTCCGCAACTGCGGCCAGTCGCGCTTTGGCTTGCGGCTCGGCGGCTGCGCCAGAGCGGGTGAAATCGAGATGATAGCGATCGAGCACGCGCGCCTGTTCGGGCGATAGCCCGAGCTTGTCCACGCGCGCTTTAAGCGCGTCGATGCGCTTGAACAAAGCCTCGTTCAGATAGGTCTCGCTGCGGTGGCGCGCGAGGATGGGCGCGATCTCGCGCTCGATCGCCTGTAGCTCGTCATTCGTGTGGGCGCCGGTCAGGTTGAAGAAAACGCTCGCCACTTTGTCCAGGTTGCGGCCGCTGCGCTCGAGCGCCTCGATCGTATTGGCGAAAGTCGGCGCCGCAGGATCGGCGGCGACGGCGTCGATCTCGGCGCGCGCTTGGCTTAAGCGCCGCATCGAAGGCCGGCCGGAATTGGCGAGGCTCGATGCGGTCGAACGGCGGCGCCTCGAACGGTCCGATCCAGGGTTCGAGAAGCGGGTTCGTGTCTGTCTGGGAACTGGTCACTAGGGGGTCGCGGCTCATGCCCCATGAGCTAGGAGGTTGAGCCGCGATGCGCAAGCTGTGCTTGCTACTGGCCGCCCGCCTGCACCTTCTTCACGTAGGCGTCGACGGCGTCGACCACCTTGGCGTCCGGGTTGGCTTTGCAATAGACGATGACTTCGTGGATGCCTTGCTTGGCGCGCGGGATGTTGACCACGTGCCGCTTCATGTGGCCGTTCCACCAGCCGCTGTACCAGGCGCCGAGAAAGTCGGCGTCCTCCTGGAACGTGTTGGCGAGCTGCGCACAGGTCAGCCCGCGCACGTTGAGATAGCCTTTGTCGTCCATGTAGGTCTTGAGTTCGACCTGGGCTTGCGACGCCGAAACGGATGCGGCCAGCGCCGCCGCCGCGATGAGCGCAACACGCAAATCGATCCGACCAAGCCTTGCTGACAGCCTTGTGCTTGAGGCGACCATTGTCTTCTCTCTTTCCGATTTCAGGAGTTCAACGAGGCGCGCCTTTGGCCGTCCACAGAGCAGCGAGCGCGCGAAGCTTGGGCTATTTCTCGTCGTTGATCTTGATGCCCTGTTCCTTGCGCATCTGCTTGATGTTGATGTCCATCGCCGTGATGACCTTGGTCTTCGGATTAGCCTTGCAATAGACGATGACTCGATGCTCCAACTCCTTGGCGCGGTCGACCTTCAGTTTGCTGTAGCCCGCGAGGCCATTGTACCAGCCGCTGTACCAGACGGTCATGAAGTCGGCGTCTTCCTGGAAAGTGTTGGCGAGCTGCGCGCAGGTCAGCTTCTGAACGTCGAGATTGCCCTTGGAGTCCGCATAGGTGTTGAGCTCGACCTGAGCCTGCGCCGCGCTGGCGCTCAAGAGCGCCATCGTACAAATCGACAAAAGTAACTTCATGCTCTCCCTCCCAGCCGAGCGCGCTGCTTGCGCGCTTTCGAGCCGACAAAAGCGCGAAAGCAGCGCCACGAGTTCACGCTGTTCACGAGCCTCCCTGAACCGGAACAGACTACGGGTCAAGCCGCCGCTTTCAGATTATTGCTCGTTTCCACCGCTGTTATGTCTGTACGAGCAATCGTCCGGTCGCCAGCCAGAAGGGCGGAAGGCATACGGGGGTCGATGAAAGCTTACGCCGCGCCGGAGGCCTTCGACGCAAAGGGCGACAATGTCGCGGCGGTCATCTTCGTCAACGATGTCGACGGCGGCCGCTTCCGCGAGATCGATCAGATCGCGGGCGCTAGACCGCGACTGTCCTGTTTTCTGCGCGTCCTAGCGTTTCGTAATGCAAGAGGGCGTTGACGTCGGCGTCGGCGACGTCGGGGTATCGGGCGAGATAAGCTTTGCTCGAGAAAAATGGTCCAGGATCTCGGCCTTCCCGGCCTCCATGAACGAGGTAGTGGAACGCCGGGTCCATTCCGGCCGCGCGAACGTCCGGGTTGGCCTCGAGATAGTACGCCGAATTGAAAAACAGCGACTTGCGAATAGCCTCAAGATGCTTGGCGACCGCCAAGCGCGCCGCGGCCTGCCTGGAGCGTGGTTTCCAAAAGAAACGAGGTCTTGGTGTGGTTCGGTCGCGGCTCCGGTCGGCGGCGCATGCAGCGACGGCTTGGACTCGGGCGATCTCTGCAGAGGCTTGTGACCGGACCTGCCGCGCCTGGTCTTTCGCCTCACGCATCGGACAGTCAAAAATCGCCGAGGCTGTCTCAAAACCCGCGCGAAGATCGTCAAGCGTTCTCAGGACGCGGCTGTCTCCCGGGTCTCGGACAAGGTCCAGCATTGCTGCGTAAGTCCGCCGAGCCAAATCATTGACGGCCGCATGCGCCCCAAGATCTGCCGCGCTCGCCCGCTCGTGCCGCAGATCGGCCGATAGGAATCGATCGATGTCGGCAAGGGCGCTTTCACCCCAGTACGGCCAGGTCACGCCCAATTGTTCGTTGGCCCGCGCGAGCTCTTTGCGGCTGTCGCCCAGAAATTGAGGCCAGTCCAGGATGGCGCGGGCCATGCCACGGGTTTCGGCCTCGGCGTCCAGAACGTGGCGCAACCAGAGCAGACAGCCGTATGCGGGGCTGAGTCCGTCACGGCGTCCGAGCGACCAGCCGACTTCGAGCGGCGACCTGATCGGCAGAAGGGCTCGGACTGACCATTTGACGTCGTCGAACACCGGACGCCAGAACGGCATGAGCCGGCAGATGCGCGGGTCCTTCATGACCGCCAATCCAGCGCCGCCGAATTCTCCCGTCAAAGCTGCTCTTGCGCGTGCGCGTAAAGCCTCGGCCTCCAAAGCGCCGATCTTGTCGAAGTCGAATTTGCGCCAATCCTTCCAATCGCTTCCGCCGGCAGCGAGAACTGCGTCGTTCAGGTCCTTGAGAACGGGGGATTCGCAATATCCTTTCTCATTGTCGACGTTCGGCGCCATCAAATGCTTAGGCGCGGCGCCGCCTAGGCGAACGAGCGTTCCGGCGGCGCTCGATGTCCCGCTGCGATGCATGCCCAGCACAACCACTGCGGTCGTGTTCAAACATTCGGCGTCGAGAGTTGGATGACCGACGCTGACAAACAAGCACACGACTCCCTGGGCGGGCAAAAGCGCCACTCCTCGGCAAGGAGATGCGTCTCAGCGCCGTTGAATCCGTCAGTTAACTACCGGTATGACTTCGAGTACCGCAACGGATGAAGCGGGTTGATCTGATAAAGAATTGGTGAACGATTCACTAATCTCTGCGGAACTCGGCAAATCGCCTCATACACAAAGTCGTGTTCACTCTCGCCTTCGCCGAGCGCGGCTGCGACGCCGAAGGACCGAAGGAGAGCGATCGGAGGTTTACGCCGCGGCCTTCTGATAGTCCTTCACGTCGGTGAAGGCGATCTTCGGCCAGCGCTCCTGCTCGTAGCGCAGGTTGAAGGCGCTCGACGCCATGAACACCGGCGCGCCGTCGAGATCGGAGGCGATCGAGGACGGGTAGGCGTCCAGGAACTTGCCGATCTCCGTCCTGTCGGGAGACGAGACCCAGCGGCAGATCTCGAACCGGCTTGGCTCGAAAGTCACCGGCAAGCCGTATTCGGCGTTAAGCCGCTCGGTGAGCACGTCGAGCTGCAACGCCCCGACGACGCCAACGATTGCGGCTGCGCCGTCATGCGGCAGGAACACCTGCACCACGCCTTCTTCGGCCATCTGCTGCAGCGCCTCGCGCAGCTTCTTGGCCTTCATTGCGTCGGCGAGCTTGACCCGGCGCAGGATCTCAGGCGCGAAGCTCGGCACGCCGCGAAACACGATCTCCTCGCCCTCGGAAAGCGTGTCGCCGATACGCAAAAGCCCATGATTGGGGATGCCGACGACGTCGCCGGCGAACGCCTCCTCAGCCAGCGAGCGATCCTGGGCGAAGAAGAATTGCGGCGCCGACAGCGTGACAGGCTTGCCGGTGCGCACGAGCTTCGCCCGCATGCCGCGCTGAAGCTTGCCGGAGCAGACGCGCATGAAGGCGATGCGGTCGCGGTGGTTCGGGTCCATGTTGGCCTGGATCTTGAACACGAAGCCGGTCATCTTTGGTTCGTCCGCCTTCACAGTGCGGCTCGCCGCTTCCTGCGCGCGCGGGCTCGGCGCGAATTCGGCGAGAGCGTCGATGAGGTCCTTGACGCCGAAATCCTTGAGCGCGCTGCCCCACAGGACGGGGGTCATGTGGCCCTCGAGAAAGGCCTTCTTATCGAAAGCTTTCAGGCCCTCGACCGCGAGGTTGAGCTCTTCGATGGCCGCGGCGCGCTCATGCTCCGGCAGAAGCTCCGCGACGCGCGGATCGTCGGGACCGTTGACGGCGAAGGCCTGCGCCTCCTTGCCGAACGGCGTGAGCCGGCTACGGCGGATGTCATAGGCGCCTGCAAGCGAGCGTCCGCGGCCGATCGTCCAGGTAAGGGGCGCGGAGTCGAGCGCGAGCGTCTTCTCGATCTCGTCGATGAGCTCGAATGGATCGCGGGTCTCGCGGTCCATCTTGTTGATGAAGGTGACGATCGGGATGTCGCGCAGCCGGCAGACCTCGAACAGTTTGCGCGTGCGCGCCTCGATGCCCTTGGCCGCGTCGATCACCATGACCGCCGAGTCGACGGCGGTAAGCGTCCGGTAGGTGTCCTCGGAAAAGTCCTCGTGGCCAGGCGTGTCGAGCAGGTTGAAGACGCAGTCGCCGTATTCGAAGGTCATCACCGAGGTCACGACAGAAATGCCGCGCTCGCGCTCGATGCCCATCCAGTCGGAGCGGGTCTGGCGGCGATTGGCCTTGGCGCGCACCTCGCCGGCAAGCTGGATCGCGCCGCCAAACAAGAGCAGCTTCTCGGTCAGCGTCGTCTTGCCGGCGTCGGGGTGCGAGATGATCGCGAAGGTGCGCCGGCGCGCGACGGGGTTCAGGTCAGGCATGATCTTTGAATTTTCGGGGAAGAGAGCGCCCTATACTTAGTGCGGCTCGGGCCTGAGGGGAAGGGTGGTTACTCCCGACCGGGCTTCCAGCCTTCGTTCTGATAACGGTCCGGCAGCCCGAACTCCAACTTCACGTCGGCAAGCGCAGTCAGTAGCCGCTTCTCAATCTCCAGGGAATGGGCCTTGCCCGCGAGCTTCGCCTCCGCAGAGCGCTGAAAAGCGGCCTGAACGAGGGCTTGGCACTTGGAGCTCCCCATGAAGCGTCCGCCCGAGATCTCTCGCGCTCGCCGCCCAAGCTGGTCAAGCGGCAGGTCGCCGTTGAAATATTCCGCGAGACATTCCCCCATCCGCCGCTTCGTCTGGCGAAGCCGAAGCCCACGGATGACATAAGCGACGACAACGAGCACGAGGATAAGCACGGCCGCGCCGATGTTGGTCACGCTCCGCTCATCCATGCGCGCTGTCCTCTCTTAAGACCAGTCTTCACCCATTCACGCCAGTCAAAGCGCGGACGTGCCTCCGCTAAGCTCATGGCCTCGCCGCCTTCGGATCATAGGGCAAATTCAGATTCCGTTCGAGCCGGGGGCTTGAAGCACTAGGGCTTCGGCGGCGACGCTCACGGGATCGACAGCCGCGCTCCAATGCCGGTTGGTCTCGCTTGCTCCGGGGCTCGTGGCGCACGCGAAGCATGGACCCCGACCCTCGGTCTGATCGCCGAACTGTTGAAAGCAAGGTCCTCGGCGCCGATCCTGATTGTCCGATCCGTTGGTCATGCGTTATGAACCAAACCTTGACGCGCGCGCAAAAGCATGGGTGAGATGAATGCGCCGCGCGTGGAGGAGGAATGGATCGCAAGTGGCTGCCGCTCAACGCGCTCAGAGCGTTCGAAGCGGCCGGACAACATCTCAGCTTCACCGCCGCCGCCAATAGCCTGACGGTCGCGCAGAGCGCGGTCAGCCGTCACGTGATCGTTCTCGAGAATTTTCTCGGCGTGGCTTTGTTCGAGCGGCGTCCCCAGCAACTGGTGCTCACCGAGGCGGGGCGGCACATCCTGCCCGTCGTTTCGAAGTCCTTCGATCGGATCGACCAGGCGCTTGGGGAGGTGATCAAGGAGAAGGGGCGCCCGAAGCGGGTGCTCAAGGTCGCGCTGCCGACCTCGTTCGCTCACCGGCTCGCAATTCCAATCTTGCGCGATTTCCGCTCTGAAAATTCCGGCATCTCGCTTGAGATCGTCTCCAAGCCGACCACCGGGCCGGAAGTGGACGGCGACATCGACATCGCCATCGTCTATTCCGAGCCTCGCGTCACCGACGCGATCCATGATCTCCTATGGATGGTGCGCTCGACGCTGCTCTGCAGCCCGCAACTCCTAGAGGGGACCGACGCCAGCGATCCGGGACGGCTCATCGCCGCCAGCGACCTCCTGCACCTCAAGATCGATGGGCGGCCGCGCCACTTTTTCTGGGAAATGTTTGTGCGCTCGATCGGGCGTCCCGATCTCGCCGTCGATCGCGGCCTCGTGTTCGACACCCAGCAGCTTGCGGCGCAATACGCGATGAGCGGCGATGGGCTGGCTTTGCTTGATCCGCTGCTGTTCCATGAGGAGATCAAGGCTGGCCGGCTGGTGCGTCCCTTCGACCTCTGGCTCGACGAAGGCTACGGCTATTATCTCACCACCCATCCCGAGGATCTGAGCAACGAGGCGGTGGCCTTGTTCCGCTCCTGGCTCATCGCCCGGTTCTCCGCGGGCCCGCCCGCGCGTCCCCCCGAGCCGGAAGCCGGCGCTCCAGCCGAGGCGCCGAGGCCGCAGGCCGCTTCCGGCGATCCACCGAAGCTGCGCGCGGCGAAATAGCCGCTGGATCAGGTCACGGCGCGAATTGGCATGGCCGGACGCCATTTTCGCGTAAGATCTTTGCGCGCTGCGCCGCTAAAATAGGTCCAGCGACGAATTGCGATCGGCGCTCTCTGGGGAACTCAATGACGACGGGACCGCCGCCGCAGGAGACGGGACGCCGCCGGCGGCGCGCGACCGAACGCAGCGGGGGCTCCGTCTCCGGGCAGCCTCCTGGCCAGCCGCAGCTGCCGTTTCCGCCCCTTGAGCTTGTCTCGCGCGACGAGCTCGAATCGATCCATCAGGCGGCGCTCAACGTGCTTAAGGAGATCGGGATCGACTTCCTGCACGACGAGGCGCGCGCAACGTTGAAGACCGTCGGCGCCGACGTCGATCCAGTCTCTCGGCGCGTTCGCTTCGACCCCGATCTCGTCGAAGCGCACATCGGTCTCGCGCCGCAGGAGTTCAAGCTACATGCGCGCAATTCCGCCCGCGATCTCTCGATCGGCGGACGGCATGTCGCTTTCGGCACGGTGGCGAGCGCCCCCAATTCGTTCGACCGCGCGGGAGGGCGGCGTCCTGGCGCCAGGCGCGACTATCAGAACTTCATCCGGCTTGGGCAGAGTTTCGATTCGATTCATTTCATCGGCGGCTATCCGGTCGAGCCGATCGACATTCCGGCCTCCATCCGCCATCTCGACGCGCTGTTCGACATGCTGACGCTGTCCGACAAGCCGGTCCACGCCTATAGCCTCGGGCGCGAGCGCAACCTGGACGCCATCGAGATGGTCAAGATTGCCCGTGGGCTCGACGACGAGACGCTGGAGCGCGAGCCTTCGCTGTTCACGGTCATCAACTCGTCGTCGCCATTGAGGCTCGACACGCCGATGGCGGAGGGAATCATCCAGATGGCCCGCCGCACCCAGGTGGTGGTGATGACGCCGTTCACCCTCGCGGGCGCGATGGCGCCCGTGACGCTCGCAGGCGCGCTCGCTCAGCAGCACGCCGAGGCGCTTGCGGGCCTTGTCTTGACCCAGGCCGTGCGGCCGGGCGCGCCATTCATCTATGGCGGCTTCACCTCGAACGTGGACATGAAGTCGGGCGCGCCCGCCTTCGGCACGCCGGAATATATGAAAACCGCGATTGTCGGCGGCCAGCTGGCGCGGCGCCTTCGGCTGCCTTATCGCTCCTCGAACGCCAACGCCGCCAATTCGCTCGACGCCCAGGCGGCCTACGAGAGCGTGTTCTCGCTTTGGGGCGCGATCATGGGCGGCGTCAACTTTCTCATGCATGGCGCGGGCTGGATGGAGGGGGGCTTGCAAGCCTCGTTCGAGAAGATGGCGCTCGACGCAGACCTCTTGGCGATGGTCGCCGAGTTCTTGCGGCCGCTGCGGGTCGACGACGCGGAACTCGCGCTCGATGCAATGCGAGAAGTTGGTCCCGGAGGGCATTTCTTCGGCGCCGAGCACACGCAGTCGCGCTACCGAACCGCCTTTTTTCCGCCGACCATCTCCGACTGGCGCAACTATGAGACCTGGCGCGAAGCCGGCTCGCCGACCGCGGTGGACGCGGCCGAGCGCATCGTCGCCGATCGCCTGCGCGATTTTGTCCCGCCGCCGCTCGAGGCGGAACGCCTCGAGGCGCTGACCGCCTTCGTCGCCCGCCGGAAGGCGGAAGGCGGCGCGCCGACCGACTTTTGACTGCCGTCCCCTTGGCTCGCGCCCCCGGCCTTGGCGCCCGGCTTCATGCGTCAGTCGCCGTGGTGTTCTTCGCCTTTGGCGTGAGCGTCGGGCTCTGGGGCGGCGCCTCCGGCGCGATTTTGATCCGCTCCGGCGTCGACGCATCGACGTTTGGCGTCCTTCTGACCGTCTACACCGGCGCCTATCTCATCGCCATGTCGGCAGGCGGGGCGCTTGCGCATCGTTTCGGCGTCGAGCAGGCGCTGTCTGTCTCGGCAATCCTCTTCGGCGCGACTTTATGCGCGCTGCTCGACGCCTGGAGTGGAACTTGGGTCGCGATCGCCCTCATCGTCTCGGGGTTCGTCGGAGGCGTGGTCGATGTGCTCATGAACGCCGAGGGCGCGCGGATCGAGCGAGGGCTTGGGCGCCCGATTCTGGCCCGGCTGCACTGCGCTGCGTCGGCCGGCATGGCGCTCGGCGCGATCCTCGGCAGTTTGATCGCCGTCGGGCCGTCGCCTTGGGCGGCGGGCGTTCTCGCCGCGCTCGCGCTCGCCGGCGCGGGCGTCGCCTACCACCTTGCGGCGGCGACCGATCGTCCCGCTCCAGCGATGGTCGGCTCGATAGGGCGAAGCGGATTGTCCTTCGCGCCGGCGCTGATTGGGCTTGGCGTCGTCGTCGGTGTCTCGATCGCGGCGGAACTCGCGGCGTCAGTGTGGTCGACGCTGCTGTTGCGCGAGGAGGCGCCGAAGCTGGCGGCGATTTCCGGCCTCGGCGCGGCGTTCTTTTCCGCTTGCCAAGCTGCGCTGCGCTTCAATGTCGACGCGATCCGCCTTCGCGTCACTGACCTTCGCTTGATCGTTGCGTCGTTCGTGATCGCGGCGGCCGGCTTCGCTCTGGTTAGCCTGCAGGCCGGGTTCGCGACGAGCGTTGCGGGCTTCGCTCTGATCGGCGTTGGCACTGGCCCTATCGTGCCGTGCGGCTTCGCGTTGGCGGCGCGTCAGGCGGCGGCCGGACCCGCGGTCGGACTCGCCTCGGCTTCGCTGTTCAGCGCGCTGAGCCGCCTCCCCGCGCCGCTCATGACCGGCGCGATTGCGCAAACGCTGTCGCTGCCGGCCGCTTTTGGCGCGTTCGCGCTGGCGCTGGCGGCGACAGCCGTCGCAACGGCTTTTATCGCTTCCCTAGAGTCTCGCGCGGCGGCCAACCCGCAGAGCGTGACGGCGGACGCCCCTGTCTGGTATTGCCTTGGCGGCGCCGTTATTGCAGAGGAGGCCGGCTGGCGATTGCGAGCGCCAAAACGGGGAATGAATGCCGAAGATAACGCCCGTGATCATGTGCGGCGGATCGGGCACGCGGATGTGGCCCGAATCGCGGGAGAGCTTGCCCAAGCAGTTCATTCCCCTGATCGGGCAGCGTTCGACCTTTCAGACGATCGTCAGCGTGGTCAGCGATCCCGCTGTGTTCGATCCGGCGGTGGTCATCACCAATTTCGACTACCGCTTTCGGGTCGCCGAGCAATTGAAGGAGATCGGCGCCGAGGCGACGATCCTGCTCGAGCCGGACCGGCGCGACAGCGCCGCCGCCGTCGGCGCCGCGGCCGCCTGGGCGGCCGCCCGCGATCCGAAGACGGTTGTCGCCGTGCTCGCCGCCGACCATGTGTTTGAGGACGGAAAGCAATTCGCGAGGCTCTGCGCGCAGGCCTACGCGGCGGCCAATGCGGGCGAAATCGTCACCTTCGGCGTCACCCCCGACCATCCCGCCACGGGCTATGGCTACATTCATCCGGGCGCGCCGCTCACGCTCGATCCGCATGTGCGGCGGATCGAGCGCTTCGTGGAGAAGCCCGACGAAGCGCGGGCGCGCGCGTTCATCGAAGAGGGTTATCTCTGGAACTCGGGCAATTTCGTCTTCCGCGCCGACGTCATGCTGGAGGAGCTTGAGCGGTTCGAGCCGGAGATCGCGGAGGCGACTGCCGCGGCTGTGGCGAATGCGAAAAAGGACCTCGGCTTCGTCGTCCTCGACCATGAGTCCTTCGCCAAGGCTCCGAAGACCTCAATCGACTATGCGGTGATGGAGCGAACCGACAGGGCGGTGGTCTTGACGGCCGACGTCGGATGGTCGGATGTCGGCGAGTGGTCGACGGTCTGGCGGTTGAGCCCGCGCGACGCCGACGGCAACAGCCTGCGCGGACGGGCGGTGGTCATCGATTCATCGAACGTGCTCGTGCGTTCGGAAGAGCAATTGGCCGCTGTCATCGGCCTTAAAGACGTGATTGTCGTCGCCACAGGCGACGCAGTCCTGGTCGCCGACCGGTCGCAGACCGCCAAGGTCAAGACGCTCGTCGAAAGCCTCAAGGCGCAGGGCCATCCGGAGGCGACCGAGCATCGGCGCAACTACCGGCCCTGGGGCTATTATCAAAGCATCGACCAGGGCTCGCGCTACCAGGTCAAGCGCATTGTCGTGCGCCCCGGCGGCCGTCTTTCCCTGCAAAAGCACCACCACCGCGCCGAGCACTGGGTGGTCGTGCGGGGCGCCGCGGAGGTGACCCTCAACGGCAAGGTCGAGCACGTGCACGAGAACGAATCGATTTATCTGCCGATCGGCTCGACGCACCGGCTCGCCAATCCCGGCAAGATCGACCTCGAACTGATCGAGGTTCAGACCGGCAGCTATTTCGGCGAGGATGACATCGTCCGAATCGACGACGTCTATAACCGGAAATGAGGCGATGGCGGCGCCATGAACGGCGCCGCCATTTGAGGCTACGCGTTCTCCTGCGAAGCCAGGCGCGCGATCTGGTGGATGTCGGCCCGGTCAATGCCGATGTCATGCAATTCGCGATCGGTATACGCCGAAAGCTCTTGCAAAACGTTCCAGTAAACTCGGCGCGCGCGCAGGAATTTCGTGAGAGAGAACTTCTTCATGGCGGTCTCCTTTGATTTGACCGCCCTCCTGACCCGGGCTCGACCCATCGAGCCCGAGGACTTCGTTCCCTCACTAGACCGGGCGTAGGTAGATTGCTGCGCTGCGAAAGTCAATGGTGCGATGCAAAAATAAATGTGAAAACTGCATGGCATATGACCAGAACCCTGCGCCATGAGGCAGTTTTCGGCACTTCAATGCAGAAAAAATTAACCAATTCAACAATCGTGCCGTAAGGTAATGCTTATGGAGCATACCACGCCTGCATTTCGGGCTGCTCCAAGCTGCAATATGCGATCGATCCGGGATAATTTTTGCTGCGGTTGCGAGCAAGCCTCGCCCAGTGGTCCCCGAAAAGGTTTGACGGCGGAGGCGGAGCCATTTAGGAGAGTGCGCTTCAGGCGCGCTCTCGGCTCAACGGGAGCGCGCTTGTTGTTTGACGCACCCGTGGCTTTTCGCCTTGCTCGGCTAAAGGCCTGTCGGCGCTCTTTCAAGCGCAGAGGAGGGCGCGTTCCTCGTTGAACCTGAAACCAACTAAAGAGGAATTGCGATGACGAAGCGCGCGGAAGCGAAATACAAGATCGATCGCCGGATGGGCGAGAACATCTGGGGCCGACCCCGCAGCCCCTACAACAAGCGTGAATATGGGCCAGGCCAGCATGGCCAGCGCCGCAAGGGCAAGGCGACCGACTTCGGCACCCAGCTCAAGGCCAAGCAGAAGGTCAAGGGCTACTACGGCAACATTTCCGAGCGCCAGTTCCACAAATATTATGTCGAGGCGCTGCGCCTCAAGGGCGACTCCAGCGCCAACCTCATTGGCCTGCTCGAGCGCCGGCTCGACGCCGTGATCTACCGCGCCAAATTCGTGCCGACCGTGTTCGCCGCGCGCCAGTTCGTCAACCACGGCCACATCAGGGTCAACGGCCGCCGCGTCAACATCGCCTCATATCAGGTCAAGGTCGGCGATCTGATCGAGATCAAGGAATCCTCGCGCCAATTGCCTCTCGTGATGGAAGCCAATGCGCTGGCCGAGCGGGACGTGCCTGACTATGTCGAAGTCGACCACCCCAAGGGCACGGCCAAGCTCACGCGCGTTCCCGGGCTCTCCGAGGTGCCGTACCCGACCCATATGGAGCCGAACCTCGTCATCGAGTTCTATTCGCGCTGACGTTTCGCTTGGGGCGCTCGCGGGAGCGAGCCCCCCTGCTTCTCGAGCCTTGCCACGCCCAGGCCCACCCGCGCCAGAGGTTTTCCTGTCCCCGATAAGCCGGAGGCCGACGGCAAGTTCGCACCGCAACCCTTCACCAGAATGGTCGCAGTTTACGTCTTGCGCGTCTGGATCGGTTTTCTTTGACGCCAGATCAACTTCGCAATCGCTCCGGCTCATTTTATGGCGAAGAACTTGGGGTTTATACGATACACGAGCAAAAGGGGAATTTAAGCGTCCGCCATCCACGCGGCGATATTTCTCTCAAGCAAGTCTGGGCAAACACACATTTCTCGGCGCGTTCCCTATCGGGACGTTGCGGTTCTTTCGCGATCAAAATGACACCTGCAAAGGCTTCGGTGTTAGTGATGGAAGGGTCCGAAATCTACTTAGGAAAGCCGATCTTTCCCCCTTCGCTCTTTGCATATGTCATTTGACCCTCGTTCTCAGTTTCGAACGAAAGTTATCATATACGACATTTTCCTATTGACAATGATATCGTATCTGCGATAATGTTCTCATATCCGAGAACGTTCCGATGTCGCAGCATTTCCTTCTGTCTCGCCCCGCCAAAAGCCTCAGCCTCGCTCAGGTCTCCGCATGTCGGACGCGGACGCTGAGGCGATGTTCGCCAAGGTTCGTTGGGCAGAGACGAATGGCGCTCCGGTTTGCCCGTCATGCGGCGGCTTGAACGCCTATGATTGCCGCCGTCCGACCGGCGCGCCGCGCTTCCGTTGCCGTGCGTGCAAGGTCGATTTCTCGACTACCAGCGGAACGCTGTTTGCCTCGCATAAGCTCCCGCTTCGCGCCTATCTCGCGGCCATCGCGATCTTCTGCAATGAGGTCAAAGGCAAGTCAGCGCTGGCCCTCTCGCGCGATATCGGCGTGTCTTACAAATGCGCCTTCGTCTTGGCCCATAAGCTCCGCGAGGCGATGGCTGAGGAATTGAAGGGGCGCACGGTCGGCGGCGAAGGCAAGGTTGCGGAGATCGATGGGGGATATTTCGGCGGCTATGTGAAGCCTCGTAATCTCGCCGAGAACCGTGTCGATCGTCGCTTGGCTCGCCATCAAAACGGCAAGCGCCAAGTCGTCGTTATCGTCCGCGAGCGTAACGGCTCCTCGGTTCCGGCAGTGTTCCGCACAGAGGGCCAAGCCCAGTCTTGGATTAAAGCACGCATCGCCAAGGGAACTGTCGTTAATGCAGACGAAGCTTCTTCATGGGACGGCTTGCATGGCGCGTTCGAAATGAAGCGCATCAACCATCAAGAGGCATACAGCCTCGACGGCGCTTGCACGAATTGGGCGGAGGAATATTTCAGCCGCCTCCGCCGAGCTGAGGCTGGCCACCATCACCATATCGCCGGAGCATACCTCCTGCGCTACGCGCAGGAGTCGTCATGGCGCGAGGATTATCGCCGCGTGTCGAATGGCGATCAAACTTTCCGAGTTGCGGGACTTGCCATGCGCAAACGTGTATCGCCAGATTTCACGGGATACTGGCAGAGGCATCTTGGCGCATAAACGCACAAACAGAAAGCCCTGCCGTGGCTTGGATTCGCCGGTGGCAGGGCTCGCCCTGTTACGGGTCTTGAGGCTCAGCGGTGCGAACCGCGAGCAATCCACTTGAACATGATAGTTTTATCCCAAAAGTCAAGTGGATGAGAAGCCTAGCCCATGCATAATACCGCCAACCACGCGATCAAAATCTTCTTGCGGCAACAGTATCTTAGCATACTTTCTCTTGCCCGTATGATCGCGCGGGAGATGGAATAGGTCTAGGCGTTGGTAGCAGACAGTTGCTATCATATCACACTTTGCCCACATTATCTTTGTGTCATAGGGCGAAGGTAATTCGCGCTCTAGTTCGACCCTAACAACGTAGGGGACGTCTCGCCCATCGTGAGTCGTCGAAAGTGGAACGACAGCGCAAAGTCCGTCGCGATGCCGGAGGCGGGGAGAAATGACAATCGCAGGGCGCGCCTTCACCATTTCCGGCTCACGAAACCCGCCGAGTGAGTAATCGCACCTCAAAATAAGTCTGCGCTCAGGAGGAAACTGAATTGCCATCTAAGTGACGATAAAAGCAGATTCGCATTGCTCTGCCTATGCCGCTAGGCTCCGTCACGTGTCAGCGCGATTTTTTACTGAGACTCTCCAATGCCGAGGAGCTAGAATCCGCGATTGCCAATCTGGGGGAGGCTTTCGTGGCTCTATACGTTCTAACCTATGACGTTCGCATGAAAAATCACGATTATACTCGCCTTTATGAAGTGCTTCGTTCCTGGGGCGCAGCGCATCTTCAAGATTCAGTCTGGCTAGCCGATCTAAATGGGAGTGCCGCCACAATTAGGGATACTATGAAGTCCCACATGCATCCAGACGATACTGCGTGCGCGATCCAGGTATCATCGATTCCGGACTGGGCAACTAGCTACGCCCGTCAAGAGGGGACTGATTGGCTGAAATCGCACTAGAACGTAGCCAGAAATCGTCCGCTACACGAATTCGGAACATGTAGACAATCCGCCAGTAGGTGGATTAACTTAATTCTAAGCGACCTGAACATATAACCATTCTCCTGTTTCGTATTTTATTCAGTTCGAAGCCAACCCTTCAGTTCCCTGCCCCGACTGTGGACCCATGAAGCCTCTCCAAAAGACTTTGGTGAGAGAGCGTATATGGGCGCGACTCGCGTCGGAGCGCATCTGTATCGCGCAGGAATACGCCAGGTCACGAGACCACCGGCAAGCGCGATGCGCCGCGGTGGAGTTACGCCATTTCGATTCGCGTTCCGCTTTCCCCGTTGAGCAGTCGCCTCAAGTGGTACTGCGCAAGCGCGTCCGCCGGGGATTCGCCGACCAATGCGGCGAAAGCAGCGAGCGCGCCCGGATCGCGCGCCTCGAGCTTCGCGAAGGCGTCGGCATAGGCCGAGGCGTGGCGGCTTTTGCGCTCCTCGGGCCGCAGCGGCTCGAACACCCGCATGGGCTCGGTCCGCCCCCTGAGCAGAAGATCGCCGACGGGGCGGCCGACAAATCCTTCTGCGCGCTCCGCGGCGGCGGCGCTGACGCAGATGCGGGTGCCGAGCTGCTTGTTGGCCGCCTCCAGGCGCGCGGCCGTGTTGATGGTGTCGCCGTAAGCTGTGTAGTCGTAGAGCCGGCCCCCGCCGAAATTGCCGACAATCGCGGGTCCGGCATGAACGCCGACGCGGGTGACGCCAAGGGGCGCGCCGCGCGCCATCCATTCCTGCCGGTAGCGTTCGGCATGCGTGTCGAGCGCGAGCGCGCAGGCGATCGCCCGGCTTGCGGCGTCGGGCTGATCGGTGGGCGCGCCGAACAACACATGGATCGCGTCGCCGATGATCTTCGCAACCGTGCCCTCGTAAGTGAACGCGACTTCAGTCATGCCTTCGAGATAGCCGCTGAGAAGCTCGGTAAGTCGTTTGGGATCGAGCGATTCGACCAGAGGCGTGAATCCGGCGATGTCGGTGAACAGAGTCGCGATCTCGCGTCGCTCGCCGCCGGGCGCGAGCGCGTTCTGCTCGGCCGCGAGACTCCGCGCGAGGTTGGGCGAAAAATAGCGCGATAGCGACGCATGCGCGCGCTCGGCTTCCGCCTGGCGCTGACGCGCGTCCTTGAGATGGGCGACATGGGCGATCGTCTTGCGGAGCGTGGCCTCGAAGTCGGTAAAGTCAATCGGCTTCGTAAGGAAATCGAACGCGCCCCGGTTCATGGCGGTGCGGATATTGGCCATGTCGCCGTAAGCCGAGACGATCACGGTCGAAAACTTCGTCGCTTCTTCCTGCAGCTTGGCGAGCAGCGTCAGTCCGTCCATGCGCGGCATGTTGATGTCGGAGACGACCATGTCGA
Organism: uncultured Alphaproteobacteria bacterium; assembly: GCA_963725195.1. Classification (GTDB taxonomy): domain Bacteria; phylum Pseudomonadota; class Alphaproteobacteria; order Rhizobiales; family Beijerinckiaceae; genus Roseiarcus. The sequence goes on along the minus strand of CAVRXX010000036.1, from coordinate 87,000 downwards.
AATCGCCTTGCGCGGCGAGCTGAGCCAAGGCCTCCACGCCATCGCGCGCGAACCCGAATGCGATCGAACCCTCTTTGATCTGACGGCGGAACCGCTGCCGGACCAGATCCTCAAGGTCGGGCTCGTCGTCGACGACAAGGACTTTCGCCGTCATGAGGGACTCGCGGCGGCGTCCAGCCTGCGTCCGATCTCGCCACGGAGCTCCGGGAAGTCGATCGGCTTGGTGAACAGCCCCGCAGCTCCCGCTTCCGCCGCCTTCCGTCGCGTCTCGTCATCGCCGTAAGCGGTGATCATGATGACCGGGACGTCCGGCCGCTCGAGCCTCGCGCGCGGCAAGAGGTCGAGGCCGCTCATGCCCGGCATGTTGATGTCCGAAAGGATGAGAACAAGCTTGGCCGCCTCCGCGGCGCGGACGCGCTCCAATGCGTCCGCGGCGCTATGCGCGAATTCCATGACGAAGCGCGAGGCGCGCAACTCCTTGCGGAATTGTTGTCGGAACAGATCCGCGACATCGGGCTCGTCGTCGACGACCAGGATGAGCCCGCTCATGATCCGGCCGCGCCCCGTGGCAATACGATCGTGAACTCAGTGAACGCGTCCGGCTCCGTCGAGACCTCGATCGCGCCGCCATGCTGCTTGACCACGATGTCATGGCTCAGCGAAAGGCCGAGGCCAGTGCCTTCGCCGGCAGGCTTGGTGGTGAAGAACGGGTTGAACATCTTCGCCTTCACCTCCTCGGGAATGCCTGTTCCATTGTCGCGGATCGCGATCTCGACCTTTGGCCCAAGGTCACGCGTCGAGGCGCTCATCGTGGGTTCATAGGCGCCGTCCGCCGCGTTCTGCTTGCGCTTGCTCGTCGCGTAGAATCCGTTCGAAATCAAGTTCAGGAGCACCCGGCTCATCTCCTGGGCGTAGACGTCGGCTGCGCCGGCGTTCGGGTCGAGCGATTTGATGATCGTCACGTTAAAGCCAGGCTTCTCCGCCCGCGCGCCGTGATAGGCCAGATTAAGCGCCTCCTCGACCATCGCGTTGATGTTGGTCGTCGATCGTTCGCCCGAGCCCTCGCGCGAATGCAGGAGCATGTTCTTGACGATCGAATCGGCGCGTTTTCCGTGTTGTACAATCTTGTCGAGGTTGCCGTCGATGGCGCCGATCAATTCGTCCGCCTCGCCGTGGGCCGCCTCGCTGGCCGCGCCGCCCTTGATCGCCTCGGCGAGCTCGCCGATGAGCTCGCGCGACAGGGCCGAGTAATTGTTGATGAAATTGAGCGGGTTCTTGATCTCATGCGCAATGCCGGCGGTGAGCTGGCCGAGGGAGGCGAGCTTCTCCGACTGGATGAGGCGGTCCTGCGCCTTGCGCAGATCGTCGAGCGAGGCGGCGAGCTCTCGCGTCCGCGCCTGCACCTCTTCGAATAGTCGCGAATTCTCGATCGCAATCACGGCCTGGTCGGCGAAGGCGCGCACCATTTCGATTTGCCGTGCGGAAAAGGGCGTGGGCTCTGGCCGGGCGAGCGCGAAGACGCCCTCCACCTGACCGTCGCGCAAAAGGGGAACGCCGAGCAGCGTGCGGTAGTTGCCGATGCGCGGCGCGTCGCCGAAATCGTATTCCGGATCGGCAAGCACGTCGGGCAGGTGCACCGCCTCCCCGCTCAACATCACTCGGCCCGTGAAGGTGTCGCGGCCGGCCCTGATCGGATGGGCGCGCAGGAAAGCGACGATCTCGGGGGTGCAGCCCGAATTCCGCTCTGAGCCGCATTTCCTCGCCGTCGCGCATGAAAAGGGTCACGAATGACGCCCCGCAGAGTTCGCGTGCCGATTCTGCAAGGGTCGTCAGCACGGCCTGCAGATCGAACGCCGAGCGGCTGATCACCTTGAGCACGTCGGCGGTCGCCGTCTGCTGCTGCAGCGCTTCGGCGAGGTCGCGCGTGCGCGCCTGCACCTCGTCGAACAACCGCACGTTCTCGATCGCGATCATGGCTTGATCGGCGAAGGCTTTCACAAGATCGATTTGGCGCGGCGAAAAGCCGTTGGGTTGGGGGCGCGCGAGCGTAAAAACACCTTCGACGCGGCCGTCGCGAAGCAGAGGTACGCCCAGCGCGGCGCGAATATTGCCGAGTTGGGGCGCGGGGCCGAAATTATATTCGGGATCGGCCATCACATCGGGCAGGTGTACGGCCTCTCCGCTCAGCATCACCCGACCGGTAAACGTCTCACGTCCGGCGCGAATAGGATGCGCGTTGAGGAATTCGACAAAGGCCGGCGAACAGCCCGATTCGGCTCGAAGCCGCAAGACGTCGCGGTCCCGCATGAAAACCGCAGCGTTGGCGGCCCCGCAAAGGGTCCGGGCCGATTCGGTCAGCGTCGCTAGCACGACATCGAGATCGAACGCCGAGCGGCTGATCACCTTCAGCACGTCGGCGGTGGCGGTCTGCTGCTGAAGCAATTCCTCGAGGTCGCGCGTCTTCGCCTGCACTTCGTCGAACAGGCGCGCGTTTTCGACCGCGATGACCGCCTGGTCGGCGAAGGTAGCCACGAGATCGACCTGGCGTTGCGAAAACGGAATCGCCTCCGCGCGCCCGAGTGCAAACGCGCCGATCATTTCACCATCGCGCATCAGCGGCACGCCGAGCATTGCCCTGACGTTGCCGACGCGCGCCTCCTCCTTTTCTGCATATTCCGGGTCGTTCCACGCATCGACGATCTCGACTGCCCGGTTTTCCAGCGCGACACGCCCTACCAACGTTCCGCGACCTGGCGCTATTTCCGCCGCCCGCTCGTGGCGGAGATACGCGGGGTCCACATCCATCCGGCTGGCGGCATAACGGTACAAATCTCCGTGGCGGCGAAAAATTTCACCGTACGTCGCATCGCACAAGCGCACCGCCGTCGTGATCAGCGTTTCTAGCACCGTATCTAGATCGAACGCCGATCGGCTGATCGCCTTGAGCACGTCGGCAGTCGCGGTCTGCTGCTGAAGCGACTCTTCGAGGTCGCGCGTCTTCGCCTGGACCTCGCTGAACAGCCGCGCGTTTTCGATGGCGATTACCGCCTGGTCGGCGAATGTGCGCGCCTGTTCGACGGCGCGATCGCTGAACAGGCCGAGCTCGCGGCGCCCAAGAACGAACACGCCCGCGACCTCGCCGCCGCGCAAAAGCGGCACGCCCAGCATCGACCGGATTCCTTTGAGGCGAAGCCCAGGCGCGACGGTAAATTCCGGATCGGCCCGGTTGTCCGGGATCTGTTCGACTTGCCCGGACAGGGCTACACGACCGGTCACCGACTCGCGCCCCGGCCGCCTCGGCGTGAGGTTCCGGGCGCTGATCTTCTCCGCATCCCCCTCAAAGTCCGCCTCGGCTACAAAGACATCGCCACGCTTGAGGTAAATGACGCCATCATCGGCGCAGAGTTTCACCGCCGAGACGATCAGCACCTGCAAGACCTCCGGCAGCGCCAGCGCGGGGGAGCGGCTGATGACCTTGAGGACGTCCCCCGTCGCCGCCTGCTGTTGCAGCGCCTCGACAAGATCTCGCGTTCGCGCCTGCAGTTCCTCGGACAAGCGCGTGTTCTGCCGGCGCGCCTCCGCCACTTCCGCGTCGCGCTCGGCCAGCGCCTGGACCAAATTCTGGCGCTTTGGTTCGCCGTCCCTTTTTGCGGCGGTCGGCGCCTTGCGCGTCAGTGACATTTCGACTCGCCCCGGCAAAGCACGTTCCTCTCCTAGGCTATTCGACTTGCCTGCCAAGGGAAAGGCCGACCCCCATCTCGGATAGGCGTCAGTTGTCTTGCCAACAACGTCGATGCGGATCCGTCTTGACTCACTCATAGCTCTACGGTTATTGGTTAGATCCATAGCCAGGCAGTTATCAATCCCAATGCCAGACGCTCATGACATCCTCTTCCGAACGCTCGCCGACCCGACGCGGCGTGGAATTTTCGAACGCCTCTGCCGCGAGGGCGAGAAGACGGTCGGGGCGCTGACGGCCCAAGCCGGCGTGTCGCAGCCCGCCGTCTCGAAGCACCTTGGCGTCCTGAAACAGGCCGGGCTGGTGCGCGACCGCCACGAGGGCCGGCAGACGCACTATCGCGCGGAAATCCGCGCCTTGAGTGCGCTCACCGATTGGACGAGCCAGATGAAAGGCTTCTGGGAGAGCCGGTTCGACGGCCTCGAAGACCTGCTCAAAAGGATGGACCAATGAGCAAGCCCGCAATCAAGACGCCTTCTGCCGGCGTCAAACGAAACTTAGGGAAGTCAGCGAGCGGCTCCACGGAAGCCGCAGAGTGCTCTCCCTCCCAGCTGATCGATGCGAGGATCAAGGCGCTCAACGACTGGCGCGGCGACATGCTGGCCCGGGTGCGAGCTCTCATCAGAGAGGCGGACCCGGAAGCGGTCGAGGAGTGGAAATGGAGAGGCGTTCCGGTGTGGTCGCACGGGGGAATCCTCTGCACCGGAGAGACCTACAAGGAGGTCGTAAAGCTGACTTTCGCAAAGGGCGCCGCGCTCGACGACCCCTTCTCGCCTGTTCAACTCGAGCCTCGAAGGCTCGACGCGGCGCGCGATCGACATCCATGAGGGCGATCCAATCGACGAAGAGGCGTTGAGGGCGCTCGTCCGCGACGCTGTGGCTTTGAACTTTTCCGCGCGAGCCGCCGCGCGCCCCGCCCGCTCCAAGAAATGAAGGATACCCATGACTAACGCCACGACCGAAACCCGCTCCGTCACCGTCGAACGCGAGATCCATCATCCGCCGGAGAAGATCTGGCGCGCGCTCACTGAGCCGCATCTGATCGAGGAGTGGCTGATGAAGAACGACTTCAAGCCCGTCGCCGACCACAAGTTCAACCTTCGCGGCGACTGGGGCGCCGTCGACTGCCAAGTCCTCAAAATCCAGCCGCTGAGGACCCTGTCCTACAGCTGGGCGGCGCATGGACTCGAGAGCGTCGTCACCTGGACCCTCACCCCGACGAGCACAGGCACGAATCTGCGCATGGAGCAGACGGGCTTCCGGGCGGATCAGGAGCAGTTCTACCAGGGCGCAAAGATGGGCTGGGGCAACTTCTTCGCCAAGCTGGAGCAGGTGCTGGCGCGGGACGAGTGACGTTGCAAGTCGTCAGTCAACACCTCTGGGCGCGTCTCCTCCAGGCGCGCGCTCTCGCGCCTTCATGCGAAATCCACAAGAAATGGCCTTCGTCGAGCGGTCAATTGACGGCTCGACGGCCCTGAGATAGTTTTTTTAAACGGGATCAATCAAAACGCATTTGCATACGGCGGCTCGTCGCAAACGGAGCTTAAGCCATGTCGATTGCAGCGAAAATATCTCTCGCGGCCGCATTCGCGGCGGTTCTTGCAGTGACGAATGCGCAGGCCGCGGTGCAGGGCTTCTCGATAGCCCTCACCGACATGACGTTCGAGCGCGGCAGCAATCTTTCGGCGCAGGCGGCGGCGTTCGGCGGTCAGCCGGCAATAGAGCTTCTGAACAATGGATCCTACAGCGAGACGCTCACCGGCGATTACGCGGTCTCCGACACTCTGCCGCCGTCGGACCAATCGGTATTTTGGCAGACGTTCACGCAAATCTCGCTAAACGGCAATCCGTTTTTCACGGGAAATGCGATCGTCGGGCCGGAAAGCCAGAACGACATTTGGAGCGCCATCCTCAACATCACGGGCTTAACGCCAGCGCAACTCGCGGTGTTAAAAGCCGTCCTCGTGAACCATAATGTTCTAAACACTGGAGGCGAATTCGACTACGCCTATAATTTCGCGCCGGGCGATCGGACGGTCGGCACTTTTGCTGTCGGCTCCAACAAGAACCTCACCTCCACCGAGGACTTCGGCTCCTACGTGGATCCATTCGCTCTCTTCGACTCAATCTCTGTTCCTGACGGCCCAAATGTTTGGTCGCTGACCTTCTCCGCCACGGTTACCACCATCCCGGAGCCGCCAACTTGGCTCATGCTTATGGCGGGGGGCGCGGGGCTTGTCGTCATCCGAGGTCTCGCGCGCCGCCCGAGGATCGGGCGTCGAGTTCCCGCCTAGCGCGTTTACCGCGCCCGGTTCTCGTGGAAGAAGTCGTAGACCAGCTTCGCCGTCGCAGCGTTGAGGCCAGGCGTCTTCTCGAGGTCCGATAGGCCGGCTTTCGCGACATCCTTGGCCGAGCCGAAAGCGAACAGGAGCGCTCGCTTGCGCGCCGGACCAATGCCGGGGATTTCGTCGAGCGGGCTTTTCACGAACTCCTTCTTGCGCCGCGCGCGGTGGGTGCCGACGGCGAAGCGATGCGCCTCGTCGCGCAGGCGCTGGATGAAGAACAAGGCCGGATCGCGCGGGGTGAGCCTGAACGGCTCGCGCCCCTCCATGAAGAAGGTCTCGCGGCCGGCATTGCGGTCGGGGCCCTTGGCGATCGCGACCAACCTTATCCCGTCGATGGCGAGCGCTCCTAACACTTCGCGCGCCGCCTCGAACTGCCCGCGCCCGCCGTCGATGATGACAAGGTCCGGCGTGTCGGGAAAAGCGCCGGGCTCCGCCGTCTCGCCCTGCCGCTTGAGGCGCGCGAACCGGCGCGTCAGCACTTCCCGCATCATCGCGTAATCGTCGCCGGAGGTGAGATCCATGCTCTTGATGTTGAAGGTGCGGTACTGGTTCTTGACGAAGCCTTCCGGGCCGGCGACCACCATGGCGCCGATAGCGTTCGTCCCCATGATGTGCGAGTTGTCATAGATCTCGACGCGCCGGATCGGGTGATCGACTCCGAAGGCTTCGCGGAGTGCAGAGATCAATTTCTCCTGGGTCGCCAATTCTGCGAGCTTGCGCGAAAGCGCCTCGCGCGCGTTGCGCAACGCGGCCTCGACCAGATCCTTCTTTTCCCCGCGCCGGGGCGCCCCGATGGCGATGCGATGTCCAACGCGCGCGCTCAGGACCTCACACAAGGTTTCGGCGCTCGGAACCTCGTGGCTCAAGAGCACGAGGCGAGGCGCAGGGCGGTCGAGGTAGAACTGCGCGAGGAATGCGTCGAGCACCTCCTCGGGCGACAGGGCCCGGTCGGCGCGCGGGAAATAGGCGCGGTTTCCCCAGTTCTGATAGGTGCGGAAGAAGAACACTTCGACGCAGAACTGCCCCGCCTCCTCGGTGACCGCAAACACATCGGCCTCGGCGATCGAGCGCGGATTGACGCTCTGCTCGCCCTGGATCGCGGAGAGCGCGCTGATGCGGTCACGCAGCCGCGCCGCCTTTTCGAAGTCGAGCGCCGCGGCGGCCTCGCTCATTTCGTGAGCGAGGCGGCTCTTGATCGCGCGGCTGCGGCCGGACAGAAAGTCGCGCGCCTCCCCCACCAGTTTCGCGTAATCGGGGAGCGCAATTTCGCCGGTGCAGGGCGCCGAGCAGCGCTTGATCTGGTAGAGCAGGCACGGCCGGGTTCGATGGGCGTAAAAACTGTCCGAGCATGTGCGCAGAAGAAACGCCCGCTGCAGCGCGTTCAAGGTGCGGAAAACGGCGCCAGCGCTCGCGAACGGGCCGAAATAATCGCCGGGAACCGAGCGCGCGCCGCGGTGCTTGACCAGCCTCGCCGCCGGATGTCCGGTGCAAATGAGGATATAGGGGAAGCTTTTGTCATCGCGCAGCGTCACGTTGTAGCGGGGCTTCAGCTGCTTGATGAAATTGGCCTCGAGCAGCAGCGCCTCGGCGTCCAACTCGGTGGTGATGAAGACCATCGAATGGGTTTGCGCCACCATGCGCGCGATGCGGTTCGGCTGGCGCTCGGGGGCCATATAGGCGGCGATGCGCTTCTTGATCGAACGCGCCTTGCCGACATAGAGCACCTCGCCCTCTGACCCGATCATGCGGTAGACGCCCGGCCCCATCGGCGCATGGCGCCAGAACGCGCGGATCGCCTCGGCGCCGCGCGCCACCCGCGAAGGCTCAATCGGCGGTTCGTCGAGGGCCATCTCGAGGGGGGTGGTATCGGGCGCGAGCTCGCGCGCCAGCGCGGCTTCTTCACGCGCCTCGGCCGCGGGCGCTTCGCCGGGAGGAAAACTGTTCGATGCGCCGCTCATGAGGGGCCTATCTAGGCGCAAGCGGCTGCGGTGGGAATAGCGGCTGCGCCGAGTCCTTGTCATTCCCGGCGGACCGGAGGTCCGACCGGGAATCCATGGATCACGCGGGAAGCAGCCGTCCCCTGGACGTTAACGGCGTTTGTGGCTAGCTGTTGGCGCGGGCTGGTTAACGGATTATTAACCTTGCTTCGCGGCGGCGAACGGGCCGCGGGCGGGAATAGGTCCAAGCGTGAGTTCAACCCTTAAGGACCCGGTAAGGGCGTTCGTCGCGGGTCTCGTTTTGCTGTCGGCGTGCGCGGGCTTAAGCGCCTGCAACGATGTCGCCGCCACCCCGCCTAGCGCGGATGCGAGCGCCCAGTTCGTCATGCGCGACGACGCCAATATGGCTGGCCCCACGGTCGCCATCGCTTCGGTCGACGGCCCCCCGGCCGATCTTTCCACCCGTTTTCGCCAGAGCTTCGATGAGGCGGCGTCGGCGCGCCGGATCGCGGTGGCGGCGCCAGCCAAGGCGCGCTACCTCGTGCGCGGCTATCTCACCGCTTCGCTGATCGAGGGCGGAGCTGAGATCGACGTCGTCTGGGACGTGTTCACGCCGAACAAGCAGCGCGTCCAGCGGCTCAGCGACGCGATCGCGGTCAAGGGCTCGGGCGACGACGCCTGGGCGATGATCGACGATGCGGCGCTGAACAGCGTCGCCGCCAAATGCGCCGAGGATCTCGCCGCCTATCTGTCCAACACTCCCGAGGCTGCGCCCGCGAGCGCCGCGCTCAGCTACGCCCAATAGGGCTTTTTTCTTGTGGACATCCGCGCCGGCTCCGCCCGTTGTGATCTCTCTGTCATGTTGTTCGCGCGTCCGCGCGCTGCTATGACCCGCCGCGCCCGCGCGATGAAGCGCGCGTCCCGCGCGCGCGTTTGGAGAATAGGCCCGTGCCCGGCAAGATGAAGATTTTGGCCGGCAATTCCAATCGACCGCTGGCCGAGGCGATCGCGGCGTACCTGGGCGAGCCGCTGACCAGCTGCCATGTCCGCCGCTTCGCCGACCTCGAGATCTTCGTCGAAATCCTCGAGAACGTGCGCGGGCGGGATACCTTCATCATCCAGTCGACGTCCTATCCGGCGAACGACAACCTGATGGAGCTGCTCATCATGATCGACGCGCTGCGGCGCGCCTCGGCGCAGCGCATCACCGCGGTCATTCCCTATTTCGGCTACGCGCGCCAGGACCGAAAGCCCGGGCCGCGCTCGCCCATCTCCGCCAAGCTCGTGGCCAATCTCATCACCCGCGCCGGCGCCGACCGGGTGCTGACGGTCGATCTGCACGCCGGCCAGATCCAGGGATTTTTCGACATCCCGACCGACAATCTGTTCGCAGCCCCGACCATGGTGCGCGACATCCAGGCCCATCATAACGGAAGCAAGAACGTGATGGTCGTGTCTCCCGACGTCGGCGGCGTCGTGCGCGCCCGCGCGCTCGCCAAGCGCCTCGACGCGCCGCTTGCCATCGTCGACAAGCGGCGCGAGCGGGCGGGCGAATCGGAAGTGATGAACGTGATCGGCGACATCGCCGGGCGCCATTGCGTGCTGCTCGACGACATCGTCGATTCCGGGGGCACTTTGTGCAACGCCGCCGACGCTCTGCTCGACGGAGGGGCGGCGAGCGTGTCGGCCTATATCACCCACGGCGTGCTGTCGGGCGGCGCGGTCGCGCGCGTCGCCGCCTCGAAGCTCAGCGAACTCGTGCTCACCGACACGATTCAGCCGACCGAAGCGGTGCGGGTCGCGCGCAATATCCGCGTGATCTCGATTGCGCCGTTGATCGGCGAAGCGATCGGCCGCATCGCCAAGGAAGAAAGCGTGTCGTCGCTGTTCAACTAGCGCCGAACCTCGTGTTGAAGCGTCGGATTAGAGCTGACCTGGCTCCGGAGCAGCAGCACGAACGAAGCCGTCCAGATGGCCAGGGCGGCGAGCAACCCGGCGATGTCGACCGTCAAAAGGGATAGGACGCTGGTCATTGTCTTCGCCTTTCTTTGGTGAAGACAATGCGCGCCCATTGGTTAACCCGCAGTGAGCGCAGTCACGCGCCTCGAACGCTCGACCGCAGGGCGCGCATCGGCGGGTCACGAGGTTCGTCCTCAACGCGGCTTTCCGCACGAGCAGGCCGCGCCGGATGACGGGGCCCTTTTCTTGCTAGACTAGCGACTGGCTCGCGGGCTCCGCTTGCTCCTGGTAAATCGCCCGCATAGTCTCGACGCCGTTGTCGGCTGGGAGAGCTGACCGCGCTTGACAGTCAAGCGGCGGGCGGACTTACTCGATCAGCCGGTTAGTTTCTCGGGGGAGGCTCGGTGAGCCGCTCGGACCAGTGGGAGGTCAGATATGATGGGTCGCATCACGCTCGTGGCGTCGGCGGTTCTTGCTGGAAGTCTTCTCGCCTCCGCCGCGGCCTACGCCGCAGACATCAAACCCGCCGTTCTTTATGACCTTGGCGGCAAGTTCGACAAATCGTTCAACGAGGGCGTGTTCAACGGCGCGACGCGGTTCACCAAGGAGACCGGCATCAAATTCCGGGATCTCGAGATCCAGAACGAGGCGCAACGCGAGCAGGTCCTCCGGAAGTTCGCCAAGGACGGCTTCTCGCCGATCATGACTGTCGGCTTCGCCTGGGAGACAGCGCTGAAGAAGGTCGCGGCAGAATATCCCAAGACGGACTTTGGCATTATCGATGACGTCGTCGACCTGCCCAACGTCCAGTCGATCGTGTTCAAGGAGCATGAGGGGTCGTTCGTCGTCGGAGTGATCGCGGCGGATACGTCAAAGACCGGCAAGGTTGGGTTCGTCGGCGGCATGGACATTCCGTTGATCTCGAAGTTTGAGTGCGGCTACGCGCAGGGCGTCAAATACGCCTCCGACGGCAAGGATGAAGTGTTCGCCAACATGACCGGCACGACGCCTGCGGCCTGGAACGATCCGGTCAAGGGCGGCGAGCTTGCCAAGTCGCAAATCGATCGGGGCGCCGACATCATCTATGCCGCCGCCGGCGCGACCGGTCAGGGCGTATTGAAGGCGGCAGCGGACGCCGGCAAGTTCGGCATCGGCGTCGATTCCAACCAGAACGGTCTGTTCCCCGGCAAGATCCTGACGTCGATGCTGAAGCATGTCGACGTCGCCACCTACAAGTCGTTCATGGATGCGAAGAATGGGACGTGGAAGCCCGGCGTCCTGGTGTTGGGCCTGAAAGAGGGCGGCGTCGACTACGCGGTCGACGACAACAACAAGGCCATTCTGACCCCTGAGGTCAGGGCCAAGGCGGACCAGGCGAAGGCGGACATCATCTCCGGCAAGATTCAGGTCCACGACTATATGTCCGACAACAAGTGCCCGGCGTGAGGGTGTTCCCTCTCCCCGGGTTCCGGGGAGAGGGTTAGGGTGGGCGAACCGCGGCGACGGTCGCCGTCCAGGAGGATCGCGTGACGACCGCGGCCGCCCCGCTTACTCCCGCCATCGAACTGATCGGCATCGATAAGAGTTTCGGCCCGGTTCACGCCAACAACAACGTGAACCTCGTCGTTGAGCGTGGAATTATCCACGGCATCGTCGGCGAGAACGGAGCCGGCAAGTCGACGCTGATGTCGATCCTGTACGGCTTCTACGAAGCCGACAGAGGCGAGATCCGTATCAATGGCGAACCGGTCAGGATCCGCTCGTCGCGCGAGGCGATCAGCCATGGTATCGGCATGGTGCATCAGCACTTCATGCTGGTGCCGCCGCTCTCCGTGCTCGAAAACGTGATGCTCGGCGCCGAGGGCGGGCCGCTGCTCGCCGAAGGCGCTGGCGCAATCCGCAAGCAGCTCGCCGAACTCGGGCGCGAGTACGGCCTCGTGGTGAATCCCGATGCGACTGTCGGCGAATTGTCTGTCGGCCTGCAGCAGCGAGTTCGAAATCCTGAAAGCGCTGGTGCGGGGCGCTGAGATTCTCGTGCTCGACGAGCCGACGGCAGTGCTGACGCCGGCCGAGGCTGATCAGTTGTTCGAAATGCTGCGCGTGCTCAAGCGCGAGAACAAGACCATCATCTTCATCACCCACAAATTGCGCGAGATCATGTCTCTCACGGACCGCGTGTCGGTGATGCGGCGCGGAGAGATGGTCGCGACCTTCGATACCGCCAAGACGTCGCCGCCCGAACTCGCCGACGCGATGGTCGGGCGCAAGGTGATCCTGAAGGTCGAGAAAGGCCCGGCCAACCCAGGGGCTATTGCGCTCGAAGCGCGGAATCTCGTCGTGCGCGATGACCGCGGGGTCGCCCGCATCGACGGCGTGTCCTTCATATTGCGCGAGGGTGAGATTTTGGGCGTGGCTGGCGTCGCCGGCAACGGGCAGTCCGAACTTCTCGAAGCGCTCGCGGGCATCCGCCCGCTCAGTTCAGGCGAAATCCTGATCGAAGGCCAGCCCATACCGGCGCATGAGCGCAATCCGCACATGGAGCGGCTCTTGGGCGTCGGTCACGTCCCCGAGGATCGTCATCGCGTCGGGCTCGTCATGCCGTTTGAAGCTTGCGAGAGCGCGATGCTCGGATTTCATCGCGAGCCGGTTTACGGCAAGGGCCTTTTCTATAGCCGCAGCGCCATCGTGTCCGACGCCGAGAAGAAGATGGACGCCTTCGACGTCCGCCCGCGCGCGCCCTTGCTCAAGACTGCCAATTTCTCCGGTGGCAATCAGCAGAAGATCGTGCTCGCGCGTGAGATCGAGCGCAATCCGAAAATCCTGCTCGTCGGTCAGCCGACGCGCGGCGTCGATATCGGCGCGATCGAATTCATCCACAAGCGGATCGTCGCGCAGCGCGACGCCGGCAAGGCGGTGCTCCTGGTCTCGGTGGAACTCGACGAGATCTTCGCGCTCTCGGACCGCATCATCGTGCTCTGCGGCGGCCGCATCACGGGCGAGCGCCGGCCCGAAGAAACCGACGCGCAGGACCTCGGCCTCCTGATGGCGGGCGTCAGCGAGCGCGCCGCGTGAGCGCGCCTCTCAAGCCTCTGCCCGCCTGGGCAGATGTTGCGCTCATTCCCCTCATCAACGTCGCCGCCGCCTTCGTTATCTCCGGTTTCGTTGTGCTGGCGATCGGCGAGAATCCGCTTGAAGCCGTCCAAAGCCTGATCCTCGGCGCGCTCGGTGATCTCGAAGGGATCGGCTACACGCTCTTTTACGCGACGAGCTTCATCTTCACCGGCCTTGCCGTCGCCATCTGTTTTCACGCCGGCTTGTTCAACATCGGCGTTGAGGGGCAGGGCTATATCGCTGGTCTCGGCGCCGCGCTTGTCGCGCTGCATTTCGGCTTCCTGCCCGGCTACACGCTCGCCATCGCCGCGATCATCGGCGCGGCTGTGTTCGGCGCGGCCTTTGCGGCCATTCCCGGCTATCTGCAAGCCTATCGCGACAGCCACATCGTCATTACGACGATCATGTTCAACTACATTGCCTCCGCCATCATGGGCTACCTGCTCGTCAACGTGATGCGCAAGCCCGGGCAGATGAACGCCGAGTCGGAGCCGTTCCGCGACACGGCCCTCGTACCGCAGTTCCACGATCTGCTCGCCCATTTCGGGATCATATGGCCGGACACGCCCTTCAATCTCTCCTTCCTGCTCGCTCTGCTCTGCTGCCTCGCGGTCTGGCTTCTCATCTGGCGCACTCGGCTCGGTTACGAGATCCGCACGGTCGGCGCCAACCCGACCGCGGCTGTCTACGGCGGGATCTCGCCCGCCCGCGTCACGGTGATCACGACGCTCTTGTCGGGCGCGCTCGCGGGCGGAGTCGCGGCCAATATCATCCTGGGCGACCAGCATCGGCTGATCCTCGAATTCGTCGGCGGGTTCGGCTTTGTCGGCATCGCGGTCGCGCTCATGGGCCGCGCGCATCCGGTCGGCATCATCCTGGCTGCGATCCTGTTCGGCGTCCTCTACCAGGGCGGCCAGGCGCTCTCGATCGACATGCCTAAGATCAGCCGCGACATGATCGTCGTGATCCAGGGCCTGGTCGTGCTCTTCGCCGGCGCGCTCGAGCATATGTTCCGGCGTCCTGTCGCGACTCTGCTCGCGCGGCGCACGACGCAGCCGCCCATCTGACGGCGGCAGAACATGGAATGGTTCGACGCGCTCATTGTCGTTTTCGCCTCCGGCATGCGTCTCGCAATCCCGCTCATCCTGGCCTGCCTCGCGGGTCTCTGGTCAGAGCGATCGGGCGTCGTCGACATCGGGCTTGAGGGCAAGATTCTCGTCGGCGCGTTCGCCTCCGCCGTGGGCGCGACCTTCACCGGCAGCGTTTGGCTAGGGCTTCTCGCCGGCGTGGCTGCGACCATCGTTGTCTCGCTCATTCACGGCTATGCGTCGATCGACCAGCGCGCCAACCAGATCGTCTCCGGCACCGCGATCAACATGGTGTCGGATGGCCTCACCGCGCTCATCGGCAACGCGATCTGGTCGCAGGGCGGGCGCACGCCGCAATTGCCCGAGACCGCCCAGTTCCGGGAAATCGCGTTGCCCTTCGTCAGGCAAATCGGCGCCGTGCCGATTGTCGGACCGATCTACCAGGAACTGATCTCCGACCACGACCTGATCGGCTACATCGCTTTCGCGATGGTCCCCATGACCTACTGGGCCCTCTACAGCACGCGCTTCGGACTGCGGCTGCGGGCGGTCGGCGAGAATCCCGCCGCTGTCGACACCGCGGGCATTTCGGTGCGCGGCCTACGCTATAGCGCAGTTGTCATCTGCGGCGTGCTGGTCGGCTTGGCCGGCGTCTATCTCGCGCTCGGCCAAACCGGCTATTTCCAGCCGCACATGAGCGCGGGGCGAGGCTTCATCGCGCTCGCCGCGCTCGTGTTCGCCAAATGGCGGCCGTGGCCGGCGCTCGCGACCTGCCTTCTGTTCGGTTTCCTCGACGCGGTGGCGATCCGCTTGCAGGGGGTCGAACTGCCGGTCATCGGACCCGTCCCGGTGCAGGCGATCGAGGCCCTGCCCTATATCCTCACCGTGGTTCTGCTCGCGGGCTTCATCGGCAAGGCGATTCCGCCTCGGGCCTCAGGGATTCCTTATGTCAAAGAGCGCTGAGGCGGCGCTTGGCCAATTGTTCGCTGCAGCCAAGGCCGCGCAAGCCAACGCCTACGCGCCCTATTCGCGCTTCAAGGTCGGCGCTGCGCTGCGCACGCCTTCGGGCGCAATCTTTTCCGGCTGCAACGTCGAGAACGCCTCTTATCCTCAAGGCTCCTGCGCGGAAGCGGGCGCGATCGCCGCCATGGCGCTCGCCGGGGAACGGCGCATAGCGGAAATCCTCGTCATCGGCGACGGCGACGCCTTGTGCACGCCGTGCGGCGGCTGCCGCCAGCGTATCCGCGAATTCGCCGATCCTTCGACCTTGATCCACATTGCCGGCCCGGAGGGCGCGCGGGCGAAGTTTACCCTCGGCGAACTCTTGCCGGAGTCTTTCGGCCCGGATCATCTGGCGGTGTAGAAAGCGAGATGAGGTCACGGCTCTGTTGATCGAGTTCAACCTGCTCAAGGTTTCCATCAGTACGCGCCGGATGTTAGTGTCGATCGGCATGAAAACGAACAAGATCGCGTGATCGGACTTGGCGCCATCGGGTATGGCGTCACCGCCATTTGGCGCGGAAAGGCTGGTCCGTCGCCGGGGCGGACACCAATCCACGCAGCGGCGGATCGCTTCGCCAAGCGAGTTCGGAGGTCGCGACGGCTCTTCGCGTGACGGCTGCGTCTGGCGCCGAACGTCGTTATTCTCGTCGTCGTCAGCGCCGCGCAAGCGAGGCGATTCGGTTCCGCATGCCGGCGTGCTTGCATCAACCGCTCCGGCGCGCTGATCATATCCTGCGTGACGATGATCCCGCTCGGCGCCAGATCTTGGCAGATAGTCGAGGAGAGCGGGCGCGCTTTCCGATTCGCCGACCAGCGGCGGCACAGCGCGGGCCGCCGAGGGCGCGTGACCCGTCGTCACCTTGGGCCGCGAAGATGCGATGAAGCGGGCCGAGCCAGTTTCGAAGCGATCGCCTCATTGGTTTATCGCCTCGCGGTCGGACCTGGCGCCGGCTACGCCTTCAAGACGGATCAACCAGCTTCTCGCGATCCAATCGCGGCCGCATGTGAAGCTGATCGCCTTCGCCAAAGCGCTCGGCGCTCGATCTCGCGACGGTCAGCGAGGTCCTCTACCGCTTCAGACGGAAATTCCTAATCGACTCGAGAATTGCGTGCAGCGCTCCGTGACATCGACTACGCGCCGAGACGCCGTCGCTATCTCACCGACGATCGCGGCACGGTCGGGCAGGCCGCGCGCGCGTCCTTTCCAAGCGCTCGCGGTCTCGGCCTGCAGAGCTCGCTGACGGCCGCGTCGATTGGACGCGATGACGAGCGTCCGTCGCGCGTCTTTACGCAAAGATCCTGGTATCTATCCGAGGAGGCGCGGACGCCCGCAATTCCATCGCCCAAACCATCTGCCTGGGTCGCTCGCAATCGAACGTCGCACTCTCCGGGGAGACCATCCCGCAAAGGACGCCCATGAAAGCCTGGCTGCTCGACCGCCTCGGCGGAACGCTCAAGCTCGTCGACGCGCCGATTCCAGCGGCCTCGGCCTGGCGGGGTCACCGTCAAGATCGAGGCTTCCGCCCTGATGTCCTATATGAAGGCTTATGTGGAGGGCCGGTTGCCGATCTACAGCCCGCCGGAGGGCTGGTTCATCCCCGGCGGCAATGCGGTCGGCATCGTCCATGAGGTCGGCCCCGAAGTCTATCATCTGAAGCCTGGCCAGCGCGTCATGGTGTCCTCTCATGTGGTCGCCGACGAGAACGTCCCTGAGCCGGCGCAGTTCCTGCTCGGCGTTACCGCCAGTACCGACGGGAAGGCGCTGCAGGCGGACTGGCGCGATGGAACGCTCGCCGAATATGCGCAAGCGCCAAAGGCGTCGGTGACGGCGCTCGATGGGTTCGAGGGGGCCGACTCCATTCGGCTCGCCGTGCTCCCGCGGTTTGCCGTTCCCTACGGCGGCCTCATCCGGGCGCGCCTCGCCGCCGGCGAAACCCTCATCGTGACCGGCGCGACGGGCGCCTACGGAAGCGCGACCGTTCTGCTCGCAATCGCCCTCGGCGCGGCCCGCGTCGTTGCGGCCGGGCGCAACGCGAGCAAGCTCGAGGCGCTCAAGCGCGTCGCCGGGCCGCGCGTCGCGACCCTAACGCTCTCCGGCGACATCAAGGCGGACGCCGAAAGCCTACGCGCCGCTGCGGGAGGCGGCGCCCACGTGGCTCTCGACATCGTCGGCAATGCGCAAGATCCCAATGCGACGCTCGCAGCCTTGCGCGCGTTACGGCGCGGTGGCCGGCTCGCGCTCATGGGCAGCATGGGAGTTCCGCTTCCCATCCCCTATCTCGACGTCATGCTGAACAATCTCGAAATCATCGGCCAGTTCATGTATCCGCGCGACGTCTTCAGGCGTCTTGGGGAATTGGGGTGCTCGGGGCTGCTCAACATCGACGCGATTCGGACGCGTTCTTTTCCCCTGGACGCGCTCCCGAGCGCGATGGAGGCCGCCGCGAAGGCCGACGGCCTCGAATGCATCGTCGTCAAGCCGTGAGACTGGATTGCCCTCGCACGCAGCCGCTCCTGCCGAGGGCTTACACCTCCCGCCACCCCGGCTTCGAAGGATCGCTGAGCTTGAAGTTCACGGGACCTATACCGCAGATCGCGATCACCGCCGGCTCGTTGTGCCCACGGATCACGCCGTCGTAGTGCGGCGTCAAGGCAACGCGATGCACATAGCTGCCGGCGTGAACCGGCACGCACGCGGCGGGGTCGAAATCGGCGCCGCTGTTGCACCACCAGGTCCCCGACAGCACCATGCAATAGCGGTCGGTCGAATAGAAGTGCGGCGCGCTCATGTATCCCGGATGCCAGCGCACCAGCGTGTAGTAGAGGCCTGCGGCGGTGGGGTCGCCGGTCAGCGCACAGTTGTCGACACTGTTTGGAGGAAAGTTCGGCTGCGATTTCCAAGGCAGCGCATCTGGCGGCTTGATGATCGTCTGCTCTGGATTGAGCGGACTGGCGGCAGCGCTCGCGACGCCGAGCGGCAACGCCGCCATGAGCGAGGTCATTAGCAAATCACGTCGGCTTGCTTGGTGCTCCATATCCCGTCCTTCTCGATCTGCCTTTCCGTATTCCCATCGACATCTCTATTATGCGCCAACCGGAGAAGCTGCGCCAACGCTCGGCCCGAGCGAGTTTCGCGCGTGAGCGCGAGATGCGCGGTCGCGGCCGAGATTGACGATTATATAAAATCTCTATATTCTCCGGCTGGTGAAGAGGGTTGTCCTGCTGAAGTCCGCCGCGACGGCGTTGCGGAAGCATCGAAATGCCGCCACTCTAATTCGAGAGAAAATCGACGCCTATGCCGCAGACCCCGCATCCCTTGCCAATAACGTGACCGAGCTACGGGGGGCGTCGCTGAAAAGGCTGCGCGTCGGCGATTTCCGGGTGTTATTCGGCGAAACAGCGACCGAAATTGTCGTCACTAAAATCGGTCCCCGCGGTTCGATCTACGATTGAGAGCGTCTCCGACATGACTGCCAAGCTCATCACCACTCCCGGCGGCGAGAAACTCGCGATATTGCCGGCCGAGGAATATGAGGACATGTGTGACGTCCTCGCTCATGCAAACGCAATGGCGGAATATCGAGCGGGACGCGACGAGGGGCTCACGCTAGAGGAAGTCGATGCTCTCCTCGGAGCGCCGACGCCGCTCGCCTTTTGGCGCGCCAAGCGCGGCATGACGCAAGCGGCGCTGGCGAAAGCGGCCGGAACGACTCAACCCCACATCGCCGATCTCGAATCCGGCAAGCACGGCGGCTCGCTCGAAATCATGGCGCGTATCGCCAAGGTCCTGAAGGTGAAGATCGACGACCTCGCGCCGCCGAATAATAATGGCTTCCTCGCGAGCGCAGCGACGGCTAAAGTCGTGAGCCCGAACGCGAACGCCGCGATCGACGCGCTCAGGAGCCGCGGACTTGCCTCCCTGCCGCCGCTCGCCATTGTGCTCGGCTCGGGCCTTGGCGCTTTCGCCGACGAGGCGCGCGACGCGATCGCGATCCCCTATGCCGACATTCCCGGCTTCCCGAAGCCGAGCGTCGAGGGCCATACCGGGCGGCTGGTCGTCGGTGTGATTGAGGGCCAGCGCGTGGCGCTGTTTCAGGGCCGCGGCCATTACTACGAGCGAGGCGATGCGAATGCGATGCGGATCGCGATCGACGCGTTTCGTCAACTCGGCGGCGAGACGTTGCTGCTCACCAACGCCGCTGGCGGGCTCAAGCAAGAATGGCGGCCGCCGGCGCTGGTCGCGATCACCGATCACATCAACTTTTCCGGGACGAATCCGCTGATCGGCCATGCCGGCGCCGACCGCTTCGTTCCGTTGACCAAGGCCTATGACGCGGCGCTGCTGGCTATGCTGCGCAAAGCCGCGAAAGGCGCGGAGGTCGAGCTCAATGAGGGCGTCTACATGTGGTTTTCCGGGCCGAGCTTCGAGACGCCAGCCGAGATTCGCGCCGCGCGCGTCCTCGGCGCCGATCTCGTCGGCATGTCGACTGTGCCGGAGGTGATTCTCGGCGCGCCGCGCGGGCTTGCGCTGCGCCGCGGTTTCGGTGGTCACCAACTACGCCGCAGGTCTCGCCGGCGGCGATCCGAGCCATGAGGAGACGCAGAGGATCGCGCATGAAGCCGCCGATCGGTTCAAGCGCCTGCTGCGCGGCTTCATTCGCGCCTATCGGCCGGTCCCTGCATGATCCTTCCACAGGAAATCATTCGCGCCAAGCGTGACGGCGAGACCTTGAGCGCGGGCGAAATCGGCGACTTCATCGCCGCACTGACGAGCGGCGCAGTCACCGAGGGACAGGCGGCTGCCTTCGCCATGGCGGTCTACTTTCGCGGCATGTCGCTCGACGAGCGCGTGGCGCTGACCCAGGCGATGACTCGCTCGGGCGCGCGCCTCGATTGGCGCGACGCGAACTTGGCCGGCCCAATCCTCGACAAGCACTCCACCGGCGGCGTCGGCGACAATGTCTCGTTGATGCTGGCGCCAATGCTCGCCGCCTGCGGCGCCTATGTGCCGATGATATCCGGGCGCGGCCTCGGCCATACCGGCGGCACGCTCGACAAGCTCGATTCGATCCCGGGCTACGCCTCGCAGCCGGACCTGGCTCTGTTCAAGCGCGTGGTCAAAGAGGCTGGCTGCGCGATCATCGGCCAGACGGAAGATCTCGCCCCGGCCGACCGGCGCCTCTACGCCATCCGCGACGTGACGGCGACAGTCGAATCGGTCGCGCTCATCACCGCCTCGATCCTGTCGAAGAAGCTTGCGGCGGGACTGCAGGGGCTGGTCATGGACGTCAAGACCGGCTCTGGCGCCTTCATGACGACCCTGGACGGCTCCCGCGAGCTCGCGACCAGCATCGCGACGGTCGCCGACGACGCCGGCCTCAAGACCGTCTCGCTCATCACCGACATGAACGAACCGCTCGCCAGCGCCGCCGGCAATGCGGTCGAGATCCGAAACGCCGTCGACTATCTGACTGGCGCTCGGCGCGACGAGCGCCTTGACCAGGTGACGATGGCGCTCGGCGCCGAACTGCTGGCACTTTCCGGACTCGCGCGCGACGCGGATGCGGGCGCTGCCGCTTTGAGACGCGCGCTCGAGACCGGCGCCGCCGCAGAGCGGTTCGAGCGCATGGTCGTCGCGCTCGGCGGGCCGAAGGATTTCATCTCGCGCGCCGGCGCCGCGCTGCCTCAAGCGCCGGTCCTGGTCGACGCGCTCCCCGAGACGCGCGGCTTCGTCGCCAGCATCGACGTGCGCGCGGTCGGGCTCGTCGTCGTCGAGCTTGGCGGCGGCCGGTCGCGCGCCGCGGACTCGATCGACCCGGCCGTTGGTCTGACCGAACTCGCCCCGATTGGCGCTGAGGTCGGCAGTGACGCGCCGCTTGCCCGGATACACGCCCGCAGCGCCGATCAGGCCGACCTCGCCATCCGGCGGCTTCGCGCCGCCTATCGCCTGGACGAAGCGCCGCTCTCGCCCGTTGACCCTGTCATCGAACGCATCGTAGGGGCGGAAGCGTGAGCGTGCTCATCGCCATTTCCGGATGGGACCCGAAGCCCTGGCGAGTGCGCATGGAAACGCTGCTCCCGTCGCATGAGATCGTCATGCTCGATGAGCCGTTCGATCACGCCTCGGTGCGCTATGCGCTCACTTGGCGCCACCCGCCTGGCGCTCTGAAGGACCTTCCCAATCTTCGAGTGATTCTCTCGCTCGGCGCCGGCGTCGATCATCTGTTCGCCGATCCCGCTCTCCCGGATAAGCCGATCGTGCGCGTGGTCGACCCCGATCTCACCAACCGGATGAGCGAATGGGTCGTCATGCATGCGCTCGCCCATCTGCGACAGTTGCGC
Organism: uncultured Alphaproteobacteria bacterium; assembly: GCA_963725195.1. Classification (GTDB taxonomy): domain Bacteria; phylum Pseudomonadota; class Alphaproteobacteria; order Rhizobiales; family Beijerinckiaceae; genus Roseiarcus. The sequence goes on along the minus strand of CAVRXX010000036.1, from coordinate 65,477 downwards.
CGCTACGAACGACAGCAGCGCGAGCGTGTCTGGGAAGACGACGAACAGCAGCCCAAGGCCAGCGACATCCAGATCGGTCTGCTTGGATTGGGCGTCATGGGCCAGGACGCCGCGGTGAAGCTGAAGGCGCTGGAGTTTCAGGTCGCCGGCTGGAGCGCGAGCCTGAAATCTCTGCCCGATGTCGCCTGTTTTTCGGGGACCGATGGGTTTGAGCGCTTGCTCGCGCAGACCGACATGCTCGTCGTGCTGCTGCCGCTGACCCCAGCGACGCACGGGATCATCAACGCGTCGCTTCTATCGCAACTCAAGCGGAGTGGGCCGCTCGGCGGCCCGATCCTGATCAATGCCGGACGCGGCGGCCTGCAGGTCGAAGCCGACATCCTTGCCGCGCTCAACTCCGGCGCGCTGAAAGGCGCCTCGCTCGATGTGTTCGAACGTGAGCCGCTGCCCAGCGACTCGCGCCTATGGTCGCATCCTGCGGTCTACATCAGTCCGCACAATGCGGCGATCTCATCGCCCAAGGCGATCGCCGCCCTCGTCGCCCGACAGATCGAGGCGCACGAACGGGGTGAGCCGCTCGCCCATCTGGTTCACCGCCGGCGCGGCTATTGAGGCGAGGCGCGCTGACGCCTGACGCGCATTCGTGGCGCTACTGCTTCTTGCAGGTGTCGATCGTCTCCGGCGTGCAGACGTCAAGGCCGATCGTCACGGGGTCCGGAACGGCCCCAGCTTGTGTTGGCGAGAACGATCGTGAGGACGACGGCGATCAGCGCCATCGCGATGACGACGGAGGGGATGCCGAAGAGACTGCCGCCGCCGAGCGCGCCGAAAAGCTTCTCGTCTGGTCCGAACTGGTAGATCATTTTGTTGTTGGACAGGACCAGCGCCTGGCTGCGCGCGACCGACAGCATGATCAGCGTCACAACGAACGGCGACAGCTTGAACCTGGCGATCGCATAGCCGCTGATGAGGCCGCACAGAAGAGCAACTCCCATGCCTGCGCCGGCTCCGATCCATAAGGGATAGCCGGCCTGAAGCGTGAGCCCGGTCACGATGCCGACGAGCCCCATCACGGAGCCCACCGACAGATCGATGCCGCCCGTGATGATCACCAACATCTGGCCCATGCCCATGATGGCGACGAACCCGAAGTTCCGGCTGTCGTTGTAGAGATTGTCGTAGCTGCGGAACGGCTCCGAGATCAACGCCATCACGGCGCAGATGATGAGAACCGCGAGCGTGATCGCCGCCGGCTGTCCGAGCCTCACGATCCCGAAGCGACGCACAGGCGCCGCAGCGACCTCAGCCCGCGCGGACACGGTCGCGCGCCTTCCGTATCCGAGGGCGACCGCAAAGGCCGGTCGAGGAGCGTCGGGCCTGAAGGCAATCCATCCGCTGAAGAGCGAGAACCGTTCCGTCTCTGCGACGGCGCCTGCACATGAACGTTCCCCCTTGAGTCGGCCGCGTGTTTGCGGTCGCCGCCAATTCACGCGTTCGATAATTGGCGAGAGCAAAGGCTAGTGACGGATCAATTGCATTGTCAAGCATAGCCGCGCGATCGGAGATGTTCCGGACATCCCCGCATTCGCCAACCGCGAAGAATCTCGCTATCGTCGTCGCTGAAGGCGCATGGGCCGAGGGAGGAAGACACATGCTCTGGGGGATCGATCCGCTGCTTACCGCGGACTTGCTTTACGCCTTGCGGCGGATGGGGCACGGCGACGAGATCGTTGTCGTCGACACCAATTTCCCCGCGACTCGACCGCAATGTCGACCGCGATGGGCGAACCGCTTCGGTTGGCCGGCGTCAACGCCGCGCGCGCAGTCGAGGCGATCCTGTCGGTGATGCCGCTCGACACGTTCGTCCCCGATCCTGCGTGCCGCATGGAAATCGTCGGCGATCCGGACGCTATGCCGCCGGTGCAGCGCGAGGTGCAGCAAGCCGTCGACCGGGCGGCGAGCAAGCACGTGCCTCTGCTTGGCGTCGAACGCTTCGCCTTCTACGAGCGCGCGAAGAACGCTTTCGCCATCGTCCCCACAGGCGAACGTCGCTTCTACGGCTGCTTCATCTTCAAGAAGGGGGTCGTGCCGCCGGAGTGAGCGCGACGCGCGACGCGCTCGGCGTTCCAATTCAGGCCGGCGCGCGCTGAACGACGAGGCTATCCCGCCTTTTTCCGCGGCCCAGGCTTTTGCGCCGTCTGTTTCTCCGGCGCTTCCTTCGCTGGCGCGCCGCCTCCTTCGCGGGCGCGCCGCCGGCGATCGGCAACAGCATCTCGCGCTGATCCGGACTGCCCTTCGCAGTCCGCTTGCCTTTGGCCGCGGCGGCAGGCCTTGCTTGGGCGGTTGTGGCCGCCGCGCCGCCTGTTTGGCGGCCGTCTTCGGCGCGCCCTCCTTGGCTTTCTCGATGCTCTGCTTGAGCGCGGCCATCAGGTCCGTGCCAGCGACGATCCTTGGCATTGGGCGCTGCTTGGGGATTGGCGCCCCCGCCCTCTTCTCGTTCAGCATGGCGACGACCGCCTCCTCATAGCGATCGTGAAATTGGGTGGGATCGAACGTCGCCGCCTTGCTCTCGAGGATATGCTCGGCGAGAGCGAGCATGTCCTTCGGAATTTGGATCTCGCCGATGTCGCCGAAATAAATCGCCTCGTCCCGGACCTCATAAGGGTATCTGAGCGTAGCGCCGAGCAAGCCCTTGCCCCGCGGCTGGAGCATGATCACGCGCTCGCGCTTGGAAAGGACCACGCGGCCCAACGCGACCATGCCCTTGCCGAGCATGGCGTCGCGGATGACCGCAAACGCCTCAAGCGCAACCTTGTTCTCCGGAACCAGATAATAGGGGCTGTCGATATAGCGTTCGTCGACTTCGGATTTGAGGACAAAGCTGTCGATGTCGATCGTATGGCTGCTCTCGATCGCAATGGCGTCGAGCTCTTCGTCCTCGACCTGCAGATAGACGCCTTTATCGACTTCGTAGCCGCGCCCTTTATCGTCGGGATCGATCGGCTCGCTCGTCCCTTCGTCCACCAGCTGCTGACGAAGACGATTGCCGGTTTTCTTGTTGATTTGCCGGAAGGCGACCCGCTCGCCCGGCGACGTCGCCGTGTAAAGCGCGATCGGGCACGAAACAAGGGAAAGCTTGAGATATCCCTTCCAGTAGGGGCGCGGGGGTGCCATGGGAACTCCTACTCAACGCAAACCAACAGCCTCCCTTATAACACGCCGGACGCTATTCCGGACAGACTTGGCAAGGATTCTTTAACCAATGTGGGGGCGAGCGCTCGGCGCCGCACTGAGCCCTGACGGCGGCCGCGCAGCGCGCTCTCAAAACAAAATGTTCAACGCACCGGAGCGACCATGATCGATACGCGTTGGCAGGTGTGGCGCGCGACCTTGCGGCAAATGGCGTAAGACGAGAGATCCCTCGCCAGGCAGAAGCGCACGTCGACGAGTTCGCCGTTGCTGCAGCTGATCGCCATGTTGTCGGGACGCAGATTGGGGTTCGCCGTCATGAACGCCTGTTCGATCTCTTCGGGCGCCATGTGCAATTCCTCACTCGTCGCCTGGAACGCCTGAGGAATCTTCAGCCGCGATCGCACGCTGCGCACGGTGGCGAAATAGTCATGCGGGCTGAGGCCGGTGCAGGTTCCGTGCTTCCGATATTCGTAGGCCGCAAGGCGATCGTTTGGGTAGACGCCGTGCTCATCGTCGAGATCGGCTGGCGTCGCGTCGTCGCCCTAGCAAGAACTCGGGGTTCGGACGATATTCGTTGTTCGGCCACAGGCCGTGGACGACGAAGCCGTCGCCGGAGCCATCCGCACATTCTGGCGACGACGTCTCCTTTCCGCCGAGATCGCAGAAGCCAGGCGCCCATGAGAGCGTCATCACGTAATAGTCGAACTGCGTCGTCGCGACGGGCGGAGAGGAAGGAGCGGTCTGCGCGACGGCCACAAAAGGCGTCTGAGCTGAGGCAAACGCCAAACTCCAAGCCAACCCGAGCGCCAAACGCCGCATTCTGACGTCTCCGGCCGGCGTCTGGCGTCGATCAGTAGCCTCTCTTGACGCCGTATTCGGCAAGCCACCTCGCCTTGCCGATTTCGCGCTCGAGGATGGGCCTGATGACCTCGCAATCAGGCGCGTAGGCGAGCGTCGGGTCGATGCCGACAACGCACCACTCCACGCCCCATGTGTTTCCGATGATGCCCAGCTGCGTGCCTATGGCGTAGGCGACGGTCCGCTGCCTTTGATCGGTCATTGCGGCGCGGGCGACGCAATAGCGACGGGGAATGTAGGAAAGACCGTTGGACCGGAAGCCGATCTCGCGCACGCGGTCGAAGCCGGCGATCGCCAGATTGGAATTCCAAAACTCGCGCTGGGTCCCGGCGAACCGGCCGCTGATCGTCGACAGCACCCCACTGTCCTCGCAGGCGGGCATGTCGTCGAAAAACGGCGCCCAGCGCGCCTCAGCCGGCGTATCGTAGAGGTTGAGCTGCGCCGGACCACCCCCAGCCCAGCGCAAGCGGAACGAGGATGAAAAAAGGCCATGAGACCGAAGACCGCTCTCTGCAACGCCGTTGCTCCCCTTGCTATAAGATCCCCGGCACGCGCCGCTCGGCTCAACCACAATGCCGCCCGGCGCGCGGCAAATCAAGCCAGCGCTCAGGACCGCGGCCGCGCCGCCGGCCCCGCAAATTGAGTCGGGCGTGACCCCAGCGCCTCCACCGCCTCAAGAGAGGCGGCGCTTGATCTCGCCTATTTCGTGCGTCACCAGATCAGCGCCGGCCGACCCCTTCATCTGGTCGGTCAGCACGATCTCCGCCGCCTTGGCGGCGTGCTCAGCCGCAGCGGCGCGAACTTCGGCCGCCGCTTGAGCCTCGGCGAGCGCGATTTTGACCTCGGCTTGTTTGGTGCGCCTCGCGACGAATTCCTTCAGCCGCTCGGCGGCCTCAAGATTCAACTGCTCGGCTTGAGCGCGCGCCTCGGCGACAATGGCGGCTGCGTTCGCTTCGGCTTCAGCAGACTTTTTCTCGAAGCTCGCCAACAGCGCCGTCGCCTCCTGGCGGAGCTTCGCGGCTTGAGCCAGTTCGGCCGCGATCGCTTCGCCCCGCGCGTCGAGCGCTTTGAGCACGATCCGGTGGGCGCCAAAATAGATCAGAACGCCGACGAAGACGAGAAAGCCGAGAAGGACAAAGAATTCCGCATCAAACTCCATCATGCGGCTCCGCTTAGCGACTAACCGAATTGACTGCCGCCGCGATCGACGATGGATCCGCCGGGCGTCCCCCGAGACGCTCGACGATCGCCCCCGCGGCGTCACGCGCGACGTCAGCGACGTTGGCCATGGCGGCGGCGCGCATCCTGGCGATCTCGCGCTCGGCGTCGGCGAGCTTAACCGCAAGCTCGTCCTCGAGGGCCTGCCGCTTGGCCTGCGCATCGGCCGCGGCTGCGTCACGAGCAGCCTGGGCGAGGCTCTGCGCCTTCGCGCGCGCCTCGGCCAATGTCTTTTCATGAGCGGCCGCCGCGGCGTCGGCCTTCTGCTGCATCGCCGTCGCTTCGTCGAGGTCGCGCGCAATCCGCGCCTTGCGGGCGTCGATCACCGCCCCAAGCTGCGGCAGCCCCCGCTTGGACAAGTACCAATAGAGGAATCCAAAGGCGATCGCGAACCAGACGAGTTGCGAGGGAAACGTGCCGGCGTCGAACGGGGGAAAATTCGAATGCGCGCCTCCTTCCTGACCGACTTGCGTCCGGGTCGCGTCGGAGTCCGCAGATCCCCCACTCAAATCCGTAGTGGCCACGCCAAGCGCCCTCTCATAAAGCGAGCCGAACTCTGGCTCGTCACACCGCGAACAGCAACAAGAACGCGATCAAGAGCGCAAAGATGCCGAGCGCCTCGGTCACCGCGAAGCCGAAGATCAGCCGGCCGAATTGGCCTTCAACCGCCGACGGGTTGCGCAGCGCGCCATTCAGGAACTGGCCGAACAGCGTGCCGACGCCGATGCCGGCCGCCCCCGTTCCGATCGCGGCGAGGCCGGCGCCGACATACTTAGCGGCGATGGCGAGTTCATGCGGTTCCATTCGTGACTCCTTATGACGTCTCTTCAAGCTTTGCGATTGATCGGAAGGTTAGTGCCCGCCGGGGTGGACTGCGTCGTTGAGATACATGCAAGTCAACATCGCGAACACGTAGGCTTGCAGGAAGGCGACGAGCAGCTCGAGGGCGAAGAGCCCGATCGTCATCAAGAAGGGCAGCACCGCGAACGCCTTGAGCAGCGCGCCGGCCCCGAGCAGCATGACGACGAAGGCGCCGAAGACGTTGAGCGTGATATGGCCGGCGAGCATGTTGGCGAACAAGCGCACCGAATGGCTGACCGGGCGCACGAAGAAGGAAAAAACTTCGATCGCCACCACCAAGGGAAGGATGTAGATCGGCACGTCGGGCGGCACGAATATTTTGAAGAACTGCATCCCGTGATCCTTGATTCCCACGATCACGACGGTGAAAAAGACCATCAGCGCCAACGCGGCTGTGATGACGATCTGGCTTGTCACCGTGAACGAGTAGGGAATGAAGCCGATCAAGTTGCCTAGCAGAACGAAAAAGAAGATGCAGAAGACCAACGGGAAAAACCGCATCCCCGCCTCGCCGGCGGAGGAGCGCACCATGCCGGCCACAAACTCGTAGGACATTTCGGCCAGGGCCTGCAGGCGTCCCGGCACGCCGGAGTCCCCTCGCGCGCCGATTGCGACCAAAAGGCAGGTGAGCGCGACCGCGAGCAACATGAAGAGGCCCGAATTGGTCAGGGAGACATCGTGGCCCGCGACCTGAATCGAGACGACGGGGTGCAGGGCAAATTGTTCGATCGGATTGATCGCCGGTCCCGACTCTGTAGCCACGTCCTCTAGTCCTCGTCGTCGTCCGCCTCGCTCTGACGCTGAAGCGTCCCGCCAGCGGCTCCGCGCCCCCCCAACGAGGCGTCGTCCCGTTCGGCTCGGCCAGCCGAGCGCCGCACGTCTTTATCCGGCGAGTTTGCGCGAGACAAGGGCGAATCGCGCTTCATTGCGGCCGCTTTGGCGAAGTCAGCCGGATCACGTTCCAGATCCCCGCAGCCACGCCAGCCAAGAAAAATACAATCAGAAACGCAGGATTGGTGTGAAGCGCGCGGTCGAGAACCCACCCGATCCCCAAGCCGATAATCACCGCCGATACGAACTCGCTGCCGGCGCGCAAGCCAAGCGACATCGCCGACCCCGCGGCGCTCCCGTCCGTTTTTGGCGTGGGCTTCGGCTCGGAAGCAGAACGCGAAGCAGCCCGACCTTTCAGTTCGCCCGACAGCCGATCGAGCCGCGCGCGCAAGTCCGCGGCCTCGTCGTCGCGATCGCCGGGGTCCGAACTCATGGGGCCAAGCCTCCCTGGAACAAGATACGCGGCGCTGCTCTGCTTTAGGGGCGCCGCGCGCTTCGCATGGGCCCTCTCTAACACCGAAAAGGGAGGCGTCGTTAGCGCCGCTTGACCCTCGCCGCCGCGTCGGGCAAGGCAGGCTCCATTCCAACCCGAACGGCTTTCGCATGCCCAAGCCGCCGCCCCCGCCAAGAGCCGACAAGGCGCCCGGACCACCAAAACCGCCGCCGCCCGGCGCCGGGCAGCCGAGCCGCCAGGCCGCCCGGCTTTCTTGCCACCTTTGCGCATCGGCCGCGCCTGCTGGCGGGAGCGATCCTGATGGTCGCGGCCTACATTCCGTTGCAGCTCGGGGTGGAGATCCGCGAAGCGACGCGCCTCCTGATCGCCTGGAATGTCGGGGCCTGGGCGTTCCTCTTCATGATTTTGCACATGGTCTCGGACCCGAGGCGGGAGGCGCGCGTGTTCTCGAGGCCCGAGGACGAGAACCAATGGGTGCTGGTCGGTCCTCGGCATTGTCGCGTCTCTCGCGGCCATGGCCGCGATCGTGTGGGAGCTCGGGCCGGTCAAGAACATGGCCGGTTGGGAAAAGACGGGTCACTTGGCGCTGGTCGCCGCGACGGTGCTCAGCGCCTGGACGTTCCTGCAGGTGATGTTCGCGCTGCACTACGCGGGCGTCTATTTCCAGCGCCACAAGGGCGGCATTTCACGGCGGTCTCGAGTTTCCGGGCAACTCCGCAGCCGGAATGGATGGAGTTCTTCTATCAGGCCTTCGTCATCGGCTGCACGTTCGCCTCTTCCGACGTCAACGTGACCTCGATGCGGATGCGGCGGATCGTGGTGATTCAGGGCGTCGCCTGCTTCTTCTTCAACGCGATCATCCTGGCCCTCACCATCAACGTCGCCGCGAACCTCTTCTAGCCGCCGCTTTTGCCGGATATAGAGCGGCGATGACTGACGCTGCCGATGTTTCTCCCCGCGCCCGCGCGACGCTGCCGCGCGGATTCGCCGATCGCGACGCCCTCGATCTCGCCGCCGCCGCAGCGATGATGGCCAAGATCGGGGAGGTCTACGCACGCTATGGGTTCGAGGCGGTCGAGACGCCGTTCATCGAATACACCGACGCGCTCGGCAAGTTTCTGCCCGACCAGGATCGGCCGAACGAGGGCGTGTTCTCGTTCAAGGACGACGACGAGCAATGGCTGTCGCTGCGCTATGACTTGACCGCGCCGCTCGCGCGCTATGTCGCCGAGAACTACGACCAGCTGCCGAAGCCCTATCGCTCCTATCGCGCGGGCTGGGTGTTCCGCAACGAGAAGCCGGGCCCCGGACGCTTCCGCCAGTTCATGCAATTCGACGCCGACACCGTCGGCGCGTCGTCGCCGGCCGCCGACGCCGAGATCTGCATGATGGCCGCCGATTGCCTGGAGGCGCTGGGGATCAAGCGCGGCGACTACGTGATCAAGGTCAACAACCGCAAGGTGCTCGACGGGGTGATGGAGGCGATCGGCCTCGGCGGCGAGGCCAATGCCGGGCGGCGGCTCACGGTCATGCGCGCGATCGACAAGCTGGATCGGCTCGGCGTCGAAGGCGTGCGCGCTGCTGCTGGGCGCGGGCGCAAGGATGAGAGCGGCGATTTCACCAGGGGCGCGGGACTGGACGACGGAACGATCAGGTCGAGCCATTGACGCGAGTTCGTCGACGCCGGGATGCAGCTGAGGCCGCGACGGCTCGGTGCAGTTCGGCCGATCCAGCGTGACAAGAGCCAGCAGCTCCGACGGCGTCAATAGCGATCGTAACGCGTGCAGCTACCGAGTTGGCGTCGGCGAACGCTAGGCGACTCCTGGTCAAAGTCGGCACGGAGGGCGTCGAGGAGCTGCGCGCAGATCGAGAGTTTGTTCGAGGCGGCTGGCTATGGTACCGATCGCATCCGCATCGACCCCTCGGTCGTCCGCGGGCTCGAATATTACACCGGTCCCGTCTTCGAGGCGGAGCTCACCTTCGAGGTCAAGGACGACGACGGCCGTCCCGTCCGCTTCGGCTCGGTCGGCGGCGGCGGGCGCTATGACGGGCTCGTCGCGCGCTTCCGCGAGCGAGCCGGTTCCGGCGACCGGCTTTTCGATCGGCGTCTCGCGGCTGCTCGCGGCGTTGCGCGCGATCAAGAGCCCGATCGTCGCCGCGGCCGAGACGCCCGGCCCCGTCGTCGTGCTCGCGCTCGACCGCGACGCGGACTCGATGGCGAACTATCAGCGGCTCGTCGCGAGCTTGCGCCAGGCGGGGATCGCGGCCGAACTGTATCTGGGCTCGGGCGGCATGAACGCGCAGCTCAAATATGCGGATCGGCGCAGAAGCCGCGTCGCCGTGATCCAGGGCTCGAACGAGCGCAACGCTGCCGGCGGTCCGCAGGTCACGATCCGCGATCTCAACCTTGGGGCCGAGCTCGCCAAGACGACCAAGGACCGCGCCGATTATCTGGAACTGCGCCAGCGCGCGCAATTCTCAGCGCCGGAAGCGGAGCTGGTCGAGCGGGTGCGCGAGGTTCTCGCGCGTAGGCGGCGTTAGGGCGATCCGCATCGCGAGGAGCGCAGCGACGCGGCGATCCTGGGATTGCTTCGTCGCTTCGCTCCTCGCAATGGCTTAGCTGCGCTTTTGCGCAACTTTTTGCCCCGCCTCCTCCCCAGACGCCGTCTTTCGACAGGCTATGGCGGCGCGGCGATCCGCGCGTAAACTCAAGAGCAGAACCGATCCCCTCGGGCTCGAGACAAATGCAAGTCGCCGATCTCATCTTGCCAGTGTTCGCGGTGATCGTGACCGGATGGCTCGCCGGCGCTCTCGGATATGTCGCGCGCGACCTCAGCGACGCCTTGATCCACTTCGCCTATAACGTCGCGATGCCGGCGCTCTTGATCGTCACGATCGCGCATGAGCCGGCGCGATCCCTCTTCGCGTGGCGCTTTCTGGTTGCGTTCGGCGGAGGGTCGGTTCTGTGCTTCGCGATCGTCTTTGCCGCGCTGCGCGCATTCGGCGGCCAGGGGCTTGCGGGAGCGGCCATGCAGGGATGGGCGGCCTCGATGACGAACACCGGCTTTGTCGCGCTTCCGGTCCTCCAGGCGACTTACGGGGCGCGAGCCGTGTTGCCCGCCGCGATCGCGACGGTGTTTGTCGCGGTGGTCATGTTCCCCGCGGCGGTGCTCATGCAGGAGCTTGATCCGCATGGCTCGGGGTGGATCGGTCTTTGCGCCCGGGAAGCTCGCTCGCCACGTGATCCTGAACCCCATGGTGCTGTCGACCTTGATCGGGATCGCCTGGGCCGCGGCGGGCGTCCCCATGCCAGGACCGGTCAACGCCTATCTCCAAATCTTGGCGGACGCGTTGACGGCTTGCGCTCTCTTCGCCATCGGCCTTGGCGTGTCGATCGAGGGCCTGCGGTCGAACGTTGGCCGCTCGGCCGCGCTCGCGGCGGTCAAGCTCGGGCTGATGCCGCTGATCGTCCTTGGCCTTTCGATGGCGCTCAAGCTCGAGCCTCTCTATCTCATCGCAGCCGTCGTCTGCGCGGCGGTTCCGACCGCCAAGACGGTCTACATCCTTTCCGGCGAATATCACTGCGAGGAGGCGACCGTCGCCGCGACCATTTCGCTGACGACATTGTGCTCGATCGGCACGCTAATCGTGTGGATCTATGTTTTGGCGAAGTTTTTCCCGCTGGCCTGAGCAGGCGACCGCCGCCGCGTTCGCAGCCGCAGGCGCGAAGGGCTGGCCAACAGCCAATGCCGTAAGAGCCACGCATTTTCTTGACAAGATCGGAAATTTGCGCTACGTATTCCGACTGACGGAATCTCTTTCCCGCTCGCCGGTTGACGGGCGGGAAGACGAGAAGCCGTGGCTGTTTGAAACGTTGGCCTACAACCTGCCGCGCGAGCCGGAGCGACGAAGCGATTTTCTTAACTACATCGCCCACAACCCATTGAAAAGGCTCAATTCGGAAAAATAAGCGCTAGTAAACGCTAGTGAATTTACTAGCGTTTAGGCTCATTAGCTTCGTTTTGCTCCCACTTATTTGGAAGGAATTCCCGCTTTGGTTGTAACCGCAGCTTAACTAGGGCGCCGCGCCAGCACCGACCGTCTTTGCGAATGCTGCGAGATCAGCGTTGGAGCCGCAAACGAGAACGCCGACCCGCTCGTTGCGCTCCGGTTGGTAGACGCCGCTGACGATGGCGGCGAAGGCCGCGGCCCCGCCCGGTTCGGCGATGATCGAATGATCCGCCCATAAGCAACGCTGCGCGTCGATGATCGCCGCGTCCTCGACCAGGACGACGCCGCTCACGAAGCTCTTGGCGATATCGAAATCGAGTTCGCCGACGCGTTTCGCGCCGAGCGAAGTCGGCGGCGAGCGAGTTCACGGTCACATCAACCGGCTTGTCCGCCTCGAGCGCGGCGTGTAGCGCGCGCGAGCCTTCCGGCTCGACGCCGACAACCTTGACCCGGCCTCGAAACCAGGCGGCGACGCCGGCGATGAGCCCGCCGCCGCCGACCGCAACGAGGACCGTGTCGAGCTTCTCGAGGCCTGCTCGTTCGAGGTCCTCCTCCCACTCGAGGGCGACCGTCCCCTGGCCCGCGACCGTTTCGACCGCATCGTAAGGATGGATCAGGAGCGCGCCGCTCTCGGCGACATAGGCGTCGCAGCGTTCCTGAGCCACCGCATAAGACGCGCCGCCAATCACGGCCTCGGCTCGATAGGCCTTGATCTTGGCAATCTTCGCAGGCGTCGCGATTTCGGGCACGAAGACGCGCGCGCGGATCCCGAGCTTTTGCGCGGCGAAGGCGACGGCGGCGCCATGATTGCCGCCTGAGGCGGTGGCGCAGCCGGCCGCAGGCGTTGGCCGCGTGAGGAGATTATGGAAGGCGCCCCGCGCCTTGAACGAACCGGTCGCCTGGAGGCATTCGAACTTGAGGGAGAGCGGCGGCGCGCCATCGATCGGCGAGGCCGTCTCGAGAATGGGCGTGCGGCGGATATGCCCGCGGATGCGCGCGTGGGCGGATCGGATATCGGAAGGCGTAACGGTTGTCATCGCGAAGTGGGCGCCCCTAAAGCGCGTTGGGTCTTCTTGGGCAGCGCTTTAAGAATCATTGCGTAGCTTTGCTGCACATATTGCTCGAGGTCATGGTCGCTGAGGGAGCGGGCGTCGAAGCGCTGGATCCACGACAATCCGCGTGAGGCGAGATAGGGGGCGGGGCGCGCGCCTGGCAGCTCTTTCAGGATCGCGAAGCTGGTCTCGGAGCATTTGAACGTCACGGCGAATTCGGGGCCATCGAACCATCCGCCAATGGCGAAGACCTTGCCTCCGATCTTCCAGACGCTCGCGTCGCCCCATTGGACGACATGGGTCGCGTGAGGCAGGCTGGCGCAAAAAGCGTCATAGTCCTTACGGGTCATCGCAGCACGACGTGAGAACCGCGGATAGCGCCCGAAGCTCCGCTCGGACCTAGAGCTTGATTGCGTCCTTGAGCTCGCGCAAGCGGTCGACCTTCTCCTGGGCCAGGCGCTTCTGCTCTTCGGTCGCGTCGGCGAGATCCTCTTCCGCGTTCTGGATCTCCTGCCCGAGCATATCGGCGTTCAAGTCCTCGAACGGAATGGCCGTCTCCGCAAGCAGAATCAGGCCCGCCTTGCTCGCGTCGGCGAAGCCGCCGCGGACAAAGACCCGGCTGTGCTTGCCCTCGGCGTCATCGATGCCGACCACTCCGGGACGCATCGCGGTCATCACCGGCGCGTGGTCGCTGAGCACCTGGAAGTCGCCCTCCGCGCCCGGCACGAGGACCGCCTGAGCGGAGCCGTTGAACAGCACCTTGTCCGGCGACACGAGCTCAAAGTGGAACGTCGTAGGCATGGCCTTCCCCGAACGCGACGGTCTTTAAGCTTCCGCCGCCAGCTTCTTGGCCTTCTCGACCGCCTGCTCGATTGTGCCGACCATATAAAAGGCAGCCTCGGGCAGATTGTCGTACTTGCCGTCAATGATGCCCTTGAAGCCTTTGACAGTGTCCTCGATCTTCACCTGCACGCCGGGCGTGCCGGTGAAGACGGCGGCGACATCGAAGGGCTGCGAAAGGAACCGCTCGATCTTCCGCGCCCGCGCGACGATCTGCTTATCCTCTTCGGAGAGTTCGTCCATGCCAAGGATCGCGATGATGTCTTGCAGCGCCTTGTAGCGCTGCAGCACCTGTTGCACCTGGCGGGCGACGTTATAGTGCTCCTCGCCGACGATGGCCGCGGTCAGCATGCGCGAGGTCGAGTCGAGGGGATCGACCGCCGGGTAAATGCCCTTCTCCGAGATGGCGCGCGACAGCACGGTCGTCGCGTCAAGATGGGCGAACGAGGTCGCCGGGGCCGGGTCGGTCAGGTCGTCCGCGGGGACGTAGATCGCCTGCACCGAGGTGATCGACCCCTTCGTCGTCGTGGTGATGCGCTCCTGCAGCGCGCCCATGTCGGTCGCGAGCGTCGGCTGGTAGCCGACCGCCGACGGGAATGCGGCCGAGAAGCGCGGAGACTTCCGAACCGGCCTGGGTGAAGCGGAAGATGTTGTCGATGAACAAGAGCACGTCTTGCCCCTGGTCGCGGAAATGTTCCGCGACGGTAAGACCGGTCAGGCCGACGCGCATGCGCGCGCCCGGCGGTTCGTTCATCTGGCCGAACACCAGCGCGCATTTCGATTTGACGTTCTCATCGGGATGATGCGGGTCGGCGTTGACCTTCGATTCGATGAATTCGTGGTAGAGGTCGTTGCCTTCGCGAGTGCGCTCGCCGACGCCGGCGAAGACGGAATTGCCGCCGTGGGTCTTGGCGACGTTGTTGATCAATTCCTGGATGAGCACCGTCTTGCCGACGCCCGCGCCGCCGAAGAGGCCAATCTTCCCGCCCTTGGCGTAAGGCGCGAGCAGGTCGACGACCTTGATGCCGGTGACAAGGATCTGGGCCTCCGTCGATTGCTCGACATAGGAGGGGGTGGGCTGATGGATCGCGCGGCGATCTTCCATGCTGATCGGCCCGGCTTCGTCGACCGGCTCGCCGATCACGTTCATGATGCGCCCGAGCGTGCCCTCGCCGACGGGAACCGTGATCGGCCCGCCGGTGTCGGTGACCTCCTGGCCGCGCACCAGGCCCTCAGAAATGTCCATGGCGATGCAGCGCACTGTGTCTTCGCCGAGCTGCTGGGCGACTTCGAGCACGAGGCGATGGCCGTTGTTGTCCGTCTCGAGCGCATTGAGAATGGGCGGCAGATTCACATTGCTGTCGAACTTCACGTCGACGACGGCGCCGATCACCTGGGAGATGCGGCCGGTGGCGTTCGCGATATTAGCCATTGGTCTTCGTCCTCTTAATTCTCTTGCGCCGCGGAAGGGCCGGTCAGAGCGCCTCGGCGCCGGAAATGATCTCGATCAGTTCCTTGGTGATCATCGCTTGGCGCGTGCGGTTGTAGCGAAGCGTGTACTTCTTCACCATCTCGCCGGCGTTGCGGGTGGCGTTGTCCATGGCGCTCATCTGCGCGCCAAAGAACGACGCCTGGTTTTCAAGCAATCCGCGATAGACGCGCACTGTGACCGCGCGCGGAAGCAACTCGGCGAGGATTTCCCCCTCGTCGGGCTCGTAGTCGTAAACCGGCGCGTTCTCATCCTTTTCGCCAAGCTCCGGCGGGATGAGCTGCTGGGCCGTCGGGATCTGCGCAATCACCGACTTGAAACGCGAGTAGAACAGCGTGCAAACGTCGAACTCGCCCTTGTCGAACAGGCCGATCACCTTTTCGGCGATTGGCTTGGCGGTCTCGTAGGCAATCGTGCGCACCGCGCGCAGGTCGATCAGCTCCAGGATCTGCCTCTCATTCGTGCGGCGAAGCTGATCGTAGCCCTTCTTGCCAACGCAAAGAATCTTGACCGTCTTGCCTTGGCCCGCGAGCGAATTGGCCTTCTCGCGCGCGAGCCGCACGATGGCGGTGTTGAAGGCGCCGCAGAGCCCGCGCTCGCCGGTGCATACAAGGAGCAGATGAGTCTGGTCCGAGCCGCTGCCGACGAGCAGGCGCGGCCCCTGGCCATCTGTCGCTGCGCCAGCCAGATTCGTCAGCACCGTTTCGACCTGCTCGGCATAGGGACGCGCGCTTTCGACTGCGCCTTGCGCGCGTCTGAGCTTCGAAACCGCGACCATCTGCATGGCCTTGGTGATCTTCTGCGTCGACTTGACCGAAGCGATCCGGTTTCGAAGCTCTTTTAGCGACGGCATCGCTCAGCGCCCCCGAGCGCGCGCGTCAAGTCCAGCCACGGCGAGACAGCGGCCCATTTTAGGCGAAGGTCCCGGCATAGGCTTCGACCGCCGTCTTGAGCTTCGCTTCGACGTCGTTCGCCAGATCGCCGGAGGAGCGGATCGCCTCCAGAATGTCCGGAGTTCTTGGCCCGTAGGAAGCTGAGAAGCCCGTCTTCGAACGGCCGGACCTTGTCGATCGGCAACTTGTCAAGAAACCCGTTTACGCCGGCGTAGATGACGCAGACCTGCTCCTCCATCTTGAGCGGCGAGAACTGCGGCTGCTTGAGAAGCTCGGTCAGTCGCGCGCCACGATTGAGCAGGCGCTGGGTGACCGCGTCAAGATCGGACCCGAACTGGGCGAAAGCCGCCATTTCGCGGTATTGCGCCAGCTCCCCCTTGATCTTGCCGGCGACCTTCTTGGTCGCCTTGGTCTGCGCCGCAGAGCCCACGCGCGAAACCGAAAGGCCGACGTTCACCGCCGGCCGGACGCCCTGGTAGAACAGGTCCGTCTCGAGAAAGATCTGCCCGTCGGTGATCGAGATGACGTTGGTCGGAATGTAGGCCGAGACGTCATTGGCTTGCGTCTCGATGATCGGCAGCGCGGTGAGCGAGCCAGACCCGTTGTCCTTGTTCAGCTTGGCGGCGCGCTCGAGAAGACGGGAGTGAAGATAGAACACGTCGCCGGGATAGGCCTCGCGGCCTGGCGGGCGCCGCAGCAAGAGCGACATCTGGCGGTAGGCGACCGCCTGCTTGGAGAGGTCGTCGTAAACAATGACCGCGTGCATGCCGTTGTCACGGAAGAACTCGCCCATCGCGCAGCCGGCGAACGGCGCGAGGAATTGCATCGGGGCAGGGTCCGAAGCGGTGGCGGCGACGATGATCGTGTATTCGAGCGCGCCGTGCTCCTCCAGAACCTTGGCGAACTGAGCGACGGTCGAACGCTTCTGCCCGACCGCGACATAGACGCAATAGAGCTTCTTCGACTCGTCGTCGCCCTGGTTCAGAGGCTTCTGATTGAGAATGGTGTCGAGGGCGATCGCGGTCTTGCCTGTCTGCCGGTCGCCGATGATGAGCTCGCGCTGGCCGCGGCCGATCGGGATCATCGCGTCTATCGCCTTCAGCCCCGTCGCCATCGGCTCGCTCACGGACTTGCGCGGAATGATGCCGGGCGCCTTGATATCGACGCGGGCGCGTTTTTCGGCGTTGATCGGACCTTTGCCGTCGATCGGATTGCCGAGCGCGTCGACGACGCGGCCGAGAAGCCCCTTGCCGATCGGCACGTCGACGATCGCGCCGGTGCGCTTGACCGTCTGGCCTTCCTTGATCTCCCGGTCGCCGCCGAAAATGACGATGCCGACGTTGTCGCTCTCGAGGTTGAGCGCCATGCCGCGCGTGCCGTTCTCGAATTCGACCATCTCGCCGGCCTGAACCTTGTCGAGACCGTAGGCGCGCGCGATGCCGTCGCCGACGCTCAGCACCTGCCCGACTTCGGTGACATGCGCCTCAGCGCCGAAGTTGGCGATCTGAGTCTTGAGGATCGAAGAAATTTCTGCGGCGCGGATATCCATCAGCCGACCTCTTTCATGGCAAGGCGAATTGCGTTGAGCTTGGTTTTGAGCGAGCCGTCGACCATGCGCGAGCCAAGCTTGACGATCAAGCCGCCAATGATCGAGGGATCGACCTTCATGTCGAGAGCGACCTCCCGGCCGCCGGAAGCGGCGCGCAGCGAATCCTTGAGCGCGGCGACGTTCGCGTCGGTCAAGGCGGCGGCGCTCGTGACTTCCGCCCGCGTCACGCCTCGGGACGCATCATAGAGTTTGCGGTAATCCGCGATCATTTCACGGATGAAGAATAGCCTGCGCTTCGTCGTCACAAGCCGGATGAAGTTCGCGGCGACGCCGCTGATTTCCGCCTGAGCGAGGATGGCGTCGAGGGCCTTGAGCTGGTCGGCCGCCGAAAATACGGGGCTCCGCACCATCCTTTCCAGGTCAGGGCTCTCTGCTATGAGCGCGTCGAATCTCGCCAGAGCGTCAGCGACCGACTCGGCTTGCCGCTCGTCCTGGGCAAGCGAAAACAAGGCGGACGCATAGCGTCCGGCTACGCCCGAAACGACCGTGTCCTCTTCTGCCACCCTGTCACCTCAGAAGACGCTCGCTAAAAGCCCGCCTCGCCTCCCCGAAGGCTTGCGCGAACCTCGGAAATTCTTGACGATTCCGCGCTCAAAACTGAGCGCTCGGCTTGAGCCTGCCCGAAGGGCGGGGTTGCCTAACATAGCCGTTTTGCAGGCGCAACCCACCGCAAGCGCGCGCGGCGACGCGTCTTTAAGGCGCGGGTAAACGGCGGCGCGGCAGCCGGCTTCGGCAAGCATCAGCCGCATGGACGCGCTTCAATTTCTTTCGGTTTCGCGCAAGCATTTCGCCAATACCGCGCCGGCCGTCGATCGCAGCGAGGCCGCAAGCGCCTCGAGCGCAGCTTCGCGCGGCGAGCCGCGCTTGAAGATGAGCCTGACCAGCCGCGACGCGCCGTCGCCGACGATCTTCAAGCCGGCGATCCCGGCGCCCGAGCGGCGCCAATCGGCATAGGCGAGTAGGGGCGCGAGCGTGGCGCCCTGTCCGGCCGAAGCAAGATGACGCAATGTCTCGAGGCTCGTTCCCCGGACGTCGGCGCCCAGCGCCGTCCTCTCCGCCGCATGACAGAGCGCCAAGGCCTGATCGCGCAGGCAATGACCCTCGGCCAGCAGAAGAAGGGTGCTCGGATCGATCTCCTCGACCCCGATCGAGGCGCGTGCACTCTTTTTTGCATGGCCGGAAAAGACGAGGAAGAAAGGTTCGTCGTAAAGCTCGACTGACGCGAGCTTCGCCTCTCGCGGATCGGTCGCGATGATTGCGGCGTCGAGGGCGCCATCGCGCAAGCGCGCAAGAAGCCGGTCGGTCAGATCCTCCACCAGATAGAGAGGCGTGTGCGGAAGCGCCTCAGCCAGCGCCGGCAGCGCGATCGGCAGAAGGTAGGGAGCGACCGTCGTGATGATTCCGAGGCGCAGTTCGCCGGCGAAGGGATCGCGCGCCGCTTGAGCCGCGGCGCTTACCCCCGCCGCCGCGGCGAGCGTCGCGCGCGCCTGCGCCACGACGGTCGCCGCCCTGTCGCTGATGCGAGCGCCGCGGCCCTCTCGGTCGAACAGACGAAGGCCGAGCTCGGCCTCGAGCTTCAGAATTTGGCCGCTCAAGGTCGGCTGACTGACGTTGCACGCCGCCGCCGCCCGGCCGAAATGGCCGTGAGTGGCGACCGCGACGACATATTCGAGGTCCCGAAGGTTCATGCGACATGAGATTGGCGGCGCCAATCGCTTGTCAAGAGACAATCGATTGGACCTATCCTGCGTCCAAGCTTATCGAGGCTGCGGACGGGATGGCGGTGACGCGGAACCGCCATATGCGGCGGCTATGATCGCCGTCCACTATTTGGATCTTCGACGGCGCGATGAGCTGAACACCATTGGAGGAAAGCATGGCGGAAGAAAGCAAATGCCCGGTCTCGGGCGGCGGGACACGCACGCACACAAATCGCGACTGGTGGCCGAATACGCTCAACATTAGCGTCCTTCACCAGAACTCCGACCTGTCCGACCCGTTGGATGGGGATTTCGACTACGTCAAGGAGTTCCAAAGCCTCGACCTCAACGCGGTGATCAAGGACCTGCACGCCGTGATGACGGACTCGCAGGACTGGTGGCCGGCGGATTTCGGCCATTACGGCGGTTTGTTCATCCGGATGGCGTGGCACAGCGCCGGCACCTATCGCATTGCCGACGGGCGCGGCGGCGCCGGCGCCGGCCAGCAGCGTTTCGCGCCCCTCAACAGCTGGCCGGACAACGCCAATCTCGACAAGGCCCGTCGCCTGCTCTGGCCGGTCAAGCAGAAATATGGCCAGAAAATCTCCTGGGCCGACCTCATGATTCTGGCTGGCAACGTTGCGCTTGAGTCGATGGGCTTCAAGACGTTCGGCTTTGGCGGCGGGCGCAAAGACGTGTGGGAGCCCGAGGAGCTTTACTGGGGACCCGAGGGAACCTGGCTTGGCGACTCGCGCTACAGTGGCGAGCGCCAGCTTCAAAATCCGCTGGCTGCGGTCCAGATGGGCTTGATTTACGTCAATCCTGAAGGACCGAACGGCAAGCCGGACCCGGTCGCGGCGGCGAAGGACATCCGCGAGACCTTCTTCCGGATGGCGATGAACGACGAGGAGACGGTTGCGCTGATCGCCGGCGGGCACACCTTCGGCAAGACGCACGGCGCGGGCGATCCGTCCTTTGTCGGCGCAGCGCCAGAAGGCGGGGAGATCGAGGATCAAGGCCTTGGCTGGAAGAGCAAGCACGGGAAGGGCTTCGGCGCGGACGCCATCACCGGCGGTCCGGAAGTCATCTGGTCGCAGACGCCGATCAAGTGGAGCAACCACTTCTTCGACAATCTCTTCAAATATGAATGGGAACTGACGAAGAGCCCGGCCGGCGCCTATCAGTGGGTCGCGAAAGGCGCTGAAGCCACGGTTCCCGATCCCTTCGATCCGTCGAAGAAGCGGCTGCCCACCATGCTGACGACCGACCTCTCGCTGCGGTTGGACCCGGCTTACGAGAAGATCTCGCGGCGCTTCTACGAGCATCCGGATCAGTTCGCTGACGCGTTCGCGCGGGCGTGGTTCAAGCTCACCCATCGCGACATGGGCCCCAAGATTCGCTATCTCGGGCCGCTCGTTCCGAAGGAGACGCTGATCTGGCAGGATCCGATCCCTGCCCCGGACCACCCGCCGATCGACGACGCGGACATTTCCGCTCTGAAGGCGAAGATCCTGGGCGCGGGCCTGTCGGTTCGTGAGCTCGTTTCGGCCGCCTGGGCGTCGGCCTCGACATTCCGCGGCTCCGACAAGCGCGGCGGAGGAAACGGCGCGCGCATCCGCCTCAATCCCCAGAAGGACTGGGAGGTCAACAATCCGGCGGAGCTTAAGAAAGCGGTCGAGAAGCTCGAGGCGATCCAGAAGGATTTCAACGCCTCAGCCAAAGGCGGCAAGAAGGTCTCGCTGGCCGACTTGATCGTGCTTGGCGGCGGAGCGGCGATCGAGAAAGCGGCAAAGGACGCAGGCCATGACGTGAAGGTCCCCTTCACGCCGGGACGCGGCGACGCCTCGCAGGCGGAGACCGACGTCGAGTCTGTCGGCGTGCTCGAACCGCGGTCCGACGGTTTCCGCAACTATCGGAGCGCCAAAGAGTTCATGGCGCCCGAAGAGGCGTTGATCGACAAGGCGCAGCTGCTCACGGCTGACCGCGCCAGAGATGACGGTTCTTCTGGGCGGCTTGCGGGTGCTTGGCGCCAACGCCGGCGCGTCGACCCATGGCGTTTTGACCAAGAAACCGGGAACGCTCACCAACGACTTCTTCGTCAACCTGCTCGACATGAGCACCGAGTGGAAGCCCGCTGAGGGCGCGGAAGGCCTCTACGAGGGGCGCGACCGGAAAACGGGCGAGGTCAAGTGGACCGGCACGCGCGTCGACCTCATCTTCGGCTCGCACTCGCTCTTACGCGCGCTTGCGGAGGTCTATGGGTCTTCCGACGGGAAGGAGAAGTTCGTGAAGGACTTCGCCAAGGCGTGGGCCAAGGTGATGAACCTCGATCGCTTCGACCTCATCTACAAGAGCGAGCCTGCGCTCAAGATAGCGGCCGAGTAGCCCTTCTCCTACTGGGAGAAGGCGGCCGCGCGAAGCGCGGACGGATGAGGGATCGCACCAAGGCGAGGGCGCGCTTCGCGCGCGAACCCTCACCTCAACCCCTCTCCCTGAGGGAGAGGGGGAGCTACGGGGTCGAGCCCCTTCGGGCTCGAATCCCGTTCCCTTCCCGCGCGCGCCCTGCTAATGCCGCGCCCCATGACCGTCCACCCGATCGAGAATATTCGAAACTTCGCGATCATCGCCCATATCGACCACGGCAAGTCGACGCTCGCCGACCGGCTCATCCAAGAGACCGGGACGATGGCGGAGCGCGACATGGTCGAGCAGGTGCTCGATTCCATGGACATCGAGCGCGAGCGCGGCATCACGATCAAGGCGCAGACCGTGCGTCTCGAATACACAGCTGAGGACGGGAAGCCCTATATCCTCAATCTCATGGACACGCCCGGCCACGTCGACTTCGCCTACGAGGTGTCGCGCTCGCTCGCCGCATGCGAGGGCTCGCTCCTGGTGGTCGACGCAAGCCAGGGGGTCGAGGCTCAGACGCTGGCGAACGTCTATCACGCCCTCGACGCGGGGCATGAGATCGTGCCCGTCCTCAACAAGATCGATTTGCCCGCGGCTGAGCCCGAGCGGATCAAGGAGCAGATCGAGGATGTGATCGGCCTCGACGCTTCGGACGCCGTGCCGATCTCGGCCAAGACGGGCCTCAACATCGATCTCGTGCTCGAGGCGATCGTCAAGCGCCTGCCTCCGCCCAGGGGCGACGAGTCTGCGCCTTTGAAAGCGCTGCTCGTCGACTCCTGGTACGACGCCTATCTCGGCGTCGTCGTGCTCATTCGCGTGATGGACGGGACGCTCAAAAAGGGCTCGCGCATCCGCATGATGGCCGCGGACGCCGTCTACGAGGTCGATCGCATCGGGGTCTTCCGCCCGAAAATGGTGGAGATCGCCGAGCTTGGCCCGGGCGAGGTCGGCTACATCACCGCGCAGATCAAGCAGGTCGCGGACACCCGCGTCGGCGACACGATCACCGACGAGCGGCGTCCCACGCCCGAGGCTCTGCCCGGATTTAAGCCCGCGCAGCCCGTCGTCTTCTGCGGCCTCTTCCCGACCGACGCGGCCGACTTCGAGGATTTGCGCGCGGCGATGGGCAAGCTCAGGCTCAACGACGCAAGCTTTTCTTACGAGATGGAGACGTCAGCGGCGCTCGGCTTCGGGTTCCGCTGCGGCTTCCTCGGCCTCCTGCATCTCGAAATCATCCAGGAGAGGCTCGAGCGCGAGTTCAATCTCGATCTCATCGCGACCGCGCCATCGGTCATCTACAAGATTGCGTTGACCGACAAGTCGGAGATCGAGCTGCACAATCCGGCCGACATGCCGGACGTGGTCAAGATCGCCGAGATCAGCGAGCCTTGGATCAAGGCGACCATCCTCACGCCGGACGACTACCTCGGCGCGATCCTCAAGCTTTGCCAGGACCGGCGCGGGGTGCAGATCGACCTCAACTACGTTGGGAAGCGAGCGATGGTGGTTTACGAGCTGCCGCTCAACGAGGTCGTGTTCGACTTCTATGATCGCCTGAAGTCGATCTCCAAGGGCTACGCGTCTTTCGACTATCAGATCATCGACTATCGCGTGGGCGACCTGGTCAAGATGTCGATCCTGGTCAACGCCGAGCCGGTCGACGCGCTGTCGATGCTCGTCCACCGCGACCGCGCCGAGGCGCGCGGCCGAGCGATGGTCGAGAAACTCAAGGACCTGATCCCGCCGCACATGTTCCAGATCCCGGTCCAGGCGGCGATCGGCGGCAAGATCATCGCGCGCGAGACGATCCGGGCTTTGCGCAAGGACGTCACCGCCAAATGCTACGGCGGCGACGCCACCCGCAAGCGCAAGCTGCTCGAGAAGCAGAAGGCCGGCAAGAAAAAGATGCGCCAGTTCGGCAAGGTCGACATCCCGCAGGAAGCCTTCATCGCCGCGCTCAAGATGGATACGTGAGAGGCGAACTGACGCAGGCCGTCGCGGCGATTTGACAGGAATGTCAGACCGGGCGCATTGACGCCGGCGCACCCAAACCAAGAACCGAAAGACACTTCGATGGCGGACGTTTCGCTTGATTTTCTGGCGAGCCCATTGGAGCGCGTCCTCAATCGGCTCGGCGCGGTCGAAGATCAAATCACGGTGCTGACCGGCATGACCATACGTCTCGACGGCGCCGTCAATGGGCTGGCGACCGAAATGCGCGGTCTTGTCCAGTCCATCAATCGAATCGAGCATCGCCTCCGCAAAGTGGAGGACGCTGGTTCATAATCCGCCCCTACCGTCATGCGCGTTTCGCGTCACGGGTCTAAAGCATTGATGCAATGCGTTCGAGCCACCGGCGTCATCGCGAGCGCAAGCGAAGCGATCCAGAGATGAAGGGCGGCAGCAGCGGCTCTGGATCGCCACGTCGCTATAGCCCGTCGAAAGACGGGCGTCTCTCGACGCCCTATGGCTCCTCGCGATGACGTCTCGCTCAGAACGCGTATTATTCCAGCACGCCCATCGGCCGTGAAACCGGGAGAACGTCATGATCAATCGCGGAATTCTTGCAGCCCTCATCGCCGTCGCATTGATGGGCTCCGTCGCGCAGGCGCAGACGCTGGCGACCCATCGCATTCCCGCGGCGCTGGCGGCCGAGGCCGCGAGCGAGACGGTCGCGTCCTGCGCCAGCCAAGGCTATCACGAGACGGCGCAGGTGGTCGACGCCGACGGGGTGGTCATCGCCACCATCCGCGGCGACGGCGCCGGGGCGCATTCGCTCGATAGCGCCTTCGATAAGGCCTATACCGCAGCGTCGTTCAAGAACGACACGCTCGCCCTCTCCGAGCGAGCCAAGGGGGAGAATTCGATTCTGCCCCTCGCCAAGCTGCCGCATGTGATGTTTTTCGGCGGCGGCGTGCCGATCAAGCTCGGCGACGAACTTATTGGCGCGATTGGCGCCGCGGGCGCTCCGGGCGGCAAGCTGGACGACGCCTGCGCCCGCGCCGGCCTCGACAAGATCAAGGATCGGCTGCAGTAGGCGGCGCACGGAGTCGATGGCGATGTCCTTGCAGGCCTTCGCCGACGTCCAGGCGCTCGTTTTCGATGTCTTCGGCACGGTCGTCGACTGGCGCAGCGGAGTGGCGCGGGAATCGGCTCCGTTCCTCGCCGGCTACGCGCCGAGCGCCGATCCGGCCGCCTTCGCCGACGCGTGGCGGCGCCTCTATTCGCCGGCGATGGAGGAGATCCGGTCCGGACGCCGCCCTTTCGTGCGTCTGGACTTGCTGCACCGGGAAAACCTCGAAGCCGTGCTGCCGGAATTCGGAATTGATCTTGCGGCCGTTCCTCCTTCCGAATTGGACGCCCTGAATCTCGCTTGGCGTCGACTTGACCCCTGGCCGGATACGGTTCCCGGCCTCACGCGGCTCAAGCGCCGGTTCATCATCGCGCCTCTATCGAACGGCAACATCCGTTTGATGCTCGACATGGCGAAGCGCGCTGGTCTGCCCTGGGACGCCATCTTGGGCGCGGAGATCGCCCAAGCCTACAAGCCAAGCCCGGAAGCTTATCTGCACAACGTCGAAACCTTGATGCTCAAGCCCCAGCAGGTCTGTCTGGTCGCCGCGCACAATGACGATCTCGCCGCGGCGCGGCGTTGCGGCCTGCGGACGGCCTTCATCCCGCGGCCGACGGAGCATGGGCCGCGACAAACGACCGATCTCGAGCCTCAGGAGGATTGGGACATGATCGCGCGCGATCTGGAAGACCTGGCCAGGCAGTTCCGCGTCTGATCGTCATCCAAGCAGGATTGCATTGGTTTGGCCATTGGCCGGGAGAGTTCGGGTACGGAGGAGCTGCGGGGGTAGAAAACGTCATGACCGCCCGCACCTGTGATCCAGGGTCAGTGGTCCCCGGGGCCGCCACGTCGATGAAGGCAGGCGCGGGCCGCGACGGCCGTCCAACACCCAGCGCTATGAAATCGTGACTTTGGCTCTTCTAGCGATAGCTGTTGGTCGGCTGCGGAGCCTCTGCCGTCCTACGCCCGTATCACAGTCCGGGGGCAGAACGCTTCGGGCCAGTCTCCCGCCGCCACAACGTGCGGAATTTCTGTTGCCAACAGTTAACGCTATGAGAACCGTGACTTTTTGTTGTCATAACCGGAAAAATGTGTTATCTGTATCGATGCTGACCGAATTGGTCTACCCCGGCAGCAGAGACCAGGGCGGACCGAGACGGCGGCGGAGCTGTTTGACACATTAGAACCGCGACCTGAGCGTGCAAAGCGGCGCGGGAGGGAGTTTTGTTGTTTTCTCCTCGCGCAACCCCTTGAAAAGGCTCGATTTCAAAAAAATAAGCGCTAGTAAACGCTAGCTATTTACTAGCGCTTATCAGCGTTTATGCGCTTCTTACTGGCGTTTATGCGCCTCTTATTTGCGTTTGCTTCGCCGGGCATACACGCGCCGCTTGCGCTCGAAGACGCGCCCGGCCGTCTGCTCCCCGTGGCCGGGAAAGGGGTGGGTTTCAGTCGAAGCATCCTACCCTCTCAGAGGGGCGCAGCTGTCGCCGACGACAAGCGCCGAGGGAAAGACGACATGGCGCGCCTCGACCGCGTCTCCGCGCTTCATGCGATCGACGAGCAATCGCACGGCCTCGTTCACCATATCGACGATTGGATGCTCGGTGCGCGTAAGATTGGGCCTCAAGCCCCGGATTCCTGGGATATTGTCGGTCGAGGCGACCGAGATGTCCTCCGGGCATCTCAAACCGGCGTCGGCGATCGCGCGCATCACGCCGAGCGCCATGAGGCCGTTGGCCACATACAGCGCGGTCGGGCGCTCGGACTGCTCCAACAAGGCGCGCGCCGCCGAATAGGCGGCCTCCTCGCGAAAATCGCCGGAGCGAACGAAGCGCGGCTCAAACGTCAACCCCTTCGCGCTCATGGCGGCCTGCATGCCCTCGATGCGGAGGAGGCCAGTGCTAAGGTGACGCGGCCCGGTTATCGACCCGATCCGTTTGTGACCGAGGTCGATCAGGTAGTTCGTCGCCTGATAGCTCGCGGCGAAATTGTCAATGGTGACGGCGTCGAGCCCGTCCGCCTCGAGCGTGCGCCCAAACAGGACGGTGGGGATGCGCGCGCTGTCCACATCCCGGTTCGGCGCCAAGATCTCGCCGCCGACCGGCACCAGAATGAGTCCATCGCAGCTCAGCGTGCGCACCCGCGATCGGATCCGTTTCTCCGCCTCCGGCTTCTCGTCGCTGTTGAAGACCACGAGCGAGAAGCCCCAAGCGGCGACGGCCGCTTCCGCCGCGCAGACGACCCGTGCGTAGAACGGGTTCGACAGGTCGGCCACGACGATGGCGACGAGTTCGCTTGCGCCTGTCCGAAGCCTCCGCGCGAGCTGCGAAGGCGCGTAGCCAAGGTCCCGGACCGCCTCCTGCACGCGGGCGCGCAGCGGTGGACTCACGTAGGCGGACTCATTGATGACCGCCGACACAGTCGCGGTCGAGACGCCCGCCGTCCTCGCAACGTCTTTGATGGTCGCCGCCATTGGCCTCCAGCAAATCGATTTGGCGTATTATCGACCCGTCGTCACCCCTCGTAAAGCGTTCAAATCGCCAGCTTTTGAGGGCGTAATTGCGACTGACATGGATTTTTCCGCTTGCGCGAGGCCTCAGATTGGGGGAAGTTCAGCGAAACGGTTAGTCGCCTTTCGCCGGAGACGGCGAGCAAGCTGAGGACGGGAGGGAATATGCGAACACTGGCGATTACCGCCGCTATCGCGGCGCTTGCGGCGACGGTCGCCTCAGCTTACGCCGCGGAGCCATTGGTCGGCATCGTGTCCATTTCCGCAACCGAAGCCAACAACGCCCGGTACATATCGGGGGCCCAGGACGCCGCCAAGTCGATCGGTTGGAATGTTTCGGTGATCGACGCCGCCGGCAACGCCGACCAGGCGAACGCGGCGATTCAAAACTTCGCCCAGCGCGGCGCAACCGCGATCGTCGATATGGTTTTCCCCTATTCCTCGATCGGCGCTGGACTCGACGCGGCCAAGAGCGCCAAAATTCCCGTCGTGACCTGGGGCGGCGGGCTGGGCGGCGGGGTCGCCGCGACGAACGGCTCCGGCGGTCCGATGGTCGTGCCCATCAACGATCTCATGATCAAGACCATGAACGGCAAAGGTTCGGTTCTCGCGCTGACCTATCACACCGGCGAAGTGTGCCGGAACCGCGAGGTTGAGCTCGACAAGGCGCTCGCCGATCATCCCGACATCAAGGTCACCAAGAATGAAGTCCGCATTCCGGGCTATTTCGAAGACGGCGCGCAATACGCCAACGCTTGGCTCGCCTCGCATCCGCCCGGCAAGGAGAGCCTTGCGATCTGGGGATGCTGGGACGATCCGGCGATTGGCGCGATCAGTTCGCTGAGAGCGCAAAACCGCGACGACGTGAAGGTCTATGGAGTGAACGGCAACGCGCAGGCGCTCGAGAACATCAAGAAGGGGTTCATGACGGCGACCGCTTGGCAGGACAGCTACACCGAGGGCCATAACATGATCACGCTCCTGCCGGAGATCGTGAAGGCGGGAGCGAGCTGGACGCCGAAAGCGGTGGAAGTTCCTGCGATTCTCGTGGCCAAAGACAATATCGACAAGTTCCTGGCGGATCATCCAGCGGCCCTAAAATGATCTTTGGCCAGCGAGCGGCATGAACGATTTGGCAGGTCGCGCAGAGACGCCTCAGTCGCCCCCATTTGTCTCGGTAAGATTGGTCAGCAAGAGTTACGGCGGCGCTCAGGCGCTCCACAGCGCATCGCTGTCGGTTTTTTCAGGAGAGGTCCATGGGCTTGTCGGCGCGAACGGCGCCGGCAAATCGACTCTCATCCGAATCCTTGCCGGTCTTACGCAACCGGACGACGGCGACGTTCTCGTCGAGGGCAAGCGTGTCGTCGTGGATAGGCCGCATGTCGCCAACAAGCTTGGCATGAGCTTCATCCATCAGGAGCTCGCGTTCGTTCCAGGCATGACGGTCATCGAGAACATCATGCTGGGCATGCCGAAGAAGACGCGGTTCGGCGTGGTCGACTGGGGCGCCATCGCCAAAGACGTCGCCCCGATCGCCGCCCGGGTGGGCGTGCGGGCCCCGCTTGATGCGAACGCGAAAGGTCTCTCGACGGCGGAAAATTGGCTTATCAACATCGCTCGCGCGCTGGTGTTGAAAGCCCGGCTCATTGTGATGGATGAGCCGACCGCGGCGCTGTCGGCCGCGGAAGCCGAGCGACTGTTCAGCATTATCCACGACCTTCGGCGGTCGGGCGTGGCGGTTCTCTATGTCTCGCACCGACTCGATGAAATCTTGGAGCTTTGCCAACGCGTAACCGTGTTTCGCGACGGCAGGTCGGTTGCGGAGCTTGCCGGGCCGGATCTGACCCGGCCGGCGATGGTGGAAGCCATCGTCGGCGGCGCCGTCGAAACGCTAGTGACACGCACGAGCCCTCGAAGCTCGAGCGAGCAGGCCTTGTCAGTGCGCGATCTCGCACGCGCGCCGAAAGTCAAAGGCGTGAGCTTCGATCTGAGAAAGGGCGAAGTCCTTGGACTTGGCGGCCTCGTCGGCGCAGGCAGGACGGAGCTGGCTCGCCTCCTGTTTGGCGTTGACCGCCCCCATGAGGGCTCGATAGCGCTCGAAGGAAAGCCATACGCGCCGCGGAGCCCAGCGGACGCGGTCAAGTCTGGGGTCGGCTTTGTGCCTGAAGAGCGGCGGGTCGAAGGATTGATCCTATCCAAGAGCCTCGCGTTCAACGTGGGGCTCGCCAATCTGCAGTCGATCATCTTCCATCAAGCTTTGCCCTTCATCAGCGGCAGCCGCCGGAAAGCGCTCGCGGAGCGCGCCATTCGCAGCCTTGCGATCAAGACGACCAGCGCCGAGACGGCTGTCGGGCGCCTGAGCGGCGGCAATCAGCAGAAAGTCGTCATTGCCAGGTGGCTCGCGTCGAAGCCAAAAGTGCTCATCCTCGACGAGCCGACCCGCGGCGTCGACGTCGGCGCGCGGGCGGAAATTCACCGTCTGATCCGAAATCTTGCGTCGGAGGGCATGGCGGTGCTTGTCATATCCTCCGAGCCCGAGGAGCTGCCGGACATGTGCGACCGGGCGCTTATCATGGCCGAAGGCAGGATTGTCGGCGAGTTGGCCGGGGAAGAGCTGACCCGTCAACGGATCATCGCGGCGAGCTACGCGAGCGCCCATGGAACGGAATGAAGCATGAGCGACCTCTCGATCAGCGCACGGCGCCTGTCGCCCTCCGCCAAGGCAGGTCTCTCCGTTTTCGCCCGCTACGCGACGATCCTCGGGCTCGTCGCAATGATCGTCGTCTTTTCGATCCTGTCTCCGCAGGCCTTTCCGACCTTCAACAATTTCATCAATGTGCTCAATCAGGCCTCGCTGGCCATGATCATCGCGGGCGGGCTCACGCTTGCCGTCGTCGTCGGCGAGCTTGACCTCTCGATCGGCTATGCGGCGAGCCTGCACGGCGTGCTGGTGACCGGGCTCATCGTCCACGACAAGCTGCCGATCTGGCTCGCGATCGCCATCGTGCTCGCGCTAGGCGCGCTGGTGGGCGTCGTCAATGGCGTCATCGTCACGAAGCTTAGAGTGAACTCGGTGATCGCGACGCTCGGCGTCGGCACGATCATCGTTGGGCTCGCTTTCGCCTATTCGGCCGGCGTGCCGATCGTCGCCGGCGTTCCGGAGGGCTTCCTGCAGCTCGCGCTCGGCCGTTGGCTGTTCGGCATACCCAACCCGATCATCGTGATGGCCTTGGTGATGGCGGCGCTCTGGGCCCTGGTCGAACGCACCGCGATCGGTCAGGAGATCCAGGCCGTGGGCGGCAACCCGATCGCCGCGCGGCTCGCCGGCATTGGCGTCGATCGCATCAAGATTTTGGGCTTCATCATTTCCGGCGTCTGCGCGGCGCTGACAGGGACGCTTCTCGCGTCGCGCCTTGGCAGCGGCACGACCAGCGCCGCTGATTCCTATTTGCTGACCGCCTTCGCCGCGGTCTTCCTGGGCTCGGCGACGCTCAGGGACGGCGAGTTCCATGTGCTGGGGACATTCATCGGTACGTTGATCATCGTGTTCGGGTTCAACGGTCTCAACATTTTCGGAGCGCCGACCTTCTCCCAATATGTGTTCCAGGGCGCGATCCTGATCGTCGCGGTCGCGCTCTCGAGTCTCGGGCGGATGTTGGCGGAGAGCTGAGGAGCGAGCATGGAAGCGACAGCGGTCTGGCGGGTCTACGTGATGGAGTACGCTCGCTCGAAGGACCAGCCGTGGGTCGATCTCATAAGCGGCATGTATCATGAAGGGACGATGGACCTTCCCTTCTCGTTCATCCTCGCCCAGCGCGACAATCGCAACGTGCTGATCGACACCGGCTTCATGCAGGAGGAACACGGCTCCGGGTTCTCACGAAAGTTCGGCATTCCGACCTGGATTTCCCCCGTCAGAATGCTGGCGGAGATGAAGCTTGCGCCGGAGGCGATCACCGATATCGTCCTCACCCACGCCCACTTCGATCACATGGGCTCGATCGCCGAATTCCCAGCCGCTCACATCTATATCCAGAAGAGCGAGCTGCTTTCCTGGTATGAAGCGTTCGCGCTCCCGCCGCGTTTCGCTCATCTCACCGCGATTGTCGATCCCGACAATATGCGTACAGCCCTTGACGCCTCGATCGCCCATCGGGTCACGCTGATCGACGGAGACAAGAACAACGTTTTGCCCGGTATTCACGTGCGACTGGGAAGCGGGCACACGATCGGTCAGCAATTCGTGATTATCGAGACGAAGGCCGGCCGCCAAGTCATCTCGGGCGACTGCGTCTATTCCCGGCGCCAGTTCACTGGCCATAACAACGACGGCGTCTACGTGCCGCTCAACAACGCTGTCGGCAGCGTCTGGGAGCAACTCAAGACGATCGACAAGATGAATGACGAGCTTGGCGGCGACCTGAGCCGCCTCGTCGTTCTGCACGACATCGAACGCTGGAAGGGGCATAAGATAGTGAAAGAGGTCGACGGATTTAGGATTGTCGAGATCGAGTAACCACGAGACGTGCAGCCGGTGATGATTGTCTAGCGACACCCAGATGAGAAGCCCGCTCCGCTGCCGGCGGACGATCGGCAGTGGGCCCGGCCTTGGCGCAGAGCTCAGTCTGGACGGAACTAACTTCAGTCACCATATCTTTCGCTCCCCGGTATTGGAAACTGGCGCGGGTCCCATGCATTGGCGCTTTCAGCGCCCTTGTTCTAGAACGCGGGCCGGAGGGCCTTTGAGCGATTTTTGGTCATGAGTGGCGTCAACGACATTCGATCGAACTTCCTGCAGTTCTTCGGCAGGAACGAGCACGCCATCGTGCCGTCGAGTTCGCTCGTGCCGCGCAACGACCCGACGCTCATGTTCACCAACGCCGGGATGGTGCAGTTCAAGAACGTCTTCACCGGCGTCGAGAAACGCCCCTATCTGCGAGCGACGACGGCCCAGAAATGCGTGCGCGCCGGGGGCAAGCACAACGACCTCGACAATGTCGGCTATACCGCGCGCCACCACACGTTCTTTGAGATGCTCGGCAACTTTTCGTTCGGCGACTATTTCAAGGACTACGCGATCGAATATGCATGGGGATTGCTGACGAGCGACTTCGGTCTGCCGCCGGAAAAGCTGACCGTCACCGTCTATTACGACGATGACGAGGCGTTCAATCTGTGGCGGAAGATCTCGGGCCTGCCAGAGGAGCGGATCATCCGCATCGCGACAAGCGACAATTTCTGGGCGATGGGCGACACCGGCCCCTGCGGCCCCTGCTCGGAGATTTTCTACGATCACGGGGATCACATTCCGGGCGGTCCGCCCGGCTCGCCGGACGCTGACGGGGACCGGTTCATCGAGATCTGGAATCTGGTGTTCATGCAGTTCGAGGCGCTGCCGGGCGGCGAGCGGATCAATCTGCCGCGCCCGTCGGTCGACACCGGCATGGGGCTCGAGCGCATCGCGGCCGTTCTGCAAGGCGTGCACGACAATTACGATATCGACCTGTTCCGCGCGCTCATTCGCGCCAGCGCCGACCTCACCGGCGTCGATCCGGATGGGCCCCAGCGCGCTTCGCATCGGGTCATTGCCGACCATCTGCGCGCTTCCGCCTTCCTGGTCGCCGACGGCGTGCTGCCTTCGAACGAGGGGCGCGGCTATGTGCTCCGCCGCATCATGCGTCGCGCCATGCGCCACGCGCAATTGCTCGGCGCGCGCGATCCCTTGATGTGGCGGCTCGTTCCGGCGCTGACCCGCGAGATGGGCCAAGCCTATCCGGAGCTGATCCGCGCCGAGTCGCTGATCTCGGAGACGCTCAAGCTCGAGGAGACGCGCTTTCGCTCGACGCTCGTGCGGGGCCTCGCCATTCTCGAGGACGAGACGCGCTCGCTTGAGCGAGGCGGCGTGTTGAACGGCGAGACGGCGTTCCGGCTCTACGACACCTATGGGTTCCCGCTTGATCTCACCCAGGACGCGCTCCGTGCGCGCGGGCTCTCGGTCGACACGGAAGGCTTCAACGCCGCCATGGAGCGCCAGCGCGCCGAGGCGCGCCGCGCCTGGTCGGGTTCCGGCGAAGCTGCGACCGAAACAGTCTGGTATGCTTTGCGCGAGCGCGTCGGCGCGACCGATTTCTTGGTTACGAGACCGAGACCGCCGAGGGCGTCATTCGCGCAATCGTCAAGGACGGCGTCGAAGTCGAGACGCTCACGCGGGCGAACGCGGATCGCTGATCCTCAACCAGACGCCGTTCTACGGCGAGTCTGGCGGCCAGGTCGGCGATGTCGGCGAAATCACCGCGTCCGGCTTTCGCGCCGAAGTCACCGACACGCGCAAGAAGCTCGGCGACCTCATCGTCCACGACGTCATGATCGTCGAGGGTGCGGCGAGCTCCAGGGCTGGCGGTCGAGCTTAAGGTCGATCATGACGCCCGCACGGCGACGCGCGCCAACCATTCGGCGACCCATATCCTGCATGAGGCGTTGCGCATGGTGCTTGGCGATCATGTGGCGCAGAAAGGATCGCTGGTCTCACCCGACCGGCTGCGCTTCGACATCGCCCACCCCAAGCCGATCACGCGCGCGGAACTCGAAAAGGTCGAGGACATCGCCAATCGCGTGGTGTTGGAAAACGCCGAGGTGACGACGCGCCTCATGGGCCTCGACGACGCGCGCGCGCTCCGGCGCCCGCGCTCTCTTCGGCGAAAAGTACGGCGACGAAGTGCGCGTGGTCAGCATGGGCGAGATCCACGACCCCGACCATGACCACGAGCGGACCTATTCGATCGAGCTTTGCGGCGGCACCCACGTACGCCGCACCGGCGACATCGGCCTCATCACCATCGTGGGCGAGAGCGCGGTCGCTGCGGGCGTGAGGCGCATCGAAGCCAAGACGCGCGACGAAGCGCGCAAGCGGCTTGAGGCGGATTCGCGCGCCTACGCCGATCTCGCAGGGCTATTGCGCGCGCCCGCCGGCGAAGCCGCCGAGCGGCTCGAAGCGTTGATCGAGGATCGACGCAAGCTCGAGCGGGAGCTGGCCGACGCCAAGCGCAAGCTGGCGATGGGCGGCGGCTCTGCGACAGAACTCCACCGCCGCACGCGACGTCTCCGGGCGTCAAGCTTTACGCCCGCGCGGTGAGCGGCGTCGATATGAAGGACCTGAAGGCGCTCGCTGACGAAGCCAAGCAGAATGTCGGCTCGGGCGTCGTCGCGATTGCGGCCGCGAGCGAGGACGGCAAGGCGAGCATCGTCGTCGCCGTCACGCCCGATCTCACGAGCCGGTTCAATGCGGTCGATCTGGTCAGGCTCGGCTCGGCGGCGCTCGGCGGCAAGGGCGGCGGCGGGCGCCCAGACATGGCGCAAGCCGGCGGCCCGGACGGCGCCAAGACGCAAGAGGCGCTGGCGGCGGTCGAAGAGGGCGTGCGCCGCGCGGCGGGGGCGTGAGCGGCTCGGATCGTCGCCGTCATTGCGAAGGAGTGGAACGACGTCCCTGGATCGCCGCGTCGGCCTGTCGGCCTCCTCGCGATGACGCTTCTCGCTCGATGTCGCTCCTACGCCATCGCCTTCTTCAGGTTCTGGTCGATCTTATCCAGAAAGCCCTCGGTCGAAAGCCACTTCTGGTCGGGCCCGACGAGAAGCGCAAGATCCTTCGTCATAAAGCCGGCCTCGACCGTGTCGACGCACACTTTCTCGAGCGTCGAGGCGAATCTTGCGAGCGCCTCGTTGCCGTCGAGCTTGGCGCGGTGCGCGAGGCCGCGCGTCCAGGCGAAGATTGAGGCGATCGAGTTGGTCGAGGTCTCATTGCCCTTCTGATGTTCGCGGTAGTGGCGGGTGACGGTGCCATGCGCGGCTTCGGCCTCGACCGTCTGGCCGTCCGGCGTCATCAATACGCTGGTCATGAGGCCGAGCGAACCGAACCCTTGCGCGACCGTGTCGGATTGCACGTCGCCGTCGTAGTTCTTACAGGCCCAGACATAGCCGCCTGACCACTTGAGCGCCGCGGCGACCATATCGTCGATCAGGCGATGCTCATAGGTGATGCCGAGGGACTGGAACCGGCTCTTGAACTCCTTGTCGTAGACCTCCTGGAAGATGTCCTTGAACCGGCCGTCGTAGACCTTCAGGATCGTGTTCTTGGTCGAGAGGTAGACCGGATACTTGCGCATCAAGCCATAGTTCAAAGACGCGCGGGCGAAGTCGCGGATCGAGTCGTCGAGGTTGTACATCGACAAGGCGACGCCCGCGCCCGGGAACTTGAACACTTCCTTCTCGATCACCGTTCCGTCCTCGCCCTCGAACCGGATGGTGAGGCGGCCCTTCCCTGGAACCTTGAAATCAGTCGCGCGATACTGGTCGCCATAGGCGTGGCGGCCGATGACGATCGGCTGGGTCCAGCTCGGGACGAGGCGCGGCACATTCTTGCAGATGATCGGCTCGCGGAAGATGACTCCTCCTAATATGTTGCGGATGGTGCCGTTCGGGCTTCTCCACATTTCCTTGAGATGGAATTCTTTGACCCGCGCCTCGTCCGGGGTGATGGTGGCGCATTTGACGCCGACGCCTGTGGCCTTGATCGCCTCGGCGGCGTCGATTGTCACTTGGTCGTTGGTGGCGTCGCGGTTCTCGACCGAGAGGTCGAAGTACTTGAGGTCGATGTCCAGATAGGGATGGATAAGCTTGTCGCGAATCAGGCGCCAGATGATCCGCGTCATCTCGTCGCCGTCGAGCTCGACAACTGGATTCGTGACCTTGATCTTAGGCATTAGCAAAGGACTTTCTTTTGCGGGAGGCGCGCGGCGTGAGGGCGACAAACCCCTATAGCATCGGCGCTTCGCTCGGAAAACCCATGTGCGGCGCGGGGGCGGCATGACCGGTCTGATGGGAGTTGAAGGCAAGGCGATCGCGCTTGCTGCGGTCGTCCTTTGCCTGAGCGGACGGGCCTACGCGGACGCCGGTCCGGAGACCGACAACGCGCTCGCGACCCTATGCGGGATCGTCGAAGCCTCCGCCAAGGCGGAGGGGCTGCCTGCCGACTTCTTCACCAAGCTCATCTGGCGGGAAAGCTCGTTCCGGCCGAACGCGGTCAGTCCCGCGGGGGCGCAAGGGGTCGCCCAGTTCATGCCTGGGACCGCGAGCGAGCGCGGGCTCATCGACCCGTTCGATCCGGCGTCAGCGATTCCGGCGTCGGCGAAGTTCTTAGGCGAGCTCAAGCGCCGCTTCGGCAATCTGGGCCTGGCCGCGGCCGCCTATAACGCGGGCGAGACAGCGGTCGCCAATTGGCTCGCCAACAAGGGATCGCTCCCCTTTGAGACGCAAGACTACGTGCTTGCGGTCACCGGCCGCGACGCCGAAGAGTGGCGAAGCGACAAGCCGCCGACTGCCTCGGCGTCACCTGCCTCTACGGCTGCGCCGGCCTCGGCCCCACCCGTCTCGACGCCAGCAGCGGCTCCGCCCGCCTCGACGCCCGCAGCCGCTCCGCCGCCCCTAACCCGTCCTGCTTGAGCCTGATCGCAACGCTTCGCGTCACGGCGCCTTCCTCCGGCGTCGTCTCGGGCTGGTTTGCGCCCTGGGGCGTGCAGATCTCCGCCAGCTTCTCGAAAGGCTCCGCGCTGCGCGCCTTCGCCCGAGTCAAGCATCAATATGCAAGCGTGATCGGAGACATGAATCCGTTCGTTCTCGGCTCCGTGCTGCGCAGCCGCGGCTGGCGACCGTTCTACCGGGTCCGCCTGCCCGCTCAGACCGGCGGCGAAGCGCGCAGGCTTTGCGATCGGATCCAGGCCGTCGGCGGCGCCTGCGCGGTGTTGAGGAGCTAGCCTGGCGCGCAGGCCGTCTCGGTCGCCCGGTGGAGCGCGGCGGCGGCGCTTTCCGCAGCCTGCTCTGTGGCTGCAGATACAACCAAAGCGGGAATTCATTTCAAATAACGGCTAGCAAAACGAAGCTAATGAGCCTAAACGCTAGTAAAAGGGCTAGCGTTTACTAGCGCTTATTTTTGCGAATCGAGCCTTTTCAATGGGTTGCGGGCTGTGTAAGTTAAGAAAACCGCTTCCTTGCCCCGACTCGCGCGACAGGTTGTGGACCAACGTTTCAAACAGCCACGGCTCCTCGTCCTCCCGCCCGTCTTTCGGCGAGCGGGAACAGATTCCGACCATAGGAATACATAGCGCACATTTCTGATTTTGTCGAGCAAATTCGCAAGATGCGGTTACGCCTTCCCGCGTCGAGCGCGGCCGAGCGTTTCGAACTCCTCGTCCGTGAGCTTGATCGCGGCCGCGCCGACGTTTTCCTCCAGATGCGCGACCTTGCCGGTGCCCGGGATCGGCAGCATGACCGGGCTGCGTTTCAAGAGCCAGGCGAGTGCGATCTGGCCGGGGCTCGCCTTGTGGTTATGCGCAATCGCGTCCAAAGCGGAGCCCGGCCGCGCGGAAGCGCCCGCGTCGAGCGGCGCCCAGGGAATGAAGCCGATGGCGTTCTTCTCGCAATGGTCGAGCACGTCTTCGCTCGCACGATCGATGAAATTGTAGCGATTCTGCACCGTGGCGACCGGGAAGACCTTCGAGGCCGCCTCGATCTCGGCGACGCTGACTTCCGACAGGCCCGCGCAGCGGATGACCTTGTCCTTGATCAGCGTGGCGATGGCGTCGAACTGC
Source organism: uncultured Alphaproteobacteria bacterium (assembly GCA_963725195.1). Classification (GTDB taxonomy): domain Bacteria; phylum Pseudomonadota; class Alphaproteobacteria; order Rhizobiales; family Beijerinckiaceae; genus Roseiarcus. The sequence goes on along the minus strand of CAVRXX010000036.1, from coordinate 27,835 downwards.
TCTTTGGCCGGCACTTTCGGATCGATGCGATGCAATTGCCATAAGGAGATGATCTCGACGCCGAGCCGCCAGCGGCTCGTATGAGCCTGCTGGATCAGATATTCGGGCCGGCCCAGCGGAATCCAGATGTTCGGGCCGGTGCGGGCAAGCCCGCCCTTGGTCGCGATATGGACCTGGCCATAAGGGGCGAGCGCCTCGCGGATCAGCTCTTCCGAGAAGTTTGGCCCATAGGAATCAGCGGTGTCGATAAAATCGACGCCGAGCTCGGGGACACGGCGCAGCGTCTTCAAGACCTCGTCGCGATCGGCGGGAGGGCCCCAGATCCCCTTGCCCACAACGCGCATCGCGCCGAAGCCGAGGCGATTGACCTCAAAGGCGCCGCCAATGCGAAAGCGGCCGGAGTCCAGTGGCGTTGGTCATGGGTTCTCTCCTTGTAGGCGCGGTCCATAGCCGTCGATAGACGGGCGTCTTTCGACGCCCCATAGCCCGTCCGGGAGGACGGGCGTCTTTCGACGCCCTATGGGACCGCGGCCGCCGCGCTTGAGCCAAGCGCAGCTACAAAGGGCGGGCCCTCAAGGCCAGCTGGCGAGCGGCGGCATCGAGGACAGGATGGACGAAACGTTGCCGCCGGTCTTCAGGCCGAAGATGGTGCCTCGATCATAGAGCAGGTTGAACTCAACGTAACGCCCACGGCGCGCCAATTGTTGCTCGCGCTCGGTCGCGTCCCATGGTTTCTCGGCGTTACGCCGGACAATCTCGGAATAGACCGCAATCAAGCTCTCGCCGACGTCGCGGACAAAAGCGAAGTCCGCGTCGAACGCGGAATTGCCCGCGTCGCCTCGCGCTGTTGAGATAGTCGAAGAAGATGCCGCCGATCCCGCGCGGCTCCTTGCGATGCTTGAGATAGAAATACTCATCGCACCAGGCCTTGTAGCGTTCGGCGTCCGCGACGCGCGGATGGCGGTCGCAAGCGCCGCGCATCGCGGCGTGAAAGGCGATGGCGTCCGGATCATCCGGCTGGCGGCGCTCATCGAGCATCGGCGTCAGATCCGCGCCGCCGCCAAACCATGTCTTGGTCGTGCGCACGAGCCGCGTATTCATATGCACCGTCGGCACATGCGGGCTCCACGGATGGGCGATCACCGAGACACCGGCGGCCCAGAAGCGTGGATCCTTGTCGGCGCCGGGAATTTGCGACGCGAATTCCGTCGGAAAGGCGCCGTGAACGACGGAAAAGTGCGCGCCCATCTTCTCGAACAGGCGTCCGTGCAGCATGGCCATTCGCCCGCCGCCGCCCGGCGCGCCGCTCGCATCGGTGCGCTCCCAGGGTTCGATTGCAAACCGCACCGGCGGACGATCTGCGCCAACGCCTGCGAACTCGCGCTCGAGCGCCTCCATGGCCGCGATGATCCGCTGCTGGAGGGTCTCGAACCAATCTCGGACAGCGGCGAAACGCGGGTCTTCGATCGAAGCTGTTGAATTGTTCATGGCGCTCGCTGGCCGCGCACCTGGGCGACAAGGCGCTCGACATGATCGACAGGCGTTTCGGGCAAGACGCCGTGGCCGAGATTGAAAATATGGGCGCGGCTTGCGAAGCCGTTTAGCACGCGCTCGATCTCCTCATCGAGCCGCTGTCCGCCGGCGACCAGCGCGAGGGGATCGAGATTGCCCTGCAGCGCCAGCCGATCGGGCAGAGCGGCAATTGCGGCTTTGGGATCAGCGGCGGTGTCGAGGCCAATCGCGTCAATGTCGGATAAGCGCCCGAACTTGGCGAGTTGCGTCCCCGCGCCGCGCGGAAAAGCGATCAGCCGCGCGCTTGGAGTCTCGGCGCGAACCTTGGCCGCGATCGCCTTGATGGGCTCGACGCACCAGCGTTCGAATTCGGCTGGCGGCAGCACGCCCGCCCACGAATCGAAGATCTGCGCCGCATCCGCGCCCGCCGCGAACTGACGGCGCAGATATTCGGCCGAACCGTCGACCAGCCGGTCGATCAGACGCGCGAACAGTTCCGGTTGGCGATAGGCGAAGAGCCGCGCCGGCGCCTGGTCCGGCGTGCCGCGGCCGGCGATCATGTAGCTCGCCACGGTCCAGGGCGCGCCGCAGAAACCGATGAGCGCAGTCTCCTTTGGCAGCGCGCCTTTGACCCGGTCGAGAGCCTCGAACACCGGGTGAAGCCGGCCCCAGTCAGGCTCGCGTCTTAGCTTCGCCACCGCCTCGGCATCACAGATCGGATCGAGACGCGGCCCATCGCCGGTTTCGAAGGAGACGCGCTGGCCGAGCGCATCGGGCAGGACAAGGATGTCGGAGAACAGGATCGCCGCGTCGAAACCGAAGCGGCGGATCGGCTGCAATGTCGCCTCGACCGCCAGGCGGGGGTCATAGCAAAACTCGAGAAAGGTCGGAGCCTTCGTCCGAAGGTCGCGATATTCGGGCAGGTAGCGGCCCGCCTGGCGCATGAGCCAGATCGGCGGCCTCTTCTGCCGCTCGCCCGCAAGCGCGGCGAGGAAGGGCTTGGCCAAACTCGCTTTGGGCGCCGAAAGCCCTATTCCGCCGCCCGTTTCATTTCCGGATAGACGCAATGGGCGTCCTCGCTCGCATTGGCGCGGAACAGCGGGATCACGCGCGCCTCATCGAACTTGAGGCCGAGCGTCTTCCACACGTCGACCAAGGCCTCGACCAGATCGGCGACCTGGGCTTCGCTATGGGCCGGCGTCGGGGTCACCCGCAAGCGCTCGGTCCCCCTGGCGACAGTCGGATAGTTGATCGGCTGAATGTAGATCGCGTGGCGCTCGAGCAGGAGTTCGCTGGCCGCCCGGCATTGTCGGGCGTCGCCGACCAGCACGGGCACGATATGCGAAGGATTGTCCATCACCGGCAGGCCGGCGGCGCGCAACGCGTGCTTGACGAGCTTCGCCATGTGCTGGTGGCGGTCGCGCTCGGCGGTCGATCGCTTCAGATGCTTGACGGCCGCAGCGGCGCTTGCGGCGACGCTCGGCGGCAAGGTGGAAGTGAAGATGAACTGGGGCGCGAAGCTTCTGACCGCGTCGACGATCGCCTCGCTCGCCGCGATATAGCCGCCAAGCGAGCCGAAGCCCTTGGCCAGCGTGCCTTCGATGACGTCGATGCGCGCCGCGAGCCCTTCGCGTTCGCTCAAGCCCCCGCCGCGGGGTCCGTAGAGGCCGACCGCGTGAACCTCGTCGAGGTAGGTCAGCGCGTTATATTTTTCGGCGAGCGCCACGATCTCGGCGATCGGCGCGATGTCGCCGTCCATCGAATAGAGGCTCTCGAACACGATGAGCTTGGCGCGGTCGCGCGGCTCCGCGGCGAGCAGCTCTTCGAGATGGCCGACGTCGTTGTGCCGCCACAGGCGCTTCTCGCAGCCCGAGCGCTTGACGCCCTCGATCATCGAATTGTGATTGAGCGCGTCGGACAGGATGAGGCAGTTCGGCAAGAGGCCGGCGATGGTCGAAATCGCCGCAAGGTTGGACACCCAGCCGGACGTGAACACGAGCGCCGCCGGCTTGCCGTGCAGATCGGCAAGCTCGGCTTCGAGCACGACGATCGGATTGTGGGTGCCGGAAATGTTGCGCGTTCCCCCGGCGCCCGCCCCGTGGGCGCAAACCGCCCTGACCGAGGCGTCGATGACGTCGGGGTGGCCGCCCATGCTCAGATAGTCGTTCGAGCACCAGACCGTCACTTCGCGTGGGTGGTCTTCCTCGCCCTCGGGGCGCCACTGAGCAATCGGAAACCGGCGTGCGTCGCGCTCGAGATTGGCGAAGGTGCGGTACCGCCCTTCCGCCTTGAGCCGCGCAATCGCGTCCTCGAAGCTCCGCTGATAGTCCATCGCCTGTCCTTCTCGGCCTGGCCCTTTTAGCCCAGCGCCGCTTTCCCCTTCGCTAAAGGGCGCGCGAAAACTTGTCCAGTCTTTCGGCTGACCGCGCTGTGACGCGGCTCACAATCGGCTCTAAAAAGGCGACAAAATGGCGAAAGCCAGTACTGCGCGTTATCTTCGGAAAAGGGGGCCCCGGCCATGATGAAGCCAGGGCCTCGAGTTTGGGGAGGAAACGCCCAAGGAGGGCTGCCCCGAAGGGCCTCGGACGCCGGCGACGCCGGCGAAACTCGGAATTCCCAGGATAGTCCGGGCGGGAGAGGCCAACGGTTGCGCCCGCCACGGCGCAGTCGTCGGCGGCCGCTCTCTAGTCTCCGCCACCGCCTGCGCCAACGCAGCCGTAGCTGGCGCAAGCATTTCGGTTGGAGCTCAGCCCGTCGGTTCTATGGGGCGTGAACGGGTCGCTCCATGCCGAGTTGAACTCTCTCATCGCGGGCTCGATGGCTGTGGTCCGATGTTTGGAAAAGGCCCTCGAATATGTTGGGGATCCCGTCCGCGTAAGCGGCTGCCGGGTATGCCAGCGCGACGCCGATGGCCAGCGCCAGGATTGAAGTTTTCATCGTACTCCTCCTCGGCGGCCATCAATATTGACGGTGAGCGCCGCAAATTCAGTTGACGGAGGAGAAACATAGCGATTTATGCGGAGCGCTCTATTGCACTGAAGTTGATTGGCGTGGCGCCTTCGTATGCAAAGCCTAAACCAGAGCTCTAAAAGAAGGGGCGGACGCGCCGACCTCGTGGAAAAATCGACATCCATTTCGTCAGGTCCGCGCTCGACAAATCCCCAATCTTATCATCGCCGTCCAATGCCTCGATGGAAAATCGGTGGCGCGGGCCACAATAAAAGGTCAGACGACCTCCGACCTAATGCCCTCGGCCGGTCGTGAACTCGACCGCGTCGCGCAACGCATGTTTCCATGGCGAAGGCGCGAACAGTTCGAGGGCGTCGCGCGCCATGGCGCCATAATGCCGGGCGCGTTCGATCGTGTCCTCGAGCGCGCGATGCTTCTTCATCGTCGCCAACGCGAACTCGAGATCGCCGTCAACGACCTCGCCCTTTTCCAGCGTCCGGCGCCAGAACTCGCGCTCCTGCGTCCCGCCGCGCCGGAACGACAGCACCACCGGCAGGGTGATCTTTCCCTCGCGGAAATCGTCGCCGACGTTCTTTCCGAGCTTGGCCGACGAGCCGCCATAGTCGAGGGCGTCGTCGATGAGCTGAAAGGCGATGCCGAGATTGGCGCCGTAGCCCTGGCAGGCGGCGATCTCGGCCTTGGAGCGGCCGGCGAGAATAGGCCCGACCTCGCACGCGGCGGCAAACAAGGCGGCGGTCTTGGCGCGGATGACGGCGAGATAGGCGTCCTCGGTCGTCTCCGTGTCCTTGGCCGCCGAGAGCTGCATCACTTCGCCCTCGGCGATCACCACGGCGGCGCTGGACAAGACATCGAGACAGGGCAACGAGCCAACCTCGACCATCATCTTGAAGGCTTGGCCCAAGAGAAAATCGCCGACGAGCACGCTCGCCTCGTTGCCCCAGAGCACCCGCGCCGCCGCTTTGCCGCGCCTGAGGTCGCTCTCGTCGACGACGTCATCGTGGAGAAGGGTCGCGGTGTGCATGAATTCGACCGCGGCGGCGAGCTTGATATGGCCCTCTCCGGAATAGCCGCAGAGCCCGGCCGTCGCCAAAGTCAGGATCGGACGCATCCGTTTTCCCCCCGAGGCGATCAGGTGATTGGCGACCTCGGGGATCATCGTCACCTCAGATCCGGTGCGCGACAAAATCGTCTGATTGACCTTGGCCATGTCGCCGGCGGCGAGCGTCGTCAGCGGCTCGATCAGCCGATCAGCCGATTTGTCTTCCAGTGGAACGACAATCCCCACGCACGCATTCCCTTGCCAGATCCCGCGCCTCGACCATAAAGACGGCCTCCCCACGCGGCAAGTGAGCCCGAAATCGAGGTCCCCTTTGGTCGAAATCCTGCGCACCAACGACCTTGTCCTCATCAGCGTCATCGAATCGATCCTGAAGGCGGAGCGCGTCGCCTATTTCGTGGCCGACCAGAACATGGCGGCCGTGGAAGGTTCGCTCGGCTTTCTTCCAAGGCGCATTCTGGTCGACGCCGAGCAGAAAGGGCGGGCGCGGCGCCTCATTGTCGAAGCGGGTCTGGGAAAAGAACTGCTCGATGGCTGAGCCGTTGACGGAGCTTGGGAGCGTCGCGGCGCCCGACGGGCTGACCGGGGATTTGTGGCTTGGCGGCCGGCTCGCGCTCGTCCAGCCGAAGCGCGGCCATCGGGTCGGCACGGACGCCGCCCTGCTGGTTGCGGCGGCGGGCGCGCCCGAGGGTCGGATCGTCGACGTCGGCGCGGGCGTCGGCGCCGTCGGATTGGCGTTGGCTAAGAGCTCGGCGCTCGCCGCGGTCGATCTGGTCGAAATCAATTCCGAGCTGGCTGAGCTCGCCGAAGGCAACGCGGCGCGCAACGGGCTTCAGGCGCGCACCCGCGTCTTGCGGCTCGACGCGCTCAATTCCAGAGAGCGCCGCGAGGCGGGGCTCGTTGAAGCGGCCAATTGCGTCGTCACCAACCCGCCTTTCTTCGACGCCGCTGCGGTCCGCGCCTCTCCGCACGAAAGCAAAGCGCGCGCGCACGTCATGCCGCGCGCGGGCCTTGTCGACTGGATACAAGCCTCGCTCGCGATGCTCGCGCCCGGCGGGCGGTTTCTCATGATCCACCGGCCCGATGCGCTAGCCACGATCCTGGCTGCCATCGGAAACCGCCTCGGCGCGCTTGCGCTTCTGCCGGTTCATCCGGCGAAAGGCGCGAGCGCGCATCGATTGCTGGTCGCCGGCGTGAAAGGCTCCAAGGCCCCATTGCGTCTTACGCCGGCGCTCATCCTGCACGGCGCGGACGGGCGGCTGACCGCGGAGGCGGACGCCATCCATCGCGGTGAGCGGCGGATCGACTGGGGCGGGTAGCCCGTCGTCACGAGCGGCTGCTGACATCGCCCCATCCAATTGGCTAGACCATGGTCGCCCCGCGACCATGATTCCGGCTCAAAAAAGGAAAAGCCATGCGGTTCGGACGTCAGGCTCATTCGCTCCCGGTTCATCGCGGCGATCGTCGCGGCCTTTACTCTTATGTCCCTTGCCGGCTGCGAGATCCCGCCCTCTGGCATCCCGACTGAAGCGAGCATTCGGGGTCTCCGGCCCTCAGGCTATGTCACGATGAACCAGGCCTTTGTCTCCGGCTTCGGCGCCGGCAACGGCGTCCTCACCTTCAGGGGCAGGTCCTATCCGTTCACGCTGACGGGCTCGCTGATCGGCCTCGGCGCGATTTCCACGCTGCAAGCCTCGGGCGAAGTCTACAGGCTCCGTGACGTCTCTGAGTTCTCCGGCGCCTGGATTCAGGGGACGGGCAGCCTCGCTATCACCACAAGGGCGAACGGCGAATTGTGGCTCGAGAATTGAAACGGCGTCGTCATGCGGCTCAGCGCGGCGCAAGCCGGGCTCACGTTCAGCGAGGGGCGGTACGAACTCTATATCCAGCTATCGCAATAACGAGCGAAGCCGAAGCGCTCGCGCCTATCCCGTCCCGCCGGGGAGCATGCGCAGAAGCACGCCGTCGCGACGGAAGAAATGGTGATAGAGCGCGCCGGCGGCGTGAAGGGCGGCCAGTCCAAACAGGCAATAGGCCAGCAGCTGATGGATTTCCTCCGCGGGATGAAACACCCCAGGATTCTTGGCGACGCCAAAGTTCAGCTGGACGAATCCGTAGTCGAAGGCGCGTCCATGCCAGACAAAGGCCACAACCCCGAAAATCGGGATAAGGACCATCAGCACGTACAGGAGATGGTGCGCCGCAAGCGAAAAGCGGCGATCGAACTCGCCAATGTCAGGCGGTAGATCGGGAGGCTTGTGCGAGGTCCGCCATGCAAGTCTGGCGATGACGAGGGCGAAATAGACAAGTCCGACGCAGCCATGGACGTTGATCCAGAACGCCTGCGACTCCTTCGGAATGTCGTCGAACAAGAGACCCAACGTTCCGAGAAAGACGACCAGCGCCGCGACAGTCCAATGAAACGCGACGGCGGTCGAACCATAACGGGTCAGCGCTGGGGCGATGCGTTGCCCGGCCGCGAGAACATCCATGCGATCGCTCCTGGATTCTCTATTGCAGATAGCCCCTTTCAAGGCGTCCGCAGTTGCTGCAATCGCCCCAAGGCGTTTTTGTGGCTCATGGAAACCGTCGCGATTCGGGTCCGCCCTCAGAAGAGCGTCGCGGCGGATTTGAGCGCGTCCTTGGCGCTGCTATGCTCGCGCTCACCTGAACCGGCGAGCCGCTATGACCGACGCCTTTCTCAACCACATCCGCGCGACCCTCGACGAGATCGAGGCGGCGGGCCTCACAAAACGAGAGCGGCTGCTGACTGGGCCGCAGGGCGGGCGGATCCGTGTCGCGGGTGAGCAAGGCGCGCGCGAAGCGGTCAATCTCTGCGCCAACAATTACCTCGGCCTCGCCGATCACCCGGACGTCATCGCAGCGGCGCGCCGCGCCATGGACCAATTCGGCTTCGGCATGGCTTCGGTGCGCTTCATTTGCGGAGCGCAGACTCTGCATCGTGAGCTCGAGCAGGCGATCGCCAAGCACCTGGGCAAGGACGACGCGATCGTGTTCGCCGCCTGTTTCGACGCCAACGGAGGGGTGTTCGAACCTTTGCTCGGGGAAGAGGACGCGATCATATCCGACAGCCTCAACCACGCCTCGATCATCGATGGCGTGCGGCTCAGCAAGGCGAAGCGCTACCGCTTCGCCAATTCGGACTTAGATGAGCTCGAGGACCGTCTCAAGGAGGCGGACGCCGCGGGCGCACGGTTCAAGCTCGTCGCCACCGACGGCGTGTTCTCGATGGACGGCTACGTCGCCAAGCTGAAGGAGATCTGCGGCCTCGCCGATCGCTACGGCGCGCTGGTCATGGTCGACGACTGTCACGCGACCGGGCATCTCGGCGAGAAGGGCCGCGGCACGCCCGCTCTGACCGGCGCCGGCGACCGCGTCGACATCGTCACCGGCACCTTCGGCAAGACGCTTGGCGGGGGCATGGGCGGCTTCGTCGCCGCCGCCCAGCCGATCGTCGATCTTCTGCGGCAGCGGGCGCGGCCCTATCTTTTCTCCAACTCGCTCGCGCCGCCGATCGCGGCCGGGGCGTTGAAGGCGCTCGAGATTGCGATCGGCGCCGACGCTCGGCGGGCTTTGCTCAAAAACCACGCGCGGCGCTTTCGTGAAGGCGTCGAGAAAGCGGGGTTCAAAGTGGCTCCAGGAGAGACGCCGATCATTCCGGTGATGCTGGGCGAAGCGCGCCTCGCGCAAGACCTGGCTCATGCGCTCGACGAGCGCGGCTTGTTCGTGGCCGGGTTCTTCTTTCCCGTCGTGCCGAAGGGCCAGGCGCGCATCCGCACGCAAATGTCGGCGGCGCTGACCGAGGCCGACATCGACTTTGCGATCGGCGCGTTTGCGGACGCGGGGAAGGCGCTGGGGATCGTTTGATAAGAATAGCGCGGCGACGCCGAACGCGTTGACTGTCAAGCCTCAAGCGCGCCTGTAGACGCGGTCGCCGACCGCGTCCGCCGCGCTCGAGCCAAGCGCGGCTCAAGGCGCCGCGTCGACCCGAATGCAATCTGCTGAAGGAGGAAGACAATGGCGGGAGAATTGGCGGGCAAGGTCGCTGTCGTGACGGGGGCCGCGTCCGGCATCGGACTGGCCAGTTCCGAGGCCATGTTGGCCTTAGGCGCGCGCGTGGTGATGGTCGACCGGGACGATGCGGCGCTGAAGAGGCTGCGCGACAAGCATGGCGAGGTCGTGATCCCGCTGGTGATCGACCTCCTCGAACCGAAGGAGTGCGCCGCGTTAGTGCCGAAGGTTCTCGAGAAGGCGGGCCAGGTCGACATCCTGCACGCCAACGCCGGCATCTATGTCGGCGGCGACCTGGTCGACGCCGATTCGGCGGCCATCGACCGGATGCTCAATCTGAACGTCAACGTCGTGATGAAGAACGTGCACGACGTGCTGCCGCACATGATCGAGCGAAGGACGGGCGACATCATCGTGACGAGTTCGCTCGCCGCGCATTTTCCGACGCCATGGGAGCCGGTCTACGCGTCGTCCAAATGGGCGATCAATTGCTTTGTCCAGACGGTGCGGCGGCAAGTGTTCAAGCACGGCATTCGCATGGGCTCGATCTCGCCGGGCCCCGTCATCACGGCGCTCTTGGCGGACTGGCCGCCGGAGAAGCTGAAGGAGGCCAAGGAGTCCGGCAGCCTGCTCGAGGCCAGCGAAGTCGCCAACGTGGTGACGTTCATGTTGACGCGGCCGCGGGGCATGACGATTCGCGACGTGGTCATGCTGCCCACCAATTTCGATCTCTGATCGCGACAAAGCCATGTGCCGGCCCGATAGGTGGGCGCCATTGGGCGGGTCACGCTGGAGGAGGACGCTGGCAAGACGCACATGACGGTCGAGATTGAGTGCCCGATCCGCCGAACAGCTCGATCAGTATCTCAGGCTGGGCGTCGACGCCGGCACGGCTCGGAAGCTCGACAACCTTGTCGCCTACACGCCGAGCGGCTGTCTCTCCTTGACGCGTTCGCTCACGCGGAATGCGCCTTCCGATCGGGCTCCTGAACCAGGCTTCGACGGCGTTCGGCAATCGCCCGGTACGGCGCCGGCTGTCCTCATCGCCTATAAAAAGAAAGACCGCCCTAAGGCGGTCTTTCGGAGCGGTTGTGCGGTGATAATTAGGCCGCGGAAAGAGATGTGCGCTTCGCCTTGCGATAGGCGACGAATCCCATGCCGGCGAAGCCAAGAATCATCATGGCCCATGTCGACGGCTCTGGCGTGTTGAGCGGAGGCGGCGCCGCTTGGGCATAGACGAGAATGTCGATGCCGTTGCCACCGGTAGTCCGTCGTGTCTCCGTTGGTGCTCAGCGCCTGGAATAGGTGCTCAAAGTACCATCGTCGGTAGTCGCAAAACGAGACCTGATACACGTCGCCGACGGTCGTGGCGATCGTCTGGCTTAGTCTCGTCATAGGCTTGGACCGACCCGTCGTACCAGCAATTGCCGGCGATTCCGCCTCCGCAGGTACCGGATCCTCTAACCACCCCCGAAGCAAGACGCACCGAACGTATTCTGGAATGTCCAGTCGATCGGGTTCTCCGACCCAACGGGGCCAAGGGAGAAATCACCATTCAGCAGCAAGATTCCCGCTCGGATGGGTCAGGTCTGTGACGGCTTATGTCAGTAACCGAGAAGAACGCCGGGATCTTCACGGAAGGCTAGCGACGACGACGTGTCCGGCAGAGACGCGGTAAAGTCCACCGTGTATGTTACGGGCGCTCCGTGCGGAACCGCCTGGCCGGCCAAATCCAAGATCGCGCCCGCCGGCGGCGGATTGTTGTTTCCGGCCGCTACCGCAAGGTTCACGCATCCGATTGTCGCCGCCGTCGCAACTGCGAGAGCAACAGCACGACCTCTAACTTGAGCTTTCATCGTTTCCCCCGTGAGAGTAACAGAAAACAGACGATTACAAATGACTAGGCGTCCCTTGGGAGCCTCAAGTCGTAACATTACATAATCGTAATGTCTTCGCCACATTACACAGGCGTAATGTCATAGCAACCAACGTCAGGTTGTATTTCCTTCTCAAACCTGGGTTTCATCCCTCGTGCCAACACAAGCCGCTATGGATTGCGTGTCTCACGCGCGCCATGAAGCTCACCGAATTTGTCATTGCGGCCTGTCCGGCGCCTCGAGCTGAGCCACGCGGATGGCGTATAGGGAAACATATGAAACAGGATCGCTTGGCGGCCTGCAGAGCTTGACGGAGATCTCATGCGCGCCCTCGTCAAGGAAAAGCCTGAGCCGGGCCTGTGGCTCGAGGATGAGCCGATTCCCGAGATCGGCCCCGACGACGTGCTCGTGAAAGTGCACAAGACCGGCATCTGCGGCACCGACGTGCACATCTTCAACTGGGACGAATGGGCGCGGAAGACCATCCCGACGCCGATGACGGTCGGCCACGAATATTCGGGCGAGATCGCCGCGCTTGGGCCCAATGTGCGGCATCTCAAGGTCGGCCAGCGCGTGTCCGGCGAAGGCCACGTGATCGGCATGCGGAGCCGCGCGGCGCGCGGCGGACGCTACCATCTCGATCCCGAGACGCGCGGCATCGGCGTCAACATCCCGGGCGCCTTCGCTGAATATGTGAGGGTGCCGGCGTTCAACATCGTGCTCCTGCCCGACGACGTCGACGACGAGCTCGGCGCGATCCTCGATCCGCTCGGCAACGCGGTGCATACCGCCCTTTCCTTCGACCTGGTCGGCGAGGATGTGCTGATCACCGGCGCGGGGCCGATCGGCATCATGGCAGGCGCGGTCGCCCGCCACATCGGCGCGCGGCATGTCGTGATCACCGACATCAACCCGAAGCGCCTCAAGCTCGCGGAAGAGGTCGCCGACGTCGTCGCGGTCGACGTCTCGAAGGCCGACCTCAAGGAGACGATGAGCCGGCTCAAGATGACCGAGGGCTTCGACGTCGCGCTCGAAATGAGCGGCGCGCCGGCGGCTTTCGATCAGCTGTTCGACGCCATCATTATCGGCGGCCGCGTCGCGCTGCTCGGCCTGCCGGCCAAGCCCGTCCTGGTCGACTGGAACAAGGTCATCTTCAAGCAGCTCACCATCAAGGGCATCTATGGGCGCGAGATGTTCGAGACCTGGCACAAGATGATCGCGATGCTGGAAAGCGGGCTCGACGTGCGCAAGGTCATCACCCACCGCCTGCCGGCTTCGAGGTTCCTCGAAGGCTTCGAGATCATGCGCCGCGGCGAGAGCGGCAAGATCGTGCTGGATTGGGGGGCGTGAGGCGGCCCCGCCGGGGCAGCTCCGTTCCGACCCCATTTTAGACCATTCCAATACCTTGCGGTGCCTTTTCCGAGTCGCCGGGGGGCGTGCAGCCCGGGAAGAGAGCGGAAAGATCGTCTCTGGGCAGGCGACCAATGACAGGGGCGGCCAAGAGGCCCCGCACGGCATTTTAGCTGAATAATTTCTCAGCGCTCTTCTTGATGTCCATCTCTTCTCGGTGGCCGTCCTCTGAGATGTGGTCGTAAGCTAGTCAATTGATCGATCGTATTTGTTGAAATAGATATTGCTAAAGTGTACTTTGAGCCATCTGATTCCTTGCGTCTGCTGGTCAGACGACCAAGGCGTATGAGGCCGTCAAATTGCCTGTAGCGCTTGGAACAGCGAAAAACTCGACCTGTATAACATTGGCATTCTGGATTGCGTGAGTGTAAATATAACCATACACTTCAGAGGCAACATCCGTATCGAAATAGTTAAGCCAATTCTTCCATCTTGCAGATTTTCCGGTTTCTTCATGATCAGATTCCAAGCTTCTTGGCGAGACTTCGTGAACGTATCAATGTTCGTATAGGAAGCGGAGCGTAAATACTGCCCTAATTGAACTATTCCCGAGAATCTTATTTGTGTAATTCGCCTTATTAAAAGCTGTATTAGTAAGACTGAGTAATCTAAGTGTGGCATCGGTGTTAAAATACATCCCCATTGCTGCTCTCCCTAATCAGGAAACCGACCTTGAGATCTTTTACAATTGACTGCCACATATTGTGAGCTTCGCGATATTTCTTCCATACAGCCGCCAACTCCGCGAGGCCTCGCTTCACATATCGGTGCGCCACCCGGTCGCCGAACACGAGCGGCAGGCCGGTTTCCTCGGCCCATTCATTTGCGCGCTCCTCGCTGCTGATTGTGGTGTAGAACTCGTGATGCGGCGGGCCACCGAGGTGGTGGCCGGTTTCGTGTGCGAGCGCGAAGGCTATGCCCTCGACGCCGATCTGGCGGTGACGACCAAGGCCACCGTATAGCCTCACGCAGCGCCCCTTCTCGCCGATATACGCTTGGGCGTTCATCAGGCGGGTTTCCCAGTAGGCGTCGTAAAAGATCTCCGGGAAGCGACGGCGGAATCGCTCGAGCAGGGCATTCGCGCGGAGCAAAGGCCAACGCGCCTCTATTGGCCAGACTAGCTCTGGCGAAATAATATCGTCAAAAATCGGCACCTTGCCCCTCGCGAACCAAACGTTCCGCTGTGCGTGCCTAGGTATTTACACCAATGTTAACATTGAAAGTGATTTTGGCAAGCGTCTTCTGCAAGATGGCGGAAATTCGAAGCGATGGGCGGGCTAGGCAAGCCCGGCGAGCGCGGCTTCGCTGCGCTGGCGCAAAGCGTCGAGACCCTGGGCGCTCGCGATCCCGCGGGCGCGCTCGAAACAGGCGCGCGCCTGGCTGCGCTTTCCGCGCATGGCGAACAACTGGCCGCGGTCGAAATCGATGCGGGCGAGGACAGCGCCGTGACGGCTGAACTGCTGTGTGTGACGCCGCAGCTTCCAGAAGCGCGCCGGCGCGGTGCGCGCCGCGAAACCGCGCTGTCGCCAGGGTCGGGAGATTTTGATGATGGCCGAGACGGCCGCCTTTCGTCCGCCGGCCAGAATTTGGATGTAGACCTCGGCCAGCAGGATGCGCGCGAAGCCGGCCTGGGTCCGGTCGCCGGAGGCGTCGCGCGCGGCAATCGTGCGCTCTATGAGACGAACGCCCTCGGCGACGCGCCCGGTTTCTATCAGCGCAATGCCGTGCGGACTCTCGAGCACGCTGTAGAGCGCGCCTAGCCGCTGAAACTCGACGTTGAGCGCCTCGAGCTTGGGAAGGCCCTCCCGCGCGCGGCCGGATAAGATTGCGGCGATCGTTTTGATGATCTCGCCCTGGAGCCGGTCGAACGGCGCGATCGCCAACCCGCAGGCACTCGTCAGCGTAGCCGAGCGCGGCTTCGGGCGATCCGCCGATGACGTTGATCCAACCCGAGAATCCAGTTGGCGAAGCCGATCGAGCGCGGGTCGCCGGCCGCCTCTTCGGAGGCGATGAGTCGAAGAGCGATCTCTCGCGCGTCTTTTATGAGGCCACGATAGAGGTAGTCCCAGGTGATGAAGAAATAAGCCGAGTTGCGGAGGAAGTTGTCGTCCCAAGCGTCAGGCAGTCTGTCATCACTCGGCTTTGCGCCGCTCCGCCTCTTCAAACGTGTCGAGCCCAAGTCGCGTCCGGCAATGCAGAAGACCCGCGCCTGCAAAAGCCCGCGCGCGTCCGTCGCCGAGCCGCTCGGCGACTTGCGATAGCCTCGGTCATGAGCGCAAGGCCGGCGCGCAGCTCGTACCGCTGCACCAGCGACAATGTCTGGTAGTAGTAGGCGGTGACCAGCTCCGGCGTCTCGCCGGCCTGCCTGACGACGGGCATAAACTTCTCGGCGATCTCACCAGCTTCGCGATAATCGCTCTTGCAGCATGAGCGTTTCGAGCAGTCCGACGACGACGCGCGCAGCGAGCAGCCGATCGGCGCCGGTCGGGTTCTGCTCGACAATTGCCAACGCCTTGCGAAAATAACCCTCGGCCTCTGCGATCGCGTAGACGTTCAGGCTCTTGTGCGCCGCCATCGCCGTATAGTGGAGCGCCTTCGTCGCGTTCCCGCCGGCAGCGAAATGATGGGCGAGGGACTTCGGCCCTTTCGAACAACACGTTGCTGCTGCGCCTCTCGAGCTCCTCGGCGACCTTCAGATGTATCGCCGCGCGCGGCCCGCTTAGCACGCTGATCGTAGATCGCCTCTCTCAGAAGGATGTGCTTGAAGACATAGTCGCCCGATCGTTCGTCGTGGCGAATGAGACCCTGGACCTCCATCGCTGCGAATGACGATGCTGAGCTGTGCGGTTCGTCGATCAGAGCGAGTACCAGGTTGGGATCGAAGCGGCGGCCGATCACGGCGGCCGTCTGAAGGAGGAGGCGCTCTTCACTCGGAAGCCTATCGACGCGGGAGGCCAGTATCGACTGGATGCCCTGCGGTATAGCATTGGTCGCCGCCGCCGTGCGGTCGAAGGTCACGCTGGTGCCGGCGCGGGTGACGACGCTACGCTCGACAAGAAAGCTTACGATTTCTTCGGCGAAAAGCGCGTTGCCTTCCGCTCTCCTCGAGATGAGGTTGCTGAGTTCGTCCGGCAATCGATCAACGCCCAGGCGAGCCTGCGCGATGCGGGAAGTTTCGCGAGGTGAAAGCGGATTGAGCGCCAGCGGCGTCACGCGGGCGTTGTCAGCCCACGGCGGAGTGTAAATCGGTCGCCTGGTATGGAGGATTAGCAGACTGAGCGGGGCCTCGATTGCGACTAAGGCGCCAAGTAGCGCCTCAGACGCGCTGTCGAGCCAATGAATATCTTCGAACAGCAGAATTAGCGGGGCAAGCCGAGAGCGTGCCTGCACCATTCGTCGCACAAGTTCGCGTGTTCTCAGCCCAATCAAGACGCCGTCGAGACCTGCAAGGGAGCCGCGCGGAGCTTCATGGCCGAGCATATTCACAAGAAGTCGCCAGGTTTTCATTCGGAATTGAGTGCGAGGCCACGAAGACCCTCGTTCACTTTGTTTGCGATCGTGGCCAAGTCGTCGCCGCGCGCAATACGAAAAGCGCCGCGCACGATGTCGATGAAGGCTCGAAACGGTGTGTTCTGGCCGTCCGGACGTGCAATATGCCGATCAGCATCCATGCGCGGACGTTCGCGATCGCGTTCGAGCGAAACTCGTGCATGAGACGGGTCTTGCCGATCCCCGGATCGCCGACGATGTCGATGACCTGGACGCCGGAGCCCATCGACTCGACAGGCTGTGCTCGAGCACGTCGAGCTCCTGGTCGCGGCCGACGAAAGCCGTTAATCCTCGGCTGAGCGAGGCCTCGAATCGCGATGCCTTCGCCCGGGATCGCCGTCAAGCCGATAAACTTCTCGGCGGCGCGGCGACCCTTGAGAGGGTGTTCGCCAGCGAAGGTCGCTTCGACCAGGCCCTCGACGAGCCTGATACGCGGCTTCGCTCAAGAGCACGGCCCCCGGTTCCGAGAGCGACTGCAAGCGGGCCGCGACATTGACCGTGTCGCCCAGCACTGACAAGTCGAGTTTCCCCGCCGAGCATGTAGTTGCCCGACAACCGCCGATCCGACGTTAATCCCGATCCGCATCTCCGGTCGGACACCATATTTGGCTTCGATGTCGGCCCACAGTCGGTAGCGTCTCCAGTATCGACAACGCCGCCCGGCAGGCACGAAGCGGCGCATCCTCGACCGCGACCGGTGCCCCGAAGACGACCATCACCCCGTCGCCGAGCATGTTATGGATGCGGGCGCCTTCAACCTCGACGGCTCAACGATTTGCGAAAGCCTTTGAATAAGGCCAAACGCCGCCTCCTCGCCGAACCGCTCGGAGAACGCGGTGAAGCCAACCATATCCGCGAAGAGAATGACGACCTGTCGGCGCTCTGCTTCCACGCGTTTGTCCCCAGCGCTCTTTTAACGCGTCACGCATTCAGTGTATGACATGATCTCCGCGCACTCAACGGCATTTGGGTATCGGACCGTCACGATCCAACAATGATTGCGAAGGGGCGGGGCGCGATGCGCGATGTCCCGCCAGCCAAGGGAGCTTTGGGTCGACACGGCCGATAGCAGCCGCGCAGGTCGAGCGCAGCGACGCGGTAAACGACCGCGACGCAACCGCAATCTGCTTTAGCGGGCCTTCTCCAGTCCCTTCACGAATGACTTCGAACTCGCTGTCTGCGATCGGCACAAGATGCTTGTCCTCCGGGAAGGCGCTCTTTTCGACATCGGCGCGGAATTCCTCGAAGGCGGCGATCCGCTCGCGTTGCAGCCGGTCGTATTCAGCGCGAAAATTGCGGTAGACTTTGGCGTGGCGCGGCTGATGGCCGCGCGAATAGCCGAGCACGTCCTCAGCGAACAGATACTGCGCGTCGCAGCCAGAGCCAGCCCCCATCGACATAAGGAAAAGCGACGTGCGCTTCGCGATCTCGCTTGCGACGCGCGCCGGCACGACTTCGATCTCCGCCGCCACCGCGCCGGCCGCCTCAAGCTTTTTGACGTGGTTGTAAACCTGCATCGCGTCGGCGGCGGTCTTGCCCACCGCCTTGAAGCCGCCGGTCCATGTCGCGCGCGCGGGGATGAGCCCCACGTGGCCCACTACGGGAATGCCCTCGGCCGCAAGCTTCGCGATCGTATCGAGGCTGCCCGCGCAATAGAAGGCGTCCCCGCCGATCATCAAGTTTTTGTGCGCGGCGCGCAGATAGTCCTCATAGGTGCAGTGCTGGCCGTAGATGAGCCCCACCTGAACGAAACAATCGCCCGCCGCCTCGCGCATCGCGGGCGACCAGAGGTGTTCAACGATCGACAGGATATCGATGCCGGCCGCGGACGCGGCAGCCGCTTCTTCGGGCGTTTCGACGAACAGCATCGTCAATTGCCGCTTGCCCTTGACCTTGCGCAGGTCGCCGACCGTCAACCGATTGTGTTTCGTCAGAGCCACGCTATCCCCTCTATGTGTCCCAAGCCCGATAGGCCAAGCGCGCTGTGAAGCGCTAACGCTACGTCACGAGGCGCTACTCGAAGGCCTCCGGCCAGCGGCGTGCGCCATGGAAGACGGCGAGAATCTGAACATCATCGCGGAGCACTCGATAGGGAACGACGTAGGGCGTCCCGCTTACGACAAGCTCGCGCGTCCCGGTCAACCGGCCCGACCTCCCGAGGTTCGGATGATCGCGCAATGCGTCAACGGAAGCGACAAGGCGGACCACGGTTCGCTCTGCGGCGACTGGATTGTCACGGGCGATAAAATCTCCAATCGCCTCCAGATCCGCGAGTGCGGGGCGGGTCCAATAGATCCTCAACCCTTCGCCGAATATTTCCCGGCCACGCGCTCAACGTCGTCGTCACTGGCGAAATCGCCGCGATCGGCGGCGGCAATTCCCGCCTCAATCTTGCCGATCTGCCAGGCGTTCAGCGCGACATAGTCCTCGATCGCCTTGGTCGCGAGCCAACTACGCGAGCGCTCGGTCTTCTCGGCTAGCCGATCCAGCGCGTCGAGCGTCGCTTCGCTAAGTCTGAGCGTGAAAGCTGCCGTCAATTGCGTGCATCCTGGTGTGCGCGGGTTCTCGATGAACCTAGGCAAAGCCACGGCCGAAGACAAGGTTCTGCGTTGACCTCGCCGTCCCTGCCGGCGACAAACCGGCATGATCCGCGGATTTTTCATCCTCCTCGGGTTTCAGCTCGTCGGCGAGGTCGCGGCGCGCGGACTTGCGCTGCCCGCGCCCGGGCCGGTCGTCGGCCTTGCGCTGCTCGTCGTTGCGCTTAGCCTTTATCAGCGCTGGCGGCCGCTCGACGAGGAGGCGCTGGCTGAAAGCGACCTCGGCAAAGCTGCAAGGGGGTTGCTCGCCGCCTTGCCGCTTTTGTTCGTGCCCGCGGGCGTCGGCGTGGTGCAGTACATGGGCCTGTTGCGCGAGCAGGGATTGGCGCTTGCCGTGGCGCTCGTCGTCTCGACCGTTGCGACGCTCATCGCCACCGTCGGCGTGTTCCTGCTCGTCAAGCGGCTCACTGGCGCGAAAGGGGAGGCATGACTTCGTTCCGCCTCTGGGTCTATCTGCAGACGACGCCGCTCTTTTGGCTGACCGCGACGCTCGCGGCCTTCCTTGTCGCCGACGCGCTGGCGAAGGCGGCGGGCCGGCGCCCGATCGTCAACCACGTTTTGATCGCAATTGCGCTGTTGGGAGGGCTGCTCAAGCTCACTGGGACGGACTACCAGACTTATTTCAACGGCGCCCAGTTCGTGCATTTCCTGCTCGGGCCGGCGACGGTCGCGCTTGGCGTGCCGATCTACGCCAACTTCGCGCTCGTCAGACGCAATGTCTGGCCGCTTGCGGCGGCGCTGCTCATCGGCGCGACCGTCGCGGTCGCGTCGGCGGTGCTGGTCGCCAAGGGGCTCGGCGCGCCGCGCGCGATTCTGATCGCGCTCGCGCCGAAGTCGATCACGGCCGGCGTGGCGATGGCCGTGACTGAGGCGCTCGGCGGCGCGCCGCCGCTGACCGCCGTTCTCGTCATCGCCACCGGCATCCTTGGCGCGGTCATCGTGACCCCGCTCATGGACGCGCTCGGCGTGACCGACTACGCGGCGCGCGGCTTCGCCGTCGGGCTCGCCTCGCATGGCATCGGCACGGCGCGGGCGTTCGCGGTCGATCCGGTCGCCGGCGTGTTCGCCGGTCTCGCCATGGGGCTCAACGCCATCGTGACGCCAGCGGTGATCCCGGCGCTCCTTCCGTGGCTGATCGGGTAAGGAAGAGCCCGCTTCACCGCCTCGGATAGCGCTCGCTCAGGAGCTCGAACAGCGCCCGCGCCGCCTGGATTTCCCCGCCAGCGGGCCCATGGGCGCGCGGCTTCGGATTCCACGCGAAGACGTCGAAATGCGCCCATGATTCGGCCTTCTCGACGAAGCGCCGGAGAAAGAGCGCGGCGGTGATCGAGCCCGCCATGCCGGCGCCCGTGCCCGAATTGCTGATGTCGGCGACCGATCCTTCGATCATTGCGTCATAGGGGCGCCAGAGCGGCATGCGCCATACGGGATCGCGCACCCGCGCCGAATGGCCGGCGATCGAAGCGGCGAGCGCGTCGTCGTCGGTGTAGAAGGGCGGCAGGTCTGGGCCGAGCGCGACTCTCGCCGCGCCGGTCAAGGTGGCGAAGTCGAGCATCAGCTCCGGCGCGTCCTCGTCCGCAAGCGCAAGCGCGTCGGCGAGGATCATCCGCCCTTCGGCGTCGGTGTTGCCGATTTCGACCGAAATCCCCTTGCGGCTGACAATCACATCGCCCGGACGCATCGCCGGCGCCGAGATCGCATTCTCGACGATCGGGATCACGGTCCTCAGGCGCAAGTCGAGCCCGGCCTCCATGATCAGCCGCGCGAGCGTGAGCGCAGTCGCCGCTCCGCCCATGTCCTTTTTCATGAGCTCCATGCCCGAGGCCGGCTTGATGTCGAGGCCGCCGGTGTCGAAGGTGACCCCTTTGCCGATGATCGCGACTTTCGGCGCGTCCTCGCGTCCCCAGGAGAAGTCGACGATCCGCGGCGCCTCGGCGCCCGCGCGCCCGACCGCATAGACAAGGGGAAAGTTGGCGGCGACGAGTTCCTCGCCGCGCACCATGGTGACGCTGGCGTCAAAATGCTCGGCGAGCTTGACCACCTCTTGCTCGAGCGCGTCAGGACCGAGCGCATTGGCCGGCGTGTTGACGAGATCGCGCCCGTAAGCGATCGCCTCCGCGATGCGCTGAATTCCAATGCCGTCGACCGCGTCGGGCGCGATGAGCTGGGGCTTCGGCGCTCTATCGGCCTTGAAGCGGTCGTAGCGGTAGAGCGCGAGCAGAAAGCCGAGCGCCGCGAGATCGGCGTCTGCGGCCGTGTTGGCGAACCGGTAGACGCCTTGGGGTAGCGACGTTGCGAGCTTGCCCGGGGCGAACGGATCGCGCGTCGGCGCGTTCGCCCCGTCAATCCCGAACAAGACGCCCGCGAGCGCGCCGGCCTCGCCCGGGAGAAGTTGCACGCGTCCCGCTTTCGGCTCAAAGCCGCAACGTTCGGCGAAGGCGGCGGCGGCCGCGCCGATCGTCGATTTGACCGACGGCCAGGTTTCCGCGTTGACCAGCCATACCGGGGTCGCGTCGGGCGTTGGCGAAGCGAATGCGAGCAAAGCTCAAGCTCCATCGGAAAGGACAATGTTGGAAGCGGGCTTAGCCTGATTTCCCGGCCCGGCATAGGCCGCGGCCTCTCCCGTTGGGGCGCGAGGCTTGACTTGCCGGCGCCCTTGCGGTCGTTAGGGCCGCGCACTCAAATTAGGCGCCGCTCGGCCGACTTCCCGAGCGCGCGTTGAGGAGGATTAATTGTCCGAGCCAAGCGTGAACGCGAAGGTCCGCCTGCTCGGGGAGGTTGGGACGAGCGACAAGCCAACCTTGCCGACGCTTGGCAAGGTCCCTGCGCAATCGGCTGCTCCGCCCGTTTCGATCACGCCCCCTCCGCCGGCCGCTCCCGTCCGGGCTGAACCGATCTTCCTCGGCGATTTCGGCCGAAGGGGCGGACCTCCTGAACGCCGGCCAGATCGTGCAGCCGTTGGCGCATCTTTGCGTGACCTCTCAGGTCCAGACGCCGTTTCTGGCGGGAATCCTGGGACCGTCCGGCGCCGGCAAAACGTTCGCCTTGAGGCGGCTCGCGCAAACGATCGAACAGCTCAGCGCTTTGGCGACGACAAGCGGGCCAGCGCTTCAGCGAGTCGTGCTGGCGCGGGTCGACGCTTCGATCGGCGTCGAAGCGCCGGTGGCGATCGCCAGCGCGGCCTATGCCGCGCTCGATCGCGCGCAAGGCGGCGTCGACTATTCGGGGCTTCTCGATGAGCTTCGCCACGCGGGCGGCGATCCCCACCGGGCGGCCAGCGCGGCTTCGGATCGTCACGACGATCTCGTCAGGAAGCTCGAGGCCGAACGCGCGCAGCGCGACGAGGTCGAGGCCAAACGCGCGCGTCTCGCGGACGCGCTGGCCTTCGACACGCCCGGCTCGCGACTCGACGTCTTCGCGCGCGCTCATCGAGGAACGATCGAAGCGCAGTTGCGCCGTTTCGGACTGGCCGGAGGGGATGCCGAACTCGAGCTACCGCAATCTGGCGCGAGACGTTTCGACGCATCGGCGCTGGCGGCCGCGTCGGGGTCGTGATTCGGTCAATCTGGGCCTATGGCAGTCAGGCGCGGCTGCTCCTCTGGGGAATCGTCGCCTTCGTGCTCGCCTTCGTCCTTCGGTTTCTGCACGGCCACACGGCGACGTACGCGATCGAGCATGGGAGCGATATCGCTCAAGCCCGCCGGGGATTGGGTGGCGTCGCACGGCGAATGGTTCGATCGAGCAGCGCAAATTCTGTTCATCCTTGGGGCGCTCGCCATCGCGCTCAACCTGTGGCGCGCGCTTGGGTTCTCGAACCTTTTGTTGCGCGGCTCGCGGCTCCTGACCCAGGAGACGCGCGAACGGCGCGAGGACCTCGAGGCTCGCGCGGCTCGCCTCAACCAGCGCGTGGCGGCGCTGACCGCCGAAGCGGACGCCGCCGCCAAGCGCGCCGAAGCCGCGAGCCAACGCGCCGGAGGCGTGACGTCCATGCGCTCGCCCGGGCCGGAATTTCTGGAATCGAGCCATGCGCCATCCGGCGCGGCGCGCGAGTTTCTCGCAGCCCTTGGCGCCAAGGTGGGGCACCCGGGCGCGGCTGGACCGGCGCCGGATCGGCTCATCGTGGTCGTCGACAATCTCGACGCGTTGTCGCCGGCCGAGGCCGTCAGCTGGATCGACGCCGCCCAGGGCGTGATCGGGCCGGGCTCTATCGGTTTGCTGGCCTTCGATCCGAGCCGGCTCGCGGCGGCGCTCGAGCACCCAAGCGAGGCGCGCCGGCGTCTTGGCAAATGGCTGCAGGTCGCGGTCAACCTGCCGGCCCGCAAGGACGCCGACGGAGAGCTTGTGGTCGCGCGCCTTCTATCGGCGGGCGAGCACCCGGCGTCCGCGCCGGATTCGGCGATCGCCGCGAAGCTCCTGGAGCCGCTGTCGGCTACGGAAACGACGCTCTTGGCGGCGCTCGCGCCGCTCGCTGCGCATTCGCCGCGCGACGCCAAGCGCTTCCTCAACGCCTATCGCCTTGCGCGCTGCTCAAAGTCGCCGCGTCCAATTGTGGCGCTGATGCAGGCAGTGGCCTTCGCTGACGACGATGCGCAGGCGGCGATGCTCGAGCGCCTCGCCAATGGATCGGGCGAACTGACAGACATCAACGGTCCGCCGGCGTTGGTCGAAGCCGTCAAGGCGGCGCGCGCCGCCAACAATGGTGCGATACCGATCGACGACGCGCGCGACGCGGCCGAAACGGCCCATCGGTACGCCCTGCCGGTCTAGGCGCCGCGGCCGCACTCACTACTGCTGCGCCGGCTATCGGCGCGGCGCCGCGGCGCCCAGGTAGTAGCGGCGCCAGAGGCCGCTGAGCCACTTGCCGAAATTGTCGAGGTAGATGAACACCACCGGGGTCGTGTAGAGCGTCAGCACCTGACTGACGATGAGCCCGCCGACGATGGTGATGCCGAGCGGATGGCGCAGCTCCGAGCCTTCGCCAGTGCCGAAGGCCAGCGGCAGCGCGCCGAACAGTGCGGCGAACGTCGTCATCATGATCGGGCGAAAGCGCAGGAGGCAGGCCTCCTCGATCGCCTCGCGCGTGTCGCGTCCCTCGCGCTCCGCCTCGAGAGCGAAGTCGACCATCATGATGGCGTTCTTCTTGACGATGCCGATGAGCAGCAAGACGCCGATCGCGGCGATCACGGTGAACTGCGTGTCGAACGCCCACAACGCCAGCGCCGCGCCGACGCTGGCCGAGAACAGCGTCGAGAGGATGGTGATCGGATGGATCAGGCTCTCGTAGAGAATGCCCAACACGATATAGATCGTCACGAGCGCCGCGCCGAAGAGAAGCGGCATGCTCGATTGCGATTGCTGAAAGGTCGCCGCCGTTCCTGCGAACGCGCCACGGACGGTCGACGGCATGCCGATGCGCTCGATCGCATTGTCGATCTCGGTCTTCGCTTCGCTGAGCGACCGGCCGGGCGCCAGATTGAACGAAATCGTCGTCGCCGCGAACTGGCCCTGATGGTTGACGCTGAGCGGCGTGTGGCCCGGTTCGTATTTGGCGAAAGCCGAGAGCGGAACCATTGTTTCGAGCGAGGTTGTGACCGCGGCGCCCGTCGAAGCGGCCGAATGGCCGCTGGCCGCGATCGCGTTGGTCGCGAGGTTTCGCGCCGAATCCGCGGCGATTGTCGCCGCGGTGCTGGCTGGCCCGGTCGAGGACGTATAATCGCCGGCGGCGATCCCCGTCTGCTGAACGCCAGTCGGATTGGCGCCGGACGTCGACACGTAGATCTGGTCGAGCGTGCGCGGATCCTGCCAGTAGCGCGGCGCGATCTCCATGACGACGTGATACTGATTGAGAGGATTGTAAATCGTCGACACCTGCCGCTGGCCGAAGGCGTCGTAGAGCGTGTTGTCGATCGCGCTTATGGTCAGGCCAAGCCGCATCGCGGTGTCGCGATCGATCGTGAGGTTGGTCTGAAGGCCACCGAGCTGCTGATCGGAATTGACGTCCTTGATGACGTCGTTGCCCATCAGCGCCTGGGTCAGCTTGGGCGCCCAGGCGTAGAGCTCCGTCGGGTCGTCGGCGAGCAACGTATATTGATAGGTCGCGTTGCCCTGCCGTCCCCCGGTTCTCAGGTCCGAGACCGAGACCATGAAGAGCCGCGCGCCCGCGACCTGCGACAGCTTGCCGCGCAGCCGGGCCACGACATCGTCAGCGGTGACTTTGCGTTCGGTATAGGGCTTCAGCGAGACATAGATGAAGCCCGTGTTTGTTCCCCGTCCTCCGGTAAAGCCGACGACGCTGTCGACAGCGGGATCATCCTGCACGATCGTCTGCAATTGCGTGAACTTGGTCTTCATCGCCTGAAAGGAGATGCTCTGATCGCCCTGGATCGCGCCGATGATGAGGCCCGTGTCCTGAACCGGAAACAAGCCATAGCGTCATGTGATAGCGGAACATGTAGTAGTTGAGCCCGACCGTGGCGAACAGCGACAACACGACGATTCCGGGATGACGAAGGGCGACGCGCAACGTCGATCGATAGAAGGCGAGCATCGCGTCGAACACCCGCTCGGTCGCTCGATAGAGGCGTCCATGTTCGATCCGACCTCGCGGCAGGATCAGCGCGCACATCATCGGCGTCGTCGTCAGCGAGACGACCATTGAGATCAGCACGGCAACCGTCAGCGTGAGCGCGAATTCGGTGAACAGGCGCCCGACGATGCCGCCGAAGAAGAGCAGCGGCGCGAACACCGCGATCAGCGACAACGTGATCGAAACGACGGTGAAGCCGACTTCGGCCGCGCCGCGGATCGCCGCCTCGACTCGCGGCATGCCCTCCT
The DNA here is from genome assembly GCA_963725195.1 of uncultured Alphaproteobacteria bacterium. Classification (GTDB taxonomy): domain Bacteria; phylum Pseudomonadota; class Alphaproteobacteria; order Rhizobiales; family Beijerinckiaceae; genus Roseiarcus. The sequence goes on along the minus strand of CAVRXX010000036.1, from coordinate 1,997 downwards.
CGAGATAGCGTGAGATGTTTTCGAGCACGACGATGGCGTCGTCGACGACGAAGCCCGTCGAGATCGTCAGCGCCATCAGCGACAGGTTGTTGAGACTGAACCCGAGCAGATACATCACCCCGAACGAGCCGATGATCGAAGTCGGCACCGCAACGCTCGGGATCGCCGCCGCCCGAACACTGCGCAAAAACGCGAACACCACCAGAATCACCAGAGCGACCGCGATCACCAGTGTCTTCTCGGTGTCCAGCAGCGATTGCCTGATCGTCTTCGATCGGTCCACCGCGACCGTGAGGTCGACGTCGCCCGGCAGCGAGGCGATCAGGCGCGGCAATTCGGCTCGGACATTGTCGACGGCTTGTATGATGTTGGCGCCGGGCTGCCGCGACAGAACGACCGCAACCCCGGGCTTGCCATTGACGAGGCCGGCGTTGCGCAAGTCCTCCACGGAGTCGAGCACGTCGGCGACATCCGCGAGCCTGACCGCCGCGCCGTTGCGATAGGCGATCACCAGATCGCGATATTGAGCCGCATGCGAAGCCTGGTCGTTGGCGTAGATCTGATAGTGGTAGTCGTCGTCCTCGATCGCGCCCTTGGGGCTGTTGGCGTTGGCGGAAGCGAGCGCGGCGCGAATGTCCTCGAGCCCGATGCCGTAATGAAAGATCGCGCTCGGGTTGATCTCGACACGCACCGCCGGCAGCGCGGCGCCGGAGATGTCGACTTCGCCGATGCCCGGCAGCTGCGACAGCCGCTGCTGCAGAACGTTGGAGGCGAGGTCATAGAGCTGTCCCGCCGTGTGCGTCGTCGACGACATGGCGATGACCATGATCGGCGCATCGGCGGGATTGACCTTATGATAGGTCGGGTTCTGGCGCAGGCTGGTCGGCAGATCGACCTCGGGCCGCCACGATCGCCGCCTGGACGTCTCGCGCCGCGCCATCGATGTTGCGATCGAGGCCGAACTGGAGCGTAACGCGCGTCGAGCCGAGCGTGCTCTGCGACGTCATTTCGTTGACGTCCGCGATCTGAGCCAAATGCCGTTCGAGCGGCGCCGCGACCGATGTCGCCATCGTGTCGGGGCTCGCGCCTGGCATATTCGCCTGAACCGAGATGACCGGAAAGTCGACCTGCGGCAACGGCGAAACCGGCAATTGCGAATAGCCCAGGAGGCCGCCGACCACGATGCCGATGGTGAGCAGGATCGTCGCGACGGGACGGCGAATGAAGAGCTCGGAAAAGTTTTTGTTCACGGCGTGTCGGTCGCCAGCGCGGTGTGGGTAGAGCCCATGCCGAGCCGCTCGCCCAGGCGCTCGAAGAAGAGATAGATGACCGGCGTCGTGTAGAGGGTCAGCACCTGGCTGAAGGCGAGACCGCCGACAATCGCCAGCCCCAGCGGACGGCGAAGCTCCGAGCCGACGCCAGTTCCCAGCATCAAGGGCAGCGCGCCGAAGATCGCCGCGACCGTCGTCATCAGGATCGGTCGCAGACGCAAGAGACAGGCCTGATAGATCGCTTCGCGCGCCGGCAGACCCTGCTCGCGCTGCGCGTCGAGCGCGAAGTCGATCATCATGATCGCGTTCTTCTTGACGATGCCGATGAGCAGCACGATGCCGATCACGCCGATGATGTCGAGCCCGGCGCCCGCGAAATTGAGCGTCAGCAGCGCGCCGATGCCGGCGGACGGAAGCGTGGTCAGGATCGTGATCGGGTGGATGAAGCTCTCGTAGAGCACCCCAAGCACGATATACATGGCGGCGATCGCCGCCACGAGCAGGAACACCTCGTTCGACAGCGCCGACTGAAACGCCTGCGCCGCGCCCTGGAAGCTGACTGCGAAGCTCGGCGGCAGGTCGATCGCCTGAAGCGCCTGCCCGATCGCGTCAACCGCCTCGCCGAGCGACGCGCCCGGCGCGAGGTTGAACGAGATCGTGGTCACCGGAAACTGTTTCAAATGCGAGATCTGCAACGGTGAGGTCTGCACCGTGAAATTGGCGACC
>CAVRXX010000035.1:0-86286 GCA_963725195.1 uncultured Alphaproteobacteria bacterium | reverse complement strand
CGGAGGAATCATGCCGCTCGCGGCGATCCTGGCCCCCGAGCGGCTCGATTGCGCGCCGGACGCGGCGCTCGGGCACTATACGCACGAAAAGAGCCCGTCGCTTGCGCCGCGGGAACTTGCCACGCTCGACGCAATCGAAGACGAGAAGCTCATCGAGCGGGCGTGGGCGCTGGGCCGTCGCGGCCTCGAACGGCTCCACGCGATGCAGGCCCGCCATTCGGTGATCCGGGATGTGCGCGGCCTCGGTTGCTATTTCGGCATCGAGATTGGCGGAGACGGTTCGGCCGGCGTAGCTGAACAACTCATGTATCGCTGCCTGAAACGCGGGCTGAGCTTCAAGATCGGCGGGGGGAATGTCGTAACGCTCTGCCCGCCGCTGACCATCCCGTTCGAACAATTCGACGAGGCGCTGTCGATCTTTGAGAACGCCGTGTCCGGCCTTGAAAGTCAGGGGCTCCCGCTGTCACAAAAGCTTTATGCCCGAGGCTTAGCGATGAGTGGATAAAATCAAAGAACGACGAGGACGCCCTATGAAGTCTCTCCTTAGCGCATTGCTCGTTGCGGTCTTGTTTGCGGCGCCTGCCTTCGCGGCCTCCGAGGTTGTCACCATCTACGCGCGGACGGGCTTGCATGACGGCAAGGCCAGCTGGTTCGAGCACGAGTTCGACTGCCTTCACCAAGGCGACCGGCGTCAGGGTTCCGTACGTCGAAGCGGGTTCCGGCGGCGTCGTCGACCGTGGCGAACGCGAAAAGTCCAATCCCCAGGCTGATGTGCTCGTCACCCTGCCGCCGTTCATCCAGGGCGCCGAGGCCGAGGGGCTGCTGCATCCTATTCGCCGGCCGGGGCCGACGTGATCGACGGCGGCGGACAAGGACGCGAAGGGCGAATTCTATGCCGTGGTCAACAACTTCCAGATTTCATCTACAACTCCGCGGAGCTCAAAAACCCGCCGACGACCTACGACGACTTGCTCGACCCCAAGTTCAAGGAACGAACTCCAGTATTCGACGCCCGGCCAGGCCGGCGACGGCACCGCCGTCATGCTGCAGGTCATCCACGCCTTCGGCTCGGAGGACGCCGCATTCGACTTTCTCAAGAAGCTCCAGGCCAACAACGTCGGCCCGTCGGCGTCGACCGGCAAGCTGACCGCCCTCGTCAACAAGGGCGAGCTTTATGTCGCGAACGGCGACCTGCAGATGAACATCGCCCAGATGGCGGACAACCCGAACATCAAGGTGTTCTGGCCTGCCGGCCCGACGGCAAGCGCTCGGCCTTCGCGCTGCCCTATTACATCGGCCTCGTGGCAGGCGCGCCGCACGCCGACAACGGCAAGAAGCTGATCGACTTCCTTCTCGAAGGAGGCGCAAGCGTCGATGTCGCCGATCGCCCTCGGTGTGCCGGTGCGCAAGGACGTGACGCCGAGCGACGCCAACTACCAAGCTGCAAGACGCGATGCAGGGCGTGACCATCTGGTCGCCGGACTGGACCGCAGGTGCTGAAGGACCTGCCCGCCGACGTCGGGCACTGGAAGCAACGCGACCGGAAGCTGAGATGACCAGCGCCGTTCTCGGCGAGAGCGCGATCGCGCGGGTCGCGGCCCAACCGCTTGCCGCGGATGCCGACCGATCAGGCTTCGACGGGTCTCCGTCGCCTATCGTGGCCACGATCGCTCCTGAAGCCGCTCAGCCTCGACATCGCGGCGGGCGAGATCGTGGCGATGATCGGCCCTTCGGGCTCGGGCAAGACCACCGCCCTGAGCGCGGTCGCCGGCTTCGTTCGGCCGGCTACCGGGCGCATTCTGATCGGGGGCGCCGATGTGACCGACCTGCCGCCCTACGAACGCGGCTCGCCATGGTCGTGCAGAACTATGCGCTCTTTCCGCACATGCGGGTTAAGGACAACGTCGCCTTCGGCCTCAAGGCGCGTGGCGCCGCCAAGTCGCTGATCGAAGAGCGAGTTGCCGACGCGCCTCGCATCGTCGGCATGAGACGTTCCTCAAGCGCTACCCGCGCGAATTGTCCGGCGGCCAGCAGCAGCGCGTGGCGATCGCCCGGGCGCTCGCCGTGCGTCCGCGCGTGCTCTTGCTCGACGAGCCGCTCTCGGCGCTCGACGCGCAGATTCGCCGATCGATGGTCGAGGAGATCGCCCGCCTTCATGCCGATCTGCCGGGGCTGACGATTCTCTATGTCACCCACGACCAAAGCGAGGCGCTGACGCTTGCCGACCGCATCGCAATCCTGAAGGATGGAAGCTTAAGCGCCATCGGGCGCACGGCCGATCTCTATTCGGCGTCCGCCCAATCGGTTCGCAGCCGAGTTTTTGGGCCGCGCCAATCTGCTTCCGGTGGTCGTCGAGGGGGACGTCCGCAAGGAAGGAATGGTTGCGGTCCGCGCAGGCGAAGACCGGCTCGTCGTCGAAAGCGACGGGGCGCCCTCGGGCGCGCGCCGGCTGCTCTGCGTGCGTCCGCAGCACCTGACGCTGACGGCGGAACAGGGCTATGCCAACCGGATCGGCGGGCGCCTGCGCGACGTGCTGTGGCAGGGCGAGCTCACCCATCTCGTCGCGGAGGTCGGCGACACGGTCATGCGGATCGTCGCGACCCGCCTGCCGTCGCTGCCCGAGCGGGGCGCGCCGCTCGATCTCTTTTTCGCGCCTGCCGACGCCAGCCTCATTCCCGAAGAAGCCGGTGTCTGATCTCGCCTCCCGACAGGCGCCGGCGCGGCTCAACTTCAGTGGTCTATGGGTCGCCCCTCCCCTCATCGTCCTTGGGCTCACGTTTCTCTATCCGCTTGTCCTGATTGCGCGCGCCGCCCTCGTTGGCGAGGCAGGCGGGATCGACTTCAGCGGCTTCCTCTCGGTGCTTCATTCGCGCGCGTTTCTCAATGCGCTGATCAACACCGCCGTCATCGCGCTCGCCTCGACCGCCGGCTGCCTCATGCTGGGACTGATCCTTGGGCTGATCCTCGCCTTCGTTCCTTTCCCCGGCTCGACATTCGTGGCGCGGCTGATCGACACGTTCATCGCCCTGCCAACATTCCTGGTGACGCTTGCCTTCACCTTCCTCTATGGGTCGGCCGGCATGCTGAACGGCGGGCTGACGCAGGGGTTCGGTTTGAGCGAGCCGCCGGTTCACTTTCTTTATTCCGCCTGGGGCGTGATCCTCGCCGAGGTCACGGTCTACACGCCGTTCGTGCTGCGCCCGCTGCTTGCGGCGTTCTCGCTTGTCGACCAAAGCCAGATCGAGGTCGCGGGTCTTCTCGGTGCGCGGCCATGGCGGATCGTGCGCAATGTCATTCTGCCCGCCGCCCTTCCGGCCGCGATCGCGGGCGGTAGCCTCTGCCTGCTGCTCACCGTCAACGAGTTCGGCATCGTGCTCTTCATCGGCGCCAAGGGCGTCATCACGCTGCCGCTTCTGATCTACGACAAAGCGATCCAGGAATTGGACTATCAGGCCGCTTGCGCCATCGCGATGGTCAATATCGCGCTCTCGCTTGGGCTCTTCTCGCTCTATCGCCTCGCCGCGCGACGCCTCGGAGGCTGAGCCGCATGCTCGTTTGGTCGCGCTCCGGCCGTTTCGTGGTTTGGCTCGTCGCAGCTTTGCTGATCGGCGTCATCTTCTTGGCTCCGCTTGCGGTCATCCTGGCGGCGAGTTTGGCTCGGCAGTGGAACGGCGTCCTGCCGACCGGCTTCACCTTCGAACATTACCGCGACGCAGGCAGCGGCGCCTCGGGCGACGCCGTGTTCGCGAGCCTCATCACCGGGCTCGTGGCGAGCCTTCTTGCGCTGCTTTGCGGTTCCTGGGCGGCGCTCTCGCTGCGCGCTCAGGGCGAGGCGTGGAGCCGAAGCTTAGGCTTGCTCTTCTTCATTCCGAGCGCCGTGCCGTCCGTGTCAGTGGGACTTGGGCTCTTGGTCGCGTTCAGCCAGCGGCCGCTGCTTCTCAATGGCACAACCGCCATCGTCATTCTCGCCCATTTCGTGCTGATCTCGGCTTTCTCGTTCGGCAATGTCTCGGCTGGGCTCGCCCGTCTGCCGCCGGACTATGAGGAGGTCGCCTCGAGCCTCGGCGCGCGGCCGACCTACCGGCTCTTCAACGTGACGCTGCCGTTGATCGCGCCTTACCTCATCGCCGCCTTCGGCTTGAGCTTCGCCCTTTCGATGGGGGAGCTCGGGGCGACGGTCATGGTCTATCCGCCCGGCTGGGTGACATTGCCGGTCGCCATCTTCGGGCTCACGGATCGCGGCGATATTTTTTCCGGAGCGGCGCTGACCATGATCCTGATCGGCGTGACTTTGGCTCTGCTAGTCGCCCTGGAGCGCCTCCCGCTGAGCGCAATCGGCCGCAGGGCGTAGGAGAGCCAGCCTTACGCGCTTTGGGCGCTCCGGCGTGCGGTCCGCATTCTGTGCATTTTGGCGCACGCACCCGATCGGGGGCAGGCGTGGACATGCCGCGGAACGATCTCATCGTCGCTGAGTTGTCGGCGCATGCGAGGTATGTGACCTCGATCACAGACAAACCGGTTGGTTTTACCTTAGGGTTTTCTCCAATTGGGGGCAGTCAATGGGCCCGTACGAAGATAATTTCGGCTTCTGGGATATCGACGGGCCAGAGGAGCGGGCCTTCTTTCAGCACATCCAGCGCAAAAGCGTTTTGACAGTTTGCGGGCGTTGCAAATGCCCCGTCAGGCTCATTCCGCCCAAAACCCTCTGCGCTTCTTGTTTCTCTGCGCTCGAATGTGGCGCGCCGGCCTCGATGAGCGAATATGGCTGCAGTCAGACAACGCTTCTGGACCCTAGCCGTTCGCCGGGAGGGTCGATTTTGTCCTGAGTTCGGCAGCTTTGTTCGAGGCGAGGCGATCGCCAAAATGAGCGAGTGGCGGCGAAAAGGAGTTCGTCGCAGCGATCTCAAGATCTTCGCATCCGATCCCGATCTGATTGCAATCAAAAAGGACCTTGAAGCGCTGAATGACGCTTAGAGCGGGCTGCTTTTGGCTAGAGTCGAGGTCGGGATTCCCGAAATCAGCGAGATTTTGATTCAACCTGTTGGCTGGGCGGAGGCCAGCAGGGAATGCCGAAGCCTTATTCGCAAGACTTGCGTGATCGCGTGATTGACGCGGTGGAGAGGGGCGGAATGAGCCGGCGCGCGGCGGCGGCGGCGCTACGAGATCAGCGAATCCGTGGCGATCAAATGGCTTGAACGCCTTGAACGGGATGGCTCGCGAGCGCCTGTCGGGCAAGGCGGCCATCGGGCGTCCAAGCTGATGCCGCACCGTGATTTTCTGCAGGCTGCGCGGACCGAGAAGACGGACATCACGCTTTCCGCGCTGTGCGATCGCCTTTTGTGCGAGCGCGGCGTCAAATCCGACACCTCGATGATGAGCCGCTTCTTTCGCCGTCTGGGCGTTACGTTTAAAAAAAGACGCTTGTCGCGCGCGAGCAGGACCGCCCGGACATAAGCCGCCATCGCGCGCGCTGGCGAGCCTATCAGGGCCGCATCGATCCCAGGCGATTGGTGTTCATCGACGAGACCTGGACGAAAACCAACATGACCCGGCTGCGCGGCTGGGCGCCGAAGGGACAGCGCCTCGTCGACAAGGTTCCGCATGGCCGCTGGAAGACCGCGACGTTTCTTGCCGCCTTGCGCAATGACCGCATCGACGCGCCCTGCCTGTTCGACGGCCCCATCAACGGCGAACGCTTCCGCGCCTATGTCGAACAGTTTCTCACGCCCACCCTCAAGCCGGGCGACGTCGTCATCCTCGACAATCTCGGCTCCCACAAGGGAAAGGCGGTGCGACAGGCCATCCGAGCCGTCGGGGCGCGCCTCGTGTTCCTCCCCAAATACTCGCCGACCTCAACCCGATCGAGCAGGTCTTCGCCAAGTTCAAGACTTTGCTGCGAAAGGCCGAAGCCCGAACATACGACGCTGTCGCCAACGCAAGCGCTGCCATTCTCGCTCAATACCCGCCCGAAGAATGCGCCGCCTATGTGAGAAACGCAGGATACGCGTAAACCCAAATGCAGAGCGCTCTAGGGCGATCGAAGCCGAGTCGGCCGAGGCCTGTGGAGCGATCGTGGGCCCGCTTTGCGGGACCGAAACAAAATCCAAAGCGCCCGAGTGTAATCACCGCCGCCATCTGACTTGACTCACGTAAAGAACAGACATAAAGATATGCTTATGTCTGATGAACGAAGGCTTCCGCCGCTCGCCTTCCGCGCTCTGCTGACAAGTCTCGAGGCCGCCGGCGAGGAGACGCGGCTGCGCATCCTCTGCCTGTTGGAAGCCGCCGAACTCACCGTGAGCGAGCTCGTCGCCATTCTCGGCCAGTCGCAGCCGCGCGTCTCCCGTCATCTCCGGCTGCTGGTCGAGGCGGGTCTCGCTGCGCGGCAGCGGGAGGGCGCCTGGGCCTTCTTCCGCCTCGCCGAACCGGGCGGGGTGCTGGCGCGCGAATGGCTGCGTCGTCTCGACCCGGCCGATCCGGTCGTGAACGCGGACCGCGTCCGCCTCGACATTGCGCGCGGGGCCCGGCGCAAGCAGGCGGCGGCCTATTTCGCCACGCGCGCCGCCGATTGGGATCAGATCCGCGCGCTGCATGCGCCGGAGGAGCGGGTCGAAGCGGCGCTGGTCGCCATGATCGGGGCAAAGCCATTCCACAATCTGCTCGATCTCGGCACGGGGACCGGGCGCATGCTCGAGCTTCTCGCCCCGCGGGCGGCGCGCGCGGTCGGCGTCGACCAGAGCGCGGCGATGCTGGCGCTGGCGCGTGCCCACATCGATCAGGCGGGCCTCAGACACGTTTCGCTGCGCCAGGGCGACATCTACGCTCCCCCCGTCGAGCGCGGCGGCTATGACCTTGTGATCGTCCACCAGGTGCTCCACTTCCTCGATGACCCGGCACGCGCGCTCGCCGAAGCCGCGCGGGCTCTGGCGCCGGGCGGGCGGCTCTTGGTGGTTGATTTTGACGCCCACGACCAGGAATTCCTGCGCGACGAGTTCGCGCATCGCCGGCTCGGCTTCGCGGCCGACGAGGTTGAGAACTATCTCGCCGAGGCGGGTCTGACCGCCATTCGCGTGGAGCGCGTTCCGCCGGCGAAGGGCGAGGCCGGCAAACTGACGGTCATGCTATGGATCGCCGAGGATCCGCGCATCATTTCCGATGATTTCCTGAAGCGCGACACGGAGTTCGCTTGATGGCTCAGAAACCGCTTCCGCTGAGCCGCGCCGGGGCGCAGGTTCATGTCTCTTTCGAGTTTTTCCCGCCGAAGACGGCGGATATGGAGGCGAACTTATGGGAGGCGGCGACCCGGCTCGAGCCGCTGGGTCCCGCCTTCGTCTCGGTCACTTATGGCGCTGGCGGCTCGACGCGCGAGCGCACCCATGCGCTGGTCGAGCGCATGGTACGCGAGACGACGATGAAGCCCGCGGCGCACCTGACATGCGTCGGCTCTTCGTGTGGTGAGATTCGTGCAGACCCTTCGCGATTATCACTCAGCTGGCGTACGCCACATCGTGGCGTTGCGCGGCGACCCTCCGACCGGCTTCGACGCGCCCTATGAAACCGTACCCGGCGGCTATCGATCGACCGCCGAGCTCGTCGCCGACGCCGCAAAAATGGGCTTTGAAGTGTCGGTCGGGACCTATCCGGAGCGCCATCCGCAAAGTCCGACATTGCTGCATGACATCGAGATCCTCAGACACAAGGTCGACGCCGGGGCGACACGCGCCATCACCCAGTTCTTTTTCGACAATTCGGCTTACTTTCGCTTTCTCGACGTCGCCGCGGCCGCCGGGCTCGACATTCCGATCGTGCCCGGGATCTTTCCCGTGCAAAATTTCAAGCAGACCGCTAATTTCGCCCGGAGAACCGGGGCGAGCGTGCCGCGATGGCTCGCCGACCGTTTCGACGGCCTCGAGGACGATCCCGCGACTCGCCGCCTGGTCGCCGCCGCCGTATGCGCCGAGCAGGTGATCGACCTCATCGACCACGGCGTCAAGGAACTGCACTTCTACACCATGAACCGCGCCGACCTCGTATTCGCGATCTGCCATCTGGTCGGGCTGCGCGCCGGGCCCTCACCGGCCGCACGCGCCGAGCGCGACGCGCCTCCGGTTGCGGCGGGGGCTGTGGCTTAGGTCCGGCGAGGCTTATCGGCCATCCACCTGTTTGGCGCGTCGAACCGAGCGACGGAAAAGCCTCTTTTCTACACGCTTTTGGCGGGCGGTGACGAATGTCAAATTCGTCATTGAGACGGCGCGGCGTGGATGGCTGGTTACCCCCGGATCACAGTGAGGATCTCAGTCCGGGGCGGCCATGACGATCGAGCCTGCGGTGCGCCTGCAACGGAGTTGTTCGACAGCTAAGGCCATAAGAGCCGACATCTGAAAAATCAGAACAAAAAATTCCCATTTCCGAAAACATCGGCTATGATGTCAGATTGCGTCATAGCCGAGGCCCTTATGTCCCCCCTGACCCCAACCCAATGTGGAGCGACCGCCGTCAAGACGCGCCCTGGATGCCGACGTTCTTGAAACCCGGCCAGACAGACCGGATTCACGGTTCTGAACCGAGGCTTTTCGTTCGAAAGAGCGCATGCGCGAAAAGTCGCGAAACCAAAAGGCAGTTAAGTCATTGAAAACAAACGATCTCACGAAATCGCTGATTCAGCGCTGATAAGGATTCCAATGACTTACGACTGCGGTGCGAAACGTTTCGCTTCGCCATGCGAAACATTCCTATCGCTTTTCGCTGTTTCGGCCTCTTTGAGGCTGGATGCGCAATGGGCGACGGAGCGGCTTCCACGCCCAACGGCGCCTCGCGATCACGGGCCGAGGCGCGCAAAAGTTGCGCAACTCCCAAGCCGGGTCGACAAACCGTGGCGCTTGCAGCGCCTGTGGGCCGGGTCGATGACCGGGCCAGGCGGCGTCAGCGACGCCGCCCCACAAAGTCCAGCTTGGGAGTTACAGAATTGCGAAGTCGCGCAAAAGAGCGCTTAAGACCATGAAATCATTGGCGCGCGTAAACTTGTGCGGGGGCCTCCTGCCGCTTGTCCCAACCGGCAAATCGAGCTGTCCAAGGCCCCATTTTCCTTTTCCTGGTTAACCAAACCTTTCGAAAGCCGCAACGCAAGGCGCGGCAGCGTTGACTCCCGTTTCTCTTTTTTGCACTGTGAACAAACAGAGAACATTCTGCGGCTAGTTTCAGGCAGGGTTGTTCGTGAACAATGCAGTTTGCGCTGAAAGGCCCGCCAGCTTTCGGCCTCCGACTGCAAAAGGAGCGGGCGATGTTGAAGCTTATCGAGGGGTCGTATGCGTCATTCTTTCCAAAGGAAATGGACGCCATGTTCCGCAACAGAGCGGAGACCTTTTCAGAGCGGCTCGGTTGGGAGGTCGTTGTCAAAAATGGCTACGAGCGAGACAGTTTCGACGATGCGAACCCCCTCTATCTCGTTTCCGTCGACCCAGATACTGAAGAATACTGGGGTTCCTTGAGGTTGTTGCCGACCACCGGCCCAAATATGTTGCGCGACGTCTTTCCGCAATTGCTCGACGGCGACACCATCGAGAGCGCCACGATCTGGGAGTGCTCGCGAATCTGCGCTATTGCTGCCCCCGGCCAGCCGGAACGAAACGGCAGCGGCGTCAACTACGTCCTGAACGAACTCATTTTGGGCATCGGCGAAGTTGCGGTCTCCGCCGGCTTGACCCAAATCGCGGCCGTCTTCGACGCCAAAATCTTCCGCATCCTCAAAGCGGCCGGATGCAACCCTCAGATCATCGGAACCCCTCAATCGATCGACCAGGTCATGTGCTACGCCGGCCTTTTCGACACCGGCGAGGGTCCGCTGAAGGCGTTCCGCGCCGCGACCGGGATCGATGACTCCGTTCTCGCCCCAGGCGCCAAAGAGATCGCGTTCGCCTGACGCCTTGCCCAAGCGCGATCCGGTCGAACATTTCTCCGCCAACGGGCCCGAAGAAAGGCGGGAATTTCGGATCCGCTTCGCAACCCCCAAGTAGTAAAAGCCGCGCAATTTCGCGTTCGCAAGTGTTTCGAACTCGTGATATTGACTATGTTCTCGTTTTGTTGTCTACATTTTTGTCGCTTGTCATTCTTTCCTTACGTCATCAAACTGCCCTTTGACGGCGGAGTCAAGTATGGGGGGCGGATTGGCCAAGAAGTCAAAAAAAAGCGCACCCGCGCTCATAGATACAAAGCGGCCTGTTGGTGAATTAAATCTATCCGCTTGTGAAGCTCGCAGGCTATACGGCATTTGCGTTGAGCTGCTTGAACTGTGTAGCCATGTCTCTGGTCGAATAGATCCTCAGGCCGGCTGGATGGTCGCTCACGCGCGCGACGAAGTCATGCTGGGGATCTTCGATGTTAAGCCTTAGCAAAACGCTGGACACGGCGATCAGCATTGAATCGGCGACGGCGCGACTAACCGAGACGATTCTCGGCAATGACGACCATGACCTCGCCGAAACTCTGAGAAGCGATCGCTTCCGATATCGGTCTCGCTCACATCTCCTATGTGCGCTTGTCGCCGGACAAGAGCCCCGATATGTGCCTGTTGGTCGCGGTCGTCACCTATTCCCGACTGTGGCAGCACCGATACTTCGTAAAAAAATACATGATCCACGATCCCGTTATTTCTTACGGGCGCGCATCTGATCAACCCTTCGATTGGGCCAGTCTACCCGTTGACGATCCTGCGACGAAGGCTTTCTTCGCCGACGCTTTGAACCATAGCGTGGGCCGGAATGGCCTGACGATTCCCCTGCGCAATCGGAAAGGCGTATGCGCGCTGGTTTCGTTCACCAGCGACCTGCCGACGGACGAGTGGGAAGCCTACAAGACGGCCAATATGGCGAAGCTTAAACTGCTCTCCGTTCTTATTGATTCCGCTTCGCACATCAATTTCAAATTGCCTGCCTTTCCGGTCCATTTGTCGAATCGGGAAGAGCAATGTTTGCTTTGGGCCGCGCGCGGCAAGACCTATCAGGAGATCGCAGAGATCCTTGGCCTGGCGTTTGGCAGCGTGAAGACGCATCTCGACGCGGCGCGCCACAAATTGCACTGCATGAATCTAACTCACGCGGCCGCGGTCGCTTTCGCCACGGGCGTCATTCCGGCCCAGGCGCTGAAATAGGTCGGGCGGGAAACCCTCACGGCGTTCGCCGGAAATTGCTTCGCTCACACACGCGCGATGACCGCGACCGGGCCGCCGCCCGCCGGTCCCTGGTGCTCGGCGCCGCCCGAGACGTAGACGGCGCCGGTTCCCGCGACGCCTCCGATCAATCCGCCGACCGCCGCGCGGGCGTGGCGCGTGGCGTTGATGTCCGAAATCGTCGAGCATCGTATGGCGAAGCCCGCGTATGGCGCCATTGGGCGAGGCTTCGGCCTTGGCGAAGATGTTGACGAGCCGGCCTTGCGATCGCGCGTCGAGCGCGTTCAAGCCGACGCTCTCGATCGCCTGCATCACCGCCGGAAGATCGATCGCATCCCGCATCACCGCATGACCAATTCTGAACGGGCTCGACGAGAAGCGCGAGTTCCCAATCAGAATGACGACATTATGCATGAGCTCGATGCCAGCCGAGCAGGAGGCGACGGATGAATAAAGCGTCCAGTCCTTCAGAGCTTGGCTTTCGCCGACCTCAGCGCCAATCTCGCCCAGTGCTTTGGCGACCCCGATGGCCGAAGCGCCGCGCGAATAGCCCATCGACGCATAGCCGCTCGCCGTGACCGTCGTCTTGCCGCGCTCGGCCGCCTCGTTGACGCGCTCACTGGTCAGAAGCGGGCATTTGATCTGGACGAAATGCACGTCGCTGACGGCGTCGATGCGTGCGTCGCGCATCGCCGCCTCGACAGCCTTGGTCGTTTCTTCGATCTGCCCATCACGGCCAATCTCCTCCGGCAAAAAGTCCCGGCTATGCGCGATGCCGACGCTCAATCGCGTCTCGCCGTTCCCACCGACGCCCTCGGGGCCCGGATTTCGCGCAAACAGCGTTATGTGTGGCGACAGCACCCCCTCCGTCCCGCCCGACATGACGAACGCGATTTTCGCCTCGACCTCGCGCGGAGCGAGCTTGAGATGCGAGGAGAGCGCGTTACACAACGCCGCGACGGCGTATTCGCGGGTGAAATCGTTCACCCCGCCATTGCCTTCGGTCTTGCCCAGCACTGCAAGAATAGCGGAAGGCTCGAGCGCGCCGCTGTCGATGAGAGCCAGAAGGCCGGAAACGTCTCCGGGTCCGTGGGTCGGAATGCGGATCACATCGAACGAATTGGACTGCATGCCCCCTCCCCGTGGTCTCGTGCGAGCCCTATCAAGTTCCGTTCCACTCCATCTCTGCCGCGGGGATTTCGCGCTTGACCGTCGCGCGCCTTTAGGCCCGGATGATCCAATGACTGTGAAGCTTCCTGTGGGCCGGCGTCAGTTCGTCATCGGTGCGGCCGCTGAGGTCGCGGCGCTCGCCGCCCGCCCCGCGCTGGCCAATGTGCCTAGCGCTTACGACTCGAGCGCCTCGCCGCCGCGGCAAAGCCGGGACGCCTTCGTCGAATGGATGGTGAAGAACCGCGGCGAGGACCCAAAATTCCTGGGGCAGCGCTGGGACCGCCTGCAGCAACTGATCGCCCATCACGACGTCTGGGACGAAGCCGATATCCGTGCGTTTCTCCTCACGCCACGCGAGGAGTTCGTGACCGCGGAGAACCTCGGTCGCGCTTACGAATGGCATCATCTCGACATCGGCTTCGGTGTCACCATCACTGGCCCGCATACGGTCGCGCGGATGACCAACACGCTCGCGATCAAGCGCAGCGACAAGGTGCTGGAGATCGGCACCGGGTCGGGCTACCAATCCGCATATCTTTCGAATCTCACACCGAACGTCTGGTCGATCGAGATCATCCCTGCCTTGGCGAAGCGCACGCGCGCGCTCTATGACAGTCTCATCGCGCACGGCTATGGCGAGTATCGCGCCATCCGCACCCGCAACGCCGCCGGCTATTACGGATGGGAGGAAAACGCGCCGTTCGACAAGATCATCGTCACCTGCGGCATCGATCATATCCCGCCGCCGCTCCTGCAGCAGCTCGTTCCGGACGGGATCATGGTCATTCCCGTGGGTCCGCCCGGCGCGCAGCATGTGCTGAAGGCGGTTAAGCGGGCATCGCCGGACGGCCAGATGTCAGTTGCGCGTTCCGATATCTATGGCGGCGCGATCATTCCCTTCGTGCCGTTCACCGGGTCACACCCGTCATAGCGCGTGCGCGCGGCTTCTCGTCAGCTCGAGCCGATCAGGATTCCCGCCGCCAGCACCAAAGCGCCGCCGATCATCACCTTGGCGGCCGCCGAGAGCGGTGGGGTCTCCATGTATCGCCACTGAATCCAGGCGATGGTGATCAATTCGATGACGACCACGATGAACGCGATGACCGTCGCGGTGTAGAAATACGGGATCAGGAATGGCAGGGTGTGGCCGATGCCCCCCGCCGTCGTCATGAGCCCGCAGACGAGGCCGCGCAGCAGCGGGGCGCCGCGCCCCGACAGCTTGCCGTCGTCCGACAGCGCCTCGGCGAAGCCCATCGAAATTCCCGCCCCGATCGATGCCGCGAGCCCGACCAGAAATGCGTTCCATGGATTGTGCGTCGCGAACGCCGCGGCGAACACCGGCGCAAGTGTCGACACCGATCCATCCATGAGTCCGACAAGGCCGGGCTGGATGATCTGCAGGACAAACCGCCGGCGCTCGTTCTCGGCTTCGTCGTGCCGGACGGAGTCGGTCAGCACCTGATGCTCGAGGCCGGTAGCGAGCTGGTCGTGCTTGTCCTCGGCCTCGGCGAGGTCGCCGAGCAGCTTGCGGATCGACGCGTCGGTCGTGCGGGTCAAAGCCTGACGGTAGAAGCGCGCCGCGGCGCGCTCCATGTCGTGAGTGTGCTCGCGCGCTGCTTCGAGGCCGAGCGGCTTCATCTGCCAAACCGGTTTCTGCGGAATGTAGCCGCGGATGTCCTGGCGGCGCACGAGCGGAATGTGGTCCCCGAACTTCGACACAAAGAGATCGATGAGCCAGCGCCGGTGTGTGTTCTCCTCCGCCGCCATTTCGTCGAATACTTTGGCTGTCGCGGGGTAATCCTCGTGCAGGCCGTCCGAGAAATCGGCGTAAATGCGCGCGTCCTCTTCCTCGTTGCTGATCGCGAGGGCCAGAATCTCGCGCTCGGATAGATCATCGAACTTGCGCATCGATCGCGTTCTCGGAAATCCCGTCTGGTCGCGGCCCCGCGACGTCGCTTCCTTACGCGCCGTTCTAGGGTTCGGCTGTCGCTCGGGTCAAGACGCAGCTCGAAATCCGGGCGCGCCTTGAACAGCGCGCCGAATCCGGCCCCGTCTCCCCACGATCAGTCGGTCTCGCTTTGGGCCGATCTCTGTCGGATTCTGACCTCGCCCAAATCGCCCGTCGATCGCGTCGACGGCGAGGTTAGTCGCGAGGATCAGCCAGTCTCGTCGCCCCTCACGGCGAAGCGCGCCGTTCGATTCGGTCCTCGCTCAAGCCTCGGGCGCTTTGCCTTTGGATGGAGTCGGTTTGGCTCCTTCTCCGCAGCGTCCGACATTGGTCCGGTCGATCCGTTTGATGGAGTGGATGCCCCCTCCTGACGGCATCGCAATGTGCCAAGGTGGCGATGTTTGCGCATCCCACGAATGAAGAGGGCATCCATGGAAGAAGCTAGCATCATCGGTCTCGACCTTGCAAAACGGCGCTTTCAGGCGCATGGCGCCCGCGCTGACGGCGGCGTGGCGTTCCGCAAGGCGCTTTCGCGCGATAAAGTCCTTGCTTTTCTGGCCGAGCGCCCACGCTGCGTGGTCGCTATGGAGGCCTGCGGGAGCGCCCATCACTGGGGACGCGCTATCGAGGCTCTCGGCCATGAAGTTCGGTTGATTGCGCCTATCTATGTCAAACCGTTCGTCAGGCGTCAGAAGAACGACGCGGCGGACGCGGAAGCCATCTGTGAGGCGGCGGTCCGGCCGACCATGCGCTACGTGGCGGTCAAGACCGAGGAGCAGCAGGGGCGCGCCATGCTGTTTCGCACCCGAGATCTCCTGGTTCGCCAGCGCACGCAGCTGATCAATGCGCTCCGCGGTCACTTGGCCGAGCATGGCGTCGTCGCTCCGCAGGGACCCGCGAACGTGAAGGGCCTTACAGAGGCGATCGAGTCGGAAACGACGTCCCTGCCGCTTCTCGTCGTGGAGCTCTCTCGCGTCTTCCTTGATCAGATCGACGGGCTGTCGAAGACGATCGCCGAACTGGAGAAGACGACGGTTCAGGAAGCTGCGCGCGAAGCGACGATGCGCCGCCTGCAAACCATGCCGGGCGTGGGACCGATCACCGCGATGGCGATTGAGACGTTCGCGCCGCCGATCGCCGTCTTCCGGCGCGGCCGCGACTTTGCCGCTTGGCTCGGGCTTGTCCCCCGGCAACATTCGACGGGCGGCAAGCCGCTTCTCGGCAAGATCTCGAAGATGGGCCAGCGTGACATCCGGCGCCTGTTGATTATCGGCGCGATGGCCGTCATCCGCTCGGCCTCCCGAAAGGGCGGGCCAGAGGGAAGCTGGCTGCATCGCATGCTGGCGCGCAAGCCGCGGATGGTGTTGGCGATCGCCCTCGCCAACAAAATGGCGCGCGCGATCTGGGCCATGCTGACGAGGGGCGAAGATTATCGGGTTCCTGCAGCTGCGGCGCTCTGATCCACGATCGGACTATGCGGCCAAGGGAACGTCGGGCGTGTGAGGAGGTCGACGAACGGTAAGGGCAAATGATCGGTCAGATCCGGACCAGGAAATGCAATAAAATCCTTCGAGCTCACAAGCTCGCCCGTTTGATCTGCGCCCGGTCCGCGCATCTCCATACCGGCCCGCGGCGCCCAACTGCCGCATCTGAGGCCTGATACATGACCGCACCCGATCACGCGACCCGCCATTCGCAAAACACCTTGCGCGAACGGGGGCATCCATACATGGGTTTTCTTGGGGCGTGGCCGTTTCGCTGCAAAGATCCCCGATTCTGAGCGTTGGATTTCCTTGGATTCTCTCGTCATGATCTAGATTTTTCAATGAGTTACATGGGATTTTCGCGGAAAGAATTTTTCTTCCTCCTCTCCCGCTGGCACGGAAGCGCGGGAATGGGCGCCTGTGCTCTTGGGCCATGCGGACGTGCAGGATTGTTCATGGGGCGGGCTTAGTCTAGTTTCTGATTTTCTGCAAGAAATTGTCGTCCGCGCCGTTCCCTTTCGGCCGCCTCAATCCAAAAGTCGCTCGCTTGGGGAAGTGGCGAGTCTTGAACCCGCCGCTTCCCCATTCGCTCCAGCCGCTTAGTGCATGCCAGCGGCGGTCTCGTGCATCGCCTTCAACGCGTCGTCGAGGGTAAAGGTGTTCGGCTTCTGAATTGGGGGGAAATCCTTGAACGTGGCGGCCCACTGCGACGCAGCCGCTTGCGCGCCGTAGATCATGAAGACGCGCCGCAGGAACCAGTCGTAATAGCTGTTCGACGTGATGTCCGCCCGCTCGTAAGGATCGGTGCGGAGGTTGAAGAGCTTCGGCACCCTGAGCTTGGTGAACGGCTCCGCCCAGACCCTTAACGTGCCGGGGCAGCGCTGCTCCATGAAGACGACCTTCCAATTGTCGTAGCGCAGACCCAGAACGTCGCCGTCGTCGCTCAGATACATGAAGAAGTTGCGCGGACTCTTCTTCTCCTGACCGGTCAGATAGGGAAGCAGATTATAGGCGTCGAGGTGGTTCTTGTAGGTGCGACCGATCGCCTGATAGCCGGTTTTAAGCTTCTCCGCGACGTCCGGATCGCCGGCCATGGCGAGGAAGGTCGGGAACCAGTCGTGGTGCTGGATGATCTCGTTCGAGATCTGGCCCGGCTTGATCTTGCCCGGCCAGCGCACGACCATCGGAACCCGGAACGCGCCCTCCCAATTGGTGTTCTTCTCGCTGCGGAACGGGGTCATCGCGCCGTCGGGCCACGAGTTCATGTGCGGGCCGTTGTCGGTCGAATACATCACGAACGTATTGTCGGCGATGCCGGCTTCGTCGAGAAAATCGAGCGCCTGGCCAACGTTCTTGTCATGGTCGATCATCGTGTCGTGATAGGGTGATTGCCAGCGTCCGGCCTGCCCCTTGCTTTCAGGCTTGGTGTGAGTAAAGGCGTGCATGTGGGTCGTGTTGAGCCAGACGAAGAAAGGCTTGCCGGCATCATTGCACTCTTTCATGAATCTCTTGGCTTCCTTGACGAAATCGTCGTCACAGGTCTCCATGCGCTTCCTCGTCAGCGGGCCGGTGTCCTCGATTTTCTGCTTGCCGACCTTGCCCCACCGCGGCTGGACGGTCGGATCATCTGTGTCCGTCGCCCAGGAATGCATGACCCCGCGCGGTCCGAAGGTCTTGTGAAAGTTCGGAAACTCCTTCTCATCGGGATAGTCGTCCGCTTCCGGCTCTTCCTCGGCGTTGAGGTGATAAAGATTGCCGTAGAACTCATCGAAACCATGATTGGTCGGCAGCATCGAGTTCAGATCACCGAGGTGGTTCTTGCCGAACTGGCCGGTCGCGTAGCCTTGGTTCTTAAGCGCCGCGGCGATGGTGATGAGCTTCTCGTTCATACCGATTGGGGCGCCCGGGATGCCGACCTTGGAGAGGCCGGTGCGATAGACGCTCTGCCCGGTGATGAAGGAGGACCGGCCGGCGGTGCACGATTGCTCGCCGTACGAGTCGGTGAAGAGCATGCCTTCCTTGGCGATGCGGTCGATGTTGGGCGTCTGATAGCCCATCAGCCCGTGCGTGTAGCAGCTCAGATTGGCGATGCCGATGTCGTCGCCCCAGATGACGAGAATGTTTGGCTTATCTGTCTTAGGCATTTCCCACTCCTGTCTTTGAATCGAATCTCAAATGAACGACGTGATCCTGGCTCGTTAAGCCAGGAACGCGGAACAATCATCAACCTTGAGCCGCGCCTCCTATTCGAACGGTCCGACCCGGAACACGAGGCTCATGATCGCCGCGACGCCGATGATGAGAAGAATGAGCGCCGTAATCAGGGTCAAGGATACGGGAAACCGGGTCTCGCCATGGACGAGTCCTTCCTCCCGCATCGACTCGCGCAGGCGCCGCAGCTCCACCATGAACTGCACGTGGTAGACGATGCCGATAACGAGCATCACTATGCCGAGGCCAACTAGCGCGAGGCCAAAGTTCCGGGGCGCGGCGGCCTTGGTGATGATATCCTGATCGCGCAGCTTCTGAAACACTTGCGCGATGGTGAAGCCGAAGCCGATCAGCGAGAGCGAGGTGCGGATCACGGACATTAACGTCCGGTCGGCGCTCATGCGCGTGCGCTGAAACGACATGCCCGTACGGCGCGCGGCGAGCTCGGTATTGACGTCGAACTTCAGATCGGGGGTCGCCATCGTTTTCTCTGCGGCCTAGCGACTTAATTGGATGCGGGGTCGGCGACCCAGTGACGCGCGATGCGCGCAATGGGACCGCGCAGCAGAAGATACGGAACAAACGCCAGCAGAATTGCAATCACCGCCGACTGGACCGGATAAAACGTGTCCAGCACCTTCCATTGGTAGATGATATCCATGATGACGCCAAGGATAAGGATCCGCGCCGTCGAGATGATCCCCTCCCACAGCCGTTCGCCGCGCCCCTCGGGGCCGCGCACGCCGTGGATCAAGGCCCATACATACGGCCTTCGCCCGAGTCGCGCGTCATGAACGCCGTCGCGCAGCGCCGCAATGACCGCCATCGTCGGCTGCAAAATAAAACGAAATGTCATCGGGCCGCCGGGTCGATCGAGAATGTCTTGCCAGAGGCGACCAAGGCTTTCCTCTGTGATCCCATACCAGGCCACTCCGAGGACGAGGAGTACGAGTAGGAGCGCGACCGCGATCCGCGCCTGCAGCAGCTGGCTTTTGGATATCGGCTCTGCCACGTCAGTCAGACCCGGCCCCATGAGGTCATCCGCGGACAACGATTCGCTGGCGCCAATGAAGCAAGCGCACAGTCGGCTTATAGGCTGACGGCCACGCGCGAGCCATGGGATAGGCGAATTGGGCGCGCCCGTCCAATACCAACGCTGTTATCGCCTCATACGCTTTCGGGCAGGGATTGTGTGCACGGCCTTTCTGCTCTTTCTTTGTTGAGGTCGGGCTCGGCCTGCCCCTGGGCAAAGCTCCGGGAGCGAAGGCGGCCACACGAGTCGCGTGCTATCGTGGATCCCCGCCGGCAGAGAGGAGCAGAGGCAATGTCCGTCACGGGCGAGCGCGACCAGGCCTCCGCCGGTCGCCTCGAGGCCATTCGCGCGTTTTACGAGTTCGCATCCTTATCCAGAGCCCGTCGCCACGCTTGACAAGCGCCTCGATCGCTATCGCGATCCGCGCCGGCGCCATGCGCAAAACCTGCTGCTATGGCCCTTGGAGGAGGCGCGCTCGGATCGAGCGATCCTCGTCGCTGGGTGCGGAACATCGCAGGCCGCTCGGCATGCGTTGATGGAGCCCGAGGCGCGCGTCACCGCGATCGATATCAGCGAGACAAGCTTGCGGCACACAAGCGATCTTCAAGAGAAGCACGGGATACGGAATTTGCGCCTCCACCGGCTTGCGATCGAGCGCGTTGCGGAGCTTGGCGAGACATTCGACCAGATCGTGTGCACCGGCGTCCTTCACCATCTGAGCGACCCCGACGTCGGCCTCCGCTCGCTGCGTGATGTCCTTGCGCGCGACGGCGCGATGCACATCATGGTCTACGCGCCTTACGGGCGCGCCGGCGTCTACATGATGCAGGACTATTGCCGGCTGCTCGGCATCGGCTTGACGGACGCAGAGCTGCGAGAGCTTGGGGAGACGGTCCAATCGCTGCCTGCCGACCACCCGATTGCCGGGGTGGTGAAACGGGCGAAGGATTTCGCACGGCCCGATGCGCTCGCCGACGCATTGCTCAATCCCCAGGATCGCGCCTATTCCGTGCCTGAGCTTTACGACTGGCTCGAGCGCTGCGGCCTTAAGTTCGGGCGCTGGCATGAGCAGGCGCCTTATCTTCCCCAATGCGGCGCAATCGACCGCGCCCCGCACGGCGCTCGCCTTGCAGAGCTTCCCCCGCGCGCGCAGCATGCTGCCCTCGAGCTCTTACGCGGCACAATGGACAGGCACAGCTTCATCGCCTATCGCGACGATCGCGAACGCGATGCCCAGCCCATCACGTTCGAGGGCGACGCATGGCGCGGCTTCGTTCCGGTTCGGCTTCCGTGGACGCTGACCATCAAGGATCGAGCGCCGCGCGGCGTCTCCGCCGTGCTCATCAATCCTAGTCACACGTATCCCGATCTTGCGCTCTTCATCGACGCCGCTCAGGATCGAATCCTGACCGCGATCGATGGCGAGCGCTCCGCAGCTGAGATCCTGGGAAGCGCCCCGATGAACGATGACCAGGGCCGCCAGTTTTTCAAGCGGCTCTGGGAGCATGACCTTATCGTCTTCGACGCCAAACGGCGCTAGAGAGCGCGCTGCGTTTGGGTGGCATCGTCATCGTGGGCCCGACCTCCGGGCTTGGGACCCGGGGTGAGGGCGTGGCGCTCCAGGAAATGAGCGCGCCCTATATCCCCGTTCCTTGGCCAAGATCCGCAGCCTGCTCTCAGCTTGTGGATACAACCAAAGCGGGAATTCCTTCCAAATAAGGGTTAGCAAACCGAAGCTAATGGGCCTAAACGCTAGTAAAAGTGCTAGCGTTTACTAGCGCTTATTTTTGCGAATCGAGACTTTTCAATAGGTTGCGGGCGATGTAGTTAAGAAAATCCCTTCCTCGCCTCGGCTCGGGCGACAGGTTGTGGGCCAACGTTTCAAACAGCCACGGCTTCTCGTCTTCCCGCCCGTCAACCGGCGAGCGGGAAAGAGATTCCGACACACGGAATGCATAGCGCACAGTTCTGATTTTGTCAAGACAGTTCGCGGCTCTTATAGCGTTAGCTGTTGGTCGGGCTGGGAGAGGCGGCTCTGAATCGTCATGCCCCCGGACTGGGATCCAGACTACGATCCGGGGACAAGACGCCGGAGCGAAGGCGCCGCCGCAACGGCGCCATCCAACGCCTAGCCTATAAGAGCCAAATCCGCAGAGAGTTCATGGCTCTTATGGCGTTGGCCGTTGGTCAGCCCTTCGCGGCTCCGCCTTGGACTAAACGCCGCGGATCAGGCCTGGCGCACCACGCAGCGAAAGCCGACGTGGCTCGTCGATGTGTCGATCGGCTCGGCGTGCCGCGCCGCGGGGCGGTAGCGTTTGCAATAGTTCGGCGCGCAGAGGTGCGAGCCGCCTTTGAGCACCTTGCGGGGAATGCGGATCTCTGGCTGGCAGGGGTCGTAGCTCTCTCCCTCCGCGCCGCCACGAGGGTTCTGGGGCACGCAGCACGCCTTGGACGCGTCGGCTGGATGGCGGGTCGACCAGAAGTCCGTGGTCCACTCCCACACATTGCCGATCATGTCGTGGATCCCGTAGGCGTTCGGCGGGAATGACCCGACCGGCGAGGTGCGCTCGAAGCCGTCTTCCGCCAGGTTCTGATGCGGAAACGCGCCCTGCCAGGTGTTGGCCATCTGCTTGGCCCCAGGCATGAACTCGTCACCCCAAGAATATTCCGCGCCATCAAGCCCGCCGCGCGCGGCAAACTCCCACTCGGCCTCGGTCGGCAGTTCCTTGCCCGCCCAACGCGCGTAAGCCTCGGCGTCGCGATACGCGACATGCACGACGGGGTGGTCGTCCATTCCGCTGATCGAACTGCGCGGCCCATAGGGCCTTCGCCAGTCGGCGCCAAACTTGAATCGCCACCATTGCGACCAGTCCTTGAGATCGACTGGCCCCTTCGGAGGCGAAAAGACGAGCGAGCCCGCCTTCAGCATGTGCGGCAGCGCGCCCGGGTAATCCTCCGCTCTCGGCGCAATCTCGGCGAAGGTGACATGCTTCGTCGCGTTGACGAACTTGCGGAACTGGCGGTTCGTCACCGGCGTGCGGTCGATCCAGAACGCGTCGACCTTAACCCGATGGACTGGCGCCTCCTCGGGATAGTGCTTGTCCGATCCCATGTGGAACTCGCCTCCCGCCACGAAGATCATGTCGGCGAGCGGATCCGCCTCGGGCGTTTCGACGCTTTTGGAAACCTGGCTCAGTGAACTCATGGCGCCCTCATGATCGGCCGGACGGCGAGGAATGGCATGGATTGCGTCCCTTCTCAAAACTGGGCGGGAGCGCTAGGTGGGGACCGCGGCAGCGCTTCAGCAAACGATGTTTACGTTTTGGCCGCATTGCGTTGAAGACTCTCGCTTATCGCGCGAAGCTGACCAAACGCGACGATCAAGACGAGTATCGTTCATGAGATCAACAGCTTTAGCAAAAGGTAGAGAAAAGCCGCCGTTTTTCGGCGACTAGCGGAACCCAGCCTTTATTTGCGCGTTGTAAATTGGAGACTGAGACGGAGCCGCAGTGAGACACGCCGATGTTGGACCTCTTGTTGAATCATAGCCCGGTTTTCGTCGGGGGCGAGCTGATGCTCGCGCTTTCGCTCGGACTGTTTGGAGTGGCTTTGTCCAGCACAGTCCGCGAGAGATATTCCATCAGAATTCCGGTCGGGCGAATGAGGGATCGATCCCCTCGTTGACGACAGACGCTCCCTCTCGAAGAGGGGGCGCTAGGCCTTACGGCTATAACTCTCTTCACTGTGGCGCCCGCTCTGCGGATGCTTGGGTAAAACGCCCGCCGAAAGCGCCTGCGCCCTTGCCAAGCCATTCGGGCCCAGTGACGATGCCGAATGCTCACGGCCCCCACTGTCATCGGAGTGTTCAGCGCGCTCCTCTGTGCAAGCGCGTTGGGCGTCAATCTTCAGCGCAAGCTCGCCGACCAGCACAAGAGCAAAGAAACCGGGGACCACGTTCGCCTCATCATTTCGATCCTCGTGACGTTCACGGCCGTCGTGCTCGGCCTCTTAATTTCGAGCGTGAAATCGTCCTATGACCAGTTCGAGAGCCGCCTGAATGCTCTTGCCGGCGACATCACCGAGCTCGACGTCCGCTTGCGTGAGTACGGCGAGGATGCCGCCCCCATCCGGACGAAACTGCGCGCCTATGTCGCGGCTGCGATCGCGGACACTTGGCCTAACGAAGCTCCGCCGTCGGGCGTCTATCCAAAGTTTCCGGTGAGTCCCAGCCTGGAGCGCCGCGAACTCGGAGATATGCTGATCGACGCCGATATCGCGATTGGCAAGCTCGATCCGCCCGACTTGTTCCGCAAGCGTCTCGTGACTCAGATTGAAAATCAGATGTCCGCCACGATGACCCAGCGGCGGCTTGTGCTCGGAACCTCCCGCGACACGATCTCCTGGAGTCTTCTCATTGCCATGACGGCGTGGCTGGTGATCGTCTTCGCCGTGTTCGGCGTCATCGCGCCCCGCAACGTCGTCGTTTACGTGACGATCCTTTTGTGCGCGCTCTCCTTTTCGTCCGCCATTTTCTTCATCCTCGAATTCGATACGCCGGTCGACGGATTCATCTACGTGTCCAGCGATCCGCTCCGCGACGCACTCCGGCATATCGACGCCTCGTAGACCGGGAGGCGAGAGCCGCCTCGATTTTCGCTTTTGCTTTGCTGTGAAAGCCGAAAGGTCTAGAAGGGCCGCCTTGTGAATTGGACGCCAGCCCTTCTCACTCCCCCGCCTCGGGCCGGCGCGTCGCGCGCGATGCGATCCGGCGTCCGATAGCCATGCGCCATCTGCCGATTTTTCTCGATCTCGACGGCAAGGCTGCAGTCGTCGTCGGCGGTGGCGCGCCGGCCGCGCGACGGGCGGAACATCTGATCAAGGCCGGCGCTCGCGTGACGACATTCGCAACCGCGCTCAGCGACGATTTTCATGAGCTTCTCGATCAGCCGAACTTTCGCCATGAGGCGCGCAATCCCGAAGGCAAGGATTTCGAAGACTGCGTGCTCTGCTTCGTAGCGGCCGAGGACGAACGCTTGGCGGCCGAAGCCTGGGCCGCGGCGAAAGGCGCCGGCGCATGGGTCAATGTCGCCGACCGGCCGCGCTTCTGCGACTTCATCATGCCCTCGATCCTTGACCGCAGCCCGCTTGTCGTTGCGATCTCGACCGGCGGGGCTTCGCCGATCCTGGGCCGCATGCTGAAGGCCCGCCTGGAAAGCTCTATCCCCGCCGCTTACGGCCGCCTTGCAGACCTCATGGGCGGGTTCCGCGACGCGGTGGCCAAGGCGATCGCCTCTCCGATCGAGCGGCGACGATTCTGGGAGACGGTGCTTGAGGGACCGATCGCCGAGCGGGCGCTCTCGGGCGACGACCGCGCCGCCGCCGCTGAACTCGCCCGCGCCATCGAACGCGCGGCGGCTGAGACGGCCCAGGCGCCGCGCGGCGAAGTCTATCTTGTCGGCGCGGGGCCCGGCGATCCTGATCTCCTGACCTTCCGCGCCCTTCGCCTCATGCAAAAAGCCGATGTCGTGCTCTACGACCGGCTCACTGATCCGCACGTGATGAACCTGGTGCGGCGCGAAGCCGAGCGCATCTATGTCGGCAAGCGGCCGGAGGACCATGAACTGCCGCAAGGCGAGATCAGCGCGCTCCTCGTCAAACTCGCCAAGCAAGGCAAGCGGGTGCTGCGTCTCAAGGGCGGCGATCCCTTCATGTTCGGTCGGGGCGGCGAGGAGATCGAAGCTCTCGCCGCAGAGGGGATTCCGTTTCAGGTCTGTCCGGGAGTCACGGCGGCGATCGGGGCGGCGGCCTATGCGGGCATTCCGCTGACCCATCGCGATCACGCGCAAGCCTGCGTATTCGTGACCGGCCACGGAAAAGACGGCAAAATCGATCTCGACTGGACCGCGCTCTTGCAACCACGCCAGACGGTTGCGATCTATATGGGGCTGCGCAACGTCGAGGCGCTGACGCGCGAGTTCGTTGCGCGTGGCGCGGATGCGGATTTGCCGGCGGCGATCGTTGACAACGCCACCCGGCCCAATCAACGGGTGGTCGTCGGCACGCTCGGAACCCTTGCCGCGAAGGCGCGTGCGGCCGAACTGAGCGGGCCCTCGATCATTATAATCGGGACGGTCGTGACGTTGCGGGATACGCTCGATTGGAGCTCGACGGCCGAGCCGCGCCTGTCGGCCGAGCCGCGCTTGTCGGTCGAGAACGGGCGCTCGGCCGCGAGCGGGAAGGACTGAAATGGTTTCTCGCGACGAGGTCATGGCGGCGCTGGCGGCGGTCCCCGGCCCGGACGGGCGCGCCTCCTTGCCCGATTCCGGGGCTGTCTCCGGCGTCACCATTCGCGACGGCAAGGTGTTCGCCGCGATCGCCATCGATCCGGCGCGGGCCAAGGCGATGGAGCGGATGCGGGCTCACGCCGAGGCCGCGATCCGAGCGATTCCGGGCGTCGCCGGGGCCGTGGTGACGCTGACCGCCGAATCCGCGCGCGCTGTCGCGGGCGCTTCCCCGCCGCACGCCCATCAAGGCGAGGCGCCGCCGCGCCGGCATGGCCGGCCGAGCGAGCCGCTTCCGGGCGTCAAGCACATCATCGCAGTCGCCTCCGGCAAGGGCGGAGTGGGCAAATCGACTGTGGCCTGCAATCTCGCCGTTGGCCTCGCGACGCTCGGTCTTAAAGTCGGCGTTCTCGACGCCGACCTGTTCGGACCCTCAATGCCGAGGCTGTTCGGCATCCACTCCAAACCCGGCCTGGCGCCGGACGGCAAGCAGCTCATCCCGCTCGAAAGCTTCGGCGTGAAGGTCATGTCGATCGGCTTCCTGATCGAAGAGCGCGCCCCCGTGGTCTGGCGCAGTCCCATGGTCATCTCGGCCTTGAACCAGCTCTTGCGCGAGGTCGCGTGGGGCGAACTCGACGTGCTCATCGCCGACATGCCGCCCGGCACCGGCGACACGCAGCTGACCATGGCCCAGAACGTGCCGCTCGCCGGCGCGGTGATCGTTTCGACGCCACAGGATCTGGCGCTGATCGACGCCCGGCGGGGCATCTCGATGTTCAATCAGGTGAAAGTGCCGCTCATCGGCATCGTCGAGAATATGAGCTACTTCGTTTGTCCGCACTGCGGCGGGCGAACGGATGTTTTTTCGCATGGAGGGGCGCGCGCGGAAGCGCAAAAGCTCGGCGTTCCTTTCCTCGGCGAAGTTCCGCTCGATATCGCCATCCGCGCCAATTCCGATGACGGGCGCCCAGTCGTGGCCATTATGCCGGGGAGCCCGCAGGCGAACGCCTTTCTCGAGATCGCGCGACGGGTGGCGGATACGCTTACCGCAGGCGCGCCGGGCGCAAAGCCCGCGCCACGGATACGCATCCTGGAGTGAGCGTCGCGATGTCCTGGCCGACCGATATTACCGCTATGGACAAGGGCCGCACCCTGGAGGTCGCCTTCGACGACGGCCAGGTGATCCGCCTAACCGCCGAGAGGCTGCGCGTCGAGAGCCCGAGCGCCGAAGTGCAGGGACATTCGCCGAGCCAGAAGCGGACGCTCACGGGCAAGGAGAACGTCGCCATCGTCGGGATCGAGCCGGTCGGCAATTACGCGATCAAGATCGTGTTCGACGACGGACACGACACCGGCCTCTACAGCTGGGACTATCTGCGTAAGCTGGCCAGTTGATCAGCTGTGGGTCGCGGCACAGCGGCCTTGTCAGAAGCGCGAGAGAACCGTGCCCGCGATGTCGCACTGGAAGCCCTCGAGCGCGCGCGAGATTTTGCTGATGTCCTTCACCCTCGTCCGATGCCGCCGAGCCGCGATCATCGCGGCGCCGACGCGGGACGCGACAACATAGGCGTCCGCGCTCTCCAACGCCGCCGGAGTGTCGTAGATCACCACGCCATAGTTGCGCTGAGCATTCTGCGACAGCGTCAAAAACTCCTTGGAGCTCAACAGTTCCTGCGGGTGGGGCGCGGTTGCGCCGGCGACGAGCAGCGACAGACCGGGCACGATGTCGATCGTGACAGGCGGCAATTCGGCGTCGCCATGCGTCAGGGCCTCGACCAGGCCCTCCGTCTTCGGATCCACGCCAAACAGCCCGGCGAGCCTTGGCTTCCTCAAGTTTGCGTCGACAAGGAGAGTTGGCACCGCCATCTGGGCGAAAGACAGCGCAAGATTGGCGGCGAAATAGGTGACCCCGACTTTGCGATGGGGGCCGATGACGGCGAAGGCGTTCTTGCCCTGCGACAAAGGCCCGGTCGCCAGCGCAGAGCGCACGGAACGAAAGGCTTCCGCCGCGGTGCTGAAGGGCTGATAGCCGACAACCAGCTCGCGGGAAAAGCGCCCTTCGTCGACGCCGAAATTCAGGACCGGATAATTGTAGCGTTTCGACAGCGCCAGAAACAAACTGTCGCGCCGCACGAGGCCGAGGGCGATCGCCGCCTCGCCAAACGTCAGGCCCTTGCGCCGCTGAAACCCGCGGATGGCCTCGACTTGCGCCTCACTCAGATTGCCGGCCGCGAGAATCTGCTGCTCGATCGGATCCTTCGACGTCGGGACGGCGACAACGTTCTCCGCATCTCTCTGATAACTTGGTTTAATCGCCATGGACTCGAACTCTCAATTGGCCGACCGCGGTCCTCCGCCCCAGAAGGGGCCCGCAAAAGACGTTACCCCTCAATTGTTTTCCGAACCGTTCCAGTTCTTTTGGCTGACCGTAGCCGGCCAGACCGACCGTTAAGTCAGCGTCCCTGCCGACTCAGGCGGGACGGAGGCTGCGACGTGGCGCGCCGAGACGCGGCTTCGAGCGTCCCGCGCTCCCGAGACTCCCTAGGAACGGGGCCGGGGCAGCATATTCCAGATCGACTGGAAAGCGAACCCGCCGATCCGCCGCTTCGGCGAGGAGCGCCAGGATCAAACCGAGCCCGAGGCCGGCGGCGATTCCGACGGGCATCACGATAAATGGCTTTGGAAACGCCGGATCGACCGGCGGAAACGCCTTGTCAAGCACCGTCATATCCGAAAACGTCAGCTTGCTCTGGAGCTTAGCCTGTTCCGCCGCCCTTTCCCGGGCATTCAGCTGATCGGCGCGGAACGCGACATCGTGCTCCAACTGGCCGAGGCGGTCGCGCTGCGCTTGAATGTCAATCAGCGACTTCTGCGCTTTATCTTGCTCTTTCTCAAGGGATGCAATCTGAGTTTGGACCGTCGCGATGCGATCCTTCAGATGCACGCGCATTTTCTCGGTCGCGTCGGCGATCTGCTTGCGAAGCGCCGCCATATTCGCCTGTTGCGCCAACATCTTGGGATTGTTGGCGCCAAGCGCGCCCTTGGCGGCCGCAACATCGGCTTCGGCCGTCGACAGCTTCTCTTTCAAACCCGAGAGAATTTGCAGATCGGGATCCGACGGATCATTCGACAGCTCCGTGGAGCCGCTGGTCAGGCGGCTCTGAAGCGCTGTCAACCCGGCTTGGGCGTTCGTCAACTCCTGGGCGATCGCCATATATTCGGTGGTCTCCCTGTCGCCGCCGGTGGCCGAAGGCGCAACCATATTCGTCTTGGTTTGGAAGTCTCTAAGCGCGGCGCGCGCGGCGTCCAGCTCCTTACGCAATTCGTCGAGTTGGGGAGCAAACCAGCGTGCGGTCTGGTCCGCCTCGGCAGCCTTCATGGCCACGGAGCCGTCGATCGTCGCCGCAAGAAACGCATTGGCGATCAAAGCCGCTTGGTTCGGGTCGCCTGATTTATATTTGATGGACAGAACATTTGTCCCCAAAATGAACTTGGGATCGACGTTCTTTACCAACCCAGCGGCCATCCATTCCTCAATGCTTTCACGTCCAAAGGAGCCGGACTTTCTGAAATTCGCCTGCACTGCTGGATTGTCCGTCAAGTTCAATCGCTTGACGACATCGACGGACACCCGCTGGCTGCTGACGAGCGAAAGAATGTTGCCCTGTATCAGCCCCATCGCGCCGAGACCCGTCGACATTTCAGAAATCGGGTCGACATTGCCGGGATCGATGCTCGCGGTCGCGACGGCGTCGTAGCGGCCCGGCACGAACAACAGCACTCCGCCCGCCACCATCACGGTTGTGAGGAGCGCCAGCAGGACGATCCACACCCGGCGCAAGAGGATCACCAGAATTTGGCTTACCGACACGACCCCACTCCTGCGTTTGACGGCGACCGACCACGAGGTAGCAGAACTTAGTGACTAGAATATGCGCTCGCTCACGACAATGGTATCGCCTGCTTCCACTTGATCGTCAAGTGAAGCTGGGACCTCGTAGGTTTGCCCGTTGCCGGACATGCGCTTGATCCGGATCCGCCATTCCGACCCGAGGAGCGCCAGTCCGCCGCCAATCGAGATGGCTTGCTCGACCGTGAGGGGCCGGAGCAGCGGATATTCACCGGCCTTATTCACGTAGCCGTAAAGGTAATAAAAGGGCGCGAGATCGACAAAAACCTCATCATTATTGGCGATCCGGAAATCAGCGCCAGGGCCACGCCCAGCCTGGACCTCCTTGGACTCGAACTTTCGGATCGTCGCGCCGCGGCGCACAGTGATCGTTCCGCCCAGGGCGGCGTCCCGCAATCCGCCTGCCCTGGACAAGAGTTGGGTGAGATTTGTCGGCCGATCGAGCGTGTACACTCCGGGCACCCCGACCTGCCCTTGGACGCTCGCTTGCGTGCCGAACGTGCTGATTTCGACCAGCACATGGGGCTCGGTGACGATCTGACGCGCCGCCAACTGTCTTTCGATTGTGCGGGCGAGTTGGTCTTCGCTCAACCCCGCCGCCCGGATCCGCCCAACGTAGGGAAAGCTGATCGTCCCATCCGTCTCGACCCTGGTCGTGGTGTCCATGTCAGGTTGGTTGACGACCTTGATCGAAACCGAGTCTTGCGGCGTGAGAACCCGGCCGGCGGCGAGCGCCCAGCCGGGAACGACAGCGGCCATAGCCAAGACCGCCAGCCACAGCATCCACCGCCGGGCTATTCGCATTGTTGTCAGCATTGCTTCCGCTCCCACTTCGGACTGCTAGTACGGTCTATAGTTCAGGCTTACTGTCACGAGATCTTGAGGGGTTATGGTATGGGCCGAGACCCGCTCCGAATACGAGGCGTTCAGCGCGGCCGACAGGAAGGGCGTCATGGAGTACGACAAACCGGTGCTCAGGCTGTAAGTATTCTGCGTGCTAAACAAAAAAGGGGAAATGGCCGCTGCCACCGTCGTCGACGTAAATGATGTGGTGGTATAGCTGGCCGAACCGCCCGCGCTCAGGCTGATCTTGGGCGTCAGCTGATAGATCAGACTCATCCCCGCACTGTAGCCCTGCTGCGCGTTGGCGATGACCGTCGTCGGAGGAGCGATCGATCGCGACCCGGACGCGGACAGGATGAGCTTGGGCGTAAGCGTCCAATTCGTGGACACTGTATAAATCGGGAGGAGTGTTTTGGGCAGAGCCAAGCTGAATCCGCTCGTGACCCCAACCAGGCCGATCAGCCCGGTCACGGAAAGGTTCGGATTGATTTGGCGCGTATAGTTGAGAGTGAAGCTATGAAAGGCGACCTCGGTGGCCAATCCGGCGGCAACCTGCGCCGCGGAGCGATCGGTGAAGTTCTGATCGGAAATGCTGGCCAGCCCCGTGATAGTGCCGTAGCCTTTTGCGTATTCAATGCCGGCGGAAACGAGGTCGGTTCGAGCGTTATTCAGCGCGTTGTTGGCCTCTGAGTTCGTCAGGGTCGATAGACCACTGTTGAATAGGAAGGAATATCCATTGGAGATGGCGCATTTCCCGGTTTCATTGAACGCGTTTGACGTCGAGTAGTTGATGCCGGTTCCGACCTGTTCCGTGAGCTGGGCCGGCGACTTGGAGAGGCTCGCGGTGAGAGCTCCTGAGCACCGCGACGTCACGTTCCAGTCAACGCCAGCGTTCAGCGAGTATATCGTCGAATTGAATTCGACGTTGTGGAGATAGCGTATGACCCCGAAGTTCGCGTCGAGAAACAGGCGCTGACTTCCTACGTTGGCCCCGGTTGAGAAGCCGAAATTGGATGTCGCCGTGAAATCGCCTTGTGGCCCGCCCCGCGGGTTAACGAAGCCAATCGGAAGCGAATCTATGTTCGAGTTATAGGACACGGTTTCGGAAGCGGTCAGCTTGAACGGCAGATCACCCCAATTCTGCGGGACCGAAGGCAGAGCAAGCTCGCCGAATGGAGACCCGTTCGCTGGGGTCACAGAGCCCGATAGCTCCTGCCCCCGGCCGCCGGTTACCGCGCCAAGCGTCAGGACCAATGCGAGCGTCAAGGCCCCGCTCCGCCTCATACCACCCCTTTGCCTCAAAACGCATGCGCACGCACGAACGACGCCTAATCCCCGCCAGTATCGCCCGTCACACTCGCTAACTCTCTGTACGTCTCGATTGCGCGGGCGATTCCTTCGCCCTCGGTCTCAGACTGGCGACCTTGCCAGCGCCTCCCTGAAAAAACGGGCTTGAACCTCAGCCATGACATCCTCATTAAACCGCGAAGGCGACGGCCTTCGGGCGGCGCAAAGCCGCCTGTTGCGACCGACGCAAACAGTCATGCATACGCATATTCGGCCGCCCCGGACAAGGCGACAAAAGCCACACTCGCGGACAAAATAAGCCACGCCGCCGCCATTTGGACAATGGTGTCTAGACCAGCCAAACAATTCCCCGGCCGGAATGACAGGCGCTTAAGTCAAGGACCCGCAAATGAATGCGCATTATCGCGTCGTCGTCATCGGCGGCGGGGTCGTTGGGGCTTCCGTTCTTTACCATTTGACCAAATTTGGCTGGACCGACGTCGCGCTGGTGGAGCGCTCCGTCCTGACCGCTGGCTCCTCCTGGCACGCAGCCGGCGGCTTTCACGCTCTCAACGCCAACCCGAATATGGCGCTCCTCCAGGCCTATACGATCGACCTTCTGAAGGAGGTCGAGGCCGAATCCGGCCAGCCAGTCGGCATGCACATGACCGGCGGCATTCATGTCGCCTCGGCGCCGGAGCGCTGGGAGTGGCTGCAGTCGTCCTACCGGCGCTTCCAGGCCATCGGGATTGATGACGTGCGCCTGGTGACGCCGGAGGAGATCAAGGCCCGCTGCCCCATCATCGATGTGGATGGGGTGCTCGGAGGGATGTGGGCCGACCGCGAAGGCTATGTCGACACCACAGGAACAGTGTGGGCTTACGCGGGCGCGGCCAAGAAACGGGGCGCGACGGTGATTGAGCACAATCGGGTGCTGGAATTAAAGCAGCGCCCGGAACTCCTCGTGGGACCTTATCACCGAGGCGGGGGTTATCAACGCCGAGCATGTGGTGAACGCCGCGGGTCTATGGGCGAAGCAGGTCGGCCGGATGGTCGGCCTCGACCTTCCGCTCTCGCCGTTGGAGCACCACTACCTCCTGACCGAGACCATCCCCGAGATCGCCGGGTTGAACAAAGAACTGCCGATGGTCGTGGACCTCGAGGGATTCACCTACATGCGGCAGGATCAGAAGGGGATGCTGGTCGGCATCTACGAGACCAATCCCCAGCACTGGTCGATGGACGGCGCGCCATGGGATTACGGCATTGAGCTCCTCCAGGAGAACATCGACCGCATCGCCAGCGAGCTCGAACTCGTTCACCGCCGCTATCCGGTTTTGCAGACGGCGGGGATACGCAAATGGGTCAACGGCGCGTTCACCTTCTCGCCTGACGGCAACCCGCTCATTGGCCCGGTCGCCGGCAAGCCGGGCTATTGGCTCGCCTGCGGCGTCATGGCTGGATTTCTCCAGGGCGGCGGCGTCGGCAAATCGCTGGCGGAATTGATGATCCATGGCGAGGCGTCGACGGACGTCTACGGCCTCGACATCGCGCGGTACGGGCCCTTCGCCTCCAATCGCGAATATATCAAGCAGACGACCGGCGAGTTCTACGCCCGCCGCTTCGTGATGACCTATCCCAACGAGCAATTGCCTGCGGGCAGGCCGCTCAAGATGACCCCGGCCTACGACGCAATGACGGAAGCAGGCTGTCGCTGGGGCAATTCCTGGGGGCTTGAGGTCCCGCTCTATTTCGCGCCGGCAGGCTTCGAAGAAAGGCCGACGCTCAAGCGCTCGAACGCTTTCGACATCGTAGGCGGCGAATGCCGCCTGGTGCGGGAGGGCGTCGGCCTTCTCGATATCGCCTCGTTCTCGCGTTACGAAGTGACCGGTCCGGAGGCCGAACGCTGGCTCGACTGGATGACGGCAGCCCGCTTGCCCAAGCCGGGCCGCGCGCGTTTAGCCCCGATGCTGTCCGAGACGGGCAAGCTCAAGGGCGACCTCACCATCATCAACTGGGGCGACGGGACATTCTGGATCGAGGGCTCCTACTATCTTCGTCAATGGCATATGCGCTGGTTCGCCGCCCACGCGCGCGAAGGCGTCAGCGTGCGCGACATTTCCGACGATGGGATCGGCTTTTCGCTCTCGGGCCCGAAATCCCGCGAATTGCTCACTCGCGTGACCCATCAGGACGTGTCGAACGCGACCCTCCCCTTCATGGGCGCGGCGACCCTCGACATCGGCCTCGTGCGGGCCAAGGTCGCGCGGCTCTCCGTGACGGGGGAACTCGGCTACGAGATCAACTGTTGCGCGCTCGAGCACGGGGCCTTGCGCCGGACCCTGCTCGAGGCCGGACGCGACCTCGGAGTCAGGGAATACGGCTACAACGCGCTGTTGTCGCTGAGGCTCGAAAAGAGCTTCGGCATCTGGTCCGCGGAATTCACGCAAGACCGTACGCCGCGCATGACCGGCATGGATCGCTGGATCGCCTGGGACAAGGGCGACTTCCTCGGCCGCAAGGCGGCGCTCATCGAGAGCAAGGGACCGCCGCCCGAACGCCAACTTGTGACGCTCGAAATCGACGCGGCCGACGCGGACGCGACCGGCTACGAGCCGGTCTGGCGATCGGGCGCCATACTCGGCTTCGTGACCTCGGGCGGCTATGGTCATACGATAGAGAAGAGCCTGGCGATGGCTTTGGTCGCGCCGGAAGCCTCCGAGATCGGCTCCGAGCTCAGCGTGCATATCGTCGGCGCCGAGCGCAAAGCGCGCGTCATCGCGCCCTCGCCATACGATCCTCTCGGCAAGGCGATGCGCGCGTGACCAATCAAGCGCTGGCTGCACGCTGACGATGGCGAATTCCGCACTCTGGCCCTCCACGTCAGGCCCGCCGCCTCGCCGGAGGGCGCAGTCGAGCAACGTCAAGGCGACCCGGGACGACTGGCTCGACATTGCGCTGAGCGTGCTCGCCGTCGAGGGCGTCGACCGCGTCACGGTGCTCTCTTTAAGCGAACGGCTCGGCGTGTCGCGGTCGAGCTTCTACTGGTATTTCAAGAATCGCGACGAGCTGCTCGACGCCCTGCTCTGCTTGGAAGTCACATGAGCAGTCGTTATTCAGCTTTCGCTCTCCTGCGCGAGAGCTTCGCCGGCCATAAGGGGTGGCCGCAGGCCTGGCGCAAGGCGAAGCCCAAGCCGGCCTACGATTTCGTCATCGTGGGCGGCGGCGGACATGGGCTCGCGACCGCCTATTATCTCGCCAAGACTTCACAAAAGCTCGCGCGTCTGCGTGATCGAGAAGGGTTGGCTCGGCGGCGGCAACACCGGCCGCAACACCACCATCGTGCGGTCGAACTATTTCTATCCCGAGTCAGTCGCCCTCTATGATCTGGCGCTCAGGCTCTATGAGGGCCTGTCGCGCGAGCTCAATTTCAACGTGATGCTGAGCCAGCGCGGGATCCTCAATCTCGCGCACACGGCCTCTCAGCTCGAGATGGCCGCGCGCCTTACCAATGCGATGCAGCTCAATGGCGTCGACGCGGAGCTCTGGGGCCCGAACGAGGTCCGCGAACGGCTGCCGCTCATGACCCAGTCCCTCGATTCCCGCTATCTGCCGAATGGCGGCGTCTGGCAAAAGCGCGGCGGAATCGCCCGGCACGACGCGGTCGCCTGGGGATATGCGCGCGCCGCCGACCGGCTCGGCGTCGACATCGTCGAGAATTGCGAGGCGACGGGTTTTATAATGCAGAACAGCGCCTGCGTCGGCGTCGAGACGCCTTTGGGCGAAATTCGCGCCCAAGCGGTCGGCGTCGCGGTCGCCGGTCATTCGTCGCAACTCATGGCCAAAGCCGGAGTGAAGCTGCCGATTCATTCCTACACATTGCAGGCGATGGTCAGCGAGCCGGTCAAGCCTTGCCTCGACATCGTCGTCCTGCATCTGGGGACCGGCGTCTACGCCAGCCAATCAGACAAGGGCGAGATCGTGTTCGGGGGCGGTCTCGACCGCATTCCTTCATACGGCCAGCGCGGCTCGCCGCCGATGCAGGAGATCGTCATCTCCGGCCTTCTCGACATGTTTCCGGCCTTCGGCCAACTCAAGCTGATGCGGCAATGGGGCGGGATCGTCGACGTCGTTCCCGACTCGTCGCCCATCATCGGGCCTGCGCCGGTCCCGGGCATTTTCTTGAACTGCGGCTGGGGAACCGGCGGCTTCAAGGCCATTCCCGCGGGCGGCACGCTGCTCGCGCATCTGCTGGCGACCGGTGCCCATCACGAGATCAGCCGGCCCTTCGATCTTTCCCGCTTTGCCTCAGGGCGGCTCATCGACGAGGCCGCCGGCTCCGGCATCGCTCACTAGAAGGAGAACGCCCATGTACATCGCCATGAATCGCTTCAAGGTCATGAAAGGCGCCGAGGGCGCGTTCGAAAACGTGTGGCTCTCGCGCGACACCCATCTCGACCGCGTGCCGGGGTTCATCGAGTTCCATCTGTTGCGCGGGCCCGAACGCGACGATCACGTGCTCTATTCGTCGCATACGGTCTGGGCGAGCAAGGACGCGTTCACCGCCTGGACGCAATCCGAACATTTTCGCGCCGCCCACCGTGACGCGGGCTCGAACAAGCCGCTTTATCTCGGCCATCCCGAGTTTGAGGGCTTTGAAGTCCTTCAGACGATCAAGAACCCGCGCGACGAGGCCGCCTGAAGGCGGCACATGCAAATCTTCCCCTGCCCGTTCTGCGGTCCGCGCGACGAAACCGAATTCCACTATGTCGGCGAACCGAAGGCGCGGCCGGAACCGGCAGGTTCGGTCAGCGACGCCGAATGGGCGAACTACCTCTGGTTCAACGCCAATCCAAAAGGCGAGGCGCGCGAGATCTGGCTGCATCTCACCTGCATGGAGATGTTCGCAATGACGCGCGACACGGCGACGAACGCCGTCATCGGTAGCGAGGCGCTGACGAGGCCTGCGTCTTGACGGGCGTTCGTCTGCCAACTGGCGGTCAGGTCGATCGCGGACGGCCTCTCGCCTTCACCTTCGACGGCAAGCCCTACATCGGCTTCGCCGGCGACAGCATCGCTTCGGCTTTGTTGGCGAACGGGGTCAGCATTGTCGGCCGCAGCTTCAAATACCACCGGCCCCGCGGAATGTGGGGCGCGTGGACCGAGGAGCCGAACGCGATCGTCGACGTGACGGGCTGGGGCCGCACGACGCCGAACCTGCGCGCCACCACCGAGGCGCTCGAGAACGACATGGCCGTGCGCTCGGTCAATGCGGCGCCGACCGCGGCCGCCGATCGCGCCGCTCTCATCGATAAGCTCGCGCCGGTCCTGCCGGCGGGGTTCTATTACAAGACTTTTCTCTGGCCGCGATGGGAGACCTTCGAAGGTCCGATCCGCGCCATGGCTGGCCTTGGCCGCGTCGATCCGAACAACCGGCCGCCGGCCGACAATCCGCAGATCAACGCGCGCTGCGATCTGCTTGTCGTCGGCGCCGGCCCCGCGGGTCTCGCCGCGGCGGCCGCCGCCGCTCGGGCGGGACGCGTGGTGTTTCTCCTCGATGATCACGCAGAGATCGGCGGCCAGCTCGTCCATCGCGGCGGCGCGATCGAAGGCGGGGACGGGCGGGAATGGGCGCAAAGCGTCGGGCGCGCCGTGGAAGCCGCCGGCGGGCGGGTGATGACGAGAACGACGGCCTACGGCGTCTATGACGGCAACCTGGTTTGCGCCTGGGAGCGTCGCGCGCCGTCGCCCGATGCTTTGTGGCGCATCCGCCCGAGGCGGATCGTCATCGCAGCCGGCGCGATCGAGCGGCCGCTGATCATCCCGGACAACGATCGGCCGGGCGTCATGTCCGCCGACGCGGCGCTCGTTTATCTCCGCCGCTTCGGCGTCCTGGTCGGCAAGCGCATCGTGATCGCGACCAACAACGACAGCGCCTATCCTGTCGCCGAGGCCTTGGCCGAGGCGGGCGCCACGGTCGAGATCGTCGATATGCGCGCCCATGGGCCCGCAGGCCAACTGCCGGTCACGCACGGCGCCCTCGTCGATGACGTCATCGGCGCCCGGGGCGTCGAAGCCGTTCGCATCGGCGGGGGCGCGCGCGAGTGCGACGCGCTGCTTCTGTCCGGCGGATGGTCGCCGACGGTGCATCTCTACGCCCAAGCGCGCGGGCGTCTGCGCTATGACGAGGCGCTTGCCGCGCTCGTCCCCGCAGGCGGGGTCGCAGACTTGACTGTCGCCGGCGCCGCCAACGGCGCTTTCACGCTGGCCGAGGCTTTGCGCGAGGGACACGAGGCCGGCGGCGGCGAAGGCGCCGCGCCGAACGCGCCGGCCGGCAGCTACACGATCGAAGCCGCTTGGCCCAAGGCCGACGACGAGGGCCGGCGGTGGATCGATTTCCAGAACGACGTGACGCTGAAGGACGTCGCGCTCGCCGCGCGTGAGGGCTACGTCTCGGTCGAGCACTTGAAGCGCTACACCACGCTCGGCATGGCGACCGACCAGGGCAAGACCGCCAATGTCAACGCCATCGCCGCACTTGCCGCGCTGACCGGCCGCACGATTGATGAAACGGGAACAACCACCTATCGCCCGCCTTTCGCGCCAGTCCCGATGGGCGTCATCGCGGGCCGAAGGCGGGGCGCGCTCGTTAATCCGCTCAGGCGCCTGCCGCTCGAGGCCGAGCATCGCGCAGACCGAGCGCAGATGCGCGAATATGGCGGATGGCTGAGGCCAGCTTGGTACGGGACCGACGATCCCGACCGTGCGATCCAGCGCGAGGCCGCGCAAGCGCGTGACTCGGTTGCGCTGTTCGATGCCTCCTCGCTGGGCAAGATCGAGATCATCGGCCCCGACGCCGCCGCGCTCGTCGACTTCCATAGCTACAACCGCCTGTCGACGCTGAAAGTCGGCAGGATTCGCTACGGCTTTCGTATTGCAGGAATCGGGCGTCGTGCTCGACGACGGGGTGACATTACGCCTCGCGGAAGATCGCTTCCTCGTCTCCTGCTCGTCGGGGCATACGGATGCGGTGCGCATGCGGCTCGAACTTTGGCGGCAGGATCGCTTCGACCCGGCTCGCGTCGCCATTCACGACACGACCGCGCAATGGGCGACGCTCACCGTCACCGGCCCGCGCTCGCGCGATCTCATCGAGGCCTGCGGGCTCGATGTCGAGCTGGATGATGAGACGCTGCCGCATATGGCGTTCACAGCCAGCGCATTCGACGGCGGGCCTGCTCCGGATCGCGCGGGTGAGCTTCACCGGGGACCGGTCTTACGAGCTCTCGGTTCCGGCGCGCCGCGCCGCGCGTTTGCGCGCGCGCCTCGCCGAGAAGCTGCCGGCGTTCGCCGACGGCCTCATGGGGCTCGAGGCGCTGATGATCCTGCGCGCCGAGAAAGGCTACATCGTCGT
The DNA here is from genome assembly GCA_963725195.1 of uncultured Alphaproteobacteria bacterium. GTDB lineage: Bacteria > Pseudomonadota > Alphaproteobacteria > Rhizobiales > Beijerinckiaceae > Roseiarcus. The sequence goes on along the minus strand of CAVRXX010000035.1, from coordinate 47,541 downwards.
GGGCAAGGACACTGACGGGACGACCATGCCGCATGATCTTGGCGTCAGGGGTCCGCGCGATTCACGAACGGACGAATATATCGGCAAGCGCTCTTTGTTCATGCCTGTCGCCGCCGACCCGAGCCGCAAGCAATTGGCGGGCTTGAGCGTTGCGTCCGGAGAAGCGCCGCTGCCGACCGGCGCGCATGTGGTCGCGCACGCGGGCCGAGCGCGGCGCTCGCAGGGCTACGTGACGTCGAGCTATTTCAGTCCGAGCCTTGGCCGCCCGATCGCGCTTGGCCTCATCGAAGCGGGTCTGTCGCGCATCGGCGAAACCGTCAGCGTCTTCCATCTCGGCGCCGAGCGGCGCGCGACGATCACGACGCCGGCCGCGCTCGATCCGGAAGGAAAGCGGCTCCATGCGTGAGACGCAGTGGCCGCCCGCGCGCGGCGCGGGGAGCTTCTCATCGACCGGCCAACGGCTTGCGGCACGGCGGCTCGGTAGCTCGGGCAAACCTTGATCTCCGGCGATCTCGACGCCGCCACCGCGGACCTCGCGCCCTGCGCGCCCATGCTCGGGCTCTATGCGCTCGCGCCGGAGGGCGCGCATGGCCTACGGATCGGGCGGACGAGCGCGCTGCTTGTCACGCCCGCGCCGATAATCGTCGCGGATGGCTGGCGGGACCGCTGGTGCGCGACCAGCGTCGACGATGCCTGGGCCGCGGTCGAGGTTTCGGGCGAGGACGCGGGCCAAGCGCTCATGCAGGCGACCTCGGCCGACCTCGCTTCGGGCTCGCCCTCGGCCGCCGTCATGTTTTTTGGTCTGCGCGGCCTGCTCGTGAAGACGCCCGCCGGCTTCCGCGTGCATGTCGAGTTGTCATGGCTCGAGATGCTGCTTGGGTGGTTGGACGGGGTGTGAGCGGTCGCCTCGTTCTTGTCATTCCCGACGGCTGCGAAGCGGCCGATCGGGAATCCAGCACGAGATCAGCCGTCGTTGGAAAAAGGCTGGATCCCCGCTTGCGCAGGGACGACACCAATCCCAAAAGCGACGGCCGTCAGCTTCTCCAGCCTGCAGCCAACCGCAGCCACGGGCCCGCGTGAAAGGCGCTCATCATGAGATACATCGGCGTCATTCCGCTCATGAGCGAACCGTGCGCCAAGCAGAGCGGCTCGGCGCCGGCGCCAAGAGCGGCGGTCATGAGCGCCATCGCAGCGAAGGTCGGCGCGGCCGCGAGGCCGAGCCACTCCGCCGCGACGCGGGCAACGCCAGCGCCGTGGCTCGCGCCGCCGATCGAGATCGCGCTCATCGCTGCGCGCCCGCCTCATTGTTTCGGAACGCCGCCTCGCCTGCGTCCGACACCTTGGCCCATTGCGGATCGACCGACTTTTCCGCTTCGTAATTGTCATGCCAGTTCCACCATTTGTAAGGCGGCGTCTGGGGATAGCCGTCCGGCGAATCCTCCCATAATTCCTGGCGCCCGAGCGGCGTCGCGTCGAGATAGTTCCAGACGGTGCCCATCGCTTCGTCGCCACGACTGTTGATGAGATAGGTGCGGTAGATCTTGGTCCCGTCGCGGAAGAAGACGTTGTGGCCGTGCCACTCGTCGACGCCGAAGTCGGCGTCGAAACTGTCGGTGATCGTGTACCACGGCATTTTCCAGCCCATCCGCTCCTTGAGCCGCGCGATGTCCGCTTGCGGCGCGCGAGAGGCATAGGCCAGCGTCGTGTCTCGGGCGTTCAAATGCGCGAGATTCGACACTTGATCGGCCCCCATGGAGCAGCCACGGCAGGCATGATCGGGCCAGCCGAACACGCCGGGCTCGAAGAAGGCGCGGTAGACGATCAGCTGACGGCGGCCTTCGAACAGGTCGATGAGGCTCGCCTTGCCTTTCGGCCCGATGAACTCGTAAGCCTTGTCGACGGCCATCCACGGCATGCGCCGACGTTCGGCGGCGAGCGCGTCATGGGCGCGCATCACGGCCTTCTCCTTCACGAGCAATTGCTCACGCGCAGCGTCCCAATCCTGTCGCGAAACGATCGAGGGCGTGTCCATCGCTAACCTCCTGCTTGCCGAATGGATGAATGGAGCGGGGCGCCATATTCATCATGACGGCGCCACCAGATGCCGTTCTCATTGCGACCTTTAGGCGCGCGATCGAGCCACTGATAGGCGCCCCACAATCCGTCGAGTCCGCGCGCGTAGGTGGAATAAGTGTGGCAGACGGCGCCGTCTTGCAATGCGAAGGCGCTCATGCCCGGCCGGTCGCGCATGTATGTCCGCCCGTCCGTTCCGCATGTCGCCGCGAACCGGGCGACGGGCTCAGGAACCTGCGCCGCCGTCAGCGGATGGTCGCCGCGCCGATAATTGTACTCAACGCCGCCTTTGCTCTGCTGCTCCTCGGTGATGGAGACGTTGAAATCGAAGTTGAAGTCGTCGCCGAACGAGGAGGCCCAGGGGAACGTCCACCCCATCCGCCGCTTGTACTCTTGCAGCTTGGCGAGCGGCCCACGCGACACGGCCCAGAGCGCGACATCGTGGTTCATGAGATGCACGGCGAAGCCATTGAACCCGTCGGCGATCATCGAGCAGGACGGACAGCCCGCCTTGTAATCGGGCCCGAACATGAAATGGTAGACGAGGAGCTGCGAGCGGCCGCCGAAAAGGTCCCTCAGCGTCGCGGTCCCCTCGTCGGTGTCGAAGCGATAAGCCTTGTCGACCCGGACCCAGGGCAGCTCCTGACGGCGCTCAGCAACTTCGTCGCTGAGCCGGGTCAACTCCTTTTCTCGGGCGAGCAGCGCGAGCCGGGCATTCAGCCATTCGTCGCGCGAAACGACTTGATTGTGCATGATTGTCCTCGTGGTCGTGGAGATAGAATTCGAGCGTTGGTCGACGTCATTGCGAGCGGAGCGAAGCAATCCAGAGCCACGGCCGCTGCCCTACGATCCCTGGATTGCTTCGTCGCTTTGCTCCTCGCAATGACGAGCCGCGCGTCGTTAGCCCGGGATCCGCCGGTCGTATTCGGCCCTGAGGCGGGCAAACCCGTCCCAGAACGGCCCTGGCTCCTCGCCGGTCAGGCGCGCGACCAGCATGTCGAGATGCGCGTGCCAGCCGGTGCTGACGCCGACCATCATGCCGCGGGTGGGCAAGCGGCGGTGGACCACGGTCAAGAGCACCTTCTCGCCCCTCGGCTCGAGCACCATCGAAACGTCGCTGTCTTCCTTTCCCCATGTGAAGGCGAGTTTGCGCGGCGGATCGAGCTCGGTGATCCGGCTTTCCATCCGGTGCTCCTCGCCGAAGCCTTCCGGGCGCTTGCCCGGCGGATTGGTGAGTTCGCTGTTGCGCCAGACGAACTCGAAGGGCGCGCCGACCTTCATCTCCATATGCCCGGCCGCGAGCCACTTGCGCCGTAGGTCGCTGTCGGTGAGATAGGCCCAGACCCGTTCGATCGGACCCGGCAACATGCGCTGGATGGTCAGCGTCGCCGGCTCGGATAGCGCGCCATAGGCGTCGACTTTCGCGCGGTCGTTCATTTTTCGTCTCCTTGTTTGGGGATCGCGGATTTTTGTTCGTCCTCCTCGCGGAGGAGCCGGTCGAGGATGTCGAGGCGCGCGGTCCAGAAGCGCTCGTAGAAGCTCAGCCACTCGTGCGCGCTTTCCAGCGGTCCCGGATCCAGACGACACATGTGGGCGCGCCCGCGCACCTCGCGCCGGATCAATCCGGCGCCTTCCAGGACCTTGATGTGCTTCGAGGCCGCCGCGAGCGAGATGGCGAAGGGCTGAGCGAGCTGGCCGACGGTCCGCTCGCCGGAGGCGAGTTCCAGAAGCATCCGCCGGCGCGTGGAATCGCTTAGCGCATGAAAGACAGGACCGAGTTGGGGTGACTCAAATTCAACCATGTGGTTGAATGTACGCGTTTGTTTTTTGAAAGTCAACCGTTTGGTTGAATGACCAGCTGGGACACGACCCCTTCGCACCCGACCAGCCGCGCGCTGCAACTCCGTTCCAGCCGGCGACGGTTTACGTTGTCCACCGCCTCCGCCTTGACTTATGGCTTCCCCACGTCACCATGACGGCGAAAACGAGTCGGGCCTACGGATACGGGCGCGACGGGGAGACGTCCAAAATGACTGGCAAATTCTTTTCGGGCGCGGCTTTCGCGCGCGTCGCCTGCTGCTCGATCGCGCTCGGCGTCTCGGCCGCGCAAGCCGCCAATTTCTCGGCCGAATATGTGTTCGGCGACAGCCTGTCGGACGTGGGCAACTTGTACCTTGCGACAAGCGGAAGTGAGCCGGCCAGCCCCTATGTCAACGGCGAATTCAGCAACGGGCCAGTCTGGGTGCAGGACCTCGCCGCGAGGCTGGGCCTTCCGGCGCTGACCCCGAGCTTGGCCGGAGGCACGGATTACGCCTTCGGCGGCGCGACGACCGGATCTTCTTATACAAACAACCCGCTTGTCCCGAATCTCGAGCAACAGGTCGGCTTGTTCTTGGCCCACGCCAGCGCGCCCGCGAACGCCCTCTACACCTTCTCGATCGGCGCCAACGATCTGTTCGCGATTCTCGATGGATCGTCGACGGGCGGTCTCACGCCGACGCAAGCCGCCGCCGCCGCCGCTCAGGTGGTGGCGACGGAAGCGGGCGACCTGGAGGTCGCAGGCGCGAAGGACTTGGTGTTGTTCGACGTGCCGGACCTCGGCGTTACGCCGCAGATTACGCCTCTGGGTCCGACCGTCTCCGCGGAGGCCTCTGCCCTTTCGGCCTATTTCGATGAGCAGGTGCTGTTAGACCTGGCGCCAGTCGAGGCCGCCGGACTCACGGTCTTCAATCTCAATACCTACGCTCTGATCGACGAGGCGGTGCAAGATCCGGGCGCGTTTGGCTTCTCCAACGTCACGGCTCCATGCTGGACGGGCGGCTTTACCGGGAACGCGAGCGGGGGCTCGATCTGCTCCACGGACCCCGCCGTGCAGGACACCTATCTGTTCTGGGACGACGTCCATCCGACCGCGGCGGGGCATCTTCTCGTCGCGGACGCTGCGCTCAGCGCCATGGGCCTGCCCGTGCCCGAGCCCTCGACCTGGGCGATGATGGCCATCGGCTTCGTGAGTTTGGGCTTTGCCGGCTATCGCCGCGGCGCGTGGGCGAGCGTCACGAAGGCGTGAGGCGGTCCCCTCTCCGAGGGAAGAAGGTTGCCGAAGGCCGCCGGATGAGGGCGTTCGCCCGTGCTTAGCCCCGCCGGGCCACTCCTTTGCCCGGTCTTGGGGGAGCGGCCGTTTGGAAAGGCGGATGACATTTGCTTGCCTAAAGCCGAAGCCTGGTCTATTATCTTTTGGTTCATGAGGAATTCCATCGCCTATCATCGACACGTCGCGGCGAGCAGCTGGACGGCTCCGCTGCCTGCAGCGACAACCATTGCGTGTCAAAAGCGTCCGGTCAAAAAATTCTATTTTTTCCGCTGCAACCCATTGAAAAGGCTCGATTCCAGAAAAATAAATGAAAACAAATGAAAGCGATTTTTCTTTCATTTGTTTTCATTCGCTTTCATTTTGCTTGATGCGGATTCCCGCTTTGGTTGCATCCCAGCCTCCTGCCATGAGGGCGGCGCCGGCTCACAGCCGCCGCCTGTTGTTATCCCGCCGTCGCGAACGCGATGCGGGCCAGGGCCACGAATCCCGCGACGTCGACCTCCTCCGCCCGCATGGTCGGCTCGAGGCCGGCGGCGGCGAGGAGCGCGGGAAGGTCGAGCCCGCGGGCGGCGGCGAAGCCTTTCAGCGACTGGCGCAACATCTTGCGCCGCTGGCCGAAGGCGGCCTGGGCGAGCGCCGACAGGATCGCGGGGTTGCAAGGCTCCGGTGTCGCCCGCGGAACGAGTTCGACCACGCTCGAGGTGACCTTCGGCGCCGGGACGAAGGCGGCGGGCGGGACGTCGAACAGGATGCGCGCTTGCCCCCGCCATCCCGCCAGCACGGCGAGCCGCCCATAATCGGCGCGGTTGGTTGGGGTCGCGACGATACGCTCAGCCACCTCGCGCTGGAACATGAGCGTGAGGCGGTCATAGAACGGCGGCCACGGCTCGACCTCGAGCCATCGGGTCAAGAGCGCGGTCGCGATGTTGTAGGGCAGGTTGGCGACGATGCGAATCGGCCTCGTCCCGGCCTTGGCGATGAGAGCCTGAGGCGGGATGCTGAGCGCGTCGCCTTCAATGACCTCGAGCCGTCCCGGCCAATGCGCCGCGATCTCGGCGAGCGCGCCGAGCGCCCGGGCGTCGCGCTCGATGGCGATCACCGTCTCGGCTCCCTCCGTGAGCAGCGCGCGCGTGAGCCCGCCAGGCCCGGGGCCAACTTCGACGACGGCGACGCCGGCGAGCGGCCCTGCGGCACGGGCGATCTTTCGGGTGAGGTTGAGGTCGAAAAGGAAATTCTGGCCGAGCGCCTTGCGGGCGCTGAGCCCGTGCGCCGCGACCACGTCGCTTAAGCGTGGCAGGCCGTCCGCGGCCAGGCTCATCGCGTCAATCGGTCGGCGAGCTTGAGCGCGGCGATGAGACTGGCCGGATTGGCGAGCCCCTTGCCGGCGATGTCGAACGCCGTGCCGTGATCGGGAGAGGTGCGCACGAACGGCAGGCCAAGGGTGACGTTCACCCCTTCGTCGAAGGCGAGAGTCTTGACCGGGATGAGGCCCTGGTCGTGATACATCGTGAGCGCCACGTCGTAGCGCGCCCGCGCTTTGGGGTGGAACATCGTGTCGGCGGGGAGGGGTCCGACGACGTCGATCCCCTCGGCCCGAAGCGCCTCGATCGCGGGCCTTATGATGGCGATCTCCTCGCGCCCCATCGCTCCGCCCTCGCCTGCGTGCGGATTGAGGCCGGCGACGGCGAGACGTGGCCGCGCCACGCGGAAGCGGGCGGTGAGGTCGCGAGCGACGATGCGCGCCGTCCTGATGATGAGGTCGGCGGTCAGCGCCTTTGGCGCGTCGGCGAGCGGAATGTGGATGGTGACCGGGACGACCGCCAAGGTCTCCGACCAGATCATCATCACCGGAAAGGCCGGTGCGCCCCAGGCCTCGGCGAGCGCGCCCAGATATTCGGTGTGGCCGGGGTGCTTGAAGCCGGCCTCATAGAGCACGGCCTTGGCGATGGGGTTGGTCACCACCGCGCGCGCATTGCCTTGCCGGACTGCTTCGACCGCGCGCTCGATCGATTCGATCGTCGCCTGGGCGTTGGCGGCGCTGGGGCGGCCGGGCGCGTCTTCAACCGCATTTCTCAGCGGGACGACGGGCAGGCCGGTCGAGAATGCGGCACGGGCCCCTGCCGGATCGGTCTCGATGATCGGCGCGGCAAGGCCAACGCGCTTGGCGGCGGCGGCGAGCACGCCGGGCGACGCGAAAACGACGAACGGCGCGCTTGCCGATCGGTCGCGCCACGCGGCCAGCGCCAGCTCCGGGCCGATTCCCGCCGGATCGCCCATGGTCATCGCCAGCGGCGGCATGTCGCCGGTCATGCTCGAGGCTCCGAGATGGATTCGCCGGTCTGGCGACGATCAGAGGCCGACGTTCGTCTTCACATCGCCGAGCGTGCGCAGCACGAGCTGAATCATCAGCGTCTGACTGCGTGTTACGGGATTCACCGTAACGATACCGCTCGGAAGTGAGGTGAAGGCTCCTGGCTGGCTGACGCTAGACGAATACCTGAGGGTGAGCGTCGTACATTCGTCCTTGTAGCCGACGCCGAACGAATAGCCGATCGGATTGAAGATCGGGGTCGTCTGTCCCAGGGTGTCGTAGTAGTGACGCGACATGTCGACCACGAGCGATCCGTCGAACGACCAGCAATTCTGAAAAGTGTAGGCGAGGCTCCCGGTCACACCCTCGCGCGGAAATTCATAGCCGAGGGCTGGTTGGGCGGCGTAAAGAGCGTAATCGACGGTGCCGCTGACGCCGGCGTAGCTTGCTCTGGCGATCCCGTCGAAGCGGTCGAGCTGCAGGGTCGAGCTGTCGAATTGCTGTTTGCTCATGAGCGTAATTGGGCTCGAGAACGGCTGCAGCGTCTCGCCGAACACGAAGTTCGAGTACTTCTTGTCAAGGCCGGATTCGAGCCCCGCGTTTGTGGGATCATAGAGGGTGTAGGAATTCTGCCCGGCGACCTGGATCGATTCCCCGCCGACGAAGTTGGCGTGGCCTCCGTTGGCGAAATCGGCAGCGTATTGGAATCCGTAGTTGAGCCGCGTGCCGCCCTCGACCCGATCGTAGCCGGAGAACTTGTTCCAGGCGAACAGGTTCGTATCGTCGAAAACGAGGCTCTGCGAATCTTCGTTGGGTTGGATTCTCGGAATGATCTCGCTCGGCCGCGCGATGAACTGGGCGATCGGCGTAATCGTCTGCGTCCCCCAGGACGATCTGGAGGTAAACGGAAAGCGGTACTCGATGCCCGCGCCCGCCATATAGCGTGCGAAGGCGCCCTGGCTCGAGCCGGAAAAGAAGGCGGCCTGGCTCGAATTGGCGACCGTGCTCGTGCCGAACCCGCTGGCGTAGGTGATCGATCCGGTTTCATTGAGTTCGGTCGCCTCGCCGTCAAGGCGGGCGAACAGGAACGGCTTCCATACCTCGCCGATGGGATCGATGTAGCCACGCTGCCACGAGACCTGTCCCGACGCCCGCGTGTAATCGCCGGCGATGCCGCGCAACATGCACTTGCCCGGGACATAGGTATTGACGAACGTCCCTCCGACCTGCGTCTCGCATACATTATAGAGATGAAAGGCATTGTCGAAGGTTTGAAGGCCGGTCGACTGGAAGGCGGCGTTGGTCTGGTCGATGTTGGCGATGTTTGCATCGACCGTCAGCTCGCCCCCGATCCCGTTGGTGCGGTCGGCGGGAACGTTGATCACCCGGTTGTAGTCGAAGACCGGGACGGCGACCGGCAGCGTGCGATTGTCGTCACTCGCCGTCGTGCCCTCGAAATGATACACGCTGAGGTCAAAGAAGCTCTGGGCGGCCTGACCGCGCAGGTAGATCGACGAGATGATGTCCTGGAAATAGAAATTGTCGAAGTTGATGCCTTGAAGCCGATAGTCGTTAAGGAAGAATTTGTCGCTCATCCATGTGCCGTTCCAGCCGAACTGCCACGTGTCGTTGAGGAAAAAGTTCCCGTTGCTTTGGATCGCCCCTCGCAGTCGCGTGTCCCCCGCCCCATAAGGAAAAGCCGGGAAGGCTCCAGGTTGCTCCTGGTCGATCCCGACCGCACGGATGCTGTACGTGCCGTTGGAGAGCCGCTGACGCCAGTCGGCCTCTCCTAACAATCCCTGCTTCGAGAGGAAGGTTGGAGTGAGGGTCAGGTCGTAGTTGGGCGCCAGATTGATGAAATAGGGTATGCTGAGGCCGTAGCCCAGGTCGGCGCCGGAAACGATCGACGGCGCCAAAAGTCCGGTCTTCTTGTTGACGGTCGCGTCCGCCGAGGAAAAGTAGGGCATGTAGAAGACGGGAAAGCCCCAGAACTGAAGTTGGGCGTCCTCGTAGTAGATCGTGTGCGTCGTTTGGTTTTCGATGATCTTGGTCGCCTTCACCTGCCAGAATGGCGGCCGTTCAGGGTGGTCCTTGCACGGTTCGCAGGCGGTGTAGGCCGATTTTTCCAGCACTGTAATGTCGCCACCCGAGCGTTCCACGCGCGGCGAGCTAAAGCGTGTCTTGTCGGAGGTCAGGACCTGGACGCTCTCCATGAAACCGTTGGCAAAATCGTCGCTGAGCGCGAACCGGGTACCGTAGACGACGTTGCCATGCTCGTCCGTCATCTTGGCGTGGCCTTCCGCGTAAACACGCTTGGAGGCGCGGTCATAAATTACACGGTCGGCCTGAAGCACGCGACCCTGATAGAAGAGTTGGACTGAGCCTTCGGCCGTGACGGTGTTCTTGTCCTTGTCGTAGACGAGTTCGTCCGCGTCGATGACCAGTTTGTCCTGCGGCTTCGCCTGGGTGGACTGAGGGGCGGAAGGCGTTTGTGCGGCAGCTGGTCCCGCAAACAATTGCGTCCAAGCCGCAACCGCCGCGATCGCGAACGACAGTGCGATCCTCACGGCCCACTTCCGGCGGGGAATTCAACTCAAAGGGAAAGCTGACGGCGAAACCCATCAACCATCCTCTTGTTGCAGCAGCACATACACGCCAAACATGCAACCGACGATCCCGGGCGACCATCCTGCGACGGAGGCGCTGAGGAATCCGGCTCCCCCAAGATCGCTGACCACTTTGGTGGCCACATAAAGCACGAAGCCCGCCACGACGCCACCGGAAACCATATACTCGATCCCACCCATTCGGAAGAATCTTAACGAAAAGCATGCAGCCACCAGCACCATCGCCGCCAGCATCAGCGGACGCGCCAGAAGTTCCTGATATTTCAGGAGATAGGCCGTTGGGTCCAATCCCGCGCGGGCGGTCTGCTCGGCAAGCGCCGGCAGCCGCCAAAAAGAGACGGTTTCAGGCGAGACGAACGCCTGGGCGACCTCCCGGCGATCGAGGTTCGTGGCCAACAGGTAGGTGGACACCTTCAGGGCTTCGAAACCCGGGGTCACCGACACAACGTCGTGCAACACCCAATAACCCTCGCGCAGCTCGCCTGAGGCGGCCTCGAGCCGTTCGACGAAATTACCCTTGTCGTCGAAGTTGAAGACCTCGATCCCGTTGAACTCATTCCCGCCCCCGCTCCTTCCGATGGCGCGAATGACCGCTTGGCCGTCGACGCTCTTCTGTCGAATCCATATCCCGATCGCGCCCGACGCCGGGCCGCCAAATACGCTGCTCTCGATCTGGTCCGATCTCTCTTTCATCCACGTCGATGCTGGATTGTAAGCAATGACGGAGAACACGCCGATGAGGACGATCACGGCGAGCGGGGGCGTCAGGAATTGCCAGACGGATAGCCCCGCCGCGCGCGCCACCACCAACTCCATTTTGCGTGACAAATTTAGGAACGCGATCATCGACCCGAACAGAACCGCGAACGGCAACGCCTGTTCGGCGACCGTGGGCGTCCGCAGGAACGACAAGCCCGCCATCATAATCCCGGTCGCGCGCCGGGAATCGCCCGAGCGCCTCAGGAGCTCCACCAGATCGACGGCGTAGATGAGGACGAAGACCAGCATGAACGCGGCGATGACCGTGCGCGCAAAGCGGCCGGCAAGGTAGAACGACAGCGTCCGGCCGATCACGCAGGAAACCTTGCAAGCGGCTGGGCGAGCGCCAGAATTGCCCGCCGAAAGATCACCGCCAAGGCCCCCAGACAAGCGGCGACCGGAACCGTCCACACCAAGACAGCGGTGGACGGCACGCCGATCGCGAGGGTCGTGGCCGCAATCCCGAGCATACGCACGCCGGCGAATGCGAGAACCGCTCCTCCGATCGCAACCCCTCGACCCTGACGGGTGGTGCGCGCCTCTCCAAGCGCCGCAAAAGCGATGAGACCGCCGGCGAGAGCGTAGACCGGGCTGGCTAGGCGGTCGAGCAGTTCGCTGCGGATATGACCAGAGAGGGCTGGATCCGCCCGATCCTTGGCGTCCGGCGCCATCAATTGCGCGGTGGACCGTTCGCGCGGCCTTTTCATCGCACTGACCGCGTGCGCGAACTGTGACAAGTCGATGGTGTAGTCATCAAAAGTCACCATCGCCGAGTTGCTGGCTGACTGAGGCCGCAACATGACGCCCTTGGATAGCTGAAGATAACTCGCTCCGTCCCGATCGATCGTTTTTCCGCCTTCAGCGATATACGTTGTGACCCGCGTGGGATCACGTTGGTCCTGCATAAACACTCCGTGAAGAGCCCCATCGGGCGTGCGCTCACGAAAGTGAAATACGAATCCCGCCTCCAGTTGGGAGAAAGCGCCTGGACGGGCGAAGTTGGCGATGAAATCGGCTCGAACGAAGGTCGTTAGAGTTCTCGATCGCGCCGAAACTCCAGGGCTGAACCTGGATATAGAGGACGGCCACGCCGGCAAAGACAATCGCCGAGAGCAGCGCCATCGGACGCAACAGCCGAACGGGCGACATGCCTGAAGCGGCCATGACGACGAGCTCGCTATCGCCATTGAGCTTGTTGAGGGTGTAAAGGATCCCGGCAAACAGCGCCACGGGCGCAATGAAAGCCACGAGCGAGGGCAGCGCAAGCGCAGTGATCAAGAGAAATAACAAAATGGTCTGGCCCTTGCTGGTGATCAGGTCGATCTGCCGCAGGGCCTGGGTCACCCAGACAACGCCTGTGAGAACCACCAGCCCTGAGACACAGGCCGTGGTCGCCGTCCTAAACAGGTAGCGCTCAATCTGGATCATCGCCGCCGTATTGTCTGGAAGTGAACGACCAATGCGTCAGGGGGAGCCCGTCCGCCCGTTGCGCTTGCCCGATGCGTTGTGTCGTTGCAAGGCGACTCGCTCCAATGCCAGGTTGAGATCCTAACCGGTTGAAATATGCCGCCCAATCGCGGCGGCTTATTGACGAGCGCAGCAAACCCCCTGATATGTCGGCGTCCGCCAGCGACGCCGCGTCGGTTGGTCTGAAGTCCTTAAATCAGAACATGGGATAGGCGTTGGTCATGAGCGGAGCCATCAAGATCGCCTTTGGGTCCCTCTCGCCGCCCAAAGGCAGCGCGCTTGTGATTTTCGTTGGAGCCGAGATGAAGCCGGCCGCCGCGGTGACGGCCCAGTTCGGCGATCTCGAACCGCTCATCCGCGCCGCGGCGAAGGCGTCCAACTTTCGCGCCGCCCAGCGCACCGCGCTCGACATCCTGGCGCCCGCTGGCCTCGACGCGTCCCGGCTGGTGGTCGTGGGCGTCGCTCCCGGCAAGGACAACGCGCCGATCGACTTCATTACACTCGGCGGGTTCACCTTCGGCAAAGTGACCGGGGCGAAGCGCGTCGAAGTCGCCTTCGAGGCGCCGTCAGGAACGTGGGACGGCTCGGCGGCAGCCGACTTTGCGCTCGGCCTTCGCCTACGCGGCTACCGGTTCGACAAGTACAAGACGCGCAAGAAGGAGTTGGAGGACAATGGCGCCGAGGCGCCCCACTTTGTGATCGGCTCGAGCCACGCTGCAGCCGCGCGCGCAGCTGGGGAGGAACGCTTCGCCATCGCGGAAGGCGTCGAGCTTGCCCGCGATCTGGTCAACGAGCCGCCCAACGTCCTCTTTCCGCTCGAATTCGCCGGCCGCGCCAAAGCGCTGGAGAAACTCGGCGTCGACGTGGACATTCTTGACGAGAAGGCGATGGGCAAACTGGGGATGAATGCGCTGCTCGCTGTCGGACGAGGATCAGCGCGCGAAAGCCGGCTCGTCGCGATGCGATGGAACGGGGCGCGTTCAAAGCGGACGAAGCCGATTGCAGTTGTCGGCAAGGGGGTCTGTTTTGATTCGGGAGGCATCTCGATCAAGCCTTCGGCCGGTATGGAGGATATGAAGGGCGACATGGGCGGGGCGGCCTGCGTTGTCGGGCTCATGCATGCGCTGGCCGCCCGCAAAGCGAAAATCAACGTGGTCGGCGTCGTCGGCCTGGTTGAGAACATGCCCGACGGCGATGCGATCCGGCCGGGCGACATCATCACCTCCATGTCGGGCCAGACGATCGAGATCGTCAACACGGACGCCGAGGGCCGGCTCGTTCTGTCCGACGCCCTCTGGTACGCCGAGGAGACCTTTTCTCCCCGGGCGATCATCGATCTTGCAACACTGACCGGCGCCATCATTGTCGCGCTGGGCACTGATGTGGCTGGACTCTTCTCCAATAACGACGAGCTTGCCGAGCGGCTCAGGGCGGCGGGCGAAGCTACCGGCGAAAAGGTCTGGCGCATGCCGCTCGGCGCGGCCTATGACAAACTGATCGATTCCAAGTTCGCCGACATGAAGAACACCGGAGGCCGTCACGGCGGCTCGATCACCGCCGCGCAGTTCCTGCAGCGATTCGTCAAGGAGACGCCGTGGGCGCATATCGACGTCGCCGGGACCGCGATGGGTTCGCCGCCCTCCGACATCAATCAATCCTGGGGTTCGGGCTGGGGCGTGCGTCTTCTCAACCGTCTCATAGCCAACTCCTACGAAGATTAGCTTCTCATTGACGAATCGATTGGAAAGTCGGGCGGAGGGGTCAGGATGCGGATTCTGTCCACGATCTTCGCGTTTGCCGACCGCCTGGTTCGCGTCACTTGAGCCTGCATGGGCGATCGCCGGATGCGACGCCTTTTCCAACGCCCTGCGAGCCGAAGCCAGCGACATGCAGGTCGAGTTCGGGCGCGCCGTCGTCGTGTCCCGCACGCGCTCCGATTCGAACGTGTTCGACATCACGACAAGGGTGGACGTGGACGCGACCCTCTGCTTGTCGCGGCGATCAATTCGTGCGTTTCGAGGCGCGCATCGGCGAGCCCGCCAACGCCCGCACGACCACAAATTTCGAGCGTTTCCAGGCGGCGGCCCTGAAGGCGGCGCTGGGCTGGGACGGGGGCAAGAGTCGCAGCGTCCTCAAGGGCATGAGCGCGGATGCGGGGGAGTATCTCGCGGCATCGCGCGAGCGTGGCGACGTCTATGTCGCAGGCAAGACTGAAGAGCACGAACCCGGCGGCGTGAGCCTCGGACTGATGGCGACCGGCTCCGACCGCACCTTCGTCATCGTCGGCCCAGCGGGCCAGTGACTGAGATCCGCTTTTACCATCTCGAGCGGCGACGCGTGGATGAGGCTCTGCCGTCCTTGCTTGAGCATGCGCTCGACGAAGGCCGACGCGTCCTCGTCCGCGCCTCGTCCGATGAAATGGTCGCCGCGCTCAATGAGCGGTTATGGACCTACGACGACGCGAGTTTTCTTCCGCATGGCGCGGCCGGCGACGGCGATCCGATGACCCAGCCGGTCTTTCTGACCACCGAACTCGAGAACGCCAACGCCGCGACCATGCTGGTCAGGCTTTCCGGGGCTGAAACCGCCGACGCGGACGACGCGTTCAACCTCGTCGTCATCCTGTTCGACGGACGCGACGAGGCCGCCCTTGCGCTCGCGCGGGGCGAGTGGCGGCGGCTCAAGGACCAAGGCCGCGCGATCAGCTATTGGCGGGAAAGCGACGAGGGCGGCTGGGAGCGGGCGCGGTAAGTTTGGGTTTTCTTGGCGCCTGGCCGTTTCGCTTCAAATTTCCCTATTTCTAGGCGTTGGATTTCCTTGGATTTCCTTGGATTCTCTCGTCCGAAACGAGACTTATCAATGACTTACACGGGATTTTCGCTAGAAAATTTTTCAGCGCGGTTTCTCCCCGACGTTTGGGGCCGTGGAGACGCGAACGACCGATCTTGGAAGGCGAAGGCGCAGGGCTGTTCATAGAGCAAGCTTAGCTTGAATTCTGATTTTCTGCAATAAATTGCGGATTGTTATTGCGTTAAGATTGGGGGCGGCAGCGTCTTTGTTTTCAACTGCTTAGCTCCATCCCCGTTTCGCCACGTCGCCCCTTGGCAAAGGACGCGCCGCCGATGACACCTCCGAGGGCCAGCTTTCCTCGACGCTCGAGCCGTGGTCGCGTCACTCGTGAAAAGCGCCAGCAGAGCTCACCCAAGCTTTTCCGAAAAACAATATCAAGGCGCAGCCCACTTGGCAAGAAATTGTCGATTTTTCCTGACCGAGCGCCGCGGCCCTTGATACGGGCGGCCGCACGCCCCCTTCTTTTCCACCACCCCCGATCCAAGCGCCTTGACAGTCAGAATAAAGGTGTATACACACGTAACATGCAACCTGATAAGGTCGACTTCGTCGCCTGTCGCCAATGCGTCTGCACCGCCGCGCGCCGCCGGAGCCGGGATCTGACTCGCGTGTTCGAAAAGGCGATGCGAGGGTCGGGCATTCGAGGCACCCAGTTCACGCTATTGGCGACGCTGATTCAAACCGGCCCTATTCCGACCACGCGCCTTGCGGACCTCCAAGGCCTTGAGCGGACAACCTTGACCCGCAATCTGCGTCTGCTCGTTCGGGATGGGTTTGTTCGAATCGACGAGGGCGAAGACCGACGCGTCCGCAAGGTGGCGATCACGCCCGCCGGCGAAGAGACCGCGCGACGAGCCTTCCCCTTCTGGAGGAGGGCGCAGGACGCGGCTTTGGCGGCGAACCCACCCTTGCGCCCGCGGTAAAATTTTCGCATGTAAGTGTATATACACTGAAAGGAGAAAGCGTCATGTTCGACATTCTCTCGACGATCGGATTGACCGCTAGCGCCTCGCTCGTCATCGGGTTCCTGGCTTACGCGATGGCGGAGACGTCGCGCGGGCGCCTGACGGTCGCCGGCGTTCTCATCGCCTGGTTCGTCCTCGTGCTCGCGATCGGCGCGGGCGGCGCGCTCGATCCCACCCGTGGACTTGGCGTTCCCGCGCTCGGCCTCACAGTTGTGCTGCCGGTCGTGGCGCTCGTCTGCGCCTTCTTCGCCTTTGGGCCAATTCGGGCAGCGATGCTGGCCACGCCTTTACCCGCGCTGGTCGCCGTCAACACGATCCGAATCCTCGGCGTGATCTTTGTGGCTCTCTACGCCGCGGGGAGGCTTCCCGCGCCATTCGCCCCCAGCGCGGGCTGGGGCGACATTGTCGTTGGGGTCACCGCGGCGCCGCTCGCCTGGTCGATCGCCCGGTTCGGCGCGCGCGTTCAAATGCTGGCGTTGCTATGGAACGTCTTCGGCGCCGCGGACCTGGTGAACGCGATCGCGCTGGGCGCCTTGTCCGCGCCGGGTCCGCTCAACGCATTTGCCGGCCCTCCAACGAGCGCCATCATGACCAGTTTGCCTTGGCTCTTGATCCCGGGCTTTCTGGTCCCGAGCCTGTTTTTCGTTCACGTCGTCATTTTCTATCGGCTGCTCGCCAAGAACGAAGCCTCAGAGCCGCACAGACAGGCGCTTGCGGGAAACGCCTGAACACGCGTTTCGCGAAAAGCGCGGACACGAAGGTATCAGCAGCTCGCGGGAATCTGGCGAGCGGCCGCGGGCTCTCGAATCGGGCCTGCTGCATTTGGCGGAATTGAGACGTTAGTGCACCCGCCCCCTAGCCCGTCGAGAGACGAGCGTTCTTCCGAACGCCCTACGGGGAGAGGCCGAGCGCGATTGCTCCCTAAGCGAAGATGCCCGACCCGATCGTCCTTCTCCCCCACAAGCGGGAGAGGGAAGGCAGCCATCGCGGCGCCGGCGGCATGCGGACCCGGCCTAAAAACAGCGACACCGGGGCGCGAGCCCCGGCGTTGAAGGTGGGTCGAAGCGGCGACGCGCTACCCTCCCAGAAAGCGCGCCGCCGCCCGTCCTCAGGCGTAAGATTCGGTTTACGCCTTGGGAAACGGCACAGCCACGAAGCGGGCGCCGTCGGCGGTCTGAATCCGCATCATCACCGCCTTCTTGCCCTGGCTCTTGGCGCTCGCGATCCCGGACTTCACGTCCTCAGGGGTCGAAACCGGCTTGCCGCTGACATCGAGGATGACGTTGCCAGTCGCCAGTCCCTGCTCGGCGGCGGTTCCATTCGGATCGACGCCGACGATGGCGACGCCCTTGTCGCCCGCGCCGGCGACCTCCTTGGCCGGAGCGATCTGGATGCCGAGTTGCGCGCCCTGCTCCTTCGAGGTGTCGGCCTTGGCGACCTTCTCGTTCTTCTGGTCGGCGAGCGTGATCTGAGCCGTCTTTTCGGCGCCGTCACGGATATAGGTCAGCTCGACCTTGTCGTTGGGCTTGAACGAGCCGATCCGGATCGTGAGATCCGCGGCATCCTTGACGGGCTTGCCGTCGAGCTTGGTGATCACGTCGCCAGCCTTGAGGCCGGCCTCGGCCGCCGGCGTTCCCGGCATGGCCTCGTCGACGATCGCGCCGCCGGCGCTCTTCATGCCGAGGCTGTCGGCCATGTCGGCGGTGACCGGCTGGATGTTGACGCCGAGATAGCCGCGCGGAACGACGCCGCCGTGCTCGAGCGCGCCGATGACGCTATCGGCCGTGGTCGAGGGAATCGCAAAGCCGATGCCGACGCTGCCGCCCGAGGGAGAGTAAATGGCGGTGTTCACGCCAACGACTTCACCCTTCATGTTGAAGGTCGGGCCGCCCGAGTTGCCACGGTTGATCGGGGCGTCGATCTGGATGAAGCGATCGTAGGGCCCATCGCCAATGTCACGGCCTTCGGCCGAGACGATGCCCGCGGTCACGGTGCCGCCGAGGCCATAAGGATTGCCGATCGCCACGACCCAGTCGCCGATGCGTGGCATCTCCTTGGAGAACGCGACGAAGGGATAGTCGCCGGCCTCGTTCACCTTGATGAGCGCGAGGTCGGTCTTCGGGTCGGTGCCGATGACCTTGGCGTCGAGCGTCTTGCCGTCCTGCGTGGTGACGGTGACGGTCTTGGCGTGGTCGACCACGTGGTTGTTGGTGACGATATAGCCGTCAGCCGAAACGAAGAAGCCGGACCCTTCGCCCATCATCATCGGATGCCGGCCCTCAGGCACGGCGCCGCCATCGGGGAGACCGCCGAACTGCTTGAAGAACTTCTGGATTTCAGGGGGAAGATTGTCCATCTGGCCGGAAACGTTGGCCTGAGCGTCGCCGTCTTCAGCGGGGATCTTGACCTTGACCGACACGACCGACGCTTTGACGCGCGCAATCAGGGGCGCAAACGACGGGGCGTTCTGCGGCAGGTCGGCGGTGGAGACAGCCGCAGCATAGGCGGGGTGAGTCGGGCTCAACGCGTTTCCGCCGAGAACGCCGGCGACGCCAAGCGCGGCGACCGCGACCGAGGCGAGAATCGTGTTGCGCCGCCCCTGGGGGCTCGCAAGACCGGAGAATGACATTGTGTTCGCTCCAATTCGGTATTGACCGCATCTGCGGTCGATGGAGCGACCATGCAACGTCTCGCCTATCCAGGAATTGGCCAGCGCATTACGATTTCTCAAGGAAAGGAGAGGCGGCGGCTCTATAGCGTCGCGCGTTGTCTTTGCCTGCGCTTCCAAAGCCGGTGTGGTCATGGCCGGGCTTGTCCAGGCTTGACCCGGCCATGACGTTGGCTCACGTCATCGACAACTGCCTCCACTATCGTCACGAAGCCATGAAAAACGACCCGCTCTCGCACGGCCTTTGGGAAATCACCGCTCCCCCCGCGCCGCCGACTTCGCCGCTCAACGGAGAAGTTCGGGCGGATGTGGCGGTGATCGGCTGCGGCTATACCGGGCTCTCGACGGCGCTCAATCTGGCGGAGGCGGGGGCGAAGGTGGTCGCGCTCGAGGCGGTCGAAATCGGTTTCGGCGGCGCGGGGCGCAATGTCGGCCTGGTCAACGCCGGCATGTGGCTCGCCCCCGACGAGATCGTGAAGCGGCTCGGCGCCGATTATGGCGAGCGGCTGCTCAAGCTCTTGGGCAATGGGCCCTCCGAGGTCGAGGCGCGCGTCAACAAGCATGGCATCGACTGCGAATTCGTGCGCAACGGCACGCTGCATTGCGCGATCGGGCCGTCAGGCCTCGCCAAGATCGAAGAGCGCTGCGCACAATGGGGCGCGCGCGGGGCGACGGTCGAACTCCTCAGCCGCGAGGAGACGGCGCGGCGCATCGGCGTCGACCTTTACGCGGGCGCGCTTCTCGACCTGCGCGCCGGCACCATCCAGCCGCTGGCTTACGCGCGCGGGCTGGCGAGCGCGGCGCTCGCCGCGGGCGCGGTCCTTCATACGCAAAGCCCGGTGCGTTCGGCCGAGCGGACGGGCAAGGTCTGGCGCCTCAAGACCGACGGGGGAACCGTGGCGGCGGACTGGATCGTGGTCGCCACCGACGCCTATGCGGAAGGCGGCCTCTGGCCGCAGGGCAAGCGGGAGCAGATCCGCGTGCCCTATTTCAATTTCGCGACCCGGCCGCTCGCGCCTGAGCTCAAGGCCTCGATCCTGCCCGGCCGCGAGGGCTGTTGGGACACGCAGTTCATCATGAACTCATTCCGCTTCGACAAAGCGGGGCGGCTTCTGTTCGGCAGCATCGGCGCCCTTCGCCTCGCGGGCCTCGAGGTCCACCGCGCCTGGGCGAAGCGCGCGCTCAAGAAGACGTTTCCGCAAATCGGCGCGGTCGAGTTCGAGGCGCAATGGTATGGAATGATGGGCATGACCGGAAACGCGCTGCCGCGGTTCCATCGCCTTAGCCCCAATGTCGTGACCTTCTGCGGCTACAATGGGAGGGGCATCGGCACGGGCACGGTGTTCGGGCGCCTGCTTGCCGATCACGTTCTGGGAAACTTGCGCGAACAAGACCTGCCGCTCCCGGTGACCGAGCCCGACGCCCCGGCCCTGCCGGCCTTGAGGGAGGCATATTACGAAGCTGGAGCCCAAATCGCCCATGCGGTTGACGCTTGGATCTAGCGCTTTCGCGCGGGGGTCAGAACGAGAACGCTGTCTTGATTTCAACACCTTGTCTGGCTATGGCGGCTCGAATCGATGTTTGACTGACGACTCGACATCGCGTCATGCGGCGCGACGAGGAAGCCTTCCGCACCGATAGCGGACTGGCGACACACCCGGCCGCTCCTCTCAACTTGATCTACAGGACTACTTCTATGGCTACGGGAACCGTCAAATGGTTCAACGCAACGAAAGGCTTTGGTTTCATCCAGCCTGACGACGGCGGCAAGGACGTTTTTGTTCACATCAGCGCCGTCGAGCGCGCGGGGCTCCGCGACCTCAACGAAGGGCAGAAGGTCGCCTACGAGATTGTCGCCGACAAGCGCACCGGACGCTCGTCAGCGGGCAATTTGAAGGTCGCCTGATTTCCAAAATCTGACGCGCTAGATGCTCAAGCCCCGGCGACAAGGCCGGGGCTTTTTGTTTATGGTGGCCGCCTCAAGGGAGGGGCAATGGCTGAGCGAGCAAGAGACACATTTCTGGGGCTCGACATTGGCACCTCCTCGGTGAAGGCGCTGCTCGTCGATGCCGGACAGCGGGTCATCGCCGAAGGTTCCGCCCCGCTTGATGTTTCGCGCCCGCATGCCCTGTGGAGCGAGCAGGACCCTTCCGATTGGGTCGAGGGGGTCGAGGCCGCGGTCGCTGCGATCCGCCGCAACGCGCCATCCGACTTCGCCGGGTTGTCCGGCATCGGCCTCTCGGGCCAGATGCATGGCGCGACCCTGCTCGATGCGCAGGACAAACCGCTCAGGCCCGCGATTCTTTGGAACGACGGGCGCTCGTTCGCCGAATGCGCCGAGCTCAACCGGCGCGTTCCCGATCTCGAGGAGCGCACCGGCAATCTCGCGATGCCCGGCTTCACCGCGCCGAAAATGCTGTGGGTCGCCGCGCACGAGCCCGAAATCGCCAAGGCGACGAAGCGCGTGCTCTTGCCCAAGGACTATGTGCGCCTGCGGCTGTCGGGCGAGGCGGTGTCCGAGATGTCCGACGCCTCAGGCACGCTCTGGCTCGATGTCGGGCGGCGGCGCTGGGACGACAGTTTGCTCTCGGCGACCGGTTTGACCGAGAGGGCCATGCCGAGCCTGGTCGAGGGGTCGGAGGTTTCGGCTCATCTCGCGCCGGAAATCGCCGCCGCCTGGAAGCTCCAGGGGCGCAAAATTCCGATCGCGGGCGGAGGTGGCGACAATGCCGCTTCCGCAATCGGAGTCGGCGCGACGGCGCCGGGGGCGGGCTTCGTCTCGCTCGGCACGTCGGGCGTCATCTTTTCGGTCACCGATAGTTTCGTTCGCCTCCCCGAGCGCACGCTGCACGCCTTCTGCCATGCGCTGCCCCATCGCTGGCACGGCATGGCGGTGACGCTGTCGGCCGCTTCCTCGCTCGCCTGGATCGCCGCCATCCTTGGACGCGAAGGCGATATCGGGGGAGTCATCGCCGCGGCGGATTCCTTTGCCCGCTCGGCGAGCGCCGTCGAATCCGCGCCTGTCTTCCTGCCCTACCTCAGCGGCGAGCGCACTCCCCACAACGACGCTGAGGCGACGGGCATGTTCGCAGGCCTCCGCGCCGCGCACGGCGCGGACGCGCTGGTCTTCGCGGTCATGGAGGGCGTCGCCTTCTCGTTCGCCGACGGGGTCGATGTTCTGGACGCGGCTGGCGCGCGGCCGGTCCGGCCATTGCTGGTCGGCGGCGGAGCGCGCTCGGAATTCTGGGGGCAGATGATCGCAGACGTGACTGGCCTGACGATCGATCTTGCTTCCGGCGCGGAAGCGGGCGCGGCGCTCGGCGCAGCGAGGCTCGGCATGCTGGCCGCAGGCGCTGGAAGCGTCGAGGCGATCTGTCCGCGCCCGCCTGTCCAGCGCGAATTCACGCCCGACCCGAGCCGCGTTGATGCTTACGCCCAGCGCCTGAAGCGCTATCGCGCCCTCTATCTGGCCGAGAAGGCGACGCGGACCGCCCAGAAAATTCCCGGCAGCGCGTAACCGAAGCGGTCGTCGAGGCGAACACCAGGCTATGGAGTTCACCTCCCTTTTTCGCCGATTCGCAATCTCGCCGCTTCCCGTTCCGACGAACTGGTTCGCCTTGCCGCTTCGGTTGATTCTAGGTTTCGGCTTCGTCGAACATGGCTACGCAAAGCTTTCCCGCGGCGCCGACGGGTTCATCGCGATTCTACACGCCATCGGAATGCCGCTTGCCGACCTTCTCGGGTGGGCGACCATCGTCGTTGAGATCGTCGGCGGACTGCTGATCCTTGCGGGCGCCTTTATACCCATGGCTGCGGCGCCGATGATCGTGGTGCTCCTGGTTGCGATTTTCACCGTCCATCTTCCCAACGGGTTCAGCTCGATCAAACTCATGTCCTACGATGCGGCTGGCGCGCACTTCGGCCAGCCGGGTTATGAAACCGACCTGCTTTACATCGCAGGGCTCCTCGCGCTCTGTATTGGAGGGCCGGGGCCGCTCTCGGTGGATGGCTATTTGAAGGGCCGCGGCGGCGCCGGTTTGGCGGAGCCGACCGGAGGGCGGGGCGATCGTCCCTTGCGAGCAGGCGCCAAACGGATCGAGCTTGCCGCGGCGGCGCGGCTCTAGGCGACGCGCCACCTCACGACCAGGTCGCCGATCGCGGTCACCAAAATTTGCACGCCGATGCACATGAGAAGGAACGCCGTCAGCCGCACGATGACCTGCCGGGCGGTGGGTCCGATCAGCCCCGTGAGGCGGTCGGCGAAGCGATAAGCGATCCACACGATTGCGGCATTGGCGAAAGCCGCGAGGCTCGCGCCGAGGAAGAAGGCGACGAATCCAACGCCGTTCGACGGCCGCTCCGCGCCGATCGTGGTTGCGACAGCAATGGTGCCGGGCCCGGTGGTGAACGGCAAGGTCAGCGGAAAGAACGCGAGCTGCATCGGGTCGTCGTCGCCGGTCGGCGCCGGTTCCCGCTCGTGGCGCTTCTGGTCCGGATGCGAATCGCTCGTGGTCAAAAGCTGGAAGCCGCTAAGCGCGATCACCATTCCACCGGCGA
This sequence comes from uncultured Alphaproteobacteria bacterium, assembly GCA_963725195.1. Taxonomy (GTDB): domain Bacteria; phylum Pseudomonadota; class Alphaproteobacteria; order Rhizobiales; family Beijerinckiaceae; genus Roseiarcus. The sequence continues at coordinate 24,173 of CAVRXX010000035.1, read as the reverse complement.
TGCGCAAGGCGTCGATCGAGACGCCGAAAAAGGACAGGATATAGGTCCCGGTCCATAACGCCCCGAACATGATGAGGAGCGAATAGAAGCCGACGCGCGCCGCGACCTTCACCCGGTCGCGGGAGCTGAAGTCCTTGGTGAATCCATAGAAGATGAGCGCGCCGCCGATCGGGTTGATGATCGAGAACAGGGAGGAGAAAGCGAGGAGGAAGGCGGAATCCGCCGTCGTGGCGACGCTGCGCCAGTCCCCCACGCTTAAGGCTTGTTCCATGCTCGCCCCCCAATGAACGAGAATTGCGTGAACAGCGCGCTTAGTTTTCGCGCATTCCCTCTAACCATTTGAGAAGCGTCTAGCGCTAGCCTTTTCGTATCCACCTGCGATCTTAAGGAGATCCGTGCCCGGTCCCGTCGCCATCTGGGAAGCATTCGAGAGCGCTCTCCGAGATACTTTCAGCCCGGCGTCAGCCTATGGCGGGCCGGCGCTCATCGGCGCGCTCGCCTTCTGCGCGCTCTATTACGTCGGCCGCCGTCGGGCGCGCGGCCGGCGCGCCAACGCGCGGGCTTTCCTCCGCTCGATCTTCCCGAAGCGCGTGCTCCTCCATCCCTCGTCGCTGATCGACATGCGCCTGTGGGGGCTGAACGCGATCGTGTTCGCCTCCGCCTACGGCACGCTGGGCTTTGGCCTGTTCTTCTGGCGCGACGCCATCGTCGCGTGGCTGACGCGCGAATTCGGTCCGCACACGCCCCTTCCGTGGCCAGGCTGGATCACCCTCACGCTTGCGACGGTGCTGCAGATCCTGGCCTACGAGCTCGCCTATTGGTCCGCCCACTACGCCTTTCACAAGATCCCGGCCTTGTGGGAGTTCCACAAGGTCCACCATTCCGCCGAGGTGATGACGACGCTCACTGAGTTGCGCCAGCACCCGGTCGAGATCATCGCGTTCATGAATTGGATCGGGCTTGCGACCGGAATCGTGTTCGGCGTCATGACCTACGGCTTCGGTCCCGGCATGCGCCCGTTCACCCTTCTGAACGGCAACATTCTCACCATGATGTTCCTCCTGACCTATGGGCATCTCAGGCATAGCAATCTTTGGATCCCGTTCACCGGCGTCGCCGGCCGCATTCTGCAGAGTCCGGCGCATCACCAGCTGCATCATTCCGCTAACCCCGCGCATTTCGACAAGAACCTCGGCTTTGCGCTCGCCATTTGGGACTGGGCGTTCGGCACGCTCGCGATGCCGTCCAAGACGCCTGAACGGATTGTGTTTGGCGTCGGCGACGAGGCGCCTCCGTTCCGCTCGGCGCTCGCCGCCCTTGTCGCGCCCTGCGCGCGCTCGATGGGCCATGCGCTCAAGCTCGTCCAAAGGATCGCCGGCGCGCGAGACGTCGGCGCCGCCGCCCAAACGCCGCCGCCCTGACGTGCGGGTTTCCCTCAGGCCCGAATCCTCCTATTCTCCGACGCGACCCTGATCGATGAGGAGAGTTTTCCGTGCCGGCCGACACGTCCGCGCGCCGGCGCGGCGTGCTGCTGGTCCTTGTCGCCACAGTGATGTGGAGCCTCGCCGGCTTGTTCGCCCGCCTTCTCGCCCATCTCGACGTATGGACGGTGATGGGCTGGCGGGCGCTTCTCGGCGCGGCCTCGATCGCAATTGTCGGCCTGATCGAATGGCGAAACGGGCGCCTCTTGAACCCGCTCGGCTTCGGCGCGCTCTCGCCGCTCGTGGCGCTGCTCGCGATGATCGCCATCTCCGCCTACACCGCCTCGGTAATGACGACGACCATCGCCGACGTCATGGTGATCTACGCCACGATGCCTTTCGTCGCGGCGGCGATGGGCTTCCTCATCAATGGCGAGCGCGTCTCGGCCCGCACACTGATCGCCTCCGGAGCGGCGCTGGTGGGAATCATCATCATCGCAGCGAGCGGACTCGGCTCCGGTCGTCTGCTGGGACAGGCTCTGTCGATAATGATGACGTTCGCGTTCGCCGGCATGGTTGTCCTGCAGCGCCGCCGACCGAACGCATCGATGATCATCGTCAATTGCCTGGGCGCGCTTGGCTCGGGCGTTTTCGGCCTCGCCAATTCGACGTTTCAGCCGATCGACCTTCATGATTTCGCGATTCTGTTCGTGTTCGGGCTGACGACCATCGGGCTCGCCTTCGTCCTTTTCATGGAGGGGGCCAAGTTCATTCCGTCCGCGGAAGCTGGCCTCATCAGCCTCCTGGATGTTGTGCTCGGACCATTCTGGGTGTTTATCGCCTTCGGCGAGAATCCGGGCCTGGCGACCCTCATCGGCGGCGCGATTGTGCTTGGCGCCGCTGTCTGGCGCATGGCGCCGGAGCTGAGGCGGGAACGGGTTCGGCAGGTTTGAGGGAGGAAACATGGACGGCGAGCGTTATGGCCTGGTGACGGGCGCGGGTTCGGGGATCGGCAAGGCGTCGGCTTTGGCGTTGGCGCGTAACGGTTGGCATGTGGCGCTGGCAGGCCGGCGGGCCGAGGCGCTTGAGCAGACAGCCGGCGAGATCAAGGCGCTCGGCCGCCGCGCCCTTAGCATCCCGACCAATGTGAGCGACCCGGAGGCGGTCAAGGCCCTGTTCGCCAGAATCGAGCGCGAGTTCGGCCGGCTTGATCTTCTGTTCAACAATGCCGGCCAGAACGCGCCCCCGGTTCCGATCGACGAACTGACCTTCGACCAGTGGAAGGCGGTAGTCGACGTCAATCTGAACGGCATGTTCCTCTGCGCCCAGGGCGCCTTCGGGCTGATGAAGCGCCAGCAGCCGCAGGGCGGGCGGATCATCAACAACGGCTCGATCTCGGCGCATACGCCCCGCCCCCTCTCCATCCCCTATAATGCGACCAAGCACGCGGTCAGCGGGATGACCAAGTCGATCGCCCTCGACGGGCGCGCCCACGACATCGCCTGCGGCCAGATCGACGTCGGCAACGCGCTGACCGAAATGGCCCGCAAGCAGACCCAGGGGGTGCGCCAGGCCGACGGCCGCATCGCGCCCGAGCCGATGATGGACGTGAACGAGGTGGGCGAAGCGGTCGCGCACATGGCCGGCCTGCCGCTCTCGACCAACATCCTCACCATGACCATCATGGCGACCAAGATGCCGTATGTCGGCCGGGGCTAGCGCAACCTGAGGGCGATCTCTAAGCGCGGGCAAACGCTAGTAAAACCCGCCTAAACGGGTATAAACGCTAGTAAAAGGGCTAGCGTTTACTAGCGCTTATTTTTCCGAATCGAGCCTTTTCAATCGGTTACGGGGGGAAAAATTAGGAAACCTGCCCGCCGCCTCGATTCGCTACACAGGTTGTGGGTGGAGCTCCTAAACCCCATCTCCTCTGTAATTAATGCCTCATTGCCTCTCGACGCACCGCCTGCTGCTACGCGCGGGCCGATATTCTGACAATCTTGCATGGTAGTATAGTTTTCTGTTTTAGCCAAGCATTTGTTTCGAAAATAGTGTCACCCTAGCTGGAGCAGCACCCTCGGCCGCCTCTCGGGCGCCATCGCGGTCCATTGACCTTGACAGCATCGGACGGGGCCGCGACGACCAGTCCCGCTCCGAGATCCGGTCGCGTCCTTAACCCTATTTCACCGTCCTGTTTTTGACGAACTCGCCTTGCGCCATTGATTAACCAATCGTTAGGCGGCGGCCCAATAACCATTGGCACAATTGGGCCGGTTACACGTTGTGTGACCGCGATCACTGCGCATTTGAACGGCGTGCGCCATGGTGTGATCTTGACATGGATGCCGGTCAGGCGCTTTTGGCGGGCGCAGAGTCGGCAGGGGACGGCCGGTTGGGGACGATGCAATATCTTCTGATTCTTCTTGTCGCGGTGACAATGGCTTGCGGGGCGGCGGCCACAGTGACCATCGCGCTCGCGCCCGCTTATGCGGACGGCGGCGCCAAGGGCTATTATAGCGAGGCCAATCCTTAAGGGGTTCCCCCCGGCGGGCATCCCCTCTCCTACGGGAGAGGGTTGGGGTGAGGATTCGCGCGGAGCGCGGCTTCGCCTATTGCAAGAGCCCTCATCCGGCGCGCCCAAGCCCTTATCCGGCGTGCCCAAGTCCTCATCCGGCGCTTCGCGCCATCTTCTCCCGGAGGGAGAAGGGAGGGGCGCGTCACGCTGGCGCGGCTCCCTTCGCGATCTGGTCGAGCTCGGCCGCCATGGCGTCCGGCAGCTCGAGGCTGGCGGCGGCCAGGTTCTCGCGCAGGTGCTCCAGCGACGAGGTGCCTGGGATGAGGAGGATGTTGGGCGCGCGCCGGATGAGCCAGGCCAGCGCAACCTGCATCGGCGTCGCGCCGAGCCGCATCGCTACCCCGTTTAGCGCCGACGATTGCAACCGCGTGAAGCCGCCGAGCGGGAAGAACGGCACATAGGCGACGCCGGCTCGCGCAAGATCGTCGATGAGCGCGTCGTCGTCGCGATGCGCGACATTATACAGGTTCTGCACGCAGACGATGTCGCAGATCCGGCGCGCCTCCTCGATCTGGTTCGAGGTGACGTTGCTGAGCCCGATGTGGCGCACGAGACCCTGGCGCTGAAGGTCGGCGAGAGCGGCAAGCGGCTGCTCAATGGACCCTTCGGCGGGTCCGTGGACGGAGCCCATGATCCGCAGATTGACAACCTCCAGCACGTCGAGCCGGAGGTTGCGCAGATTGTCGTGGACCGCGCTCGTGAGGTCGTCCGGGCTCATGGCCGGGTTCCAGGACGCGTCTGTCGCCGCGGCGGGCGCCGATCTTGGTGACGATGACAAGGTCGTCGGGATAGGGATGCAGCGCCTCGCGGATAAGCTGGTTGGTCACGTGAGGGCCGTAGAAATCGCTGGTGTCGATATGATCGACGCCGCTCGCGACCGCCTCGCGCAGCACCGCAATCGCGGCGTCGCGGTCCTTGGGCGGCCCGAACACCCCCGGTCCGGCGAGCTGCATCGCGCCGTAGCCGAGGCGCTTCACGACCCGGTCGCCGAGCGGAAACGTTCGCGCGTCGCTAATGTCGTTCATGGCTTATCTCCCCCAAGCGGCGACTTATGAAAATATAGGCCGCGCCGACTCAGGTACAAAGCCAAACGCCGGAATGACAATCGGAACGCAACACAGCGAGAATCCGGTTGCATTCGGTAAAAATGAGATTTAGTGAATAAAAACTGCAAGCTGGGGTTCGCCTGATGCAGAACGGCTCCGAAGTGAGTCGATCCAATCGCACATATGCGCCGAGCGAATGTGGGCATCAGTCCGCGCGCCGTTCGCGGCGCTTTGGGGGCGCGCTTGCGGCGGCGATCGGCGTCGCCGCTTTGGCTCATTCCCCCGCCGGTTTCGCGCAAGTCGCCAGTTCTTCGTCGCCAGCTCCGACGCCGGCCGTCGGCGCTTTGGCTTCGGGGCAAGCGGCCGCGGCTTCGACGCCACTCGCCTCCCCGGCGCCGGCCGCGCCCATGAACGATGCGGAGAAGCGCATCGCCGCCGACCTCCTGTTCAAGCGCCTCTTGCTCAAACCCGACGACCTCGACGCCGGATTCCGCTACGCCCAAATTGAGACCGAACTCGGCGACTACGAGGCGGCGATCGGCGCGCTCGAGCGCATCCTTTACTACAACCCAAATCTTCCCCGGGTGAAGCTTCAACTCGGCGTGCTCTATTTTCATCTCCGTTCCTATGAGATGGCGCGCAACTATTTCGACGCGGTGCTCAACGCCCCCGATACGCCCGACGACGTTCGCACCGAGGTGCAGACCTATATCGCCGCGGTCGACAAGGCGGTCGCGGTCAATCAATTATCGATCTATGGGCAGTTCGGCCTCGCTTATCAGACCAATGCGAACGCCGGCCCCAACAGCCCGAACGTTCTCGCGCTCGGCCAGAATGCGCTGCTCTCGCCCCAGTTTCAGAAGACGCCGGACTGGAACGCGTTCGGACTGGTCACCGTGCATGATTTCTATGATTTCCAGGACCAGCACGGCAGCGGATGGGAAACCGATCTGATCGCCTATTATTCGCAGCAATTCAAGGTCACGCGCCTCGATTTGGGGCTGGCCGAATTGCGCACCGGGCCGCGGATCGGGATCGGCGACTACGGCGGGCCCAGCATCCATCCTTATGCGATCGGGAATGAGCTGACGCTCGGCGGCGTGAACTATCTCAACACGCTTGGCGGCGGCATGTCGCTGAACTGGCCCGTCAACGAGAACCTGACAATCACCCCCGGGGTCGAGTTTCGCAACCGCTACTTCTACAATTCCGCGAATTATCCGACCGCCGGCGGCCAGAGCGGCGGCCAGTGGCTCGGCTACGTCTTCGGCTCGGGACTGCTTTCGGCTCCGCTGGGCCTAGGGTGGCAAGGCCGGGTCTCCTACACCGAGTCGAACGCGACCTATGGGCCCTATGCTTTTCACGATTTTTCGGTCGATGTCGGGATCCCCTATTCTTTCGCGGCGCCTGCGTTCGCGCACACGGCTTCCGTCTGGACGCTCACGCCCTCCGCCGGCTTTTCCTACACCCCTTACGCCGAGCCGGATCCGATCGTCTCGGCCTTCACCACGCGCATGGACAAACAATGGCGGGTGGCGGGGACCTTGGACACGACCTTTTTCCGCAACCTCGGCTTCACGCTGCAAGTGCAGTATCTCCGCACCTACTCGACCGTTCCGAACTACAGCCTGCAGGATTTCATCGTCGCGGCGGGGCCGACCTTCCGCTTCTGATCCAGGAAACTCGAATGCGCTCGCCACGATCGCTTCCACTGTTGTTCGCCGCCGCCTCGCTCGGCGCGGTTCTCGCGCTATCGGCCGGGGCCAACGCCGACACTGTCGGCACCGCCGGCGCGGTCAACACGGCTACCTCGGGGACGCCGCCCGGAGCGCCCACTCGAGTGATCGAGATCGGGACGCAGGTCGTCGCGAACGAGAAGATCCAGACCACCGGGACCGGCAGCGTCCAGGTGCTGTTCATCGACAAGACGACGCTCAACGTCGGCCCCAACTCGACGCTGGTGATTGACCGTTTCGTCTTCAATCCCGCCACCACGAGGGGCGAGCTCGCCCTTTCGTTGGGCAAGGGCGTGGTGCGCGTCGTCGGAGGCATCGCGACGCATTCCGAAGGGGCGACGATCCGAACGCCGGTCGCGGCGATCGGCTTGCGCGGCGGCATCGCCATCATCTCGCATAGTAGCCGCCAAAGGCACACAAGCGATCCTCGGCTTCGGCCACATGTCGGTCACGTCGCTCTGCGCCGCGGCAAATTGCACGCCGACCACGACCGAGGTGTCGCGTCCGGGCTTTGGCGTGACCGTCGCTGGGTTCAGCCGGCCTCCCTCTTCCCCTGGACGGGCAAGCAGCCAGCAGATCGCGCAGTCGAATGCTTCATTGACGAGCCAGAAAGGCCAAAAGGGAGGCGCAAGCCAGCAGCCGACGGACAGTCTGGCTCGGAGCTATAACGTCGGCACGCCGAACTCGCCCGGCGCGCACGATCATCCAGACCGCCTCCCAGGGTCGCGCCAACGCGCTCACGATCGCGCAAGCAACTCGACAAACTGTCCAGCAAGGGGCGCAGAACAGCGCCTCGACCGCGACCGCGACGCGCGTCGCGATTGGGAACTTGATTCAGGCGCTGACGCAAGTCACTCCGCCGCCGGTCACTCCCCCACCGGTCGTCCCGCCGCCGATCACTCCCGCCGCCGATCATCCCGCCGGTTACGCCGGCTCCCACCGTAACTTACGCCATGGTCACCCATGGGCCTTACAGCACCAGCGCGGGCCCGAGCCCTGTGCCCTATCTCACCGGCGCCTTCGCCGGACGAGGCCCGTTCTCTGTCTCGCCGATCCTTGGCTATCAGGCCGGGGGCCTCAATTCGGACGGCACGCCGAATACGACCTCAAGACAGTTCCAGGCTGGCCTTAGCGTGACGGGGAAGGGCGCGGCGCAAAGCGCCACGCTGTTCGTCATGACGTCGGCGATCAGCAATGCGCCCAACATCGGCTTTACACAAGGCGGCGGGTTCACCGCTACGACGATGAACAACCCGGCCGGATGGTACGGACTGGCCAGCGGCGCCGTGTCTTCGGCGACGACGACGTCGAGGCCCAACACCGTGCCGACCCTGAATGGCGTACCCATCGCGAGCTATACTTTAAACAATACGACGACAAATCTGAACACAGGAGCGGTGTCGAACTCCCCGTCCTACAATTTTGTCCGAAGCGGTCCGGCGAACTACACGTTCAATCCAATCACGACGGGAACGCCGACGATCTCGGCGAACAACCATCCGACGCTCACGCTGAACGGCTATGTCGGCGGTGTGATGGTGACGGCGTCCGGGGGCGCATCGGCGCCGTTTACGAACTACACGACGCCCTATGTCATAACCAACCTCACCGGGAGCCCTGGCGACGTCGGCATCTATCTGCCCGGCAGCTCAAGCGAGATGCTTGCTGTCTTCAATGTCGGGAGCGTCACACCCGCCAACGGGCGGCATGGCGATCTCCAGTTATGTCTTCGGAAGCCTGAACGGAAACGGCCTGAACGGGCTGAACAGCGCGCGCGGCACGTATGTCAATCCCTCGAATTTCGCGGCAAGGGCCGCGGCGGTGTTCGACAACGGGGCCAATATTCCTGTCTCGTTGCGCAGCGACGGCCTGTCCACGCCGACGACCGTCGGCTACGCCAATCAGCTGATGGTTACGGCCGACAGCGTCGGCGCGAATACGTCCGCATTTCTGACCTCGATTTCCTCCGTCAACGTTACCCCTTGCGTGTGCGACTCCACCAAGTGGGGTTTCTGGAGCGTCTACAACGGCGCAAACAACAGCAACGGCCAACTCGCGTACGAGGATCAAGGCGCTCTCTTGCTCTGGGTCGGCGGCGTTCCGACAACGGCTGGGTCCCTTCCGACAACCGGCATGGCCACTTACACCGGCCATGCCATCGCCAATATCGCTAACGGCACGGCGGGCCTGACCTATCTCGCGGCAGGCGGGTTTACGAACACGGTCAACTTCGGCGCCCGCACGGGCATGGTGAATATCACAGGCCTCGACGGAACCAACTACGCCGGCGCGGCCGCATTCGGCTCTTGGCCGACGGCGGCGTCGGCGCCCACGTTCGGAGGCGTGCTGAATGCCGTGAGCGGGACCACAGGGCGCACAGCGACCGTGGCCGGCTCGTTCTTCCAGGGCGGCGCGACCAACGTCACCCCGCTCTACGGCGAGATGGGCGGCTCGCTCATCCTGAACGGAACCGGCGGCTACCTCGGCAGCGGCATCTTCGCTGCGCGAAGGTGATAAGGTCCAGGCGGAGCGCTTCGCGACCCGTCGCGGCTACTCCGGCGCGGCGGTCAGCGGCTCAAGCGGAGCGGCAATCTCCCCACGCGCGAGGTCGGCGGAGAAAAGCGTCAGCCCCTTGGGTTCGTTGCCGTTCGGATGGACCAGTACGATCGAGCCGCGCCCGGGCTTCTCGCCCAGCGCCAGCCAGGCGTCGGCGCCGAGCGTCACCAGATGGAACTGGCTCACCGCCTGCATCAGCGGATCACTGGAGATGAGACCGGGGAAGCGGAAGAACAGCGACGGCGTCTCGCCGTTGGCGATGAGAAGCCGCTCAGTGTCGAGGATTTCCTCCTCCGGGTCGACGCCCTTGGACAAGAGGAAGTTCGCATCATACGGCAGCTTGCGATGGTAGGGATGGTGATAGGTGTGATTGGTCCAAAGGATGTCGAGCGCGCCGGAATTGCGCTGATCGACGAGCCAGCGGAAATCATCGAAATGATGGATTAGCCAGAGGCCCGAGATCGAGAGCGCGACCGGAGCGCGTGGGCTTAGAGCCTCGAGGCGCGTGAAAAACGTGCGATCGAGCGGCTTCTCGCTCGGGCAGAGGTCGCCGGTGACGAAATCGCCTGGGCCCCCGCCATGGGTTAGCCCTGCGTTCTGAAGAAAGCCGCGATGGATGAGGCCCGGGGCATGAAGCGGACTGCACGGATCGCGCGGCCCATGCGCGTTTCGCTCAGTTCGGATTCGCTCTCTTCGCGGCAGGTCCAGCACGCGGCTCGCTCGAGGCGGGTGGTCAGCGCCTCCGGATCGGCGAGGAGGTCGAGCTTTTGGCCCTCGACCGTCATCTCGCGGATCGCGACCGCTTTGCGTCCGTCGGCGGCGACGCAGGCTTTCAGGACCGGCTCGTAATCGCCGACCGCAGTCAGGCTCTGAAGCCGCGTCGCCGGCGCGGGCGTGAAGGCGCAATCGGACGCCCGCGCCGCGCCGGCAAGGCCGGCCCCGACGGCAAGCGTGATCATGAGAAGGCGCAACAACGCGGACAAGGACGGTTTCTCGGATTGAAGGCGGCTTTCTAGTCCAATTTGGCGCGGGCGGCTAGAGCCGGGCGCGAGCATGATGAAGGCGGATTGAGCAACCGCTTCGCGCCGGTCCATTCATCCCCGTCGCGGGCCGCGTGTCGAGCGCGGCCGCTCTGGCGCTCCGGCGACGGCGAGGATCTTGCGATATTCGTCCCGCTTCTCGTGGATCGAGGCGATGACGAGACCCATCGGCACGCCGAGATCGACGAGCACCGCCTCCGAGAGCTGCAGGCTCGCCTCGATGGTTTCGGGCACCGCGTCGGTCACGCCAAGCTCGTAGAGCGCGCGGGCGTGATCTGCGTCGCGGGCGCGGGCGACCAGCGTCACGTTCGGACGCAGGCCGCGCGTCGTCGCGACCACGGCTTCATTGGCCTTGGGCGCGTCCATGGTGACGACCACCGCGCGCGCCGTCTCGAGCCCGCATAGCCGGAGGTATTCGGGACGCGCGGCGTCGCCGTAATAGACCGGCTTCCCGTCGGCTCGCGCCCGCGCGGTCACCCCGGCGTTTGCATCGACAGCGATGAACGGAATCGCGTGCCGATCAAGCATGTCGCCGATCAATGCGCCGACGCGGCCGTAGCCAACGATGATGACGCGGGACTGCTCGCTGTCCGGCGGGACTTCGAGCGCTCTTTCCTCCCCTCTCGGGATTGAGCCGATGCGCGCTCCGAGCTTCGCGAGCGCGGGAATTGCAAGCATCGATATCGCCACCGCGCTGATCAGCGTCGTCGCAAGAGGGCGATCGATGAGGCTGCCCGCCAGCGCGACGCCGATCATCACGAAGCCGAACTCGCCGCCCGGCCCGAGCAAGAGCGCCGTTTCAGCAGCGATGGGGGACGGCAGACGGAATGCGCGTCCGAGCGCAAGGAGCGTCAGACACTTCGCCGCCACGAGCGCCGCGACGAGCCCAATGATGAGCCCCGGCCGCGCGATGATGAAGGCCGGATTGATCCCGGCGCCGATCGACACGAAATAGAGCCCGAGCAAGAGACCCCGGAACGGCTCGATGGTGAGCTCGATCTCGCGGCGATATTCGGTCTCCGCGAGAAGCAGCCCGGCGACAAAGGCGCCGAGCGCCATCGACAGATGGCTCGCTGCTGCGGCGAGCCCATCGCCCAGCACCACCAATAGGCACGCCGCCATGAAGAACTCGCGGCTCTTCGTTTCGGCGACAAAATGGAAGAAGGGGCGCAAGGCGAGGCGTCCGAAGACGACGAGCGCAGTCAGCCCGATCGCGGCTGGCGCGAGAGTCGTGAGCAGCTCCCACGCCAGTCCGTTTTCGCCTTTCGCGGTGAATGCGCCGATCATCACCAAAAGAGGCGCGACCGCGAGATCCTGAAAGAGAAGCACGGCCAGGCTCGCGCGGCCGGCGCCGGAATGGAGGCGTTTGCTCTCGACCAGCATCGGAATGACGATCGCGGTCGAGGACATCGACAAAGCCGCGCCGATGGCGAGCGCCGCGGGAGGGCTCAATCCGAGACGCCAGGCAGCGGCCGCGAGAAGGAGGGTCGTCACGACGACCTGCGCGAACCCGAGCCCGAACACCAGAGCGCGCATGCGCTTGAGCCGCTCGAACGAAAGCTCGAGCCCCATGGTGAACATGAGCGCGACGACACCAAAAGCGGCGATCCGGTCGATCGACGTCGACATTGATCGCAAGCGCGTTGAGCCACGGCGCTTTGAGGTCGATCGAGCCGAGGCCGTAAGGTCCGAGCGCAACGCCCGCGAGCAGGTAACCGAGCACGGGGCTCACGCGCAGCCGGAAGAACAGCGGCGCGATCACGCCCGCCGTCACCAGGAAGAGCAGCGTCTCCTTGTAGACTGAAAGGTCGAACGGCTCGTTCACCTCGGGCTCCGTCACGGTGGACGCGCTTTATGGGACGACCCTAGTCGATTCGCAGGCGATCGCGAGCCTCGCGGCGCAGAGGCCGCGCATGCTAAGGCATGGCGCGTTTAGACGGCGCCGCCGCCGTCATCGCGAGGAGCCCGAAGGGCGACGCGGCGATCCAGGGAACGCAGGGATCCCTTCGTTCTCTGGATTGCTTCGTCGCCATAGCCCGTCGAAAGACGGGCGTTCCAATGAACGCCCTATGGCTCCTCGCAATGACGTTTCCATCCGAACGCGCCATGCTAAGGGCGCGTCTCGAACTCCTGGAGAGCGCCATGCCGCTTTATCGTCACGACGCCGAAACGGCCGCGATCATGGCGCTCGCGCCGGTGATCCCGGTGCTGACGGTCGGAAGCGTCGAGGATGGGCTCGCCCAAGCCAAGGCGCTGGTCGCCGGCGGCCTCTATGCGATCGAAGTGACGTTGCGCACGGCTCCAGCGCTTGCGGCGATCGAGGCGATCGCCAAAAATGTGCCTGGCGCGATCGTCGGCGCGGGCACCATCGTCTCGGTCGAGCAGATCGAGCCGGCGGTTAAGGCGGGAGCGCGGTTCCTGGTCAGCCCGGGCGCGCCCGCGGCGCTCGCAAAAGCCGCGGCCGAGTCGCCGGTTCCGTTCCTGCCGGGTTGCGCCACGGCCACGGAAGCCATGGCCTTGCGCGAACTCGGCTTCCGGGCGCTGAAACTCTTTCCCGCCGAAGCGGTCGGGGGCGCGAAGCTGATCGCGTCGCTCGCCGCGCCCTTGGCCGACTTGCGCTTCTGCCCGACCGGCGGCATCGATCTTGAGAAAGCGCCCGAATACCTCAAGCTGCCGAATGTGCCCTGCGTCGGCGGCTCATGGATGCTGCAGAAGGCGGCGCTTGCGGCGGGCGACTATCTCGCGGTCGAAGCGCTGGCGCGCGACGCGGCGGAACTGAAGCGGGCGGCCGCGTAGCCTGGTCATCGCGAGCCCGATCCGCGAGAAGCGCGAGCCCTATGATTGATTGCTCGGTCGGCGCCGCTCGCTTTCGCAACAATAGCGCAAAATCGGAGGCGATTGCATCAGGTTGTGAAGATCGAGCCAGGCAAGGACCGGGACATCGCGATGACTTTGCCACATACCCAGCGTCACGGGGTTTTCAATTGACAAATTCACCTAAGTATTAGCCTTTTGCCTTGCGGCACTAGGCTGGCTTTAAGGGAGCCCTATGATCTCTGGATTGCTCCGTCGGCGCCGCTCGCTTTCGCGACAATAGCGCAAAATCGGAGGCGCTTGCGTCAGGTTGTGAAGATCGAGCGAGCCAAGGACCGGCACATCGCGATGACTTTCCCACATACCAGCGTTACGGGGTTTTTTCAATTGACAAACTCACCTCAAGTATTAGCCTTTGATTATCAGCTTTCTGCCCTGCGGCAATTAGGCCGGCTTTAAGGGGACGAGAGGGGTTTCACCATGAACGCGAGATCGATGATCTGCGCGAGCGCGCTTGCGCTTGCGGGAGGGCTCAGTGTCAATGCGCCGGCGCATGCCGCGCTTACGCTGATCGCTGTCGGGGGCGGCGGCGGAGGCTCTGCGGCGGGCAGCCCGGGCGGCGGAGGCGTGATCTCCGAATCCGGAACGAACGGTGGAACCGGTGGTGGCGCGGGAGGGACTGGAGGACTTGGAGGTGCGGGCGCCGATGCCGGGGGCGGCGCGGGCTGGGTCGGCAACGGCGGCAGCGGCTTCAACGGCGTTGGGGGGCTCAGTGCTCCGACCTTCGTCGGCGGCGTCGGTTTGGATGACCTCGGGAACGGCGGATTCGGCGGTGGCGGAGGCAGCGGCTCCTTCGGCGGCGGCGGCGGCGGGGGCTATTCTGGCGGCGGCGGGGGCTATTCTGGCGGCGGCGGCGGCGGCTCCTACCTCAATCCCGCGCTGCGCGACACAATCGAGACCCCGAATTTTAACGGCGTGGCCGGAATTTCCGCCAGTAACGGCTACGTCATTGTCGGTCTCACGGTCTTTAATTATACCGGAGCGGTCGTTGAATACACGATCCCGACCACGGGGTTTTATTATGTGGCTGCGGTCGGCGCACAAGGGGGACCGGCGTTTGCAGTGAACGCCGGCTACGGGGCCGGCGTCGGGGGCAGCGTGCTTCTGGACGCGGGGACCGAACTGGACATCGTGGTTGGCGGAGCGGGGGAATCTTGCCAGCTTGGTTAACGGCGGCGGCGGCGGCGGAAGCTTCGTGTGGGATCCCGTCGCCATTCCCGTCCAGCCCGTTCCCGAGCCGTCGACCTGGGCGATGATGTTGCTTGGCTTCGCCGGGCTCGGCTATGCGCGCTGGCGCGTCCGGCGGCAGACCGTTCTCGTCTGAATCAAAAAAGGGGTCCGCGCAGGGGGAAGCGCGCACTCTCCGCGCGCCGCAGCGCTTCAAGCGCAATCACCGCGAAGGGCGTCCACGGTCAAGACGCCCGGATGGCAATGCAGCGGCGTTGCGGGCGCGATCACCGCGCGAGCGTGAGCCTTAGGCGGCTGCGGGCTCGGCCTTCGCTTCGGCGCGCTTCTTGGCGATTTCGCGCTTGAGCTTGACTGCGTCCTCGGAAAGCTCGGACTCGTGGGCCTTGGTGAGAAAATCGTCGAGGCCGCCGCGATGCTCGACCGAACGCAGCGCCGCCGCGCTGACACGGAGCCTGACGGGGCGCTCCAACATGTCCGAGACGAGCGTCGACCTGGACGAGATTGGGCAAAAAGCGCTTGCGCGTCTTGCGGTTGGAATGGCTGACCTTGTTGCCGGATTGAACGGCCTTGCCCGTCAGCTCGCAGCGGCGTGACATCGAATGTCCTTCAGACGAAAAAGCTCGAGCTCTACCGGCAAATAGGAAAGAGGGCCGCTCCAATCAAGAAGCGTCCCGCCGCCGCATGGCCTGGCTCATGGGATCGCGGCTCTATAGGGGAAGGGGTTTTCGGCGTCAAGCTTGTCGCGCTCGACAGCTGGTCCCGCCGCCTCTATCTTCGCGCCCCATGCAACACGGACAGGCAAGCGTGACCGCGCTTGGCGCGGCGGGACACCGGGCGGCGCATCAGGTGCTCGAGCGCGGCTTCGTGTTCGCCGACCCGCTCGCGCTTCGAATCCTCGGGCAAGACGCCGACAACGCCATCGCGCTCGCCAAGGAGCGCCCGGAGCGGCGGTCCTTGCGGCTGTTCATCGCGATGCGCAGCCGCTTCGCCGAGGATTCGGCGCGCCGGGCGATCGAAAAAGGCGTGCGGCAGATCCTGGTCTTGGGCGCAGGTCTCGACACGTTCGCCTATCGACTCGAGCCAGCCCAGGACATGCGCGTCTTTGAGCTCGATCATCCGGCGACGCAAGCCGAGAAGCGACGGCGACTCGCTGACGCGCGGATCGCCGAACCTCGGCATGTCTCCTATGTCGCGCATGATTTCGAGCGCGGCAGCATGACCGCCTCGCTCGGGGCTGCCGGATTCGATGCGCGACAGAGGACTTTCGTGCTGTGGCTCGGCGTCACGCCCTATCTGACCGAGGAGGCGGTGTTCGCGACCCTCGGTGAGCTCGCCCGCCTGCCCGGCGGGACGGAGGTCGTGTTCGACTACGCCAACCCGCGGGATGCGATCAACGAGGCCAGCACCCGCAACTTCCATCGCGAGATGGCGGAGAGGGTGGCGGCGAGCGGCGAACCGTTCCGGGGCTATTTCGACTCCGGCGAGCTGCACGCTCGCGCACGCGAGCTCGGGTTCGTGGAGATTGAAGATCTCGACAGAGCCGCCCTGGTTGCCCGCTATCTGCCAGACCTGCCCGTCGCTCCCCGGCCTGGGCCAGGAGGGCATGTCGTCCGGATGGCGACGGCGTAGCACACTCGGCATTTTGAGCCACCGCTCCCCTCTCCCTTGGGAAGAGGGGTTGGGGTGAGGGTCGAAGCGCGCCCCGCTGCGGGCCCTCATCCGTCCGACTGCGTCGGCTCACCTTCTCCCGGAGGGAGAAGGGAAGGCGCGTCTACCTGCTCGCAATTTGCTACAATAGAAAAAGCCGCGCTCAACGCGCGGCCTTGATTCCCTTTGCCGCTGCGTAAGCCGCAGTCAGGTCTGCGGTTGCGGCTCGAGCCCGCCGGCCTCCGGACCGATCGGCCGGGGCTTGCCGGACGAAGGCACGGCCGCGCGGGGCGATGCAGGAGGCTCGCGGTCGGTCGCCGACTCGCGCACCGGCCGCACTCCCTGCAGGAGGCCAACGATCTCGTCGCCGGTCAGCGTCTCGAACTCCATCAGGCCGTTGGCAAGCGTCTCCAGGTCGGCGCGGCGCTCGGTGAGAACGCGCGTCGCCGTGTCATGGGCTTCCTGCACCAGCCGGCGCACTTCCTGGTCGATCGTCTCGGCGGTTGCTTCCGAGATGTTCTGCTGCCGCCCGAGCGAATAGCCGAGGAACACCTCGTCCTGGTTCTCGCCATACATCACCGTCCCAAGCTTGGGGGAGAAGCCAAGCCGGGTGACCATGGCGCGGGCGATCTTGGTCACCTGCTGAATGTCTCCGGCGGCGCCGGACGTCACCTTGTCCTTGCCGAACACCAGTTCCTCGGCGACGCGTCCGCCCATCGACATCGCGAGCATCGCGATGAGCTCCTCGAAGCTCTGCGAGATCTGGTCGCGCTCCGGCAGCGACTGCACCATGCCGAGCGCGCGGCCGCGCGGAATGATGGTCGCCTTGTGGATCGGCGTCGAGGCCGGCATCGACACGGAGACGAGCGCGTGGCCCGCTTCGTGAAAGGCGGTGAGGCGCTTTTCATCTTCGGTCATGATGAGGGTGCGCCGCTCGGCGCCCATCATGATCTTGTCGCGCGAATCCTCGAATTCCTGACGCGTCACGACGCGCTTTCCGCGCCGCGCGGCGAGCAGCGCCGCTTCGTTGACGAGGTTCATCAGATCCGCGCCAGAGAAGCCCGGCGTTCCGCGCGCGACCACCTTGAGGTCGACGTCCGGCCCGAGCGGCACTTTGCGGACGTGAACCCTGAGAATCTTTTCGCGGCCGATGAAGTCGGGATTCGAGATCACGATCTGGCGGTCGAAACGGCCGGGCCTGAGCAGCGCCGGATCGAGCACGTCGGGCCGATTGGTCGCGGCGATGATGATGATGCCTTCGTTCTGCTCGAAGCCGTCCATCTCGACGAGCAACTGGTTGAGCGTCTGCTCGCGCTCGTCGTTGCCGCCGCCGAGGCCCGCGCCGCGATGGCGCCCGACCGCGTCGATTTCGTCGATGAAGATGATGCAGGGGGCATTCTTCTTCGCCTGCTCGAACATGTCGCGCACGCGGCTCGCGCCGACGCCGACGAACATTTCGACGAAGTCGGAGCCCGAAATGGTGAAGAAGGGCACGTTGGCTTCGCCGGCGACCGCGCGCGCGGTCAAGGTCTTGCCGGTGCCCGGAGGCCCAACGAGCAGCACGCCGCGCGGGATGCGCCCGCCGAGCTTCTGGAATTTCTGCGGGTCACGCAGGAATTCGACGATCTCCTGCAAGTCCTCCTTGGCTTCGTCCACGCCGGCAACGTCCTCGAACGTCACCCGCCCCTGCGCTTCCGTCAGGAGCTTCGCCTTGGACTTGCCAAATCCCATCGCCTTGCCGGCGCCGCCCTGCATCTGCCGGGTCATGTAGATCCATAAGCCTAAGAACAACAGGACGGGCAGAACGCTCGAGACGATCGTCAGCAACCAATTGTTGCCGTCGGACGGCGGCTTGGCGGTGATCGTCACGTCCTTCTTGTATAGCGTCTGGACGAGCTCGGGATCGTTTGGCGAATAGGTCTGGAACGACCGCCCGTCCTTCATGTGCCCGGTAATCTCGGGGCCCGCGATCGTGACGTCGCGAACATTGCCGGCGTCCGCGTCGCTCAGGAGCTGACTGAAAGTAATCTCGCTCGAGGGAGCCTTCTGGCCCGGACTCTGGAACAGGGTCACCAGCGCCAGAACGAGCAAGAAAATGATCACCCAGAGGGCGAAATTCCGGTAGTTTGCGTTCATCATCTTCCCGTCACGGAGCGGCCGCCTGAGATTTCGCGGACCCTCCCGACCTTACCCCTGCCATTTAAGCGCGCCCGGCCGAATTGCCAAGTGAACACATATTGTCTCAAAATCCAGTGAAGGCCGAAATTGTTGCTTTTTGGGGGCATGCGGACGGCTGCGCCGGGCGCCGGACGGATAGGCAAAGGTTAAAATTCTATTGAAATCGTTCGGATGTTGGAGCGCTGAGGACTCAGGCCGTCCGTTCTTCGGCCAGGGCCAATTCCTCCATCATCGCCTTGCGCATCAAATATTTTTGCGCCTTTCCGGTGACTGTCATCGGGAACGAATCGACGAAGCGCACGTAGCGCGGAACCTTGTAATGGGCAATCGAAGCCCGGCAAAAGGCGATGACCTCGGCCTCGTTCAAGGCGGAACTCTCGCGGCGGCGAATCCACACGCAAAGCTCCTCGCCATAGCGGCGGTCGGGAACGCCGAAGGCCTGGACCTCGGCGATTGCCGGATGGGTGAACAGGAATTCCTCGACTTCGCGCGGGTAGATGTTTTCGCCGCCGCGAATGATCATGTCCTTCAGCCGCCCAACAATATTGCAGTAACCTTCCTCATCGATGGTCGCGAGATCCCCGGTATGCATGAATCGGGCCTCGTCGATCGAAGCTGACGTCGCCGCGGGATCATCCCAGTAGCCGCGCATGACGCTGTAGCCGCGGGTGAGCAACTCGCCCGGAACCCCGGGCGGAATGATTCGGCCCTCGCCGTCGACAATCTTGACTTCGAGATGCGGCTGGATGCGCCCGACCGTCGAGACGCGCCGCTCGAGCGGGTCATTATAGGCGCTCTGGAAACTGACCGGGCTCGTCTCCGTCATGCCGTAGGCGATGGTCACCTCGCTCATGTGCATCGCGCTGACCACTTTTCGCATGACTTCGACCGGACAGGGCGAGCCGGCCATGATCCCGGTGCGCAAGCTCTTGAGGTCGAAGCGCGCGAATTCGGGATGTTCGAGCATGGCGATGAACATGGTCGGCACGCCGTGCAGGCCGGTGCATCGCTCGGCCTGCACCGCCTCCAATGTCGCAACGGGATCGAATCCTTCCGCCGGGCTCACCATGCAGGCGCCGTGGGTGACGCAGGCGAGATTGCCGAGCACCATGCCGAAGCAATGATAATAGGGCACCGGAATGCACAAGCGGTCGTCAGGCGTGAGACGCATGGCCTCACCGATGAAATAACCGTTGTTGAGAATATTGTGATGGGTCAGCGTCGCGCCCTTCGGCGCGCCGGTGGTGCCCGACGTGAACTGGATGTTGATCGGATCGTCGAACTGAAGCGACGCTTCGAAGGCCATGAGCTCGGCGCGCTCGCTCGCGGTCGAGGGGCTAGCGACCTCATCGAAGTTGAGCATGCCGGGCGACTTGTCCGACCCTAAGCGGATGACGAACTCGAGCTTGGGTAGGCGCACGGTGCGGAGCTTGCCGGGCTCAGCGGCGTCGATCTCGGGGGCGCAGGTCCTCAGCGAAGCGAAATAGTCGTTGTTCTTGTGGCCAGCGCTCAGGATCAACGCGCGGCAGCCGGATTTCTTCATTGCGTAATCGAATTCATGGGCCCGGTAGGCGGGATTGATGTTGACGAGAATGAGCCCGGCGAGCGCGGTGCCGAATTGCGCCAGGACCCATTCGCTGACATTGGCCGACCAGATGCCGACCCGATCGCCTTTTTCGAGGCCCAGTTTGCGTAAGCCGACGGCTAAATCTTCCGACCGGCGCAAGAGGTCGGCATAGGTCCATCGAACGCCCTGATGGCGGGTGATTTGGGCCAACCGCTCCGGCCCCTCCGCCGTGACGCGCCGCAGGTTTTGGCCAATCGTTTCGCCGATCAGCGGGGTCGAGGAGGCGCCGTGGACATAAGATTGCGTGATCAGCGCCATTTTCTCTCCCGTTTTCGGCATTTTGCCTTTGTCTTTCGACGATTGCATTACGGGCGGCCGGCGCCTGTGATCCAGATCACAATTCGCGCAGGCAGGCCGCCGGCTTTTGGCTCAATATACGCCATTCCCCGATCGTGCCGAGCCTGACGGCCGTGGTTCGACCGTCGCATCAGTTCTTATCACAATTCCGGCAAATACGCCGCCAGCCTCTGCCCGAGAGCCATGCGATCTCCGGCTTGCCGTCAGACCTGCGCGATGCCGCCATCGACGAACATTTCGCTGCCGGTCATGAAGCTGCTCTCATCCGAGGCCAGGAAGAGCGCAGCCGCGGCGATTTCGTCCGGATCGGCCAAGCGCCCGAGAGGCGTCTGGGCCTGAAGGCCTGCGATCACCGCGTCGGGCTGGCCGGTCCTCTTCGCCAAGCCGTCGATCAGGCCAGGCGTGGCTGTCGCCCCCGGAGAGAGTACGTTCACGCGGATGCCCGACCCTTTCAGGTCCAGCGTCCAGCTACGAGCGAAATTTCGGATCGCCGCTTTTGTCGAGCTATAGACGCTGAAGGCCGGCGTACCCATCGTGCCCGTCGTCGAACCGGTGAGAATGATCGACCCGCCTGAGGTCATCAGCGGTAAAGCCTTCTGCACGGTAAAGAGGGTTCCCTTCACATTGACATCGAAAACCTGATCGAAGGCTGTTTCGGTGATCGCGCCCAGCGGTTCCAGCGCGCCAACGCCCGCGTTGGCGAACATAATATCCACGCGGCCGTGAGCAGATCGCACGGTTGAAAACAGCCGATCCAGATCGCCAAGGTTGGAGATGTCGCCTTGCACGGCCGTCACGCGGCGCCCGATCCTTTCGACCGCTGTGTCCAACTGATCCTGACGGCGCCCCGTGATGTAAACAAAGGCGCCCTCCGCGACGAAGCGCTTTGCCGCCGCCAGACCAATGCCGCTGTTTGCGCCGGTGATGACTGCGATCTTCCCTTCAAGCCTGCCCATAGGAGTCCTCATTGGTGAACAACGCTGCGCACCTAGGGGCTTGCATTTCTTTCTTCCAGTATGCACCTTTTGGTAAGTATAAAATTAGAAAGCGGACTGAGATGAGAGATCGTGTTCTGACCTGCGGCTTGGACGCGGCCCTGTTCGTGCTTGGAGGCAAATGGAAGCCCTTGATTTTATTCCATCTTGCTCATGGAACCCGTCGCTACGGCGAATTGAGGCGGGCGGTAGGGAATGTCAGCGACAAAGTGCTCATTCAGCAGCTCAAGGAGTTGCACGCGGACGGCATCATCGATCGCGTCGACTTTGGAGAAATCCCGCCGAGGGTTGAATATTCTGTCACGGGCTTCGGGCGGACCCTTGGAAAGGCGCTGATCCCACTGTGCGAATGGGGAACCAAATATGCCGGCGAGGTCGAAGCCATACTGGCGCGACGCGCGACGCCTGAACGGGCACAGCTGAATAGGCGTGGGAATGCCGGGGTTATGGGGTCGCTTTAACGAGCCGCGCGCCTCTCTTGCTTAATCACAATTCGCGCAAATAGGCCGCCGGCTTTTGGCTTAATATGCGCCACGCGCCGATCATGCCCAGCCCGACGGTGATCGCAAGCCCTCCGGCGGCCGCGGCGAGCGCGGCAGGCCAGTCGAAGACGAAATCGAGCTCCATCATGCGCGTGGCGACCCAATAAGCGGCGGTCGTCCCTGCCGCGACGCCAAACGCGGCGGTCGCCACTCCTAGAAGGGCGTATTCGATCAGGAACATCGTCGTCAGCCGGCCGCGCGTCGCCCCGAGGATCTTCAGAATCGTCGCGTCGGCAAGTCGGGCGCGCCGGTTGGCGGCGAGCGCGCCGGCGAGCACCAGGACGGAGGTCGTGAGCGCCACCCCCGTCGCGGCGCGAATGGCGAGCGCAAGCTTCATGACCAGCGTCTCGACATTCTCCATGGCCTCCCGCACCCTGACGCTCGCGACGTCGGGGAAATCGTGCGCGACGGCCCGCATCAGTTTAAGCTCGGCGTCCGGCGCGGCCGAGGGGAGCGAAGCCGAAACGAGTTCTGTGTAGGGCGCACCTTTCAGCGCATTGGGCGAATAGACCAGCACGAAATTGATGGCGAAGCTCTTCCAATTCACTTTGCGCAGGTTCATGAGTTTCGCCGAGATGTCGCGACCGAGCACGTTGACCACGACCGTGTCGCCGACGTGGAGACCAAGGCCCTCCGCCACCTCCTTCTCCATCGACACGAGCGGCGGCCCCGAATAGTCGCTTGGCCACCATTTGCCGGCCACGACCTCGGAACCCTCCGGCGGTTTCTCGGCGAAAGTGACGCCGCGATCGCCTTCCAGCGTCCAGGCGACCTTGTCGCTTGGCTTGACCTGTTCCACCGGCCGGTCGCCAAGCCGCACGAAGCGCCCGCGCATCATGGGCGTCTCGCTGATCTTGACGCCCGGCGCCTCGCGTTTCACGAAATCGACGAACGCGCCCGCGTCGGCGCCCCGCACATCGAGGAAGAAGAAGCTCGGCGTCACGCCGGGCTCGGAATGACGCAATTCAGCACGCATGTTGGCGTCGATGAGCGTGAGCGCAACGAGGGCCGTAAGACCGAGGCCAAGCGACAGCACGACGGAGGGCGTGAGCGCGCCTGGCCTATGGATCGCCGCAAGCGCCATCCGCCATTCAACGAAGCGCGACGAAGGCGTCCGTCGCGCGAGATAGGCGACGCCAAAGGCGACCAGTCTCAGCGCGAGAAACGCCGCGACGGTCGAGCCGGCCACCATGGCGGCGACCGATCGCTGCGGGCTGGTCAGGACGGCGAGCGCGACCAGCGCCGCGCCCGCGAGCGCCGCGCCGACAAGGTAGCGCTTACGAGGCCAGCCTCGCCGTTCCTCGATCATGTCGCGGATGAGGGTCGTCACGGGCAGATCGTGCGCGCGTCCGAGCGGCGCGATTGAGAAGGCGAGCGCGGTCAAGAGGCCGTAGATCAATCCGAGGCCAATCGCGCTCGGTGAAATCGAGGGCGCGAGCGGGATCGGCAGTAAGGATCCGAACAGCCAATTGACGGCGAACGGGATCGCCGACCCAAGAGCCGCGCCCGCGAGCGCGCCGATCAGGGCAACGATTGCGAATTCGATGAGCGCGAGGCAGACGACGCTCGACCCGGTCGCTCCGATCGCTTTGAGAATGGCGAGCGTCGCGCGCTTGCGCTCGACGAAGCCCTGCGCCGCATTGGCCACGCCGACGCCGCCGACGACCAGCGACAGCAGTCCGGCCAGCGCAAGGAATTCGGCGAAACGGTCGAGATCGCGACTGAAGTCCGGGGAAATGACGAGACGGGAGCGAGCGTCCCAGCCGGCTTGCGGGAACGTCCGCTTCGCCTCGTCCATGAAAGCCTGGACGGCGGCATTGTCCGGCGCGCCGCTCGGTCCGCCCATCACGACGCGTGTCGTCCATCTGACCAGCGAGCCGGGCTGCACCAGTTTCGTTGCGTCGAGCGCGGCTTGCGACATGAGCACGCGCGGCCCTAGGCCAACGCCGGTCGCGAGCCGGTCGGGTTCGCTGACCAGGAGCGTCCGAAGGGCGAAGCTCGCTTCGCCGATGCGAATGACGTCGCCGAGCTTGAGATTGAGACGAGCCAGCAGCGTCTCTTCCACCGCGGCGCCGAACACGCCGTCTTTCTCGCCGAGCGCGTCCTCGAGCGGCATAGGCGGCGCGAAGACCGCCGCGCCAAGGGTCGGCCAGGAGGGCTCGACAGCCTTGATCTCGATCAGAGCCGCGTCGCCGCTCGCGACCCTCGCCATGCCGCGCGCCGTCGCAATCGTGGAGAGCGAGCCATGCGCTTCGAGGAAGCGCTGCTCGTCAGCGGAAAGGCGGCGAAGGATCAGCGAGAACGAGGCGTCGCCGCCCAGGATCACCCGCCCTTCACGCCCCATGCCGTCGTTGAGCGCACGCGCCAGGCTTTCCAGGCCGACGATCGCCGCCACGCCGAGCGCGATGCAGAGAAGAAAGATCCATAAGCCGTTGAGGCCGCCGCGCAGAT
>CAVRXX010000034.1:0-48808 GCA_963725195.1 uncultured Alphaproteobacteria bacterium | reverse complement strand
GCGGGATGCGCCCGCCGAGCTTCTGGAATTTCTGCGGGTCACGCAGGAATTCGACGATCTCCTGCAAGTCCTCCTTGGCTTCGTCCACGCCGGCAACGTCCTCGAACGTCACCCGCCCCTGCGCTTCCGTCAGGAGCTTCGCCTTGGACTTGCCAAATCCCATCGCCTTGCCGGCGCCGCCCTGCATCTGCCGGGTCATGTCGATCCATAAGCCTAAGAACAACAGGACGGGCAGAACGCTCGAGACGATCGTCAGCAACCAATTGTTGCCGTCGGACGGCGGCTTGGCGGTGATCGTCACGTCCTTCTTGTATAGCGTCTGGACGAGCTCGGGATCGTTTGGCGAATAGGTCTGGAACGACCGCCCCGTCCTTCATGTGCCCGGTAATCTCGGGGCCCGCGATCGTGACGTCGCGAACATTGCCGGCGTCCGCGTCGCTCAGGAGCTGACTGAAAGTAATCTCGCTCGAGGGAGCCTTCTGGCCCGGAGCTCTGGAACAGGGTCACCAGCGCCAGAACGAGCAAGAAAATGATCACCCAGAGGGCGAAATTCCGGTAGTTTGCGTTCATCATCTTCCCGTCACGGAGCGGCCGCCTGAGATTTCGCGGACCCTCCCGACCTTACCCCTTGCCATTTAAGCGCGCCCGGCCGAATTGCCAAGTGAACACATATTGTCTCAAAATCCAGTGAAGGCCGAAATTGTTGCTTTTTGGGGGCATGCGGACGGCTGCGCCGGTCGCCGGACCGATAGGCAAAGGTTAAAATTCTATTGAAATCGTTCGGATGTTGGAGCGCTGAGGACTTAGGCCGTCCGTTCTTCGGCCAGGGCCAATTCCTCCATCATCGCCTTGCGCATCAAATATTTTTGCGCCTTTCCGGTGACTGTCATCGGAAATAAATCGACGAAGCGCACGTAGCGCGGAACCTTGTAATGGGCGATCGAAGCCCGGCAAAAGGCGATGACCTCGGCCTCGTTCAAGGCGGAACTCTCGCGGCGGCGAATCCACACGCAAAGCTCCTCGCCATAGCGGCGGTCGGGAACGCCGAAGGCCTGGACCTCGGCGATTGCCGGATGGGTGAACAGGAATTCCTCGACTTCGCGCGGGTAGATGTTTTCGCCGCCGCGAATGATCATGTCCTTCAGCCGCCCAACAATATTGCAGTAACCTTCCTCATCGATGGTCGCGAGATCCCCGGTATGCATGAAGCCTTGGCCTCGTCGATCGAAGCTGACGTCGCCGCGGGATCATCCCAGTAGCCGCGCATGACGCTGTAGCCGCGGGTGAGCAACTCGCCCGGCAACCCCGGGCGGAATGATTCGGCCCTCGCCGTCGACAATCTTGACTTCGAGATGCGGCTGGATGCGCCCGACCGTCGAGACGCGCCGCTCGAGCGGGTCATTATAGGCGCTCTGGAAACTGACCGGGCTCGTCTCCGTCATGCCGTAGGCGATGGTCACCTCGCTCATGTGCATCGCGCTGACCACTTTTCGCATGACTTCGACCGGACAGGGCGAGCCGGCCATGATCCCGGTGCGCAAGCTCTTGAGGTCGAAGCGCGCGAATTCGGGATGTTCGAGCATGGCGATGAACATCGTGGGCACCCCGTGCAGCGCCGTGCATCGCTCGGCTTCGCACCGCTTCCAGCGTCGCGACGGGATCGAACCCTTCCGCCGGGCTCACCATGCAGGCGCCGTGGGTGACGCAGGCGAGATTGCCCAGCACCATGCCGAAGCAATGATAATAGGGCACCGGAATGCACAAGCGGTCGTCAGGCGTGAGACGCATCGCCTCACCGATGAAATAGCCGTTGTTGAGGATATTGTGATGGGTCAGCGTCGCGCCCTTCGGCGCGCCGGTGGTGCCCGACGTGAACTGGATGTTGATGGGATCGTCGAACTGAAGCGACGCTTCGAAGGCCATGAGCTCGGCGCGCTCGCTCGCGGTCGAGGGGCTGGCGACCTCATCGAAGTTGAGCATGCCCGGCGACTTGTCCGTCCCTAAGCGGATGACGAACTCGAGCTTGGGTAGGCGCACGGTCGGAGCTTGCCGGGCTCAGCGGCGTCGATCTCGGGGGCGCAGGTCCGCAGCGAAGCGAAATAGTCGTTGTTCTTGTGGCCCGCGCTCAGGATCAGCGCCCGGCAGCCGGATTTCTTCATCGCGTAATCGAATTCGTGAGCCCGGTAGGCGGGATTGATGTTGACGAGAATGAGCCCGGCGAGCGCGGTGCCGAATTGCGCCAGGACCCATTCGCTGACATTGGCCGACCAGATGCCGACCCGATCGCCTTTTTCGAGGCCCAGTTTGCGTAAGCCGACGGCTAAATCTTCCGACCGGCGCAAGAGGTCGGCATAGGTCCATCGAACGCCCTGATGGCGGGTGATTTGGGCCAACCGCTCCGGCCCCTCCGCCGTGACGCGCCGCAGGTTTTGGCCAATCGTTTCGCCGATCAGCGGGGTCGAGGAGGCGCCGTGGACATAAGATTGCGTGATCAGCGCCATTTTCTCTCCCGTTTTCGGCATTTTGCCTTTGTCTTTCGACGATTGCATTACGGGCGGCCGGCGCCTGTGATCCAGATCACAATTCGCGCAGGCAGGCCGCCAGCTTCCGGCTCAATATACGCCATTCCCCGATCGTGCCGAGCCTGACGGCCGTGGTTCGACCGTCGCATCAGTTCTTATCACAATTCCGGCAAATACGCCGCCAGCCTCTGCCCGAGAGCCATGCGATCTCCGGCTTGCCGTCAGACCTGCGCGATGCCGCCATCGACGAACATTTCGCTGCCGGTCATGAAGCTGCTCTCATCCGAGGCCAGGAAGAGCGCAGCCGCGGCGATCTCGTCCGGATCGGCCAAGCGCCCGAGAGGCGTCTGGGCCTGAGGCCGGCGATCACCGCGTCGGGCTGGCCCGTCCTCTTCGCCACGCCATCGATCAGGCCAGGCGTGGCGGTCGCCCCCGGCGAGAGTACGTTCACGCGGATGCCCGACCCTTTCAGGTCCAGCGTCCAGCTACGAGCGAAATTTCGGATCGCCGCTTTTGTCGAGCTATAGACGCTGAAGGCCGGCGTACCCATCGTGCCCGTCGTCGAACCGGTGAGAATGATCGACCCGCCTGAGGTCATCAGCGGTAAAGCCTTCTGCACGGTAAAGAGGGTTCCCTTCACATTGACATCGAAAACCTGATCGAAGGCTGTTTCGGTGATCGCGCCCAGCGGTTCCAGCGCGCCAACGCCCGCGTTGGCGAACATAATATCCACGCGGCCGTGAGCAGATCGCACGGTTGAAAACAGCCGATCCAGATCGCCAAGGTTGGAGATGTCGCCTTGCACGGCCGTCACGCGGCGCCCGATCCTTTCGACCGCTGTGTCCAACTGATCCTGACGGCGCCCCGTGATGTAAACAAAGGCGCCCTCCGCGACGAAGCGCTTTGCCGCCGCCAGACCAATGCCGCTGTTTGCGCCGGTGATGACTGCGATCTTCCCTTCAAGCCTGCCCATAGGAGTCCTCATTGGTGAACAACGCTGCGCACCTAGGGGCTTGCATTTCTTTCTTCCAGTATGCACCTTTTGGTAAGTACCAAATTAGAAAGCGGACTGAGATGAGAGATCGTGTTCTGACCTGCGGCTTGGACGCGGCCCTGTTCGTGCTTGGAGGCAAATGGAAGCCCTTGATTTTGTTCCATCTTGCTCATGGAACCCGTCGCTACGGCGAATTGAGGCGGGCGGTAGGGAATGTCAGCGACAAAGTGCTCATTCAGCAGCTCAAGGAGTTGCACGCGGACGGCATCATCGATCGCGTCGACTTTGGAGAAATCCCGCCGAGGGTTGAATATTCTGTCACGGGCTTCGGGCGGACCCTGGGAAAGGCGCTGATCCCACTGTGCGAATGGGGAACCAAATATGCCGGCGAGGTCGAGGCCATACTGGCGCGACGCGCGACGCCTGAACGGGCACAGCTGAATAGCGCGTGGGAATGCCGGGGTTATGGGGTCGCTTTAACGAGCCGCGCGCCTCTCTTGCTTAATCACAATTCGCGCAGATAGGCCGCCGGCTTTTGGCTTAATATGCGCCACGCGCCGATCATGCCCAGCCCGACGGTGATCGCAAGCCCTCCGGCGGCCGCGGCGAGCGCGGCAGGCCAGTCGAAGACGAAATCGAGCTCCATCATGCGCGTGGCGACCCAATAAGCGGCGATCGTCCCCGCCGCGACGCCGAACGCGGCGGTCGCCACTCCTAGAAGCGCGTATTCGATCAGGAACATCGTCGTCAGCCGGCCGCGCGTCGCCCCGAGGATCTTCAGAATCGTCGCGTCGGCAAGTCGGGCGCGCCGGTTGGCGGCGAGCGCGCCGGCGAGCACCAGGACGGAGGTCGTGAGCGCCACCCCCGTCGCGGCGCGAATGGCGAGCGCAAGCTTCATGACCAGCGTCTCGACATTCTCCATGGCCTCCCGCACCCGGACGCTCGCGACGTCGGGGAAATCGTGCGCGACGGCCCGCATCAGTTTAAGCTCGGCGTCCGGCGCGGCCGAGGGGAGCGAAGCCGAAACGAGTTCTGTGTAGGGCGCACCTTTCAGCGCATTGGGCGAATAGACCAGCACGAAATTGATGGCGAAGCTCTTCCAATTCACTTTGCGCAGGTTCGCCAGTTTCGCCGAGATGTCGCGACCGAGCACGTTGACCACGACCGTGTCGCCGACATGGAGACCAAGGCCCTCCGCCACCTCCTTCTCCATCGACACGAGCGGCGGCCCCGAATAGTCGCTTGGCCACCATTTGCCGGCCACGACCTCGGAACCCTCCGGCGGTTTCTCGGCGAAAGTGACGCCGCGATCGCCTTCCAGCGCCCAGGCGACCTTGTCGCTTGGCTTGACCTGTTCCACCGGTCGGTCGCCAAGCCGCACGAAGCGGCCGCGCATCATGGGCGTCTCGCTGATCTTGACGCCCGGCGCCTCGCGTTTCACGAAATCGACGAACGCGCCCGCGTCGGCGCCCCGCACATCGAGGAAGAAGAAGCTCGGCGTCACGCCGGGCTCGGAATGACGCAATTCAGCACGCATGTTGGCGTCGATGAGCGTGAGCGCAACGAGGGCCGTAAGACCGAGGCCAAGCGACAGCACGACGGAGGGCGTGAGCGCGCCTGGCCTATGGATCGCCGCAAGCGCCATCCGCCATTCAACGAAGCGCGACGAAGGCGTCCGTCGCGCGAGATAGGCGACGCCAAAGGCGACCAGTCTCAGCGCGAGAAACGCCGCGACGGTCGAGCCGGCCACCATGGCGGCGACCGATCGCTGCGGGCTGGTCAGGACGGCGAGCGCGACCAGCGCCGCGCCCGCGAGCGCCGCGCCGACAAGGTAGCGCTTACGAGGCCAGCCTCGCCGTTCCTCGATCATGTCGCGGATGAGGGTCGTCACGGGCAGATCGTGCGCGCGTCCGAGCGGCGCGATTGAGAAGGCGAGCGCGGTCAAGAGGCCGTAGATCAATCCGAGGCCAATGGCGCTCGGTGAAATCGAGGGCGCGAGCGGGATCGGCAGTAAGGATCCGAACAGCCAATTGACGGCGAACGGGATCGCCGACCCAAGAGCCGCGCCCGCGAGCGCGCCGATCAGGGCAACGATTGCGAATTCGATGAGCGCGAGGCAGACGACGCTCGACCCGGTCGCTCCGATCGCTTTGAGAATGGCGAGCGTCGCGCGCTTGCGCTCGACGAAGCCCTGCGCCGCATTGGCCACGCCGACGCCGCCGACGACCAGCGACAGCAGTCCGGCCAGCGCAAGGAATTCGGCGAAACGGTCGAGATCGCGACTGAAGTCCGGGGAAATGGCGAGACGGGAGCGAGCGTCCCAGCCGGCTTGCGGGAACGTCCGCTTCGCCTCGTCCATGAAAGCCTGGACGGCGGCATTGTCCGGCGCGCCGCTCGGTCCGCCCATCACGACGCGTGTCGTCCATCTGACCAGCGAGCCGGGCTGCACCAGTTTCGTTGCGTCGAGCGCGGCTTGCGACATGAGCACGCGCGGCCCTAGGCCAACGCCGGTCGCGAGCCGGTCGGGTTCGCTGACCAGGAGCGTCCGAAGGGCGAAGCTCGCTTCGCCGATGCGAATGACGTCGCCGAGCTTGAGATTGAGACGAGCCAGCAGCGTCTCTTCCACCGCGGCGCCGAACACGCCGTCTTTCTCGCCGAGCGCGTCCTCGAGCGGCATAGGCGGCGCGAAGACCGCCGCGCCAAGGGTCGGCCAGGAGGGCTCGACAGCCTTGATCTCGATCAGAGCCGCGTCGCCGCTCGCGACCCTCGCCATGCCGCGCGCCGTCGCAATCGTGGAGAGCGAGCCATGCGCTTCGAGGAAGCGCTGCTCGTCAGCGGAAAGGCGACGATGGATCAGCGAGAACGAGGCGTCGCCGCCCAGGATCACCCGCCCTTCACGCCCCATGCCGTCGTTGAGCGCACGCGCCAGGCTTTCCACGCCGACGATCGCCGCCACGCCGAGCGCGATGCAGAGAAGAAAGATCCATAAGCCCTTGAGGCCGCCGCGCAGATCGCGCAAGGCGAAGCGCAATGTCGGCGCGCGGCTTGGCCGTGGAATGAGCCCTGTCGCAGGCGCGTTCACGGTTCCCTTCTCCCCCGGGGAGAAGGTGGCGGGCGGTGCCCGCCGGATGAGGGCGTCGCAACAGAGGCGCGAGCAGACCTTGGGCGAGAACCCTCACCCCCGGCCCCTCTCCCGTTGGAGAGGGGAGTTGTGCGACCACTCATGCCGGAAGCGTGGCGGCGCGAACCGGCTCGCCCTCGATCCTGCCCGAGCGCATGCGGATGACCCGGTCGCAACGCGAGGCGAGCGCAGCGTCGTGCGTGACGAGCGCCAGCGTCGCTCCGCGCCGCGCGGGCAGATCGAACATCATCTCGATGATCGCGCGCCCGGTCGTCTCATCGAGATTGCCGGTCGGCTCGTCCGCGATCATGAGCGAGGGACGGGGCACAAGCGCGCGGGCCAGCGCCACGCGCTGCTGCTCGCCGCCGGACAGCTGCGCGGGATAATGAGCCAGGCGGTCGCCGAGGCCCACCTGCTCGAGTTCGGCCCGCGCGCGTTCGCTCGCGTCGCTTGCGCCGGCAAGCTCGAGCGGCGCCGCAACGTTTTCGAGCGCGGTCATGGTCGGGATCAGGTGGAAGGACTGGAACACGATGCCGATACGCTGCCCGCGAAACCGCGCCAAGGCGTCTTCGTTCAAGCCGCCGAGCTTGACGCCGTCGATCTCGACCTCGCCTTTATTCGGCCGCTCAAGGCCGGCCATGATCATGAGCAACGTCGACTTGCCGGAGCCGGAGGCCCCGACGATGCCGACCGCCTCGCCTTTGCCGATTGCCAGATCGACGTCGCGCAAGATATGCACGCGAGCCGCCCCGCGGCCGAGACTGAGGTCCACGCCGCGCATCGCGACCGCAGGAAAGACCATTGCTTGAGCACCTTAAAACCGGGTCGCCCTCATATGGGCATTTGCGCCTCCTCGTCCAGGCGCTGGCCTTCGCAGCGGTCCTGGCGCTGATTCCGCACGCCGCCGCGGCGCGCACGCTTCGCCTCGTCGCCTTAGGCGACAGCCTGACCGCTGGGTACGGTTTGCCGCCGGGCAAGGCCTTTCCCGACCGCCTCGAAGCGGCGCTCCGCGCCAAAGGTTGGGACGTCAAGGTCGTCAACGCCGGCGTTTCCGGCGATACGGCGGCGAACGGCCTCGCCCGCTACGATTGGGCGGTGCCGAAAGACGCCGACGCGCTGATCGTCGAGTTCGGAGGGAACGACATGCTGCGGGGCATGAAGCCCGAGGCGACGAAGAAGACGCTGGCAGCAATTCTGGACAAGGCCCGAGCCGCCCATTTGCCTGTGCTCCTCGCCGGCATGCGGGCTGCTCCCAACCTCGGCGGTGAATACGCGGCCGAGTTCTCCCCCATCTATCCGGCCTTGGCGAAAAGTTACGATGTTTTGCTCTATCCGTTTTTCCTTGATGGCGTAGCGGGCGATCCGAAGCTCGACCAGCCGGACGGTCTGCACCCGAACGCGGCTGGCGTCGAAATCATCGTTCAGAAGATTCTGCCCTCGGTCGAGGCGCTCTTAAAGCAGGCGAACCGGTAGCCAGCGCGCGTACTGCCGGCCACGGCAAGGAGGACTCAATTGTCGAGCGGCCGCCACATTCTCACCTTGTCGTGCCTCAACCGGCCGGGGATCGTCGCAAAAGTCTCGGCCGCGCTGTTCGACGGGGGCTTCAACATTCTCGACGCCCAGCAGTTCGACGATGTCGAGACCGGCGACTTTTTCATGCGGGTCGTGTTCAACCCTGCCGCGCCGGAGGCGAATGTCGAAGAGCTGCGCGAGACCTTCAAGGCGATCGCGATGGCCTTTGCAATGACGTGGTCCATGCGGCCTCTAGATCGGCTGAAGCGCGTTGTTCTTATGGTCTCGCGTTTCGACCATTGCCTGGTCGATCTCCTCTATCGCTGGCGCAGCGGCGAACTCCGGATGGATCCGGTCGCGATCGTCGCCAACTATCCGCGCGAGACCTACGCCCACATCGATTTCGGCGATATTCCGTTTCACTATCTGCCGATCAGCAGGCAAACCAAGATGGAGCAGGAAGCTCAGGCCTGGGAAATCATCAAGTCCGCCAAAGCCGATCTCGTCGTTCTCGCGCGCTATATGCAGATTCTGTCGGATGGCTTCGCCGCCAAGCTCCAGGGGCGATGCGTCAACATCCATCATTCGTTCCTGCCCGGATTCAAGGGCGCGAGGCCTTATCACCAGGCGCATGTGCGGGGCGTGAAGCTGATCGGAGCGACGGCGCATTTCGTCACCTCCGACCTCGACGAGGGGCCGATCATCGAGCAGGACGTCGAACGCATCAGCCACCGCGACACGCCCGAGGACCTCGTGCGCAAGGGACGCGACATCGAGCGCCGCGTGCTCGCCCGCGCCATCGCCAACGTGCTCGAGGACCGGGTGCTCTTGAACCACGGCAAGACCGTGGTGTTCGAGGGTTAAGTAACTTAAGGCCGCCGACGAACGTATATTGCGTGCCGCCGACGCCGAGGGCGCCTATATTAGGGTTCGGCAAGGAGGATCTCATGAAACAGGACCATTTCCCCGTCACCCACACCGACGCCGAATGGCGCAAGATTCTGACCCCCGAGCAATATGAGGTCATGCGCGGCCACGGCACCGAGCGTCCGGGCAGCTGCGCGCTCCTTTACGAGAAGCGTCCGGGGACCTTCGTTTGCGCCGGCTGCGGACAGCCTTTGTTCGAGAGCAAGACCAAGTTCGAGAGCGGCACCGGCTGGCCGAGCTTCGATACGCCGGTGGAAGGCGGCGTGGAGACGAGCGTCGACAACAGCTATGGAATGACGCGCACCGAAGTCCACTGCTCGCGCTGCGGCTCGCATCTGGGCCATGTCTTTCCGGACGGGCCGCCGCCGACAGGCTTGCGCTATTGCATCAACGGAGTCGCGACAACTTTCAAGCCGGCCGATGCGCACTGACCAGCGGGGTCCGCGGCCGGACGCGGCGCGCGCCTGAACCCAAGCCGCGTGGCCCATGAACATCTCGAAACTTCCGAAGGAAGCCCGAGCCCCTCGTCCGGCGAGCCATCCGCCCGTGGCGAGCGGCAGGGTCGGGGTGCTGATCGTCAATCTCGGCACCCCCGAGGGAACCGACTATTGGTCGATTCGGCGCTATTTGCAGGAGTTTCTCTCTGACCGTCGCGTCATCGAGACGCCGCGCGCGCTTTGGGCGCCCATCCTGCAGGCCATTCTCCTGCGGCGGCCGCACGCCAAAGGACGCGACTATGAAGCGATCTGGAACAAGGAGCTCAACGAAGGGCCGCTGAAGACGATCACCCGATCGCAGAGCGAAAAACTCGGGCTTAAGCTCCGCGATCTGGACCGCGACATGGTTGTCGACTGGGCGATGCGTTATGGCGCGCCGCCGATTGGCGAGCGCATCAGGGCGCTCCAGGCCGAGGGCTGCGACCGCATTCTCGTCATCCCCCTCTATCCGCAATATTGCGCCGCCTCGTCTGCGACCGTCGGCGACAAGGCGTTCGAGGCTTTGCAGTCCATGCGCTGGCAACCGGCTGTCCGCATGGCGGCCCCCTATTATGACGACCCCGTCTATATCGATGCGCTTGCTCGCTCGGTCCACGCCGGCCTCGCCGGGCTCGATTTCGAACCCGAGATTCTGCTCGCTTCGTATCATGGCATTCCGCAGGCCTATTTCGACAAGGGCGATCCCTACTTCTGCCATTGCGCGAAGACGACGCGTCTCTTACGCGAAGCGCTCGGCATGAGCGACGAGCGCTTGCGCATGACGTTTCAGTCGCGCTTCGGCCGCGGCGAGTGGCTCAAGCCCTATACGTCTCAGAGCTTACGCGAACTCGCGTCCCAGGGCGTCAAGCGTGTGGCGGTCCTGACGCCGGGTTTCTCGGCGGATTGCCTGGAGACGCTGGAGGAGATCGGCGTCGAGAACGCCGGCTATTTCCGCGCGGCGGGCGGGGAGCGCTACGCCGCGATTCCGTGCCTCAACGATTCGCCGGACGGCATGGCGGTGATCGAAGGGGTCGCGCGCCGCGAGCTGAGGGGCTGGGCGGAGTGACGGCATTCCCTTCCCCTCGGGAGAAGGGCGAGCGAAGCCCGCCGGATGAGGGCGGGCGCGCGTGGCGCTCGAAACCCTCACCCCGCCCCCTCTCCCGTTGGAGAGGGGGCGGTCTTGGCGCCAAGGGCGCGCCCGGGTATAAATGACCAAATGGATGGTCATGAGGGCCGTTGTGGGAGAGGTAACTGTCGCCGAAGCCAAGGCGCACTTGAGCGAACTCATCGAACGCGCCGAGCGGGGCGAGCCGGTTCGGATCACCCGGCGAGGAAAGCTCGTCGCCCGGCTAACTGGCGTTGAGAGACAAATAAAGCCAATCGATCTCGATGCATTGCGCGCTTTGACCGGGTCTCAGCCCGTCCAGCCGGAGCCGGCGCGAAGCTGGCTGAGAGGCGTGCGCGACGACGAGCGCTACTGATGCTCTATGTCGACACGTCGGTCATCGTCAGCGCTTTAACGAATGAAGTGGATACTGCGCTTTCTCAGACTTGGCTTGCCAGACAGGAAACATCCGAACTGACGATCAGCGACTGGACGATGACGGAGTTTGCTTCTGCACTGGCGATTAAATTGCGGACAGGCGCTCTCGGCGTAGACCACCGCGCGGCCGCGCTTTCGGCGTTCACTCGGCTCTGCGTCGACAGCTTTCGGACCCTCCCGGTGGCGCGGGAAGACTTCCGCACGGCCGTGCGGTTTGCGACCAATCAGAGCTCAATCTTCGCGCGGGCGACGCTCTTCATCTGGCGATCTGCGCCAATCACGGAGCCTCGCTCTGCACGCTCGATCGGCGCCTCGCGCAAGCTGCGCCACGGGTCGGCGTGCCGGTGCGCGAAGTTACGCCGCCAGAATGAGTTCGCGTCATTTGACACCGATCGGCCTTCGTATCGCCGGCTAGACCACTTCATCGGGCGCAAGCGCGCACGCGATGTGCGGATCGACCTCGATTTGCACGGTCGTATGATTGATCTTGAAGCGCTGGGCGAGATCGCTGCACAGCTCGTTAAGAAACGCGTCGCCCGGATGGCCGTCCGGCATGACCAGATGACAGGTCAGCGCATTCTCGGTCGTGCTCATCGGCCAGATGTGCAGATCATGCACGTCAACGACGCCGGGCCGCGCCGATAGGAGACCCCGGACCGCCGCGGGATCGATTTGCGGCGGGACCGCCGCCATCGACATGCCGACGGAATCTCTGCAGAAGGCCCCACGTGCCCCATACAATGATGGCGTTGATGACGAGACTGACGACCGGGTCGACCCACAGCCAGTTGGTCAGCAGGATCACAAGCCCAGCCGCGACCACGCCGACAGACACGAGCGCGTCGGACGCCATATGCAGGAACGCGCCCTTAAGGTTGATGTCGTCCTTGCGGCCTGCGGCAAAGAGCCAGGCCGTCACCGCATTGACAAGAATGCCGATCGCCGCAACCGCCATCATCGTCTTGCCCGCTACCGGTTCGGGCGATCCGATACGCCGGATGGCCTCCCAGGACAGGCCCCCGACCGTCACCAGCAAGAAGACCGCGTTGAACAGGGCGGCGAGGATCGACGAGCCGCGCAGGCCGTAAGTGAAGCGGGCGGTCGGCGCGCGCTGCGCGAGCGCGCTCCCCAACCAAGCGACGCCAAGTCCAAGCACATCGCTGAGATTGTGTCCCGCGTCGGCGAGCAATGACACGGAGTTGCCGATCAAGCCGTAGAGAGCTTCGATGACGACGAAGCCAAGATTGAGCGCAATCCCGATCGCGAAGGCTTTGCCGAAGCTCGCGGGCGCATGGGCGTGCGCGTGGCCATGATCGTCATGGTCATGGGAGTGGCCGCTATGGTCGTGGGACATCGGGATCGTCTTCCGCTTCGCTGAGTACACTCTCTAGCGGCGAGGGGATCAAGGCTTCATGACAGAACCCTTGGCGATCCGTCTGAGGCGCTCACAAAGCTCTCGAGATACGCGCAAAACATGTCGGCCATGGCGCCGGCGTAACCTTCGATCTCTGCGTGGCTTCGATTGCTTTCCGAGAAATGCTTCCCAACCTTGCTCATCGTCGTGGTGATCAGGTCGGCGGCCAAAGCGCGGATCGATTCTGAGGCCTCGGGCAGCGCCTCCTGCATGAAAGCCCGCATAGCGCTGTCTCCCGACGCCCGCGCCTCCCGCGCCTCGGGCGCATTGCGATAGAGAGAGGCCGCGTCATCGAGCGCCACCCGGATCGCGGCCTCGTCGCATTCCGAGCGGATGAAGGCATGGACAAGGTGCGCGTAGCCGTTCAAGCGGCGGTCTCTGGGGGTCTTCGAGGATATCGCGCAAGAGGTCCGACGTGCGGCGCCATTCGTCGCTTTGCAGCCGGAAGAGGATCGCGGCCTTGTTCGGGAAATATTGGTAGAGCGAGCCGATGCTGACGCCGGCCTTTTCAGCAACCCGCGCGGTGGTGAAGCGTTGCGCGCCTTCCTCGGCCAAAACCTGAGCCGCAGCCTCAAGAATTGCCGCGACCAGCTCCGTCGAGCGGGCCTGCTTCGGCCGTTTTCGCGAGGAAATCTGGGCGTGTCGGCGGTCGATCATGAGGGGCCCGAGCAAACGCGAATAGAAAATGCGACGAATTCGTCGTATTTCTAGCGCCAAGTGAGCGCCAAGTGAAAGCGCACTCAACCCCATCCTGGAGACCTCAATGACCACGCTCACAGCCGCCCCGCTCGCGCCCCTGCTCAACCGCCTATTCGAAGAGGCCGATGCGGCCGAGCCGGAGACGGTCGCCGCCTTCACCGGTCTCTCCGACGAGGAGCAGGCGCGCATGTTGCGCAGCAAGACCGACTATGGCGAACTCTATGGCCGCCTGAAAAATCTTCCGCTCCCCGTCTCGCGAGAAACCGGCGCGCTCATCTACATGCTGGCGCGAAGCTCAGGCGCGCGCACGATCGTCGAGTTCGGAACCTCATTTGGCATTTCGACCCTGCACCTCGCCGCCGCTTTGCGGGACAATGGCGGCGGCCGCCTGATCACGAGCGAGTTCGAGCCGTCAAAGGCGGCGCGGGCCAGAAACAATCTCGATGCAGGCGGCGTCATCGACCTGGTCGAGATCCGGGAGGGAGACGCGCTGAAGACGCTGAGCGTCGATCTTCCCGACGCGATCGACCTCGTCCTGCTCGACGGCGCCAAGGCGCTCTATCCCGAGATCCTGAGCCTGGTCGAGAGCCGCCTTAAGCCGGGCGCCTTGGTCGTCGCCGACAACGCGGACATGAACCCCGACTACCTCAAGCGCGTGCGCTCGCCCGCTAGCGGCTACCTATCCGTCCCCTTCGCCGAGGACGTCGAGCTCTCGATGCGGCTCGGTTGAGTCTCTCCGCCAATCGCCATTGCGACCCTGGATCACAGTCCGGGGCGCGCAATAACAACTCACCCCTCGACGAAATCCTTGCGCGCGAAGCCCTGCGCGTAGAGCAGCGCGGAGAGGTCGGTGTGCTCGACGCGCGCGTGGGCTCCCGCCGCGACCTTGGGCTTGGCGCGATAGGCCACGCCAAGGCCGGCCGCCTGCAACATCGGAAGATCGTTGGCGCCGTCGCCAACGGCCAGCGTGTCGTCGAGCGCCGCGCCCATCGCGGCGGCGATCTCCTTGAGCGCGCCAAGCTTGGCGTCCTGGCCGAGGATCGGCTCGATGACCGTGCCCGTCAGCCTGCCGCCCTCGATCATAAGCACATTGGCGCGGTCCTCGTCGGCGCCGAGCCGCTCCCGAATCGCATCGGTGAACTGGCGAAAACCTCCAGAGACGATGGCGACATAGGCGCCGTTCGCTCGCATCGTCTGGACGAGCGTGCGCGCGCCGCGGCTGAGCGTGATGCGGCCCTTCAGCACATCGCCGATCACGGTCTCGGGCAGGCCTTGAAGCAGGGCGACGCGCTCGCGCAACGCCGGCGCGAACGCCACCTCCCCCCGCATCGCCCGCTCGGTGATGGCGGCGACGCGGTCGCCGACCCCGGCGAAATCCGCGAGTTCGTCGACGCATTCCTGGCCGATCAGGGTCGAATCCATGTCCGCCACCAGCAGGCGCTTCTGGCGATGGGCGAGCGGCTGGACGATGACGTCGACCTTTTCGTCCGCGATCGCGCTCTCGAGCGCGGCGCGCTTGGCCTTAAGCTCGCCTGTGAAAACAAGATCGGCCGCGACGCCTTCGTCGAGCCAGCGCCGGCGCTCGACGCCGCGGAGGGCTTGCGCGGCGCGGTCGACTGTTGCTTCGCTGAGCGGCGCTTTCGACGGATCGGCGATGAGGGTGGCGACGAGGACGGACATGACGCTTCCAGACAGGGAGCAGGTGAGGCGGGCGCTTCTCATCGCAGGCCCGACCGCGAGCGGCAAGTCGGCGGCGGCGCTGGCGCTCGCGACAAGGTTCGGCGCGACGGTCGTCAACGCCAACTCGATGCAAGTCTACCAGGATCTCCGAATCCTGACCGCCCGGCCGACGCCGGAAGAGGAGCGGCTTGCGCCGCATCGCCTGTTCGGCGCCATCGACGGCGCAGTCAATTACTCCGTTGGTCGATGGGCGCAGGCGGCAGGCGAAGTTCTCGCCGACATCGGCGAACGGCCGGTCATTTTCGTCGGCGGCACGGGGCTTTATTTCCGCGCGCTGACCGAGGGCCTGTCGGACATCCCGGCGGTGCCCGAAGCCGTGCGGGCCGAGATCCGAAGCAAGGCGGAAGGTCGCGCCACGCCCGAGCTTCACGACGAGCTCGCCGCGCGCGATCCCGAGACCGCCGCGCGGCTCAACGCGAGCGACCGGCAGCGCATCCTGCGCGCACTCGAAGTTGTGGCTTCGACCGGACGTCCGCTCGTCTCGTTCCTGGGCGCGCGCTCGGCGCCGGCGCTTCAGCAAGGCGAGTGGACGGGGCTTTATCTCGCCCCCGACCGGACGGAGCTCGGCCGGCGCATCGACGCGCGGTTCGACGCCATGCTCGGCCAGGGCGCGCGCGACGAGGTCGCGGCGCTGAAGGAGCGCCGCCTTGATCCGGCGCTACCGGTCATGCGGGCGCATGGCGTTCCGCATCTCATCGCTAATCTAGAGGGCCGGCTCACGCTCGACGAGGCCGCATCGCGCTCGAAGCTTGACACTCGCCATTACGCCAAGCGGCAGTTCACCTGGGCGCGCCACCAGCTCTCGGGCTTCCGATGGGTCGCGCCCGAGGAGGCGATGACGGAGGGCGCGAAGGCGTTCGAATGAGCGCAGCGGGTCCTCTTGTCATTCCCCGCGCAAGCGGGAATCTCGAAACCAGTCACGCTTCCTTGCCCTGGGCGGAGGGATGGGCGCCGGCCCGTTTCGGCAACACCGCAATCAACGCAATGATAAGCCCAGCGAGGATCGCCGACGCGAGATAGCGGCTGATCGCG
The DNA here is from genome assembly GCA_963725195.1 of uncultured Alphaproteobacteria bacterium. Lineage (GTDB taxonomy): Bacteria > Pseudomonadota > Alphaproteobacteria > Rhizobiales > Beijerinckiaceae > Roseiarcus. The sequence goes on along the minus strand of CAVRXX010000034.1, from coordinate 32,828 downwards.
AAGCCGCCATTGGTCACGGGCTTGTCGAGCAGATCGCCGAGCGTGGCTCCGAGCGGCCGGGTGAGAATGAACGCCGCCCAGAACAGCGTGACGCGCGATGTCTGCGTGAAGGCATACAGCGCGAGAATGCCGACGAGCGCCCCGGCGAATAGGATTGCGCCGCCTCCATAGCCGAGACCGTTCGTATCGGCGACCCAATCGCCAAGCGCGGTGCCGAGTGTCTGCGAAAACAGGATCGTCACCCAGTAGAACGTTTCGGCCTTCGGCGTGGTGATCGTCTTGACCGAGACCGTGCCTTCCGACCATCGCCAGACCGCAAGCGAGGCCATCAGGCACGCGACCAGCAGCGTCGAGCCGCCCAAATATCCGATGCCAAGCGAACGGTCGACAAAGTCGGCGATTGTTGTCCCGACAGTCGTCGTCGCGACGATGGTCAGCCAATAGAGATAGGCATTGAAGCGCTTGCGGCGAATCTGGACCGTGACCACCGCGAGGAAGATCGCCAGAAAGATCAGGGTCCCGACCGCGTAGCCGAGATTCATGGACATCGTCACCGCGTCGCCGCCAGTCTCGCCGAGCGTCGTGGCGAGGACCTTGATGATCCAGAATCCGAGAGTGACTTCCGGAACCTTGCTGAATTGCGGCGCGCTGCTGTTGGCCCATGACGCTCGGCGCAACAATTCGTCTTGTGAATAACGCACTGCTTCGCTTGCGCCGGTCATGGCTGCTCCTGGAAGGTAAAAGCCGTGTTGATTTGGGCGACGCGAAGCCGCCGATGGTCATTGAGGAAGACCACGTTGGCGACAACTGGGCCGGCGCGGGGCGCTTTTGAGGCCCATGACTTCACGCTCGCGCGAGGAGCGGCTGGAGCGCCTCGAATTCTCCAGGCCTGGGAGGTGACCTAATTTCGCATTACGCTGGAGATCGGAAGCGCCTCAACCCCACGTGGCTCCGCTCTTGCCGACCGACCAGCTGTTCACCGCGCCGCGGCCATCGGGGGTCGGGGCGATATAGACGATGAGCTGATTGCCCTCGCAGCAGCCGAACGTCAGGACCTGGCATGGCCATTCGTATCCGCCGGCGACGCCGCAGCTCTTTGCCTCGGCGGAGATCGGCCTTGCGCCGGCAAGGAGGATCGCGACGTCCGTCGGCATGCCGACCGCAAGCCTCATGGCGGCCTGGAATGCGTTGAACGGCGGCGGACCCCCATTCCACAACGGAGGGTTGCCGCCGACGCAGCATCCGGCGAGCAGAATTGCAGCAAGGAACGTGGTGATCAGGGCGCGCATCGGCGATCTCGGCTTTACGGGCAGGCGGATCGAGATCTCATGACGCACGGTCGCCCCGGACCGCCGTCTCGCCAAGGCCAATCAATCGCGCAAACGGGTTAGCCGCCGGTTAAGCGCCCGTCGCCTTCCGCCAGCAACCGCCCTGCGCTAATTTGAGGCGCATGACGACGAAGCCGAAAGCGCCCAAGCTCACGCTGACGAAGGCGAGGGAAGACCATGCGCGGCTGGAGGCCGAGATCGCCGAGCATGACCGGCGCTATCATGGGCTAGACGCGCCGATCATTTCCGACGCCGAATATGACGAGCTGCGCCGCCGTTACACCGCGCTCGAAGAGGCGTTTCCCGAGCTTGCTGGCGCCGATTCCGCCAATCGCAAGGTCGGCGCGGCGCCGTCGGAGAAATTCGCCAAGGTCCGCCACCGCGTGCCGATGCTGTCGCTCGGCAATATCTTCGCCGACGAGGAGGTCGAGGAATTCTGCGCCCGGGTGCGGCGCTTTCTCGGCTTGGGCGAGAGCGCGCCGCTCGATGTCGTTGCGGAAGCGAAGATCGACGGGCTCTCCTGCAGCCTGCGCTACGAGAATGGCGAACTCGTCCAGGCGGCGACGCGCGGCGACGGCTACGAAGGCGAGGACGTGACGGCGAACGTGCGCGTGGTGGAGGCGATTCCGAAGCGGCTCAAGGGCGCGCCGAGGGTCTTCGAGGCGCGCGGCGAAGTCTACATGCGCCACGCCGACTTCGCGGCGCTCAATGCGCGCCAGGCCGCCGCGGGCAAGCCGGTCTACGCCAACCCGCGCAATTTTGCTGCCGGCTCGCTGCGCCAGCTCGATCCGCGCATGACCGCCGAACGGCCGCTGCAGTTTTTTGCCTACGCCTGGGGCGAAGTCAGCGAGCCGTTCGCTTCAACCCAGTTCGGCGCGATCGAAGCCATGAGGCGCTTCGGCCTGCCGACCAATCCTTTGACCAAGCTCTGCCGCTCGGCCGCGGAGATGCTGGCGCAGTACCGCTCGATCGAAGAGAAGCGGGCGACGCTCGGCTACGACATCGACGGCGTCGTCTATAAGGTCAACGACCTCGCGCTGCAGCAACGGCTTGGCTTCGTCTCGCGCTCGCCGCGCTGGGCGGTCGCGCACAAGTTCCCTGCCGAACAGGCGACGACGATCGTCGAAGCGATCGACGATCAACGTCGGACGCACCGGCGCGTTGACTCCCATCGCCAAGCTCAAGCCCGTGACCGTCGGGGGCGTCGTCGTCTCCAACGCCACGCTGCACAATGAGGACGAGATCGAGCGCAAGGACGTCCGCGTCGGCGACACGGTGCTCGTGCAGCGCGCCGGCGACGTCATCCCGCAAGTGCTCGCGGTCGTGCTCGACAAAAGGCCGGCGGATTCAACGCCTTATGTCTTCCCCGAAACCTGCCCGATCTGCGGCTCGGCGGCTTTGCGCGAGATCGATGAGAAGACAGGCGAAAAGGACGTCGTGCGCCGCTGCACCGGCACGCTCATCTGTCCGGCGCAGGCGGTTGAGGGCTTGAAGCACTTCGTGTCGCGCAATGCCTTCGACATCGAGGGGCTGGGCGAAAAATTGATCGAGCTCTTTTTCACCGAAGGTTTGATCCGCACGCCCGCTGACATTTTCACGCTGAAGGCGCGCGACGGACAAGGGCGCCCGCCTTTGCGCGAGTGGGAGGGCTTCGGCGAGACTTCGGCGCGCAACCTGTTCAATGCCATTGACGCGCGCCGGACGATTCCGCTCAACCGCTTCCTCTATGCGCTCGGCATCCGTCATGTGGGCGAGACGAACGCGCGGCGCCTGGCGCGCCATTTCGGCGACTGGGAGTCGTTGCGGGCGGCCGCGCGGGCCGAAAACGCGGCCGAGGAACTGTCCGGGGTCGGCGGGATCGGTCCGGTCGTCGCCGAAGCGATCGCGGATTTCTTCGCCGAACCGCGCAACGAGGCGGCGCTCGACGCCCTCGTCAAGGAAGTGACGGTCGAGCCGATGGAGGCGATCGCCGCCGGCCACCCGCTCGCCGGCCAGACGATCGTGTTCACCGGCTCGCTGGAACGGATGACCCGCGACGAAGCCAAGGCGGTCGCCGAACGGCTGGGGGCGAAGGTCTCGGGCTCGATCTCGGCCAAGACCAACCTGGTCGTCGCCGGACCCGGCGCCGGCTCGAAGCTCGCCAAGGCGCGGGAATTGGGCGTCGAGACGATCGACGAGGACGAGTGGATCACCCGCTCGGGGTCGGGATAGGCTCCGCCGAGCTCGCATGGAGCATGGCGCATTCAGGCGGAATCGTCATCGCGCCTTGGCCTGGTGGGGCGATAGGCGCCCGACGATCGCGACGCGGCGATCCAGGAGTCGCAGGGCCGCCCCAGGTTCCGCTGGATCGCGTCTCCTCAGGTCCAAAAGCCAGGGATCGCGATGACGGCGACGCGCCGTCGCGCCAGACGCCAAGGCAGTCGCCGCGAAAGGCCGGCCAACGGCCAACGTCATTAAAACCAGAGCCACGAATTCTCTGCGAATTTGCTGTCGATATAGCGAATCTAATTGACAAAATCAGAAATGTGCGCTTATGTGTTTTCATTGGCGGAATCTCTTTCCCGCTCGCCGGTTGACGGGCGGGAAGACGAGAAACCGCGGCTGTTTTAAACGTTGGCCTACAACCTGCCGCGCGAGCCGGGGCGAGGAAGCGATTCTCTTAACTACATCGCCCGCAACCCATTGAAAAGGCCCGATTAGCAAAAATAAACGTTAGTAAACGGTAGCCAATTGACTAGCGTTTAGCCTGTCCTTGTCTTCATGCGCCGCGCGGGCGGAGTGGGCCCTTGGCGGTAACCTGTTATTAACCATGATCCGGGAACTTTCGCCTCAACTCGGGCGGCCTAACCGAACGGAACGGTCGCCCCGAGACTGGACATCAAGAGAGGTTCCTATGGCCAAGAAAACCATCGCCAGCGCCGACAAGAAGGCGAGCAGCAAGCCGAAAACAGGCAAGAAAGCCAAGCAGGCCGCCGCGACCGACGCCGCTCCTGCGATCGAAGCCGCGTTCCGGGTGGACGACGATCTGATCCGCGAGCGCGCTTATGTCATCTGGATCGCCGAAGGCCGGCCTCATGGCCGCGATCTCGCCCATTGGCAGCGGGCGAGACATGAGCTTCTCGCCGCGCAATAGGCTGTGACGGGGCGTTCTTGGCGCCTGCCCGCCTCCCGGCGCCGCGTCAACCGGACGTCGGGTTGTCGTCGACCAAGGCATGGCGCCGACCGTGAAACATCCTGGATCGCTCGACCGGACTGTGCCAATGGAGCATCGCCTCGAGGCAATGCTCCTCCTCCTGTTCGATCTCGGTCAGGCAATGCGGCCGCATCTTGGCGACCGCTTCGTCTAGCTTGCGCCACGAGGGCTGAGCGCGAAGCTTGTCGGTCAGAGTCGCGAACATCGTCGCCTCCGCTCCCCGCCGCTCGGGTCCAATGCGCCCGAGCGCCCGCTGTTCCTCCCGCGGCGAAATAAACGCCGTCAGTTTCTTGCGCCCTGGATAACAAGATCCTGCGCCCAAATTAGGGTCACGAGACGGGAACTCGCCAATTCCGGCCAGGCGCCAATCATGGCGACGGTTTCCGGATGGCGCTGGGGCGCGGCGCGCGGCGTTCCGCTCAGATCACGAAATCGACTTCGTGCGCCTGTGGCTCCGGGACAACGGCAACGTCCACCGGAACGATCCAATTGGCGGCGTAGCTCTCAGAGTCAGACCGCTGCGCTTCCTGTTGAACGCGCCCCGCCGCATCGACGGCGCGACATCGCAGTCGATATCTCCCCACGTGTTGAGGGGTCCAAATACACTCCCACAAACGCCACGCGTATGGGTGTTCGGTGTCGAGGAGCCGCGCCTCGCGCCAGCCTTTGCCGTCACCGGCACAGACGTGCACGTGTTGAACAACAGCCTCTCCGCTCCACGCCGCTCCAAAAATCCGATAGGGCTGGCCCGCAATGAGATTCGCCCCATTCACCGGGCGCGCGATCTGCGATTTGACCTCCATCTCCGTAAGGGGGACCAGCATGGGTTCTCCCGCGCTGCGTTCCCAGCGGAAATAGTCGCGCGCCTGCCAGTAGCCGAGGAACGGTCGCTCCAGCACCCTGATATGGGTGATCCACTTCACCCAGGCCATGCCGAACCAGCCGCCCACCACCGCGCGCAGCGGGTGACCGTGGTCGCGAGTCAATGGCGCGTCATTCATCGAATAGGCAAGCAGGGCGCCGTCGCCGACCGCTTTTTCAAGCGGCAAACTGCGCGCGAATGCGATCGGGCCGGGCGAAGCCGTTTTCTTGTTCGCGTCGATGACGCCGCTGTCGGCGCCGACAAGCAAAACCTCTTGCGCGGTCCGCTTGACGCCCGCCGCCTCCAAGACATCGCGTAGAAGAACGCCGGTCCACTTGGCGTTGCCGACGGCTCCGTTCTGCCACTGCAGGCCTTCCCTCGGCGGCTCGTAGTAGACTCTGCCATTGCCGGCGCACTCGACGACGGCCGTGAGAGTCCTGGACGGCATCGCCCTGATGCTATCGAGATCGAGTTCGATGGGCCGCTCGACCGCCCCGTCGACACGAAGTCTCCATTCTCGCGCGTCGAGGTCGGGCGATGGGAAATGATTGCGCACGAAGAACAGGTCGGCTGGAATCAGCCACTCCGAGAGCGACGAAAACGGAAACTCGACATTCGGCGGGGATTTCTGTCGAACAATCAGACCGGGTTGCTCTGGCGCGGGCATTAACGCTCGTCCTTTCCTTCCAAAGGCCGACCGCTCAAGGCCAGCGCTTCGCGACGCGCTCGCGCACCGGAGTTTCGATCTCGGGCGGCGCCTTCCGGATATAGGCGAGCGCCGCCGCGAATTTAGCTGGGTCCTCGGCTTCCAGGGTTTCGAGATACTGGATCGCCGCGGAGACGGAGAACGGCTCGCCGCCTTTGTCCCATTCGTCGAAGTTGCTCTTAAGCGCGGTCCAGATGGCGGCGTCGTAGCCCTTCGACGCCGCCCAGGCGCTGATCGTGGCGAGGGCTTCAGGATGGCGCTCTGCAGCAACGTCGCCTTGTCTGCCGGAAGCGGGCTCGACGAAGCCCACGGCGCCCGCGCTTGTCATTCCTTCTCTCAGGCGAAGATTCTCGATCGCCGCATCGAGGCTGTCATAAGCGGTCGGCGCCGAATAGGTCTTGCAGATCGCGCCGAAGCTTTCGTCGATCGCAAGGGTAAGTCGCCCGTCCTTTGAAATTCTGCAGAATTCGATCGGCAGCAGCGGGCCGTCCGCCGCGAATGGGGCGGCGGTTTTCAATTCGCGGGGATCCCACACCAACGATCCCCAGGCCAAAAGCACGCTCTTCACCATTCCTCTCCTTGAAAGCTCCGGCCGATAGGTCTTGGGTCGTACCCCTTTGCCATGCCCTTTCCTGTCATGCCCGCGAAAAGCGGGCATCCATGAAGGTTCTGCCCAACGCTGGATACCCGCTTGCGCGGGTATGACAAGCTGGTTGGAAGCGATTCCATCGAGAGAGCGGGGCGAGGGGAAGACGCCGCTCAGGCGTAGAACACCTTGCCCGGATTGAACAGGTTGGCGGGATCGAACGAGGCTTTGACGCGGCGCATCAAGTCGATCGCGATGGCCCCGTGCTCCTCCTCCATATATTCCCGCTTCTTCTGGCCGACCCCGTGCTCGCCGGTGCAGGTGCCCCCCATGGCGATGGCGCGATGAGCGAGGCGCGAGGCGAGAGCGTCGGCGGCCTCAATCTCGGCCTTGTTGTCAAGGTCGATGAGCGGGGTCACATGGAAATTGCCGTCGCCGACATGGCCGACGATCGGCGCGACGAGGCCGCTGCGGGCGATGTCGTCCAGTGTCTCCTCGACGCAATCGGCGAGCCGCGAGATCGGCACGCAGGCGTCGGTGGCGAACGGCCGGCTGCCGGGCCTCAGAAGTCATTTGCGACCAATAAGTGTCGTGACGCGCCTGCCAGAGCTTGGTGCGCTCCTCGGGCTTGGTCGCCGAGGCCAGCGGCCCGCCGCCATGGCCGGCGGCAATCTCGCCGAAACGGAGCGTCTGTTCGGCGACGCTTTGCTCCGTGCCGTGGAACTCAACCAGGAGAAGCGGCTGCTCAGGCAAGGCGGTATGCGAATAATTGTTGAAGGCGCGCACCGACAACGTGTCGATGAGTTCGATGCGGGCGATCGGCAGGCCCGACTGGATCGTCTCGATTGTCGTCTCGCAAGCCGCGCGTATCGAGGGGAACGAGCAATGGCCGGCGGCGATCGCCTCGGGAATGCCCGAGAGCCTGAGCGCGACCTCGACGATGATTCCAAGCGTGCCTTCGGCCCCGATGAAGAGATGGGTGAGGTCGTAACCGGCCGAGGATTTCTTCGCCCGCGTGCCGGTGCGTAGGAAGGATCCGTCGGCGACGACCACGCCGAGCGACAACACGAGGTCCTTCATCGTGCCGTAGCGCACCGCGTTGGTGCCCGAGGCGCGGGTCGCGGCCATGCCGCCGAGGGACGCGTCGGCGCCCGGATCGATCGGGAAGAAGAGGCCGCTGTCGCGCAGGTGCTCGTTGAGCTGCTTGCGCGTGACGCCGGGCTCGACCACGCAATCGAGATCGTCGGCGTCGACGGCGAGAACATTGTTCATGCGCGAAAGGTCGAGCGAGACGCCGCCGTGGGGCGCATTGACATGGCCTTCGAGCGACGAGCCGACCCCAAACGGAATGATTGGCGCGTCATGGCCAGCGCAGACCTTCACGAGGTCGATCACGTCCTCCTTGCACTCGGCGAAAACCACCGCGTCCGGCGGCTCGTTCTTGAGCCAGGTGAGCGTGTGGCCATGAGCCTGGCGGATCGCCTCGGAGGCGGTGAAGCGGTTGCCGAAACGGGCGGCGAGATCGGAATTCAGCGCGGCGACAGCGTCGCTCGAGAGGCGGCCTTGGCGTTGGCGGACGGAGAGTGAGGTCACGGGGCTTCGCTTTTGTTCGAAACCCAAAGACTAGTCGCATCGGCTCTCTATGGCCAGCCCAACGCCTTGCTGACGATGGCGTCGTAGCGGGACGGCGGCCTCGACGCCGCCGCCTCTCGGGATCAGACCGTCTCGGCCAGAAGAGCCTCGACGCGGCGCGCGAGTTTCGGCTCGCGCAAGGCACTGAACGGCTTGAGCAGCGCGCGCACCTCCGAGAGGACCTTGTCGACCTCGGGGTCCTCCGCCGCAAGCTGAACAAGCGCGCGCCCGTACTTAAGCTTCCGCTCGAGGTCCGGCGGCCGCTCCCCGCGCGTCTCGGGATAAGCGAGATCGCTCATCGCGTGCGACCATGGCGTCTCCAGAAGCGGCTGGATCTCAGTGAGGAACGCCTCGGCGAGACCGTCGAGCGGATCGATACGCCAGTGGCGCGAACTCGATGAGTCCCGCGAGCACACAGCATTCCTGCGCCGCCACGCTCATGCCCTGGCCGAAGATCGGAGGGAAGCGGCAGGCCGAGTCGCCAAGCGGGATCAACCCGCGCGGGAAGCTCTCCAGCTCATGGTAGGCGCAGCGCACGCTGCACGGCATTCTGAACCGGGCAATGTCCCCGATGCGCTTGGCGCCGCGAATCGCGTTCAGGATGGTCGGCGTCCGGAATGAGGCGACGAATTCCATGAAGCCGCTGATGTCGCCGGGAGGCGCTTTGTGGTCCTCGGCCAGCGAGACAGACCAACGGCCGCTCTCCATCGGGGAGATGACGCCGTGGCGGCTGCTCTGTGGCGGAGCTGGCGCGTGGATCACCGCGAGCCAGTCGGCCGGCGCATCCTTGGGCTTCTCGAAGACGAGGGTGGAATAGGCCTGGTCCATGCCGATTTCAACCGTGGAGGGCCTTTGCCAACCGATTGCCTCGAGGAACCCTTGAGTGAGCGAAATGCGGCCGGATGCGTCGACGACGAGGTCGGCCGCGAGAGTCCCCGCGGTTCCGCGAACATCCTCGAACCGCACGCCCGCGACGCTTCTAATGTCGGGAGAGGCGATCAACTCGGTGACGCGGGCGCGGGGCCGGATTTCGATATTCGGCTCCTGTTCGACTCGGTGGCGGCAAACGCGCTCGAGCGCCGGGCGCGACAGCCCAAACTGATCGTATCCGAGGTCGCGCTGCGGAAACGGATCGAAACCCGGCAGCTCCAAGCGGTAGTCGCGGCGAAGCCGCATCCGGACGGCGCCGGCGTCGATGAGATCGATCTCGAGCCCGGGGAACAAACGATCGAGCGCGGAATGTCCGCCCGCGAGCAGCGCATGCGTGTGGTGCGACTGCGGCGTCCCCGAACGCGGCGCAGGCGCGTCGGGCAAAGAGTCGCGGTCGAACACCGTCACCGTCTCGAAATGAGGCGCGATCGCCTTAGCCGCCGCGAGTCCCGCCATTCCGGCTCCGACAACGATGGCTTGCTTCAAGATTGGATTGCGCATTTTGGATACCTCCAAGGTCAAGCGCGTCACGCGCCCCTTGGCTGCGTTTCCAGCCCCGTCGGCGAAGCGTCTCATTGACGCCGAGCGCGACGACCGGGAGGCGGCGGCGTGCGAACTTGGCGCTCGCCTTGCCGTCGGACCCATCAACGTTCGCCCTGAATCTGTCGCGCGGGCCCGCTTTGCACAGTGACGGAGATCACACGGCGCACGCCCCGCTAACTGGAGCCGCGCAGCGCGTGGCCGAGTCGTCATCCAATGCGTATAATGAACGTCAAACCCGAGGAGAGGACGCGTGACTGAGATCGCCCATCGCACTGTCGAGGCGAACGGCATCGCCATCCATCTTGCCGAGGCCGGAACCGGCCCCGTCGTGCTGCTCTGCCACGGGTTTCCGGAGTCCTGGTATTCGTGGCGCCATCAGTTGAAGGCGCTCGCTCAAGCCGGCTACCACGCCGTCGCGGCCGACATGCGCGGCTATGGCCAGACAAGCCAGCCACAGGACATCAATCAGTACACGCTGTTTCACCTCGTGGGCGACATGGTCGGCGTGCTTGACGCTGCTGAGCGCGCCGCAGGCGATCGTCGTCGGCCACGACTGGGGCGCGCCGGTCGCCTGGCATTGCGCCCTTTTTCGGCCTGACCGCTTTCGCGCCGTCGCGGGCTTGAGCGTGCCATTCAGGCCACGCGGATCGACGCGACCAACGAGCGTGATGCCGCAGACCGATTCGTCGCTCTTTTATCAGCTTTATTTCCAGGCGCCGGGCGTCGCGGAGGCGGAGCTTGAGCGCAATCCGCGGGAGACGACCCGGCGGCTCCTCTATTCCGGATCCGGCGATGTTCCGCGCCGGTCCGACAACACGCTCGGCGACCAGGCGCCGGGCATGGTCCCAAGGACGGGCGGCTTCCTCACCCGCACGATCGATCCCACGACACTGCCCGGATGGCTCACAGAGGCAGACATCGATGTCTTTGCGACGGAATTTGTTCGCACGGGCTTTCGCGGCGGGCTCAACTGGTATCGCAACATCGACCGCAATTGGGAACTGCTCGCGCCTTTCGCCGGGGCGAAGGTGATCGTCCCGGCGCTCTACATCGCGGGCGACCGCGACGTCGTCGTTCGCTTCCCAGGCGCGGACCAGCTGATAGCGAACCTGAAAACGTTCGTCCCCAAGCTCACGAAAACGATCATGCTTCCCGGCTGCGGCCATTGGACGCAACAGGAGCGGGCTAGCGAGGTCAACGCCGCCTTGATCGAATTTCTTCGCGAGGTCGGGTAGCGTTAACTGCGCTTGATCGTCATCGCGAGGAGCGCCGGAGGCGGGGCGATCCAGGGATCGTCGGGCGCCCTGCTTCCCGTGATCGCTTCCCCCCCGGGCTTGACCCGGGGGTCGCGATGACGGTCACGGGCAGCGCGCCTTGGTCACGGAGCGCCGACGCTCACCACCCGGAAGGTCAGAAGCTCGCCCTCCTCCTCGCGTAGGGACACGTACTCGCCGGCCTTGAAGGCGTGGTCGCCGAAGCGGAAGCCTTCCTCCTCCGCGTCATCCTTGCGTCCGCCTTTCCACTCGAAGGCCCAGGTCGATCCGCCGGGGCCGCCGGCGCGATGAACGAGAAGGCCGCGCAGCGCAGGCTCGTTGCCCCAGAAGCGGTGAGCGAAGCATTCGCCGCGGTGCTGCTTCCAGGCTTCGAGATCGATGTGGCCGTCGGCGGTGAGAGGCGCGACGAAATCATAGCCATGGCGGATCGACCCATCGGGGAATTCCTTCGAGCGCGCGGCGTTCAATGTGACCTTGCGCAACGCGGCATGACTTGGCGCGGCCATGAACCATCCTCCCTTAGCCTCGACTCTTCCACGCGAGTCGTTGAGCCATCCAACACCTATATCGGATCAGACGCGTTCGAGCGCCAGCGCCGCGCCCTGCCCGACGCCGACGCACATGGTCGCAAGCGCGTAGCGGCCGCCGCGCCGCTTGAGCTCGAGCGCCGCGGCGCCGGCGAGGCGCGCGCCCGACATGCCGAGCGGATGGCCGAGCGCGATCGCCCCGCCGTTCGGGTTGACGTGGCCGGCGTCATCCTCGAGCCCCAGGCCGCGCAGACAGGCGAGCGCCTGCGAGGCGAAGGCCTCGTTGAGCTCGACCACGTCAAAGCTCGAGGGCTTCAGCTTCAGGCGCTCGGTGAGCTTGCCGACCGCCGGTATCGGGCCGACCCCCATCACCCGCGGCGCGACGCCGGCGGTGGCGTAGCCGAGGATGCGAGCGATCGGCTCAAGCCCATGCGCCTCCGCCGCTTCGCTCGAGGCGACGATGAGCGCCGCCGCGCCGTCATTGACGCCGGAGGCGTTGCCCGCCGTCACGCTGCCGCCCTCGCGAACGATGCCGCCGAGCTTGGCCAGCGCCTCAAGCGTCGTGTCGGCGCGGGGATGCTCATCCGTCTCGACGCGGGTCACTTTCCCCTTGCGGTCCTTCATCTCGACCGCGACGATTTCCTCGTGGAACGTGCCTTTCGCCTGGGCCGCCGCGGCGCGCTTTTGCGAGCGCAGCGCGAACGCGTCCTGGTCGGCACGCGAGACCTGGTGTTCGTCAGCGACGTTTTCGGCCGTCTCCGGCATCGAATCGACGCCATAGAGCTTTTTCATCATCGGATTGACGAAGCGCCAGCCGATGGTGGTGTCGAAGATCTCCGCCGATCGCTGAAACGGCGTTTGAGCCTTGCTCATGACGAAGGGCGCGCGGGTCATCAATTCCGCGCCGCCCGCGATTGCGAGCTCGATCTCGCCCGCCTTGATCGCGCGCGCGGCGGCGGCGACCGCCTCCATCCCCGAGGCGCATAGCCGATTGACGGTTGCGCCGGGAATTGTCTCCGGCAGACCGGCGAGCAGGAGCGCCATGCGCGCGAGGTTGCGATTGTCCTCGCCCGCCTGATTGGCGCAGCCGAGAAAGACCTCGTCGACTTTATCGCCAAGGCCGGGGTGGCGGCGCATGAGCTCGCGGATCGGGAGAGCGGCAAGATCGTCGGCGCGGAGGTTGGCGAGCGCGCCGCCGTATCGTCCGATCGGCGTGCGCACGTAGGCGCAGATGAAGGCTTCGGTCATGGGCGCGCCTCTGCCCGGCCTAACCTCCCATTCCATTCCGCCATTGTCGCCTCCGTTGGCTGGCGTCTAGTATAGACGCTTGGGCCGCACGGCGGCGATAAAACGGATAGCGGGAGGATAGCCGTGGCGGAGGCTCAGGTTTCATCGCAGCCTGTTCTCTTGGACAGGCTCGAGGCCGGCGTTTTGACGCTGACCCTCAACCGGCCCGAGCGCCTGAATGCGCTCGACGCTGCCCTCATCGAAGCGCTGTCGGCGGGAATTAAGCGCGCTGGGACGGACCCCGAATGCCGCGCCGTTCTCATCACCGGCGCCGGCCGAGGCTTCTGCGCTGGAGCCGACCTCGCCAACCGCGCCTTTGCTCCCGGCCGCGCCCGGCCGGACCTGGGCGAAGCGCTCGAAAAGGGCCTGAACCCGATCATTCGCGGCATCCGCAATCTGCCGAAGCCGGTCGTCTGCGCGGTCAATGGCCCGGCGGCGGGAGCCGGCGCCAATATCGCGCTTGCCTGCGACATCGTGCTCGCGGCCAAATCGGCTCAGTTCCTGCAGGCCTTCGCCCGCATCGGCCTCATTCCGGACGCGGGCGGCACTTTTGTTCTGCCGCGGCTTGTCGGCGACGCGCGCGCCCGGGCGCTCATGATGCTGGCCGAGCCGATCGGGGCGGAACAGGCTGAGGCCGCAGGCATGATCTATCGCGCCGTCGACGACGAGGACCTGATGGGCGAGGCGCGCACCATCGCCGAGCGCCTCGCGGCGGCCGCGACGCAGGCGCTGGGCCTCATCAAGCGCGCGCTGGCGGCTTCGCCCGCCAACAGCCTGGACGCTCAGCTCGACCTCGAGCGCGACCTGCAGCGCGAGGCCGGACGAGGGGGTGAATACGAGGAAGGCGTGCGCGCCTTTCTGGACAAAAGGCCAGCGAATTTCCATGGCAAGCCGCCGGAGGCGTGAACGGCCCCTTGTCTTGCGGATGCGGACTCCCTTACGTCGAAAAAGCCCGCCGCGGATGAGCCGCAGCGGGCGCGAAATAGCCGACGATAAGGGCTCGTTAGTTCGAGCCGGTGTCCGGCGCCGGTTGCGACTGCGCCGTCTGGGGCGCGTCGGGCGTCGTCTGTTGCGACTGGGCCATCGGCTGATCGTTCTGCGCCGACGTCTTATTGTAATCGCAGGCCAGCGCCGGCGCGACAAGGGCCGCCGCGAAGCCGCATCCCAACACCACTTTCACAAGCTTGGAGCGCATCAGTCCCTCCATCTCTGCCCGCCAGAACGAATCAGTCTAGCACCGCCTCAGATCGGCGCAAGGAGGCGCCAAGACCCAGCGCCGCCCAAGCCCGAACGAGGGCCATTTAGGGAACGCAGCTCGGACGGCGCTCACAATGGCGAGGCGCGACAACGCATTACGGGCGGCGACCGCTCGCCGTCGAGCGCGCGGCGCCTCGGCGGACGTGCCGAGCCATAACAGCCTTGGCGCGGATCACGCGATAGTGATGACCCGCGCCAGGCCGCGCTTAATCGCGCTTAAGCGTGACCCTGCGAACGCCGGATTGCGTCGTACACGGCGAACGGCGTCGCGGGCATGTCGATGTGCTCGATGCGATAGGCGCGCCAGAGCGCGTCGGCGATCGCGTTCATCACGGCCGGCGTCGATCCGATCGAGCCTGCTTCGCCGGCGCCTTTGAGGCCCAACGGATTGGTCGTCGACGGGACGTTGCGCGTCTCGAAATCGAACGCGGGCAGATTGTCGGCGCGCGGCATGCAATAGTCGAGGAAGCTTGCAGTCAGGAGTTGGCCGTCTTCATCGAACACCGCGCGCTCCATCAAGGCCTGACCCGCGCCCTGGGCGATGCCGCCATGGACCTGTCCCGCAAGCAGCAATGGGTTCAGGGTGAATCCAAAGTCGTCGACAACCGAGTAGCGGACGATTGTGGTTACGCCCGTGTCGGGATCGATCTCGACCTCGCATGCGTGGGTGCCGTTCGGATAGGTGGCGTTCGACGGCGCGAACGATTCGGTCGCCTTCAATTTCGCCGCCGTGGCGCCGGGAAGCGCCGCGATCTCAGCGTAGGAGATGGCGCGGTCGGTTCCGGCGATGCGGACTTTGCCGTCGGCAATTTCGAGGTCGGCGACCGCCGCCTCGAGCTTGTCGGCCGCCAATTCCTTCAACGAACCGGCCAAGGTTTCCGACGCACGCGTCACCATCACCGCGCCAATCGGAATGGAGCGCGATCCGCCCGTGCCGAAGCCGGTCGCGACCCGATCGGTGTCGCCCTGCACGACCTTGATGCGCTCGAGCGGCACGTCGAGATATTGCGAGACGGCCTGAGCGTAGGCGGTCTCATGCCCCTGCCCGTTCGATTGGGTGCCGATGGTGAGCGTGAAGTCGCCGTTCTTCTCAAGCGTCAGAGAGCCGGTTTCGGAATCGTTCCAGGCGGTGCATTCGATATAGCTGGCGATGCCGAAGCCCCTGATCTTGCCGTGCGCCCGCGCATCCTCAACCCGCCGCTTGAATCCCGACTGATCCGCCTTCTTCAGGCAGGCGCGCATCGCGCCTTCGAAGTCGCCGACGTCGTAATCGCGATTGGTGTGTGTGTGATAGGGCATCTGCTCGGGCTTGACGAAATTGCGCGCGCGCAATTCCTCGGGCGCGATCCCAAGCTTGCGCGCGCAAGCGTCGACCAGCCGCTCGAGCACATAGGCCGCCTCCGGGCGCCCGGCGCCGCGATAGGCGTCGACAGGAACGGTGTGGGTGTAAATTCCGCGAACGCGCGCGTGAAGCGCGTCGATGTGGTAGCACCCGGTCGCCATCGACGCGCCGAGATAGGGAATGTACGGTCCGAACTGGGACAGGTAGGCGCCGAGATTGCCGAGAATGTCGACCCTGAGCGCCAGAAAACGGCCGTTGGCGTCGAGCGCCATCTCGGCCGTCGTCACATTGTCACGGCCTTGCGCGTCGCCGACGAAATGCTCGCTGCGATCGGCGAGCCAGCCGAACTCGCTTTCCAAGACGCTTCGCCGCCTCGAGAACGAGCGGATATTCTCGGTACACGACCGCCTTGGTGCCGAATCCGCCGCCGACGTCCTGAGTGACGACGCGGAGGGATTGCGGTGGAATCTTCAGCATCGCCCCGGCGATGGCGCCTTGGATGCCATGCACGCCTTGACTTCCGAGGTTCAACGTCAGGCGGCCGGATTGCGCATCGTATTCCCCAACGGCGGAGCGCGGCTCCATATAGTTCGCGACCACGCGCGAGTTCACGACCCGGATGCGAATCGTGTGCGCTGCGTCGGCGAACGCCTTATCCGTCGCCTGTTTGTCCCCTATATGAGTGTCGTAGGCGACGTTGCCCGGCGCCTTGGCGAAGACAAGCGGCGCTTGAGGCCGCAGCGCCTCTTCCATGTCAGTGACGACGGGAAGCTCTTCCCATGTGACGCTGATCAATTCGGCGCCGTCGCGCGCCTGATCGCCCGTGTCGGCCACCACCATCGCGATGATGTCGCCGACATGCTGCGCTTCGTCCGACGCCATCACTGGATAAGGCTTGAGCGGCGTGTTCGACCCGTCGGAATTGCCGACCGGCGCAAGACAGGGCATGTCGCCGACGCCAGCGAAATCGCTTGCCAGATAGACGGCCTGGACGCCCGGCGCCGCCCGCGCGGCTTCAATATCGTCGATGCGGAATTTCGCATGTCCGTAAGGACTGCGTAGAAACACCGCCTTGAGTTCGGCCTTATCAACCGCATCGGAGGCGTAGTTACCCCGCCCGCTGACGAATCGAATGTCCTCGACGCGCTTGACGCTCTGGCCCACCCCGAATTTTGTCGGCTTCATATTCATATTGTGTGATTTCCTCTGGCCGATCGCATCCGCATTCGACGGCGTTGAACCCTTACTAATCGAATCTTGCGTCCTTGCGAAAGCCCGCGCGGCGATCCAGCCGCCCGTCGTCGTTTAGGCTCCGGTGGCCAATCGCCGCAGGGCTTGCTATCACCGGCGCGCAAAGCGGCTCGAGGCAAAGAAATCTCCATGCGCAAGGGCGCAATCACACGCAAAACCAAGGAGACGAGCATCGAGGTCGGCCTCGACCTCGATGGGTCGGGCCTTGCCGATGTCACGACTGGCGTGGGCTTTTTTGATCATATGCTCGATCAGCTGGCTCGTCACTCCCTCGTGGATATCAAAATTCGTGCCGAGGGCGACCGCCACATCGACGATCACCACACAGTTGAAGACGTCGGCATTGCGCTCGGCCAGGCGCTCATGAAGGCGCTCGGCGACAAGCGCGGATTGACCCGCTACGCCGACTGCCTGCTGCCGATGGACGAAACGCTGACCCGGGTCGCGCTCGACGTGTCAGGCCGGCCCTTCCTCGTCTTCCGAACCGAATTCCCGACCGAGAAGATCGGCGCTTTTGACACTGAACTCGTGCGTGAGTTCTTCCAGGCCTTCGCTGGCAATGCCGGCCTCACCCTGCATATCGAAACGCTGTACGGCTCGAACAGCCATCACATCGCCGAATCGTGCTTCAAGGGCGTCGCCCGCGCGCTGCGCGGCGCGATCACGATCGATGCGCGCCAGGCCGAGCGGGTGCCGTCGACCAAGGGCGCGCTTTAGCGCGACATGCGATGAGCGTCGCCATCATCGATTACGGCTCGGGCAACTTGCACTCGGCGCGGAAGGCCTTCGAGCGCGCCGCGCGTGAGTCCGGCCTGGATCGCGAAATCAACGTCACCGCCCGGCCTGAGGATGTGCTCGCCGCCGACCATGTCGTGCTGCCGGGGGTGGGCGCATTCGCCGATTGCCGCCGCGGGCTCGATGGCGTTTCTGGCATGGTCGAGGCGATGGACGAGGCCGTGCGCCAGCGTGGTCGGCCGTTCCTCGGCATTTGCGTCGGCGCGCAACTCATGGCGACGCGCGGCCTCGAGCATGAAGTGGTCGACGGGTTGAACTGGATTGAGGGCGACGTCGCGGCGATCAAGCCGAGCGACCCGGAGCTCAAGATTCCGCATATGGGGTGGAACACCCTCGACCTCAGGCGAAGCCATCCGCTCCTCGAGGGGGTGACCACTGGCCAGAGTGGACTGCACGCGTATTTCGTCCACTCTTATCAGTTGTACGCTGATAACGCAGACGACCTGGTCGCGACCGCCGATTACGGCGGCCCGGTGACCGCGATCGTCGCTCGCGACAATATCGCGGGCACGCAGTTTCACCCGGAAAAGAGCCAAACCCTCGGGCTCAGGCTGATCGCCAATTTCCTCAAGTGGCGCCCGTGATCCTGTTCCCCGCGATCGACCTCAAAGACGGTCAGTGCGTTCGCCTCATCCATGGCGACATGGCGCGCGCGACGATCTTCAACGCCGATCCCGCGGCGCAGGCGAAAGCGTTCGTCGCGCAAGGATTCGACTACCTGCACGTCGTCGATCTCGACGGGGCCTTCGCGGGCAAGCCCATGAACGCCGAGGCCGTTCGAGACATCCTCGCCGGCCTCACGGTGAAGCTGCAGCTCGGCGGCGGTATCCGCGACATGAAAACGGTGCGCGGCTGGCTTGAGAGCGGCGTCACCCGAGTCATCATTGGAACCGCGGCGGTGCGCGACCCAGACTTCGTTCGCGAGGCTGCACGGCTCTATCCGGGCCGGATCGCCGTCGGCGTCGACGCTCGCGACGGAATCGTCGCGATCGAAGGCTGGGCGAAGACGTCTGACATGTCGGCCCTTGATCTCGCGCGCCGGTTCCAGGACGCCGGCGTCGCGGCGATCATCTATACCGACATCGCGCGCGACGGCGCGCTCGCCGGCCTCAACGTGGAAAGCACGATCGCGCTCGCCGACAAGCTCGAGATTCCGGTGATCGCCTCGGGCGGCCTCGCCTCGATCGAGGATGTCCGGCGGCTCATTGAGCCCGATTGCGCCCGCCTCGCCGGCGCAATTGTCGGGCGCGCGCTCTACGATGGGCGGCTTGATCCGCGCGCGGCGCTGACCCTGCTTCAGGCCGGCGGGCGGGCGGAACGGCCGGCGGGGTCGGCGCGGTGACCCTTAAAGCCCGCGTCATCCCCTGTCTCGACGTCAAGGACGGCCGCGTCGTCAAGGGCGTCAACTTCGTCAATCTGCGCGACGCTGGCGATCCGGTCGAGAGCGCCGTCGCGTACGACCGAGCCGGCGCGGACGAACTCTGTTTCCTGGACATCACCGCAAGCCACGAAGATCGCGGCATCCTCCTCGACGTGGTCAGGCGCACGGCGGAGGTGTGCTTTATGCCGCTGACGGTCGGCGGCGGCGTCCGCACCACTGACGACATCCGCAACCTGTTGCTTGCCGGGGCGGATAAGGCCTCGATCAATTCGGCGGCGGTCGCCGACCGGGACATCGTGCGCCGGGCCTCCGAGAAGTTCGGCGCTCAGTGCGTTGTCGTCGCGATCGACGCCAAGCGAGTCTCCGCGGTCGAAGAAGCGCCGCGCTGGGAAGTCTTCACGCATGGCGGACGACGGTCGACGGGGATCGAGGCGATCGGCTACGCCCGGGAGGTCGCCGCTCTTGGGGCGGGCGAGATCCTGTTGACGTCGATGGATCGCGACGGATCAAAACGCGGCTTCGATCTGGAGCTAACCCGGGCGGTCGCAGACGCTGTCGCCATTCCAGTTATCGCCTCAGGCGGCGTCGGCCAACTTGACGACCTCGTCGATGGCGTGCGGCAAGGTCATGCAAGCGCCGTGCTTGCAGCTTCGATCTTCCACTTCGGCGAATTCACCATCCGGCAGGCGAAGGAGCGCATGGCCGAGGCCGGGATACCTGTGCGCCTCGACTGAGTCCCGCCAGTGTACGCTCAGCGCCTCGCGCGCTAAGGTTTGAGCCCGTTTCATGAGGAGAGGCTGATGCCCGCCGCGGGCGATCACACGCACTTTGGCCGGCGCACCGTTCGCCTGGACGAAAAACAGAGCCTGGTGAACGACGTGTTCCACAGCGTCGCCAGTCGATATGACCTCATGAACGACCTGATGTCGTTCGGCCTGCATCGCGCCTGGAAGGATGCGCTCGTCGCGAAGGTGCGGCCGTCGCTCAGTCGTCCTTTCTCTCACATCGATGTCGCGGGCGGCACCGCCGATGTCGCCGCCCGGGTCGCGAAAGCGGGCGGGCCGCTAACCGAGGTCACTGTCGTCGACGTCAACGCTGACATGTTGCGGCAGGCGAAACGGCGCGTAGCGAGGCGCTCATACGCCAATCGGTTGAGGTTCATCGAAGGCAACGCCGAGGCCCTGCCGCTCCCCGACGCGCGCTTCGACGCCTATACAATCGCGTTCGGCATCCGCAACGTGCCGCGCATCGAAGACGCACTCAAAGAAGCCCATCGCGTGCTCAAGCGCGGCGGGCATTTCTTGTGCCTCGAGTTTTCGCGCGTCGATTTGCCGGTCCTGGATCGGGTATACGACGCGTATTCCTTCGCCGCCATTCCGGCCATGGGCAGGGTGGTGACGGGCGACGGCGGCGCCTATCGCTATCTTGTCGAGTCGATCCGCAAGTTTCCCCCTCCAGAGCAATTCGCGGAGATGATCGCCGCGGCCGGCTTCGCCCGCGTGGACTTCACGCGCATGAGCGGGGGCGTCGTCGCAATCCACTCCGGCTGGAAGCTCTGATTGTGGGGATATTGTCGTCGTTCGGCCACGTCTTGAGGCTGACGCGCGCCTCGTTCGTGTTCGCGCGTGAAGGGGCGTTTGTCGGCGTCGATCCCGCCCCCCTCCCGCCAGTGCTGAGGCTGCCGCTCGCGCTCGCCAACTTGATCGCGAAGCGCGACGGCGACGGTCTCGCGGGTCTCTCCCGGGCGATCGACCGGTTGGGGCCGTCCTACGTCAAGCTCGGGCAATTCCTCTCGACGCGTCCAGACATCGTCGGCGGCAAGGTCGCGCTCGAGCTCGAGCGGCTGCAGGACCGCGTCGCGCCAATGAGCCGGGACACGGCAGTCGCGATCGTCGAGGCCTCGTTCGGCGCGAAAATCGGATCGCTGTTCGAGAGCTTCGGCGAGCCGGTCGCGGCCGCTTCAATCGCGCAAGTGCATCGCGCTGAGGTGAAAACCGACGAAGGCTTGCGGCCAGTCGCCGTGAAAGTGTTGCGGGCCGGCACGGAACGGCGGTTTGCGCGCGATCTTTCGGACATGGCCTTCGCCGCGCGGTTCGCCGAGAGCCTGGCGCCCGAATTCCGCCGCTTGCGGCTTGCCCAGGTTGTCGAGACGCTCGCCCGCTCGGTGCGCATGGAGATGGATTTCCGGCTCGAAGCGGCCGCAGCGTCGGAATTCGTAGAAAACTCCAGGGATGATCCTGAGATTCGGGCGCCCGTGGTCGACTGGAACCGCACGACGCGGGAAGTGATGACCATGGAATGGATCGACGGGGTTCCCCTGGCTGACCCGGACCGCCTGACCGAGCTCGGATTTGATCCCCGAGCGCTGGCGCGCGCCTTGATTCAAACGTTCCTCCGCGCCGCGCTGCGCGACGGATTCTTCCACGCCGACATGCACCAGGGCAATTTCTTCGTCGACAGCGAGGGGCGTATCGTCGCCGTCGATTTCGGCATCATGGGGCGGCTCGGACGCAAGGAGCGCCGGTTCCTGGCGGAGATCCTCTATGGGTTCATCCGCCGAGATTACCTGCGGGTGGCCGAGGTCCATTTCGAGGCAGGCTACGTGCCACATGCCTATCGGGTCGAAGATTTCGCCCAGGCGCTCCGCGCGATCGGCGAACCAATTCATTCCCGCACCGCCGATCAGATCTCGATGGCGAAGCTGTTGACGCTCCTGTTCGAAATCACCTCCTTGTTCGAGATGACCACCAGGATCGAGCTCGTGATGCTGCAAAAGACCATGGTGGTCGTGGAAGGGGTGGCGCGAAAGCTGGACCCTCAGCTCAACATGTGGTCGACCGCAGAACCCGTGGTGGGGACGTGGATCGCGGAAAATCTTGGCCCGATCGGGCGGATCGAAGACGCCAGGCGCACTTTGTCGTCCATTGCCGGCTTCCTTGCCGACGCGCCTCACCGCTTGGAGCAAATCGCTGATCGGCTTGAGGGGAGACTCGAGACCGACAGCGAAAGAGAACTTGCCAAAGTCGTCCCCGAGCTCAGCTTGCGGCTCGGATTTGTCTTTGTTCTGACCGGGTTTTTACTCGCGATCCTGTGCTTCGCGGCGTACCGCTGGATCGTATAGGGACACGGGGCCTTGGGCGCGCCTGCAACCGATGGCGCGAAGACATGGCCGGCCCCCTTGCTGCATCAAAACGGCTCCGGCCGCCGCGACTGACAATCCCTGAACCGTCCGCTACAATCGCCCACGGGGAATACCACAATTGTGATAATTGCCATTTCGTTAATGTTTGTGGCATTCCTCTGTTAACAATCGTGGCATTGCTAGAGCGGCCAACGCGACGAAGGGCCAGGGGCGGCGAGCGGGATGAAAACGAGAATGTACGTTCCACGCATCGTCTCCTCAATTTCCTCTGCGTCAGCGACTGGCGCGGGCCGCGGACGAGCTTAGGACGTTGGGATGACCGCTATCCCGCTATCGCGCGCCCGTATTCTCCTGGTCATCAGTGGAGGAATCGCAGCCTACAAGGCGCTCGACTTAATCCGGCGCCTCAAAGACCGCGGGGCGACGGTTCAAGTCGTAATGACTTCCGCCGCCAGGCAATTCATTTCCCCGCTTTCCGCCGCGACCCTCAGCGGACAGGCGGTTCGCGACGACCTGTTCAGCCTGACTGACGAAGCGGCGATCGGCCATATCGAATTGTCGCGCGCCGCCGACCTCATCGTCGTGGCCCCGGCGACCGCGAATATCCTGGCGCGGATGGCTGGCGGCCTTGCCGACGATATGGCGACGACCGTCTTGCTCGCGACCGACAAACGTGTGCTCGCGGCCCCGGCGATGAATGTCAGGATGTGGCTGCACCCGGCGACCCGCCGCAATGTCGAGCGCCTTAAGGACGACGGCGTTCTGTTCGTCGGTCCCGAATCAGGGCCGATGGCGTGCGGCGAATTTGGCCCCGGCCGCATGGCGGAGCCGCCGGCGATCGTCGAGGCGATCGAGCAGGCGTTGGCCGCCGAAGCGACGTTGAATTCTCCGCTCCAAGGTCCGCCAGCTGATTCGGGTTCGCTCGGCGGAAGGCATGTCATAGTCACTTCGGGCCCGACCTACGAGCCGATTGACCCGGTCCGGTTCCTTGGAAATCGGTCTTCCGGACGCCAGGGGCATGCAATTGCGCAAGCCGCGATTGGCGCCGGCGCAAGGGTAACGCTGGTTACTGGCCCCGTAGGGCTTTCCGATCCAGCCGGGGCCGAAGTCGTTCACGTGGGTTCGGCGCGCGATATGCGCGAAGCGGTCGAGGCTGCGCTGCCGGCCGATGCGTTCATTGCGGCGGCGGCGGTTGCCGATTGGCGCGCCGAAAACATCGCCAGCCAAAAGATCAAAAAAGGCGCCAAAGAGTCTCCAACGCTACGCCTCGTTGAGAATCCAGATATACTTGCGGAGGTCGCAAAGAAAACGACAATGCGGCCAGCGGTTGTAATTGGCTTCGCTGCGGAAACCGAGAATATTACGGCGAACGCCATGGCCAAATTACGACGCAAGGGTTGTGACTTGATCGTCGCCAATAGTGTCGCCGAGGGTACAACGACGTTTGGCGGTGAAACCAATCAAGTCCAGGTGATCGATGCGGGTGGGGTCGAATCGTGGCCGCCGATGACGAAAGCCGAGGTTGCGAACGGCATTGTCCGGCGCCTCGCCGTTGAGTTGGCCAAGCAGCAATGATCACGATTGGTTACCATAGATTACCACATGGTGAGGGGTTGCAATTGCCGGCCTATGCGAGCGAGGATGCCTCCGGGATGGATCTCATGGCGGCTCTGCCGGCGGGCGAAGAGGTTGTCCTGGCCCCTGGGTCGCGGGCGTTGATCGCGACCGGGATGGCCATCGAGTTGCCAAAGGGATTTGAAGCGCAGATCCGGCCCCGGTCGGGGTTGGCTCTGAAGGATGGGGTGACGGTCCTCAACAGTCCGGGGACTATCGACGCTGATTACCGCGGCGAAATTGGTGTCATTCTCGTCAATTTTGGGGACAAGCCCTTTGTCGTTCGGCGGGGCGCGCCGATAGCGCAACTCGTCGTTTCTTCCGTGGAACGTGTGGCTCTGATTTCGAGCGCGCGTCTCACTCCGAGCGTCCGTGGCTCAAATGGATTCGGTTCCACCGGCCGTTCATCGTAGGAGGTATGATATGAACTTATTGTCGCGACGGAGCGTTCTCGCGATCGCCGCCGTTGTCGATGTCGCGTTGCATTCGCGCTCGGCGCCGGTTGCGGCCAAATCCTTGGCCGCGCGTCACAAACTGCCCCCCCGTCACCTGGAGACATTGCTCCAGGGCCTGGTCCACGCCAAGATCCTCAAAGGCGTGCGCGGGCCGCGAGGCGGCTACGAACTGGCGCGCGAGCGCCGGCGCATCACCGTAGGCGAGATCGTGCGCACCGCGATGTCGCTGAGCACCGCTGATCCGGACGATCTCGGCGCAAACTCGGTGCTGCTCGAGCGGGTGATCGATCCGGCCGTACGACGGGCGGGCGAAACCTTTCTCGCCAATCTCGACTCGATCACCGTCGAACAGATGTGCGAGACGGCCGAGAAGACGCATGTCCTCGACGACGAGAAAGTCAGCGGCGATTTCGCCATCTGACTCAGCTATTTGCGGCGTTGTCTAGTTGGGTGCCGTATAAAGTGTTATGTCGGGCTGCGCTTAAAGAGCGCGGCCCGGCAAACATTTTGGAGTGACGGCCCATGACGGATGCAAACGCTGCGCGGCGAAAGCCCGGCCGCGGGCGGATTTTTGCGTCGATCACCGACACGATCGGCGACACGCCCCTCGTTAGCATCGACCGAATCGGCAAGGAGAAAGGCGTCGTCGCCCATCTTCTCGCCAAGCTCGAATTCTTCAATCCGATCTCGAGCGTCAAGGACCGCATCGGCGTTTCGATGATCGACGCCCTCGAGGCGCAGGGCAAGATTTCGCCCGGGCGCGGCGTTCTGGTCGAGCCGACCTCAGGCAATACCGGAATCGCGCTCGCCTTCGTCGCGGCGGCGCGCAGCTATCGGCTGATTCTGGTGATGCCCGAATCGATGTCGGTCGAACGTCGCAAGATGCTGGCGCTGCTCGGGGCCGAACTGGTTCTCACTCCCGCCGCGCAGGGCATGAAAGGCGCAATCGCCAAGGCGAATGAAATCATCGAGGCGACGCCCGGCGCCGTCATGCCGCAGCAGTTCGAGAACCCCGCCAACCCGGACATCCACCGCCGCACCACAGCGGAGGAGATCTGGAACGACACCGACGGCGCGGTCGACATCGTCGTCTCCGGCGTCGGCACCGGCGGGACGATCACCGGCGTCGGCGAGGTTCTGAAGGCGCGGAAGCCGAGCGTCCGCATGGTCGCGGTCGAGCCGGAGGATTCGGCGGTTCTCTCCGGCGGGGCGCCCGGTCCGCACAAGATTCAGGGGATCGGCGCAGGCTTTATTCCCGCCATTCTCGATCGCAGCGTGATCGACGAGATCGTCGTCGTCGGCAACCAGACCGCCTTCGACACCGCCCGGCTGGTGGCGCGCATCGAAGGAATCCCGGTCGGCATCTCCTCGGGCGCCGCCGTCGCCGCGGCGATCGACGTCGGCCGTCGTCCGGAGAACGCGGGCAAGACGATCGTGATCATCATCCCGTCGTTCGCCGAGCGCTATCTGTCGACAGCGTTGTTCGAAGGGCTTTAAGCGCCGACCGGCCGGGGGGCGCGATCCGCTTGCACCCCACTGACCTAACGTCGCCGGAAACCGCCACCATGATAGCCGCCGCGATAGCCATGATAGCCGCGGCGATAAAAGCCGCCATGGTAATAGCCGACGCGCCGGTAGACTCCGCCGCGCCAGCCGTATCCGCCATAGTAACCGCCGCCGTAATACCCGCCGCCATAGTAAGGCGCGCCGTAGTACCCGCCGGCATAGAACGGCTCGATATATCCTGAGTTGGGGTAGACGCCGGTCCCCTGACAACCGGCGAGCGCGACTGCGAGCGCCGCAACGACCGCGCTCAGAAGAACCCGACTGCGAACCATGGCTCTCTCCTTTGCCGGCCTGATCGCTCCGGAACCTGCCGGGGCGAGCGACAGACTGCTGGGACGGGCGAACGTCCCTCAAGTCTTGAACGTCAACGCGCAGGCGCGCCGTTCGGTTCGCTTGCCGAGCCGTCGGCTCAGGCGTTCGGGCGCTTGTGACCCGAAGCGGCGGCGCGATCGGCGACGTTTCCGGCGCCCCCGCGCGCGTCGACCGGTCTAGTGATGAAAACCGCCGCCGCCGAAGCCGCCGTGGAAACCGCCACCGTGGAAACCGCCGCCGTGGAAGCCGCCGCCGTGGAAGCCGCCGCCGGCAAAGCCGCGGCCGGCAAAGCCCCGGCGGTAAAAGCCGCCGTGGCGAAAGCCATACCCGCCATATCCGCCATATCCCATACCCGCCATAGTAGCCGCCATAGAGAGGATAACCGTAGCCGCCGTAATACCCGCCATAGGGCCAGCCGTACCCGCCGTACCCGCCGTAGCCATAACCGGGATAAACGCCGGTCGCGTCACAACCGGCGAGCGTGACGCGAGCACCGCGGCGACCGCGCTTAGAAGAACCCGACTGCGAACCATGGCCTTCCTCCTTCCCCCTCTGACGCCCCCGCTCTTGCGTCAGCCGCGCGCCAGAACCGCCGCGTGACGTCGCCTACGCGGCGATGCTATGCCGAGACGCAACAAACCGCCAGCGCTCGGACAAGGCCCAGGGGAGGCGCATGTCGCTGATCGACCGCATAAACGCCAATCCGCTGCCGTTCGCGCAATTGCTCGGGATCGAGTTCATCAGCGCGGAGGCGGATTCCCTTGCCGCGAGGATGCTGGTCCGGCCGGAGCTCTGCACGATCGGCGCGATCGCCCATGGCGGGGCGATCATGAGCTTCGCCGACACACTGGGCGCAGCGGCCGCCTTCATCAATCTGCCGGCCGACGCCAAGGGGACGGCGACGATCGAAAGCAAGACCAATTTCGTCGCCCCCGCGCCCGTCGGCTCGACGGTGATCGGCCGCACGACCCTGGTCCATCGGGGCAAGCGGACCCAGGTCTGGCAAACGCTCGTTGCGACCGAAGCGGAGAAGCTGGTCGCGCTCGTCGTGCAGACGCAGATGAACCTCTGAGCGGCGCGGCGCGCTTCTAAGGCCAAACACATCCAAGCAATACCAAGGAAATCCAAGCAAAAAAGCTTGCATTTCCTTGGATTCCTTTGGTCGATTTGGGACTTTTCAATGGGTTACGGCGAATCCAAATAAGAAAAACATTTCCACTATTCTCCATCATCCATTCGCAAAATGAAGGTGGTCCACCTTCTCATAGTTCGTTCCACAGGCGGCCGAGCGATGTGAAAGTCTGGTTTCGTGGGTCGTTGAGTTTATACCACCAATTTTGTCTTTACACAACTAATTGATGAATTCTTCTGCCAGGCAGCAACTCGCCTCCCGACCTGAGACGGGGTTCGGCTCCCAATCTCGAGAGCTCGAATTCCCTCTAATATGCACGCATTTTCAGCAGCTTTCGTCGCGTTAGGCTCTCTCGACAGCCGGAATCACCATGATCCGGCGAGGATCGAGGGCTCATTGAGCGACGTCGACTGGATACCGTGTGGCGATAGCTCTCACGATTGCGTGACGGGCGAGGACATCGATTGTTTTGCGATCCGGAATGAGAGAGCGTGCCTTGGGCGAGCCGCCCCTTTGACGAGGACAAGTCGATGGCGTTGAGGATCGCTTTCTTGACCGGTTGCGTCCTCGCGTTCACCCCAGCCCTCGCGGCGGAGCCGGTCCGGATCGGCGTCACCACGATCCTCAGCGGACAATACGCAGACCGCGGGCAAAGCGAGCAATATGGCGTCGAGCTCGCGCTTCAGCGCATCAATGAGGCCGGCGGCGTGCTGGGCAGGCCGGTCGAGGCGTTCTACGGCGACAACGCCGCGGATCCCGCGACGGGGGTCGCCGCGACCAAACGGCTGATCGAGGATGAGCATGTCCCGGTGCTCTTGGGCGCGCTCTGGACCCCGGTCACCCATGCGATCATGCCCATTGTCGCGGAAGCGAAAGTGCCTCTCGTCATCGACATTTCGGCGGCCGGGGCCGACAACTGGATCGAACCCGGTCGACATTCCGCGTGGGCCGCAGCGAACCGATCGCCGGACTAACGAGATTTCACAGCGGAGGAGGCGGTGGCTGCTTCGGCTTTGGGCCAAACGCCCGCTGCGTGTCCCGCTGTGTGCGGCTGACCTTCGACAGAGCGAGTTGGCGTGCATACTCCTGATCGCCAAGCTCCTTGTATTGGGGACTCGTTAGTGAGGCGAGAAAAGCCACCACGTCGTCGATCTCCGGCTCCGTCAGCGCTAACGGCTGCATGTCCTTGTCGAGCCATGGGTTCATGATTCCATCACCCTTGTTGTAGTGGTCCATGACATCCCATAGTGTCTCCATCGACCCGTCGTGGAAGTAGGGCCCGGTCACGAGGACATTTCGCAGGCCTGGCGTCTTGAACGACGCGATATCCTCCTGCTCCCTCGTCACGAGGAAGCGCCCGAGCACCGACAGATCGCTGCCGATCGCCGCGGTGTCGACCGCCGGCAGATTTCCTTGCGCCAGCTCGCGCTCGGCCTGCCGCGCCAAGGGGGCAACGTGATGCCGGAGGATACCGACGCCAATGTTGTGAAAGTCGTTATCCATGAAGAGGGTTACATCCCGCTGATTGTCCGTCAAAGCATGGCAGAGGTTGCAACGGGCTTTGGTATTGAACAATTCCCAACCTCGTTTGGCCGAGTTGCTGATGGCGTTTGCCTCTCCCGCGATGAAATGGTCGAAGGGCGAATCGAAGGAAGCCAGCGTCCGTTCATACGCTGCAATGGCGCTCAGCAGATCCTGCTCGTTCACGGCCCGGCCGAAGTCCTGCATGAATTGGGTCTGATAGTCCTTGTCGTCGGCGATCCTGGACACGGCGTCGCCGATGGTTGCCGAGCCCATCTCGAACGGATTCGTGATCGGCAGCGCCGCCTGCTGCTCCAGTGTAGCGACGCGGCCGTCCCAAAACTGATGTTTGTTATAGAGTGCATTGAGCAGCGTCGGGGCGTTGCGTTGGCCAACACGACCATGGATGCCGATTGACACCGGCCTGCCGTCGGTGAAGGCCCGCGCCGGATCGTGGCAGGTGGCGCAGGCGACCGTGCCATCCCCTGAGAGCCGAGGCTCGAAGAACAGCTTTTGACCCAATGCGACTTTGGCAGGCCTGAGTGTGGTCGGCGAGATGACGTACTGGGTCAAGGCCGTGGGAAAGCCGACCTGATCTGATGAGCGCGGCTCCGCCAATGGGCCCGCTTGCGGCAGCGGCGGCGCTTGCCCTGGCGCCAGCGCCGGTGGTGGACCGACGCCGGTGTCTTCACCCACGGCCGGCGCGGCAAGCGTCGCGAAACTCAACGATAGGAGCACTCGAATCGCGATTGATGTGGCCTGCATCAGAAATGGCTCCTTTGCTTCGGACGCTGCGCCCGTGCATGAGCGGTCTTGCCGCGGCCGCGCCGCCGGAGAGCGTGATGAACTCACGCCGAATCGATCGATCGAATTGCATTCGCTCCCCAAGCTGGGGCCAATTTGCAGGATATCAAAAACGGCTGCAGCCTGTCAGGTCGCGGCAAAATTGATTTTGTAACCCGTTACCCGCTCCAATGACTTCTTCTGATCGCGAGCATGCAAGCCTTGCGCAACCGGGAACGTGCGCTTCCGGGCCGAAGCCGGCCGGCCGTTGGGGCGCTGGGAACCCGGCCCGAGTTGCGGAATTTTGGGCCGCAAAACGATCGCTGACCGTTGTTCGACGTACTCTTGATGGCGCGAGAGAATCGGCGGACAACCAGTAAGATAGGCGAGTTGGGAGGAGGGGCGCCATGACGAGACTGGGGTGCGGACTAGGCCTTGTCGTCCTGATGATGGGCGGCGCAGGGCTTAACGCGCAGACCGCGACCAACATGGCCGCCCTCAAAGGCCTCGCTCCAGTCTCCGCTCTTGCCAACACCACGGATGGCAAGGCTGCGCTCGCCTCGAACTTCACCGTCACCGGGGGAATCCAGACGGGCGCGATTCGCCAACCGACCCTCATGCCCTTCGCCGAACAACAGCAGCAGGCTTTGCGCGACGCCTTCATCACCGACGGCAATCTCACCCAGCTGGCGGACGGTTTGGGCGCGACCTTGGGCGCCGCCTATCAGGCGCGCGCGCATTATCTCGATCGGGAGCGCTTCACCAGCATCTCCAAGGCGGTCTCGGACGTGATCGCCTACGCCAACTCGACGTGCGGATCCGATTCGAACGCCGGCAAATATTTCTTCGCCAACGGCACGACGACGGCAAAAAGCCGGTCTCGGACGAGGCGCTGGCGATCTTCAAGGATGTCGACGGCGCGCCCGATCCCTTCGGCTCGGCCTATGGCCGGCCGGCCGGAACGCCCGGCGCCGACGCGTATGGAAATTCCCGCCCGTTCCAGACCGAGCCCGTACGATCCTGCCGATCGTTGGACCCGACTACTTCAATGTTCCGGCGAGCAACGAAGTCTACAACCGCGGCCCGATCATGAACCTGATCGACAGCCCATCCTTCCCGAGCGGGCACACGACCTACGGCTACATGGGCTCGCTTCTGCTTGCCGTGCTCGTGCCCGATCGCTATCAGGAGATGGTTGTCCGCGCCGCGGAATACGGCAACGACCGCATCATCATGGGCGCGCATTACGCCATGGACGTGCTGGGCGGTCGAACCGTCGCGACCTACGATCTCGCGCATCTGCTCGCCAACGACCCCGCCTACATAGGCCGGCCGCTGAAGGACTTCGCCAGGGCGACCGCAACGTCCGCGCCTCAGGTTGCCGCGACCATCGACGACTTCCGGGCGGCAGTCGCGAACGCGCGCGCCGACCTCACGAAGGCGCTCGAGGCGGCTTGCGGCGATACGGTTCAAGCTTGCGCGCGCCAGGACACCGGCCGCTTCAACGCGCCGGCGATGAACGAGGCGTTCTACGCCACGACGCAGACCTACGGACTCGCGGTCGTGCATCCGGGGATTGCGGACAAAGTAGAGGACGTCGCGACGCTCGCGCCCGAGGCCGGATACCTCTTGACCGTGGCTTTCCCCAAACTCAGCCTTGACGAGGCGAACCGCATCCTGACCGAGACGGAAGGACCCGGGGGCGGCTTTCTCGACGACGGATCGGCCTTCGGCGTCTATTCTCGGCTCAATCTTTACGCCGCCGCCGGTCGCGCGGCCGCGCTTTCGCGCGCGAAGCCGTGAAGAACGGATTGGCGCCGCGCAAGCGCCTGCGCGATCATCCCTCCATCAGCGCCGTCACATGCGCGGCGACTGAGCGGGCCAGTCCCTCGAGGTCATAGCCGCCTTCGAGCACCGACACGACCCGCTCGCTGCTTCTCTTGCGCGCGATCTCCATGAGCTTGTGCGTCGCCCAGGAATAGTCCGCCTCAACGAAATTGAGGTTGCCGAGCGGATCGCGCCGGTGCGCGTCGAAGCCCGCCGAGATGATCATAAGATCGGGTGAGAAGGCCTCGAGGCGCGGCAGGATCGCCGTCTCCATCGCCTCGCGGAAGGCCTCGCCCCCGTCGCCCGCCCGCAATGGCGCGTTGACGATCTGGTTATGCTCGCCCCGCTCGCGGACCGCGCCGGTGCCGGGATAATGCGGCATCTGATGGGTCGAGGCGTACATGATGGTCGCGTCGTCCCAGAAGATGTGCTGGGTGCCATTGCCGTGATGGACGTCGAAATCCACGATCGCGACCCGCTCGGCGCCATGCGCCGCCTGTGCGTGCCGCGCGGCGATGGCCGCATTGTTGAAAAAGCAGAACCCCATCGGGGTCGCGACCTCGGCGTGATGTCCGGGCGGGCGGGTCGAGACGAACGCGTTGCGAACCTTGCCGCTCATGACCTCGTCGACCGCGAAGACTGCGCCGCCGGCGGCGCGAAGCGCGGCCTCGAAGGAGCCTGGCGACATCGACGTGTCCGCATCGAGCGCGGTCAGGCCCTGCTTCGGCGCAGCCGCCCGGATCGCCTCGATGTAATCCTGCGGATGGACGCGCGCGATTGAGCCAAGGTCGGCGCGCGGAGCGGCGTCGCGCGCCAGCATCTGAAACGCCTCGCTCTCCAAGACACGCTCGATCGCGCGCAAGCGATCGGGCCGCTCGGGATGGCCCTCGCCCATGTCGTGCGCGAGACACGCGGGGTGAGAGATGACGAGCGTGCTCCCGTTTTTGGCGTCCTGCTTCGACGATTTTGCTCACTCCCATTTTTGCGCCGCAATCTCGCGCCGCCGGTTGCGAAAGTCCATTCGCCAAAAGGCCCGAGACTGGCGTATGGTTCCAACCTCACTGAAGGAGAGTGTGTTGAAGTCTGGCCGATGACGGCAAAGGGCGCGCAGGCTCAGCCATTCTGGCTGCAGAAGACCCTCGACGAGATGAGTCTCGCCGAATGGGAAAGCCTATGCGACGGCTGCGGCCGCTGCTGCCTCGTCAAGCTCGAGGACGAGGACACGGGCGAGATTCATTTCACCGATATCGGCTGCAGGCTGCTGGACGGCCAGACATGCCGATGCATTGACTATCCGCATCGCCACCGGCGGGTTCCGGACTGCGTGAGGCTGACGGCCGACGTGGTGCGCCAATTGAGCTGGCTCCCCGTCACCTGCGCCTACCGATTGGTGGCTAAAGGAGAGGACTTGCCCGATTGGCATCCGCTGGTGTCGGGTTCGCCCGACAGCGTGCACGAGGCGGGCGTCTCGGTGCGCGGGCGGGTCAAGGCGAGTGAGACCGACCTCGGGCCTGAACACTGGCCGGACCGGATCGTCAAATGGCCGAACCGCAAGCCGCGCGCCCGGCGTTGAGGCCGCGGG
>CAVRXX010000033.1:0-95262 GCA_963725195.1 uncultured Alphaproteobacteria bacterium | reverse complement strand
CCAGCTACACGCCTGACCTGTTCGGTGGAACGCGTCGACATATCGAGCAGGAATCCGCACTGGCCGATTACCAACGCGATGAACTGAACGCAGCATATCTGAGTTCTGACGGGAAATACGGTGGCGCAGGCCATTCAGGGCGCTGCCGTCCGCGCTCAGCTGAAGGCCGTCCAGGACATTATTGAGATTGATCAGCGGAATGTGGAGTTGGTGCGCAAGGAGCGCCTGGCGGGCTCCGTCCCCGATAGCGATGTCATCTTAGCGGAAAGCCAGCTTGCGGCCGATGAAACATTGCTGCCCGGCCTCGATCAGCAGTTGAGCGTGGCTAAACACGCCTTGGCTGTTCTCGTCGGCCGGGCGCCCGGCAATTGGTCGCCGCCAGAATTCGATTTGACTGCAATGACGCTTCCTGGCCGGCTGTCCGTGAGCCTACCCTCCGAGCTTGTCCATCAGCGTCCCGATATCCAAGCGGCGGAGGCGCAGCTTCACGCCGCCAGCGCAGAGATCGGTATCGCGACGGCGCAACTTTATCCACAGATCACCCTCTCGGCGGGGGTCTCAGGCTCTTCACTGGACGGGGGGACTCTCTTCAGTCCCGGCGGCCTCGTGTGGAGTGTCGCAGCGGGTATTGCGCAGCCTGTCTTCGATGGCGGTATGCGAGAGGCCGAGCGTCAAGCGGCGCTTGCCGCCTTCAAAGCATCTGCCGCCGACTACCAACAAGTCGTTTTGCAGGCGTTCGGGCAAGTCGCGGACATCCTTCAGGCGCTTGCTCATGATGCAAAGCTACTGGAGGCGCAGAAGCGAGCCCTCGACACAGCGTCAGAAGTCGCTCCGTCTGCAAAGGGTCAATTATAGCGGCGGCGGCATCGGTGTTCTGAACTTGCTCGACGCTCAACGCCAATATCAGCAGGCGCAGCTAGGCTATGTTCGGGCGGAAGCGCAACGCTATCAGGATACAGTTCAGCTATTCGTGGCCATGGGCGGTGGTGGCTGGTGGGACGCGAGGGTCGCCACACGTGAGAACGCTAACCCACCTCCAGGAAAGTGGCCAACGATCGCCCCGCTTTGGCCGGTCGCCAGCCTCGTTCATTCAGTGGACACTGAAAATGATCGGCGGTGATCGTCACTCCTCCGCCGATCTGCAGGCAGCAGTAGCTCAAGGCCACCGGATTCTGCGCTTTGAAGGTAGCCCCTTGGATGGCGGGACGCGGCCGAATGTCAGGTTGAGCAGGATTTCGAAGTGACGCCCCTCGGAGGCTTCGCCGCCGTCGTCGACCGCTCGCCAGAGCCAGAATTGCCGACCGCCGATCAGGACGGCGCACCGACCACGGCTACTTTGAGCGGTCCCGTCACTCTGACGGCGATCATATCGCGGGCCGCACAGTCTTGGGTTCCGACACCGGCGTCGAATCCTTTCGCCACAATATCGACGGGCGCTTCGCCGACCTGGAGCTCGAAAAGATGGTGGGCGAGACGTTCTGATCGACCTCCAAATGAACAATTCTTTCCGAGTGGATCGACGCATGCCTCACCGCGGAAGCCTGTCGCTGCTCAGCGCCGTCTTTAACTGGCGGATCCCCGGCCTCTCATCGCATCGTCTGCAAGGAGAAACCCATGCTTGAGCTTTCGCACATCGATCCCAGGAGCGCTGCGCTGCTGGTAATGGATTATCAGGTCGATGCCCTCACCAGATTTATGACGGCTGCGCAGTCCGCCGATGCGATCGCGCACGTGCCTGATCTGATCGCCATGGCACGAGACGTGGGCATGATGGTGATTCATGTCGTTGTCGCATTCCGGCCCGGCCATCCGGAGGTCAGTCCCCGCAACCCCCCGTTCAGCGCGCTGAAGGCAAACGGAATGCGCGTGGCCGGGAGCGAAGGCGCCGCGATCCATCCGGCCGCAGCGGCGCGAGAGGGAGAACCGATCGTGGTAAAGCACCGCATCAGCCCGTTCGTCGGCACCGACCTGGAGACGCTGCTGCGCGCCAACGGCATCGACACGCTGGTGCTCGCCGGTGTCCATACCAGCGGCGTCGTGCTGTCGACCGTTCGGCACGCCGGCGATCTGGACTATCGGCTGGTCGTCGTCCGCGATTGCTACGCCGACCCAGATGCAGAGCTGCATGCGATGCTGCTCGACATCGTCTTCCCGAAGCAGGCGGCCGTCATCACCACGGCGGAGCTCGCCGGCGCCCTGCCTCGCAGGTCTTCATGAAAAGATGCGACAAGCCAAGCAACAGCCGCGCTCCCGCGGATAGGTCAAGCTGCATCACGGCCACAACGGAGGCCTAGTGCTCAGCGAACGGGTTCTGGAGCGAACTCTTGGCCGGCCTCGAGCTTGAGGTGCGGATCATGTCGATGAGCGCGCGCAGAGCGGCGGGGACCTGCCGGCGCCCGGGATAATAGAGGAACAGTCCCTCGATCGTCGGCGACCAGTCCTCGAGCACTCGGACGAGTTGCCCTGAGCGCAGGAACGGGTCCGCGTAAGCCTCGATCATGTACGCGATGCCCAGCCCATCGACCGCCGCACGCACGGCCAAATTGGGATTGTTGACCATCACCCGGCCGTCCACCGAAGTCTTCTGCGACTTACCGTTCCGCTCAAACGGCCACTCGAACACCGCCCCATCGGCGCCCCGGCGATATTGCACGCAGCTGTGACGGGCGAGATCGTCGGGAATGCGCGGCCTGGGGCGCCTCGCGAAGTAGGACGGCGCGCCGACCACGGCTACTTTGAGCGGTCCCATCACTCTGACGGCGACCATATCGGCGTCCGCGCGGTCCTGGGTTCCGACACCGGCGTCGAATCCCTTCGCCACAATGTCGACCGGCGCTTCGCCAAGCTGGAGCTCGAGGTGAACCTCCGGGTACGTCGATAGGAAGCGTTGCCAGACCGGTGCGATCACTCCCGCTCCCGCCATATTGGTCGCGTAGATTCGCAGACGTCCGAAAGGTCGGCTTCGTTCTCGGTTCAAATCCTCGAGCGCATCGGAGATCTGGCCGAGCGCCGGCCGCAGCTGTTCGAGCAGACGCTGACCGGCGTCAGTCACCGAAACGCTGCGCGTCGTTCGGTTCAGCAGCCGCACCCCGAGACGCGCCTCCAGCTGCCGCATCGAATGGCTGAGCGCCGACGGCGTGACGTCAAGTTGCGATGCGGCAGCTCGAAAGCTCCGCTGATCGGCAACAGTGACGAATGCGGACAGATTGGCGAGGTCGCCACGATCCATTGCTGAGTTTCTCTCAATGCCGAATGCAATGGATATAGGATTTTCTTTTCCGACTTACATCAACATCTTGGCGGGGCGCGGCCCGCCAAATGAAAAGAAGAAACTGTGACGAGCATTCAGAATATTCCGGATCGCAAACGCGTCGAGGCCATCACAATCAGCCGCCAGACGCGGTCAAAGATGCCGCCGACCGGCGTGGGCGCGCAATGCGGCGCCGGTCATAACAAAACGGCGCCGCAGTCGCCGCCCGATGACGCCCCGCCAGTTCAACTTCATGCGCCGCTTCTACATGCGCCTTCCGCCGACACGTCAGGGCGCGCCACCCGGCTCGTGCGCACTCCTCATCGAACCGACGGTGACCAGGATGGACAGATCTTCAGGATCGGCGGCGCCTCCCGCCACCCAACCGCGATGCAGAAGGCATTCATCGCCGCATTGAAGTAGGTCAAGACGAGCAAATTCGACGCAGACGGAGACGAACTATGATGACCTTCGCCGCGCTTCTCGTCGCCGCGATCCTGGTTGTGTCGACCCTCTACGCCATGTTTTCGAGGACGCGATGAGTGACGTGCTCCCTCTCCGCGGCACTCGATTTTTGACGCGTGCAGCGGGGCGCCTGACCTCGAGGAACCATCGTCCTCTCGGCCCGTCGCCGAGGATCGAGAACCTCATCATGATCAATCGATGAATTCAGCTCATTACCGAATGCAATATCCATGGCATTTTCATTTTCGCCAGCAGCCCACAGTTAAAGATGTAGGGATTCGGAATGCTGAAGGAGGTTCCATGCAGGCCGCCACAAAATTGAGTTCCGCGCCCAAGGAACCGAAGTCTCCCACACCTGACCGGACGGACGAAACGACCGTTCCCCGGCTGGTGCAACAAACCTCGGCCGCCCAACCGGCGTCGCGAGCCAGGGAGGATCGCCGCGCGGATGATCCGAATACGATTATGAGACTACTGCATCGAGACAGCCCAGCTGGCTTGCAGTCGCTACGACCGCACGTTGCGCGCCCAGCTCCCAGGCATGACTTCTCGGACGATGCGCTGTTCTCATCCAGCTGGCGCAGCACGAAAGGCCCAATCAAGCCGCCCTCGCTCAAATTCTGGACATCAGGCCAATTACGCTCGTTCGCCTGCTCGACCGGCTGGAGGCGGGCGGCTTCGTCGAGCGCATACCTGATCCTGATGATCGCCGCGCTCATGTCCTAGCGCTCACCGCTAAGGCCTTGCCGCTCATCGAGAGTATCCATGAGCTGAACAGAAAGACCTGTAACGACCTGCATCTTGGAATCTCCGAGGCGGAGGCGACCCAACTGCGTGTACTGCTCTCGCGTATCCAATATGAGCTGACGGCTGAACGCCTGAAATGACGATCCGCCCAGCCGCCCTCAGGCGCCGGGAGCCCGCAGTGGGGAGCTTGCCGGTTGTGACGATCGTCATGCCGGCGATCTCGCCAAGGGGGGCAAAGAACCAGGTTAGGCGCGAAAAGGCGTACCGGGCCTACCCTCTATTTGCGGAGCAGCAGCCGCCCCTCAACTCCGTGGGCCCGCGTATAGTCGGTGACGCTGGCGTAGCGTGCGGATCTTCCCGACGCCCTCGACTATGAAGATGTAAGCCAGCATCGCTCGGGCAGGCAGACTTAGTGGGCCAGCCCAGCGTGATAGGAAATTGAGGTTCACGTCGAAAGTCTCGGCCTGCCGGAGGGGTGCCGGACCCGCGCGTATATTGCGCCTGCGGCATCGTCGCTCCCTTTCGTCGAGACGACGCGCGTCACCATCACGAACGCGCGCCGCCCGAAGTCCAGACTAAAGCGCATGCGCTTGCGTCAGCGCCTCGGCCAGATCCTCGTAATATTCGCAGTCCTTACTGCAAAGCTTCTCGATTGTGGACAATTGCTCTTTGGCCAGATCGTACTTGCCCTCGATGACATAGGCTTCGCCAAGGTACTCGCGTACCTGCGGGTAATTGGGATCGAGCGCGACCGACTTGAGGTAGTAGCCAATCCCCTCGTCGGTGCGTCCGAGCTTGCGGGTCGCGTAGCCGCGATAGTTGAGCGCGCGGGGAGTATTCGGGTTGTCCAGGAGGTCGAGCACGTCGATCGCTTCCTGGTACCGGTCAGCCTTGGCGAGCGCATAAGCGTATTCCGTCATCTCGGGGTCCGGAAGGACGTCGCTGCGCCGAACGAGGCATTTGCGACGCTTCGTGTCCCAGACCTGGCCGGGTTTGCAAACCGTGAGGTCCGACGGGACCTCCGCGCGGGGTTCGGCCTGGTTGACGGCTCCTCCGCCTCCTCCCCCGCCGCCTCCTCCCCGCCGCCACCGCCCCCGCCCCCTCCGCCACCGCCGGCCGCGTGGGCGGGCGAAGCGAGCGCGAGGCTAGCAGCCAACAATCCAGAACAAAGCGCCGAAACGAAACCGCGGGTCTTTTGGCGATCGAATCCAGGAAAAGCGCGCATCGATAGCCCCTTCCGGTTGGAATACGGAGCCCATCAAACACGCCAGCCGATCATTTATTCACCCTCTTTGTTCGACAGGCGGCAAGGCGACTTAACAAAAAATTGCTGGTCGCGCTCCTCCCACGTCCGGCGATCATGCTCTAATAGAGCGGCCGGTGAACTCTAGCAGGGCCATGAGCGAAGCAAGCCGACGGGAAGTGCGGGCTGGGCTCGAGCCCTCGCTGGCGCGCCTTTGGCGATATGCGCTGGTCTTGTCGAGAGCGCGGGACACGGCTGACGACCTCGTGCAGGCCACATGCCTGCGCGCGATCGAGCGCGCCGATCAATTTGTCCCGGGAACGCGAGTCGACCGCTGGCTGTTCGCAATTCTTCGCTCGATCTGGCTCAATGAGATCCGATCGCAACGGATTCGTGAAGGCGGCGGTTTCGTTGACGCCGCGGATGCGTTGACGACTGACGGCGAACGTGAAATCGAGATGAATATTACGGCTGCCGCGGTGTTGAGAGCCATTGACCGCCTCCCGGAGGCGCAGCGCGAGACGATCCTGCTGGTCTACGGCGAAGGATACAGTTACGCCGAGGCGGCGGCGGCGCTCGGCGTGCCGATCGGCACGATCATGAGCAGACTGTCCGCTGGGCGAGCGGCGCTGGCGAAACTGAAATAGGAGGGCTGGGCAAGCGTATCTATGGCCGACGATGACGCCGAACTTGTCGCGTTGATCGACAACGAGCTCGACGAAAGCCGCAGAACAGCCCTCTTGGCGCGTCTGGCGGCGGATGAGCGGTTGCGCCAGCGTTACGAAGAGTTCCGGCAAACTGGCGCGCCGCTCGCCGCCTCCCTCGACGAGCTGCTCACGCAAGCTCCGCTCGCTCGTCTCCGCGCCGCGCTTCCCGCTCCGGAACCTCCTCGCCTGCCGTCAAGGCGCTTTTCCGGAATCGCCCTTCGGGACCTTGCGGCGGGCATTGTCGGGATCCTCGCCGCCGGCGCTGCGGCCTGGGTCGCGTTGAGCCTCGGACTCCTCAGGGAACGGCCGGATTGGCGCACGGCGGTCGTCGAATACACGAACTTGTATACGAACGAGACCTTCAGCCCTTTGAATCCGGACGCCTCGCTGCAAGCAATCGAACTGAGCGCTCTCGGCGCTAGGGTGGGTGTCAATCTGACGCCCGAAAATGTGGCCCTGTCGGGCCTGCGATTCACCGTGGCGTTCATGCTCTCGTACAAGGGCGCGCCGTTGGGCGTGGTCGCCTACGTCGATCCCTCCGGCGAGCCGGTCTTGCTTTGCATCATCGCCAATGATGCGCCCGATGGCCCGATGCGCTCGGAGCGCCGGGACAATCTGTCGCTGGCCTGGTGGTCGCGCGGCGGACGGAGCCGTCTGGTGATTGGCCACATCCCGGAGGAGCGGGCGGTTGCATTAGCGCAAACGCTCGAAAAGCGAATTTGACATCCGTAGCCGTCGCACGCGGAGCGCGAGGAATGGCAGGACGCGTGACCTTAATGTCGATACGCGACATCTCTCGAACGCGTCAAACGCGCAGACACTGTTTCCTATCCGGCTTAAGATGCCCTTCTTGAATTGATGCTCGATGGAGAGCTTTGCAGAGGTGGCTTGGATTTGATTCTCTGGGGGATGAACCCAGAGAGGATGATTTGCGATGTCGCGCCGTGACCTGTCGCAGCCTTCGTTTGTTGACGCGTCGGTGAGCGGTTACGGGAAAGTCGGAGGCTTTCTGAACCGGATCGAGAAGGCGTTCGACTGGTCGTCGTTCGAGGCTTTGCTTTCGTCGATCCATGGCTCGGCGACCGGCGCGCCGGGCTATCCGCCTTTGACGATGTTCGAGATCCTGCTCCTGCAGCAATGGCACACGCTCTCCGACCCCGCCGCGGAGGAGGCGGTGCGCGACCGGCTGTCCTTTCGTCGCTTTTGCGGCCTGCCGTTGGACATGGAGACGCCGGACCACGCCTCGATCTGGCGCTTTCGCCAAGCGATCGACAAGCTTGGCCTGTCGACCCAGCTGTTGGCGGGGGTCAACCGCCAGCTCGACGCGCTCGGCCTTGTCATCAAACGCGGCACGCTGGTCGACGCGACCATCATCGCCGGCGCAGTCAGGCGTCCTTATGAGGGCGGCGGCGTCAATCCGCGCGACCCTGACGCTCGTTCACGCGCAAGCGCGACAAGACCTATTTCGGCTACAAGGCGCATCTGGCGGTGGACGAGGAGAGCGGTCTGGTGCGGCAGGCCGAGATGACCTCGGCTAATGTGGACGATTCCCGTCTGGGCGAAGCGCTCATCCAGGGCGACGAGCAGGGCTTTTTCGCCGACAGGGCCTACGACAGCCAAGCCTTGCGCGAGACGCTCGAACGGCGCGGCCTGGTCGACGGGATCGCCTGGAAGGTCAAGCACGCCCGCTATCCGCTCGAGACCTGGCAGCAAGTCCATAACGCCTGGGCGGCGAGCGTGCGCTCAGCGGTCGAGCGCGCCTTCGCCACGATGAAGCGCTGGTACGGCATGAGCTGCGTCCGCTATCTGGGGCTTGCGCGCAACGCCTGTCATCTGCAGTTCGTCGCCATGGCGATGAACATGAAGCGGGCGCTCGCGCTGACGAGCGCAACTTAAACGGCGACGCCCAAACCGCGCCCCCCGCGATAAGCTAGTCTAGGGCCGCGCCAAACAGCGCCAAACCCGCGCGCCCGCCTGTTCGCTCGCTGCCCCTGAGCCAAACGACCCCATCACAACGAAATCAGACCGTTATGCAGAGCTCTCCAATGGTAGCTTTCGATAATTCAGTAATTTCGGCTTTGCCAGTCTTTCGCTGCTCCGCATCAGGTAGGCCGCTGTTCGGACCGGCTGCTTCTGCTTCAGAAGCGCCTTCGCCCTATTCAGATACGCTTTTCGATCGTTGTCGTCGGCGACCACGGTAAGCATGGTCACTGTTGCTCTTCCATCTCGTCAGCCGCCTCTACGAGCGCACCTCGATCCTCGTCACCACCAATCTCGCCTTCGGCGAATGGCCCAGCGTCTTCGGCGATCCCAAGATGACCACGGCCCTGCTCGACCGCCTCACGCATCACTGCGACATCGTCGAGACCGGCAACGAAAGCTGGCGCTTCAAGAACCGCGCCTGAACTCCCCAAAAATCCGAGCCTCGCCGACCCGCGCTCGCCCCAGAGAGGGGTCCCTATTCGGCGAAAATGTGGGGTCCCGTTTCTGCGATCATTGACACCTGGAACACCA
The DNA here is from genome assembly GCA_963725195.1 of uncultured Alphaproteobacteria bacterium. GTDB lineage: Bacteria > Pseudomonadota > Alphaproteobacteria > Rhizobiales > Beijerinckiaceae > Roseiarcus. The sequence continues at coordinate 86,336 of CAVRXX010000033.1, read as the reverse complement.
TACGTGCCTGACGGACGCTTCTACGGCGATTTCCTTGCCGCTTTCCCGCGCTGGACGGGTGGGCTTGCCGGCACATGGTCGGACGAGGTGGGCGAGGGATCCAAAAGCGAAGGGCCGCCAACCGTAAACCAGCGGTGCCAAGACGCAACGCGGAGTGGCGCTGTTTGACGCCCTCTGCTGGACAGCCCCACAGGCATTTGCTGTTACAGAGGCGAATTCGGTTTGACGCTGGGCCGTGTGGACGAATTTGATCAGGCATAGGCCGGCGGCGAAGCTGACGATGGATCTGAAGTTTCGTTCGGTCTTTTCGCAGCGGAGCGCGACGCGCTTGAAGCGCTTGAGCCGTCCGCCGCCCTGCTCGATGCGCCCGCGAGCCTTGTAGAGGGTGCGTGCGAAGAAGGCTGGCTTGTTCTTTTCGTTGGCCTTGTGGGGAATGACGGGAGCGATGCCGCGCGCTCTCGCGGCGTCCCGATTGACCTTGCTGGCGTAGCCTTTGTCGCAGATGACGGCGCGGGGCTGAATGTCGGGGCCGATATCGAGCAGGGTTTCGAAGTGACGCCCGTCGAAGGCTTCGCCGCCGGTCAGGTCGAAGGCGATGATGTCGCCGGAGGCGTCCGATTTTGCGTGGATTTTCGTGGTGAAGCCGCCGCGCGAGCGGCCGAGCGCCTGGCCTTCCTGCCCCCCTTTGCTCCGGCCGCCGACACATGAGCGCGCACGACGGTGGAGTTGAACATTTGAAGGAGATGCGCCGTAGAACTCATGGACGCGAGCGTGTCGAAAAAGGCCTCGAAGACGCCAGCCTTGCTCAAACGATCGAAGCGCTTCCACACGCTGTTCCAAGGACCGAAGCGCTCCGGTAGCGCGCGCCAGCGAACGTTCTCGACGGTGAAGAAATGAAGCGCCTCGAGGAAGCGGCGATCGTCCTTGGCTTTCCGGCCGCGACGGGGCAGGCAGGCCCGGAACACCGCAAGCGTGTGCGCCCAATCGTTCTCATCCATCTTTGTCGACATAGACCCCGGCCCCCGATTCGGTCGGTGTCCTATGAATCATGTCCGATTCCCCTCAGGAATCCCAAAAAACGCCATCTCTCCAAAATTCGTCCACACGGCCTAGCTTCGCCACTGTTGCGACGCCGAGGAAAGCCGTCGCCGAGACAACATCGGGCGAGCGTCGATTTTTCCCGATTATGATAAGGACCTGCGGAGGCTGATCCCTCTCAAGCAACGCTATAGCCACTCGACAACGCCATTCATTTCAACCATCGTCCACCGAGTTCATCGGTGGGCCGCGGCAATCTCGCACTGTGAAGGCTGTAAGGCAGCTGAAGGCCGCTAACGGATTTTGGATAGTGGCGGCGCGAGGTTTCATCCCGGCGAGGCACAATGACCGGCCGGCCGTTCGATACCGGCGCAGTGACCGAAGTTGAGATGACGGACCAACAACCCCCTGAGTGGATGGGCAACAACCGCAAGCTCACGCCGGCGGAGATCAAAGAATTTCTGACCGAGCCGGTGGTCGCGCGGATCGCCACTATCGATCAGAACGGCGTGCCGTACGTTACCCCGGTATGGCAAGAATGGGACGGCGAGGCCTTCTGGATCGTCCCGCGCGAGCGCGCGCGTGGATCGCGCATATCAAGAACAATCCAAATGTCGGCATTTCGTGCGCGCAAGACAGCGGGACATATAAGCGCATCACGGCACAAGGGAAAGCTCAGATCGTCTTCGGCCCGGCTCCAATGCAGGGTCAGTGTCTCGACATCGCCAACCGCATGGCGGTGCGTTTCCTCGGCGAACACGGGCCGGAATATCTGGTGCCGACCTACAACCGGCCGCGTTACCTGGTTAAGATCGTCCCGACGAAGATGCTGACCTGGGACGGCGTCGAGTGGGCGAGGAAATATACCGAGAAATAGTCGTTTGCCGGCCGATCCCGACGATGACTAAAACCGGCACCGTCACATTAACGGGATTGGAGGGGGTGGATGGCTAAAGGCGGGCGATGGCAACTGCTCGTGATCCCGTATGCCGCGGTCATCGCTTTCCGGCTGAGGTGATAAGCTATGCGGTCTGGCTCTACTTCCGATTTCCGCTCAGCCTTCGCATGGTAGAGGAGATGCTTGCGGCGCGTGGAATTTGCGTGACCTACGAGACCGTGCGCCGATGGGGAAAGAAGTTCGGCAAGGCGTTCTCCGATCAGTTCCGCCAGCGGGCTCCTGCACGCGGCGACAAATGGCATATGGATGAAGTCGTCGTCTCGATTGCCGGTGAGCAACACTGGCTTTGGCGCGCCGTCGATCAAAATGGCTTCATTCTCGATGTCCTGGTTCAGCCCCGCAGAGACACCCGCGCGGCGCAAAGGTTCATGAGGAGGCTCTTGAAATCGGCGGCCACGCCGCCGCGCGTCATGATCACGGACAAACTCCGTTCCTATGGCGCCGCGAGGGCGAAGATGGGCCTTTGCGTCGAGCATCGCCAGCATAAACGCCTGAACAATCGGGCGGAGAATTCTCATCAGCCGACACGGCGACGCGAACGGATCATGAAGCGTTTCAAATCACCCAGGCAGGCACAACGGTTTCTGTCGGTTCACGATCAAGTCGTGAACCTCTTCCACATCCCTTATCCCGAATCCGCCACTGCTGACTTCCGCCGCGCTTCGCGTGAGCGCGCCTTCGCGGTTTGGCGCGACGTCTCCAAGAGTTCTGCGGCGTTCTAAGAAGAGGAAAACCCTAACCGGCGTAGCTCTCGCGCACGCATCGTTGCCTCAAGTTGACGGTCCCCCTGTCATACACCCGACACCAACAGGCGCGACAAGTTGTGGTTGACTGTGCCGCGGCACAAGGGAGAAGCGCCCCGATGGCGAACATAACCACGCCGATCGCCGACAATCTGGCGCGCAGGAGGTCGGTTCAAGACCACATCGACGAATTGCCCATGTGGGCGGACGGCACGACGCTGCCATCCGCGCCGATGACCGGCATGCAATGGCTGATCTGGTCGCTTGCCGCCGCCGGCAAATTCTTCGAAGGCTATGTGGTCTTTATGACCGGCGTCGCGCTTCCGCTGTTCGAGCGCGAGTTCGACATCGCCCCCTTTCAACATGGCGTGATCGGCGCGGCGAGCCTGTTCGGCATCCTGGTCGGCGCGCTCGCGCTCGGCGGCTTGTCGGACCGCTTCGGCCGCAAGCCCATGTTCGTCGTCGAGATGATCATCTTTGTCGCGTTTCTCGCCGCGCTCTGCTTCGCGTCGAGTTACATCCAGGTCGTGATCTTCCTGTTCGGGCTGGGGCTTGCGCTCGGCTGCGACTACCCGACCGCGCATATGATCATTTCCGAAAACATCCCGAGCACCGCGCGCGGCAAATTGGTGCTTGGCGCCTTCGCATTTCAGGCGGTGGGCGCGCTGGCGGGTGTCGGCGTCGGCTTTCTCGTCCTATCGGTCCTGCCGGAACTCGGCGCTTGGCGATGGATGTACGCGAGCGCGATCATTCCGGCCGTGCTGGTGACGCTCGGCCGCTTTTACATCGTCGAGAGCGCCAACTGGCTGTCGAACTCGGGGGGAAATCGAAAAGGCCGAGCGTGAGGCGAAGCGTCTCCTCGTGCGCAAGCCGCAATATCCGGCGGAAATCAGGCTCGCTGCGCCGGAGGCCAAAATGGAGGCGGCGCAGGATCATGGTTGGGGCGCGCTCTTCAACAGCGAGAACCGGCGCGCCACAATCCTGGCGTCGGTTCCCTGGTTCCTCCAGGACCTGGGAACCTATGGCATCGGCATCTTCACCCCGACCATCCTCGCCGCCGCCATTGGCGGCACGTCGGACCATGCCCGCAGCATTGCCGACGTGATCCTGAAGGACATTATCGCGGCGAAGGGCGCGGCGCTGACCACGTCGCTCTTGCTCGTCGGCATCATCTTCGCCATCACGCTTGCGGACATCGTGGGCCGGATCTCGCTTCAGGTGTTCGGCTTTCTGGGCTGCGCCGTTGGTCTGTTCCTGGCGTCGCTTTCGGCGAATTTCTCTGACGGCGAAAGGCTGCTTTTGATCTTCGCCGGCTTCATGCTGTTCAACTTCATGACCAACCTCGGCCCGAACTCGCAAACCTATCTTCTCGCGGGCGAGGTCTTCCCGACCGCGATTCGCGGCAAGGGCGCGGGCTTTGCCGCGGCCTTCGCCAAGATCGGCGCGGTCCTGACGGCGTTCATGTTCCCCGTCATGCTCGACACGATCGGCACTCAGCTTTTGCTCTACGGCCTGATCGTCTCTTCAGTTCTCGGGGCGGCGGTCACCTGGTTCTTCCGTATCGAAACGACCGGCGTGAACCTCGACACGCTGAACACGAAAACCCGCCTCCCGACTGACGACCGAGTGGGTACGCGCGCGAACGCGCTTGGCCAAGTCGGCCGCTAGGAGGGAATGCCACATGGCTTGCCTGATGAGGCCCATGACTATCGCTCGCGTCTGCGCGCCTGTCGCGCTCGGCCTCCTTGCGGTTGCTGCAGCGCCGATTGCGTGCGTTTCCGCGGCCCAAGTCACGCTGGCCGAAACCGGATCGACCCTGATTTATCCCGTCTTCCGAATCTGGGCCGCCGAATATTCTAAGACTCACCCCGGCGTCACCGTCACGACCGCCGCCACCGGCTCAGGCGCGGGCGTCGAGCAGGCGATCTCGGGCGCGGCGCAGATCGGCGCCTCCGACGCCTACATGTCAGACGCCCAGGTCAGGGATAATCCCCTGATCATCAATGTGCCGATGGCGATCTCGGCCCAGACGGTCAACTACAACGTGCCTGACCTCAACGGGCAGAATTTGAAGCTCGACGGCCGAACGCTTGCAGGCATCTACTCAGGCAAGATTCAGTCGTGGGACAACTCGGCGATCGCCGCGATGAACAGCGGCGTGAAACTGCCTCATAACGCGATCGTTCCGGTCCGGCGAAGCGACGCCTCCGGCGACACGTTCATTTTCACCCAGTATCTGACCTTCACCACCCCATCCTGGGAGGACGGCCCGGGCTACGGCGTGACGATCGCGTGGCCTGCCACGCCGAACGGTTCAACCGCCGAGGGCAACGCCGGAATGATCGCCAAGATTCACGACACGCCCTATTCGATCGGCTACGTGGGCGTAAGCTTTCACCGCGATGTCGCCAAGGCTGGGATCGGGACGGCGGCGCTCAAGAGCTATGACGGCGAATTCCTGCTGCCGACGCCTCAGTCGATTGAGGCCGCCGCCGCCGCGCTTTGGCCTCGCACTCCCGTCGACGAGCGTCTGACGTTAGTCAACGCGCCAGGCGCCAACGCCTATCCGCTGATCAATTATGAATATGCGGTCGTATCAGAAAAGCAGCCGAGCCCCGAGACCGCGGCTGCATTGCGCAGTTTTCTACTATGGGCGATCGCGCCCGACGAAACGAATGCGCAACGCCTTGCGGACGCCAATTTTATTCCTCTGCCAGCCCATGTGTGGGTGCTGAGCCACGACCAGATCGAAGCGATAAAGTAGGGCGCTTCCGGCGGAGTCTTGCCGGGCGCGACAAGCACGGCGTGGCTGCCGCACCCCGAAGCGCAAATCAACGTGAATCGCGTCCCTGTCGAATTAACGGCCGAGGTGGGCAGCGTCAAGGAGCGGCAACGGCCGGAGGCGACCCCCATGAACCAGCGGCTCATCGCGATTTTGCCTTGCAATGATCTGGCAATGATCTGGACGCGGCGCAGGCGTTTTTCGAGCGCCTCGGCTTCAGAGTCGACGCCGGCAGTCTGGACGACTACCGTATGCTCTCGGACGGACTTGGCGCTGAGATCCATCTCAATCCAGCGGTAGAAGGGTGGCTCACGCCTGGGCGCAATCCTTTCTGCCTGTATCTCTACCGAGAGGATGTCGATGGCGCAGCGTCGGCCTTCACAGGCGAGTTGGTCGCCAAGCCTAAGGACAGACCGTGGGGCATGTACGAATTTTCGCTCAACGGCCCAGATGAAACCTTAGTCAGGGTCGGATGGCCAACGCGCCTGCGATCGCGCGCCGGCTGAGGCGGATGCTAACCAACTCTAGGCAATGGCGGCCGGCGGCGCTTTTCGGCGGCGCCGTCGGTTGCTTCGCGAGCGGGGCCTACTCCGCCGCCGCGCCCGCGGTCTGCAGCGTCGAGAGGTCCAGCTTCACGCCGGGACCCATCGTCGACGAGACGGAGGCGCGCAGAAGGTAATGTCCCTTGGCGCCCGACGGCTTCGCACGATTGACCGCATCGACGAACGCGCGGACGTTCTCGGCAATCTTGTCGTCGCCGAACGAAGCCTTGCCCACCGAGCCCTGCACGATGCCGGCCTTTTCCGCGCGGAACTCGACCGAGCCTCCCTTTGACGCCGCGACCGCCGTCTTCACGTCCATGGTCACCGTGCCGACCTTCGGATTGGGCATGAGCCCGCGGGGACCCAACACCTTGCCGAGGCGGCCGACGAGCGGCATCATGTCGGGGGTGGAGATGCAACGGTCGAAATTGATCTCGCCGCCCTGGACCTGGGCGACGAGGTCCTCGGCCCCGACCACATCGGCGCCCGCCGCGCGCGCTTCGTCAGCCTTGGCTCCGCGCGCAAACACCGCGACGCGCAGCGTGCGCCCGGTGCCGTTCGGCAGATTGACGACGCCGCGCACCATCTGGTCGGCGTGCTTGGGATCGACACCGAGATTGATCGAAAGCTCGACCGTCTCGTCAAATTTGGCCGTGGCGTTGGTCTTGACGATTTTAACTGCGTCCTCGAGCGTATAGAGCTTCGTCCGCTCGACGACCTCGCGCGCTTTCAGAACTCTTTTGCCGTGATGCGCCATCGGTCAGCCCTCCACCACTTGCAGGCCCATCGAGCGGGCCGAGCCTTCGATCATCTTCATCGCCGCTTCGATCGTGTCGCAGTTGAGGTCGACGATCTTCTTCTCCGCGATTTCGCGCACCTGCTCCTTGGTCACCTGGCCGACGAACCCCCGGCCCGGCGTCTTGGCGCCCGAGGCCGGCTTCTTGCCGAGCTTGAGGTTCGCCGCCTTCTTCAAGAAGAAGGTCACCGGCGGCTGGCGCATCTCGAAGGTGAACGAGCGGTCCTGATAGGCCGTGATCACGACCGGGATCGGCGCGCCCTTCTCCAATTGCGCGGTGCGCGCATTGAAGGCCTTGCAGAATTCCATGATGTTCAAGCCGCGCTGGCCAAGCGCGGGACCGATCGGCGGCGACGGATTGGCCGCCCCCGCCGGCACTTGCAGTTTGATATAGCCCGTAATTTTCTTCGCCATGCGTCTGCTCCAAGCAGGGGCGCAAGCCTCGGGTCCGCCCGGAAGGCTTACGCCAGGTTTGCAGTTCGTGGTGCGAACGTTTGTTCCGGCTGGCGACCGGGCGTTCTCCCACGCGTTTCAGGAAGGCGGGGCTGGTAGCAGGTTTGCGGGCGGGGAGCAAGTGCGCGATAATATTCCCGCCGACGAGGATCAACCATGAGTGACAGCAAAGCAGGCGCGGCGGCCGTTCAGCGGCCGAAGACGGCTGGCGCGGGCTCCACCGCGACGTCCTATGACAAGGACGTGATCCGGTGGTCTGAGCAGCAGGCGCGGCTCTTACGCGCGGGCCGGTTCGCCGAGCTCGACGTCGAACATCTGGCCGACGAGATCGAGGACGTGGGCAAAAGCGAAAAGCGCGAATTCGCGAGTCGGATGGCTGTGCTGTTGGCCCATCTTCTGAAATGGAGCCGCCAGCCGAAGATGCGAAGCAACAGCTGGCGCTCGACAATCGTCGACCAGCGCAAACGCATCGCGCTGGCGATCAAGGCGACGCCGAGCCTCAGGACAGTGATGCGCGACCCCGACTGGCGGGAAGACATCTGGCTCGACGCGCGCTCCCAGGCGCGAAAGGAAACGGGCTCGGCGGAAGACGAATTGCCCGAAGCCTGCCCCTGGACGATGGAGCAGGCTGCCGATCCGGACTTCTGGCCGGAGTGAAGAACTACTCCGGCCAGAACCTCTCATCCATCGCCTCGGCAAAGCTCCACGGGCAACGCGCCGGGAAGTCAGCCTCGTCAAACTCCGTCTCGATCGCCGCCTTCAGACGCGCGGAGCGGTAAGCCTGTTCCATCGCACGATCGAGTACGGCCTTGAGACTGGGATTGTCCTCGAGATGGTCGATGACCTCGTTGCGAGCATTGGCGATCGACAGGCGCCACGACTTGCCGCGATGGGACGGCTGATGGCGCCATTTGAGGAGATGCAGCAGCAGAACCGTGAGGCGGCTCACGAGTTCGCGCTTCTCGGTTTTGCCCATGCTCTCGATTTCCTCGGCGATCGCCTGAAGGTCGGCTTCGCCGGCCCGGCCAGCGCGCAGGAGCGCCGCCTGTTCGAGGGACCAGGCGTAGAAATCGCTGTCGTGCAAGGAGCGTCGCGACGTCATTCGACCAAGGCTACTCCCGCGCTTCAGGCCTGTCGATCTTTCGTCTCCCGCATGCTCATGACCGCGAGAAAACTGATCGCGCCGGCGACCGCGATGTAATAGCCGACCCAGGCGACGCCGCCGCGAGCCTCGAGGACCTGCGCCAACGACGGCGCGAACGAGGCTCCGAGGATGCCGCCGAGATTATAAGCGCTGGCCGCGCCGGTGTAGCGGACGGGGACGGGAAAGAGCTCCGGCAAGAGCGCCCCAAGCGGCGCGAAGGTGAGCCCCATCGCGCCGAGAGCCAGCGCAAGAAAGGCGAAAACGCCGACCGTCCCCGCGGAGAGCAGAGCCGGCATCGCCATGCCCACGGCGATCGCGAGGACGGCGGAAACGAGCAGCACCGGCCGCCGCCCAAAACGATCCGCGAGCGCGGCGGAGAGCGGAGTTGCGAGCGCCATGAAGACAACCGCCCCGCACAGCAATCCGAGAAAATGCACGCGCGAAATTCCGAGCGCCCGCACGCCGTAACCCAGCGCATAGACGGTCGAGATGTAGAAGAGCGCGTAACAGACGACGATCGCGAGCGACCCTTGAATCAGCGCTCGCAGATGGTCGCGAAGAATTGTCGTCAGCGGGACCGCGGCGCGCTGGTCCCGATCCAGAGCCTGGAACGCCGGCGTCTCCTCGAGCGACACACGCACATAGAGTCCAATCGCGACCAGAACCGCGCTCAAGAGAAAGGGAACCCGCCACGCCCAGTCGACGAACGCCGCTTCGCCAAATCCGATCAGCAGCAGAAGAAAGAGGCCGATCGCAATGAGGAAGCCGATCGGAGGGCCGAGTTGCGGAAACATGCCGTACCATGCCCGCCTGCCCTCAGGCGCGTTTTCGACCGCGATCAGCGCCGCGCCGCCCCATTCGCCACCAAGCCCGACCCCCTGCAGGAAGCGCAAAGCGGCGAGCCCCCACGGGGCGAACACGCCGGCGCTGGCGTAAGACGGAAGCGCGCCGATCAGCGTCGTCGCCAGCCCCATCGTTATCATCGTGGCGACGAGAGTTGACTTGCGTCCGATGCGGTCGCCGAAATGGCCGAACAGGAACGAGCCGACGGGACGCGCAAGGAAGGCGATGCCGAAGGTGAGATAGGCATTCAGCGTCTGAGTTTCAGGCGCGGATTTCGGGAAGAACATCGGCCCGAAAACGAGCGCGGCGGCCGTGCCAAAAATATAGAAGTCGTAGAACTCGATCGTCGTGCCGACAAGGCTCGCGAGCGCGATTCTGCCGACGCCCGCGCTCCGGGTCTCCTTTGTCACCGAAGCCGCTATTGTCGTCATGGTCGTTTCCTCGATCAGTTTTTCGGCGGCGGTTCGACAGAGCGCGCCGCCGCGGTTCGGCTTTTTGTTTCAACTCTCCGCGTGCGCCTGATCGAAGCGCAACACCTCCTCCAATCCCATGAGGCGATTCATTTCCGCGAACGAGTATACCGGCGCGCGTGAGCCGAGCGACGAACCAGTGTCGCGGATCTGCCGATAAACCGTCTCCAGCGCCGCGGCGGCGCTGAGGATGCCCGCGATTGGATGGATGGCGAGCGCAAAGCCGATCTCGGCCAAGCGCGCATTGCTCAATAGGGGCGTTCGTCCACCGCCCTCGACCATATTGGCCATGAGCAGCTTGTCGCCGAGCTCGCGGCCGATCGTGACCAGCTCGTCTTCGCTTTCTGGCAACTCGATAAACAATATGTCAGCGCCGGCCTCGGCGTAAGTCCGCGCGCGATGGATTGCTTCCGGCAAACCTTTCGAAGTGCGCGCATCGGTGCGGGCGATGATGAGAAAGTCGGAGCTCGTTCGCGCTTCCGCGGCGACCGCGATCTTGTGCGCCATCTCCTCTGTCGGAATAACGCGGCGCTGGGGCGTATGGCCGCACTTCTTGGGGAACTCCTGGTCCTCGAGCTGGATGGCGGCGGCGCCCGCCCGTTCGTAGCCGCGAACCGTGTGACTGACGTTCAAGAGACCCCCATAGCCGGTGTCGCCATCGGCGATGAGCGGGACGTCGACCGTGCGGGCCATCGCTTCGACGCGGCCCACCATGTCGGCGTAGCTTGCGAGGCCGGCGTCGGGAAGCCCGAGATGGGAGGCGACCACGCCGTAGCCGGTCATGTAGAGGGCTTCGAAACCCATGGCCGACGCCATGCGCAGCGAGACCATGTCGTAGACGCCGGGCGCCACGATCACGCGATCCTTGCGGCGGGCGTTCAGAAGCTCACGGAGCGTTGTCATCAAGAAAATCCCCAACCTTGTTCCCGCGCCGTGCCGGGGCGTCGCCGTTTGCGGGCGGCTTTGGCATTAGAGCGGCAGAGCCGCGCGCCGCAACACCGCCGTCTAATTCCTCGGCCGCAAACGCGCAAAAGGCCAGGTTTCGCTCGCGGTCACCGATCGGCCAAAAAACGACACTATGAAGCGGCGGGGCTGCAACTTAAGCACGGAGAGACGCCATGAAGAAATTCCTCGCACTGTACATGGCCGACACGGCGCAAATGGCCGATATGATGAAGAACTCCACGCCCGAACAGCGCAAGAAGGGAAGCGAGGCATGGATGAAGTGGATGGACGATAACAAAGCTTCGCTCGCCGACCGCGGCGCCCCGGTCGGAAAGACCAAGCGCATAGACGCGAAGGGGATGAAGGACGCAAAGAACGACGTTTGCGGCTATTCCATCGTCCAAGCGGAATCGGCGGACGATGCGGCAAGAATCTTCGGGAAAGATCAGCCGTTCTTGCAGATGCCCGGCGCGAAGATCGACATGATCGAAATTATCGAGATGCCGGCGACATAGTCGCTCCTCCTCAAGGAAACTGGAAGGGGGCCGCAGATGCGGGCCCTTCCAGTTTCCGAATCAAGACGACCGCAGGGTTTCGGCGACGGCGCGGGCGCAACGTCCAAGACATGGAATGCACGCAGGCGGCGACGGCTACCCAAAGTCGGCAAGCCCAACCCGTCGAATCGCAACACGCTTGTGTCCTGGGCGTTAGGACGACCGTCGATTTCTGGTAGAGTTTTGTCTCAAGGCCGTAAGACCTTGTCAGAAGGGGGAAGAGCGCCATGGCTGAGCCACTGAGGCGTGGCGCAACAAGCGCTGTTCGCGGCGATTCGCCAGCCGAAGCTCCGAGCCTCGTCCCCGACCACCTTCCCTTTGCCCGCGCCGCAAGCGTCATCGCGGTCGTTGTGTTGGCCGGCGGCCTCTTCGGCTACGACCAGGGGGTCATTTCAGGCGCGCTCCTCGGCATCCAGAAGACGTTTGCGGTCGGCGCGATCGCGCTCGAGATCGTGACCAGCTGGGTCACGCTTGGCGCCATGTTCGGATCGCTCGGCGGCGGATTCGTCGCCGACCTTTTTGGTCGAAAACGCACGTTGTTCGCCGCGGCGGCGCTTTTCATCATGGGCGCGCTCGTCCAGTCCTTCGCCCCGAACGTGCCGATCCTCGTCTTTGGCAGGCTCGTGGCTGGCTTCGGCGTTGGCGTCGCCGCGGTCGCCGCTCCGCTTTATGCGGCGGAACTCGCACCTGCCGCGCAGCGCGGGCGGTTCGTCTCGTCCTACCAGCTCGCGATCACGGTCGGCATTTTCGTCGCCTATTTCGTCAACCAGGCGCTCGCCGGTCCTGAGGGTTGGCGCACGATGCTAGGGGTCGCGGCGATTCCGGGCCTGCTCCTCGCGCTCGCCGTTCTGATCGCTGTCGAGTCCCCGCGCTGGTACGCCAAGGTTGGCCGCCGCGACGACGCTCTCCGCACGCTCGTCGCTCTTGGTGCGGAGCATGACGCCGAGGCGCGACTCTCGGCGATCGCGAAGTCGTTGCGCGCTGAGGTCAAAACGCCATCCTGGGCGGAGGTGTTTGCGCCGCGCTGGCGAACGCCGCTGATGATCGGCCTTGGGCTTGCCGTCCTGCAGCAGCTCACCGGCATCAACGCCATCATCTATTACTCGAACAGCATCTTCGCCGCCGCGGGCTTTGCGACGCCGGCAGAGCAAGCCCAAGCCACGACCTGGGCGATCGGCGCCGTCAACGTGCTCTCGACCTTCATCGCTATCGCCTTCATCGATGGCCTCGGCCGGCGCCCGCTCCTGATCGCGGGTCTCATCGGCATGGCGCTCAGCCTTGCCGTGGTCGGCTTCGCATTTTGGCAATCGGGGACGCAGGGCAGCCTCGGAAGCTCGGCGGGCGTGATCACGCTCGTCGCGCTTGTCGTTTTCATCATCTCATTCGCGTTCTCGGCTCGGCCCGGTCACATGGACCGTCATCAACGAGATCTATCCAGGCGAGGTGCGCGGCCGAGCTGTGGCGGTGGCGACGGCGGTCAACTGGGGGGCGGCGTTCCTGGTCAGTGGATTCTTTCTGTCGGTCGTCAAGGCGATCGGACAGGCGTACACGTTCTGGCTGTTCGCCGCGTTCTGCGTGATCGGCGTCGTCTGGGTGATTGCCGGCGTGCCTGAGACACGCGGCCGATCACTGGAAGAAATCGAGGCGTCGTGGACGCTCGCCCCGCGCTAAATCAAGCTAATCGCCGAGGAGCGCCTCGAACGTCGCCTGCACGCGCCTGCGCGCCTCCCCGAGCGCGGCCGTCGAACGCCTCGAAATCGGGAAAGCCGACAGCCGCCGCGATGCGGCGCTTGACGCCGGCAGCGGCCTTGGCCGGATCGAACGGGCCGGAGGTCGACAAGCGCATGAACTGCGTCGCGTCGGTGTAGAGGCGATGCGCGTCGACGAGGACCTCAGCCTGTTCGGGCGTGATCAAGCCCGCGCGGCCGGCCTCTTCCACAACCTTCCGGGTCGAGACGTCGAGGATGGCTGGATGCTGGCGCGCGAAGGCCAATTGCAGATATTGGGCGATGAACTCGACGTCGATCAGTCCGCCCGCAACGAGCTTCAGGTCCCAGACATCGCTGTCGCCCTTTTCGCGAGCGATAAGCCCACGCATGGCGCGCGTTTCCTGAGCGATTCTGCCGGCGTCGCGCTCGCCGGTCAGCGTCTCCCGCACCGTTTTGGCCACGGCGGCCCCGAGGCTCTTATCGCCTGCGAGGAAGCGGGCGCGGGTTAGCGCCATGTGCTCCCAGGTCTCCGCTTCGTCCTCTTGGTAAAGCTTGAACGACGCGAACTGGGTCGCAAGCGGACCTTGGCGCCCCGAGGGCCTGAGCCGCATGTCGACTTCGTACAGGCGCCCCGCTTTGGTCGGCGCGGTCAAGGCCGAGATCAGCCGCTGCGTCAGGCGCGCATAGTAAAGGCTCGGACCGAGACGCTTCCGGCCGTCGGACTCGCTCGCGTCGCCAGGAAAATCATAGATGAGCATCAGGTCGAGATCGGAGGCGGCGGTCATTTCGCGTGAGCCGAGCTTGCCGAGCGCGACAATCGCGACCCGGCCGCCGCGGATGCGCCCGTGTTCGGCTTGAAAGGCGTCGATCACGCGCTTGAGCAGCGCGGCGATCAACCCCTGCGCCAGCGCGCTATAGGCGCGGCCCGCGCGGTCGGGATCGAGGCGACCCGACAACAGATTGAGGCCGATATGAAACATCTCCTCGGCGGCGAAGTCGCGCGCCCGGTTCAGGGCGTCCTCGAAGCTTTGCCCTTGGGCGACGAACGTCTCGACCCGCGAGCCCATCGCCTCGTCGCCGAAGCTTAAGTCGAAGTCGAGGCTGCGCGAAGGGTCGATCGCTGCGTCGAGCACATGCGGACGGGTCGCGATCACCTGCGCCAGTCGCGGGGCGCTGCCGAGCACGTCGCCGAACAATTCGCGTAAGGACGCGTTCGAGCGCAGGATCGACAGAAGCTCGACGCTCGCGGGCATGCGCGCCAGCGCTTCGTCGAAGGCGGAAAGCGCGGCGTCCGGATCGCCCGACCCGGCGAAGGCCTCGAGCAGGGCCGGCGTCAGTTCCGTCAGCACTTCGCGCGCCCGGGCGCTGCGGACCGCGGCTCGCCGGCCGAAGTGCCAGCCGCGTACGGTCTCCGCGGCGGCTTCCGGCCGCTGAAAGCCAAGCGTGCTTAAGGTGGCGAGCGTCGCCGGATCATCGCTGACGCCAGTGAAAACGAGATCGCCCGAGGCGACGCTGAGCGCCGGCGCGTCCTCAAACAGCCGCGCGTAGTGCCGCTCAACCTGGGTCAGGTGATGGGTGAGGTCGGCGGCGAACCCGTCGAGTTCTGCATAGCCGCAGAAGTTGGCGAAGCGCGTCAGCGCTTCTCGCTCGAACGGAAGGCGCTGGGTCTGCTCGTCGGCGACCATCTGCAGCCGATGCTCGATACGGCGCAAGTACGTATAGGCCTGAGTGAGATCGTCGACCGCTTCCGTGCCGATCCACTTGTCGGCGCAAAGCAGCTTCAGCATGTCGAGCGTGCGCGAACCGCGCATCTGCGGACGGCGCCCGCCAAAAATGAGCTGCTGCGTCTGGACGAAAAACTCGATCTCGCGGATGCCGCCGCGTCCAAGCTTGACGTCGTGGCCGGGCACGACGACTTGCTCGTGGCCGCGCACGGCGTGGATCTGGCGCTTCATGGCGTGGATGTCGGCGATCGCCGCATAGTCGAAATACTTGCGCCAGATGAACGGCGCGAGGTCGGCGAGGAAGCGCTCGCCAAGCTTGAGGTCGCCCGCCGCCGGACGGGCTTTGATGAGCGCCGCGCGTTCCCAGTTCTGGCCGACCGTCTCGTAATATTGATAGGCGCTTGACGTTGAGAGCGCGACCGGCGTCGAGGCCGGATCGGGCCGCAAGCGCAGATCGACCCTCAGCACGTAGCCGTCGCTCGTCCGCTCCTGCAGGAGGCGCGCCAGCGCTCGCGTCAGGCGCGCGAACATCGGTCCGGGCTCTGTTCCCGGCGGAATCGAGGCCGCCGCGGGGTCGTAGAGCACGATCAGATCGATGTCGCTCGAATAGTTGAGCTCGCGCGCGCCATGCTTGCCGAGCGCCAGCACGACCAGGCCGCAGCCGTGCTCAATATCGGGAGCGTCAGCATCGAGCGCCGAAAGGCCGGCGCGCGCGTGCTTGCGCATGAGGAAATTGACCGCGGCGCCGACGGCGGCGTCGGCGAAACGGGTCAGTGCTTCGGTCGCCTGAGCGACGTCCCAAACGCCGCCAATGTCGGCCAGCGCGATCAAAAGCGCCGCTTCGCGTTTGGCGCGTCTGAGCGCCGGCATGAGCTCCGTCTCGTGCTCGTCGCGTCTGGAGGCGAGCGCCTGGACGAGCGCGTCGAGCGATTCGCCGGGCGGACGACTGAGCAGCCGGACGAGCCGGGCCGGATCTTCCTGGATGAGCGCCCACAGGTAAGGCGAATGATCGGCGAGGCCGAGAAGAACGTCGCGCGCGCGGCCGTGTTCGAGTTCGCGCTTAAGCCCCGCGGCCGACGAAGCGTCGAGCAACTCGGCAAGGCTGCGGCGCGCTTCGGCCGGCGCGGAAATCCGCGGCGCGTCGATAAGGCCCTCAGCGAGCGTTGCGGTCATTCAAGACGAGGTCGGCCGGGGCCAGCGGTCTTGCCGGGTCGTTGGCCGCCGGCAAGGTGAGGCGCACGCGAAGTCCGGGCTGATTGTCCTCGAGTTCGACCGTTCCGCCGTGCATGCGCGCGACCGCGGCGGCGAGCGAAAGTCCGAGCCCGGAACCCGGGCGCGAACGCGAGCCCTCGAGCCGGACAAATCGATCGAGCGCCCTCGCCCGGTCTTCGGGCGCAATTCCGGGACCTCGGTCGGCGATCGTGAGCACGACGGATTTGCCGGCCCGGCGCGCCGTGATGATGACGTTGGGTTTCGCCGCGGCGTCGTCCTTTTGCGGCGCGCCATATTTGAGCGCGTTGTCGACGAGATTGGCGATCGCCTGACCGATCAGCTCGCGATTGCCGCGGACCCTGAGCCCGTCGTCGGCGTGGACCGTCAACTCCACGCCCTCTTCCTCGGCGATCGGCTCGTAAAGGTCGGCGACGCTCCTCGCCGCCTCGCCGATGTCGAGAGGCTGAAGCGGCCCCAGATCTCCCCCCGCTTCTGCGCGCGCGATCAACAGCAGCGCATTAAAAACGCGGATGAGCTGGTCCGATTCTTCGATCGTCTTCTCCAGCGCCTGACGATAGGCCGCGGCGTCGCCGCCGAACGCGAGCGCCGCTTCGGCATGGTTGCGCAGGCGAGTGAGCGGCGTTCGCAGGTCGTGCGCGATATTGTCGGAGACTTCCTGCAAGCCCGTCATCAGCTCGGAGATCCGTCCGAGCATCTCGTTCAAGCCTTCCGCCAGCCGGTCCAATTCGTCGCCGGAACCGGACACCGGCAGGCGACGGGTGAGGTCGCCGGCCATGATCCCCTGCGCCGAGGTGTTCATGTCGTCGATGCGCTTGAGCACGCGCCGGGCGACGAACAGCGCCCCGACCGCGCCAAGAGCGGCGAAGAACACCAGCGAAAGCGCAAGAGCGCGCACCATCACCTTGCCGATGCGAGCGCGGTCCCCGAGATCATGCCCGATCAAGAGCCGGAAGCCGCCCGGCAAAATATAGACCCCAACCAGCGCCTGCCGTCCACGATCGCTGCTCCCGGTGCCACGGTACATGATCGGCAGAAAGCCCGGATGCAGCAGCACTTCGGCTGGAATCTGCTCGACATTGCCGGCGAGCGGTTCGCCGATCGGGTTGGTGAGCAAATAGAGGGACGCGCCGGGTTCGCGTTTGCGCGCCTCGATGACGGCCTCGAGCCGCCTTATCCCTGCATTGTCGAAAGCGTCGATGAGGCCCTGGGCTTCCGCGTCGATCGTCCGGGCGATCTCCTTGTCCACCACCGAGATGACTTGCCAGGCGATGACGGTTAGGACGATGCCGGCCCCGATCGCGCTGAGGAGAAGGATCGCCAGCGCTAGGCGAAAAGCGGTGGCGCCAAAGAGCTTACCGAGCGCCGTCACGAATTATGTAACCGGCGCCACGAACCGTGCTCAAGAGCGGCGCGTCGAAATCGCGATCGATCTTGGCGCGCAGGCGCGACACGTGCACATCGATCACATTGGTCTGCGGATCGAAGTGATAGTCCCACACATGTTCGAGCAGCATGGTGCGCGTGACCACCTTGCCGGCGTTCTGCATCAGATATTCGAGCAACCGGAACTCGCGCGGCTGCAGGACGATTTCCTCGGACCGGCGGGTGACTTTGTGCGACAGGCGGTCAAGCGTGAGATCTGCGACCCTGAGCACCGTCTCCTCCGGCGCGCCCTTGGGGCCGCGACGCGCCAGCGCCTCGACCCGGGCCAGGAGCTCGGAGAATGCATAAGGCTTCGACAGATAATCATCACCGCCGGCGCGTAAGCCCTTGACCCGGTCGTCGACCTGGCCCAGCGCCGACAGGATCAGGACCGGCGTCTCGTTTTTCTGCTCGCGAAGCGCGCCGACCAAGGTCAAGCCGTCCATCTTCGGCAACATGCGATCGACGATGGCGACGTCGTAAGCCCCTTCAAGCGCCAAATCGTATCCGGTCACGCCGTCATTGGCCTGGTCCGCGACATGTCCGGCCTCGCGAAACGCCTTGGATAAATACGCAGCCGCGTCCCGGTCGTCTTCGATGATAAGGATGCGCATGTCCGACATAATAGCGAATCCTCAGGCCTAAGGCCAAAAAAGGATGGCGGCAGGCCCGCGGGGGATTATGGGACCTGCCGCCACTTTGTCGGGGTCGCGCGGGCGGGGATATGGCGACCGCC
This sequence comes from uncultured Alphaproteobacteria bacterium, assembly GCA_963725195.1. Lineage (GTDB taxonomy): Bacteria > Pseudomonadota > Alphaproteobacteria > Rhizobiales > Beijerinckiaceae > Roseiarcus. The sequence continues at coordinate 68,244 of CAVRXX010000033.1, read as the reverse complement.
GACTTGAACGGAAGGGCGCGCTATGATGCGCCGGGCCGGGGACAAGCCCATTAACCCTTCCGTCCATTTCATGTTGGCATCCGACGGCGAAACCGCAAGACGCCAGGGTATCAGGACGCGCGCGTGGGCAGCGTCAGGTAATGCTCTCCATCGTTGGACTTGACGCGCACGAGAACCGACTTCTTGCCGTCCGACTTGGCCGCGTCGATCGCCTGGGCGACCTCGCCCGGCCGGCTGACCGACTTGCCAGCGACCTCAAGGATGACGTCGCCCTGCTTCAGGCCCTTGTCCGCCGCCGCGCCGTCCGGATCGACATCCGTAACGACCACGCCATTCTGTCCATGGGCGGGACGCAAGGTCAGCCCAAGCTTGGCCAGCGCCGAACCCTCGTTGTCGTCGGAGTTTCGCAATTCCGCGCTCGCCGTCTTGTCGGCGGGCATGGTTCCGAGGGTGACGTCGATGGTCATCGGCGAGCCGTTCCGGATGATCCCGAGCTTGACGGTCTTCTTCGGACCCATCGCCGCAATCCGGCGGGCGAGGTCGTGCGGATCGGCGACGGTCTCGCCGTCGACCGCGGTGATGACGTCGCCGCTCTTCACGCCCGCAGCCGCCGCGGGCGAATCCTTCTGCGCTGCGGCCACGAGGGCGCCGGTCGTCTCCTTGAGGCCGAGATCATCGGCCAGGTCCGCGGTCACATTCTGAATCTGCACGCCGATCCAGCCGCGGGTGACGGAACCCGAGTCCTTGAGCTGCTGCACGACGTTCTGGACGACGTCGCTGGCGATGGCGAAGCCGATGCCGACGCTGCCGCCCGATGGCGAGAAGATCGCGGTATTGACGCCCACCACCTCGCCTTCGGCGTTGAACGTCGGACCGCCGGAGTTGCCGTGATTGACCGGCGCGTCGATCTGCAGGAAGTCGTCATAGGGGCCAGAGCCGATATCGCGTCCGCGAGCCGAGACGATTCCCGCGGTCACCGTCCCGCCCAGACCGAACGGATTGCCGACCGCGATAACCCAATCGCCGACGCGGGGCGTGTGAGAGGCGAATGTCACATAGGGGAAGTCGTGGCCGTCGGCCTTCAGGAGCGCAAGATCCGTCTTGCTGTCGACGCCAATCACCTTGGCCGGCATCGACTTCCCGTCGGCGGTGGTGATGGTCACCTCCGAGGCGTGGTCGACAACATGGTTGTTGGTGACGATATAGCCGTCGCCCGAGATGAAGAATCCGGACCCTTGAGCTTGCGAGAAATGATGGCGCGTGGGCGCGTGATCCTGTCCGTCATTGTTGTCCGGCATGCCAAAGTGACGGAAGAAATGGTAGAACGGGCTGTTCTTCGGAATGTCTGGCAGTCCCGGAATCCCGTCTGAAATCCTCGTCATCGACCTGGTCGGCGTCGCTGAGCTTGACCTTGACCGAAACGACGGACGGCTTCACGCGGTCGACGACGTCGGCGAAGGACGCCGGGCCGGCTGGGGCCTGCGCGGTCGTCGCGGCGGCGGAAACAGGCGCGACCGAGGTTTCGGCCGCGACCCCGCCGAGGGCCGCCAGCGCGACAGCGCCCAAAAGCGCCGCACGGAAGGAATAAGAGGGTCGATCAAACGACATCAAGCGCTGCTCCGAGCATCCAGATCATCATTGCCGCGGAGACTATCCCCGCCGCCTCACAACAGGAGAATGCGCTCGTTCGCCTAAACAGGCGATGTCGCCAACATGAAAGCTTTGTAATGCTCGGGCTCTTGGTTTAGAGCGGGGAAAAAGCCGAGCGCGGATGCTTGCTAAATGCATTTACAAATCAAATGAATGGACTTCACACGGCAAAGCGCGAAAGCGCCCGCTTGACGAACGCAGACGGTTGCAGTCTCAAGGTCTCGGACGCGCAATTGGCCGCGGCGGCTTTCGCCGCTCAGGCGTCGCCGGTCTTGGACTTGGGCTTCAGAACCTGCCGGCCCCGATACATGCCGCTCTTGAGGTCGATGTGATGCGGACGGCGCAATTCGCCCGAAATCCTTGTCTTCGACATAAGACGGCGCTTTGAGCGCGTCGGCCGAGCGGCGCATGCCACGGCGCGAGGGCGAAGTTTTGCGTCTGGGAACGGCCACCGAGGAAACTCCAAAATCTTAAGGCGGGCGCCGAGGCCCGGAAATTGAGAAGGCGCGGCTCTTACACGCAATCGGGCCGAAGCGCCAGTCGTTCTTAGAGCCAAAGCCGAAAAACCGCCTCGCCGCAGCCTATCGACGCCTCTCTGCGTCCAGCCCCTCGACCGGTAGAAGGCCGCCGCCTTGGTGTCTTGGCCAGTTGTCACGAACGCCTGCCTGTGCCCGGACTGCCGAAGGCGCGCGATCGCTTCATTGAGGAGCGCCGTGCCGTGGCCACGCCCCTGAGCCCCGTCGATCACGAACAGCGCCCATACGTAACCCGTCTGGTGGTTTGCGCAGGTGAAGCCTTGAATCCCGGCATCATCCTCGGAAACAAGGAAAATCGCCTCGTTCAGATACCACTCGACTTCCGCGGGCGTGACGAGCGACGGATCTTCGAGGCGATTTTCAGCCGTTCCATGCCGCACCTCCGAAATCCGCGGCAGGTCGAGCTCGGTGGCTTGGCGCAAGCGCGGGAGCATGGCGACCAGCTTATGCCCGCGCAGGCAAAGCTGTTCCAGACTTCTGCGCCTGTCCTGCTTCAGGCCGCGCCGCGGGTCTCGAATGCGGCGAAGGCCATCGCCTCGCGCGGTCCGCGATTGGCCCACAAAACAAACTGGAACGCCTGGTAATAGGTCTCGCAGGCTTCGAGCGCCGCATTGACGACGGCGGTGCACTGCGCGTCATTCGCGCCCGCGCCCCCCGCCAGGCACAAAGCATGGCGAAACATCACCACATCCTGCTGGCTCCATTGATCGAAATGCCCGAGCCACAATTGTTCGTTGATGAGCTGCGTCAGTTCGCCGATCGCGGCGCGCTTGTGCGCAGGCGTCTTGAGATCGAACGAACAGCTCACATGCAGCGATTCGAGATCCGGCAACCAGGTGAAGGCGACGTCGTAATTGGCGAACCGGCCCGAGACCAGGATCGAAATCTCGTCCGTCTCGGCCCGATCGAACGCCCATTCGTTGACGGCCGCCAAGCGCTCGACGACGTCGACGGGATGCTCGCGACGCTCGCCAGCGCTGGTTTCGATGAAGGTCATCAGGGATCTTTCGCGGGAAACGAGGAACGGAGCAGAGGGCGCCTCGACCCTTCAGTCGCGCAACCCACTACAACCTTGCTGATTCGCGCCCGTTCGTAAACCGACTACCCCTCTGGGTCCACAAATTTAGTAAACGGAATCAAAACTCTGCTAAGGGCAAGGCTCTGGTAATGCGAGTCCGATCAAGGCCTTGGCTCGTTGAGCTTCGCTTCCAGCGCGGCTACCCTTGCGGCAAGCTTCTCGTTCTCGTCCCGGGCGCGCGCCGCCATCTCCTTGACCGCCTCGAACTCCTCGCGCGTGACGACGTTCATGCCCGCCATCATCCGCTCCATCTGTGCGCGGGCGAACGTTTGCGCCTCGCGTCTCGCGCCATCCGCAACGCCTGCAGCGTCGGTCATGAGACGCGAGAGATCGTCGAAAAAGCGGCTATTGGTCTGCGGCATGGCTCAAGCTCCCGGCGGCGCCCGCTTTAGGGCGAAGCGGGCCTCACGAATATGTGGCGCGGGCGTGACGGGCGCGCAAGTGCGGCCTCGACGGGGGTAAATTTACCGGTTGCCCCGCCTGCCAATCTCGCCCAGCATTGGGCTTTCCAGTTCGAGGAAACCCCATGCGCATTGAAGCCGCCGTCCTTCGCCAGGCCGGGCTGCCGCCGCCATACGCCGAGTCGAAGCCCCTCGAGATCGTCGAGCTCGACCTTAGCCCCCCGGGCCGCGGCGAGGTCCTGGTGAAGATGGCGGCGGCGGGCCTCTGCCATTCGGACCTGTCGGTGATCGACGGCTCGCGGCCCCGTCCGATGCCGATGGCGCTTGGCCACGAGGCGGCGGGAATCGTCGAAGCCGTGGGCGACGGCGTGACCGACCTTGAAGCCGGGGATCACGTGGTGCTGGTGTTCGTCCCGAGCTGCGGCCGCTGCGGCCCCTGCGCTTCCGGACGTCCCGCGCTCTGCGAGCCGGCCGCCAAAGCCAACGCCGCCGGAACGCTGCTTTCCGGCGAGCGGCGGCTCTCGTTTCACGCCGAGCCGATCAACCATCTTCTTGGCGTCGCCGCCTTCTCGACCCATGCGGTGGTGGCGCGCGAATCCTGCGTCAAGATCGACCCAGACCTGCCGCTCGAGCTGGCGGCGCTGTTCGGCTGCGCCGTGCTGACCGGGGTCGGCGCGGTGGTCAACACCGCCAAGCTCGAGCCGGGCCAATCGGTGGCGGTGGTGGGCTTAGGGGGCGTGGGCCTGAGCGTCGTGCTCGGCGCAAGACTCGCCGGCGCGCGCCAGATCGTCGCCGTCGATCTCTCGGACGAAAAGCTCGCCTTTGCGACGAAACTTGGCGCGACCCAGACGGTGAACGCGCGCTCGAACGACGCGGTCGGCGAAATCCGTCGCATCTCCGGCAATGGCGTCGATGTCGCTTTCGAGATGGCGGGCTCGGTTCCGGCGCTCGAGCTCGCCTATGCGGCGACCGCGCGCGGCGGCGCGACGGTGACCGCCGGCCTGCCCCATCCGGACAAGCGGATGAGCCTCTCGCCGCTCGCTTTGGTCGCCGAGGAGCGGACTCTCAAAGGCTCCTATGTCGGCTCGTCCGCGCCGCAGCGCGACGTGCCGCGCATGATCGCCCTCTTCCGCGCCGGCCGCCTGCCGGTCGACCAATTGCTGACCCATCGGCTGAACTTGAGCGAGATCAACGAAGGCTTCGACCGGCTCCGCGAGGGCGTGGGGGTTCGGCAGGTGATCCTGTTCGAATAGGGGCGTCCGCGTTCGCATCGAACCGTCATTGCGAGGAGTGCAGCGACGAAGCAATCCAGAGATCATAGGGCGTTGGGCGTCATCCCTGGATCGCCACGTCGCCGTAGCCCGTCGAAAGACGGGCGTCTCTCGACGCCCTATGGCTCCTCGCGATGACAACTCCGGGTTCCGTCCGATCATAGCGCGCGCCAGCGGGCGACTTACCGGAATCAACAATGAAGCAGAACAGCGTCAGCGCCGCGGTGATGACAGCGCCGGGAAAGTTTGAAGTCCGCCGCTACCCCTATCCGGAAATCGACGATGTCTCGATGGTCATCGAACTCGAGATGTGCGGCATCTGCGGGACGGACAAGCACACGTTCCGCGGCGAGACGGTGCAATATGCCGGAACGCCGGCCGAGTCCCACACCCCCTTTCCGATCATTCCCGGGCACGAGATCGTGGGCAAGGTCGCCGAGATCGGCAAGACGGCCGCTCACTCGCTCGAATACGCCGGCGAAAAACTCAAGATCGGCGACCGCGTCGTCATGTGTCCCGACATCCTCTGCGGCAAGTGCTGGTATTGCAGGAACACGTTCGGCTTTCCGCTGTGCCAGGCCATCAAGGGCTACGGCAACGCCTTCACCTGCGACGAGAGCCCGCATCTGATGGGCGGCTGGGCCGACTATATCTATGTCCGCAAGGACGCCTTCGTGTTCAAGGTCCCCGAGGACATGGAGCCGCGCATCGCGGTCATGTCGGAACTCATGACCTGCACCTTCAATCTCGACAAGGCCAAAGAGCTTTACACCATGGGCGGGGAAGGGTTCGGCTCAGGCGCGACCATCGTCATCCAGGGCGTGGGTCCGCTCGGCCTCCTGCATGTGCTCAAAAGCCGGATCATGGGGGCGGGGACGATCATCGCGATCGACCGCTCCGATTTCAGGCTTCAACTGGCGAAGGATTTCGGCGCCGATCACCGTGATCAGCCTGAATGGGACGAGCCAGGCCGATCGCGTCCAGGCCGTGCGGGATCTGACCCAAGGGCGCGGCGGCGACATCATCGTCGAATGCACCGGGGTCGCCGAGGCGATCCCCGAGGGGCTGGAGATGGCGCGGCGCGGCGGCGCCTATTTCGTCGCCGGCGTTTTCGCCGATGTCGGCGACATCCCGATCAATCCGCACCGCCATCTGCTGGCGAACCAGATCCGCCTCTTCGGCATGACCAACCATCCCCCGACCGGCTACCCGAGCAGCCTGCGTCTTCTGAACAAGTTCAAGACCGCCTATCCGCTCAAAAAATTCGTCACCCACGAATTCCCGGTCGACCAGGTGGACAAGGCGATGGCGCAAGCCTTCGATATCGACGCCTGCATGAAGGTCGTGCTGACGCGAAGCGGGGGGTGACGGCGAGGCGATGAGGCAGAAGAAGCCGAGGGTGGGCTTTGCGCGTTGGGCGAAAGCCCTCGATCCCGGAACCGCAACTCGGCGCAAAATGGCGGCCACCCCAAGACGGGCGGCGAATAGGTCGCATCGAGCAACGGCACCCTTCGTCGACCCAATAACAGTGGCCTAGGTCGCTAAGCCGAGTTTCTTTGGCCGGCGAACGGATCAGGACGAGCCCGATTCACCCCCAAGGACACGAAGAGCGCCAAGGAAAAGCCACTCTTGGTGATCTTCGTGACCTTGGTGGTGGGGCGTCGATCCGGTCATCCGCCGTCCGTTGGGTCGTCCGAGCAAGCCCGCTCGGCAACAGACGCGGCGATCTGTTAGCTTGGTCGACGACCCCGGAAGTTCACACCAGACGTCAGTTCACCGCGCTTCGGCCTGACATTCAGCAGGTCATGCCAGCCGCGCAGCGCCGGACCGCCCGCCGTCCGTGCCTCCGGTGAGCCCCGGCTAGGCTTGCGGGAGTTGCCGGCCTTCCAACCACCGCATAGGCCTTGTCCTGAGATATCGACAAGTTCTTTTCTGCCGACCATTGGATCGACACCGGCAACGTCGCAAGAAGCAACCCGCCCATAACAGTCGCGCCAGTTAAAGCGGCTATACGCATCATGTTCCTCCCTCCCGATTGACCTTCCAAACTCGATCCCGGCTCTTCAGGGCAGCGCGTGTTTGGAGCTTCGCGGCGCTGCGGCATCGAAGACCAGCATCGACTTCGTTCCGGCCGTTCTCCAGCGCCGTCATGCCGCCACTGGCCCGGATGCTCACGAAAAGTTGATCAGATTTATCCTGTGATGTCAAGGTAAATTGGGCTTTGCGCGCAATAAGTGGGCGTCGGTTTTATTTGCCGGAGCACAATCATTCCTGTGCTGAATTGGTCAAAATGCCCGCTGACATAATTACGATCTACGCCATGTTGTCGTATTGCTCAACGTGAGTGCGCGGGATTGTCAGGGCCGCCCAAGATGGCCGAGCGGCCGCGCGAACATTAGCCTTTGATCACCACAACCGAGTGGGTTGCGAGCCTGTCGCGATGAGATTAGAGAACATTCACCGCCGTCAGAAGCCGGGGACGAATAACAATACTCACGCGCAGGCGAACGCGGAGGAGCGAACGGAGGACGCTAGCGATAAGCCGACCGTCTCCCAAGTTGCTTTTGATCCGACCCCTCGTTGGCTTCTGCTGCGGTCTCGCTATGCTCACCATCTTCTGGCCGGACTGGATCGAGGCGCTGGCTGACTACGATCCAGACCAGCATGATGGAACGGTCGAGTGGCTCATCGTGATAGCCCTCTTGTCATCTGCGCCCTACTGGCGCTCGCGGCGAGGCCTCGCACGGCGGCCCCCACTCTGAACGCCATTTGCGTCTCGTCTATGTGCCAAGAGTTGCCTGACTTCGCGGCTAAGCCGACGTCGGCGCGTACGTCTGACGGTGCAGTCGCATGATATTTTCGCGCCGAGCCCCCGGGACGCTTGAGGAAATTGCCGGCGTGGTAGATTCCTGTCGCCGACGAGCGCGCGTGACGCGATTTCGGCGATATAGGCCCGCCAATTCCGGCCGCGCCCTCCAAAAGTCACTCATAAACGCGGCGCTTATTTTGGCTGCGGAGCGGGGGCGCCGCCGGAAGTTCCAGGCGGCGGCACCACGTTCGGATCTCCGGTCCTGGGCGCCGGCTTTTGGATGCCTGGGTCCACCTCTTTCGGATGGATGACGCCGTTCGACTGGTTCAGCTCCTTGCTCAGGCTTTGGCCCGGCGCAGTCGACTTGGCGTCGGGCGTGGTCTCATTCGGCGCCGGGCTGGGCGTCTGGGCGAAGGCCGCGCCGGCGGCGAGGGCGGCGCCAGCGACAATCAGGCAAAGTCGTGAGTCGATGATCCGCATGGCTCTTGAACGCGCTGGCGTGCGGACCGTTCCCCACCGGGCTCGCGAAGATCGCCTTGAAAGCCTCGCGAAGGTCGCCTTGAAAACAAGACCGCGCGCTGGCCGGTGGGCTACGTAACGCTGCACTTTTTGCGACAAATCCTTTCTGATGGACAGAATCCGCGCTATACTACCTGTTTCGCCGAAAGGACGCCCCAATGCCCGCGCCAGCCGCAAAGCCGGTCCATTTCTTAACCGAGGAGGGTGAGCGCGCGCAGCGGATCTTCGCTCGCCTGATGGCGGGCGAGTCGATCCGCGCCATCGCCGCCTCCGAAATCCTGAGCGTCCGACGGGTGCAGCAGATCGTCCGCGAGCAGCTTGATCGCCGCGACGCCAACCCGGCCGACGACTTTGCGCTGCTGCAGATCGCGCGGCTCGAGCGGGCGCTCGACCTCATCGGCGCCCAGATCGACGCCGGCAAGCCTTCGGCGGCGCATGCCTTCGTTCGCATCCTCGAGCAATTGAACCGCCTCGCGCCCGAGCGGCTGCGCCTCAAGGCCACATTCCGACGCGTTGGCGACGAGGTCGACAAGATGGAGGATAGGCTCGGTCGCCTCGACGCCGCGCGCGAGGCGTTGGCGCTGAGACAAGCCGAATCGGCCGCGAAAGCCTTGGGCGAGAACGCGGCGAAACGAAATCGGCCGCAACCCCTTGATATTGAACAAAACGGCGAAATGGCTGATTCGCCGATCCCAATGATTTCAGAAGCTTAGCGGGCCGCCTGCGAAACATTTCGTTTCGCATGGCGAAATGAGGCTTCGCGGCCCGCCCGGCTTGTCATTCCCGCGCAAGCGGGAATCTAGCGGATTTTTCAATACCTTAATGGATGCCCGCGTTCGCGGGCATGACAACAGGCGGCTCTAGCCCGAAAGCAGCCCCTTCACGATCGCGCTCGCCTTGGCAAAGTCCATCTCGCCCGCGTGCGCCGCCTTCAGCGCGCTGACGACCTTGCCCATGTCCTTGATGCTCGTGGCGCCGGTCGAGGCGATGGCGGCCTTGGCGGCGGCGATCACCGCCGCTTCGTCCATCTGCTGGGGCAGGAATTCGCCGATCACCTTGATCTCGGCGTTCTCCTGCTCGGCGAGCTCGTTGCGACCGGCCTCCGCGTAGATCGTCGCGGATTCCTGGCGGGATTTCACCATCTTGGTCAAGAGCGCGAGCTCGTCGGAGCGGCTCACGATCTTGCCGGCGCCGCGCGCCTCGATCTCCCTCTCCTTCAAAGCGGCCATGATGAGACGCAGCGCGCCGACGCGAACCTTGTCGCCGCCCTTCATCGCCTCTTTCATCCGTGTGGCCACGGTCTCGCGCAACGGCGCTGATTCGGGCATGGAACTCCTCAATGGTTCGAACGGCGCGCATGAGCTTGACGCGCGCATAAGCGCGGCGCTTAAGCACAGCCGCATGTCACGCGCAACACAACCCGACCTGCCGCTTGAGCCAGACGATGCCTCTCCCGGTTGGCGTCCGCGCGTCGCGACCGGCGTGATCGTTCTCGCCGATGGCGCGGTGATCGAGGGCTTCGGCGTCGGCGCGACGGGCTCTGCGGTCGGCGAGGTTTGCTTCAACACGGCGATGACGGGCTACGAGGAAATCCTCACGGATCCCTCCTACGCCGCCCAGATCGTCACCTTCACCTTCCCCCATATAGGCGTGGTCGGCGTCAATGACGAAGACATCGAGGTCCTCAACGCCGCCTCCGCGTCGGCCGCGGTCGGCGCCATCATGCGCGCCGACCTATCTGGCCCATCCAATTTTCGCGCCAAGGCGCGGCTCGACAGCTGGATGAAGGCCCGGGGAATCATCGGCGTGACCGGCGTCGACACTCGCGCGCTGACGACACTGATTCGTGAGCGCGGCATGCCGAACGCGGTCATCGCCCACTCGCCTGACGGCGCCTTCGACCTCGACGCGCTGCGCGCCAAGGCGGCCGCTTGGCCCGGAATCGACGGGATGGACCTCGTTCCGGCGGTGGGCTCGACCCAGCGTTCGAACTGGGACGAGACCAGCTGGAGCTTGGAAAACGGCTATAGAAGGCGGGACGCCACGCGCTTTCACGTCGTCGCGATCGACTACGGGACCAAGCGCAATATCCTCCGGCTCCTCAACGACACGGGCTGCGCGGTGACGGTGGTTCCGGCGACGGCGAGCGCGGAGGAGATCCTGGCGCTCAAGCCCGATGGCGTGGTGCTCTCCAACGGGCCCGGCGATCCGGCGGCCACGGGTGAATACGCCGTGCCGACGATTCAGGCGCTCCTGGAGACGAAGGTACCCCTGTTCGGCGTCTGTCTCGGCCACCAGCTCCTGGGGCTCGCGGTCGGCGCGCGAACTGTCAAAATGCCGCAGGGCCATCATGGCGCGAACCATCCGGTCAAGGACTTCACCACCGGCAAGGTCGAGGTCGTGTCGATGAACCACGGCTTCGCGGTCGATCGGGCGAGCCTGCCAGCGAACGCCGAGGAAACGCATGTGTCGCTGTTCGACGGCTCGAATTGCGGCATTGCGCTCGCCGACCGGCCGGCCTTCTCGGTGCAATATCACCCCGAGGCCTCGCCAGGCCCGCGCGATAGCCACTATCTCTTCCAGCGGTTCGTCGATTTGATCGCCGCCTCGAAGTCCAAAGCGACGCGCGCCGCCTAAGGCTCCGGACGCCCACGGGCCTCGCTGGCCGGCTCGTAGGTGAATTCCTGCACGCCGACGTCGACGACCACGTCGCTCTTCACGCGCGCGTTGATCGCCGCCACGAGCGCTTTGCTCATCTTCACGAAATCGAAGCGATCGAGATGGTCGAAATCGATCGTGTCGTCGTTGTAGACGTAACGAAACGCCTCATCGACCAGGATCGAATCCGGCGCCATCGCCGCGGTCTTTAGGGCGCTTAGGTCGACAGTGTAGCTCAACAGCATGACCGCATAGCCCTTGATCACCCCGTCCTTGATGCGAGGGACGTTGATCTCATGCGTCTTGCGCGCTTCAGTCATTCTAGTGGCGACGGCGGTGGAATGCGCCTGGCGCATGGCGAGGATCTTGTCGGTTCCCATCTCGCCCGCGATCACGCCCGCGACCGCCATGACGCCGACAAGCGCGGCCTTGATCATTCGCGCGACCGACACCAGGCGGAGGCGGTGTAGGTTCCATCGGATTGGCCGTCCTGGATGGCGCGGGTGATGATCTCCGAGACGGCTTCGCAAGCCTTGAGCTGCACCGCGAGCGACCGCCGATTGATCTCAAGCTTGGCGTGAAGCTCAGCCAGCGCGTCGCGCAAAGGTCCTGCCGCTGTTGCTGCCCCCGCGAGCGCCGGAATTAGACGATTGAGCTCGAGCAGGCCCTGGTTCTTGCTCAGACTGTAGGCCTCGTATTTGACCCTGCGGCCCTGTTCGAGGTCGCGATTCTCGGCCTCGAGAGTCGCGATGAGGCGCTCGATGATCGGCAATGCGGCGGCCGCCCCCGGGGATGCCGCCCGGCGCAGCGGTTGGCTCATGTCCGTTTAGGTCCGGCAAACAGAACTGCGCCATTCTGGGGCTCGGCCGCAGCCGGCGCCGACAGGATATTGGCGCTCATTTGGGCGGCAGGCTGGCCGGTGGTTTTCGTTGCCTCGCCGACCCGCCCCGAATGGAGGCCGACCTCGTGGGTGGAGAACAGGCGCCTGGCCAGGCCGAGCTTCCCGGACTTGGCGATCTGCATCGAAACCTGCTCGGCGAGCATCGATCGCCACATATCTCCAGCCATCCCCTGCCCAAAGACCTCGCCGGTGTCTTTTGGCAACATTTCGCCGACGAATGAGTTCAGCATCATCGCCTCGAATTGGGTCTTCGCTTGGCCGAGCTTATCCGGGCCGCCCGGCGCCGCCGGGAGACGCGACCGCATGTCGGCGGCGTTCGCGAGCGGCGCGGTTGCGCCCGTCGTGCTTGCCGCCCGATCGAGGTCGGCGGCAAAGTCGCCCGCGGGGGCGTTCGAGCCCGCAAGCGCACTGAGCCGCTGGGCGGCGACGGTCGCGCGCGACGGATCGGCCGCGCTCGCCACTTCAAGGATGACATCTGTACGAGGATTGAAGGCCATTTTGGGCGCTGCGAAAGATCCTGTAGGAGGCCAACGTCCTCCTTTAGCCTTACGTCGAGCTTGCGCCTCGGGCGAGCGCGCGCTCAATGATTTCGGCCAGCTCCTTGCGCTCGTTCACGCGCCGATAGCCGAGGGCGGCGGCTTCGATCGCCAGCTCGGCAAGCTTCGCGCGCGCCCCTTGTGTAAGCACGCTGCGACGCGCGCTTTCTCGCTCGCGCGCCAACTGATCGAGCTTCAGCTGCAAAGCCCGGATGCGGCGCGCAACCAGTCCGGCCTGAGCGCCATAGGCAAGCTCGTCCGCCTCCTGCGCCTCAAAGACTGCCTTGAGATCGTCGTTCAATCCTGCCTGCTGACGTTCGAGTGCACTGAGCCTTGAGCGGCCGACATCGTGCATCAGGGTTTGAAGCCGGCCGATACGAGTCAGCGCGTCCAGATGTTTTTTCATGCGCTAGCCGGAAATGAGCCAGACGCCGAAGCCGCTAATGAACGCTTCGATCGCCGGTTTGATGGTGAAGTAGAGCAAGAGCAGGCCGCCTGCCGCCACAAACGGCGTGGCGACGAAGAAGACCTGGACCTGCGGGGTGAGCCGGTTGACCAGCGCCAGCGCCAGATTGACCACCAGCGCGTAGATCACATAGGGCGAGGCGATCCTGAGCGCGAGCCGGAACGATTCGCCCAGCACGTCAGCGATCTGCTTCAGCGCCAGTCGCGCATTGAAGTCTGCGCCGACGGGCACGACGTCGTAAGAGGCCACGAGGCCGCGCAAAAGCTCCCAATGCAGGTTGGCCGCGAATAGGAGCGCGATCGCGGCGAGCGAGATGAGTGTCGCCAATGGCGCCATCGGCTCGTCGTTCTCGATCTGAAACCCGGACGGACTGGAGAATCCAAGCATGGAGGCTGCGCCCACAGCGAGGGCTTCGAGCGCGAAATAGAATAGCCTCGCCAAGACCCCAATCATGCCGCCGACCAGCGATTCGACAGCAATCGTCTTGAAGGCGAGGATCGGATCGTCGGCGAGCGCTTCGCTGGGTACACGCTCCAGCAGCAACGGCGTCAGCGTCAGGGTGACCGCGAGGGCCACGAACAAGCGAACCTGGGTCGGAATCTGCGTATTCGAGAATCCTGGCGCCAGCATCAGGCATCCGCCGATGCGGCAGAAGAGCACGAAAGCGCCGAGCGCCGCCCTGGGCGCGAGCGCCACATGAGGCGCCGCCATCGCCCCGGAGACGAGCGCGGTCACGCGATCGTGCCCAGTGACTTCACCTCGAACCCGCGCGCGATTTCGAGCTGCGACAGGACCGCCAAAGTTGGAAACATGCGCTCGATGATCATGCGCACATAGGGTCGCGTCTCGGCGGCGGTGACGAGGGCGAACAAACGCCGCTCATCCATCCGCTTGCGTACAGCCGCGGAAGCCTCGGCCGCGAATTGCTCCATCAGCCGCGGGTCGATGTCGAATTCGACCACGTCGCCCTTGGCGTCGCGCTTGAGGGCCTGATGGAACGTCAGATCCCAGCGGTTGCCGAGCCTCAAAACAGCGAGCGCGCCTTCGTCGGCAAGGTCCCCGCAGATCTGCTGGGAGAGCCGGATGCGCACCTGCTCGACAATCTGCTCAGGTCTACGCACGTGTGGTGCGACCTCCGCCACCGCCTCCAGAATCAGACTGAGGTTGCGAATGGAGACGCGCTCCGCGAGCAGAAGCTTCAGAGTCGCGAGCAGCGTCGATTGCGAAATCTGCGACGGACACATGTCGTCGAGTAGCCGCTTGTACTCGGGCTCGAGCCTATCGAGCAGAACGCGCATATCCTTGTACGACAAAAGTTGAGCGAGGTTGTTGTGGACGACCTCGCTCAAATGAGTGAGCAGCACCGAAACAGGATCGACCGGCCTGAAGCCCGCGCGCCTCGCCTCCTTGACGAAAGCCTCGGGAATGGCGATGGCGCGAATGCCGAAGGCGGGCTCGCGCACTTCGTCGCCCGGCAGGTTGGGGCGCGGTCCGTCGCCGATGACGATGAGATGGTCGGTGACCCGCAATTCCTGGGTCGCGACGGCGGCGCCGTGAATCTTGATCTGATAAGTCCTTGGCGCCGCCTTGATATCGTCGGAGAGACGGATCTCCGGAACCACGAAACCGTATTGGCGCGCGAACTTGCGCCGCATCTTGCCAATGCGCGAACCGATCTCGTCGCGCGACGCCAGCAGCGCCGCGTTGAGCTCCTTGCTCAAGACCAGTTCGATCTCGAATGACTTGAGCTGCTCCTTGATTGACGAGCGCGCCTCGGCCTTGGCCCGCTCCTCCTTCGCCATGGCCTTGGCCGCCTCGGCGGCGCGGTCTCTCTCGATACGCCGGGGAATGGCGACGCCGACAAACGCCATGAGCCCGCCAATGAGCGCGAACGGCAGGAACGGCAGCCCAGGAACGACGCCGAGCACCGCCATCGCGAGCGCTGCGAGAAAGAGGGCGTTTGGATAGCCGCTCAATTGGTCGATGACGGCTTTGTCGGCCGAGCCTCGCGTGCCCCCCTTGGCCACGAGTAGGCCGGCGGCGAGGGAAATGATGAGCGCGGGGATCTGCGTCACCAGGCCATCTCCGACAGAGAGCTTGGTGAAGACGTCGGCCGCGGCGCCGAGCGTGAGCCCATGCCGGGTGACGCCGATGACGATGCCGCCGAAGATGTTGACGGCGAGGATGATGAGCCCGGCGATCGCATCGCCGCGGACGAATTTCGACGCGCCGTCCATCGAGCCGAAGAAGGCGCTTTCCTCCTCCAGTTCGCGCCTGCGCGCCTGCGCCACCTTCTCGTCAATCAGGCCAGCCGAAAGGTCCGCGTCGATCGCCATCTGCTTGCCAGGAATGGCGTCGAGGGTGAAGCGCGCTCCGACCTCGGCGATGCGGGTTGCGCCCTTGGTGATGACCAGGAAGTTGATCGTCACCAGGATGAGAAAGACGATAATCCCGATGACGAAATCGCCGCCCATCACCAGGTGCGCGAAGCCGCCGATAATGTAGCCAGCCGACGTCGGCCCTTGTTCGCCGTGCGACAGGATGAGCCGCGTCGTCGAAATGTTGAGCGCGAGCCGCAGGATTGTCGCCACCAGGAGCACGGTCGGGAAGGCCGAGAATTCGAGGGGCTTCTGGATCCAGAGCGCCACCATCAGGATGAGCACGGAAAGCGCGATCGACAGCGCGAGGCCGAAGTCGATCATCACTGCTGGAACGGGCAGGAAGAAGAGGCAGAGGATGAGGACAATGCCGGCGGCGAAGGCGACGTCTTTGCCGCCGCGGTTAGCCGCCGGCGCCGTCCCCACCGCCGTCAATGACATCGCGCCCTCGCTCCTGCGCCAATGGCGCCCCTGCGGCCCGGAAGAATGTGGTCTGAACCTTGCGCGAGGGTCGAACCGCGGGTCGCGCGCCGTTAGCCGCCCTTGTGGGCGGACGAACCCAGCTACCTCAAATTGTAGCGCGTTCGCCTCGCGAGCGTCAGGATACCCGAGGCTCGGAGAGCAACATGAATTTCCCGGTTCTGGAAAACCTCACCAAGACCGCGCGGCATGCGAACTTCTTTCTTTCCTGCGGCGCGGCCCAGGAGACGCCGATCGTCTTCCTGCACGGCTGGCCGGAGCTGTCGATCTCCTGGCGCGAGCAGCTTCCTGTTTTTGCCGGCCTGGGCTTTCGTGCCATTGCACCCGACATGCGCGGCTATGGCCGCTCTAGCGTCCATCCACGGCACGAAGAATATGCTTTGGAAGAAATCGTCGCCGACATGCTCGAGCTCTTAAGTTCGCTCGGAGCGGAGAAGGCGATCTGGGTCGGACACGATTGGGGCGCGCCGGTCGTCTGGTCGATCGCCCAGCACCATCCGGAACGCTGTCACGGCGTCGCCAACCTTTGTCTGCCGTATATTCCGGAGCGGCTTCGCGGTCGAGACCGTCGTTCCGTTGGCGGATCGATGCGGTCTATCCGGCCGACACGTTTCCAGTCGGCGCAATGGGACTTTCAAATGTTCTACCGCGAGAGTTTTGCAATCGCGGAGGCCGGCTTCGAGAGTAACGTCGGCGCTGCCGTCCGAGCGCTATTCCGCGTAGGCAATCCCGCGGGCAAGGGGAAGCCTGTACGCACCGCTTTCGTTCGCGCCAATCGAGGCTACTTCGGTCCTAGCAGTTCGCGCGCCCGATCTACCGCGTGACCCGGGCGTGCTAAGCGAAGAGGAAGAGCATCGCTATGTGGCCGTCGCTAGAGAGAAACGGGTTCTTCGGGCCTTGCAGCTGGTACATGAACTGGCAAGCCAACCTTGCCTACGCCGCGCGCGCGAAAGCCAACTGGCGACTGAACATGCCGGTGCTCTTCCTGCACGCCGCCTACGATTATATCTGCGAGACAGTCGTGTCGCCTCTCGCCGAGCCGATGCGTGCCCACTGCGCCAACCTGATCGAAGTGACCATCGCCTCCGGCCATTGGATGGCGCAAGAGAAGCCAGTCGAGGTCAATGCGGCGCTGGCGAAATGGCTGACCGCGCAATTTCCGACGCTTTGGGCGGATTTAGCCTATTTGTACCCCTGCTCGATCCGCGCGTAGATCGACTGGGTGAAGATCGAGAACTTAGCCCCGACGAATGAGGCCGTGAGACTCATGGCCAGAAAGACCGCGATCATCTTCGGCACGAAGGTGAGGGTCATCTCCTGTATCTGGGTCAGGGCCTGCAAGAGCGCGATGACCACGCCGACCGCCATCGCCGCGCCGACGCAAGGACCGGCGCCGACCACCACCATCCAGATCGCCGACTGGACGAGATCGATCGCGTCGCCTTCGTTCATTGGACGCTCGCGCCATTGGCGAGCGAAACTGTTCCGCCATTCGTCAGCGTGGCGACTGCGCCGGCGCTTGTGACGCTGACCGAGGCGACCTCGCCTGACGTCGAGCCGTCGGCGGAAGTGACGGTGCGGCCGATCAGCTGCTCGGCCTGGCTGAGCGAAGTCGCCGTCAACATCGAGGCCAGGGTCGTGTTGGTCTGCACCGCTTGCCCGACCTCGGAGACGGTCGCGAGCTGCGACACCATCTGCGAGGGATCCATAGGCTGAGTCGGGTCCTGGTTCTTCATCTCCGCCATAAGGAGGGTCAGGAAGTCGTTGTAGCTGAGGCTTTGGGTAGCCGCGCTCGCCGTTGACGAACTGCTTGTGCTCGATGCGGCTGTGGATGAAACAGGGGTGGTGGCGGTGACGGTCATGGCTTTCTCCTCATTTCAGGCGGCGCTCGGC
Source organism: uncultured Alphaproteobacteria bacterium (assembly GCA_963725195.1). Taxonomy (GTDB): domain Bacteria; phylum Pseudomonadota; class Alphaproteobacteria; order Rhizobiales; family Beijerinckiaceae; genus Roseiarcus. Next base: position 50,668 of record CAVRXX010000033.1, on the reverse strand, counting down.
GCCTCGGCGAGCGACTGAAGCTCCTTGTCCTCGAGGGCGAACAGGCCGCGCAAAGCTTTCAACGCCTCGAAATTTCGACCACGGAGGAGTGACGCGTCGACGCTCCTGAGGCCCGCGGTCAACTCGGGCGCGCGATAGGCGCCAAGCGCGGATTCGATCAGCGAACGGGCAAGCGGCGTCGCGCTGGCGCCGGTTGTGGGATCCATCAGCATGATCTGGACGGCGAAATAGATCTGGCGGACCAGCGTCGTCGCCTGCTCGGCCTGCATCACATGGTTCTCGAGCAGGAAGGTCACTTCGTTCAGGAGTTCGATCGACGCCTTTCGGTCAATACGGATGACCGCACCGTTGATGAACAACCGTTCCCCGGCTCTGAGCGTGATGTTCATGCCGCGATGACCCTCACTTCAGCCCGTCGCGGACCAGCTCGTTGATTTCAATCATCGGCGTCAGGTCGTTGGTCAGGCCGCCGCGCACGCGGTCGATCTCCTTCATCATCCAGATGCCGATCGACATGATTCCGGCTCTGAGTTGATCCGGCAGCTCGTTGTTCGGGTTCTTGAGATCGTCGATGAAAATTGTCCAGAGGCGGCGGAGATAGAACAGGGCGTCAATTCGCTCGCGCGACTGTGGACCCTTCTCCTGAGCCGCGCGCAGCATCCCGATCACGCGATCCATCGCCGCCCGCTCGCGGGCGCGCATCGCATTGTGGGAATCTTCGATCACATCGTTGTAAGCAAATTCGTACATCGCGTCCTTCACGCTTCATGGGACCGGCAGGTATTGCGCCAAATTCAACTGCGATAGGCGCGAGGTGAGCTCGTAGGCCATCTGGACCTGATTGGTCAGGCTGGTGATCTGAGCCGCCGTAGCCGTCGTGTTGACGTTGTCGAGAGCGCCGACCTGGTCTTGCAGGATCGTGAGTTGCGAGCTCATCGAATTGGTGGCGTCAGTGACAGCGCTCTGGGTCGAGCCGAGCCCGGCCTGAAGGTTGATCATCGAGTTCACGCCCTGCGAAAGAAGCGAAGAGGCGGCCGTGGCGACGGCCTGCTGCGCGTCGCTGCTGAGGTCGGAGCCGCCGAACTCGCTCAGCATGGCGTAGGCTTGGGCGAGCTCTTGAAAGCCCGGCTGATTGGCGTTGGTCGACGTTGTGACGGTCTGACCGGGCGCGACCTCGGCGCTCGTATTGACGCTCGAGGCTGACGACCAGTCCGTGCTCCACGAAGCGCCTTGGAACAGCGCCGCAAATGGTCCGGAGAGAAAGCTTTGCATGTCCGACGCAGAGATGTTCGCCGCCGCCGGATCGGTCGGCAGGACGCCGAACGCGGTCTGAAAAGCCTGGTCGATCGCTGTCTTGGCGGCCGACGTCGGGGTCGAATAATAGTCCGCCATCGGCGCGACGGCGGAATTGATTCCGCCGAATACATATTGATCGCCCGACGTCGTATTGGTCCCGCTGATCAGCGACTGCAGCCCCGATTGGCCCATGTCCTGAAGCGAGACGTCGGAATTGGCGTCCTGCGTCGAGCCCGCGAGATTGTTGAGCGTCGTCTGGGCGGTCGTCTGGATGGCCGATAGCGCGTTCTGCGCCGTCGACAGGCTGGTCGACACGACGCTGTTGCCGGTGGTCAGTGTCTGGAGCTGGCCGACCTGCTCCTTGAGCGAGAGTTCGTAGCCGGACTGGTCGCCGAGTTGCAAACCGAGATTGGCGTATTCGCCGGTCGACATTCTCCGTCATCGCACTGGTGAGCTGCGACTGAGCTTGCATGACCGGCGCCACCAGGCTGTTGGCCAGGTAGTTGGTCGATACAAAGTTTGCGCCCACGGTGGTCATGCCGCCTGCAACAGAGCTGAGAACATGCTGCCGACGGTCGTCAATAGCTTCGCCGTCGAAGCGTAGGAGTTTTCGAGGTTCAGCATGTTCGTCATTTCAGTGTCCAGATTGACGCCGGTCGCGTTCGACAGCGCTGATGTCGCCTGCGTTGCAACCGCGCTTTGATAGGAGGAGGCGTCGCTCGCCTGCTGGTTCTGGGCTTGCACCCAGCTGACCGAGGCGTTGGCGTAGTCGGTGAGGCTGGCCGATGAGTCGAGCCCTGCGGACGGGTCGAAACTCTGCGCCGCGCTGATCTGGCCGATGAGCTCCTGAATGCGCCCGGTGTAGCTCGCGTCGCCGGTCGTGTTGTAGGTATAGGCTGGGTTTCCGGGGTCGGAGATCCCGCCGTCGCGCAACAGCGTCGGATCGCCACCCTGCGACGGGTCGACATTCGGATTGACCTCGATCGCGGCGGCAAGGCCGGTCGCTGCCGTCATCGAGGGCAGGCTCGTTGCTCCCGGCGTGGTGAACAGGCCCGGCAGCGAGGGCAGCGTAGGAGTCGCCGATTGATCGCTTTCGGCGAAGGCGTTGATGAGGCCGCCGGCGATCTGGTCGAGCTGAGCCTGATATTCGGGCGCGAGCGTATCCCGCACCGCGGCGTATCCCGCGAGCGCGCCCGATTGGATCGGCATCGGCGAATTGGCGCCAGTGATCGGCACGCCGCCGACAGTGACCGCTCCCCCATTCGCGCCATCGACCAGCGTTGGAGTCGCGGTGAAAGAAACGGTGCGCGGCGTGTCCTGGAACAGGGTGACGCCGCTGTCGGTGTAGATCGACTCCGAGCCATTGGCGGCCACGGTGGTCGAAACGCCGATCTGCTGCGCAAGCTGGGTCACGATCGAGTCGCGCGTATCCTCGGCGCTCGAAACATTGGCGCCGGTCTGCAGCCCGGTGACGACTGCGTTGTTGGCGGCCGTGAACTGATTGAGCAGCGAATTGATTGTGCTGACCGAGGAGGCCATGCCCTGGTCGGCCGTTTCGCGCACCTGCTGAACCGTCGCGCTCGCGCTGTTGAGCGACGAGGCGAGATCCGAGGCGGCCGACACCACGGCGTCCGCGGCGGACGACGAGGTCGGCGAGTCTGCGTAGGTTGTCAGCGCGCTTTGCAGGTTGGCCAGCATGGCGGAGGGGGAGGCGCCGTTCTGGTCGGCGCCCGAGGTTGAGGAAGCCGATGCGCTGTCGTCGACGGTCTGGGCGAGCGTCGTCAATCCGTCGGAGATCGCCTGCTGGGTCGCCGCTTGCGAGGTCGAGCTCGACACCTGCTCCAGCAGCGCCGCATTGGCCTCGCGGGTGATTGAGGCCACATCCGCGCCGCCGTAGGAGTTCGTCACGACATTCGCGATCTCGCGCGAATAGCCAGGCGTGTTGACGTTGGCGATATTGTTCGAGACGACAGCCGTCTGCGCCGCGTTGGCGGCGAAGGACGAGCTGATGACGTTGAACGCGGTCGACAGGCTCATCGAAACTCCTCAGGCTTTCGACCTTACGGCTTCAGCCCGTTGAGGACGTCGAGAATGTCGGCGCCGGTCTGGAACACTTTGGAGTTGGCCTCATACGCGCTCTGGGCCTGGATCATGTCCGTCAGTTCCGTGGCCAGGTCGACCGTCGAGTTTTCCAGCGACGAGGCTTCGATCGAGCCAAAGCCGGCGCCGCCGGCCGTGCCCAAGAATACGGGGCCGGAAGCAGACGTCGGCAGGTAGGCGCCGCCGTTGACCGAGGCGAGATTGTCGGGGCTCACCACATTGGCGAGCGGAATGTCGTAGGCGACGCTGGACGTCCCGTTCGCGTAGTTGAAGGTCAAGGATCCGCTCGTCGAGATGGAGACGCCGCTGATGCCGCTCGGCGCGTTCCCGTTCGCGGTCGCGGCGGTCACGTTGAACCCCGCGGCAAGCTGCGTCATGTTGCTGAGATCAAGGCTCATCGTCTGCCCGTTCGGCACCGCGATCGAAAGCGGCGAGCCGGACGATAAGGCCCCGGTCGTCGGATTGAAGGTCATAGTCTGCGTCGCGAGCGGACCTGACGAATAGGGAAAACCGCCGCTGGCGGAAGCTGTCGACGCGTCGTAGGCGTCCACCTCCCAGGTGTTGGACCCGGTGTTGGTGAAATAAAGATTGATCGTGTGCGAGCCGCCGAGATTGTCGTAGACGACAAGCGACGTCGCTTCGGTATAGGTCGAGCTCGCCGAATTGGCGGACGGCAGATTGGCGGCGGCGACCGGGGTCGCCGTGGACGGCAGATTGGCGGTCAATGAGCCAGCGGTTGTCGCTGTCGCAGTCTGGCCGGCATTGACGACGTTCACCTTCTGAAGGCCGGTCAGCGAGTTCGCGGCGAGCGGCGAAACGCCGTTCTGCACGTTCGCCGCCATCAGGTAGTAGCCGGCGCTGTTGACGAGGTTGCCCGAGGCGTCGGGCGTGAAGGAGCCATTGCGCGTCAGATAGAGCGTCCCACTGGAGTCGGACACGACGAAAAACCCAGAGCCCTGGACGGCGAGGTCGGTGTCGGTTGAAGTGGAAACGACGCTGCCCTGTAGGGAGTTGAGCGAGACTTGGCTCGTGGAGACGCCGCCGAAATCCTGGGAGCCGTTGGCGATCTGATCGACCAAAGTCGAGAAGTCCGTCTCGACATTCTTGTAGCCGGTGGTGTTGGAGTTGGCGACATTCTGGGAAATCGTCGACAGCCAGTTCGAATTGGCCTGCATGCCCGAGACGCTGGTGTTGAGAATGCTCATGGAGACTCCTCGCGGGAATGACCTATTTGAGGCGCGCGGCCTTGCGCGAGGCTGGCGCCGATGGACCCTGCGGCGCTCGATCAGCTTGCCGAGCGCACCAGACTTCCGATCAAGAGGTTCCAGCCGTCGATCAGCACGAAGAACAGGATCTTGACGGGGAGCGAGATGACCGAGGGCGGCAGCATCATCATGCCCATCGACATCGTCAGCGTCGCGACGATCATGTCGATGACCAGGAACGGCAACACGATCAGGAACCCGATCTCGAAGCCTCGACGGAGCTCGGAAATCATGAAGGCCGGGATGAGCAGCCTCAAGTCCGCTTTCGAGCGGTCGGTGACGTCGAAACGCCCTTTGGACAGGCCCTCGAACAGCGCCATATCCTTTTCCCGAACCTGGCTGAGCATGAATTCCCGGAACGGCTCGGCGACCGCGGCCAGCGCCTCCTGCTGACTGATCTGATTGTCCATGAGCGGCTTCAGGCCATTTTGCCAGGCACGATCGAAGGTCGGCGCCATGACAAAGAAGGTCATGAACAGCGACAGACTGATGAGGACGAGATTGGCCGGCGCGCTCTGCAAGCCGAGGCCGGAGCGCAAGAACGAAAGCGCGACGATGAACCGCGTGAAGCTCGTGACCATGATGAGAAGGCCCGGCGCGACCGACAGCACGGTTAAAAGCGCGACGAGCTCGATGATGCGGCCGCTTGCGGTGGCCCCGCCGGCTGGAATCAAGGAATTCAGATCGACGGTCTGAGCCACGGCCGGACAGCCTGCCGCCAGAAGCGCGACGATGAAGCAGATTGCCCGTCTCATTGCACCACCAATGTTCGGATCACGAACGCGCGCACTTTGCCGCCGCTGCGGGTCGCCGCCCGCTCGTTGAGGTCTTGGCGAATGTTTTCGAGGCCGATCGGCCCTTCAAGCTGACGCAACGAGACGGTCCTGAGATAGGCGAGGACGTCGTCGCCAATTTGACCCGCGAGGGCTTCGGGATGCGCCAAGGTCTTGGGGTCAAAAATGATCGAACCCTCGAGCCGAACCCACGTGTCCTGCGGCGCGCCCAGGTTGGTGACGATCGGCGGCAAATCGACAATCGTCGCCGTCTCGACTGGCGCGCTGGCCGGCGTTTCCACCGCCTTGTCCGGTCCTGCGGCAGGGGCCGGGCGCAACGCCTCGAAGGCGGCCGCCGGCGCAGACGGCGAGACCGATCACCATCGCCATTTCGATCAGTGATCCCCGCGGCGACCTCTTCGCGGCGACCGTTTGGGCCGAGGCGGAATCAGACATGAGCCGCTCCGGCTAGAATGGCCTGACGGCGTCGTAAACTTGTTGTCCCCAAGCCGGCTGCTGAAAGTCGGTCTGACGACCACGGCCGCCGTAGGAGATGCGGGCCTCGGCGATCCGGTCATAAGCGACGGTGTTGTTGTTCGAGATGTCGAGCGGATTGACGATGCCCGCGACGGTTAGCTGGCGCATCTCGTAGTTGACGCGCACTTCCTGCGATCCCGAGATGACAAGATTGCCATTCGGGAGGACGCGGGTGACGACCGCCGCCACCGACACCTGAATCTGCTCGGACCGATCGATGTTTCCCGTACCCTGAGTTGAGGCTGAGGACGTGAGGTCGCCTTGAAGTTTGGCGGGCTGGTTGGACGACGAGGACGACGAGCCGTTGTTGTAGCCAAAGTCGATCACGCCGCTGTCGGTGGTTGTTTGCGAGCGGCCCGACGCGTTGCCAAGCGTCGCCTTGTCGTTGATCGAAATGAGCACCCGCACGATGTCGCCGACGTTGGCGATGCGTGGCTGGCTGTAGAGGGACGGCGGCGTTCCATTTCCGGAAGGTGGAGGCATGGGAAGCACTTTCGCGCTCTGGATGCTCGCCGTTTCCTCTGTCACGAGCCCTGAGCCGACAGGCGAGAAGAAGGGCTCGCGCATGAATTCACTGGCGCTCGTCCAGCAGCCGCTCATCGACATTGCGATCGCGAGCAAAAGCGGCGGCAGAACGAGCCGCATCAGGACTTTTTCCCCGCGCCATTCGCGCCCGAAAGAACGACCGCAAGCTTGCTCGCCCGGTCCGCCTCCATCTCGTTGAGGATAGCCCCCGCCGCGCCCGCCTTCAGTTTGCCCAAGATCGCCGCCGCCATTTGGTCGTCCATCGCGGCGATCTGAGTGGCGGCCGTCTCCGGCTGCATTTTCGCGTAAATGGCGACGAGGTCGTCGCTCGCCGACTTGAGCATCGCGTCTCGCTTGGCCACCCACTCCTGCACTGAGGCTTCCGCTTTTTCGAGATCGGCCAGTCGTTGCTTGACCTGCGCATCGAGATCGCCGAGCTGTTTCCTCTCCCAGGCGATGCGCGCCTCGGCGATCGACGGGCCGGCGTTGGCGCAGAAGCGCCTGGCTTCGATATCCGGCGCTTCGTTTGCAATGGCTATATCCGCCGCTTTGTCCGCAGTGACTTTTGGCTTCCCCTTCTCGTGCGCCCGCCCGTCCTGAGCCAACGCGGGACAGGCCAGGAGAACGACGGCGACGCTAAGCGCCACGCGCGCGCCACAGGATCGTGCCGTCAGGCGTTGCGACAGGGAAAGAGATGGCATGTGTCGGCCTCGAGGATGGGCATGATCCTCGACCGTCGGGCTTGCGCTGGGCTGACTTAGGTTAACGCGGGCTCACCCCGCGCCGGCGCGGCCCGTCACTGAATAACGAGATCGGCCTGCAGCGCGCCTGCGGTCTTGATCGCCTGGAGGATCGCGATGATGCCCGGCGGCTTGACGCCGATCCGATTCAAGCCGCTGACCAACGCTCTGAGGCTCGATCCGCCGACAATAGAGATGGGTCCGCCCCCCTGTTCGACATCGATCCTGGTGTTCGGCGTGACGACCGTCCTGCCGTTCGAGAACGGCGCCGGCTGGGAGACGCGGGGCTGCTCGTTGACCCGGACCGTCAGTGTTCCATAGGTTACCGCGACCGTCGAAATCTGCACGTCCTGACCCACGACGACCGTGCCGGTCCGTGCGTCAAGAACGACGCGCGCGGCCATGTCCGGGGCTACCTGAAGCTGCCCAATCTCGGCCATGAACCGGGCGAACGAGATCCTGCGGGGACGGAACAATTCGACTCTTCGGTTGTCGACCTCATAGGCTGCGCTCGCGCGGAATTGCTCGCGGGAATAGGCGTTGATCGCGTCGACGATCCTGACCGCAGTTGCATAGTCGGGATTCTTCAATTCGAGCATCGAGCGCAACTCATCGGCAACGCCGGGAAGCTCGTGCTCGACGATTGCGCCATTCGGAATGCGGCCCGCGGTCGGCACGCCTTGCGACAGCGTCTCGCCTTGGCCCACGGCGTCGAATCCGGTCACCGAAACTGCGCCTTGCGCGCTTGCGTAGACCGTTCCGTCGGCTGCCTGAAGCTGGGTGAGCAGGAGCGTCCCGCCCATCAAGGACGGCGCGTCGCCAAGCGCCGACACGGTGACGTCCATCCGCGTGCCCACCTCCATTCCGGCGGGGAGGTCGGAAGTGACGATGACGGACGCGACATTGCGGTTGCGGAGCGAGGCGCCGTGCACGTCGAGGCCCAGGTGCGTGAGCATCGCCTGGACGGATTGCTCGGTGAAGGGCGCATTGCGCAGGGTATCGCCCGACCCTTGCAGACCAACCACGAGGCCATAGCCGACGAGCTGACTGTCGTGGGCGCTACTCAGGACCGAGATATCCTTGATCCGAGCGGCGAGAGCGGGCGCGGCGGCGAGACACAGCGCAAGCGCCAGAATCAGCCGCCGCATCATCCCCCGCTCACTTGCACCGAGCCATCCGGCTGGACGGCGCCGGTCACTGTGACGCCGCTGTCGTCGTTGCGCACCTTCACCATGTCGCCGATCGAGCCGTCCTGCAGCGCCGAGCCGGTGGTCGTGATGATGAGACCGCCCTCGGAAAAGACGAGCCTGACCTCGGCGCCATTGGAAACGAGCTTGCGATTGGAGACGCCCGAAAATGGAATCGCGTGTCCGGGGAGCAGCGTGAGCCGCGCGGCCTTGCCGACGATGAGCGAGCGCGAATTGACAAATGGCCCCGATCCGTCCCGCGCCGGGTTGGAAACGTCGACGAGCATCTCGTCCAGGATCAAGTCGCCCGGATAGATCACCGCCTTCGGGGTCGGGACGAGGTCTTCCTGCGCCGAAGAAGGGATGGCGCAAGCTGCTGCGAACACGACGATCGCGGCTTTGAGTAGCAGCCGGGCTTGGGTCAGGCGCATCGATCGTCTCCGAGGTTTGGCCTAGCTGCGCAGGTTGGAGATTGTGCCGGACATCTGGTCTGCGGCCTGGATGACCTTGGAGTTCATTTCATAGGCGCGCTGAGCGGCAATGAGGTTGGTGATCTCGGTCACGGGATCGACATTGGAAGCCTCGACATAGCCCTGCTGGATGATCCCAAACGCCGTGTCGCCCGGAACGCCGACAGTCGGCTGGCCGGACGCGGCCGTCTGTTGGAAGTAGTTGCCGCCAAGGGCCAAGAGACCCGCTTCGTTGACGAAGTTCGCGATCGTCAACTGGCCGACCTGCTGGGGCGTCGACTGACCCGGAACTGTCGCGGTCACGAGACCAGTCTGACTGACGGTGACTGCGGTCGCCGTCTGCGGGACGAGAATCGACGGGTTCACGTTATAGCCGTCCATGGTGACAAGCTGGCCATTCGCATTGGTGTTGAACGCGCCGTCGCGGGTGTAGACGGTGTCGCCATTCGGCGTCGTCACCTGAAACCAGCCGCGCCCCTGGACCGCGAGATCGAGCTGGTTGCCGGTGTTGGTCAGCGCGCCCTGAATGTTGACGCTGCGAATCGCGGCGGTGCGAACACCGAGGCCGATCTGGGCGCCCTCCGGCACGGTCGCGTCGCGGCCGCGATTCGAAACGCCCATCAGGCGCTCGGTCTGATAGATGAGGTCGGTAAATTCCGCCCGCGAACGTTTGAAGCCGGTCGTGTTGATGTTGGCGACGTTGTTCGCGATCACCTCCAGATTTTGCTCTTGCGCGCTCATGCCCGTCGCCGCGATCGCCAACGCTCTCATATCAATATCCTTCGCTTCCGCCTAAAGATACGCACACCACGATTGCCCGATCAGATCGCCATGCGGGCAACCTCTTGATAGGCGGAGACAGCCTTGTCGCGGATCGCAAGAACACTCTGTAGAGAACGTTGCGCGGCCATCACCGAATCGACGACCTTCATGGGCGAAACCGCGCCTTCGACGCCCTGGATCGCGACGGCCTCGCCGGTTTGCAGCGTGTCGACCGCGGAGCCGATCGCTTGCGCGAGCGCCTGGTCGAAACTGGGCCCTTGGGTCGACGCTGCGGCGGCCGTCGGGCTTCGAACACCGCTGCTCATGCTAGCGGCGCCAATCCCAGAAACGCTCTCGATCATCGTTTCATCCTCATGCGCCGACGCTCGCCGTTCAGGCGTCCTTCATCAGGCTGATGGTGGTGTTCAGCATCTCGGCTGACTGCTTGGCGACCTGGAGATTGGCTTCGTAGCTGCGGTTCGCTTCCCGCATGTCCGCAAGCTCCGTCAGCACATCGATATTGGGCATCTTCACCATGCCGTTTTCGTCCGCCGCCGGATTGCCCGGGTCGCGCTCGATCTTGAATGGCGAGGGGTCGACGCCGATGGATTTGACGGCGACCACATTGGCGCCGAGCGTCCGATCCATCTCGCTTTCGAACGAGACGGTCTGGCGCGCATAGGGGTCGGCGCCGGGCGTCGAGCCGGTCGATTGGGCGTTGGCGATATTCTGCGAGACAATGCGAAGGCGCGTCGATTGGGCCTGCAGCCCGGAGGCGGCGATGCGAAGCGCAGTCTGTAACGAATCCTGCATGGGTCTTCACTTGAGCGCAGAGAGAAGGAGTTGATGAAAGGCTCGGCGGATGTTGGAGCTCATCGTGTAGTCCCGATTGACCTCGCCGAGATTGACCATCTGCTGTTCGAGATTGACCGTGTTGCCGGACAAGGTCTGTTCCGCCGGGTCAACTTCGACCTCGCGCAAAGCGCCCGCTTCCGACTGCGGCAGCGATAGGTGGGCCGGGTTGGTCGTCGCCAATTCGATGGGGGACGAATCGAGGACGGCGGAGAACGGCTGAATGTCGACCGCGCGATAACTAGGCGTATTCGCATTGGCGACATTGGCGGCGATTGCGGTCTGGCGCGCGGAGAGCCACTGCGCCTTCTGCGAGCCGACTTCGAAGAGGTAGATCGAGGACAATTGAACGCCATTCCGGGACCGGGATTGGGTCAATCCTCAGCGAGTGGGCTTGCACGAGGCTTGCGGCGAAGCACGAGCAAAGACAGATTGCTTGGAATGGAACCGTCATCGCGAGGAGCCATAGGGCGCCGTTCGTACTTCGACCAAATTCATCCCCCTATCGCAACTCTCACCCGCGCGGTCTCGAGGGCATGCGAGAGGCGTTCGGCTTTGGCGAGATCGTCCAGCCCCGATTCCTCGAAGAGAATGTCCTGGATTTCGACTCCGGCGCGGCGCTGACCGATCTTGAGCCGGAAGAAGGCGCAGACGGCGGCGTGGCGGAATTCCATGTCGATCTCGACGGTCGGCGTCGCGTCCCAGGGCGCGTTGAAGCTCGCCGACAGAGCGTAGCGCAACGTCCCGCTCTTGAAGAAGAGCTCGGTCGACGAATTGACGAGGTCGGCGAGATTCGCCGCATGGTCGTTTTGGATCATCGACATCAGTTCGGCCGCGTCGGTCAGCCTAAGCTCGCTCGCGAAGTCCACCAGCGCATCGGCGATGATCTGCTCGCGCTCAAGCGGGCGGCGCTGTCGCCGACTTTGGCCCGGCGCGTTCATTGTCTTCGCGAAGCCCATTGACCCTTCCTCTGGTGGATCAGGTGGACGATTTCGGCGACGGCTCGATAGAATTCCGCCGGAATCGGGCGATCGACATCGACCGCGGCATAGAGCGAGCGCGCGAGCGGCTTGTCCTCGATGACCGGAATGGCGTTCTCCTCGGCGATCGAGCGGATCTTCAGCGCGATGAAATCCGCTCCCTTGGCGACGACCATCGGCGCGCCGCCCTCGGAGCGGACGTATCGCATGGCGACCGCGTAATGGGTCGGGTTGACCACGACCATCGTGGCGCGCGGCACCGCGGAGAGCATGCGTTTGCGCGAGCGATCGAGCCGAAGCGAGCGCAACCGCGCTTTGATCATGCGGTCGCCCTCGGCCTGGCGAAGCTCCTCCTTGACCTCCTGCTTGCTCATTCGATGGTCGCGCCGCCAAAGGATTCGCGACCAGCCGAGGTCCGCGGCGGCGACCGCGACCGTCGCGACGAGCACGGCGGCGACCGTTTTGACCGCGAGGTCGAGCACGCGCTGCGGCAGCATGCCCGGGTCGATGTCCATCGACGTGAGCAGAACGACCTTCTGGCCGATGAGCATCATCATCGCCACCGCGATCACCGCGGCGAGCTTGATGAGGCTCTTCAGAAACTCCGTCCAACCGCGAGCGCCGAACAGGCGGCTCAGGCCCTTGCGCAGCGAGATGCGCGAGGCGTCGGGCAAGATTCGGTCGGGGACGATGTTCGGCGGGCTCTGGGCGACGGACGCGAGAACGCCCGCGACGGTGAGAAGAATCACCGTCGGCATGAGGAAATGCATGGCCTCGTCGACGAGCGGGCGCGCGAGAGCAAGCACGTCCTCGCCGCGCTCGATCCGCCAGCCGGCGGGATCGTCGATGAGGCCGACAAGCGCGGTTAGAAGAGCCTCGGCGCGCGCGGGAATGACGAATATGAGCACGAGGAGGGTCGCGGACAGAGAGGCGAACAGCGGCGCCTCGCGCGAAAAAGCGACTTCGCCGCGCTCGACCGCATCATGGAGCCGCTTCTCTGTCGGCTCCTCGGTCTTGTCTTCAGGATCGACGTCGCCGCTCATCGCTCACCCGCGGCTGAGCCCAACGATTTTCGCGAGTCCCAAAGCTAAGCCGCCTCGGCCGGCGGGCCGCCAAGCTCGATCTCATTGCGGCTCGCCATGCCGAGCACGATTTCGGCGATGGCCTTGCGCGCCTTGGCGATGTCCCGAGGCGGCGCCGAGGCGCCGGAGCTGAGCTCCCCTTCAACCAGACGGCGCCCGCGCGAGGGCATGGACGACAGCACAGTGTCGCGGAAGTCCGCGTCCGTCCCCCTGAGCGCCATGACGACAATGTCGATCGAGGCGCGGTCGAACAACAGCGCCCGAGCCCGTTCGGACAGCCGCGGCAGATCGTTGAAAGAGAACAGCATCGTCTTCACGATCGCGGCGTCTTTCGGGCGGGCCTGTTCGAGCGCCCGCATCGCGTCCTCCGCCTCCGGCGGATCGAGGCCGTTGATAATGCCGGCGAGGCGCGACCGCCCCGCGACGTCGGCGGCCGCCTTCGGCGCCTGTTTCAGCGCGCTTCCCACCGCCTCCTCGATGAGCCGCGCAGCGAGCGGCGTCACGTCAAGCGGCGCAACCAGGCCGCAGAGAGCGGCGTTGCGCCGATCACGCGGCAGCGCCGCGACAACCTTGGTGGCGACCGAGGAATCGAGCTTGGAGAGGATATAGGTCGCCGTCGTCGGCCGCTCCGCCATCAGGAGGGCGATGACCGCGGCTTCGGGACTCTCGGCCAGCGCCCGCCAAACATCGACTTCATCGCGGGCGGCGGGTTCAGAGCGGAAAATGTCGGCGATCTGCTCGGGCGGCAGGGCGTCGGCGAGCAGGCTCTTGACCTGGCTGGCGTCGCCGATGAGATCGGCCCCGCCGGAGAAGTCGGCTGCGAACTCGTCGACGAGCCGATCCAGAGTCGCTGCCGAGATCGCGCCGAGCCCGGCCGCCGCCCGCGCCACCGCTTGCAGGTCCGGCTGATCGAATTGCTTGAGCAGCCGAGCCGCGGGCGGCCTGCCCATCATCAAGAGCAGCGCCGCGGCTCTCTCGGGACCCGTGAGCGCCCTTTCGCCGCCAATCGCCTCAGGCATTGGCGCCCTCCTGCGGAGCCTTCGCTGGCTGTCTAAGCCCGCCTCCGGCGACGACCTCGAGCAGCGACACGCCAAATCGCTGGCTGGCGTCGTCGACGACGACGATTTCGCCGCGCGCGATCACCGTGCCGTTGACCATAACGTCGACCGGATCGCCGACCCGCTGATCAAGCGAGACGACGGCGCCGCGGGCGAGCTTCATGAGCCCGGAGACCGGCAGCGAGGTCGAGCCGAGCACGACTTGCACCGTGACTGGTATCGACAGGATCGCGTCAAAGTTGGGAGCGCCGGCGATGGGCTCCGACTTCGCGGGGTCGACGGCGCTGGGCGGCTCGGAAGTGATGGCGGCTGCGTCCATGTTAGTTCTAGCTCGCGAGGTCTAGCTCGAGGGTGTCGGAGTAGGAGGCGGCATGAGAAATCGCTTCCGCCTATGGCTTGGCTGCGTCTTGTCCCTGCGGGATCGGACCCTCGACTTCGAGACGGTAGCGCCCGTCCGCTTGGCCCAGTTTGCAGGTGAACATGCCGCGCCCGGAGCATTCGAGGCGGATGGCGTTGAAATCATTGCACTGCAGAGGCAATAGGCCCCCAACACGGAAATCGGCGACGTCGCCGAGACTCATCGGAACCTCCTCCAGGACAGCGGTCACGGGCAGCCGCGTCTGCTGAACGCCGGCCTCCATCAGGCGGGACCAGCGCCGGTCCGCGGCCGGCGCCTCCGCCTCGGGATTGTTCGCGAGTTCCGCGCGAAAGGGCAGCAGAAACGCCTGCGGCAGCAGGAGGAGGCCCTGGCAGACGCCGCTCATCATGCCGAGCGTGAACCGCGCCGCCGCCGCCTCGCCGTCCCGCCGGCCAAGCGCGTACGGATCCTTGATCGTCGTCAGCCGCTCGAAGCTGAGCGCGATCCGGGCAACTGGAGCGAAGGCCGCCTCGAGCGCCTCTCCAAGAGCGCGCGCGAAGGCTTCGACAAGCGAAGCCTCGATCGCCGTGCGCGGCCTCTGCTCTTCGCGTCCTGGTTTGTCGGAACGATCGGCGTCGACAGCTTCACCGAAAATGGAGGAGACAATCAGCTCATCGATGCGCTCATCGAGCGCAATCATGAACCGCGCTTCCGGTTCAGCGCTCGCATAGATGGCCGCGGTCAGGCCGGAGCACTCCTCAGTCGCCTCAAACAGCGTGGTCGCGCGAATCTCCTCGATTGCAGCGCCGGAAGGGCGAGCGATGAGCGCAGCAAGCCGCGTCGGCGTCTCCGCAATGAACCGATTGAGCGCGAAGCTGAGCCCCGGCAAGCGCTCGATGGCGAGGTTCGGATGCTCGAGCATCGCGCCCTGCAACCGGCGTGCGCCATGATCGAACTCGCGCGTTCCCTCTTCCATGCTCATGCGGCCTCCCGGATCGCAGGCTCGCCGCCGCTCGCGCCTGCGGATGTCGTCTCATTCTCGACGACGTCGATCGTCGGCCGCTCCTTGGAGGGGATCGTCTTGCGGCCGAACTCGACTGCAACCTGCGGCATCGCTCCGTTCATGAAGGCGAGCAGGCTTTGCTTCACCAGCGTGAAGAGCCTCAGCTGCTTCTGCCGCACCGTCTTTATTTTCTGGGCAATCGGCGCGAGGATCGCATAGGACAGGAAAATGCCGGCGAAGGTGCCGACCAGCGCCGCGCCGATGAGGCCGCCGAGAATCTCGGGGGATTGATCGAGCGCGCCCATGGCGTGGATGATGCCGAGCACCGCGGCGACGATGCCGAGCGCAGGCAATCCGTCGGCGACCGCCTGAAAGGCGTGCACCGGCTTATATCGGTCGTACGCCAGAGTCTCGATTTCTTCATCCATCAACGCCTCGATTTCATGCGGCCGCGCGTTGCCGATGATGATGAGGCGCCCGTAGTCGCAGATGAACGTCACGAGGTCCTTGTCCGCGAGGAGCTTCGGGAAGTTCTTGAAGATCTCGGATTCCTGCGGGTTGTCGAAATGCGCTTCGACCTCGCTCCGCGACTTGGCTCTGAGTTCGCGCATCAATCCGTGCAGGGCCGAGAGCACGTCCAGGAAGTCGCGGGGCTTGGGGGCCTTGTCGAGCACGGCCTCCATGAACGCCTTGCCGCAGTCCTTGATCGTCGACATGGCGTTGGCGACGATGAAAATGCCGAGCGACGATCCCATGATGATGACGAACTCGAAAGGCTGAAACAGCACTTCGAGATGTCCGCCGAGCGCCGCATAGCCGCCGAGGATGCAGCCGACGGTGATCACGAGGCCTATGGCGAAATTCAAGATTCACTCCCGCTGCGGACGCACATGAAGATTTGCGGCGCGAGGCTTACGCGAAGCTGTGAGCCGCGAAGTCAGCCACGGACAAGCCGGCCGAACCATCGTTTCCGCGAAAGGCGGGCGTAGCTTCGGGCCTCGTCGGAACGGCGTCATGCAAAACGGACTTTATGTCTCCCTCTCGGCTCAAGTCGCGCTCGAGCAGCGGCTCGAAACCATCGCCGACAACGTCGCCAACATGAACACCGTTGGCTATCGGGCGACCGGCGTGTCGTTCGAGAAGGAAATAGCCAAGGCTGGCGACGCCAAGTTGAGCTACGTCTCGAACGGCTCGGATTTCATATCGCGGCGCCTCGGCGGGCTCATAAAGACCGACAATACACTTGATTTCGCCGTTCAGGGCGATGGCTGGTTTGGAATCCAGACCCCGCAAGGCGTGGCGTACACGCGCGACGGCCGGACCCAGATTGACGAGTCCGGAACCTTGCGCACTCTGAACGGCGACCCGATCCTTGACGCTGGCGGCGCGCCCATCCTCCTCGACAGCGAAGCTGGACCGCTGGCCGTCTCCGCCGACGGAATGATCACCCAGAACGGACGGCAGGTCGGCGCGATCGGCCTGTTCGAGATCGCTCCGAACGCGTCACTGAAACGGGCGGAAAACTCGAGCGTCGTGCCCGACAAGCCGGCGACGCCGGTCCTCGATTTCACCCGCGACGGAGTCGTTCAGGGCGCGGTCGAAGGCTCGAACGTCGATCCGGTGCGCGAGATGACCAGACTGATCGAGGTGACGCGTGCGTTCGACGGAGTGGCGGCGGAGACTTCGCAATCCGAGACCTCGCTGCAGGATGCGATCAAGGCTTTGGGGGCGTCCGCGTGATTGACGTTTCTTCCGACACCCTGGCGCCGCTGGAGCGCCTCGAACGCAGGGTCGCGCAGGGATTGCGGACTTTGCCGTTTGCGCAGGCAAGCGGCGCCGTTGTCGAGGTCTCGATGTCGCACTATCGCGTCGCTGGCCTCTCGCGCTTTCTTAAGTTGGGCGAGAGCGTCGGCGTCGACGTCGGCGGCCGGGTTGAGATCGGCGAAGTGGTCAGGATCGACGATTCTTCGGCTGTCCTAAAGCCGTTCGACGCGCGCAGCGACGTGACGATCGGCGCGCGCGCCTTTCGCACCGAGGCCTTGTCGCTATCGCCGCATCGCGCCTGGAAGGGACGCGTCATCGACGCGCTCGGCCGGCCGATCGACGACGCGGGCGAACTTCCATGCGGCGACCGACCCGCGGCGCTCGACGCCCCGCCGCCGCCGCCGCTTAGGCGCGCGCGCGTTCATGCGCCATTGCGCACCGGCGTGCGCGTCGTCGACCTGTTCACGCCCCTCTGTGTCGGACAGAGAGTGGGCATATTCGCCGGCTCGGGCGTCGGCAAATCATCGCTCCTCGCCATGCTGGCCCGAGCGACGCCGATCGACACGGTCGTCATCGCGCTCGTCGGCGAGCGCGGCCGCGAAGTGCGCGAATTTCTCGACGACACTTTGGGGGAGAATCGTAGTTCCGCCGTTGCGGTCGTCTCGACCGGCGACGAAAGCCCGATGATGCGCCGATTGGCGCCTAAGACGGCGATGGCGGTCGCCGAATACTTCCGCGATCAAGGCGAGTCGGTGCTGCTGATCGTCGATTCGGTCACGCGGTTCGCCCATGCCGCGCGCGATGTGGCGCTGGCCGCCGGAGAGCCCGCCGTCGCTCGCGGCTATGCGCCGAGCGTTTTCAGCGATCTGCCGCGGCTGCTCGAGCGCGCAGGGCCAGGCGTTGAAGGATCGGGTTCGATCACCGGAATCTTTTCCGTCCTGGTCGACGGTGATGATCACAACGATCCGGTCGCTGACGCCATTCGCGGCACGCTCGACGGGCACATCGTCCTCGATCGCGCCATTGCCGACGAAGGACGATATCCCGCCGTCAACATTCTCTCGTCGGTGTCGCGGATGACGAACCCGATGTGGAGGCCGGAACAGCGCAAGGTGGTTCAGAACCTGCGCGCGATGATCGCGCGATACGAGGAGACCCGCGAGCTGCGGCTCATGGGCGGCTATACGGCCGGCGCCGACCCGACCCTCGATAAGTCGATCAAGTCGACCCCGCGCATTTATGAGGCGATGAACCAGACGATGGAGGCGCCCAAGTGCGACGATCCCTTCATCGATCTCGCCGCAGCGCTCCGCAACGAATCTAAACCTGTCGAGGCCTGAGGAAGCAATGGCGCCTGCTCATGAAACTGTGATCCGCGCGGTCGGGATGGCGCTCGCCAGTCTTTCGGCTGCGTTCGCTATGTACATGCTCGCTTATGGCGCGGGGAAGACGCGCATCAACGGCATGGAGCATTTGGCGATCTTCGCCCAACCGCGGGGCCCGGGAAATGTCGTTCGCGACCCCGCGCGGCCGGCCGCGGACGCCTCGAAGCCTGTCGACATGGAAGCGACCGGTTCGCTCGCCGCGTCCACGGGCCAAGCCATGGGCCAAGCCATGGGCCAAGTCGCGCCGACGCCGCGGCCGGTCGAGATCGTCGCCGCTGAGGCCGACCGCGTCTGGCTGAAGATCGATGGCGCAATCCTTATGGCTGCGCCCGGCGACACCGTGGCGGGCTTAGGCCGAATCGGGGCGATCGTCGCGCGAAACGACGGCTGGGCCGTGCTCGACGACAAGGGCCAGGAGCTTCTCCGGTTAACGAAAGGCGCGAACGGCGCCTCGCTCTTCACCCGCAGGCGAATTTTCGAATAACGCTCCCGCAGCCCCATGCTGAAAAAAATGCCGACGGCTCGCTGACCCTTCACGTCCAAAAAGATTCTCCGGGCGCGGACAAGGAATCGAATTGGCTTCCGGCTCCTGACGGTCCAGTGTATGTCGTGATGCGGCTCTATTGGCCGAAAGAAGTTGCGCTGAACGGGTCATGGAAACCGCCGCCCGTGCAGCGTACCAACTGAGCTCGGTTTTGCAGACGGCAGCTTGAGCCGCGGTTCAACCAGACGTGGAAGTCGGACGATATCGAACCGATCTAGAGCTGCTGCGCCGGAAAAATCGGCGACGAGGGAAGACCGTCGCAGATCCGCGACGGTTGCAAATGGGCTGGAAGGAACAATGAAAATGAAAATGATCACACACGCAATGCTGGCGCTTGGTTTGATGGCGGCTCTGCCGGTTGAGGCGAATGCCGTCGTCTGCGCGCGAGGTCCCTATCGGGCTGGCTGCGCAGGTCCGCACGGCGCAGTCGGCGTGCATCGGGGCTATGGTTACCACGGCGGCGCGGCGGTCGTTCGGCACGGCTACGGCTATCGGGGCGGGGTCCGCGTCTACCGCTGACCCACAAACGCGGAACTGCGATCGCGACGGGCGGAAGAGCGTCAAGTCTCTTCCGCCGGCGTGCTTTCACGAGCTCGGGAGACGGAAAAATTGAGGAACAGCCGGCTGGTCGCCCTCGTCGCGTCCGCAGCGATCGCATGCATGAGCTTCGACGCGTTTGCGTGCACCCGTTTCATCTATGAAACGGGCACGAACAGCTACATCGTCGGTCGCTCGATGGATTGGGCGGAAGATCCGGCGCACCGACCTCTGGTCCTTTCCGAAGGGTCTCAAGCGCGACGGCGGCGCGGGTCCCGGCTCAGTCGAATGGACGTCGAAACATGGCTCGGTGATTTCTTCGTTCTACAACATCGCCACTGTCGACGGGATGAACGATGCGGGTCTTGTCGCCAACGCGCTCTACCTCGTCGAAAGCGACTACGGCGACGCCAAGGCTTCCGGCAAGCCGCTGATCTCCGTCGGCGCCTGGACCCAGTACGCGCTCGACAATTACAGCACAGTGGCCGAAGCGGTCGACGCGCTCAGCAAGGAGCCGTTCGCTATCGTGGCGCCCGATTTGCCTGGCGGAAAGAAGGCCGGCGGCCACCTTGCGCTCGCTGATGCTTCGGGCGACAGCGCCATTTTCGAATATATCGCTGGCAAGCTCGTCATCCACCACGACCGCAAATATACGGTGATGACCAACTCGCCGACCTTCGATCAGCAGCTTGCGATCAACACCTACTGGAAGGGCGTCAACGGCCTCAGTTTTCAGCCAGGAACGATCGGGTCCGCCGATCGCTTCGTCCGCATGAGCTGGAGCCTCAACGCGGCGCCAAAGGAAAAGGACCCAAGGCTTGCGGTCGCGACCGCCTTTTCGCTGATCCGCTCGATCTCGGTTCCGCTCGGCCTCGCCGACCCTGAGAAGCCGAACATCGCCGCGACGATCTGGCGGACGGTGTCCGACACCGGCGCCAAGCGCTATTTTTTCGAGTCCTCGTATAGCCCGTCGATCTTCTGGGTCGACGTGGCGAAGCTGAAACTCGCGGAGGGGTCCGCGCCGGCCAGGCTCGACCTAAGCGGTCACCCGATTCTCTCGGGCGAGGTTTCGGACAAGTTCGCCCCGGCGGAGCCGTTCAAGTTCCTGTCTCACTAGCGGCGTCGCGCGTGGTCGCGGTCGCACGGGTGTGAGCGCGGAGGCCGGCGTGGTCGTGACTGATATCGATCACCTTGGCTCGGTCATCTCGCACGCGACCGCACCGGCGTTCATGCTGGGCGCCGTGGCGGCATTCCTCTCCATTCTCATTCAACGGATGGAGCGCATTAGCGACCGCATCCGCGCTTTGCGGGCGGACGATTCAAGCGGGGCTGATCCCAAGGACGCGCTGTTGCAGACGCTCCAGCGCCGCGTGTTGCTGCTGGGCCGGGCGATCTACTTCGGCGTGCTGAGCGCGCTGGTGACATCGGCGCTTTTGATTGCGGCTTTCAGCTCGGCGCTGCTCGGGATCGGACACGGCGCCATCGTCGCCGTTATGTTCGTCGTGGCGCTGGCGCTTCTCATGACATGCCTCGTTAACCTGGCGCTGGAAATCCGCATCCAGCTCGCCACGATCGGCCTCGACTGACGGAGTGCTTCATGCAGTCCGGCGTTCTCCCTGATTTTAACCGCGCGGGGTCCGCTTCGAATTGAAGCGGGTGGATGTTGGATCCAAGAGGAGCGCCCGTTTTGAAGGCCTATTCTCTGGCAGGCTGGCTTTGTGAAAAGCCAAACCATATCCGGCGGCGTCGACTTTGTCTAGGCGAAAAGCAGAATCGGTGCTATACCTTTATCCACGCGTCAGACCGAGCCGCATTGGGGCCGCAGGGGCGGCAAGAGAAAGGAGAGGGAGAATGCGGTTGTGACATTTGAGGCGGTGCAGGATTTCCTTATTTGAATCAGCCGTAACCCATTGAAAAGTCCCGATTCCAAAAAATAAGCGTTAGTAAACGCTAGCACTTTTACTAACGTTTATGCGCGTTTAGGAGCTTTTTGCTTGCGTTTATTCACGCCTATGAGGGCCCGCTAGCGCGCCTTGGCGAGCTCGCGCCGGGCTTGGTCATAAAGCGTGTTGGCGATCGCCATTCGGGCGTTGGCTTGGCCACGGGCGTCGACGGGTTGGCGATCGGGGTGATTGCGCCAGACGAAATCGCGCCAGCGGGACGTGATCTGGTCGAGCGTCAGCGCCGCGCCGAGGCCGAGCTCCGCGGCGATCTCGGAGGGCGTATCGCCGGAGCGCCCGGGCCGCGGACGCGACGGAGGTTGGGGCGGCGGGGGCGGGCTCACGGGTTCGTCCGTCCAGTCCAAGGCCAGGCCGAAGCGCGCCTTGCCGCCGGCGCCTGGCGCCGCGCCAAAGGCGATGCCGCGCACGCGGGGCGCGCCCGTCGAGCCCGCGCCGCTCTCGTTCGCCGCGCGGTCCTTCCGACCGGCCTCGTCGAGGGCGCGCTGAAACGCATCGCCGCGGGGGCCGGACATTGACGCGCGATCCCGACCGCCGGGTCAGCCCGCCGCCGCGCGTCTGTCGCGAGGCGACGGGTTGCGAGGTTTCGTCATTTGGATCGTCGGCCACGACGCGGTTCCTTCCCTGGACCTTGGCCTCGTAGAGCCGCTCATCGGCGCGCCGCAAGAGATCGCTGGAGGACTCGTCCGCCCTCAGCTTCGCCACCCCGAACGACGCGGTCACCTTGCCGACCCGCTCGCCGCTCGGCTCAATGGTCCATTGCTTGGACTCGAGAATGCCTCGGATCCGCTCGGCCGCGGTCACCGCCTCGCCGAGGCGCGCGCCAGGGAAGATCAGCGCGAACTCCTCGCCGCCAAAACGCGCGACCTTGTCTTGTCCGCGCACGTTCTGCACCAGGATGTTGGCGAACAGCCGCAACAGGCGGTCGCCGACAAGATGGCCAAAACGGTCGTTGACATGTTTGAACTTGTCGATGTCGGCGAGCGCGAGACAAATGTGGTCGCCAAGCCTTTGCGCTTTCTGCACCTCCTCGATGAAGCAAGCGTCGAAGAAGCGGCGATTGCCGATCGCGGTCACGACGTCGCGCAGCCCAGCCTCCTCCGCCTTTTCGAGATTTGTTTGCAACTGCACCACCTGCAGGCGCGACTCTTCGAGCTGGTTCCTGACGTTGTCGAGCCTATCGCGCATGTCGCGATTGTCCTCGATGAGGGCCAACACGATCTCTTTGATCGGGCCAACGGATTCATGCCGCGACAGTCGTTCGTTGTGGCCATCGAGTCGCTCGGAAAAGCTTTCGCTGTCGGTCACATGGGCCTGCAGCACCTTTGCCACGTGGCGGAGCACTGCCTCGACCTTTTCGTCCCTTTCGGCCGCTGTCTCGTCGCGGCTTTGCGGCCGGAGCGCCGCTCTCGGCCGCGCTCGGCGGCGCCTTGATCGTCAGACGGCCGAGGCCCACGCCGATCCAGCCGAGCAGCAGAAGCTGAAAGAACGGAGTGTTGGCTGGAATCAAGGACCGCAACGCGCTGAGCGCTTGGTCCGGAACAAAGGAGCTGACTACGGTCAGCGCCGCTGCGCCCAGGAAGACCGCGAGGAGAGCGTAAGCCGCATGGGCTTGCGACCGGATGAACCTTATAACGCTCATGATCGTGCCAATGTCGTTGATGAGAGCGGGCTGAAACGGCGAGGCGAGGGCCTCGCGAGCGATGGCGAGTTCGCCCGAGGGGTATATCCGTGTGCTGCGTGACTCATTCTGGCCGACCCCATGATCGATGCGCTAGGCGGCCATCATGGCGGGCGCGGATCGCGCTTCAGCGCGACGACGCGACGGACAGGTCCAACTGATTCGGACCGAATATGTTTACAACCGTCCGGTTACTGTTCCGTAAGCGCGCCGGTGGCCAATCGCTCGTCCGCCAAATCGGGCTGAGCTCAAAGGGAAGCGCTATTGCCCGAGGCGTCGGGACTGTGCGAGCATATCTGTCCTGGGTTGGCCATGTCCGCAAACGACTTCCGCTACGCGCTTTATCTGACTCCGCCGCCCGACAGCGACCTCTGGCGCTTCGGCTGCGACGTGATCGGCCGCGACGCGCTCAACGGCGCGTCCCGCGAAGGATTTTCACTGGAAGGCTACGCGCGGGACTCCTGGCGCAACATGACCAGCGCTCCGCGGCGCTACGGGTTCCACGCCACCCTCAAGGCGCCGTTTCCGCTGCGTCTGGATCTCGACGTTGCTGATTTGTATGATCTCGTCGCCGACTTCGCCCGCAAACATTCCCCGTTTGACGCCGGCGAACTCAAGGTGGGCTTCGATCAAAGCCGGCCGTGGGCTCGCGTTTGTGGCTCTCAAGCCCGAGGGCGCGTCGAAAGAACTCCGATCCTTCGAGGCCGGCGTCGTCCGCGGTCTTGATAAGCTGCGCGCCCCATTGATCGAAAGCGGCCGCGAATACCGAGGATCGGAACGGCTCACCCCGCGTCAGGCTTACTATCTCCATGCCTGGGGCTATCCTTATGTGCTCGACGAATTCGACCCACATTTTACTCTGACCGACGCCATTCCGGACGCCGACCGGGTCGCCCGCTTGCTGGAATGGGAGTTCGGGCTTCGGGTTCCGTCACGCGCGCTCCACGTCGACGCGCTGACGCTGTTCGGGCAAAACGAACCTGGCGGCGAATTCAGGATTTTGCGCCGCTTTCCGCTCGGGCGGCCCTACCGTTCTCGACGACCGACGCGCGCTTTGGCGGCGGCCGTTTTCGACTGACGCGCGCCGGCGCCGAGACGGCAAAGCCAATTCGACAGCAAATTGAGCGCGAGCTTCATGGCCCGCGCCAGGGAGGAAGACGCGAGCATGGCCATCGAGGGACGCAGCGACGCCAACAAGGGCGGCAGGATCAAACTTGGAATGGTCGGCGGCGGCGAGGGCGCCTTTATCGGCGCGGTTCACCGCATCGCGTCGCGCATTGACGATCACTACGAGCTCGTCGCCGGCGCGTTGTCGTCGACGCCGGAGAAGTCGCGGCGCTCGGGCCAGGCGCTCGGTCTGCCCGCCGACCGGATCTACGACGACTACGCCAGCATGGCGAAAGCCGAGGGCAAGCGCGCCGACGGGATCGAGGCGGTCGCCATCGTCACGCCGAATAACGTCCACGCCGGGCCGACCTATGCGTTCCTCAAGGCTGGCGTCCACGTCATCTGCGACAAGCCGCTGACGGTCAGTCTGGCGGAAGCGAAAAAGATGCGCGATGCGGTCGAGAAGTCGGGCCTCGTGTTCGCGCTCACACACAATTATACCGGCTATCCGCTGGTGCGCCGCATGCGCGAGATGGTCCGCGCTGGCGAACTCGGCGAGATCCGTCTCGTTCATGCCGAATATCCGCAGGACTGGCTGACGGGGGCGACCGAGACCACCGGCAACAAGCAGGCCGAATGGCGCGTCGATCCGAAACGCTCAGGCGCGGGCGGGTCGCTCGGCGACATCGGCACCCACGCCTATAACCTTGCCGACTACGTGACCGGGCTCGATCTCGCCGAGCTCGCCGCCGACCTCACGTCATTCGGCGCCGGGCGCAAGCTCGACGACAACGCGCAGATCATGCTGCGCTACGCCAATGGCGCGCGCGGCGCGATCTGGGCGAGCCAGGTCGCGCCGGGCAACGAGAACGGGCTCATGCTGCGCGTCTACGGGACGAAGGGCGGCTTCCACTGGAGGCAGGACAATCCGAACTACTCTCTTCTGGTCGCCGTTCGGACAGTCGACCCGGATCGTCACCCGCGGAGGGCCGGATTCCGGGGAGGCGGCGGCGCGGGTGACGCGCGTTCCGCCTGGCCATCCGGAAGGCTATCTCGAAGGCTTCGCCAACATCTATTCGGAGGTGGCGCTCGCCATCAAAGCTGCGCGAGTGGGCAAGAAGCCGCTCAAGTCCGCTCATTTCCCGACCATCGACGACGGCGTCAAGGGCCTCGCCTTTGTCGAGGCGGCGGTCAAGTCGTCGAAGGCCAACGGCAAGTGGGTGAAGCCGTGAGGCCTGACTGACCGGCTCCTTGCGACGCGCCATTTGCGAGTCCGGAATCAGTCTTTTCAAGCCGTTGCGGCGCAATTAACGAGTCACTCCCTGAGCGGCGCGGCCCAGCGGCCGGCAAGCGACGGCGGCTCTTGACGTCCGCGAGCTTGACCATCCATATACCATCCAATACATCCAATGGATGGTAATATGCCGCCTCGCCCGCAACTCACCAAGCCGCCCGACAGCGAGAAGCTGACCATCAATCTTGGTTTCGTCGACCTCGGATCGATCGATCTCCTGGTGCGCGACGGCTTCTATTCGAATCGCTCGGATTTCATCCGCACCGCGATCCGCAACCAGCTCGCGACCCATGCCGACACCGCGAAAAAGGCGGCTTCGCGGCTGACCCTTGAACTGGGCCTGCGGACCTTCGCCCGCCAGGACCTCGAAGCCGTTCAGGCGGCGGGCGAGCGGCTCAAAATTCGCGTGCTTGGGCTCGCGGTCATCGCCGACGACGTCACGCCCGATCTCGCCCGGGCGACCATCGAATCGCTCACCGTGCTCGGCGCGCTGCACGCGCCGGCCGAGGTCAAGGCCGCGCTCGCCGATCGCTTGCGCTGAGCATTCCGACAAGGGACAAATCGATGAAACTCGCGTTACTCGACGTCATGGACGAGGCTCTGGGGCTGGTGAAAAAATCCGATCTCGGCGGGGCGACCGCTCTCATCCGCAAGGCGCTGTCCGGCGAGACGGCGCCCGAGGGCGAGAGCGGCGATCTCGAGAAGCGCCTCCGCGCCGTCCATCGGCTTAGGTCATTCGCACTGCCGCCGCGGCGTCCGTTGGGCGAAACCTTGCGCGCCTTGCGCGATCCGGCCGATCATTCCGCCCGGCGCTCCCGAAGCGCCCGAACCCGGGCCAACGCCGGATTTCGGCGAACGATTCCTGAAGCGCACGTATCGCGGGCCGGCGGGCTCGCTCAACTACCGGCTCTATGTCCCGGCCGATCACGAGCGGCCGGAGCTGGCGCTGGTGCTCATGCTGCATGGTTGCACGCAGGACCCGGAAGATTTCGCCCTTGGCACGAGGATGAACGACCTCGCGGAGGAGTTCGGCCTCATCGTCGCCTATCCGCACCAGTCGCGCCGCGCCAACCCTCCGGCTGCTGGAACTGGTTCGACCGGC
Organism: uncultured Alphaproteobacteria bacterium; assembly: GCA_963725195.1. Lineage (GTDB taxonomy): Bacteria > Pseudomonadota > Alphaproteobacteria > Rhizobiales > Beijerinckiaceae > Roseiarcus. The sequence continues at coordinate 24,308 of CAVRXX010000033.1, read as the reverse complement.
GCCATCAGAACCGCGGATCGGGCGAACCGGCCAAGCTGGCGGGTCTGGCGCAAGCCCTGGCGAAGGAGTTCGACGTCCGAAGGGAGCGCGTTTTCGCCGCGGGCCTGTCGGCGGGCGGCGCGATGGCGGAGGTTCTCGCCGCGACCTACCCGGATGTGTTCGACGCGGTCGGGATCCACTCCGGCCTGCCCTATAAGTCAGCCGGCGACGTGCCCTCCGCCTTCGCCGCGATGAAGGGAACGGCGGCCTTCGACCCCGCGCCGCTCGCCGCAAGCGGTCGGCATGTCCGCAAGATCATCTTTCACGGGCTGGCCGACAGCACGGTCAACGCGATCAACGGCGAACACATTTTCGATGAGGTCGAGCGCGGAGAGACTTCGCTCGCGAGAAGCGACCTCGACTGGCCAATCGAGGGCGGCCGCGTCAGCCGCACGGCGGTGAAAGATGCCGACGGCCGGCCGGTCGCGGAACAATGGCTGGTCGAGGGCGGCGGCCACGCCTGGTTCGGCGGCGATCCGCGCGGCAGCTTCACGCAGACCGTCGGCCTCGACGCCTCGCGCGTCATGGTGCGCTTTTTCTTGGCGGAGTGAACGATTGTGCTGTCTGAGGCCCAACTCGAGCGCTTCTTCTCCTCTCCCTCCGGCAATCCCGCCTTGCGCAGGCCTTCGTTGGACCGTTCCTGACTTTCGAGGACCCGCGGATCGCTCTGCGCGGTTCGCGCATTGTACGCCTTCAACGCCGCGATCGTTCCGGCTCGCGTGTTGGAAGGCAGCGCAAGATAATGCTCCAGCGCTTCTCGGGCCTCAGCCTCATGACCGATCAAAGCCTGCGCCGCTGCGAGGGCTTGATACGGTCCTGGGTTGCTCGGCCCAGCCGCGATCGCTTGGCGCGCCAAGTTGATCGCCTTATCGTACTGCTTCATGCCGAAATAGGCCCACGATTTCCCGGAATACATATAATTCAGCTCTGGACTGCGTGGGCTGAGCCGAATCGCCTCGTCGAATATTTCCAGGCCCTTTTCATATCGTCCGAGGCCGAGGTGATCCCAGCCCATGCTCATCATGGCGTTCAAGTCGGCCGGGTCCAAAGCGAGCGTCCTTTCCCGTTCCGCGATGGCCTCCTCGAAGCGCCCTTGGTCGTGGAGAATCCAGGCCTTTGAGTTATGAGCCGCGGCGTTGGCTGGATCGAGGGCAAGAGCTTGCGACACCAATTCGTCCGCCCGCTTCAGGTCGGCCTGGGGATCGGCGCTCATGCCGAATAGGACCGGCAAGTGAAACTTCATGGACAAGACCCACAGGGCGCGGACATTGTTGGGATCGACGCGGAGCGCCTGCTCGCAGAGCGCGTATCCCGCATCGGCTTCCTTGCCGACGTATCCCCCTTTCACCACCGCCGCAAAACCCTGGAGGGCTATGTCCTCGGCGTCGGGATTTGCCGCGCGCGTCCTCTTTGCCCGAGCCGCCTCGGCCTGAGGGAGTTGAATTTCCATCGCGCGCGCCAGAACGGTGACGATTTCGTCTTGGGTTTGCAACAGATCGGAGCGGGGGGTGTCGAATTGTTCTGCCCAAAGGTGGGCGCCGCTGCCGGTGTCGACGAGCTGGGCGTTGACCCTGACCTGACTTCCGCTTGGCTGCACCGAGCCTTCGAGCATGTAGCGCACGCCCAAATCCTTGCCGATTGCCTTGGCGTCGACCGGCCTGCCCTTGTAGGTCATGGCCGTGTTGCGGGCGATCACGAATACCCCGGAGATGGTGCCGGACATGCGGGCGAGGCTGGTGGTGAATTCGTCGGTGAGTGCGTCGACCAGGTAATCCTGCGCAGGATCGCCGCTGAGATTGACGAACGGCAGCACCACGATCGAAAGACGCGCGGCCTCGACCGTTTTTGCGCCTGCGCCCGCTCGGACAAACCAACTCGCCGCCGCCAGAAAGAGAAGGGCGGCGATAGCCGGCCATAGCTGGACCAGACCGCCTGGCCTGAACCCCGGTGATTGCGGTTCGTCGATTGACGCCTGCGGCGCCTGTTCGGCCTCGGCCTCCAGCAAACCGTCTTCCGCACGCCGCTCAGGCGGCGCCTCGCTCAGCGCATCCTCACCGCGCGCCTCGTGATTCCCGGACGACGGAACGGCCATCGCGAGCCCCCGGCCCGACATTGGGCTCTTCGCCAGACCGTCGAAGCGATAACCGCTCGCCTGGCACAGTTACGATGAGCCGCGGCTGTTTCGAATCGGACTGATCTTGCGCCGAAGCTTCCCGACGACTACATCGATGCTGCGATCGAACGGCTCGAAGCGCCGGTTGGCCAAGGCGTCCAGCAAGGCGTCCCGGCTGAAACTCGACCCGGCCGAGTGACAAAAACGCGCAAGAGCGCAACTCACCCCGGGTCAGCGCCACCGCCTCTCCCGTTTCGCGCACAATCGTGAGGGCGTCGAAATCAAGAATGAAGCCCGCGAAGCGGAGCAGCGACGGCGCCTCGCGGGGTTCTTCCAATCGGCCAGATCCCGGAGCGTCGCGCATGGGCGTTCGTCCAAATCCAGGATGCCTGTTTACATCGAATGGCCCCGATTACAACACAGTTACCGCCAGAACATCTCCTGGTTACGCCCCTGGCGTAGCTTTCGCCGACCTTCGACGACTGTAAGGCGGCTTGCGGCCGTCGTTGCGATCTCAATGGCGCACGGCCGCAAAGGGAGATTTTTTATGCAAGACTTCATGCGTATCGGCGGCTTCTGTCGCCGCCCTCGCGTTGGCCGCCTTCGCGCCGAACGCAATCGCGCAGAACGTGAGGGTTTTTACCTGCCAGAATGTAGGCGGCGGATCGCCAGAGCCGCTTGGCGATCGCGAAGGCCACTCGATCTCGGTTGAGCAAGGCAATGCCGCGTTGAAGGCGCGTACGCGGGCGGCGTCTCGACCGATACGATCATCTGGGAGTGGGACGGCGCCAAAGCCGTCGAGCTCTCTAACGTCGGCGTCGTCCGCAAGCCGGATCACCGCATGCGTGGAAGGGAAAGCCGAGGGAAAGCTGACGCTCACGTGACCGTCGGCAAAGTGCGGGCAGCACTGGCGCAGGACGAGGCGTAAACACGTCGGCCCACGGGCGATTGGGCTACCTTGATCCGACCCGGATGCCTTGACGGCCAAGTGCTCGACCCAGGGTCGCAATCTGCCGTTAATCGAAGGCGAATAGCCGGCATCCGTCGTCGACGACCGGACCGACGTGCGCTACCGCTTCGCCAGCCCCCGCAGATCGAACGCCGGGTCGGCCGCTTCTTCCGGCGTCAGCGTCTTGGTCGTGCCGATGATGCGCTTGGCGGCGGCGTGGTCGCCGGCGCGGTTGACCGATTCGACCACCGCGAGCTTGCCGTCGCGGAAGCCGAAGGTCGAGAACGCGCGCGTCGCCGGATCGCCGCGCACGACCCATTTGCTCACGCCATGCGCGAGGCCGGCGATCATCAGCTTCAGGTCGCCCTGGTCGCTCCAGAACCAGGCGAGCTCATTGTAGGGCTTTGGCTTGCCGACGAGACGCGCCGCGACCGAGCGCCCCTGATCGACGGCGTTCTGCACCGATTCGAGCCGGGTTCTGCAGTCCAAGCGCCGCATGCGGAAAAGCGGTGCAATCGCCGATCGCCGAGATCGCCGAGTCGGAAGTGAGCAGAAACTCGTCGACCACAACGCCATTGTCGCATTCGAGGCCGCACTCCCGCGCCAACGCATCTTCCGCGACGACGCCGATCCCGACGACGACCATGTCCGCGTTCAACACCTCGCCGTCGGTGAGAATGACGGTTTCCGCGCGCTCGCGCCCCTTGATCGCCGCGACGCCGACGCCAAGCTTAAAGTGCGCCCCGAACGCCGCGTGCTCTTTTAAGAAAAAATCCGACAGGATCGGCGAGACCGCCCGGCCCATCGGGCGCGCGATCTCGACGACCGTCGCCTCGGCCCCGAGGCTCGCGGCGGTCGCGGCGATCTCGAGCCCGATGAATCCGGCGCCGATGATGACGACCTTGGGCTTTCCGCCTAAGCGCTCGCGGATCGCGGTCGCGTCGGCGATATCGCGGAGCGCGAAGACGCCGGGCAGATCGACTCCCGGCGCGTTGAGCCGCCGTTGCCGCGCGCCAGTCGCGAGGATGAGATGTCCGTAACCGACGCGGCCGCCGTCGCTGAGCTCGACCTCTTGCGCAGCGCGGTCGATCCGCGTCGCGCCGACGCCGAGCCTCAAGTCGATCCGCTGCTCGCGGAAATGCGCGTCGCGCCCTGAGCGGGAGCCCATGGATGTCCATCTCGCCCTTGAGAAAGGCCTTGGACAGCGGCGGACGCTGATAGGGCAAATCCTTCTCGGCGGAGAGAAGGACAATCTCGCCGGCAAACCCTTGCTCGCGTAAGGACGCCGCGGCCTGAACCCCGGCATGACCGGCGCCGACGATGACGACCGAGGTCAGCGACATGCGTAACGCCTATTAAAGGCCTTATCGATCGCTCCGTATCCCAAGACCTCATCCTGAGGCGGCTCCGCGCCAGCGGAGCCCTCGAAGAGCCTGCCCCGAGCCTGCCGAGGGGATGGTCCAGCTCGCGCGACCATTGGCGCCCCTGAAACGTCCTTCGAGACGCGTCGCCTACGGCTCCGCTCCTCAGATCGCGAGAATAGGCAGCGCAGGCCTCATCCACCCGGCCGATCTCATTCATTGGCGTAGAGCCAGGAGCGGCGCGGTTTTGATTCCTGCTCCTGAGGGCCTGGATCGTCAGGCGCCATCGATACGGGATCGATGATGACGCCCGTCCGCGGCGTCGGAACGATGGTTGGCGCCGGCGCAGGCCTCCGAGCGGGGCGGCGGCGCGATCGCCTCGGGCGCAGGCGTGACCGCGGGCACAGGCGCGGCGATCGCTTCAGCTAGGCGGCGTCGGTGTAGGCGGGGGCGCGACCTCCGCCGGCGCGGCGAGGCGCTCGTCCGGCGTGCGCCAGACGAAGCCGTCGAGCGTTCCCGACGGCGAGACCGGCGCCCAACGGTCGCTGATGACCCCATCCGCCACCCAGGCCTTGTCGCGCGGGGCGCGCGCCGCGCGGCCAAGCCACTCGCGCACCGCGCCGTGATTGCCCTCAGCCTCCTCGATGTCGGCCATCAGCAAGCAGACGCGCCGGGTCGGGCGGCCGTGCGGCGAGTCCGAGGCGATGAGGGGGGCGATTGCCGCGCGCGCGGCCGCCACGTCGTGCGCCTCCAACGCCGCGCGCCCCACAGTGAGGAGCGATTCGGGATCGTTGGGCGCCGTGCGGGCGAGCGTCCGGGCGCGGGTCAGCCGGTCCTCGGACGAATCGCCATGGCGGACACGCAGATAGGCCGCTGCGAGGTCGGGATGGGGCGTTTGCGCGTAAGCGGCCTCGAGCATGCGGCTGGCGCGGCGATAATCGCCCGTTTGCGCGGTGAGCCGGCCGCTGATCGCCGCCGCAGGCACAAGCGTCGGCGCGAGCTTGCAAGCCTCCTGCGCCAAGACGAGCGCAGCCTTGGGATCACGCTCCATCGCCTGCCTCGGCCATCGCCGTCTTGATCACCGCGCGCCAGCGGTTCGCCGTCGGCTTGTCGATGAGCCGGGCGGCGGCGTTCGAGTCGACTGTCGCGAGCGCGCCGGCCCAGTCCCCGCGTCGCGTGCGGTCGTCGAGAACCGCCTGACCGGCCCAGGCCGCGGGAGCGCGCGCGTTCGCCCGCATCGCGTATTGCAGCGCCGCCGCATGATCGCCGGCGCGCCGCGCCTCGACATGCAGGCCGCGCAGGCCGATGCCCTGGGTCTCGTGATGATCGAGCATGGCGTTATAGGCGGCGACGGCTCTGGCTCGGTCGCCCGCAAGCTGCGCCGACTGCGCTTGCAGGAGTTTGGTCATCGGCTCGTGCCCGATCAGCCGGCCCGCATCCGACGCATATTTGGCGGCGGCTCGCGCGTCGCCCGCGCCGACGGCGAGCATGCCGCGAGACAGCGCCTGGAACCCCTTCTCGCGCCGGCGCGCCTGCGCGCCTACCGAAACCAGCGAAGGGATGCGGAAGAAGAAGCGCAGCACGCCCCACACGATCGCAATCGCAAGCGCGAGCGCGAGGACCGCGGCGAGCCCGAACATCAGCGAGACCTCGTATTGCTCGCCCCGCCAGGTGACGTCCACGACGCCAGGATTGTTCGCAAGCCACGTCAGGCCCAGAGCGGCCAGCGCCAGCGCCGCCAGGAAAACAAGCAGGCGAATCATCTTGACCCCGCTTCAAAACGCCAATGCGCGCCGGAAGACGCCTGGACGCCCGACCGAGGCCTCACGGTTTTGGGCCGCTCGCGAGCCGCCCGACCGCCCCCTCGCGGATCGACAGAAGCGCCGCATCCGCCGCCTGCCTCGCGCGCGCCAGCGTCGGCCAATCGCCCGCCGCCTTGCGCGCCGCTTCGGGGAGCTTATCGAAAGAGGCGAGCGCGGCGCCGATATCGCCGCGCCGGCTTTCGGCCTCGATCTGGGAGACTAAGGCCTGGGGGTCGTCCCCGGCCGTCTCGTCGAGTTCGCGCACCTTCACGAGGCTGTGGAGATGGGCGAGGAAACGATCCGTCACGCTACCCGTCTCCGCCGGGGCCGCCGCGGCCAATACGTGCGGCGCGACCGCGCTGAACGAAGCCGCCAACGCGCTGTTGGTGGGCGCCCCGTTGGCCACGGCTTCAAGCGGCGCAAGCGTCGCTGCATCGACTCCGAGACGCTGCAGGGCGGCGAGCTCCGGTGCAAATCCCGCGCCGGAGCGCAACCTTTCCTCCGCAACCTCGGCGATGATGGCGATGTTGGCGGCGTTATCCTCCGCTGCCGCTGCGGGCTTCGCCGCGGCGAGGGCGGCCTCAACCTTGTCGACCCGGGCAGCGAGGGCGGCGAGATCGGCGCTGGACACGTTCGTCGTCGCCTTTGACGCATCGGATTCGAGTTTCGCGACGCGCGCTGACAAGTCAGGAAGCTCGCCCTTCTCCGCATCGAGGTCGGCGCGCAAATCTTTGGCCTGAGCCGCCAAACGCTGGGTCGCTTCGCTCCCGGCGCTGTTTCCGGCGCTGGCGGCCTCCAAGGCCGCCACCCTCTTGTCGAGATCCGCCGCGTTTGACCCTCCGGCGCTGGATTCGAGCGCGCCGATCCGCTTTTCGAGGGCGGCGATTGCAGCGCTCTCGCGATTGGCTTCGGCGGCGATCGCGTCGTTCGTCTGCCGCGCCTGCGTTTCGAGAGCGCTCAATCGATTCGGGGCGTCCGACAGGTCAGTCTTGGGGGCGAAAAGCGTGTAGCCGGCGCCGAGAGCCAACGCAGAGACGATCAACCCGGCGACCGCCCCGCCGAGAATCCCGCGAGCGCCAGCGCCTCGAGTGGGCTCGGCGGCGGGCGGAGGGTCAGCGCTGGCTTCGGCTCCAGTCGAGTACGGAGGCGATCTGCTATCGTCCGTTTCGCGCGCTGCAATTTCTCCTTCGATGATCTCCGGCTCATGCCGCGCGTCGCGATTGACCGGGGCGCCGGTCGGCCCAGCCGGAACGTCCTCTATTTCCTCGTCGACCATCGCCTCGCGCTCTCGGTTTACGCGGGCCCTATATACGGGACGACCCGAGGGAAGGAAACCCGCCGAGCTCTTCGCGCAACGTGTGAAAAAGTCCCGCTTCGTCGGGCGTTTCGGCAATCGCGATGCGGGTCGCGCCAAGCGCTTGTAATGGCTCCGCAACGTCGCGCGAAAGGCAGACATGCTTAAGATTGAGGAAACAGGCCTCCGCGCCCGCGGTCTTCGCGAGCGCCGCCGCGAGCCCCGCCGATCGGCGTGAATAGTGCAGAGCGGCGACGCAGCGCGATAGGGCCCGCGCTTCGGACGGGCGCCAAGCCTCGCGCGCCTCCGCTGCATAGGTTTCGGCGACTTCAAGTTCAAACTTTTCGGCGAGCGCCGCCTCGACAGCCTCCTTCCGGTCGCGGCCGGCAAGGTAGAGCACGCTTGCCCCAGGCTTCAGCACGGCCGTAAGCGTCGTGATCAATTCGCGCGCCTCCCGCGCCGGCGGCGACGCAAGACGCCAGCCGCGCGCTTCAGCCGCGCGCCCGGTGCGCGCGCCGACAACATAGAGGGCCGAACGCTTATCGAGGCGCGGGGCGCTCAGGAACGCTTTGTCGCTGCTTGCGATGACGGCGTCATAGCGCAGCCGCGGGGGCTCAACCGGCGAAGGCCGGATTTCGATCACGGGAAGGCAGACGACGGAGAAGCCAAACCGGCGCAGCCGCGCCGCGCTTCGCATTCGCGTCTTCGCGAGCGCGGAACAAACCGACTTGGGGACGCGATCCCCCCTCTCCTGCGGGAGAGGGGTTGGGCCGATGGTTCGCGCGCGAAGCGCGCGTTCGTGTCGGGGATGGTTCCCTCATTCGGCGCGCCAACCCTTATCGCTCGCATGCGCCGCCAATATGGAGGGACGCGAGGACAGATCAAAGCTTTGAGCCGGAGGCTTTTATCCCACTGGCACGGAATCGGGGTAGGCTTGCGCGTGGACGAGCGGTTCGAGACGGGTCAGCCGGACTGCCGCCTTGACGTCCGCATTGCTCCCCACATCGACCGCATAATCCTGGAGATGCAGCAGGCAGAGGCGATTGCCGGGGCCGCCATCGGGGGCGCACCAATTGTCAAAGGTGAGGAACTCGAGGTCGGGCACCCCGATCGCCTCTTTGACCCACAAAGCCGACGCAATCTGCATGGCGTCGCCGAGCGCCATGGCTTGCGACTTTCCCGATTTCTCATTGCGGTCGGCGGACATCTGCCATCTGGCGTCGCGGAGCCGGGCGACACGCAGCATCGCATTGGGGTCGGGCGTCACCAGGGTCGCCAGCGCCCGGATATAGCGCGTCAATTCGAACAGGGTGGCGAATCGGCCGGGAACGAACGTCGACGGCCTGAGCTCCGCAAACAAGACGCTGCTGACCCAAACGCGACGCTTGTGGACGGCCGCCTCGGTCAGAATCGTCTCGATGTGATGCTCGGCCTCGCCCGATTCCCCGTTCGCGTGGCGAAGCACAACGCTTGAATGGAGGAAATGCTTGTCGCTACTCGACGCAATCAAGGTCGTGGTCCTCGTCCGATGAGGGGGTCATACGCAGCGAGCCCCGGATATCGATCGCCGCGTTCACGTGGGCTCTATCTTCGATGGTGAGCACTTCTATTCGCTCAGGAAGTTGGCTGTCGCCAGTGTAAATTGCCCGTCCTGTGACGCAAACGTTTTTGTTGCCGAATGGGTTCAGCGCATCTTCGCCTTGCGATTTGTCGAAAACGCATTCGACGTGAGTCGTTCCCGCCGGAAGCATGAGATCGCCCGTCCATACCGGACCGCGATAGTCGATCTCGTCGAGCCGCCCTTCGAACGACATGATCGCGCTGCCCAGAAACCAGTTGTCCGTCCGCACTGCATCGTCCTTGGCTCCCACCCGATCGACCTGGCGGCGAAAGAAATCATCGATCGGCAATTCCGCGTTGTGGAATTGCGCCAGGACGTGAAACGAGGGACTGAGCGCCTTCACGATGCGGATAAAGGCCCGCGTCACTCGGGGATGACGAACGACGGTCTGGTAGTCGCTGCGGTAAACGCCCTCGGCGCAGCGCCGGAAGAACTCGATCGCCGACGGGCCGATTTGGCCGAGCGCCTTCCGCTTCTCCAGGATTCCGAACTCATAAGGATTGAGCGCCAGTTGAGAGATCAAAAACTCGCTCGATCGCGCTTTCGGCTGAAGTTCGCGGTCCGTCACCTGCAGCGCCGTCAAAAACGCGTCGAACGTCTTCTTGAAAAGTTCGGCTGGAATCGGCCCAAGATCGTAGTCGCGCGCTTCGACCGGCCGGATCACTACTCGAATCTCGTTTGGCCCGATCGGGCTGCTCATGGGCCCCTCCTTATCCCCCAGCCTTACCATGCCTTGAAAAGCGGCGACAGAGCGGCCGAACGCCTGCGCCATACGCAATCGCGCTTGCGGCCAAGCGGGTTTTCTAAGCCTCCCGTTCAGGCTATGGGCTTTCATGATGCGCGTTCTTGGCATTGAGACGACCTGCGACGAGACGGCGGCGGCGGTCGTGCGGCTCAAGCCTGACGGCTCAGGCGAAATCCTCGCCGACGAAGTGATGAGCCAGATCGCCGCGCACGCGCCGTTCGGCGGCGTGGTGCCGGAAATCGCGGCCCGCGCCCATGTCGAGATCATCGACTTGCTCATCGCGAGCGCGCTCAGGCGAGCCAAGATCGCGGCCAAGGACCTCGACGGAGTGGCGGCCGCGGCAGGACCTGGCCTCATCGGCGGCGTCCTTGTCGGGCTGATGGCGGGCAAGGGCGTGGCGTTGGCGTGCGGCAAACCTTTCGTCGCCGTCAATCACCTCGAGGCGCACGCGCTGACCGCGCGGCTGACGGAGAACGTCGCCTTCCCCTTTCTCGTGCTCATCGCCTCGGGCGGCCATACGCAGATCCTCGCGGTCAAAGGCGTTGGCGATTACGTCCGGCTTGGCGCGACCATGGACGACGCCATCGGCGAAGCGTTCGACAAGACCGCCAAACTGCTGGGACTGTCGTTTCCCGGCGGCCCCGCGGTCGAGGCGGCTGCGCAAGGCGGCGATTCGACGCGCTTTGCGCTGCCCCGGCCTTTGCTCGGCCGGCCGGACGCTGATTTTTCGCTGTCGGGGCTCAAAACGGCGGTCCGCCTCGCGGCGGAATCCGTGGCCCCGTTGCGGCCGCGCGACATCGCCGACCTTTGCGCCTCCTTTCAGGCGGCCGTGGTCGATGTGGTCGAGGATCGCATTCGCGTGGGCTTGAAACTGTTCCGCTGGCGAATTGGCGCCGCTCCGCGCGCCGTAGTGGTCGCCGGCGGGGTCGCGGCCAATGCGGCGCTGCGCGCGGCGCTGAGCCAATTGTGCGCGGAGGCCGGCCTGCCCCTTGTCGCGCCGCCGCCGAAATTGTGCACCGACAACGGCGCAATGATCGCGTGGGCAGGCGTGGAGCGGCTGCGGCTCGGGATGATCGATGGGCTGGACGCTCCAGGCCGGCCGCGCTGGCCGCTCGATCCCAAATCCGAGCGCGCGCTCAACAACAAGGCCTGAGGCCGCCGACCTGCGGCGTTGCTAACCGTTAGGCTTGGGCGCGGGCTCGGCCTGGGCGGGCGGGGCGGCAGGCGCTGCCTGCTTCGCCTTTTCGTTGGCCATGTGATGACCGACGATGCAGCCGCCGATCGCGCCCATGACTCCGTGATGGCCGGCGTAATGGCCGGCGACGCCGCCGACGACCGCGCCCTTGAGACAGCCCTTGGCCTCTGCGGGAGCGGGCGCCGTAGCTGACGCCAGCGCCAGAGCGATGGCGGCGAACATTGCATATTTCATGAACGGGTTCCGTTGATCTTGCGAGGCGAAAAGCCCGGATGGCGAACTTGAGCCCGGCATTTGGTTTCCGCCCCGAGCCTTGGCAAGAGGCGCTGGACGCATTTTGCTCAGCCAATGCGCGCTTACGCTGCCTATAAACATTGCAATTCGCTGCACCGACGCCTATACAACGGTTTTCCTCTCAAGTTTGATCCTTTGAGACTGCGTTTGCGGGGCAAAACCTGCGAGTGCGCGCAAACGATCATTAAGGAGCCATCGTTCATGAGCGACGCGCCGTTGATGCCGAAGGCGACCGCCGTCTGGCTGGTCGAAAACACCTCCCTGACCTTCGATCAGATCGCGGAGTTCTGCAAACTGCACCCCCTTGAAGTGAAGGGGATCGCCGACGGCGAAGTGGCGACGGGCATCAAGGGCTACGATCCGATCTCGACCGGCCAGCTCACGCGCGAGGAGATCGCCGCTGCAGAGCAGGATCCCAACCATCGCCTGCATCTTTCGACCTCGAAGGTGCGCACGCCCGAATTCAAGAAAGCGCGCGGCGCGCGCTACACCCCGTTGTCGCGCCGGCACGACCGCCCGAACGCCGTATTGTGGCTCTTGCGCAACCATCCTGAGCTCAAGGACGCGCAGATCATGCGGCTGGTGGGCACGACCAAGCACACGCTTTCTGCCATCCGCGAGCGCACGCACTGGAACTCGGCCAATCTTCAGCCGATGGACCCGGTGACGCTGGGCTTGTGCTCACAAATCGACCTCGACTTCGAGGTCAATCGCGCCGCGAAGGAGCGGCCCAAGGTCGAGGACGATCGCAGCCAGACGCTGGTGTCGGCGGAGATCACCACCGCCCGGCCAGTGGCCGCTCCCGCGAGCCAGCTCGAAGTGTTCGGCGTTCCGACGCCGAAACCCAAGCCGGTCGAGGAGCGCGTCGACGTCAATTCGGTGTTCGGAAAGCTGAAGGAGAAGGCGCCGCCCGACGCCGAATAGGCAGATCGCAGGTCGTTCTCTCGCTCCCGCGCGAGCTTTTCCTTTGTCGGCAAAGCGAGCGGCCTTGGGGCCGCGCGGCGATGAGACGAGCCGGGGTCGTTGCACTCGGCGCCTCTCCGGTTAGAATGCACCCCGCCGCGCTGGTGTTTGCCCTCGGATTGCCAGGTTCTGCGGCGGGCGGGCGTGAACCATGTGGCGGCGGCTTTGTGAGCGTGGCCTCATCCGGACCCGACAAGGGAAGATGACGACGCCGGCGGAATCCGCCGACGCTCACGAGGCCATTCGCGCGGCCCAGATTGACGCATTGTTCCGGGCGGGCCCGCTCGGCGTGGGCTCGGCTGCGGTCGCTTCTGTCGTTCTCCTCGCGATCCTGCACCGCCTTGGATCTGTAGACGCGAGAATCGGATCGGCGTGGAGCGCCTTCGTCGTCATCTGCGCGCTCTCTCACATCTTGCTCGGGCGCGCCTACTCGCGCTCTCGAGCGCAGAGCGATCAATGGCGCAAGTGGGCGCTCTGGTTCAGCGTCATCAGCTTTGCCGAGGGAATGGCCTGGGGTTGGGCCCCAATAGGGCTGCCGACAGGCGATCGTTTCGAAGTGGAGCTTATCGTCGTCGTCGTGACTGCGGCGGTCGCGGAGGGGGCGATTGTCGCATTCGGCACGTATTTGCCGGCTCTCTACGCCCTGTTCTTTCCAGCGACGCTTCCCTATGCGCTGGTGAGCGCCGTCTCTTCGAATCCCATCGAGCGCCTGACCAGCCTGCTCATGCTCGTCTTCATCGCGGCGTTCGCCGCCTTGGGGTACACGACGAACCGCTCGTTCAAGCAGATCGTGGGCCTGAGAATTCGTACACAAGCCATGGCCCTCGACTTGCAACAGCAAAAGGACATTGCCGAACGGGAACGGAAGATCGCCGAGGAGGCGAACCGAGCGAAATCGTCCTTCCTCGCGGCGGCGAGTCACGATTTGCGCCAGCCCATCCATGCGCTCGGCATGTTTGTCGGGGCTCTGCGTGGCGTTCCGATGGCGCCGGAGGGGCGCCGGATCATCCAGCAGATCGAAGCGTCGACCGCGGCGATGGACGGCCTCTTTTCGGCGCTTCTCGACATTTCAAAGCTCGACGCGGGAGTCGTCGCCGTCGAGAGACGGGCAGTTCCCATCGGCCAGGTGCTCGAGCGCCTTTCCCACGACCACCAGGAAGAAGCCAGGGCCAAGGGCGTCTCGCTCATCTCAAAGCGATGCAGCGCGATCGTTTGGACCGACCCGGTGCTGATCGAGCGGGTCCTGCGCAACCTCGTGTCGAATGCGGTGCGCTACACCGATCACGGACGGATCGTGATCGGCTGCCGGCGCCGGGGCGCCGCGATCGCGGTGCAGGTGATCGATACGGGACGCGGCATTCCGCTCGACGAGCAGAAACGTGTGTTTCAGGAGTATTATCAACTCGGCAATCCCCAACGCGATTCGACGAAGGGCCTCGGACTTGGTCTTGCGATCGTCCGACGGCTGACCTCTCTCCTCGATTGCGGACTCACGCTACACTCTGAGCCCGGGCGCGGCTCGCGCTTCGAGGTGACAATCCCGCTTGCGGAACATCGATCGCCGGTCGCCGAGCCGGAGCCAGCGATCGCCTCCGTGTCGCCGGCAAAGGGGCTCGTGGTCGTGATCGACGACGAGCCCGCTATTCGTGACGCGACGCAGAGTCTCTTGACGGGATGGGGGTACGACGTCGTCGCGGTCGACGGCGGCGACGAAGCGATCCTGCGTCTCTCCGCCGACCCCGCCAAACCCGCATTGATTCTGTGCGACTATCGCCTTCGCGACGGCGAAAACGGGCTCGCCGTCATCGAACGCATTCGTGCGGAATACAACGACACGATACCCGCCATACTGATCACCGGCGACACCGCGCCTGATCGTCTGGCGGAAGCCAAGGCAAGCGGCCTTCTGCTCCTGCACAAGCCTGTGTCCAACAGCAAGCTGCGGGCGGCGATTGGCAATTTGATTTTGAGCGCGAAGCCGAGTCGTTCGGTCGAGGCGGGTCTTTCAGCGGTGGAATAAGACCCATCTCTTTGGCGACCGGATGGTCATCGCAGCCAGCTGTTTGGCGGAGATTCCTCGCCGGCCGCTCCCGCGAGCCGCTCGAAGTGTCGGCGTCCCGACCCAAGCCCAAGCCGGCGGAATCGACGTCAATTCGGTGTTCGGAAAGCTCAAGGAGAAGGCGCCGATGCGGAGTGAGAGGGGCGCGCTGTTCTCCGCTCTTGAGTTTACACGGAATCGTGCGCCTGTCTCCCCGTCGTGGAGGAAGCGACCGGCGGCTATTCACGAAAAAACGTCAGCAATATGATGTGGTTGTAAAATTGATGACTTCGCGATGTCCAGCCGATGTCCATTTCAGCCTTTGCGGCCTCGCAGAGTGGCCACTCCGTTATGGCCGGTTCATTCTTCTGCGTGTAAGGCGACGGATACACTGCTCAGCCGCTGCAACTTGGGCGCGCGTCGCGTGCGGGTTAGTGACTGGCGTATGCGCTCCTTCGGGCCAATCTGCCGGACACTCCCACAGGTTCCTCGCGCGCACGCCATAACGTTCGGCGCATTTGTGGCAATCCACCAGGTTGGCCCAAGTCGTCACGTTGGCGGCGGATACCGGACTAGCGGCTAGGATTGCCCCAAGGGCGAGGCCGTATCGGTTCATGTCGTCGCCTCTCGACTGCGCGCTGACGATAGCAAATTTCCGGCAACGCGTCGCTTCGCATCGGGCTGCGCTAGCCTCATCGACGGGCTATGCCCGCCCCCACAAGAGGGGCGGGTGCGCTGACGCCATCGATGCTGCCCGAAATGCAGCAGGCTCCAAAACCGGAGCCTCCGCTGGCCCGACCCTATTCCGCCGCTCGTGTGTGGACGGCCGGGTTGTTCGGATGCGTCGTCCAGTTGGCGGGCGCGCGGGCGTAGTCGAGCCCGGTGCGCGGGTCGACGCCCGCGACTTTGTGAACGAGCGTGATGCAGTCCTCGACCGGGCAGACCAGCGTGCAGAGATTGCAGCCGACGCATTCGGCTTCGTTGACCACGAACTGGCGCTTGCCATTGACGCGGGCGAAGATCGCCTGATGCGAAGTGTCCTCGCAGACGATGTGGCAGCGGCCGCATTGAATGCAGAGCTTCTGATCGATCTCGGCCTTCGCCACGTAATTGAGATTGAGATATTGCCAGTCGGTGATCGAAGGAACCGCGCGACCGCGGAAATCCTCGATCGTCGCATAGCCCTTCGCGTCCATATAGTCGGCAAGGCCGGTGATCATCTCCTGGACGACCTTGAAGCCGTAGGTCATCGCGGCGGTGCAGACCTGCACCGTGCCTGCGCCAAGCGCGATGAACTCCGCCGCGTCGCGCCAGGTGGTGATCCCGCCGATGGCGGAAATCGGCACGCCGGCGCAAGCCGGATCACGGGCTATCTCCGACACCATCGACAGCGCGATCGGCTTCACCGCGGGACCGCACATGCCTCCGTGCGTGCCCTTGCCGTCGATGGCGACGTCGGGCGTCATATGGTCGAGATCGATATTCATGATCGAATTGATGGTGTTGATGAGCGACACCGCATCGGCGCCGCCCTTTTTCGCCGCGCGCGCCGGCTGGCGCACGTCGGTGATGTTGGGGGTCAGCTTCACGATGACCGGCATGCGGGTGTGCGCCTTGCACCAACGCGCGACCATCTCGACATATTCGGGCACCTGGCCGACGGCCGAGCCCATGCCGCGCTCACTCATGCCGTGCGGGCAGCCGAAATTGAGCTCGACCCCGTCGCATTCGGTTTCCTCGACGCGAGCGAGAATGCTCTCCCACGACTTCTCGTCGCAAGGAACCATCAGCGACACAATCAGAGCGCGGTCGGGCCAGGCGCGCTTGACCTCCTTGATTTCCTGCAAGTTGATCTCGAGGTCGCGGTCGGTGATGAGCTCGATGTTATTCATCGCGATGAGGCGCCGGTCGGGTCCGTGGATCGCGCCGTAGCGCGCTCCCGACACGTTGACGACCGGCGGCCCCGCTTCGCCCAGCGTCTTCCACACCACGCCGCCCCAGCCGGCGCGGAACGCGCGCTCGACATTGACCTTCCGATCGGTGGGCGGGGCGGAGGCGAGCCAGAACGGATTGGGCGATTTCACCCCGAGAAAATTGGTGCTGAGATCGGCCATTGGACCCTCGCTGTCAGGCGTGCGACGCGCCGAGCGCCGCGGCGATCGAGCGCGCCGCCTGCTTGCCGTCCTCGACGGCGCTCACCGTCAAGTCTTTTCCGCCATAGACGCAATCCCCGCCGGCCCAGACGCCGGCTAGCGTCGTGCGGCGCTCGGCGTCAACGACAATGCGGCCGTCCCTGACTTCGATCGGCGCTCCACCCAACGCCTCCGGCGCGCCGCGCTGCCCGATGGCGAGAAAGAGCATGTCGGCGTCGAGGCGAAAGACTGAGCCCACCGGAGCGGACACGCCCTCGCCGCCATTGCCGCTCTCGAACACCACGCCGCTCAGCGTGTCGCCGCGACCTTCGAGCGCGACCGGCCGGGCCCAATAGCGGATGACCACCCCGCTCGTTTGCGCGAGCTCCTGCTCATACGCGCTCGCCTTCATCTGTTCGGGCCCGCGCCGGTAGACCATGGTTACGGTCTCGGCCCCGAGCTTCTTCGACTGCACCGCGACGTCGATCGCCGTCATGCCGCCGCCAATCACCACCACGCGGCGGCCGACCGGCACGGTGGAAAGATCCTTCGCTTGCCGGAGCTTGGCGATATAGTCGACGGCGTCGATCACGTTCGCGAGTTCGGTCTCCCTCGGCAATCCGAGTTTGTTGGTCGCGCCAAGGCCCGCGCCAACGAAGACGGCGTCGTAGTCACGCCTGAGGTCGTCGAGCTTGACGTCGCGGCCGAGCGCCTGCCCGCGCTTAATGTCGATGCCGCCGATCGAGAGAATGAACTCGACTTCCCGCGTGGCGAAGTCATCAACGGTTTTGTAGGCGGCGATGCCGTATTCATTGAGGCCACCCGCCTTCTCGCGCGGCTCGAAGATCGTGCTGTCGACGCCGGCCAGGCCAAGTTCATGTGCGCAAGCCAGGCCCGCCGGCCCTGCGCCGATAATGGCGACGCGCTTGCCCGTCGGCGCACCACGCGTGTAAGGCGATTTCCCGGTTGCGATCGTGGGCTCGGTCGCATAGCGCTGCAATCGGCCGATGACCACCGGCTTCGCCTCCGCCGCCTCGCGCACGCAGGCTTCCTCGCAAAGCGTTTCGGTCGGGCAGACGCGGGCGCACATGCCGCCCATGATGTTGGAATTGAAAATGGTGGTCGCCGCGCCCGAGCGGTTGCCAGCGGCGATCTGGCGAATGAAGAGCGGAATGTCGATGGCGGTCGGACAGGCCTGCTGGCAGGGTGGGTCGAAGCAGAAATAGCAGCGCTCCGCCTCCACTCTTGCCTCATGCGGGGTCAAGAGCGGGTGCAGATCGGCAAAATTACCTTCTAGCGTCGCCTCGTCCAGGCGTCCCGGGCGGACGTCCGATGCGCCCGACGGGTCAGCTACGATCGTCATGGGCAAAAACCCCAAAGCCTTGGAGAGATGGACCGGTTCATTCCTGACCGTTTGGTCAATCGTTTTGCTACGCGCAACTTTTGTCAAGCAGGATATGGGCCGCGCCGGGATGCCGCGCCCGAGGGTCAACTCCCATTGACGCTCCGTAAGCCCGTCTACCCGCGTAGCGCATGTGGATAACGTAAATGTTGAAGCTGGATCGGATTGCTGCGGTGCAACAAATCTGCTAGAAGGCTCTTTCAACAAGAGTAGCCAGGATTTAGAGGGGCCCATGTCAGCCACCTGGAAGACCAAATGGGGCGTTCGCCGCGTGCGCCGCGACACCCCGACAGTAGAAGAGGCCTTGATCGCGGCGGAAAGTCTGGCCAACGATCCGGGTCAGCGCGCCGAAATCGCCGCGTCCCTCATGGGCGTGCCGGTCGACGATGTGAAGGCCTTGGCGGCCAAACAGGCCGCCAAAACGCGGGGCCGATCGAGCTTGGTCAGCGGGCCGCACTCGCGCCGTCGTGGTCGAGTACAAGCGCCCGCGCATTGGTCACGGACCGGCAGCGTTCGCCAGCAAGCGCTAGCGCGGGCCCGGGGCGTGGCCTAGGAGCGGCGAAGGCGCTTCACAGATTTGCGAGCCCGGCCGCCGATGGCCGGCGGGTGCGATATTGGCTGCGCGCCGCGACGTCAGTCGAAATGACGGCGACCGCGATCAAGGTCAGCGTGGTCATTTCAGCGAAATCGACATTGAGGAAGGCGAGCGCCACCACGGCCGAGAAGGCTGCGGCCATATAGGGCGCGAGCCGCCGCGGCGCGTGCGCAATTGACCGGAACGCGAGCCACGCCCCTGCCGCCGCCAGGACGGCGCCGACGATCCCGAGCTCATACCAGACGGTGAACGCGAGCGCGCGGGGAGTCCGGGCCGGCAGGATCTGGTCTTGCACCCCATGGGCGACTGTCGCAAATCCATGGCCCGTGATCAGCCTCAGCTTGTCGTGCGTGAACACGTCCGCCGCCACCGAGAGCGACGGATAAGGCGCCGGCAGCGAGGCGAGCCGGGCATGGAAGATCCAGGCGGAGACGGTCGGCGCGAGCGCGGGGATGAGCGGGGACAACAGGATGAGCGCGGCCGCGCCCCAACTCAATTCGCGCGCGGTGCGCGACAAATCCGAGATCGAGAACGACAGGGCGAGATAGCCGGCAAACAACGCAACCGTGAGCGGAGCGTAACTGTCGATATAGGCGAAGCAGAGGGCGACGATCAAAAGGAGGCGCGCAAGTCCGTTGCGCCCGCGCGCCGCAAGTCCGGCGTTCGCCGGGAACAAGAGCACGGCGATCGCGACCGCCCCTGCCGCAAGCCGCCCGTCGTCCGGCGCTCCCCCGAGCGTCTCCGCGAGAGCGCGCGCGACGATCGCCGCCATTCCGACCATCACGCCGATTGGGAACAGGTAGAGATCGGTAGCGGCAGCGTTCTCGCGTGGCGCAGCCACGGCCAACAGTGTTGCGACAATGAGGACGCTCAGCTTGAGCAGGTGCTGGGCCGCCGCGACCGGATAAGGCGTCCACAGAATTGACAGCGCCGCCCAAGCCAATCCCGCCAGCAGAGCGAGAAACGCCGGAACGTAAAAGGGCCGCTTGCAGCGCTCGAGAAATCCAGGCTCCGCGTCGAGGGCTGCCGCGATCAGAAGAAGACCCACGCCAATCGAGAACATCACATAGAGGCCGAGCGGGTGGAGCACGACCCCGACCGGCGCGCCGACGGCCAGCACCAGATAGCCGATGCGCGAGAAAAAGCGCGAGGCGTCCGCGGCGTCGTCGCGATCCACTTCTCTCGAACGCTTCCTGTCCGCCGCGGCCGCCATGATTCCTAACCCGATTGCGCCGCCTGCCTTTCCGCGTCGCCCTCGAGGACTTTATACGACCTCGGCGGCGAGGCGCCTGTGTGCGCCGCGCAACACCTTCGCGTCAATTTCCCATTTTTGGCCATGATTGACGACAAGCGCGCGAGCGTGCGAACGGTCGCGACGGATCGTGGACGGTGACGAGAGCGAAGGCGACAACGTGAGCGGCAATTCCATGCTCGCCGTTGCGCGCGCGGAATCGGGCTTGCATCGCGCCGCCCGGCTCAGCGTTTACGCTTGCGCAGCGTCGGTTGCGCTTTTGGCCATGCAGGCGCTGGCCGCCGGCAGGCTCGAGCTCACTTTCGACGAAGCCTATTATACGCTTTGGTCGCGCTCCCTTTCTTTCGGATATCTCGACCACCCACCGATGGTCGCGCTCCTCATCCGCGCCTCGACTGCGCTGTTCGGCGGCTCGGAGCTCGGAGTGCGGGCGCTTTCGCTCCTCCTTGTCGGCGCGCTGCCCGCTCTGATCGCCTTCATCGCTTGGCGCCTGTTCGATTTGGCGGAGAAAGCCGCGCTCGCGGCGCTGATGTGGGTCGCCATGCCGCTGGTCTCGATCGGGGCGGTGTTCGTCACTCCCGATGCTCCGCTGGTCGTGTTTTGGACCCTTGGGCTTGCGGCCCTGGTCGAGCTCTGGCGCTCGAGCGAAAAAACCTGGCTCATCGCGCTGGGCCTGGCTCTGGGCTTGGCCCTGCAATCGAAGTTCACCGCCGCCTTTTTCGCAAGCGGGATCGCCCTCGCGCTGGTAGCGACGCCCTCGCTGCGCCGCTGGCTTCTCTCGCCTGCGCTCTATGCCGCCCTCGCCATCGCCCTCATCATTTTCGCCCCGTTCGTCGTCTGGAACGACGAACACGGCTGGGCGACCTTTATGAAGCAACTTGGCCGCGCGCCGCCGACCGAATTCACGCCCTATTACCTGGCGGAGTTCCTGGTTGCGCAGATCGGGCTCATGAATCCGCTGGTTGTCGCCGCGCTCATACCCGCCGTTTGGACCATCCCCTGGCGCCTGCGCCCGCCCTTCCGATCGCGCGACGAAGCGCGACGTATTCTCGCCTGCACGATCGCGCCCGCGGCGGTCTACTTCCTGTTGCATTCGCTGCACGACCGCGTGCAGGGCAACTGGCTCGCGCCGCTTTATCCGGCCGCGGCGATTCTCGCCGCGGACTGGGTCGCCGAAACCCGCAGGGCAGGCGCTGCAGGCTTCGCAGCTACGATCGCGAAAGCGGCTCCATGGGCCGCGCCAATCGGGCTCGCCGTCGCTGCGCTGACCTTCGCCGAGGTTATGACCAGCGCCATCCCGCTTGGGCCGGGCAATCCGCTCGCGCGCCTCGAGGGCTTTCCGGGGCTCGCGCGCGACCTCGACGCCAAGGCGCGCGCCGACAACGCGGCTTATGTCCTCACCCAAGGCTACGCGCTGACTTCGCTGATGACCTATTACGGCGAGCGTGCGATTCCCATCGTGCAGCCGCAGCAGCGCATACGGTGGATATTCGAGCCTGAGCCACCGGAAGCGCTGTTCGCAGCGCCTGGGCTCGCGCTCGGCGAACCGGGCCGCCATTTCGACCTCATTCTGAAGATGCGTTTTCATGAAGTCGAGCCGGCGGGCCTGTTGCAGCGACGCCAGCCGGGCGGAGCGCTCGAAGCTTATGAGCTTTACCGAGTTGGCGATCCCTACGCCACGGTGCTTGACCCGGTCTGCGAGCGCGGCGAGGTCAATCTACAACGGCAATGCTCAAGGTGACCCACGCCGCCAGGCCCTATCCGGCCTGGCGAAAGCGCCTTCGGTCAGCCGATCCGCAGAAGGATGACGCCTGCGAGAATGACCAGCGCGGCGACCGCCCGTTGCGCATGAAACGGTTCGCGAAGCGCCACGACGCCGATGATCGCTGCGAACACGACCGACGTCTCGCGAAGCGCCGCGACGGCGGCGATCGGGGCGCGGGTCATCGCCCAGACGACAATCGCATAGCCGAGGAAGGCGGCGCCGCCGCCGACAAGGCCGAGCCGCCAGCCCCGCGCAAAGGCGCCGACCACGGCGCGCCCGCGAAGAGAAAGAATGACCCGGCAAATAGGCGGAGCGCAGGTCAGCGCGTCCGCCCACGCATTATAGGCAAAGGCGAAGGCCGACCCCGCCCCCGAAAGCCTCGCGCCTTGCCCGTCGATCACCGAATAGACCGCGATGACTGCCGAATTGGCGGCGCCAAGTAATCGTCGGGCGATCGATTTGACCATGCGCGAGGCCGCTTGCGCCCATGCCGAGCACGCCCGCGACGAGCGTCCCCACTCCGAGGCTGGCGATAGGCCCCGGCCTTTCGCCCAATGCCGCAAGCGCGATGACGGCGGCGATCAAGGGCGCAAGTCCGCGCATGATCGGGTAAGCGACCGAGAGGTCGGCGCTGCGATAGAGCTGTCCGACTAGGATAAAATAGACGATATGCATGATGGCCGAGGCGACGATGAAGGGCATGGCTGCTTCCGTCGGCCGCGGCAGAACGAGAGCGGCCAAGAGAGCGACTTCGCCGCACCAGATCGCCACGACCGCCGATGAGAAACTTGTCGCTCGCGCTCTTGACGAGCGAGTTCCACAGCGCATGAAGGAGGCGCGGCGAGCACGGCGGCCAAGACGCCGGAGTTGAGGTGGAGTTGCAATCTGTCATGAAAGAATGACACTGATGGATTCGCTCGAGCCCGTCGACCCGCGCGGCAGACCGGCCGGCCGGCAGCGGGCTCGGGCGGAAGCGCGCGGGTCTTTCGCGCGGGTCGGCGCGCGCACCGAACCTCACCGCCTTTTCGAGACCGGGGGCCTGCGCTGGCGCTTTCCCCGCTCGTCGAACCCTTGCGAGGCGGCGATCGTCAACACCGGCGGCGGGGTCGCCGGCGGCGATTTCTATGTCCTGAGCCTCACGCTGAGCGAAGGCAGCCGAGGTCGAAGCGACCACGCCTTCGGCCGAGCGCATCTATCGCAGCGACGGCTCCGCCGCCTCCATCGCGACCCGACTTACGCTTGCGTCCGGCGCGCGGCTCTTCTGGCTGCCTCAGGAGACACTCATGTTCGATGGGGCGCGGCTCGAGCGGCGGCTCGAGGGTCCAGAAGGCCGCGGGCGAAGCCGAGTTCATTATCGTGGAAACGCTGGTGTTCGGGCGCCTCGCGATGGGCGAAAGCCGGATCGACGCAAGCGTGAAGGTATTCATGGCGCGTTCGCCGCGACGGCCGGCTCGGTGTTCGCCGACGAGACAAGGATCCGACCACGCCGGCGCAACTCTGGAGCGCGCAGCGGTCGGCGCAGGCGCGCGAGCCGTGTCGACCACTTGGTCGCTTCGGCGCCCAAGGATCCCAGGCTCGCCTGCCCGATTTGCGCGCAGCGCTCGATCCGACCCGCCCTGCCGTCGAAAGCGGCGCGAGCGCCTTCGACGGCCTCCTCGTCGCCCGCCTCCTCGTCCAGCCTCGTCGGCTCGATCGCCCGCCGCGCCTTCCTCGCCGCCATTGTCGCGCTTGGCGGACGCAAGCCGCGCCTCTGGCCCTAAAAAGGCGCGAAAGTTGCTGGAAAGCTCAAGGCCCACGAGGAGGGACAAGGCCCCATGAACCTCACCCCGCGCGAAAGGACAAGCTGCTGATCGCCATGGCGGCTATGGTGGCGCGTCGCCGCCTCGAGCGCGGCGTCAAGCTGAACCACCCCGAGGCGATCGCGCCGATGACCATCGTCGTCGAGGGCGCGCGCGACGGGCGCACGGTCGCCGAGCTGATGGCGGCCGGCGCGCATGTCGTGGCCGCCGATCAGGTGATGGACGGGATCGCCTCGATGATCCACGACATCCAGATCGAGGCGACCTTCCCCGACGGCACCAAGCTCGTCACCGTCCATCATCCGATCCGCGGCGCGGAGGACAAAGAGATCCCCGGCGAAGTGATCGCCGAGCCCGGCGAAATCGCGATGAATGTCGGCCGCGGGACGCTCACGCTCGACGTGTCCAATTCCGGCGACCGGCCGATCCAGGTCGGCTCGCACTATCATTTCTTCGAGACCAACCCGGCGCTCAAGTTCGACCGCGCGAAGGCGAAGGGCTACCGGCTCGACATCCCCGCCGGCACCGCGGTTCGCTTCGAGCCCGGCCAGAGCGATCCGTTCGCCTCGTCGCCATCGCCGGCAAACGCGAAGTCTACGGTTTCCGCCAGGAGGTGATGGGCAAGGTGTGACAAAGGAACCCTTGACATTACGTTGATTATCTCCTTACCTTGCAAAAAGTAAGGACGACAGGAGGACGCGGTGAGCGTCAAGCAAGGGGCCGCAGAACACGATTTCGGGGAGGCGACCGTAACCAGCAAGGGGCAGATCACCGTGCCAAGCGCGCTTCGCCAGGAGCTTGGCCAGATCGCCCGGCGACCGGCTCCGGTTCGTCCGGTCGCAGGATGGGTCAATCCGCCTCGAAGCCCGTAAGCGTCGCCGCATCGTCGATTTTGCCTGCGCCAATGCGTTTCGCGCCGGCGAAGCGGGGCTCGATCTAGACAAGACAA